>CBDDBU010000022.1:0-174792 GCA_965226045.1 Alphaproteobacteria bacterium
GTCGGAACGACACGCGCGGGCGCTCAATGATCGACGTGGTGACACAGCCGGCGGCACAACTCGTCGAGCTGTTCGAGGGTCTCGTAGCTGATGGTGACGCCACCGCCGCGCGGACTGCGGTCCTGGATGCTCACGCTGAGGCCGAGTGCCGACGAGAGATCGTGCTCGAGCGCCAGGGTGTTGGTGTCTTTCTCCCGCCGTCGGGTGGGTCGCCCCCGCGCGGGATGTCCCTTGGCGATATTTTCCGACTGACGCACATTGAGGCCGAGGGCAACGATGTCCTCGGCGAGTTGTAGTGGTTTGGACGCGCCGAGAAGGGCGCGACCGTGGCCAGCGCTGAGGCGGCCGTCCTGGAGCATCAGCTTGATTTCCTCCGGCAAGCCCAGGAGGCGCAGGGTATTGGCGACGTGGCTGCGGCTCTTGCCGACCGTCTCGCTCAACATCTCCTGGGTCTGCGCGAACTCGTCGATCAGCCGCTGGTAGGCCTCCGCCTCCTCCAACGCCGTCAGGTCCTCACGCTGCAAGTTCTCGATCAAGGCGATCTCAAGCACCCCGCCATCGTCGATATCGCGGATGACCACCGGCACTTGATGAAGCCGCGCCCGCTGGGCGGCCCGCCAGCGGCGCTCACCGGCGAGGATCTCGTAGGCATCGCTCTCACCCGACACGCGGCGGACCAAGATCGGTTGCAGGATGCCCTGGCTGCTGATCGATTGCGCCAGCGAGTCGAGCTCCTCGGCGCCGAAGTTCTGGCGCGGTTGGCGCGGATTGGGCCGTATCTGCTCGATCGGCACCTCGCGCGCACCGCGAGCGCGATCGAGCACGGCATAGTCCTCGCCCTCGTCGCCCAACAGCGACGAAAGACCCCGGCCCAGTCCCGTGGTCCGCGCTTCCTCGCTCATGCCGCCGCCGTCGTCTCGCGTCGCAACACTTCGCGCGCGAGCTGTATATAGGCCGCGCTGCCCGCGCAACGATGGTCGTAGACCAGGGCCGGCTTGCCGTAGGAGGGCGCCTCCGAGACCCGGACGTTGCGCGGGATCACCGTTTCGTAGACCTTGGCGCCCAAGCAATCGCGGACGTCGGCGGCCACTTGGCCCGACAGTTTGTTGCGCTGGTCATACATCGTCAGCACCACCCCTTCGATGTCTAGTATAGGATTGAAGGCTTGGCGGACCCGTTGCAGCGTGCGGATCAACTGGCTCAATCCCTGGAGGGCGAAGAACTCGCATTGGAGCGGCACTAGCACCGCATGAGCCGCCGTCAATGCGTTGAGAGTCAGGAGCCCGAGCGCCGGCGGACAATCGATCAGGATGTGATCGTGGCCGGTCGGCGCGGCCCTGATCGCCTCACGCAAGCGGTATTCGCGCCGTTCGAAGTTCACCAGTTCGATCTCGGCGCCCAGTAGATCGACCGCCGAGGGCACCAGGTCGAGGCCGGGGATGACGGTGTGTAGGACGGCCTGCCGGAGCGGCGCCGAGCCCCCGATGACCTCGTAGGTGGACAGACGTCCGGGCGCGATGGGCACGCCGAGCCCGGTGGTGGCGTTGCCTTGCGGGTCGGCGTCGATCAGCAGAACGCGGCGGCCGACGGCCGCCAGCGCCGTGGCCAGATTGATCGCCGTCGTTGTCTTGCCGACCCCGCCCTTTTGGTTGGCCACCGCGATGACACGTTGACCACGGCCAGGCGACCGCGCCGAATCAAGTATCGCTGAATCCCTTCACGCGGAGGATCGTTCCCGAGGAGCTCGATCGACTCGCCACACGCTCGACGTTGATTGTCGGATATTTGGCGAGATCCGTCCATTCGTCGACGACACGCGCGCCCTTGGGGAATAGACCGATGGTGTCGGCGGTGGCGAAGCGCCCCGTCAACGCGATCAGCCGCGGCAGCGGCGCCAGCGCGCGCGCGGTGACGACATCGGCGTTAAGCGCCGGCATGTCCTCGACCCGCCGACAATGGATCGTGAGCTCGGTCGCGGTGTCGCGGGCCACGGCGCGAAGGAACTCGCACTTGCGCCGCTCGCTTTCGACCAAGTGAACGTCGGGTGCGCCGAGCATCGCGAGAATCATGCCTGGGAAACCAGCGCCGCTGCCGAGATCGAGCCAGACCCGAGCGGCGCTTGGCGCGAGCGGCAAAAGCTGTGCGCTATCAAGGAAATGCCGGCGCCACAAGTCGGTCAGCGAGGCGGCGCTGACGAGACTAAGGGCTTGATTCCAGCGCCGCAGGGCCGCCGCGTAGGTCTCGAGTCGGGCAATTGTTTCACGTGAAACATTCGCCTGCGCGCGGAAGGCGTCCGGCGCCATTGTTTCACGTGAAACAATTGCGCTCACCTGGCGTCGGCTCCTGCCCCGGCGCCACGCCGCACATGTCCGAGCAACGCTGTCACGGCCCCTGCCGTCACGCCCGGTATTCGTGCCGCCTGCCCCAGCGTCGCCGGGCGTGCCGTGGCTAGCTTCTCGCGCACTTCATTGGACAAGCCGCCGATTCGCCCGTAGTCCAATCCGACCGGCAGCCGCAGCCCGTCGTCCCGGCGGAAGGCCTCGATATCGGCGGCCTGGCGGTCCATATACCCCGCGTAGTGGGCGTCGGCCTCGAGCTGCTCGGCGATGACCGGCGAGATGCCGCCCAGCACCGGCCAGCGCACGGCCAAGCCCGCCATCGTCACGCCCGGCAGCCGCAGCAGATCACTGGCGCATCGTCCCCGCCCGTCGCGTGATACCGGCAATCCGGCGTCGCGCGCCTCCGCCGCGCCGGTCGTTAGTCCCTGCATCGTCTCCTTGGCGCCGGCCAAGGCCGCGCGCTTGACGGCGAACGCGGCTCGCCGCGTGCCCGCCACGCAGCCGGCTTGGATGCCAAGCGGCGTCAGACGCTGATCGGCGTTGTCGGCGCGCAGGGTCAAGCGGTACTCGGCGCGCGAGGTGAACATCCGATACGGCTCGCCGGTGCCCCGGGTAATGAGATCGTCGATCAACACGCCGATGTAGCCATCGGCCCGATCGAGCACCAGCGGCGCCGCCGCCCCCGCCGCCAGGCCCGCGTTCAATCCGGCCATCAGGCCCTGGGCGGCCGCCTCCTCATAGCCGGTCGTGCCGTTGATCTGACCGGCCAGGTAGAGCCCCGCCACGCGCCGCGTTTCCAGACTCGGCCCGAGCTCGCGCGGGTCGACGAAATCGTACTCGATCGCATATCCGTGCCGTCGAATCGCCGCCCGCTCCAGGCCGGGAATAGTCCGCAGCATGTCCGCCTGGACCTCACGCGGCAACGATGTCGAAATGCCGTTGGGATAGACCGTGTCGTCATTCAGTCCCTCCGGTTCCAAGAATATCTGGTGGCGGTCGCGGTCGGCGAAGCGCATCACCTTGTCCTCGATCGAGGGGCAGTAGCGCGGCGCGACTCCGCTGATCCGCCCCGAGTACATCGGCGCGCGATGGATGTTGGCGCGGATCAGGGCGTGGGTTTCGGCCGTCGTTCCGGTTAGGTGGCAGACGATTTGCGGCGTCGTGATCGCCGGGGTCAGGAACGAGAACGGCTGCGGCGGATCGTCGCCCGGCTGGATGTCGAGCCCCTCCCAATCGATCGTGCGACCGTCGAGCCGGGGCGGCGTCCCGGTCTTCAGTCGCCCCAACTGAAAGCCGAACCGCTCCAAGCAGCGCGCCAAGCCGACAGCCGGCGCCTCGCCTACCCGTCCCGCATCGGTCCGCTCCTCGCCAATGTGGATAACCCCGCGCAGAAACGTCCCGGTCGTCAGCACCACGCGGCCGGCGGTGATCTCGTCTCCGCTGTCCATGACCACGCCCCGCACGGCGTCGCCGTCGACCACCAGGTCCTCGACCGCGCCTTGGCCTATCTCCAGCCCCACGATGTCGCGCAAGGCGTCTTGCATGGCCGCCCGATAAAGCTCGCGGTCGGCCTGGGCCCTGGGGCCGCGCACCGCCGGCCCCTTACTCCGGTTGAGCACCCGAAACTGGATCCCCGCCGCGTCCGCGACCCGACCCATCAGGCCGTCGAGGGCGTCGATCTCGCGGACCAGGTGCCCCTTGCCAACGCCGCCAATCGCCGGGTTGCACGACATCGCCCCGATGGTGTCGCGATGGTGAGTCACCAGCAGCGTCCGCGCGCCGACCCGCGCCGCGGCGGCCGCCGCCTCGCAGCCCGCATGGCCGCCGCCAATCACCACCACGTCCCAGACGGTGGGCGTGGCCGCTCCTTTATTTGCCAATGCACAACTCCGCGAATACCACATCTAGTAGGTCCTCGACATCGACCCGCCCGGTGATCCGCCCCAGCGCCCGCACGGCGAGGCGCACGTCCTCGGCCATCAGCTCGACCTCAACGCCAGTGCCCGCACGCTCCAGCGCGGCGACGCAATCCTCGAGCGCCTGACGGTGGCGGGACCGGGTGATGGCCGCTCCCGCGCCCTCTGCGAGCCGCTCCGCCGCCGCCCCCCCGATCGCGCCGATCAGCGCCTCGATGCCCGCCCCGGTCAACGCCGAGACCTCGATCCCGGGCCGCCTATGCGAGCATCGCGGACCCTCCACCAAGTCGGCCTTGTTCCACACCACCAGCTCCGCGCCACCGCCGCCGACGGCGACGACGCCCTCCGGCGCGCTCGCGTCGCCGACGATCAGCTTGAGATCGGCGACTTCGGCCCGCGCGGTGGCCCGGCGCACGCCTTCGCCCTCGATCTCGTCGCCCGCCGCCCGCAAACCCGCCGTATCCGCGACCGTCACCGGGTAGCCGCCGAGGTCGAGTTGAACCTCGATCACGTCGCGGGTGGTGCCAGCGCGGGCCGAAACGATCGCCGCCGCGCGGCCCGCCAACCGATTGAGGAGGCTCGATTTGCCGACGTTGGGCGCCCCGAGGATGACCACGTAGGCACCCTCGCGGAGGCGCTCGCCGCCACCGCTATCGTCGAGACAGCCGGCGATCTCGGCCCGCAGTCGCGAGACATCGTCGCGGCCCCGTTCGATCAACCCCGAGGGCAGGTCATCGTCGACGAAATCGATCTCGGCCTCGAGGTGGCCGAGGCACCGCAACAAGGATCCACGCCAGGCTTCGCAGCGCGCCCCGAAGTCGCCACCGAGCTGGCGCAGCGCCTGGCGCCGCTGTGCCGCCGTTTCGGCGTTGACGAGATCAGCCAGTCCCTCGACCTGGGTGAGCTCGAGCTTGCCATTCTCGAACGCCCGCCGCGTGAACTCGCCCGGCACCGCCGCGCGCAGCCCCGGACGCGCCGCCAACGCCCCGACGACGCCGGCGATCACCGCGATACCGCCATGGAGATGAAGTTCCACCACGTCCTCCCCGGTGAAGCTCGCGGGCGCCGGAAACCACAGCATCAGCCCGTCGTCGAGCGGTTCGTTGCTCTCCGGCGCTGTCAGGCGCACACGCGTCGCCTGGCGCGGCGCGGCGGCGTCACAGCCCAGCGCGCGCGCCGCCTCCAGCGCCCGCAGGCCCGATATGCGCAACACGGCGATGCCCGCCCGGCCACGACCGCTCGACAGCGCGAAAATGGTTTCGGGCGCCGTCAGGGCGGGCCGGGCTCGGTCTGATCCACCGTCAGGAGAAGCCGCTCGACCCGGCGACCGCCGATGAGCTCGGTCTCCAGTATTTCGTCGAGGTCGGCTTGGTTTGTGTAGGTGTACCACAGGCCCTCCGGATAGATGACCATGGTCGGCCCCAGCTCGCAGCGATCGAGACACATCGCGGCGTTGATACGCACGTCGCCGAGGCCCAACGCCTTGGCCTTGGCCTTCATGTAGTTGCGCAGTGGCTCGGCGCCCTTTTCCTTGCAGCAGCCGCGTTCATGGCCAGCCGGACGCTCGTTCACGCACATGAACACATGACGACGGTAAAAAGAGCCTTCGACCTGCCGCTCCGCGCCGCCCACCTTGCTCATCGCCAATCTCGCCCGGTGCTTTGTCACCGACTGGCGGCGCCCCGCCGCCGCGCGCTAGGATGGCACACACTTAGGCCATGGCCCCAACGAGCGCAACGCCACCGGGGCGCCCCATAGGCGATGTCCCTATCTCTGTTGAAATTCGTGGGGCAGGCGTCGCTGGTTGATGATGCTATGCTGCCTTCATGATGGTTTCAATGGCACTGTCGGCCTGAGCCTTTCTCAAGTGTTCCTGGAGAGCATTTCGGAGGATGGGCAGCTGACGATAGGCCTTGAGGCGACGGAAGGTTTTCTGGGCCTCCAGCAGGCCGGCGGCGGTCCATCTGAGCGCCATCTCGGCGTGTCTCCAGCGTTTGACGTTGCGGGTGACCTGGCGCACCGTGCCGAGCGCGTTCTCGACGATGTTGGTGCAGGCGAGCGAGCGCCGGAGTTCGTGCGGCAGGCCGAGGCGGATGACGGTGAGTATCTCGTCCAGCCCCTCCAGGATGCTGCCCGAGACGCCCGGTTCCTCATGCTCCAGACGCCGGGCCAGGTTGCGCAGCAGCCGTTCGGCCTTGTCTGCGTCGTCCTGGTCCCAGGCCTGACGGAGCGCCTTCTTGACGCTCGCATGCAAATGCAGGGGCAGGCGCTCGATGATGTTACGGCCCTTGTGGACCTGGCAGCGCTGGATGGCGGCGGCCACACCGAAGGTGTTGCGGATCGCTTTGCTGAGCGCCTTCGCGCCATCGACGATGAACAGCCGGGGCAGCGTCGGATCGAGCCCCCTGGCGAGGAGATTGTCGAGCAAGGCCTGGACGACGACAGTGTTCTCCGTCGCCCCCTCGACCACGGCCAGGACATGCTTGTCGCCGTTGCCATCGACGCCGATCGCCGCCACCAAGACATGGTCGCCGACATGCAGACCGTCGATCTGGATGACCAGCAGGTCGAGCTCCGAGAGGTCCGAGGCAAGCCAGGCCTTCATCTTCTTGCGCGACAGCGCCACAAAGCGCCGGGAAACGGCCGACTTCGAGGTGCCGTCGCCACGCGCTTTCGCCAGGTCGCCCTCGGGCAGACGGACCGCGCGGTGGTACTTGCGGGTCGCACGTTCAGCACCATCAGGTTGAGCGCCCACTCGAGCAACAGGTTGCCGTCGCGCAGCACCTGCCAGCTCTCCAAACCCACCTCCTTGCCAGCATGGTCGCGAACCCGTGGCCGCTGCACTTTCACGCGGCCGCCGTGGTAGCCGATCTCGCTCTGCGTATGGCCCCAGCGATAACCCCGACGGTTCCCATGGCGACGATGTCGGGCCCCGCACACGGTCGTGGCGTCCTCCTCCATCATCTCGGCCAAGGCCTCGACCCCGGCCAGGAGACAGAACCGATCCACGCTGAGACGGACTGCGTCCATCGCGTCTGCCAGCGGCGGCATAGGAAACGAGGTGGCAAGGGCTTTCGGGCTACTGGAACTACGGATATTCTTTCCCATGGTGTCGTTCTCCCTCTTGGGTTTGCAGCACCCGGAGCCTAACGGCTCCAGGAGAGCGACACCTACCTCAACTTTTCAACATCGACCGGGACATCTCCGCCCCATATCGCCCATAACCATACCGAACATCCATATGCCGAACATCCTCGGTCACGAGACCAGCCCCTATTTGCTGCAGCACAAGGACAATCCCGTCCACTGGCAGCCGTGGGGAACCGAAGCGTTCGAGACCGCGCGCCGCGATGGCCGGCCGTTGCTGCTCAGCATTGGCTACGCGGCCTGTCACTGGTGCCATGTGATGGCGCACGAGTCGTTCGAGAATGCCGAGATCGCCGCGCGCATGAACGAGCTGTTCGTCAATATCAAGGTCGACCGCGAAGAGCGCCCAGACATCGACACCATCTATCAACATGCGCTGGCGTTGCTGGGCCAGCAAGGTGGCTGGCCCTTGACGATGTTCCTCACGCCCAACGGCGAGCCGTTCTGGGGCGGCACCTATTTCCCGCCCGAATCCCGTTATGGCCGCCCCGGCTTCCCCGAGGTGCTGCGCCAGATCCACCGCATCCACCGCGACGAACCCGACAAGGTCGCCAACAACACCACGGCACTGGTCGACGCGCTGGCCAAGCTCGGCCAACCCCCGGCCGGAGCCTCCGCCCGCGCCTTGAGCCCCAGGATCCTGGACCAGCTAGCCGAGCACGTGGTGGGCCAGATCGACACCGTCCACGGCGGCATGCGTGGCGCGCCCAAATTCCCCAACTGCTCGATCCTCGAATTCCTGTGGCGGGCCTGGTTCCGCACCGGTCGCGATGCCTATCGCGACGCGGTGCTGATCTCGCTCGATCGGATGTGCCAGGGCGGCATCTACGACCATCTGGGGGGAGGATTCGCGCGCTACTCGACCGATCCGCGGTGGCTGGCGCCCCATTTCGAGAAAATGCTCTACGACAACGCCCAGCTCATCGACATCCTCGTCGCGGCGTGGCGCGAGACCCAATCGCCGCTCTACCGCGCCCGGGTGCGCGAGACCATCGACTGGATCAGGCGCGAGATGCGGGCCGAGGGCGGTTTCGCGGCCACCCAGGACGCCGACAGCGAAGGCGAGGAAGGGCGCTTCTACGTGTGGTCCGAGGCCGACATCGACCGCCTGCTCGGCGACCGTGCTGGCGCCTTCAAGGCCGCCTACGACGTGAGCGCGGCCGGCAACTGGGAGGGGCGCAATATCCTCAACCGCAGCGCCCGGCCAGCGCTCGGCGCGGCCGAACACGAGGAGATGCTCGCCGAGTGCCGCGCGATCCTGTTTCGCGAGCGCGACAGCCGTCCCAAGCCAGCTTGGGACGACAAAGTACTGGCCGACTGGAACGGGTTGCTCATCGCCTCGCTCGCCAACGCGGCGGGCGTTTTCGACGAACCCGATTGGCTCGCTCTGGCCGCCGGCGCCTTCGATTTCGTCTGCGAGGAGATGGCGGCCGGCGGGCGGTTGCTGCACAGCTATCGCGCCGGCCAGGCCAAGATCACGGCCATGATCGACGACTACGCCGCCATGGCGCGCGCCGCGCTGGCGCTGCACGAGGCGACCGGCGCGCCCGGCTACATCGATCGCGCGCGCGACTGGGTGGCGATCTGTGACGAGTACTACTGGGATGCGACCCACGGTGGCTATTTCTTCACCGCCAGCGACGCCGAGGGCCTCATCGTGCGAACCCGGAGTGCGGCCGACAACGCGACGCCGGCCGGCAATGGCGTCATGGTGGGGGTCTTGGCGCGGCTTTACCACCTGGCCGGCGATGACGCCTATCGCGCTCGCGGCGAGGCGCTGATCGATGCTTTCACGGCGGAACTCGAGCGCGGCTCGGTAGCGATGACGACCTTGATGAACAACTTCGAGCTCCTCGAGTCGGCGGTCCAGATCGTCATCGTGGGCGCGCGTGAGGCCGCCGATACCGAAGCGCTGGTGCGGATCGCCCGGGCGGCGGTCGCGCCCAACCGGCTGTTGATGATCGTGGCCCCCGGCGCCGACACCCCGGCCAGTCATCCGGCCCATGGCAAGACCGCGATCGATGGCCAGGCGACCGCGTACGTCTGCATCGGCCAGACCTGCTCGCTGCCGCTGCGGGCGCCAGCGGCCCTGCGGGCCGCCCTGCCGCGCCCGCCACCAGCGGCGTAGGACGTGCCCCACCTGTCGATGCACGGCCCCGTCGGCGATCTGACGCTGTTCGAGGACGATGGCGCGATCGTTGCCTTGGAATGGGGGTGGGCGGGCGATCCGGAACCGACAGCGCTTCTCGTCGCGGCGCGGGCGGCCCTCGACGGTTATTTCGATACCGGAACCATACCCACGGTGCCGCTGCGGCCGGCCGGCACGGCGTATCAGCAGCGAGTCTGGGACCTGATGCGCACCATTCCCGGCGGCGCAACGCGAACCTACGGCGCGCTCGCCCATGACCTGGCGAGCGGACCCCGCGCGGTGGCGGGCGCTTGCGCGCGCAACCCTATCCCGATTCTGATCCCCTGCCACCGGGTGGTGGGCGCGACCGGCCTTGGCGGCTATTCCGGCGACGGCGGCGCGGCGACCAAGCGCGCGCTTCTTCGCCTCGAAGGTCTGGACATCGCCTAGGTCCTGTACTCATTTAACGCTGTCATCCCGGACACGACTTTTCTCCAAGCCCTTGATTTGGAAAGAAAAGTCAGTGATCCGGGAGCCATGGTGGACCCGAGGGCCGGTTCGGGAATGGATCCCGGATCGCAAGGCTCGCGGCCCAAAAGTGAGCGATTTCCGGGCTCGCCTAACGTCCGGAATGACTGAGAAGTCCATTATGAGTCCACGACCTAGCCGCGCTCGGTGGCGCGGTCGATGGGCAGGGCGAGGTAACGCTGCGATCCACCGCGATTGACGAGCAACATCACGGCCTCGCGTCGATCTTCTCGATCACGTCGCCGCGGGCGATGCCGTTGCGCCGGGCCGGGCCGCCCGGCACCACCGCGCGCACCACCACGCCCTCGACCTCGTCGGCCACGCCAAGGGCTTGACGAGATAGTTATCACCGCGCGCGCGCATGCCTTTAATCCGGTCGTCCACCTCGCCCAGCGCGCTCAGGAGCAACACAGGCGTCCGATCGCCAGCGGCTTCCTCGCCAGCCCGCAGCGCGGCGACCAATGACAGGCCATCGCGACCCGGCAGCATCCGGTCGACGATGAGAACGTCGTAGTCGCCGCCGCGCGCCCGCGCCAGACCCTCCTCGCCGTCGCCGCTGTCGTCGACCACGTGACCACTCTCGGCGAGGCCACGACAGAGGCATGCCGCTGCGGCCGCATCGTCCTCGATAAGCAGGATATGCACGATCCCTCCGGCCAGCCCCCTCTTGGATGGGGCTCGGGTGGCAATCCCGCAATCGTGCGCGCGCCGGATCGACCTTCGAGATGCACAGGAAACACGCTCGTCCTCGAGGGCCGCGCAAAGAGCGCGACCCCCCTACCGCGACCCTGGCCACACATCTGCACGAAGCGTGTCGAGCGGGTCCGGTCACATGTCTGCCGCCCGCATCGGGCCAGAGTCGTATCCTAGCAGCCTGTCGGACTTGAGCCGGGAGTCGAAATAGGATTCGATGGTATCAGTTGATTTGCCCGCGCGTGATGGAGGCCGTCATGAGCAATTTCCGACCGGTCGACCGGGAGACGGGGTTTCTGCTGCCGCCGTCGGTGGAGGAATGGCTTCCCGAGCGGCATCTGGCGCGCTTCGTGGTCGAGGTGATCGAGCAGTTGGACCTCTCGGCGTTCGTGAAGGCCTATCGCGGCTCGGGCTCGGCGTCCTATCACCCGAGCATGCTGCTGGGGCTTCTGGTCTACGGCTACGCCACGGGGGTGTTTTCGAGCCGCAAGTTGGAGCGCGCGACCTATGATTCTGTCGCTTTCCGCTTCATCGCGGCCAACGATCATCCCGACCACGATACCATCGCCGCGTTCCGGCGGCGTTTTCTCGACCGGATCGAAGGGCTGTTCGTCGAGGTGCTGCTGCTGGCCCGGGAAGCCGGGGTGCTGAAGCTCGGCACGGTGGCGCTGGACGGCACCAAGGTGCACGCCAACGCGAGCCGGCACAGCGCGCTGTCGTGGAAACACGCCTGCGAGCTCGAAGCCCGGTTGAAGGCCGAGGTGGCGGAGTTGATGGCGTTGGCGGAGGCGGCCGATGGGGCGGATGTGCCCGACGGGATGTCGGTGCCCGAGGAACTGGCCCGGCGCGAGGATCGTCTGGCCCGCATCGCCGAGGCTAAGGCGGTGATCGAGGCGCGGGCGCGCGAACGCCTTGAGCGGGAACGGGCCGAGTACGAGGCGAAGCTCGAGGCGCGCGCGGAGAAGGCCGAGAAGACGGGCCGCAAGCCGGGCGGCCGTCCACCCGAGCCGCCGGTGGCCGGGCCCGGGCCGAAGGACCAGGTCAATCTGACCGACGCGGACTCGCGCATCATGCCGGTGGCCGGCGGCGGCTTCGAACAGGCCTACAACGCCCAAGCCCTGGTGGCGGCCGACAGCCTGCTGGTGGTCACCAACGACGTGGTCCAGGCCCCCAACGACAAGCGGCAAATCGAGCCGGCGCTGGAAGCGCTCGCCCGCCTTCCCGAGGCGCTGGGCGCGCCCGAGACCCTGCTGGCGGACAGCGGCTACTTCAGCGAGGCCAACGTGAACGCCTGCGCCGAGGCCGAGATCGCGCCGTTGATCACGCCCGGCCGGGAACGCCATCATCTCTCCTGGAAGGACCGCTTCGCCGGCGCGCCGCCGCCCCCGGAGAACCCGACGCCGCTGGAAGCGATGACACATCGACTGGCGACGCCCGAGGGCCGGCAACTCTACGCCCTGCGCAAGCAAACGCCGGAACCGGTGTTCGGCATCATCAAATCGGCCATGGGCTTCCGCCAGTTCTCGCTACGCGGCCTGGACAAGGTCACGGGCGAATGGAACCTGGTGACCCTGGCCTGGAACATAAAGAGAATGTTCACCTTGCAATACGCTTGAGCAGGCGGCCGGACTCCGTACCTCGCGAAAAGGAATAAGAGTATGCTCGCCTTGCGGCACGCGCGAGCAAGCGAACGTACTTCGTGCCCTCACGAGAGGGCATAAGAGTATACTCACCCTGCGGTACGCGCGGCCAAGCGACCGCACTCCGTGTCCTCACGAAAGGCGCTCGATCCCATGACCTCTCCACATCGCGATCCGTCCACACCCATTCTCGCGGACCTCAGTCCGACAGGCTGCTAGGCCGCTTTTTTCTTAGCCTTGGCGGGGCTGGAGCCGAACACCGCGAGGATGTCGGATTCCTTGACGATGAGCAGGTCCTCGCCGTTGATCGTGACATCGGTGCCGGCGAACTTGCCGAACAGCACCTGATCGCCCGCCTTGACTTCGAGCGGCACGCGAGCGCCGTCGCTGTCGCGCGCGCCCGGGCCCGCGCCCACGACTTCGCCTTGCATCGGTTTTTCCTGAGCAGTGTCCGGAATGATGATTCCGCCCGCCGTCCGCTCATCCGATTCAAGCCGTCTAATCAGCACGCGATCGTGCAATGGATTGAATTTCATCAGCTTTTCGCCCCCTCATACGCCGGCGCATCGTGCGGCCGGCGGGTATTTAGCACTCTGGTGTGGCGAGTGCCAGCACCCGAAGCACACCATCTCGCAGACCTGGACGCGCCGTCAACCCCTCGGCCGGCGAAAATGTTAGCCGCCCTGGGAGAGTGCTGCTAACGGCTTGATTTATCCGCTTTTTGTGACAACGGTTATTGTCTTGTCAACTTTCTCCCACCAGATTGGATGGTCCATACACGTCTGTCGTGAAGGGGGGCTCGCATGGAGACTCGAACCGCACGGAGAACACAGGACCTCGATAAACAACTCAAGGGTTACCGGCTGACGACGGCCGAGATCACCTATCGGATGCCGGATGCACCTTCGATTCTGCAACTGTTCGTCTGGCAGCTGTACGATCTGGCGCCGCACTATCCGGCGCTGCACGAGTTCCTCGCCTTTTGGGAGGACAACCTCCACGGCCCCCTCCATTCGGTCCGGGTGGGATCGAGCCAACTACTTCAACCGCCAAGGTGGCGCCACCAGCAGGGCTCGCACGAACTGCACTAGGCGCGCTCCACCTCGGGGCTACATGCCAACGCCGCCGGCCACCTTGAGGACCTCGCCGGTGATGTAGGCCGACGCCGGCGAGGCGAGGAAGCCAACCGCTTGGGCCATGTCCTCGACCGTGCCGACACGCGGCAACGGGTAGCTCTCCAGCTCAAACTCGTAGCCGACGTTTAGGCGCGTATAGACCGGTCCCGGTGCGACGGCGTTGACGCGGATGCCCTGCTTGCCGAATTCGCGCGCGGCCCATTTGGTCAGACCTATCATGCCCGCCTTGGCGGACGCATAGGCGGCGCCGGAACGGCCATGTTCGCCGCTCGACGGCAAGCCGCCAATGACGCCGGAAATCGACGAGACGTTGACGATGGCGCCGCCAGCGCCCGCCAGCATGTGGGGCACCACCGCCCGAATCATGAAAAAGGCGCCGGTGAGGTTAAGCTCGACCTCCGAGCGCCACACCTCGTCGGTGGTCTCGACCAGGCCGACCCGCGCCCCCGCCCCGGCGCAATTCACCAGGACATCGAGCGCGCCCTGACCGTGAGCGATGCCATCGACGAACGCGTTGACCGATCCCGACCGCATGATGTCGCAGGTTTCCCCGACGGCGCGGCCGCCGCGCGCCTCGATCAGTCGCAGCGTCTCCCCGGCCTCGGCGATATCGCCGATCGCCACCATCGCGCCACGTCCGGCGAGATCGAGGGCGATGGCCTGACCGATACCCATCGCGCCGCCGGTGACGATGGCGATCTTTCCGTCCAAACGCTCCGGCGCCGTCATGTTCTCTCTGCCTCCATCATCTCTCGCACGGTCGCGACGATTCGCGCCACGGGCACGCGAAATTCATCCTCGAGCGGCTTGGAGTAAGCGATCGGGATGCGCGGCCCGCCGAGCCGCCGGGGCGGGACCCGAAGCCCACTACCGAGCCGCTCAACCACCGTAGCAATTACCTCGGCCCCGAAACCGCCAGCCTGGACCGCCTCGTGGACCACCAGCAACCGCCCGGTGCGGCCCGCCGATTCGCACACCATGTCCTCGTCCCACGGCCACAACGTGCGCAGATCAATGATCTCGGCGCCGATTCCCGAAGCGCCGAGTTCATCGGCCGCCTGATCGGCGAGGTGAACCGTCCGCGACCAGCTGACGATCGTGATATCGCCACCTTCGCGACTGCGCCGCGCCACGCCAAACGGCACGACGTGATCGTCGTCCGGGACCTCGCCTTCGCTCGGCCACAGCGACTTGTGCTCCATGTAGACGACCGGATCGTCGCAGCGGATCGCCGCCTTCAGCAGCCCCTTGTTGTCGGCCGGGGTCGCCGGCGTCACCACCACCAGCCCCGGGATATGGACCCACCAGGCCTCCAGCGACTGGGAGTGCTGGGCCGCCGAGGCGCCATGCAAGCCGATCGGCAACCGCGCCACCAGCGGCACCCGGGCTTGGCCGCCGAACATGTAACGCATCTTGGCGGCCTGGTTGACGAGCTCGTCGACCGCGATCAGCGCGAAGTCGGAGAAACGCATCTCGACCACCGGCCGGGTGCCGACCAGGGCCGCGCCGACGGCGGCGCCCATGATGGTTGATTCGGAAATCGGCGTGTCAACGATGCGGCGCGGCCCGAACTCGTCGACCAGACCGCCGTACTGGCCCCAGACGCCGCCCCGGCCGAGGTCCTCGCCAAGCGCCCACACCGTGGGATCGCGGCGCATCTCCTCGGCGATCGCCTGACGCGCGGCTTCGCGATAGCTCAGGACGGCCAACGCGGCGCCCCCACATCCTGCACGTCGGTGAACGCAAGGTGCGGCTCCGGCCAGGGCGACGCCATCGCCGCCGCCACCGCCGCCGCCATCTCGGCCGCCGCCTCGTCACGGATGGCCGCCAACTCAGCCTCGGCGACGCCGAGCGCCGTCAGCTGGGCGGCGCAGCGCCCGAGCGGTTCTTGCTGGTAGCGCGCCTCGACCTCGTCGGGGTCGCGATAGCCGTCTTGAAATCCGACCGTGTGCGGCTTGAGGCGGTAGGTGCGGGCATGAATCAATCGCGGGCCGCCACCGGCGCGGATCGCGCGCACCTGCTCGCTGGCGAGATCATCGACGGCGACGACATCGTTGCCATCGACGGTGGAGGCCGGCACACCGATGCCTTCGGCGCGCGCCGCCGCGCCCGCCCCCGCCGTCACCGCGCTGGCGCGGGTGGTCGAGGCGTAGGCGTTGTCCTCGCACACGAACAGCACCGGCAGGTCGAAGACCTTGGCCCAGTTCAGGCCTTCGAGGAACGGGCCGCGATTGACCGCGCCATCGCCGAAGAACGAGACGGCGACGATATCCTTGGCCATGAGTACGGCCGCGTGGGCGGCGCCCACCGCGATCGGAATGCCGTCGGCGACGACGCCGTTGGCGCCCAACATGCCGACCGCGAAGTCGGCGATATGCATCGAGCCGCCCTTGCCCTGGGAGGTGCCGCCGACGCGGCCCAACAGCTCGCACATCATCGCGGTGGGGTCGGCGCCCTTGGCCAAAGTGTGGCCGTGGCCGCGATGGTTGCTGGTGATGAGATCGATCTCGCGCAGGCCGTGGCAGATGCCCGCCGCCACCGCCTCCTGGCCGATCGAGAGGTGGACGGCGCCCGCGACCTCGCCCGCGAGCTTGACCTGTTCGGCGGCCTCCTCGAAGGCGCGAATCCGCGCCATCACGCGATAGAGCGCCCGCACTCTCTCGGTATCGATGTTATCGCGGGCCGTATCGATATTGTCGCGAGCCATTCGATTCGCCACCCTTGTTGGCCGCCACCCCCAGCGCGAGTGTAGCGGCTGGATGGGCTCGGCCAAACCGTCTAACGTCGGCCGATGCCACGTCAGCACGAACTCCGCAGCGCGCCCGATACGGTCCACTGGGGCGTCTTCGATGCGGCGCTCAAGCCGGTTCTGGAGGTCGAGTCTGGCGATCAGGTAACCGTGCACGCAATCTCCGGCGGCCCCGACATCATGCCCGATAGCGGGTTCGACATCCTGCCCGAGCACCGCGCCGTCCATGCCGAGGTCACGCCGCAGATGTTCGGCCACATCCTGACCGGCCCGATCGCCATCGCCGGCGCCGAGCCCGGCGACATGCTTGAGGTGCGCATCCTCGACATCGCGTTCCGCCAGGACTGGGGCTGGAACATTATTCGCCCGTTGATGGGCGCGCTGCCCGACGATTTCCCCGAGCGCCGGCTGCTGCACATCCCGATCGACCGCGAGCGCCGGGTGGCGCGGTTGCCGTGGGGGATCGAACTGCCGCTGGCGCCATTCTTCGGGGTCATGGGAGTGGCGCCGCCGGCCGCCTGGGGCCCCATCACCACCATCATCCCGCGCCGTCACGGCGGCAATCTCGACAACAAGGAGCTCACGGCGGGCAGCACGCTGTTTCTGCCGGTGTTCAATCCGGGGGCTGGATTTTCGGTCGGCGACGGCCATGCCGTCCAGGGCGATGGCGAGGTCTGCGTCACGGCGCTCGAAACCGCGCTCTCGGGCACCTTCGAGCTGGTCATCCACAAACGGGCGGCGCTCGCCATGCCGCGCGCCGAGACGCCCACCCACGTCATCACCATGGGCATCGATAGCAGTCTCGACGGCGCCGCCAAGCAGGCCCTGCGGGAAATGATCGCGCTCATTCGCGAGCGCACCAACCTCTCGGGCGAGGACGCCTACAGCCTGTGCAGCCTGGCCGCCGATCTGCACGTGACCCAGGTCGTCAACGTCGACAAAGGGGTTCACATGATGCTGGCGAAAACCGCGCTGCACGGCCCCGCCTGAAGGCCAGTCACTCGCGCGCGGCCGGTCGCTCGCGTGGGGCTTGGGCCGGGTCGCGCCACCACGCCTCCAGCACATAGCCGTAGAGCGGCGTGACCGCGGGCCGGGCGAGCTTGTTCCGGTAGGCGACCCGGTCGTCGTTGAGGTGATAGAGCGGCACGACGTAGTGGCCCCATAGCAGCACCCGGTCGAGCGCCTGGATCGTGGCCACAAAATCGGCGCGGTCGCGGGCCTCGGTCATGCGCTCGATCAGATGGTCGACGACCGGGTCGCGGACGCCCGGATAGTTGCGCGTCGCCTCCTGATCGGCGGCGGCGCTGGTCCAGTAGTAGGCCTGCTCGTTACCGGGCGAGAGCGACATATCCCAGTGATAGAAGATCATGTCGAAATCGAAAGCGTTGCGGCGGTATTGATACTGGGCGGTATCGACCGTGCGGACCCGCGCCTCGACCCCTAGCCGCTCCAGATTGCGGGTGAAGGCGAGCGCGATCTTCTCGTTCTCGGGACGGACCAGCAGAATCTCGAAAGCCATCGGGTGGGCATCCGCCGTCCGCTCAAGACGCCCCCCGCGGACCGCCCAACCCGCCTCGGCCAGCCCCCGTCGCGCCGCCCTCAGGTTGGCGCGAAGGCCACCCGCGACGCCGGGCGGACGATAGGGTCGATCGAACAACGCCGCTGGCAGGCGCTCGCGGAACGGTTCAAGCAGCGCGAGTTCGCGGCCCGCCGGCAGATCGTGCGAACCCAGCTCGGAATTGTCCCAGATGCTGTGGGTGCGGACGTAGGCGCCCTGCAACAGGGTCTTGTTGACCCACTCAAAATCGAACGCATGGGACAGGGCCTCACGAACCGCGCGGTCGGCGAAGATCGCGCGCCGGGTGTTGAAGACCATGCCGAGCATGCCCGACGGTCGGCCATGGGCCAGCCGCTCAAGCCGCACCCGCCCGTCGGCGACGGCCGGGAAGTCGTAATCGGTTGCCCAGCGCGCCGCCGCGTACTCGGCGCGGAAATCGTACTCGCCGGCCCGGAAGGCCTCCATCATGACGTTGGCGTCGCGGAAGTAGTCGTAGCGGATGCGCGCGAAGTTGTGCTGGCCGCGATTGATTGGCAGGTGCTGGCCCCAGTAGTCGGGATCGCGCGCATAGACGATGGCTCGGCCCGGGTCCACATGGGCGACCCGATAGGGACCGCTGCCGAGCGGCGGATCAAGCGTCGTCTGCTCGAATTTCTGATCGGCGTAGTAGGCCTTCGAGAGGATCGGCATCAGGCCCAGGATCAGCGGCAGTTCGCGATCTGGGCTCTCGGCGTCGAACACGAAGCGCACGGCGCGCGGACCGGGCTGCTCCACGCGCACGACCTGGCGGTAGTAGAGGCGGTGATTGGGACGCCCGCGCGCCTTCAACGTCTCCCACGAGAAGACGACATCGTCGACGGTGATCGGCCGGCCGCCGTGGAAGCGCGCCTCGGGCCGCAAGCTGAAGGTGACGGAGGCGCGATCGTCGGGCACCTCGATGGTTTCAGCGATCAGGCCATAGAGCGAGAACGGCTCGTCCCAGGTCCGTTTGAGCAGGGACTCGAACACGAGGTGGCGGCCGCGCGCGGCGACGCCCTTGATGATGAAGGGGTTGAGACTGTCGAACGTGCCGGTCAGCGCCCGGCGCAGCTCGCCGCCCTTGGGCGCCGCCGGGTTGACGTAATCGAGATGGGCGAAGTCAGCCGCATACTTGGGCGCGCCATGCATGGCGATGCCGTGCTGGGGTTCAGCCCACGCCGCCCCCGCGCCGCACAGCGCGACGACAGCGGCCGCCATCCCGAGCGCCGGCCGCACGGCGGCTTGCCAGCGACGAAACCGGGTGATACGGCTCGCCGCCCGACGCGGGAGGAGGCCGATCATATGGCGCCCAAGCCAATTATCATCGATTGCGATCCCGGCCAGGATGACGCCGTCATGCTGCTGTTGGCGCTGGCCTCGCCGGCGGAGCTCGACGTCCTCGGCATCTCGACGGTCGCCGGCAATGTGCCGCTGGCGCTGACCCAACGCAACGCCCGCATCGTCTGCGAACTCGCCGGGCGACCGGAGATCGAGGTGTACGCCGGCTGCCCGCGGCCGCTGGTGCGGCCCCTCATCACGGCGGAAGAGGTGCACGGCAAGACGGGGATCGACGGCATCGAAATCCACGAACCGGCGATGCCGCTTGGGGATGGACACGGCGTCGACTTCATCGTCGATACGCTGATGGCCGCCGGTGATGGCGAGATCACGCTGGTGCCGACCGGGCCGCTCACCAACGTCGCCGTGGCGATGGTGAAGGAGCCGCGCATTCTGCCCAAGATCGCCGAGATCGTGCTGATGGGCGGAGCGCTCCGCGAGGGCGGCAATACCCAGCCCTCGGCCGAGTTCAATATGCTCGTCGATCCGCACGCCGCCCACGTCGTCTTCGGCTGCGGGCGCCCGCTCGTCGTCATGGGCCTCGACGTGACCCACCAGGCGATGACCACGCCCGAAGGCGTGGCGGCGATCGGCGCCATTCCCGGCCGGGTCGGGCGCGCGGTCCATGACTTGCTCGAATCGTACGATCGCCACGACCTGGACAAATATGGAGCTGCGGGTGGGCCGCTCCATGATCCCCTCACCATCGCCTACTTGCTCGCACCCGGGTTGTTCACCGCCAAGCACGTCAACGTCGACATCGAGATTCATTCCGAGTTGACGATGGGCCAGACGGTCGTCGACTTCTGGGCGATCACCGACCGCCCACCCAACGCGTCGTGGGTCCACCGCATCGACGCCGATGGTTTCTTCGCCCTCCTGACCGAGCGGCTGCGGCGGCTGCCGGGCTGATCGCTCAGCCGACCTTGGGCATCGCGAACGGCTTCACCGCCTCGTAGGCGCGGCTCGCCCGCAGCACCAGCGCATCGGCGTACTTCGTGCCGACGATCTGTAGCGCCACCGGCAGGCCGTCGTCGCCAAAACCGCACGGCACGCTAGCGGCCGGCTGTTGGGTCAGGTTGAAGGGATAGGTGAACGGCGACCACTCCCACCACCGCGTCATGCCGCAGCCGGGCGGCACCTCGTTGCCGGCCGCGAAGGCGGTGAGCGGCAATTGCGGCGTCAGCAGCAGATCGTAGGTGGTGTGGAATAGCGCCATGTGGCGGCCCAGGGCCTCGCGCTGGCGTTCGGCGTCGCGATAGGCGAGTGCGCCGATGGCGCGGCCGCGCGCGGCCAGTTCGAGGATCGGCGCGTCCATGAGGTGGTGCTTGTCGGCCGGAATGCCGGCGACCAGAACCGCCAGCCCGACCGCCCAGATGTCCTCGAAAAACCCGCGCGGATTCTTGAAGCCCGGATCGACCTCATCGACCTCCGCGCCGAGATCGCGGAAGACCTCGACGGCGGCATCGACGCGGGCGCGCACGTCCGTGTCGATCTCGGCGTAGCCGAGGTCGAGGCTGTAGGCGATACGCAGCCCGTTGAGCGCGTCCTCGGCCCCATCGAGCAGGCGCGGATAGTCCTCCGGCGTCCGGTTGAGCGCGAACCAATCGCGCGGATCGGGCCCGGCCATGACCTGGAGCATCAGGGCGGCGTCGGCCACCGTCTGGGTGGTCGGGCCGTGGTGCGAGAGCGTCCCCATGGTGCTCGACGGATAGGCCGGCACCACGCCGAAGGTCGGCTTGAAGCCATAGACGCCGCAGAATCCGGCCGGCATGCGGATCGAACCGCCGCCGTCCGAGCTGATGTGCAGCAGGCCCATGCCGAGGGCGGCCGCGACCGCAGCGCCACCGCTGCTGCCGCCCGAGATGCGCTCGCTGTTCCACGGATTGAGCGTCCGCCCGGTCAGCGCCGACTCAGTCACGCCCTTCCACCCAAACTCAGGCGTCGTGGTCTTGCCGAGGAATACCGCGCCATGCTCGCGCATGCGGGCCACGCACGACGTGTCCTCGTCCCACGCCTGATCGCGGTCCGAGGTCTCCGATCCGCGCAACGTCGGCCAGCCGGCCGCCAGCATCAGATCCTTGATGGTCGCCGGCACGCCATCGATCAGGCCTTGGGGTTGACCGGCGCGCCAGCGCGCCTCGGAGGCCTTGGCGTCGGCCAGCGCCCGCTCCTCATCGAGGACGCAGAAGGCGTTGTAGGTCCCGTTGAGGGCGGCGATACGATCGAGCGCGGCACGGGTCGCCTCGACCGGGGACAGCGCCCCGCTGCGGTACCCGGCGAGCGCGGCGACGGCGGTCAGATGGGTCGGGTCGGACACGGTGGAACCTCACTACTCTGGGGGCGTGACTCTGGACTCTGGGCGTCGGCCCTATAATAGCGTGGAAAGGCCGCCGCACTCTGCCGGCGCGCCCCGCAATGCAATACGGGAAGGCATGCAGCTTGTCCGAGGCCAACGCCGAGGCGCTCGTTCGCGGCGTCGGCCGCCTGTTGCGCGACATGGGTTTTGCCTGGCTGGCGGAGTTCCGCCTGTCCTTGGGGCGACGCGCCGATGTGTGCGGGATCGATCGCAAAGGCACGATCCTGATCGTCGAGATCAAATCGAGCGTCGCTGACTTTCGCGCCGATCAGAAGTGGCCCGAATATCGTGATCATAGCGACTATCTGTACTTCGCCGTTTCAGCCAGCTTCCCGAGCGATATCCTGCCCACCGATACGGGTCTGATCATCGCCGATGGTTATGGCGGGGTTATCGCCCGCGCGGCGCCCGAGCATCGCGTAGCGGCGGCGATCCGCCGTCGCGAGACGCTGCGCTTCGCCCGGCACGCGGCCAAGCGGCTGAGCCGTCTGCTCGATCCGCCGCCGTGAGAGCGCGTCAAGGGTAGGAATCGTCGGTCTCCAGATAACCGCGAACGTAGGCGCCGATGCCCTCCTCGAGCGAGCTGAACGGCCGCTCGTAGCCGGCTGCCCGCAGCCGCGCCATCGGCGCTTGGGTGAAGTATTGGTACTTCGCGCGCAACGGGGCGGGCGTGTCGCGATAGGTGATCCGGGGCTCGGCGTCCAGCGCGGCGAACACCGCCCGGGCCATGTCGTTGAAGCTACGGGCCTGACCGCCGCCGACATTGAAGAGGCCGCTCACGTCGGGATGTTCGAGACACCACATGACGACATCGACGCAGTCCTTGACATAGATGAAATCGCGCATTTGCTCGCCGTCGCCATATTCAGGGCGGTGCGAGCGAAACAAGCTCGCCGCCTGGCCGGCCGCGATCGATTGGTAAAGCTGCAGGGCGACGCTGCGCATCGCGCCCTTGTGCACCTCGCCGGGGCCGAAGACGTTGAAGAACTTGAGCCCGACCCATTGCGGCGGCGCACCCTCGCCGGCGCGGACGTGGCCGACGATACGGCGGTCGATGACATGCTTGGACCAGCCGTAGGCATTGAGGGGGCGCAGCCGCGCCAGAGCCTCGGGCGACGGATCGTCGTCGAACCCAGCCGCGCCGTCGCCATAGGTCGCCGCCGAGGAAGCATAGATCAGGCGAACCTCGCGCTCGGCGCACCAGCGCCACAGGCCGAGCGTGAAGTCGATGTTCTGCTCGACCAGGAGATCGACGTTGGCCTCGGTGGTGTCGGAGATCGCACCCATGTGGATCACCGCCCGAACACCGCCGCCGCCCGCGCCATCGAGGAAATCAATCAACCTCTCGGGCGCGACGATCGCGGTGATCTCGGCCTTGGCGATGTTGCGCCATTTCTCGCCCCGCCCGAGCCGATCGCAGACGACGATGTCGGGCTCGCTCCGGCGCGAGAGTTCGGCGACGATGTTCGCGCCGATGAAGCCGGCGCCGCCGGTGACCACGATCATCGGGTTCAGCCGGCCACGCGCCGGATGATATCGGTGGCGCTGTGGCCGGGCTCGATCTCGGCCAGCATGATCTCGCCGCCATAGGCCCCGACGATCTCGGCCCCCACCACCTCCGCGAGCTTGTAGTCGGCGCCCTTGACCAGAAGATCGGGCCGAATGGCCTCGATCAGGGCCAGCGGCGTGTCCTGCGCGAAGATCACCACCGCGTCGATGTCGGCCAGCGAGGCGAGCACGGCGGCACGGGCCGATTGGGGCTGGACCGGCCGGCCCTCGCCCTTGAGCCGGCGCACCGATTGGTCGCTGTTGATCCCAACGATCAAGTGGTCGCAAGCGGCCCTCGCCTTGCTGAACAGCGCGACGTGGCCGGGATGCAGGAGGTCGAAGCAGCCGTTGGTGAACCCGACACGCTGGCCCTGGCGGCGCCACACCGCGACTCGCTCGACCAGGTCCTCGACGGTGTAAAGCTTGCGATCGGCGGCCGCCGCCGAGGCGGCGGCCGCCACCAGCTCGTCGAGGCGAACCACCGCCGTCCGCGCCTTGCCGACGACGATGCCGCCGGCCGCGTTGGCCAGCGCCGCCGCCGCGGTCAGGTCCGCACCGACCGCCAGCGCGGCGGCCAGCACCGCGATCACGGTGTCGCCCGCGCCGGACACATCGTAGACCTCGCGACGTTGCGCGGCCGGCACGTGAGCGACCGCGCCATCGCGCCTGACGACGCTGAGACCGCGCCCACCGCGCGTCACGACCAGCGCTTCGGCCTCGCAGACGCCGAGCAGCACGCGCGCCGCCTCCGCGATATCGTGGTCGTCCACACAGGTGCGCCCCGTGGCCGCCGCCAGCTCGGCGCGGTTGGGGGTGAGCACCGTCGCGCCACGATAGCGCTCGAACGGCCCATGCTTGGGATCGACCAGGACCGGCACGCCGCGCGCCTGTGCGCCCGCGATGATCGCCGCCCACAGATCGTCGGTGAGCACGCCCTTGCCGTAGTCGGACAGCACCACCGCCTGGCAGCGCGCGGCCGCGTCATCAATCCCGCGCAACAGGGCCGCCCCGATCGCGGCCGCGATCGGCGCTGTCGTCTCATGATCGGCGCGCAGAAGTTGCTGGGCGCCGGCCATGAATCTCGTCTTCACCGTGGTGGGGCGCGCCACATCGGCGATCAGGTGGGCTTCGGCGGCGGCCTCGGCGAGCCGGGCCAGCTCGCGACCGGGTTCATCGTCTCCGATCACGGCATGGAGGACGGCCCGGGCGCCCAGCGCGGCGATGTTGCGCGCGACGTTGCCGGCGCCGCCCAACATCGCATCTTGGTGTTCGACCCGGATCACCGGGATCGGCGCCTCGGGTGAAATGCGTTCCACCGTGCCCTCGACGAATCGATCGAGCATGATGTCGCCGATACATTGGACGGTGGCTCCCCGCAGCCGTCCGACATCGAAAGCCGTGGCGGGGGCGGCCATCAGCGGACTCCGGTCTCGATCACGCGCCGTTGGTCGCCTTCGAGCACGAGCGCGCTGAGGTGGCCGGAGAACCAGGCGCCGGTATCGACGCCGATTCGATAGGGTCGGAAGTCGACCTCGTCGCTGATCGAATGGCCGTGAACGACGATTTTGTCGAGCGCGGCGTCGCATTCCAGGAACTCATCCCGGATCCACACGAGATCGTGCGCATCCTGGGCGTCGAGCGCCACGTCGGGCCTAACGCCCGCGTGACAGAAGAAATAATCGCCGTCGCAATGGGTGAGCTCGAGCGCGCGAAGAAACGCGAGATGGCCGGGGGGGAGGGCGGCCCGGGCCGCCGCCTGCAATCGCCCATAAGCGCCGCGACCGCGCCCGACGTTAGGATCGACCTCGTAGCTCTCAAGAGTGGCGTCACCGCCGTTGAACAACCACATCTGACCGCGCGCCGGGTCCTCCAAAAAGTCCAATAGCATGGCCTCGTGATTGCCCAACAGGTGGATCGCCGCGAAGCCCGGTGGCGGTCCGCGCAGCAGCATGTCAATGACGCGCCGACTGCCCGGCCCGCGATCGATGTAGTCGCCAAGATAGATCACGGTCATGGCGAGATGGCCGGCGTCCTCGGCGTCGCCAAGGATTCGCTGGTGGAGCTCGCCGAGAAGATCATCGCGTCCGTGGATGTCGCCCATCGCGTAAATCCGGCGACCGGCGGGGATACGGCCGAGCGGTTGTTCCTGCACCCGTCGCTCTACTCCCTACGACCTCAGGCTGTCGCCCACGCCGCGCCCGATATATACTGCGGGAGATCGGCGCTGTCGCCATTGATCTCCCTTTCGCCCACAGCCCTCTCGGCGCGCTGTCGCCCCCGAGACCCCTCTCGCGGCGTCGCCATCGCCACCATCGCATCGTCTTCCCCATGATCGAACCCGCGATCCTCGTCGAGACTCTGACCAAACGCTACGATGGCGTGCTGGCCGTCGATGGCATCAACTTCGCCATCGAGGCGGGGACCATCGCCGCCCTGCTCGGCGGCAACGGCGCGGGCAAGACGACGACCATCGCGATGCTTCTCGGCCTCCTCCTGCCGACCTCGGGCACGGTGCGTGTGTGGGGCGCCGACATGGCCCGCGATCGCTATCGCGTGCTGCCGCGCATGAACTTCTCCTCGCCCTATGTCGATATGCCGCGCCGCCTCACGGTGGCCGAGAACCTCCGCGTTTACGCCATGCTTTATGGCGTCGCCAACGCCCGGCGCAAGATCGCAGAAATCGCCGAGGCGATGGACATCACGCCGTTCCTGGACCGCCGCCTGGGCAGCCTGTCGGCCGGCCAGAAGACGCGCGTCGCCCTGGCCAAGGCGCTGATCAACGACCCCGAGTTGCTGCTGCTCGACGAACCGACCGCCTCGCTCGATCCCGATACCGCCGACTGGGTGCGCCGCTACTTCTTGGACTACCACGCGGCGACCGGGGCCACGCTGCTGATCGCCTCGCACAACATGGGCGAGGTCGAACGCCTGTGCACCGACGTCATCATGATGCGGACCGGTCGAATCGTCGATCGCGGCGCGCCCCAAGCCTTGATCGAGCGCTATGGCCGACAGACGTTGGAGGAGGTGTTTCTCGACATCGCGCGCGGCGGCGACGGCGATCGACCGCGGGTGGCGTCGTGAGCTTGGTCGCGCCGCCCGCCCGTCACGACCCGGCCTTTTCGCCACGGCGCGTGTGGGCGATGGCGCTGCGCTACTTCTATTTGTTGCGCGGCTCGTGGCCACGCTATCTCGAGCTCGCCTACTGGCCGACCGTGCAGATGATCCTGTGGGGCTTCATCACCCAATTCCTGGCTACCAACTCCACCTACATCGCCGAGACTTTCGGGGTGCTGCTCTCGGCCGTTCTGCTGTGGGACGTGATGTTTCGCGGCCAGCTCGGCGTCTCTGTTTCGTTTTTCGAGGAAATGTGGTCGCGCAATCTCGGCCATCTGTTCGTGAGTCCGCTGCGCCCTTACGAGATGATGATTTCGCTCACCGCCATGAGTCTGGCGCGAACCATCATCGGCATCGCGCCGGCCTCGCTGCTGGCGATCGTTTTCTTTGGTTTTTCGGTCTACGACCTCGGGCTGTCGCTTGCCGCCTTCTTCTTCAACCTGCTGGTCATGGGCTGGGCGATCGGCTTCGTCGTGTCGGGCATGGTGTTGCGCTTTGGCCTCGGGGCCGAGAGCTTGGCCTGGGTCGCGATCTTCGCGGTGGCCCCGGTCAGCGGCATTTACTATCCGGTCTCGGTGCTCCCCGAATGGTTGCGGATCGTCGCCCGACTGCTGCCGTCGAGCTACGTCTTCGAAGGCATGCGCGCCGTCATTCGCGAGGGCGTGGTCCGTTACGACTACATGCTGATCGCGGCCGGATTGAACGCGGTTTACCTGATCGGGGGGGCGCTAATTTTTCTCGCCTTTTTCCGCGCCGCCCGAATCCGCGGCCTGTTGCTGCAAATGGGCGAATAGCCCGCCGTCACAGGGCGCACGCGGTCACAGGGCAAAGGTCGCCATCGGCCAACAGGGCTATCAACGCCATGTGGAGAAGACAGACGACGCCATGGATATAGAGCGGGCGACGCACGTCCGCCGAAGTCGCGCGCGCCCGCCAATTACCATCGCCGACCCAGCCGCGCCAACCCGCCCGGCCGGGATCGGGCCCACTCAGGTTGATCGCGAAGGCGCCGGCTAGGGCCGCGAGCGCGAAACCATGGCGCGGGGATGGGCGTTGGGAAAGTCGCGCAGCATGGTCCGATAGGCGCTGGCCGGGTTCGCGCCGGGGGCGAACACGCTGGCCACGACGATCCGAAATCCGGCCAGGATGCCGGGCAGGAACGACAGCGCCTCGTTGAGCCGGCTGGCCGCGAATCCGAAAGCGGCCAGGCCCGAGTCGCGCACATCGAGCCGCGCCGCGAGCCGGTTGACGGCCAGATACCCTGCCAGTCCCGGCAGCCCGAGCAGCACGTACCAAAACGACGCGGCAATCAGGCCGCTCGCGAGCTGGTCAGTCAGGCGCTCAATCGCCACCCGTGCCACGGCATAGTCGTCTCCGCCGCCATTCGTCGCGGCGTCCGCCGCCGATTTCGGCCGCTCCAGCCGTCGCACCACGGCGCGTCCCTGTTCGAGCGGCCGCCGCTGGCTCGTCAGGGCGAGCAGTGCGGACAGCACCAGAACCCAACCGTAGGGGATGGCCGCGCCGATCAGGGCCACGGCCCCGCCCGCGACAATGCTGGCTACGAGCACGACCATCACCACCAGGAGGCCGCGTATCAACCGGTTGGTATCGCCCCGGCGGGTCCGATTGAGGCGCGGCTCGACATAGAGCGCGGCCGCGTCGATCAGCAGCGCCGGACCGCGCAGCCGGGCACGCTGGGCGAGGACGCCGCCGATTGTGGCGTCGATCGCCAGCGCCGCCAGTAGCAACAGCAGCGGTTCAGGCCGCAGACCGGCGGCGGCGACGCTCAAATCGAGATCCACGCGGCGAGGATGCGGACACACCCGCGCGACGTCGATATCTCGGGGCTCGCTGGATCTCGGGGGCCGCTGGGTTTGGGAGCGGGGTTCGCTCGGCGCGCCGCGAATGGCGTATTGTGGAGGATGGCCCGCTCGGAATCGAAACCGCGTCCCAATCTCCTGTTCGTGGTCGCCGCCTGCGCGATGGTGCTGTTCACCGCCGAGTTCGTGATCGAGGGCGAAGGCGGGTTCGGACTGCTGCCGCGCGCGCCGGTATTCGGCGGCCCCTTCACGCTGACCGACCAGCACGGCGCGCGAGTGGACGAGGGCGACTTCGCCGACAGCTTTCGTCTCATGTATTTCGGCTACAGCCGGTGTCCCGATGGCTGCTTGGCGGGACTGGAGACGATCGCCGCGACACTGCGAGCGCTCGGGCCCGACGCGGCGGCGATCGCGCCGGTCTTCGTCACCATCGATCCCGACTGGGATACCCCGTCCGTGCTCGCGGCCCTGGCCGAACGCACCCACCCCCGGCTCGTGGCGCTGACCGGCACTCCCGAGGAGATCGTCGAGGTCGCGGACGCCTTCGGCATTCGCTACGGCCCCCCCAAGCCAGGCGAGGGAAGCGCGCCTATTGTCTACGTGCCGATGCTCTTCCTGATCGCCCCCGATGGCGATTACCTCGCCCACTTCCCGGCCAGCGTGACAGCCGATGCGCTGGCCGAACAGCTCCGCGCCTATCTGTAATGCCGGGCGAACAGCCGTTCTGGCGCCACAAGCGCCTCTCAGAAATGAGCCAGCCGGAGTGGGAATCGCTGTGCGATGGTTGCGGCAAGTGTTGTCTCCTCAAGCTCGAGGATGTGGACACCGGAGTGATCGACCACACCAACGTGGCCTGCCGCCTGCTCGATCTTGGCGCCTGTCGCTGCACCAACTACGCGGCCCGCGATCGCCTGGTCCCCGACTGCATCGTGCTGAGCGCCGAGCGCGTCAAAACCTTGCGCTGGCTGCCCGCGACCTGCGCCTACCGCCTGGTCGACGAGGGCAAGGACCTCGCGTGGTGGCACCCACTGGTCTCGGGTGACCCCGACACCGTCCACCAGGCCGGCATTTCGATCCGCAACTGGGCGATCTCGGAGCGCGAGGCCGGCGACATCGAGGACCATATCGTCGGCGAGGAACCCTAGCCGGCCCGCGATGAAGGAACCCAACTCATGACCCAGGCCCCCCAACCTTTGACTGTGGCCCCTCACGGCGTCTACGGCGCCGCGTTGACCCCCCTCGACGCCGATCTCAAGCCCGATCCGCGCGCCGCCGCCGCGCACTGCCGCTGGCTGCTGGCGCACGGTTGCGACGGCATCGGCCTGCTGGGCACCACCGGCGAGGCCAACTCCTTTGCGCTCGCCGAGCGGCTCGACCTGATCGCGGGGGTGATCGGCGCGGGCATCCCGGCCGAGCGCCTCATCATCGGCACCGGCTGCTGCGCCATCCCCGACACCGTGCGACTGACCGAAGCGGCGATCGAGGCCGGCGCCGCCGGGGTTCTGGTGCTGCCGCCGTTCTACTACAAGGGCGTCGACGATGATGGCCTGTTCGCGGCCTTCGCGGCGGTCATCGAGGCGGTGGGCGATAGCCGCCTGAAGCTCTACCTCTACAACTTCCCGGCGATGACCGGGATCAGCCTCGGCCTCGACCTGGTGGTGCGGCTGCATCAGGCCTACCCGGACACTGTCGTTGGCCTCAAAGACAGTACCGGCGACTGGGCGGCCATGAAGGCGATGCTCGACGCGTTGCCCGGGTTCGGCTTGTTCAGCGGCACCGAGCAATACCTGCTGGCCTGTCTCGAGGCGGGTGGCGCCGGCACGATCTCGGCGACCGTCAATCTGACCAGCGCGCCGTGCGGCGAGGTCTACCGCGCGTGGCGCGAAGACCCGCCCACGGCCCAGCCGCTGCAGTATGCGTTGACCGTGGCGCGCCTGTTGGTGCAGGGCTATCCCCTCGTGCCGGCCCTCAAGGAAATCATGGCCCGCCACACCGGTGAGCCGGGCTGGCGGCGGCTTAGACCCCCGCTCACCCCGCTGCCGGGCGAAACGGCCGACAAACTGTGGCGGGAGTTCACGGCGAGCGGCTTTACGCTGGCGGCGGCGGCTTAAGGCGAAGCGACCGCCGCGTCCCACGATGTCACCCCCACGCGACCCCCTCCCCCATCAACAGGGGGAGGGGGTCGCGTGGCGCACGTCTCGCTTGCGCGCCATCGTGAGAAGCGCCCGGCTAGCGGCCCTGTCGCTCTCTCACGTCGATGTCCGCGGCGTCGCTGGCGAGGGCCGGGACCGGCAGGGCGCGGGGAGGACGGCCGTGGTGGGTGGCGGCCATGAAGTCGCGCCAGGCGCGGGCCGGCAAGCCGCCGCCAGTGACGCCGTGCATCGGCCGACCATCGTCGTTACCAAACCACAGGCCGGCCACCAGATCGGCGCTGAATCCGATGAACCAGGCATCGCGAAAGTCCTGGCTGGTGCCGGTCTTGCCAGCCACGGGTCGGTCGAGGGCGGCCGCCCGCCCAGTGCCCGAGGCGATGGTCGCGCGCAGCATGTCGGTGATGGCGGCGACCGTCGCCGGCGACAGGGCCCGGCCTGGCCCGCTGCCACCACGCCGATACAGGGAGGTCCCGGCGCCATCGCGAATCTCGGTGATGGCATAGGGCAGCACGGCCTGCCCGCCGTTCGCCACGGCAGCGTAAGCGCCGGTGATCTCCAGCAGCCGCAGCTCCATGGCGCCGAGCGCGAGGCTCGGATGGTTGGCCACGGGCGTGGTGAGCCCCAGCCGCGCGGCGACCTCGATCACCCGCTTGCGACCGGCGCGCTCGGCGACCTGGACGGCGACGGTGTTGATGGAGCGCGCGAACGCATCGCGCATCGTCACCGCGCCGCTGTACGCGCCGGCGTAGTTGCGCGGCCGCCAGCCCGCCACGTCGACCGGCTCGTCGTGAAAGACGTGCTCGGGCGTCAATCCGGCCTCAAGGCCAGCGATATAGACGAACAGCTTGAAAGCCGAGCCGGGCTGGCGATGCGCGGCGGTGGCCCGGTTGAAGGGGCTGTCGCGGTAAGAGCGGCCGCCGACCATGGCCCGCACCGCGCCGTCGGGCGCCATCGCGACCAGGGCCGCCTGGCTTGCCTCCCGGGTCTGACCCTCGCCGTCCAGCGCCACCGCCACCGCCTGCTCGGCGGCGCGCTGCGTTCCCGCATCCAGCGTCGTCACGACCACCAGATCGCGGCCGACGTCACCGACGTAGTCAGGCACCCGATCGAGCACCCAATCGGCGAAATAGCGGCTCCCGCGCGAGCTGGCGGTCGGCGCCACCCGGACGGCGCCGGCGCGTGCTGCCGCGGCCTGGGCCGGCGCGATGAATCCCGCCTCGACCATGGCATTGAGGACCACCGCGGCCCGCTCGGCGGCGCCGCTGGGATTGGCGCTCGGCGCGTAGCGCGACGGCGCCTTCAATAGGCCGGCGAGCATGGCCGCCTCGGCGAGACCGATATCGCGGGCCGACGTGCCGAAATAGCGCCGCGCCGCCGCTTCTACACCCCAGCTGCCGGCGCCGAAATAGACCCGGTTCAGGTAGAGTCCGAGGATGGCGTCCTTGCCGAGGCGCTCCTCAAGCCACAACGCGAGAAGAAGCTCTTGGAACTTGCGCTTTAGCGTCCGGTCCGGTTGCAAGAACAGAGTCTTGGCCAGCTGTTGGGTGATGGTGCTGCCGCCCTGCTTGATCCGGCCGGCGAACAGGTTGACGATCGCGGCCCGGGCGATGCCGATGATGTCGACCCCACGATGGGTGAAGAAGCGGCGGTCCTCGACTGCCGTCACCGCCTGAATCAGGACCGCCGGCAGCTCGGAGACCGGCACGGCGTTGCTGCGCGAGCCGAGCACTGCTATCTCGCGGCCGTCCGCCCCGAGCAGGGTGACGAGCGGCGCGACGGCGCCGTCCGCCAACCCACCGGTGGTCGGCAGGTCGTAGCCATAGACAATCGTGAGCGCGATCAGCGCTACCAGCAGCCAGGTCGCGGCGACCAGAAACCAGTAAACGCCAGCGCCGAGTGCGTGGCGCGCGCGACGCTGGGGCGGGCCCTCGGGTTTGGCCTTGCCTGGCAAGCGGCTCTCCGATCAGCGGCGCGCCGTGAACCGCGCCCGCGACCGCCCATATTCTGGGTCGCGCGTCGAGGTTAGCACAAGATATGGAAAGCGCGGGCCCCCCGCCCAGCGCTCAGATGTCGAGGTTGGTGACGTCGAGCGCGTGCGACTGGATGAAATTGCGCCGCGGTTCTACCACGTCGCCCATCAGCGTCTCGAACAAAGCGTCGGCCTCATCGGCATGGTTGACCGAAACTTGCAGCAGCGAACGCGCCTCGGGATCGACGGTGGTCTCCCACAGCTGTTCGGGGTTCATCTCACCGAGCCCCTTGTAGCGCTGCACCGACAGACCCTTGCGCCCGATCGCCAGCACCGCATCGAGAAGCTCGGTCGGCGAGCGTACCGCGACGTCTCCGCCGCGCCGGCGCAGCACTGCGGGGTGGGTGTAGACAAGCTGCAGTTCGGCCGCATGGGAATCGAGCTGGCGCGCCTCGGCGCTCCTGATGAGCGGCCCGTCGATGAGATGGACTTCCTCGTAGCCGCGCAGCGTCCGCGCCAAGCGCAGTCCCCCGTCGTCGGTCGGGGCGCCAACCCAGCCCCCGTCCGCGTTCAGCACGTTGAGCCGCTGGGCGACATAGGCGGCGGAGGCGCGGGCCTGCTCCTGATCGGCGAGGACCTCCGAGTTGAGCGCGCCGGCGATCGCCACCTGTTCGACGACCGGTTGGCTGTAGCGGCGGGCGATAGAACCAAGCACACGGCGAATGCGGCGGGCGGCCTCGACGATCGCGCGCAGATCGGCGCCGGCCCGCTCGGGCCCCTGGCCTCCCTCCAACACCAACACCGCCCCGTCGAGGCCATCGGAGATGAGGAACTCCTCGAGCGCCTCGTCGTCCTTGAGGTACTTCTCGGCGCTGCCACGCTTGACCTTGTAAAGCGGCGGCTGGGCGATGTAGAGGTAGCCGGACTTGATGACCTCCGGCATCTGGCGATAGAAAAAGGTCAGCAACAACGTCCGGATGTGGGCGCCATCGACATCAGCGTCGGTCATGATGATAATGCGGTGGTAGCGCATCTTGGTGATGTCGAAGTCGTCGCGGCCGATGCCGGCGCCGAGCGCCGTGATGAGCGTGCCGATCTCGTTGGAGCCGAGAATGCGGTCGGCACGGGCCCGCTCGACGTTGAGAATCTTGCCGCGCAACGGCAACACCGCCTGGAAACGCCGGTCGCGGCCCTGCTTGGCCGAGCCGCCAGCCGAATCGCCCTCGACCAGGAACAACTCGCAGCGGGATGGGTCGCGCTCCTGACAATCGGCGAGTTTGCCGGGGAGATTGGCGATGTCCAGCGCGCCCTTGCGGCGCGTGAGTTCGCGCGCCTTGCGGGCCGCCTCGCGCGCCAGCGCCGCCTCAACCACCTTGGCGAGGATGGCGCGCGCCTCGCTGGGGTGCTCCTCGAGCCACTGCCCCAGCCGTTCGCTGACAAAGCCTTCGACGATCGGGCGAACCTCCGACGAGACCAATTTGTCCTTGGTCTGAGACGAGAACTTGGGATCCGGCACCTTGACCGAGAGGACGCCGGTCAGCCCCTCGCGTGCATCCTCGCCAGCGATCGTCACCTTGTCTTTCTTGCTCATGGCGCCGCTAGCGGCATAGGCGTTGATGGTACGGGTCAGGGCGGCGCGAAATCCGGCGAGGTGGGTGCCGCCGTCGCGCTGCGGGATGTTGTTGGTGAAGCACAGAACGTTCTCGTGGTAGCTGTCGTTCCACTGCAACGCGAGATCGACGATGATCTGGTCGCGCTCCCCTTGAAGGGAGATGGCCGGCTTGTGGCACGCCGACTTGTTGCGATCGAGATAGGCCACGAAGGCTTCCACTCCCCCCTCGTAGTGCATCTCGGTCGCGCTGGTCTCGATGCCCCGGCCATCGGTCAGCAGGATGCGCACGCCGGGGTTGAGGAACGATAGTTCGCGCAACCTATGCTCAAGCGTCGCCAAGTTGAACTCTATGTTCGAGAACGTCCGCGGCGACGGCTCGAAGGTAATCTCGGTGCCAGTCCGCTCGCCGGACTCGCCGACCACCGCGAGCGAGCCGTCGGGCACGCCGTCATGGAAGGTGAGCGAATGCTCCTTGCCGGCGCGCCAGACGCGCAGCACCAACCGCTCGGAAAGCGCATTGACGACCGAGACGCCGACGCCGTGCAAGCCGCCCGACACCTTGTAGGAACTGCTGTCGAACTTCCCGCCTGCGTGCAGGTGGGTCATGATGACCTCGGCCGCCGAAACCCCTTCTTCCTCGTGAATCTCAGTCGGAATACCGCGCCCGTTGTCCAAGACCGTTACCGAGTCATCGGGATTGAGCGTGACCTCGACGCGGTCGCAATACCCGGCGAGCGCCTCGTCAATGGCGTTGTCGACCACCTCGTAGACCATGTGGTGTAGACCCGAGCCGTCCTCGGTGTCGCCGATGTACATGCCGGGGCGTTTGCGCACGGCGTCGAGACCGCGCAATACCTTGATCGAATCGGCGCCGTAGTCGTCGGGCCCCGGCAGCTGCGCGTCAACGCTCACGGGTAGAACCCCAGTTGGGGGCTGACGTGGCTCTCCTCCACGACCAGCCACTGGGCGCGCGCGCCGAGCGGCGCGAACAGGCGACGGTCGGTCCCGGTGAGCCAAGCCTGGACGCCAAGATCGAGGAGCTCGGCGAACAGCGCCTCGCGGCGCACGGCGTCGAGGTGGGCGCCGATCTCGTCGAGCAGCAACAGCGGCGCGCTGCCATGACGCGCCGCATGGAGGCGAGCATCGGCGAGCAGAATGTTGATCAACAGCGCTTTTTGCTCGCCGGTCGAGCACTGCGCCGCCGCCAACCCGGTCTCGCCATGGCTCACCACGAGATCGCTGCGGTGCGGCCCCACCGCCGCGCCGCCCGCCGCTCCGTCGTGCGCCCGCGAAGCTTGAAGCGCGGCGCGGAAGCGGACCTCGGCATCCAACGCCGAGCCGTCGCCGAGCCAGTTCTCGATCACGCCAACGATGGCGACGGCGGCGCGAGGGAACGGCCCTGTCGCGAAGCTCAACGCATTGGCGAGCCGCGCGGCGGCGTCGCGCCGGGCGACCGCGATGGCCACCCCGGTGGCGCTCATGGTTTCCTCGGCCGCGGCGATCCAAGCCACGTCCCGGACACCCTCGCGCAACAGCCGCGCGCGCTGCCGCAATGCGCGCTCATACTCGTTGACCCGGCGGGCGTGCGAGGGGTCGAAGCCGAACACCAGCCGATCGAGAAAACGGCGACGCGGCGCGGCGGCGTCGACCAACAGACGGTCCATTCGCGGCGTCAGCCAGCGCATCGCCAGAACCTCGGCCAGCGCGCTCGCCCCGCGCGCCGGGCGGCCATCGATCTTGACGATGCGCCGCTCGTCCGCGTCGTCGCCATTGAGGTGGGCGTTGCCGTTGGCGTCGTTGTGGCCCGCGCGCGTGGCGGCGACGCGCACGAGACCGGTCCCGATGTCGTGGGGACCGCCGCGGCCACGCGCCTGGGCGGCGACCGCCCAGGGCCCCTCGGCCCCGATCCGACCGAGCTCGCCGAGCCGCGAGCGGCGCAGACCCCGGCCCGGCGCCAGCATCGATATCGCCTCCAGCAAGTTGGTCTTGCCGGCGCCGTTGGGTCCGGTCAATACGACTGGCCGATCGTCGACCAGCAGGCGCTGGCCGCGGTAGGAGCGAAAGTCGGTCAGCGTTAGCCTTACCACGGCGTCGCGCCGGGGCGTCGGATCGCTACTCGCGACCATGGGCCGCGCCGGCGCGCTGGTGCTGTTTGCGGAATGCGTCGTGTTCAAATCCTAGGGTCCAGCTGGGTAGATTGGATGGATGCGATTCAGACCCGCATCGGCATCAACACATAGAGCGCACCCGGATCGGAAGCGTCCTCTATGAGCATCGGTGAAATCGAGTCGGCAAAGAGCATCCTCAGCTTTTCGTCATCGATCTGGCGCGCGATTTCCAACAGATAGCGGGCGTTGAACCCGACCTCCAGCGCCTCGCCCGCATAAACGACGGGCACGTTTTCGTTGGCGCTGCCGCTCTCGGGGCTGGCGGCCGACACCACCAGCGCGCCATCATCGAGACTAAGCTTGACGGCCCGCGAGGTTTCGGTGGCGATCGTCGATACGCGGTCGACGGCCTCGGCGAACGCGCCGGTCTCGACCTCGAGAGACTTGTCGTTGTTCTCGGGTATCACGCGCTCGTAGTCGGGGAAGGTGCCGTCGATCAGCTTGCTGGTGAGAACCGCAGCGCCAAAGGCAAAGCGAATGCGCGTCTCGGAAACCGCGATCGCCACCGCCCCCTCGCCCTGGTCGATGAGCTTGCGTACCTCTTGGACGGCCTTGCGCGGAATGATGATGGCGGGCAGCGCCGCCGCGCCCTCGGGCAGCGGCATCTCGACCTTGGCCAGCCGATGGCCGTCGGTGGCGACCGATCGCAACATCGCCACGCCATCGCGCTCGGCCCGGTGAATATGGATGCCGTTGAGATAGTAGCGCGTCTCCTCGGTGGAAATGGCGAACCGCGTCTTGTCAATCAGGCGCTTGAGATCGGCGGTCGCCAGCTCGAACTCAACCGGCAACTCGCCTTCGCTGATGACCGGAAAATCCTCGCGCGGCAAGCACGGCAGCGAGAACTCCGAGCGTCCGGCGCGCAGGCTGAGCCGCTCCCCTTCGCCATCCTGAAAGAACTCGATTTGAGCGCCGACAGGCAACTTGCGCACGATGTCGTACAGCATATGCGCGGGCGTCGTGGTGCCGCCGCCGCGCTCGACCTCGGCCGGCACGCTCTCGCACAGCGCGAGATCGAGATTTGTCGCGGCGAGACTGAGGTGACCCCCGGCGGCTACGAACTCGACGTTCGACAGAATCGGGATAGTGTTGCGCCGCTCAACGACACTTTGGATGTGTCCGAGCGATGAGAGGAGCGCGGCGCGTTCGAGCGTCAGTTTCATCGGATTCGTCGCGAATGTTCAGGGCTTGCGCCGACCACGTCCAGGGTGCGAGCCGTCGGCTCGACCCCTATTTGATGGCGTGCATCAACCCGTTCGGAAACAGGGATTTGGTGGCGTGAATACTACCAGAGTCCGCACGGTACGGCACGGACTTTGAGCGCCGCCAATCGCCGCCCGCCCGCTCAGCCTGAGATCGTCCGGCGCAGCAGTTCGACATCCTCGAAGATGCCCGCGTCCTCGCCGCACAGCTGCTCGACCTTGCGAACCGCGTGCATCACCGTGGTGTGGTCGCGACCGCCGAACTTGCGCCCGATCTCCGGCAGCGAGCGCGAGGTGAGCTGCTTGGCCAGATACATCGCGACCTGACGGGGCCGGGCCACGGCCCGCGCGCGGCGCGCCGAATGCATGTCGGCGAGACGAATGTTGTAGTGGGCGGCGACGCGTTTTTGAATATCGTCGATCGTCACGCGCCGGTCGTTCGCCCGCAATAGATCGCTCAAGACCTCGTGAGTCATTTCGACCGTGATCGCGCGGCCCACCAGCGTCGAATACGCGATGACTCGGTTGAGCGCGCCTTCCAGCTCGCGCACGTTGGACGAGATGCGGTGGGCCAGGAACTCGATGACCCGTCGCGGCACGTCGGCCGCATGGGCAAGTACAATCTTCGATTGCAAAATGCCAAGCCGAAGCTCGTAATCGGTAGCATGAATGTCGGCGACCAAGCCCCACCCCAGCCGCGAGCGCAGCCGCTCCTCCATGCCGTCGAGGTCCGAGGGCGAGCGATCTCCCGAGATGACGACTTGGCGGTTCCGATCGACCAGTGCGTTGAAGGTGTGGAAGAACTCCTCCTGGGTCGAGTCCTTACCGCTAATGAACTGGACATCGTCGATCATCAGTACGTCGACCGTGCGGAATTGGTGCTTGAAGGACATCACGTCCTTGAAGCGCAGCGCGCGGACGAACTGGTACATGAACTTCTCGGCCGACAGGTAGATGACCTTGCGCTCCGGACGATGGGCGCGGATGTCAGCGGCGATGGCGTGCATCAGATGGGTCTTGCCCAGCCCGACGCCGCCGTAGATGAACAGCGGGTTGAAGAGCACCTCGTCGGAACTGGCCGCCCGCCGGGCCGCCGCGTAGGCGAGTTCGTTGGGCTTGCCGACCACGAAATTCTCGAACGTATAGCGGGGATCGAGCGGCGCGCTGACATCGCCAAGGGGTCCCTTGTCGGCGCTCGAGACCGCGATACCAGGGGCGACATTTGGGGCGGTAACAGAGGTGGCCGCCGGCGCCGGTGCGTCTTCCGCCCGAACCTTCGCGGGCGGGCCGCCCGGCCGGCACGGCCCAATGTCGATATCGAGCGACTGCAGCTCGGGATAGACGCCGCGCCATAGCGCCCGGATGCGATCGGCATAGTGGGTCCGGACCCAATCGCGCATGAAGCGGGTCGGGGCCGTCACGGTGATGCGCCCCTCGTTCACGCCCGCCAGGGTCAGCGGCTTCAGCCAGCTGTTGAAAGCGGCGTCGCCGAACTCGGAGCGAAGGTTGCCGCGGATCTGGTCCCAGTCGGCCTCCGCCCGGATCGGGCCCCGTGCGTCCTCAGACATCTATCAGTGGCCCTCCACGACCGCCGCCCGCGTGATATCGCCGGCCCACGCCAGCCGGCCGGCGGCGGATGAGAGCGCACGGCGGTAGCGGCGTTTCTGAGTTGTGGAAAGTAAAATGAACCTCACCAAGCCATCATACCGATGTACTCCGCGAGGGGATTATTATGTCGGTGTAGCCAAACCAATAGCCCACTACCGCCATGACCGGCGTAAACCTCCCCCTGAAGGATCCCTGGACCGTCCGGCCCACGAAATTACTATAGGAATACTTGCCGTTTGTTGGTTCGCGAGTTTTTCCCGCACAGCCACAGTAATGTCACCCCGGCCCTGGCGCAACAGGACCGAATAGAGAACTCGCGAACATTCGAGGCCGTCTGTGGTAAATGGACCGATCGGCCACAAGATGTGGGGGCCGACCGGCCCGCCGCAAGAGAACCGCCCCGCCGACCCGGTCGGGTGCGCGTCAGGGCGGCGCCGGGGGTCGGGTCGCGTTAGGAGATCGCGTTGACCCGTGCGGCCATGCGCGAGACTTTGCGCGATGCGGTGTTGCGCTTAATCACGCCGCGATTAGCCCCCCGCATGATCTCCGGTTCGGCCGCCCGCAGCGCCGCGCGGGCCACATCTTGGTCGCCGCCGGCAACGGCTTCCTCGACCTTCTTCATAAGGCCGCGAACGCGGCTAACCCGCATCCGATTGATGGCGGTGCGGCGTAGATTGCGGCGAATTCGCTTGAGCGCTGATTTGTGATGAGCCATGCCAACTCCGGTGGGGTCGGCGCGCCTTATATCGCCAGCGCGCCGGTCAGTCAACCACCCGGCGCGGGCGGGTCACCCATCGTCGCCGTGTTTGGGCGCGATCGAATAGCGCACGCGGACGCCCTCATCGCCCTCGGTCAGCGTGAGAACTAGGGTCTCGCCCTCACGGACAAACCGTAAATCGCCAGCCGTGACCCAGCCAAGCTCGGGCAACGTCGTCCGATAAAAGCGCTGGACCTCGCCGACAGTGACAGCCCCGAGGGCCGTCGCCTCGACGATGCGGCCATCGGGCTTGTCAAAGACGATCGTGACGTCGCGCACCTCGTGCAGTCCGGCCATCAGCGGTAAATCCTCGAGGCCAGCGATAAAGCGCTCGTCGCTGGACGCCATGGTGGCGATCAGGGCCATCACGGCGACCAGAGCCACCAGCGCGGGCGCGCAGAGCATCCGGCCCATCAGCGCTGGCGCCTGGCGCATAGGAATGTCGACCGGCCGCCCTGGACGATGCGCCGCACGCCATGGGTGCAATCGCAGCCGGGGCAGGGCTGGCCTTCGCGATCGTAGACCGCGAAGGCGTGTTGAAAGTAGCCGAGCTCGCCGGAGGTCTGGACGTAATCGCGCAGGGTCGAACCACCGGCCCGGATCGCCTCGTCGAGTACGGTCCGAATGGCGCTCGCCAGCCGTTCGGCGCGGAGGCCCGTGACCGACCGCGCCAGGCGACGTGGTGAGATGCCGGCGCGGAACAGCGCTTCGCAGGCATAAATGTTGCCGATCCCCGCAACCACCGTCTGGTCGAGGAGCGCCGACTTGATGGCCACCCTTCGGTCGCGCAATAGCGCCGCCAGCGCCGGGCCGGAAAAGGCATTGCCGAGCGGTTCGGGGCCGAGCCTGCGCAGCAGGCGGTGGCTATCGATCTGGTCCTCGCGCGCCAGGGTCATCAGCCCGAAGCGGCGCGCGTCGTGGTAGGTCATGGTGGTGCCATCGTCGAAATCAACGACGACATGATCGTGCGGCCCGGCAGGGCTCGCGCCGGTCGAGATGACGAGCCGACCCGACATGCCGAGATGGACGATGAGGACCAATCCCCCGTCCAGCACGATGAGAATGTACTTGGCGCGACGGGCGATCCGCGCGACCCGCTGGCCTTCGAGACGCGCGGCGAATCGCCGCGGGAACGGAATCCGCAGATTGGCGCGGCGCTGGGCCACGGCTCGAATCGTTAGCCCGGGAAGCTTTTGGGCGAGGCCCCGGCACACGGTCTCGACTTCGGGCAACTCGGGCATGGCCCGAGCCTAGCCCGAACCAGGGGCCTGGGCTATCTTCAGGCCATGCCCGCCCGATCCGATCGACCGAGGCCGGAGGCCGGTGCGGCGTGGACCCGCTTCGGCGAACGCGTGGTGCCGGCCCAGGCCAAGGCGCGGCTGGTGCACGACGTGTTCGACAATGTCGCGCCGCGCTACGACCTGATGAACGATCTGATGAGCGCGGGCATTCATCGCCTGTGGAAGGACCGATTGGTCGCGTGGCTTAACCCGCGGCCGCCGATGCGCATTCTGGATGTGGCCGGCGGCACGGGTGATGTGGCGCTTCGCCTGCACCGTAGGTTGCGGAACCGAGGGACGGCGCGGGCGCGGGGCGGACAGGTCGTCGTCTGCGACATCAACGCGGCGATGTTGGAGATTGGCCGAGATCGGGCCTTCGACGACGGGGTGGTCGGGAGGATCGAGTGGGTCTGCGGCGATGCCGAGGCGCTGCCCTGGCCGACCGCCGCCTTCGACGCCTACACCATCGCCTTCGGCATCCGCAACGTGACCGATTTGCCACGCGCCCTGGCCGAGGCGCGGCGCGTCCTCAAACCCGGCGGGCGCTTCCTGTGCCTTGAGTTCAGCCGACCGGCGACGCCCGGCGTCGAGCCGCTGTACGAGGCCTACGCGCGCCACGTGCTGCCCCGGATCGGCGAACTGGTGACCGGCCACGGCGAGGCCTATCGATATCTGGTCGAAAGCATCCGCCACTTCCCCGATCAGGAGGCGTTCGCCGACCTGGTGCGCGAGGCGGGGCTCGGGCGGGTGCGCTATCGCAATCTCTCGGGCGGCATCGCGGCGCTCCACTCGGCCTGGCGCCTATAGTGCGCCGCCGCCCATGGTTCGAGACGGCGCTTCGTATGCTTCGAGACGGCGCTTCGCGCCTCCTCAGCATGAGGCTAGGTTTGTCCTCATCCTGAGGAGCAGTCCGAAGGGCTGCGTCTCGAAGGATCGGAGCAGGAGTTTTTCAGCTGTCCGCCGAGGCGGGCGTAGCCATGTTTGAGAGCGTTCGCCATCTCGCGCGGCTGTTGTCGATCGGCCGCACCCTGGTGCGCTACGACGCGCTGTTCTCGCTCGAAACACTCGACCTCGGCGTGGCGGTGGCGTGGTTCGCGCGTGTCTTTGGGGGCCGGGCCGATTCGCGCTTCGTTGGCCAGCGTCCCGGCGCGCGGCTGGCGGCGGCCCTCCAAGCGCTCGGCCCCAGCTTCATCAAACTCGGCCAGTTGCTGTCGACCCGGCCCGATCTGATCGGCGCGGCTCTGGCCGACGACCTTGCTACGCTGCGCGATCGAATGCCGGCCTTTGCCGCAGCGCAGGCTCGACAGGCAATCGCGACCGAGCTTGGAAGGCCGGTCGAGGCGCTGTTCTCGGCGTTTGATGAGCGGCCGATTGCCGCCGCATCGATCGCCCAAGTCCATTTCGCGGTCACCAGCGACGGGCGCGCGGTCGCGGTGAAGGTGCTGCGCCCCGGCATCGAACGCGCCTTCGAGCGCGACCTCGCCTTGTTCCAGTGGCTCGCCGAGACGGCCGAGCGCACGCGTCCCGCCCTGCGCCGGCTGCGGCCGATCGCGGTGGTGAGAACGCTCAAGGATAGCGCCACGATGGAGATGGACCTGCGGCTCGAGGCGGCGGCGGCCTCCGAACTCGCGGCCAACTTCGCCGACGATCCCCGGCTCCAGGTGCCGGCGGTGGACTGGGAGCGCACGGCCAAACGGGTGCTGACATCGGCCCGCGTGGACGGCATCGCCATCGACAACCGTGAGGCGCTGATCGCGGCCGGCATCGACCTCCGGGCGGTCGCGGTCAGCCTGGTGCGGGTTTTTCTTCAGCAGGTGTTTCGCGATGGCTTCTTCCACGCCGATCTCCACCACGGCAACCTGTTCGTGACGCCCGAGGGCACGATTCACGCGGTCGATTTCGGCATCATGGGGCGGCTGGACGCGCCGATGCGCCGCTTCTTTGGCGAGCTGTTGCTGGCCTTCCTCAACGCCGACTACCGGCGCGCCGCCGAGCTTCATTTCGAGGCCGGCATCGTCGCGCCCGACCAGTCGGTCGACGCCTTCGCCCAGGCCTGTCGCTCGATCGGCGAGCCGATCCTCGGCCAGTCCTCGGACCACATCTCGATCGGCCGCCTGTTGGGACAGTTGTTCGAGACCACCGAGGCTTTTGCGATGGAAACCCAGCCTCAACTCTTGTTGCTACAGAAGACCATGGTGGTGGTCGAGGGCGTCGCGCGAGGTCTCGACCCCGAACTCAACATCTGGGAGGCCGGGCGCCCGGTGCTCGAGACCTGGGCGCGAGAGACGCTGGCGCCGGACGCCCAGCTCAAGTCGGCGCTGGGCCAGGTGGCCGGCGCAGCGCGGCGGTTCCCCGACCTCGTCGCCCGCGCCGAGGCGGCGGCCCGGGTGATGACGGCCGAGGGGCTGCGCCTACACCCCGATAGCGCGCGCGACATCGCCGCCGCGCAAGCGCGATACCGCCGGCCGCTCCATCTCCTCGTGTGGCTCGCGGTGGTCTTGCTCACGGTTCTCCTGATCAGCCAGATGTGACCCGCCGCCGTCTTGTTACTTACACGATATTCGCGTTAATTGCCGGTGCGACAACGCTCTCATGGACATACTCATGGCACGGCGCATTCTGCTGATCGTCGCGGGCGGCATCGCCGCCTACAAGAGCCTCGAGCTGATTCGCCGGGTGCGCGACCGGAGCCTGGCGGTGCGCGCGGTCCTGACCGAGGCGGGCGCGCAATTCGTGACGCCGTTGTCATTGGCGACGCTGTCGGGCGATCGCGTGTATTCGGACCTGTTCTCGCTCACCGATGAGCACGAGGTCGGGCACATCCGGCTCTCGCGCGAGGCCGAGCTGGTCGTGGTCGCGCCGGCGACGGCCAACCTGATGGCTAAGCTCGCGGGCGGCATCGCCGACGACCTCGCCTCCACCGTGCTGCTCGCCACCAACAAGCCGGTGCTGATGGCGCCGGCCATGAATGTCGAGATGTGGCGCCACCCGGCCACCCAGCGCGCCCTGGCGCGGCTCAAGGCCGATGGCGTGCGCTTCGTCGGCCCGGAGGCCGGCGATCTCGCCTGCGGCGAGGTCGGCGCCGGCCGGATGGCCGAACCGGCCGCTATCGTGGCCGCGATCGACACGCTGTTGAGCACCGAACGTCCGCTCGACGGCCGCCACGCGCTCGTCACCTCCGGCCCCACCCGCGAACCGATCGACCCGGTGCGCTATGTCTCAAACCGCTCGTCGGGCAAACAAGGCCACGCCGTCGCTGGCGCCCTCGCCCGCCTCGGCGCCGAGACGACGCTGGTGACCGGCCCGACCGCCGAGCCCGACCCAGCGGCGGTGCATGCGATCCATATCGAGACGGCGGCGGAGATGCTGGCGGCCTGCGAGGCGGCGCTGCCGGCCGATGTCGCGGTCTGCGCCGCCGCCGTCGCCGATTGGCGAGTGGCCGAGGCCGGCGTCCACAAGCTCAAGAAGGGGCGGAACGCACCGCGCCTGACCCTGATCGAGAACCCCGACATCCTGGCCACCTTGGCCTGCCGGGTGACGGGTCGGCCGCGACTGGTGATCGGCTTCGCGGCCGAAACCGAGGACCTGCTGGCGGCCGCCCACGCCAAGCGCAAGCGCAAGGGCTGTGACTGGATCGTGGCCAACGATGTCGCGAGCGGCGAGGCCTTCGACGGCGACGACAACGCAGTCCATCTGATCACCGCCGAGGGCGCGGAATCGTGGCCGCGCATGACCAAGATCGCGATCGCCGAGCGCCTGGCCGACCGGGTCGCCTCGGCGCTCGGCGAGTCGAGGGACTAATGCTGCGTCCGTCGCGGAAGATGTGCCATGCGCTGGAGGCGGTGCTCGATATTGCTTGCGGCAACGGGTCCGAGCCGGTGCGAAGCACCGAGATCACGCGGCGCCAGGGCCTTCCGAAGCGCTATATCGAGCAGGTGATGCAGCGGCTGGTGCGGGCTGGCGTGCTGACCGGGGTGCGCGGACCCAGGGGCGGCTATCGCCTGGCGGGCGAGCGCCGGCGGGTCACGGTCGGCGCCATCGCGCGGGTGGTCTACGAGCTCGACGAACATGACGGCGGCGTCCGAGGACAAGGCGACGACGGGGCGAGGGCGGCGGCTCCGAGCTTGCTCGCGAGGTCATCCAGCCGCTATGGCGCGATCTCGAGAGTGACGTGATGGCGCGCCTCGATGCGATCACTATCGACGACCTGTGTGGCCGGGCGGTCTCGTGCGGCGCCGCCGACCAGCGGCGCGACACGGCGAACTAGGGCGATGGCGTTCTCGGAAGCGCAGGTCGATCGCTACGCCCGCCACATCATCCTCAAGGAGATCGGTGGCGCGGGCCAGGCCAAGCTGATGTCCTCGCGGGTGCTGGTGATCGGCGCCGGGGGTCTGGGTTCGCCGCTTCTGCTCTATCTCGCGGCCGCCGGCGTCGGCACCATCGGTATCGTCGATGACGACGCGGTGAGCCTGTCGAACCTACAGCGCCAAGTCGTACACACCACCGACCAGCTCGGCGCGCCCAAGACCGAGAGCGCGGTGGCGATGATCGGCGGCATCAATCCCGACGTCACGATCGTCCCCCACACGATGCGGCTGGTCGAGAGCAACGCGCTCTCGCTGATCGGCGATTACGACCTTGTGGCCGACGGCAGCGATAATTTCGAGACCCGCTTCCTGGTCAACGACGCGTGTTTTTTCGCGCGCAAGACGCTGGTGTCCGGGGCGCTGCTGCGCTTCGATGGCCAGCTTTCCACATACAAGGCGCACCTCGGGCCAGAGCATCCGTGCTACCGCTGCCTGTTCCGCGAGCCACCGCCACCCGATCTCATCCCGAGTTGCGCGGAGGCCGGGGTGCTCGGCGCACTGGCCGGCGCCATCGGCTCGCTCCAGGCCATTGAGGTCGTCAAGGAACTGTTGGAGATGGGCGAAACCCTGTCGGGCAAGCTCTTGATCTTCGATGCGCTCGAAACCACGTTCCGCAAGGTGCGCGTCAAGCGCGACCCGGGCTGTCCGCTGTGCGGCGATCAGCCGGCCATCACCGATTTGTCGCGCCACGCCGCGTAGGCCGAAAGTCAGCGCTCTCCTAGGTCAGGATGGCGCGCTGCCCGTTCCCCCTCCCCCCGACCCTACCCCACGTTGTATGGACCGGGGAGATAGGTGACAGGTGTTCGGAGACATGGTTGACAGATTTTGGCATGGATCAGCGTTTGAGTTGGGGGCTGTGCCGTGCCGTGGACAGAACGGTCGATCATGTCGTTTCGAGCGGAGTTTGTGATGTTGGCGAGCGGTGAGGGCGCGAACGTGCGGGGGCTGTGCCGGAGCTACGGGATCAGCGCGCAGGCGGGCTACAAGTGGTTGTCTCGGGCGGCGTCGGATCCCGAGGAACAGTTCGCCAACCGCTCGCGTCGGCCGCGTTCGAGCCCGGGCCGTACGCCGGCGGCGGTCGAGGCGAAGGTGGTGGCGCTACGCAGTGCGCATCCGCGTTGGGGCGGGCGCAAGCTGGCGCGCCGGCTTCATGACCTGGGCGAGCCCAAGGTCCCGGCGCCCTCGACGATCACCGAGATTCTGCGCCGCCACGGGCGCTTGGACGAGGGCGAGTTCCTTACGCCTCACGCGATGATCCGCTTCGAGCGCGAGCGGCCCAACGAACTCTGGCAGATGGACTTCAAGGGACACTTCGCTCACGACGCCGGACGCTGCCACCCTCTCACCTTGCTCGATGATCATTCGCGCTTCTCGCTCTGTCTGGAGGCCTGCGCGAACCAACGCGGGGCCACGGTCGCGGCCAGCCTGGTGCCCACCTTCGAGCGTTACGGCTTGCCCCGGCGCATGGTGTTCGACAACGGTTCGCCGTGGGGCAACGGGCCGCGCGATCCCTACACCCCGCTCGGCGTCTGGCTCCTGCGCTTGGGTATCGCCATCAGCCACAGCCGCCCCTATCACCCCCAAACACTCGGCAAGGACGAGCGCTTCCACCGCTCGCTCAAGGCCGAGGTGCTTCAGGGCCGGCGCTTCCGCGACCTTGGCCACTGTCGCAAGGCCTTCGCGGCCTGGCGTCATGTCTACAACCTCGAGCGGCCCCACGAGGCCCTCGACATGGCCGTGCCCGCAAGCCGCTATCAGCCCAGCCCGCGCGCCTATCCGCCGACCCCGCCGGCCATCGAATACGCCGCCGGCGATCGCGTGCGAAAGGTCCAGCACGGCGGCCGCGTCGACTTCATGGGCAAGGCATGGCGCCTGCTACCCCGTCGTCGTCGTCCGCCCCACCCTTCGCGATGGCCTCTGGAACGTCTTCTTCATGACCCACAAGATCGCCCAGCTCGACCTGAGGCGATCACAGGACCATCTTCAACCTGTCAACCATGTCCCCGAACACCCACAAGAACACCCACAAGGGGGGAGGGGGTGGCTTCGGGCGGTCTAGCTACGGCGCTTCGATCACGCGGTCGGGCGGGGTGTGGCCATCGACGAAGGTCTTGACGTTGACCAGCACCCGTTCGCCCATGGCGATCCGCCCCTCGACCGTCGCCGACGCGACGTGCGGCAGCAGCACCAGATTGCCGAGCTTCAGAAGCTCGCCGTCGACTTCCGGCTCGTGCTCGTAGACATCCAGCCCGGCGCTGGCGATCTTGCCCTCGCGCAGGAGTTCCACCAGCGCGGCTTGGTCGATGATCTCGCCGCGCGCGGTGTTGACGATGACGGCGTGCGGCTGCAGAAGCTTGAGCCGGCGCGCCGAGAGCAGGTGAAAGGTGGCCGGTGTGTGCGGGCAGTTGACCGAGACGATATCCATCCGCGCGATCATTTGGTCGAGGCTATCCCAATAGGTCGCCTCGAGCTCCGCCTCGATCTCGGGATGGACGCGGTGGCGGTTGTGATAGTGGATGGACAGGCCGAACCCGCGCGCGCGCCGTGCCACCGCCTGACCGATGCGGCCCATGCCGATGATGCCGAGCCGTTTGCCCCACAGCCGCTGGCCCAACAACAGGGTCGGCGCCCAGCCCTTCCAGCGGCCCTCGCGGATCATCACGGCGCCTTCGATCAGCCGCCGGGCCGAGGCCAGAACCAGGGCCATCGTCATGTCGGCGGTGTCCTCGGTTAGCACGCCGGGGGTGTTGGTGACGACCAGACCACCCTCCTTGGCGGCATCGAGGTCGATGTGATCGACGCCGGTACCGAAGCTCGCGATCAGCTTGAGGTTGGGGCCGGCGTTTTCGATGACCGCGCGATCGATGCGATCGGTGACGGTGGGCACGACGATATCGGCCTCCTGGAAGGCCGCGATCAGCTCCGCCTCGCTCAGGGGCGCATCTTCGGCATTGAGCCGCGCGTCGAACAGTTCCATCATCCGCGTCTCGATCAGCTCGGGGAGCTTGCGGGTGATGACGACGAGCGGCTTGTGACGGACCATCGGTGCTGACTCGCCCTCGCGATGCCGCCGCGACGAAGCGTCAGTCTCTACCAGAACTCCCCCGCACTGACAAACGCGGGGCCCCGATCACGGCCGTGAGCCGCCGCCCATTCCGCGCGTGCCTGATCGCCCCCGCTGTGGCCATGGCCGCCGTTGTGGCCCTGGTCGCCGTTGTGGCCGCGCTCCCGGCATGGCGACCAGCGGCGCTGGCAGCCTCAGCGGGTGAATCGGGCCTGCCACTGCCTCGTTTCGTCAGCCTGCGCGCCGCCGAGGTCAATGTCCGCACCGGTCCGGGCGTGCGCTACCCGATCGCCTGGGTCTACGTCCGCAGGGGATTGCCGGTCGAGATCACGGCGGAGTTCGGGCTGTGGCGCAAGGTCGTCGACATCGACGGCGCCGAGGGCTGGATCCACCACATCATGACCTCGGGCGAGCGCACCGCGATCGTCATCGGCGGCATCCGCACGCTTTATCGGCGGCCCGAACCGACCGCGATGCCGATGCTGCATGCGGAGCCGGGCGTTCAGGGTCGAGTGCTGGGGTGCCGCGCGTCGTGGTGCGAACTCGTGATCGAGGGGGTACGCGGCTGGACCCAGGCCGAGTTCCTATGGGGGATATATCCCGGCGAGGATGTCCGCTAGAGAGCGCTCGTCTCAGTCGAGGTCCTGGCAGATCTCCGGCCGCGCGTCGGCGCCGATGCGCGTGATGTGGGGATAGTTGGCGTGGCCGATCTCGAGCAGCATCGGCACGCTGTCGTCACGGGCCCGGGCGGCCTGAGCCTCGGTCAGTGGAAAGTGCAGGAAATGCACCGATGAGGTCCGTCCCGAGGCCTTGGTGCGCTCGACCTCGGACTCGGCGACGGCGCGCACGGTCTGATCGCCGATCTTGAGGCTCACGGTGTCCTCGATCCCGCCGAGGCGTTCGAGTTCGCGATCGCGCCGCGCCGCATCGCCGATCCCGATCATCAGCGTGGCGACGAACTCGCGGCCCTGGGGCACCAGCGGGTTATAGGCCTCCAACTCGCCCGCCACCTGGGCGGCGCCCCCGCGCTCGACGAACAGCATCTCGTGGACCTGCTGCCACATCGTGTCGTAGCTCTCGAAGTGAAAGGTCGCGAACGGGCCGACCTCGACCCGCCGGAGCGCTTTCGTGGCGTCCAGAGCGCGCCGGCGCTCTTCCCGCACGACGGCGTAGTCGTCCATCGACATGAGGTCGGCGGGCGTGATCTCGTGGCTCGCACGCGGCATCTCGGATCGCCTTTCGTGCGGATTCAGAAATCGATGCCGTAGCTCATCGCGAACAGCTCGATCGGGTGATGGGATTGCCTGGCGACTGGCTTCTCGCCATCGGCGAAGGCCTCCATGCCCTGGACGATATGATCGCCGGCCAGCGGGCACTCCGAGGACACATAGGCGCGCCCGCTCTCGGCGGCCTGCTTCATCACGTTCTCGCCAACCTTCATGCCGACCTCGAAGTTGTCCTTCATCACGCCCCACGAGCCGCCATGGCCCGAGCAGCGCTGCATCACCATGACGTTGCACTTGGGGATCATGCGCAGCATGACGGCGGCCTTGGCGCCGATGTTCTGGGCCCGCGCATGGCAGGCCAGGTGTAGGGCGACGCCGCCCTCGATCGGCTCAAGCCCCTCGGCCAGGCCCTCGGCGCGGGCCATCGCCACGATGTATTCGGCGATGTCGCTGGTGTGCTCGGCGAGTTTCTTAACGGCCGCGTCGCCGGGCAGGTGAAGTGGCCACTCCATCTTCACCATCAGCGCGCACGACGGCACCAGCGTGACGATGTCGTAGCCTTTGTCGATCCACGGGCCAAGCTCGCCCGCGACCGTCTTGGCGCGGGCGCAGACGTTGTCGATGTCGCCGCGCTCCATCTGCGGCATGCCACAGCAGGTCGGGTACACCACCTCGGTCTCAACGCCGTTCTTGGCCAGGACCCCCTGCGCCGCGACACCGATGCCCGGATTGTTGTATTCGACAAAGCAGGTCGAGTAGATCACTGCCTTGCAGCCGGCGGCCGGCGCTTCCTTGTTGACGGCGGGTGGCTTGGCCTTGGCCCGCTTGCTGAAGGTGTTGCCATGAAACTTTGGCAGCGCGGCGTCACGGTGAATGCCGGCCACCGATTCCATGATCGGGCGGGTCAGGCCGTTCTTGCGATTCGAGGCCCAATTGGCGAGTGGCGCCACCGGCCCCACCAACCGTCCGTTGCGGTCAGTCTCGCCGAGTTCGCGTTCGAAGAAGCTGACCTGGCCCTTGGATTTCTCCAGCGCCCGGTAACGCACCATCAGGTGCGGGAAGTCGAGGGCGTATTCGTGCGGCGGGACGTAGGGGCAGCTGACGATGTAGCACATGTCGCACAAGGTGCAGGCGTCGGCGACCGGCTTGAAACCGGCACTGTCGACGGTGTCGAGCTCGCCACTCTCGGCGTTGTCGATCAGATCGAACAACCGCGGGAAACTGTCGCACAGCATGATGCAACGGCGGCAGGTGTGGCAGACGTCGAAGACGCGCCGCAGCTCCTTGTCGAGCGCCGCCTCGTCGAGGAACTCCGGATTGTTCCAATCGACGACGTGGCGGGCGCTGAGATCGGTCTTCCCTTGCTTCATGCGAACGTCCTCACGGCGGGGCCGGCCGCCTCTGGCTCAAACCGGTGGGCCGCACTTTTGACAAAGTCCCGGCCCCTTTGCCCGAGGGCCCGGGGGCGTTGGGCGGCCGGGGGGAGCGGCGTGGCGTCGGGGCGCTGGGCCGCTGGGGCCAGGATGGGGAGCTGGCGGGCTAGTCGTCGAGGGTGTCGAGCGCCTTTTGGAACCGGCCGGCGTGCGATTTCTCGGCTTTGGCGAGCGTCTCGAACCATGTCGCGATCTCGTCGAAGCCTTCGTCGCGCGCGGTTCTCGCCATCCCCGGGTACATATCGGTGTACTCGAAGGTCTCGCCCGCGACCGAGGCCTTCAGATTGTCGCCGGTCTCGCCGATCTTTTGGCCAGTCGCCGGATCTCCGACCTCCTCGAGATAGTGGAGGTGGCCATGGGCGTGGCCGGTCTCGCCTTCGGCGGTCGAGCGGAATAGCGCCGACACATCGTTGTAGCCCTCGACGTCGGCCTTTTGGGCGAAATACACATAGCGGCGGTTGGCTTGTGATTCGCCGGCGAACGCCGCTTTCAAATTGTCGTGGGTTTTTGAACCTTCGAGAGCCGGCATCGGTTTCCTCCGTGGGCTTGGCTGCGGGCGCCGGTGGTGGCCACCCCCTTCAGTATCCAGAATAGACGGTATATGTCGCGGAAACAGGCCCTTGTCAACAGATTAGATCTATTCCAAACAATTCAATAAGTTAGGGAAAATACGGGAAATCCTCAGGTCGCGTCACGCAGCCTCACGATCACGTCGACGCGCGAGACGCGGCTTCCCGGCGGCGGTTCCGGCACCACCTTGAGATCGATCGAGTCGCTCGATATGTCCATCAGGCGACCAGTCGATTCAAAGTAGTAGTGGTGGTGGTCGCTGGTGTTGGTGTCGAAATAGGAGCGACCAGGATCGACCGCTACCTCGCGCAACAGGCCGACCTTGGTGAACTGATGCAGCGTGTTGTAGACGGTCGCGAGCGAGACCTGCACGTGCGCGTCTTCGGCCTCGGCGTGGAGATCGTCGGCGGTGACGTGGCGCGGCGGCCCTTCGAACAGTAGCCGAGCCAGCGCCATGCGCTGGCGGGTCGGCCTTAACCCGGCCGCCTTGAGGCGCTCGAGCGATCCCGCGTAGGGTCGCGGCACCCTCATGGCCTCATCCCCCCCATAAGCTTAGCCGCCAAGGGCTCACCCCCATGAATCTACCAAGCTTAGTCGCCCGCGCGAATGCGCTCGACAAGCTGCTTCACTGTGGGAATGAACCCGTTGGAGTAGAACGAGTCGGACCCAAAACGATAGGCGCCGTGACCGGAGAAGATCAGTTCGTTCTCGACATCGTCGCCGTGAATCGCCTCTTGGAGCGTCTTTTGGATGCAGAAGCTACGCGGGTCCGCTTTTCTGCCGGTCTTGCCCGACTCAGACTGCGACCAGTTCGAGAATCGGCATTCGCTGAGACAGCCCATGCACTCGGTTTGGTCGGTGCGGATTTGGTTGGCCTTTTCCGGGGTCACGAAGATCAGCGTCGAATCGGGCGTGCGCAAACCGTCAACGTAGCCCTCGGCGATCCAGCCCTCCGCGCGGCGCCGGTCGGCGGCGGTCATGTACACCGTGCGCCCGCGTGGCCCAAACGCGAAGGCGGTCGTGTGGGTGCCCAGCGGTTCGGTGCTATAGGGCACCTGACGCTTCGAGCGCCCGGTCAGTTCGCGGATGAAGCTGTTGTTCAGCGACGACGCCCAGAAGCCGGTCGGGCTGAAGCGATGCAGCTTCACATCGCCGTCCTTGATGGTCACCAGTCGTCGCTTCCACGCGTCAGGAATCGGGCTCTCCTGGGTGAGGAGCCCGCGCGTGCCGAACTGGAAAGCGATCGGGCCCAGCTCGGGATTGTCGATCCAGTCCTGCCAATCCCTCAGGAACCACACCCCACCGGCCATCAAGATCGGCGTCTCATCGAGGCCGAACGACCGCATATCACGGCGCAAGGCGGCGACCCGAGGATAGGGGTCCTCAGGCGTTTCGGGGTCCTCGCTGTTGGAAAGCCCGTTGTGCCCACCGGCGCGCCAGGGGTCCTCGTAGACCACACCGCCGAGCCATTCGGCGAATTTATGATGGGCGCGTTTCCACAAAGCCCGAAAGGCGCGCGTCGAGGACACGATGGGGTAGTAGTCTATCTTGTAGCGGGCAGCGATCTCCCCCAGCCGATAGGGCATTCCGGCGCCGCATGTAATCCCATGGACGAGCTCGCGCGCACCGTCCAGGACACCGTGCAGAACGCGCTCGGCGCCGCCCATCTCCCACAACACATTCATGTGGACCCGGCCCTGGCCACCCGCCGTTTCGTGGGCGATCCTGGCCTGGGTGATGCCGCCGCTGATGGCGTAGGCGATCAGTTCCTCGTGCCGCTCCCGGCGCGTCCGCTTGTGGTAGACCTGCGCGATAACGTCGCCGTTTTCATCGTATGAATCGGCGTTGACGCCCGAGAAAGTGCCGACGCCGCCAGCCGCCGCCCAGGCGCCCGAGCAGCGGCCATCGGTGATGCCAACACCCTTGCCGCCCTCGACCAAGGGCAGCACCTCTCGACCCGAAAGCATGATGGGATTGAGTGCCTTCAAGGATCGCACCTCGACGGTTCACGGTCGCCGCGCCGGCCGCTCGCGAACCGGGCGGCCCTCAACGCGGATGTTAACACCATATGGTCCCCTCGACGGTCAGTGTCCACATCCGCGCGGTCGACAAAGCGTCCGGCAACGCGACTACTCGTTCGCCGCCTCGCGTTGCTCGGCGACATCGGCGCCGGTGGCTTGGTCGACGACACGCATGCTCAACCGCACCTTGCCACGATCATCGACGCCCAGCACCTTGACCTTCACCTCATCGCCCTCTTTGACCACGTCGGTCACGCGGGCGACGTGCGTGTTGGTCAACTCGCTAATATGGACCAACCCGTCACGCGTGCCGATGAAGTTCACGAAGGCGCCAAAGTCCAGGGTTTTCACCACCTTGCCGGTGTAGACCATGCCAATCTCGGGCTCGGCCACGATGTCGCGGATCATCTTGATCGCCGCCTCGCCGGCGCTGGCCTCGGCGGCCGCCACCTTGATGGTGCCGTCGTCCTCGATGTCGATCTTGGCCCCGGTGACCTCGCAAATCTCGCGAATGATCTTGCCGCCGGTGCCGATGACCTCGCGTATCTTGTCGCGCGGTATGGTGATGGTGGTGATACGCGGCGCATAGACGTTGACCTCGTTGCGCGCCGCGTTCAACGCCTTGTTCATCTCCGCCAGGATATGCAGGCGGCCTTCGCGCGCTTGGTCCAGCGCGACCCGCATGATCTCCTCGGTGACACCGATGACCTTGATATCCATCTGCAGCGCCGTCACGCCGGCGGCGCTGCCGGCGACCTTGAAGTCCATGTCGCCGAGGTGGTCTTCATCGCCGAGGATGTCGGACAGCACGGCGAACCCGGAGTCTTCGAGAATGAGGCCCATGGCGATGCCCGCCACCGGCGCCTTCATCGGGACGGCGGCGTCCATCATCGACAACGAGGCGCCACACACCGTCGCCATCGACGAGGAGCCGTTCGACTCAGTAATTTCAGACACCACGCGCACCGTATAGGGGAAGTCGGCATGGTCGGGCATCAGCGCCCGCAGCGCCCGCCAGGCGAGTTTGCCGTGGCCGATCTCGCGCCGGCCCGGGCCGCGCAGAAAGCGCGCCTCGCCCACCGAATAGGGCGGAAAATTGTAGTGCAGCATGAAGTTCTGGCGATACTCGCTCTCCAGAGCATCGACGATCTGCTCGTCTTGACCGGTTCCGAGCGTGGTCACCACCAGGGCCTGCGTTTCGCCCCGCGTGAAGACCGCCGAGCCGTGCGTACGCGGCAACAGCCCGACTTGAGCGCTGATCGGCCGCACCGTCGTGGTGTCGCGTCCATCGATCCGGCGCTTCGTCTTGAGGATGTCGCCGCGAACGATTTCGCGCTCCAAACCCTTGAACACGGTCCCGACCACGGCGGCGTCCACGTCGTCGTCTCCCAGGGTGCTGGCGATGCGCGCGCGGATCGCCGCGACCCGATCGGTCCGCTCCTGCTTGGCCTGGGTTTGATACGCTTCGCGCAGGTCGGTCTCCGCCATCTCGCGAAGTCGCTCTTTGAGGGCGCCATGGTCATCGACCGTGGGCAGCGACCACGGCTCCTTGGCGCATTCCTCGGCCAGCGCGATGATGAGGTCGATCACCGGCTGGGATGCCTTGTGACCGAAGGTGACCGCGCCAAGCATCACATCCTCGGCGAGCTCGGACGCTTCGGATTCGACCATCAACACCCCATCCTGGGTCCCCGCGACGATCAGATCCAGCGCGCTCTCCGTCCGCACCTCCGATCGCGGGTTGAGGACGTACTTGCCGTCGACATAGCCCACCCGCGCGGCGGCGATCGGGCCCAGGAACGGAATTCCGGAGATGGTGAGGGCGGCTGAAGCGCCGACCAGCGCGACGATATCGGGGTCGTTTTCGAGATCGTGCGACAGGACCGTGCAGATCACCTGGGTTTCGTTGCGAAAGCCCTTGGCGAACAGCGGCCGAATCGGCCGATCGATGAGCCTTGAGGTCAGCGTCTCCTTCTCGCTCGGCCGGCCCTCGCGCTTAAAAAATCCGCCGGGAATCTTGCCCGCCGCGAAGGTCTTTTCCTGGTAGTCCACGGTAAGCGGAAAGAAGTCGATTCCCTCGCGCGCGGTTCTCTGGGCGACCGCCGTACACAGCACGACCGTCTCGCCATAGGTCACCAGCACCGCGCCGTCAGCCTGGCGCGCCAGGTGACCGGTCTCAACGACTAGGGATCCACCGCCCCACTCCAGCTCTCTACGAAACTTGGAAAACATTCCTTTTTCCTTTCTATCGGCGACGAGCCGCCTTATCGCGGCGCGTCCCGACCGTCAACGCGATGACCGGCGGCAACGATCGCCTGCCGCACCACAACGACGACGGGCGCCGCCGCACTCCCTACGAGGGCGACGACGTGTCCATGTGTCATAATCCTTCGCGAAAATCCGCGATCGCTCAGGCTGGCGGCCACACCCGGGCCGCCTACCTACGCAGGCCCAGCCTTTGAATCAGGCTGCGATAACGGGTGGGATCCTTACTGTTCAGATAGTCGAGCAATCTCCGCCGCCGACTGACCATTCGCAATAGTCCGCGCCGCGAGTGCACATCTTTCTTATGGGTCTTGAAATGCTCGGTCAGGTTCAAGATACGTTCGGAGAGAATCGCCACCTGCACCTCGGGCGAACCCGTGTCACCAGGATTTGGCGCGAATTCACCCATTACTTCTTGCTTTCGCTCAGCCGTGATCGACATCATAAGTCCTCGTTGCAGAGGTTGAAAACCCGCTCCGGCCTCGCGATTCCATTGTCAACGTGGGCCAGGGCCACCGGCTGTCCGGCCGTCACGACGAAAACAGCACCGTCTTCGGTGTTTCGCACGCGGATAGTCCGACCACACCGCAACCGGTCGGCATCCGCGCCGTCGATGCTCAGCGCCGGGATGTCGTCCAGCGCCGACTCAAGCGGAAGCAGATGCCTCACACGGGCGAGATTATGCCCGAGGTCCGCCAGATTTTCCACCGAAATCGCGTGTTCCTCCGTGAACGGGCCCGACCGCGTCCGCCGCAACGCCGTGACGTGTCCGAACGTGCCGAGGCGCACGGCGAGATCGCGCGCCAGCGCCCGCACGTAGGTCCCCTTGCCGCAATCGACCTCGAAACGAGCGCTGTCGCGTTGGGGTTGATCGAGCAGGGTCAATCGATCGATGCGCACGGTCCTGGCCTCAAGATCGGGCGTCTGCCCACGCCGCGCCAGCGCGTAGGCCCGCTGCCCACCGATCTTGAGCGCCGAATAGGCGGGCGGCATCTGTTCGACAACGCCAACGAACTCGCCCAGCACCGCCCGGATCATCTCTTCCGTCGGCCGCACCTCAGAGTAGGCGGTCACCTCCCCCGCCGCGTCGTCGGTGGTGCGCGCCGCGCCCCACCCGATCGCGAAGCGGTATTGCTTTGGTCCGCCCATCACATAGGCGACCGTTTTGGTCGCTTCCCCGAACGCGACTGGAAGGACGCCCGTGGCGAGCGGATCGAGCGTGCCGGCGTGTCCGGCCTTGCGGGCGCGCAGCAGCCTCTTCGCCATCGCGACCACGCGCGACGACGTGGGCCCCACCGACTTGTCGATCACAAGCCAGCCGGTGACGGCGTCAAGTTCGCGGCGGCTCATCTTCGTTAATCGCACGCGGGTCGAGGTTCTGGTCGCGCGGGTCGAGGTCGCTCAACACCGCATCCATCCGCTGCGCCGCCTCGAACGAGCGGTCGATCTCGAATTCGAGCTCCGGCGCGTATCTTAGGCGAATCGACCGCGCGAGCGGCCCTCGCAACCGGGGCGCGGCGGCACGCAGAGCGGCGATGATCGTGTCCGAGGGCTCGCCGCCCAGGGGCAGCACGTAGGCGCGCGCGCAGCGCAGGTCGGGGCTGACGCGAACCTCGCTCACGGTAATCGAGACGCCGTCTAGGACCGGGTCCAGTCCCTCACCGCGCGCCAACAATTCAGCCAGGGCGTGGCGCAGCGCCTCGCCAACCCGAAGGGGGCGGCGACCGCCGCGTCGGCTTTCACGGGCCATCGCTGTATCCGTGTCAAAAGAGATGGGCTCGGGTCAGATGACATTAGGCCGCATCGAAGGACATCGAGTCAGGACGAAGGGCGTCGAGCCCACGCTACAGGGTCCGCGCGACTTCCTCCACCTCGAATGCTTCGATCACATCGCCGGCCTTAAGGTCCTGAAAATTGTCGAACGAAATCCCGCATTCCAAGCCCTCGCGCACCTCGCGCGCGTCTTCCTTGAAGCGCTTGAGCGCGCTGAGCGTGCCCTCGTGGATCACCACGTTGTCGCGCAGCAGCCGCACCCGTGCGGTCCGTCGCATCATGCCCTCGCTCACACGAGACCCCGCGACCCGCCCGACCTTGGAAATTCTGAAAACCTCCAACACCTCGGCATTGCCAAGAAAATGCTCGTTGACCTGGGGCGCGAGCATCCCGCTCAAGATCGCCCTCAATTCGTCGACAAGCTCGTAGATCACCGAGTAGTGACGGATTTCGGTGCCGCTGCTGCGGGCGAGTTCACGCGCCTGTTTGTTGGGGCGGACGTTGAAACCGACGACCAGCGCGCCCGAGGCCCGAGCCAGATCGACGTCCGACTCTCTGATGCCGCCAACACCGCTGTGCAACACGCGCACCGCCACCTCTTCGTGGGTGAGACCGGCGATCGCGCCCAGGATCGCCTCGAGTGAGCCATGCACATCGGCCTTGATGAGGACCGGAAACTCCTTGGCCTCGCCGTCCTGGATCTTGGAGAACATCTGCTCAAGCGAGGCGGGCGGCCCGGCGATCCGATTGCTGCGCGCGCGGCGAGTCCGGAACTCGGCCACCTCGCGCGCCCGGCTCTCGTTCTCCACCACCGCGAACTCGTCGCCCGCGAACGGCAGACCATTGAGGCCCAGCACCTCGACCGGCGTCGACGGCCCGGCCTCATCGACCGGCTTGCCAAGATGGTCCATCAGCGCCCGCACCCGGCCCGATTCGCCGCCCGCGACGATAATGTCGCCGACCCGCAGAGTGCCACGCTGGACCAGCGCGGTCGCGGTGATGCCACGCCCCCGATCGACCCGCGATTCGACGATCGCGCCGTGCGCGCTGCCTTGGGGGTTGGCCCGCAGTTCCAATAGCTCCGCCTGCAACAGGATGACTTCCTCGAGGCGATCGAGATTGGTCCCTTCGGTGGCCGATATCTCCACGGCCTGTGTATCGCCGCCCATCTGCTCGACCACCACCTGGTGTTGCAACAGGTCGCGACGCACGCGGTCGGGGTTGGCGTCGGGCAGGTCCATCTTGTTGATGGCGACGATGATCGGCACGCCAGCGGCGCGCGCGTGGTCGATGGCTTCAATCGTCTGCGGCATGATGCCGTCGTCGGCGGCCACCACCAGCACGACAATATCGGTGACGCCAGCGCCCCGAGCGCGCATGGCGGTGAACGCCGCATGGCCGGGCGTATCGAGAAACGTGATCGTCTGCCCCGAGGACATGCGCACCTGGTAGGCGCCAATGTGCTGTGTGATGCCGCCGGCCTCTCCCGCCGCCACCGCGGTCTCACGCAGCGCGTCCAGAAGCGAGGTCTTGCCGTGATCGACGTGGCCCATGACGGTGACCACCGGCGCGCGCGTCAACATCAGGGCCTCGTCATCGGGCCCACCATCAAGGCCAATCTCGACATCGGCTTCGCTGACCCGGCGGTAGCGATGGCCAAACTCGGCGACCACGAGTTCAGCGGTGTCGGCATCGACCTCCTGGTTGACCGTCACCATCACGCCGCTGTTCATCAACGACCGGACGACATCGACGCCGCGCTCCGCCATACGGTTGGCGAGTTCCTGAACCGTGATGCTCTCCGGGATGACGACATCGCGAATGATCTTCTCCGGCGGCCCTACCTCGCCAGCGGCCGCGCGTCTCTCGCGCTCGCGCGCGCGTCGCACGGATGCCAGGCTGCGAACCCGCTCGTTCTCGTTGAGGGCCTGCGCCATCGTCAGCTTGCCGGCGCGGCGTCGGGGCAGCATCCGCCGTTGCGGCGCCACCCGCTGCTTTTCGACCGGACGGCCGGGCCGCCGGCGGACCTCCGCATCGTCGGTGGCGCCCTCGGCGGGGGCTTCCTGCAGTCGTAGCGCCGCCTGCTCCTCGGCCTTGCGACGGGACTCGGCCTCAACGCGCTTGCGTTCCTCTTCTTCCTTGCCGCGCTGGTCGGCCACTTCGCGCTCACGCGCGAATTGCGCCTCCTCCTCGACCCGGCGCGTGGTCTCGGCTTCGGCGCGATTACGGACCTCCTCGTCGGCCTTGATCGCGCCTTCCAGCGCCCGCGCCCGCGCATCCTTCTCCTCACTCGTGAGGGTCCGGAGCATGACCCGAACCTTGGCTGGCTCCCCCTCGCCCGCATCAAGCGCGCGCGGCGGCGGGGCGGCCTGGCGCGACGCGACCGGCGCGGCCCGCACGGGCACGGCGCTCACGGGCACGGCGCTCACGGGCACGGCGCTCACGGGCGGTGCGCTGTGGGGCGTCCCGGGCGGTGCGCTCTGGGGCGGTGAGCTCTGGGGCGGTGAGCTCTGGGGCGGTGAGCTCTGGGGCGGTGAGCTCTGGGGTGCGGCGCCTTGGGGCGCTACGCTCTGGGGCGCGGCCGCCCGAGGCACGGCCCCGCGGGCTACTGTGCGCTTTTTCTTGACCTCGACCTGAACGGTCTTCGAGCGTCCGTGTGAGAAGCTCTGCCGCACCTGGCCCGACCCGACAGTCTTCTTGACCTCAGCGCGGCGCGGCGTCGCGATGCTCAGCGACTTCGTCTCTCTTGGTGCCTCGGTATCGCTCATACGTTTATTGTCGCGTTGGTTGGGGTTGCGCTAGCACGCGGCCAGCTGGGGCCGCCGCGTCGCGAAAGGCAGCGAGTTTCGTCGCTTCGACCAAAAAACGTGTCGCCAGACCCCCAGGCGACAGCGCAGCATGTACCACATTTTCACCGCCCAGTGCCACGCTCATTTCCGCGACCAGCAGGCATTGGACGTGGGGAATGTCCGGCGCGCGCGCGCCAAGCTTGTCACGACCGCCCGGCGCCGCGTCCCCAGCGCCGACCAGAACGGCCGCCTTGCCGGCACGGAGCGCCGATCCGACGCGCTCGAATCCGGTGATAAGTTGGCCAGCCCGACGGGCAAGACCAAGGCAATTCAGCGCCCGCTGAGCCAAACCGGCCTCGATATCGTCGGCCAGCGTCGGCGCCGCCGTCGCCGCCTGCCGGCTCACCCGCGCAAACAGGCTCGCGGCGACCGCACGATCAACCGCGGCGCGGGAGGCCGTAAGCCACAGGCCTCGACCCGGCAGGGTGCTCGCGAGATCGGGAACCACCCGATGATCAGGTGCGATCACAAATCTTAGCAGCTGCTCGGTAGCGGCGACCTCGCGCGTCAGAATGCAGCGCCGCTGTCGGACCCGGCGCCGACTCCCGCTGGTCGCTTCACTGCGCGCCTTCGACATCGCTGGCGCCTTCCCGATCGGTCGCGGCGGCCGCGACTTCCCCCCCGACGATGGGGTCGTCGACGAACCAATGCGCCCGCGCCGCCATGATGATCGCGTTCGCCTCCTCGTCGTCGAGGCCGCTGTCGGGCACCAGTTCCAAGAGCTCGTCGCCCGCGAGATCGCCGAGATCGTCCAGTGTCTTGACGCCCTTTTCGCCGAGCTGAGCCACCAGCCACGGCGTCAGCCCCTCAATCGCGGCGACCTCGTCGGTCACGCCGTGCGCGATCCGCTCCGCCTCGTAGCGTTGGTTCAGCATTTCGAGGTGGGCGTTGGCGCGCGCGTGCAACTCGTGCGCCACATCTTCGTCGAAGCCCTCGATCTCCGCCAGCTCCTCGACCGGGATGAACGCCACCACCTCGATGCTCGTGAAGCCCTCGATCACCAGCAGTTGCGCGACCACTTCGTCGACATCGAGAGCGTCCACGAACAACTGGGTGCGCTGCCGGAACTCCTCTTGGCGACGCTCCGATTCCTCGGCCTCGGTGAGAATGTCGATGTCCCATCCAGTGAGTTGCGAGGCCAGCCTCACGTTCTGGCCGCGCCGTCCGATGGCGAGGCTCAGCTGCTCGTCAGGAACCACCACCTCGATCCGCTGGGCGTCCTCGTCGAGGACCACCTTGGTCATCTCGGCCGGCGCGAGCGCGTTGACGATGAAGGTCGCCGCGTCTGGCGACCAGTTGATAATGTCGATTTTCTCGCCTTGCAGCTCGCTGACCACGGCTTGCACGCGGCTTCCCCGCATGCCGACGCACGCGCCCACCGGATCGACGCTCGAATCGTTGGACAGGACGCCGATCTTGGCCCGGCTGCCGGGATCGCGCGCGACCGATTTGATCTCGACGATGCTGTCGTAGACTTCCGGTACTTCCTGCGCGAACAGCTTGGCCATGAAGTGCGGGTGGGTGCGCGAGAGAAAGATCTGCGGCCCGCGCAGTTCGCGGCGTACATCGTAGATATAGGCGCGGATGCGATCGCCCTGGCGAAAGGTCTCACGCGGCAACATTTCGTCGCGGCGCACCACCGCCTCGGCCCGCCCCAGATCGACCGTGACGTTGCCGTATTCGACGCGCTTGACCAGACCGTTGACGATCTCGCCGACGCGGTCCTTGTATTCCTCGTACTGGCGTTCGCGCTCCGCCTCGCGCACCTTTTGCACGATCACCTGCTTAGCCGTCTGAGCGGCGACCCGACCGAAGTCGATCGGCGGTAAGGGCTCGGCGAGGATGTCGCCGGTGCGGGCGTCGGGATTGCGCTCACGTGCGTCGTCGACCGATATCTCGGTCGACTCGTTCTCCACCTCGTCGCACACCACGAGGCACCGGAAGACGCGAATATCGCCGGTCGTCTCGTCGATTTCCGCGCGAATCTCGTTCTCGAAGCCGTATTTGGAGCGCGCCGCCTTCTGGATCGCTTCTTCCATAGCACCCAGAACAGTGGCGCGCTCGATCCCCTTCTCGCGCGCCACTGCGTCGGCGACCTGTAGAAGTTCCAGCCTATTGTAACTGGTCGCGCCTTCCACATCCATGCTGGTCATCGCTTTTTCCCGTCTATGACAAACGCTGTTTCAAGCTTGCGGCGAATTCCTCGTCGGTCGGGACGAGCTTGGCCGTCGTGATCGCGGCGAACGGAATCTCGTAGTCCTCGCCCTCGACCGCGATTCTCACGCGGTCCTCGACGACACCTCCCAGGATCCCGCGATAGCGTCGCCTGCCGGCGATCAGTTCGGCCGTCTCAAGCCGCGCCTGCGAGCCCGCGAAACGCTCGAAATCGCTCAACCGGACCAACGGCCGATCGAGGCCCGCCGAGCTCACCTCTAACACATAGGCGTCGGCGATCGGATCTTCCACGTCAAGCAGCGCCGACAGCGCGTGGCTGACCGCCGCGCAATCGTCCACGCTGACTTCACGGCGGTCGCGGCGCTCGATCATAACCTGCAGCCGCGGGCGCGTCTTGCCGCCGAGCGCGATACGAACCAGGTCGAATCCCATGCCCTCGAGCGTCGGCGTGACGATTCGTTCGACTGCGGCGCCGCCCGACGCCCGAGCCAAGTGCTCATGGCCGGTCGCGTCATCAGTTATGGAGCGCTCCGCTGTGGGGCCTTCAACCATCGAGCCTTCGAATCATAGCCACAAAAAATGGGCGTTCCGCCCATTCGTTTCAACCGCCGATGACGGCATCGTCCTATTCTACCTTAGGTGACCGACACCGGTGTTCATAGCGTTTTGTTCGCCCGCCGACCGCACGAATCTGAGATAGACGGGCGCGCGGCCGGCCGCGATCGCCTTGATCTCGTAGCGCGTCGGCGGCCAGTCGGCGGGCCGCTCGCGCCAATCGCGGGCGCGTTCGGCGGTCCATCGAAAAGCCGGGTGCGCGAGCAGGTGGGCCAGCGCCCAGCGGCAATATCCGAGATGGTCGGTGGCGACGCGCAACTCGGCGCCGGGGCGCAGGACACGCGCGAGCCCGGCCACGCTGGCCGGCTCAAGAAACCGCCGCTTGTGGTGCCGCGTCTTGGGCCACGGATCGGGAAACAAGAGGAACGCGCGGCCGATGCTCGATGTCAGCATCGCATCGACCATCGATCGGGCATCGTCGACGAACAATCTGATGTTGCCGAGCTCTCCATGCTCGACATGACGGAGCAAGCTCGCCACCCCGTCGATGAACGGCTCGCAACCGAGAAATCCCACCTCGCGATGAGCCCGCGCCTGTTCCGCCAGATGCTCGCCCGCGCCAAAGCCGATCTCCAGCCAGACCTCGGTCGCGCCAGGCCCGAACAGCGGACGCGGATCGAGGCTGCCGGCGGCAACGCCGTCGAGCGATACCGCGAGCGGTTCGAGCATAGTTTCGAGCAGCGCATCGCGACCGGCGCGGCGACGCCGTCCTCGCCGACGGCCATAGAGGATGCGGCGCGGCGCCGGTGTCACGAACGGCGCCGGTTGGGCGAAAGAGCGGCGCTGGTCAGGCGAAGGTGGATCGAAGCTCGTCGACGAGATCGAGCCGCTCCCACGAAAAGCCGCCGTCCGGCTCGGGGTCGCGGCCGAAATGCCCGTAGGCCGCCGTCCGCGCATAAATCGGCCGGCTTAGCTGCAGCCGTTCGCGGATGCCGCGCGGGCTCAGGTCGAGGATCTCGCCGATGACCGTCTCCAGCCGTTGTTCGTCGACCTTGCCGGACCCGTGGAGGTCGAGATAGATCGACAGGGGCTTGGCCACGCCGATCGCATACGCCAACTGAATGGTGCAGCGGTCGGCGAGTTCGGCCGCGACGATGTTCTTGGCGGCATAGCGGGCCGCGTAGGCGGCCGAGCGATCGACCTTGGTCGGATCCTTGCCGGAAAAGGCGCCGCCGCCGTGGGGCGCGGCGCCGCCGTAGGTATCGACGATGATCTTGCGCCCGGTCAGACCGCAATCGCCGTCCGGCCCACCGATCACGAAACGGCCGGTGGGATTGACGTAGAAGTCAGCCTCCGGACACATCCAGCCGTCGGACAGCGTATTCACCACGTGGGGCCGTACGATCTCGCGCACCTCGTCTTGGTCGAGGTCGGCATGATGCTGCGTCGACACCACCACGGATGTCGCCCCGACCGGTTTGCCGTCCGCGTATCGCAACGTTACCTGGCTCTTGGAATCGGGACCCAGGCCCGGCTCGGCGCCCGAATGTCGGGCTTCGGCAAGCGAGTGCAGAATCGCGTGCGCGTAGTAGATCGGGGCCGGCATCAGAACCGCAGTCTCGCGGCATGCGTACCCAAACATAATGCCCTGATCGCCAGCGCCCTCGTCCTTGTTGCCGAGCGCGTCGACACCCTGAGCGATATCGCTCGACTGCGCATGCACCCTGATCTTGACCTCGGCGTTCTTCCAGTGAAACCCGTCCTGCTCGTAGCCAATCTCGCGAACGCAGGCGCGCGCGACGTCTTGAAGGTGATCGGCGGTGATGGTATCGGGACCGCGCACCTCGCCGGCGATGCAGATGTAATTGGTCGTGGTCATGGTCTCGGCCGCGACTCGGGCGTTGGCGTCCGCCGTTAGGTATGTGTCGACGATCGCGTCCGAGATGCGGTCGCAGACCTTGTCGGGGTGGCCTTCAGAGACGGATTCGCTAGTGAACAGGTAATCGCTTCTTGGCACGAGCTCGCTCCCATGGACTGGCCGGGGGACCAACGCGCTTGGGGTCCAGAAGCGCGCGCCACCTCGTTCAATGGTCAGGTTGTGGCGGCGACTCTTGGCAAGGAAACCGCGCCCGGTCAAGCGCGGCGCGGCGCGGCGCGGCCGCAGCGCGACCCGCCGCTTCAGTCGTCGCGCGACTCGGCCTCGCCCCGCGGCGAGTTGGCCACCGCCTTGATCAGGCTGTAGATCCGTTTGCGCACCGCCGGATCGGCAATCCGATAGTAGGCGCGGACGAGTTCCAACGATTCGCGCCGCGACAACTGATCGGCCTCGTATTTCTCCTGTGGGTTCTCGCCCAGTCCCCGCGCCGCGCCGCTAATCTCGGACGGCATATCATCGAAGAAGAAGGACACCGGTACGTCAAGAACCTGACAGAATTGATAAAGTCGACTCGATCCGATGCGATTGGCGCCGCGCTCGTATTTCTGAATCTGTTGGAATGTCAGTCCGACAGCTTCGCCAAGTTTTTCCTGGCTCATGCCGACGAGAGTGCGCCGCAGACGGACTCTACGACCCACATGAATATCAACGGGGTTGGGATGTAACGCCACCTGTTCACCTTTGTTTTTTGCGTGGGAATGCTCCCTTGTCGGGATGTCATCCACCATCGTTGTCGATCGCCAAGTCACGCCGCGAAACAGGCCTCCAACCGACCCGTCTCGGCACGCCCAGGGGCGAGCGGCCTACGTACGCCTCATGGCCACTCCCGCTGTTCGCACTTCCGATTTGCGCACAATGTTGGCAATAGATAACTTTCACTCGGGCGGAGATGTCCCGGTCGATGTTGAAAAGTTGAGGTAGGTGTCGCTCTCCTGGAGCCGTTAGGCTCCGGGTGCTGCAAACCCAAGAGGGAGAACGACACCATGGGAAAGAATATCCGTAGTTCCAGTAGCCCGAAAGCCCTTGCCACCTCGTTTCCTATGCCGCCGCTGGCAGACGCGATGGACGCAGTCCGTCTCAGCGTGGATCGGTTCTGTCTCCTGGCCGGGGTCGAGGCCTTGGCCGAGATGATGGAGGAGGACGCCACGACCGTGTGCGGGGCCCGACATCGTCGCCATGGGAACCGTCGGGGTTATCGCTGGGGCCATACGCAGAGCGAGATCGGCTACCACGGCGGCCGCGTGAAAGTGCAGCGGCCACGGGTTCGCGACCATGCTGGCAAGGAGGTGGGTTTGGAGAGCTGGCAGGTGCTGCGCGACGGCAACCTGTTGCTCGAGTGGGCGCTCAACCTGATGGTGCTGAACGTGCCGACCCGCAAGTACCACCGCGCGGTCCGTCTGCCCGAGGGCGACCTGGCGAAAGCGCGTGGCGACGGCACCTCGAAGTCGGCCGTTTCCCGGCGCTTTGTGGCGCTGTCGCGCAAGAAGATGAAGGCCTGGCTTGCCTCGGACCTCTCGGAGCTCGACCTGCTGGTCATCCAGATCGACGGTCTGCATGTCGGCGACCATGTCTTGGTGGCGGCGATCGGCGTCGATGGCAACGGCGACAAGCATGTCCTGGCCGTGGTCGAGGGGGCGACGGAGAACACTGTCGTCGTCCAGGCCTTGCTCGACAATCTCCTCGCCAGGGGGCTCGATCCGACGCTGCCCCGGCTGTTCATCGTCGATGGCGCGAAGGCGCTCAGCAAAGCGATCCGCAACACCTTCGGTGTGGCCGCCGCCATCCAGCGCTGCCAGGTCCACAAGGGCCGTAACATCATCGAGCGCCTGCCCCTGCATTTGCATGCGAGCGTCAAGAAGGCGCTCCGTCAGGCCTGGGACCAGGACGACGCAGACAAGGCCGAACGGCTGCTGCGCAACCTGGCCCGGCGTCTGGAGCATGAGGAACCGGGCGTCTCGGGCAGCATCCTGGAGGGGCTGGACGAGATACTCACCGTCATCCGCCTCGGCCTGCCGCACGAACTCCGGCGCTCGCTCGCCTGCACCAACATCGTCGAGAACGCGCTCGGCACGGTGCGCCAGGTCACCCGCAACGTCAAACGCTGGAGACACGCCGAGATGGCGCTCAGATGGACCGCCGCCGGCCTGCTGGAGGCCCAGAAAACCTTCCGTCGCCTCAAGGCCTATCGTCAGCTGCCCATCCTCCGAAATGCTCTCCAGGAACACTTGAGAAAGGCTCAGGCCGACAGTGCCATTGAAACCATCATGAAGGGTAACTACCCAGGTCTGATTGGCCCGAGCGTTTGTATGTGAGGGATCGTGGGGGTCCGGGCTGGTAGCGGTGCCGGTGTTCTCAGAGGCGCAGTTGGGGGATTAGTTGCATCGGATCGGGATGCACCAGGGTCTGGAGGACGTTCCAGCCTTGCTTTCGGGCGGTGGCGATGACGGCACGCATTCTGGCGAAGTTGTAGGCACCCCTCTCGGAGCGGAAGCCACCGGAGATTTTCTGGCGCAGCTTGGCCATTCGGAGGTCACGTTCGGCCTCATTGTTCGTAAACGGCGTGCGCGGGTCGGTGAGGAATCGCAGGCATCCCTCCTTGTGCTTGCGGAGGCGGAGCGCGAGGTTATGACCGATGCGGTGTTTCTTTCGTCCGCGCTTGCCGGTCCGGAGCGGCGGCTGCGCCTCGTGGAAGGCGATGGCGTGGTCGAGGATGCGGGCCCAGGCCCGCGAGATCCGGGCCACCAGGGAGGCGGGCACGTCGCGGCCGTTCTCACGGGAGAAGCGGGTAGCCCTGTGTGCGCGCTCAAGGAGGCGGTGCATGCTCTTTGCCCAGTCTTCCTTCTCGATGTCGATCAGGGCCTGGAGTTCGCGCAGGTGATGGGCGTTGCAGGCGCCGTGGCGCACGCCCTTGAGGGTGAAGTAGGCGGCGTAATCGTCATGGATGAGGATGCCTTCGAGGTCCTTTTCGACATCGCCGCGTCCCGCGCCGATGCGCAGGACGGTCAGGAATGGGGTGCACAGCACGTGGAGCCAGCGGGTACGGGCGGCGATCCGCAGGCCGGTTTCGTCGAGGTGCTTGACCGGGACCGCTGTGCGGATCACGTCTGCGACATGGGCGAGGAAGGGCTCGAAGCGCCTGGCGGTTCGCCGGCCCATGGCGGTGATCGTGGCTGTGGAGATGGACACTGCGAAGAGGTCGCTCATGAGTTCGGCCAAGCGCTTCTCGGGAACGAACTGGGCGTACAGCAGGTAGCTCACCCAGGCGGTGATGCGTGGCCCGTACTGGACCGGGGCGGTCACGCCGTCCGGGAAGACGGCTCCTGTCACGGTGGCGCAGGCGCCGCAGAGGCAGCGATGGGCGCGGTGTTCGGTGACCTCCAGGGGGCGTGGCTCGGGCACATCGAAGACCTGTCGACAGACGGGCGCGCGGTGACGGTCGGCGTCCGACAGCGGTGCGCCGCAGCCCGAACAGGCGGAGGGGTCATGATCCACAACATGGTCCGGGCTCTCGGTCCGCGCCAGCGTCGTTCCCTTGTGGCCCGGCTGGCCGCCGCTTGGCCTGCCGGACTTGCCGCGCTGGCTTCGGGTGCGCCTCTGGGTTCCGCTCTTCTTGCGCAGGCCGTCGCTGGCGGGCGGCTTGCTGCTGGTGGTGCTGTCAAGCGCCGCGCTCCGCTCGAGCTCGGCGATGCGGTCCCGCAGGGTCGCGTTCTCCCGCTCGAGCGCGGCATTCTCCCGGACGAGCGCCGTGGCCAGGCGCAACAGCCCCTGGCCCCATTCCCGGAAGGCCTTGACGACTGTGGTTGCGAAGGATGAGGGGTCAAGAAGATCTTGCAGGCACGCGAAGGCCTCGTCATGGGCGGCGAGGTCCTCGTGCCAGCGCGACAGCGTCACGGGTCCTCGGCATCGACGGCCATCATGGCGGCCAGCACCGCGAGGCGTTCGCCCGCCGGCAAGGCCTTGTAACGCCGGCCCCAGTTGGCCGCCTTACGCTTGATGCGCTGGCGGTCGGTGAAGTTCCGGCCTGCGTAGCTCGCCCAATGCACCCGGTCGGGCGCGAAGTTGAACCACACGACCTCGGTCCGCACCTGGGCCTGGGTCGTCACCTGCAGCGCCAGACTGCGCCAGCCCGCCAGCATCTCGTCATAGAGCGCCGAGGGATGGCCCGAGACCATCACCTGGCAGGGCAGATCCTTGAGCAGGTCCAGGAGCGCGACATGGTCGACCTCCTCGTAGTCGAAGCGATAGCGCCGTGCCGAACGGCGGGTCGCGTGCAGATAGGGGGGATCGCTGTAGACCAGCTCCGGGCCCAGAAACGGGAACGAGGCCAAAAAGGCATGGGCACAGCCATGCACCAACTCGACCGGGTAGTCACAGGCAAAGGCCTCGAGCGCCTGCGCATCGCGGTCGATGCCGATCGAGCGCACGCCCGTTGGCTTGCGCTTCATCAGCGCACCGCCCCCCAGGTGGCTCTCGATGTAAACGCTGTGCGGCGGCATCAGCGCAATCAGCGCCTGGCACAGACCGCTCGTCGCCTTCGACCCGAAATATCCCACGCGCCGCTCCCGTCACACGAGAGCGCAACCCATAGACGCCCGATTCTATGGAGTCAAGAGACGATCAACGACGCGGCGGCGGAAACCCGGCCCCGGCGACCACCTACATCATCCTCTCGCGGTCAGGAGCGGGGTACCTGGGTAGTTACCATGAAGGCAGCATAGCATCATCAACCAGCGACGCCTGCCCCACGAATTTCAACAGAGATAGGGACATCGCCACTCGGGCTTGTCTAGGTAGATAAAGCCCTAGGCTACACACCTGTGACCTTGGGTTGTTTTTTCATAGTTACCCTTACAACTAAGGTTAATAGGCTTGCTGTAATAACCATCAACGCAAGAGCTGTTCCATCACCCCACCGGGCGTAGGGTGGCGGGTCGAGAGGCAAGGGCAGTCCACCGTCGATGACGCCGTGGTGACCTAGCGCCAGGCGCGCCCGCACCCGGCCGTACGGATCGATGATCGCCGAGATGCCGGTATTGGCGGTTCGCACCAGCGCCAGGCCCTGCTCGACCGCCCGCACCCGGGCCATCGCGAAATGCTGGTAGGGGCCACTGCTGTCGCCAAACCAGGCGTCATTGGTGATGTTAAGAAGCCACGCCGGGCGTTCGCCGCGATCGACGATCTGGTCGGGGAAAATCGCTTCGTAGCAGATCAGAGCGGCGAACGGCGGCAGGCCGTCAATCACCACGGTGCGCGGCCCCGACCCGGCCGAGAAGTCAATCGAGCCGCTGGTGACCTTGGCCACGCCGAGGCGGCCGAGGAGGCGGCGCAGAGGCACATACTCACCAAACGGGACGAGGTGGTGCTTGTCGTAGGTGGCGAGGACCGTGCCCGCCGCGCCGACCACGTACAGGCTGTTCCAGATGCGCGGGGGATCGACCGGCTCGGCCGTCGTGCGCGGCGCCCCGGCGATGACGGCGCCGCCCGGCGCCACCAGCCCGCCGATCAGGGCCACGATCTTGGGCTCGTTGGCGAGGAAGTAGGGAATCGCCGTTTCCGGCCAGATGATGTGGCTGACGCTGTCGGCGCCGGCATTGGAACTGAGTTGCAGGTAGCGCTCGAGCTGTGCCCGACGGCGATCGTCGCGCCATTTGTGATGCTGATCGATGTTGGCCTGGACGAGCCGCAGCCGCACGCCTTCGAACTCCGCGACCGCCGCCTCCGACAGCCGGAGCGTGCCCCCGAGCCAGAGCGCGGCCAGGCCGAGCAGCGCCACGACGCTCGGCAGCCATCGGCGGTGCGCGGGCGCCTGGCCCACCAGGGTCGCCGGCACCGCCGCCGCGAGCACGGTGAGAAAGCCGAGGCCATGGATGCCGACCAGCGCCGTAACCTGAAGAACCGCATCCGAGACCGTCCATGCATAGCCCACCAAGTTCCACGGAAACCCCGACAGCACGTGGCCGCGCAACCATTCGGCCGCCGTCCACGCCACGGCCAGGACCACCGGGCGGGTCAGCGGGTGGACCAATCCCCCGGCCCGTGACAGATAGGTCGCGAGTGTGGCGGTGGCGGAAAATAGGGCGAGGATCGCGGGCAGGCCGAGGACGGCGAACGGCACCATCCAGGCGAACCGCTCGGCGTCGGTGAGGAGCGCGTTGCCGGTCCAGTACAGCCCGACGACGAATTGCCCATATCCGAAACACCAGCCGAGCCCGGCCGCCCCACGCTTGCTGGTGCACCCATCGAGCAGCCACACCAGACCGGTGAAGGCGATGATCAGCGCCGGCAACACGTGAAACGGCGGCAACGCCAGGGCCGCAGTGGCGCCGAGTGCGAGCGCGCCGACCGCGCGCCGCCAGCCGCGCGGCACCGCGAGCCACTCGGCGATGTGGTGCATCAGTCCGGGGCCGCGTCGCCGAGCGCCGCCTCCGCCCGCCGTGGCGTCGACGGCAACGCGCCATCGTCCTCGGATCGTTGTTGGTAGGGATCGGCGATCCCCAATCGCGCCAATGCCCGGCGCTCGACCGTCTCCATCGCGCGCGCCGCCGCCGCGCTCCCGTGGTCCAGCCCGAGCAGATGAAGAACGCCATGGACCACGAGGTGGCATATGTGGTCGGCCACAGTCTTGCGCTGCGCAGCCGCCTCCGCAGTCAGGATGTCCAGACCGAGCACGATGTCGCCCAGCACCAACGGCGGGCCCTCGCCGCCACCGCTGGTGGTGCTCGGGCCCGCGGCGCGGGCGTCCCCAGCGCGGGCATCAGCGAAGGCAAGCACGTTGGTCGGCCGGTCCAGGCCCCGGTGTTCGTGGTTCAGTGTGCGGACGAAATCGTTGTCGGCGACCACGATGCTGATTTCCACCGCGCCGGGAGGCAGTTCATCGGCGGCGCGGAGCGCGGCGCGGGTGGCGCGGCGAATGAGGCGGGCCGCGTTCGGCACACGATGGCGGTCGGGATGTTTGAACGATATCGCGATGTTGACGCGGGGCGGCATCTCAACCCGGGTCAGGCTCGGTCTTGTCCTCGGGCCCGGCGCCTCTGGGGCTCCTTTTGTCTCCCGGCGCGTCCTTGGCGTCGTAAGCGCGAATGATCCGCGTCACCAGATGGTGGCGGAAGACATCGTCTTCATTGAGGCGCACCACGCTAATCCCCTCGATACCCTCCAGCACGCGCACCGCCTCGGCCAGCCCACACGGCGTTCCCGTCGGCAGATCCACCTGAGTGAGATCGCCGGTCACGGCCATGCGCGATCCCTCGCCGAGGCGGGTCAGCAGCATTTTCATCTGCACGGGTGAGGTGTTCTGAGCCTCATCGAGGATAACGAAGGCGTTGGTCAACGTACGGCCGCGCATGAACGCCACCGGCGCGATCTCGATATCGCCGCTGTCCAGCCGCTTCGCCACCTGCTCGGCCGGCAACATGAGGTGCAGCGCGTCGTAGAGAGGGCGCAAGTAGGGGTCGATCTTGTCGCGCATGTCGCCGGGCAGGAAGCCGAGACGCTCACCCGCCTCGACCGCCGGCCGCGACAGGACGATGCGATCGACCTCGCCTTCAAGCAACATCGAGACCGCCACACCGACGGCGAGGAACGTCTTGCCGGTACCGGCCGGCCCGAGCGCGAAAACGAGCTCGTGGTCGCGCATTTCCCGCGCGTAGCGTCGTTGGTTGGGCGAACGTGGCGCCAGCGCGCCGCGCCGCAAGCGGATGACGATCTCGTCGGCGTCGGCCGTGGCGCCATCGCCAAGCTCGGCCATGCGGATGGCCGCGTCGACATCGATCTCCGCCACCTCCATGCCCTGGCGCAGCCGTGAATAGAGGCCGTTCAGGACCGTCGCGGTGGCCTGTCGCGCCCATGGGTCGCCGGCGATGGCGACGCGGTTTCCGCGCGACGATATCGACACGCCGAGACGTTGTTCGATCCGCGCGACATGTCGGTCATGGGCGCCGAACAACGCGCTCAGCAGGCGATTGTCATCGAAATCGATGACCAGGGGCGCCAGCGACTTAGCGTCCGGAGCCACGCTCACGGCCGTGCGGTCACGCCGCGTCCGCGCGCCTCTCTACCGCCGCGACCCCAACGGGCGGGTCGACGAGGCGCCCCGCGAGGCTGTTGGCGCCGACGGTGTCGATGCGAACCTCGACGATCGCGCCGAGAAGCGACCCGGGGGCCGCCACGTGCACGGCCTGCATGTAGGGGCTGCGGCCGACCAGCTGGCCCTCGCGCCGCCCCCGCCGCTCCAGCAGCACCGGCACCTCGCGGCCCCGCCAGCTTTGGTTGAACATGAGCTGTTGGGCGCGCAACAGTGCCTGGAGCTCGGCCAGACGCACCTTCTTGTCGGCGTCGGGGATCTGTTTGCGCAACATCGCGGCCGGCGTTCCCGGACGTGGACTGTATTTGAACGAGTAGGCCTGGGCGAACTCGACGTCGCGCACCAGCGCCAGGGTCGCTGCGAAGTCGGCGTCGCTCTCGCCGGGAAAGCCGACGATGAAGTCGCTCGACAACGCGATGTCGGGCCGCGCCACGCGCAGCCGAGCCACCGTGCGTCGATAATCGTCGGCCGTGTGCCCCCGGTTCATCGCGCCCAGGATCGCGTCCGATCCGCACTGAACGGGCAGATGCAGATAGGGCATGACCTCGGGCAAATCCCGATGGGCCGCCAGCAGCGCCTCATGCATATCGCGCGGGTGCGAGGTCGTGTAGCGCAAGCGATCGAGGCCCTCGATCCTCGCCAGCCGGAACAACAACCGACCGAGGCTGGTCTCCGCGCCATCCTCGTCGGGACCGCGATAGGCGTTGACGTTCTGGCCCAGCAACGTGACCTCGCGAGCGCCGCGGGCGACCAGCGCGCGGGCCTCGGCCAGGACATCGGCCACCGGCCGCGAGAACTCGGCGCCGCGCGTATAGGGCACGACACAGAACGAACAGAACTTGTCGCAGCCCTCCTGGATGGTCAGGAACTCGCTGAACCCGGCCGCGCCGGTGGCGCGGGGCAGAAAGTCGAACTTGGGCTCGACCGGGAACTCGGTGTCGAGCACCGTCTCGCGCCGACGCGCACCGGCCACCATCTCCGCCAAGCGGTGGTAGGTTTGGGGGCCGAACACGATATCGACCCAGGGCGCACGCGCCCATATCTCCTCGCCTTCGGCTTGGGCGACACAGCCGCCGACGGCGATCATCATTTCGTCGCCAGCCGCCGTCCGAGCGTCTTTAAGCCGGCGCAACCGCCCCAGTTCCGAGTAGATTTTCTCGGCCGCCTTCTCACGGATGTGGCAGGTGTTGAGGATGACGAGGCTGGCTTGATCGGCTGAGGCGACAGTGCGATAGCCGTGCGGCGCCATCACCTCCGCCATGCGAGCGGAGTCGTACACGTTCATCTGGCAGCCGTACGTCTGAATGAATAGCGTTTTCGACAAAAGCGGTATCCGACCCTGCGGCGGCGGCGCCCCGGCACGGCCGATTCGGGCTCGCCGAGGGGACCGGAGCGAGGCTATCACCGACCCTCGCGGTGTCAAGCGCGCGGCGTCAGGCTCATGGGCGTTCAAGCTCTGGGCGTCATTGGGGCGGGGGTGGCGGCGACATCGATATCGGGCGCCGGCCGCGCCGCCGAGCGCACGCGCCCGGCCAGCGCGTTGGACACGCCCTCGCGGACTACCGCCTCGCATCGCGCCGACATGATCTTGCGCGTTCCCGTCGTCGCGATCGTCATCACGGGGTGGAACTGGACCACTGCGGTGACCGGGCCGAGCCCGAGCGCCTCCCACAAGTGCCCCCCCAGTTCCATGTCGCCATACCAGGTGAAATAGGGCCGCATGTGGCGCCCGAGCGGCAGGTGACCGAGCCGCGTATAGGCCACCGACGTGGGCTGGACCGGCAAGGGTGCGCCGTTGATGGCTTTCTCGGCGACGCCGAAGAATGAACTCTTGAACGGCAGCACGCGGTTGCCGTCGCTGCTGGTCCCCTCGGGGAATAGAATGAGGTTGTCGCCCGATTCGAGGCGGCTCACCATCTCGTCGCGATGCTCGGCCGAATGACTCGCCTTGCGGACGATGAAGACCGAGCGCTGCAGCTTCGCCAGCAAGCCGACCCCCGGCCAGCCCGCCACCTCCTGCTTGGCGACGAACGAGCCCGGGATCACGGCGCTGAGCACGATGATGTCGAGCCACGAGCAGTGGTTGACGGCATACAGGGTCGCGCCGTCCTTCCAGCGCTCACCAATGACCTCGATGCAAAGGCCCAGGATGCGGCTCACGCCACGGTGGTAGAAACGCGGCACACGGCGTGCCAGCCCCGGGTGCAGCAGCAACGCACAGCTCTGCACCGGCAACAACAGCAGCGTCCACAGCACCACCGTCACGAGGCAATAGACGGAGCGGGCCGATTTCACGTCGCTGATCGTGCGGGTGATATCGCCCGCGGCCGGTCGGTGCGCTGGTCCGCGATGTCGCGGCGGGCCGTGTCGGGGTCTATGCCCACCCCGAGCGATGCCCAGGTGGGCGCCCACGTCGGCGCCGAGGGTTCGGCGTCATCGCCGTCGGCTCCGCTTGGTCCCGAGGCCGATCTGCTTGGCAAGTTGGCTGCGTTGGGCCGCGTAGTTCGGCGCGACCATCGGGTAGTCGCACGACAAGCCCCAACGCTCCTTGTATTCCTCCGGCGTCATGTTGTAGCGAGTCTTGATGTGTCGCTTCAACATCTTCAGCTTCTTGCCGTCCTCGAGGCAGATGATGAAGTCCGGCGTCACCGATTTCTTGATCGATACCACCGGCTGAGGGCGCGAGGGCGCCCGGGTGGCGGCACTGTTGCTGGCGCTCGCCAATGCCGCATAGACGTGCTGGATCAACTGCGGCAACTCCGAGACTTGAACGGGGTTGTTGGCCACGTGCGAGGACACGATGTCGGTGGTGAGCGCGAGGAGTTCATTGGGCTCGGGATGATCGGACATTAGCATGTTAATCCTCGGTAACTGGTTTGCGTATATATGAATTCATTGTGTCGTTAGCAACCCCAATATCTTCTCCTCGAATCAAGCCGTGCGAGGCGGTATCGTCAAGTCAAGCGCAGGAACTCCCGCCCTCGTCACTAGGCATGAATTACGCGAGACCCCGCCCAACGGGATTGTCGAGCCGCGCGGACTACACAAAATACGCGGCGAACCGCGGTCCGCATCTAGTTTGACGGCCCGAGGGGGGCGCACAGGATGAGCGCGTCGGTCGCTGTTCGACCGCCCGTGGCGCCCCCATATGGGGTCTCGTTGAGGGGCGCGTAGTAGCGAGCGCGCCGACCGACCTCGGAAAAGCCGCGGGCGCGGTACGCCTCGCGGGCGGCCTCGTTGGTCTCGGCGACCTCGAGCAGGAGCCGGCTGGCGCCCTCGGCGGCGGCCCAGCGTTGGCATTCCTGGAGCAGGCCCGAGTCGACGCCGCGCCGCCGCTCGCCCTCGTGGACGCCCAGGGCGAGCACTTCCGCCTCGTCGTGGAGCGTTCGGGCGAGCAGGAAACCCACCGCCTCATCATCGCGCCCGGTGCGCGCCAAAAGCGTCATGGCGTGCGCCGCGGTCATGAGTTCACGGAGCGATTGGAGGCCCCAACCGCGCCCGAAGCACGTCCGCTGCAGGGCAGCCACCGCGTGGATATCAGCATCGCCCGGTTCGACGATACGGTCGATACGGACCGCCAGCGGTTCAGCCATCGGCGGCGCGCCGGGCGCCGGGCGGGCGCAGGTAGAGGGGGGTTGGTGGCTCGCCGCTCGGCATGCCCAATCGGCCTATTCGCGTGGCCGCCAACGCGGCCAGGACGGCAGCATCGGGCAAGGCCGGCGACGGCGCCACCGTGAAGCCACCGTCGGCGACGGCCGCCGCTACCAACGCGGCCGCGTCGCCAACCACCACGCCCCCCCCGACAGCCCCCCGGCGCGGCAATAGTCCGGCCGCTTCGCCCGGCTCGATCCGCCGCGCTTCGCTCGTCGCCCGCACGTCCTCGCCCTCGAGCGCGAACGCTTGGGCATAGATAGCGCCGCGCCGGGCATCGAGCGCGACGAGGATCGGCTCACCCGGCCGCACGTGCGGTCGCGTCGCCGCCGCGACCACTTCGAGCGCGGTCAACCCCAGGGCCGGGCGGGCGGCTGCGAGGGCGATCGCCCGCGCCGCCGCCAGACCGACGCGCAGTCCGGTGAAGCTCCCCGGGCCCCGGGTGACAGCCACCACGTCGAGGTCCGCGTATGAGCAGCCCGCCTCGGCCATCACGCTCTCTATCATCGGGACCAGCGCCTCGGCGTGGCCAGCACGGCGCATCTCGCGCGCCGCCGCCACGACGGTTCCGTCCCAGACCGCCGCCGAACAAGCGTCGAGCACCGTATCGAAGGCCAGTATCCTCACGCGCCCCGAAAGCCTCCGCGGCTCATAGGATCGCGCACGCCACCTCGAAATCGTGACGCGGCCCGCGCGCCGGCATGCCGGCCGCCTCGCCGTAACCCAGGTTGATGAGGAAGTTCGACTTCACACGGCTGTCGGGGAAAAACTCGGCGTCCACCATGTCGTTGTCGAAACCCGACATCGGCCCGCAATCGAGCCCAAGCGCGCGGGCCGCGACGATGAAGTAGGCGCCCTCCAGCGTACCGTTGCGGAAAGCATGGACTTCGGCGCCCGCGGGATCGGCGGCGAAACCCGCGGCCATGCTGGCATTCGCCATCCGTTCGTGAAAGTCGAGATCGTGGGCGACGATAGCGGTGGCCGCAGCGCTCATCGTCTTGTCGACGTTGCCGGCCGCGAGACATGGCGCCAGGCGCGCCTTGGCCGCGGGCGAAACCACGAACGTGAAACGGCCCGGCTGGCAGTTGGCGCTGGTCGGGCCGAGCCGCGCGAGCTCGTAAATGGCGCGCGGAAGCGAGTCGGCGAGCACGCGGTCGTGCCAATGCCGATAGCTCCGGGCGCCGCGAAACACGATGTCGAGCGCGCCGTCGTCAAGCGTTGGTGCCACTTACAAACTCCCCGCACTGCATCAAGAACGCCTGAGACTCGCCTCCCGAACGCGCGTTGGGTGCCTGGCCGGCCATCTAGCGGGCGCGGCTGGCGGGATTTGGGGCTTCTGTTTGGCCGCCACCTCGACCATACTCGGCGTCGAGCCGGGGGATTCATGCGCCGCTTCGCTTCCGTTATAGCATCCGCGCTCTTCGCCGTCGCGGCGCTGTCGGTGTTGCCGAACGGCGTCCCCGCGAGTCGTGCCGACGACGGCGCGACGGTCCTCATCTACCACCGCTTCGGCGAGCGCGGCTTACCCTCAACCAACATCCGCCTTGAGCAGTTCGAAGCCCACCTCGCCGAAATCGCGATCGGCGCCTACACCGTGCTGCCCCTGACCGAAATCGTGACGGCGTTCGAGGCCGGCGCCACGCTTCCCGATCGGACCCTCGCGATCACCATCGACGACGCTTTTCTATCGGTCTACACCGAGGCGTGGCTGCGGCTCCGAGAAGCGGGCCTTCCCTTCACTCTGTTCGTCGCCACCGGTCCCATCGACAATCAGACCGCCGGCTACATGAGCTGGGACCAGCTACGTGACATGGTGGCGGGCGGCGTCACGATCGGCCAACACACCGTCTCCCACATACGCATGCACGAGTTGAGCGCGGCTGAGAACATCGCCGAGATCGAGACCGCGCGCGCGCGCTTCGCGGCCGAGCTCGGCCTCACGCCAGAGTTCTTCGCCTACCCGTTCGGCGAGTACAGGCCGGCCGACCGCGATCTCGTCGCGGCGGCCGGGTTCCGCGCCGCCTTCGGCCAGCAGTCGGGCGTCGCCCACCGCGCCGCCAATCGCTTCACCCTGCCGCGCTTCGCCATGAACGAGACCTATGGCAGCATCATCCGCTTCCGCTTGGTGGCGAACGCGCTGCCGCTGCCGGTCAGCGAAGTCATTCCGCTCGATCCCTATCTTTCGCGCAACCCCCCTGAGTTCGGGTTCACTGTCGATCCGAGCGTCGGCGACCTCGCCCATCTGGCATGTTTCGCATCCCACGAAACCGCCCCGGCACGGCTCGAACGTCTCGGCGAGCGCCGCATCGAGGTGCGGATGAGCGCGCCGTTTCCGCCCGGACGGGGCCGCGTCAACTGCACGCTGCCGGCTGGCGAGGGGCGCTGGCGCTGGTTCGGCACACAGTTCATTATCCCCGACGACACCGCCACGACCGAGTAGCGGCGCGGCGAGGAGGAGGATGTATGTACAGAGAGAACCGGCTGAAGGCGCGACTCGGGGCCGGCGACAAATGCCTGGGCTGCTGGCTCTGGCTGGGCAGCCCAGATGCCGCCGAAATCCTGGCCTTGGCTGGTTTCGATGTGCTGATGATCGACCACGAGCATGGCCCCGGCAACTTCAAGACGGCGATCGACATCATGCGCGCCGCGTCGGTCGGCGACTCGACGGTGATCATGCGCGTGGAGTCGGACGACGCGGCGTTTCTCAAACGCGCCCTCGATGCCGGCGTCGAGGGCGTCATGGTTCCCAACATCGAGAGCGCCGAGCAGGCGCGCGCGGTGGTGCGGGCGTGCCGCTATCCGCCACGCGGTCGACGGGGCGCCGCCTTCAGCGCCACGCGCGCGTCGGACTACGGCCTGCGCGCCGCCGAGTACGCCAAGACGGCGGCCGACAACTTGCTGGTGATCGCGCAGATCGAATCGGCGACGGCGGTGGAAAACATCGAGCAGATCGCGGCGGTCGACGGCATTGACATGTTGTTCATCGGACCGACCGATCTTTCGGGCAGCGTCGACAAGCTGTTGGCGTTCGATGATCCAGAGGTGCTGGCGCTGATCGAAGCGGCCGAGCGCGGCATCAAGCAAGCGGACAAGAAACTCGGCGGTATCGTGATGGGTGGCGAGACGGTCGCCGCCAAGTTCGATCGCGGCTACGATCTTCTGGTGGCGGGCGGTGACGTCGTGTTCCTCCGCGAGGGCGCCAAGGCCCTGCGCGCCCAGGCGCCCGCGAGCTAACCCTCGGCGCCGTGACCTCGTAGCATGAGGACGAGACTGACATCGTCGAGATGGATCAGTCCGTTGACCCTGATAATCGATCGGATGGCGTCGATATAGTCGGCGCCGCGCTCGGAATATTGGCGCATCGTTCCCGCCAATTCGGCGCCATCCAGGTCCTCGTTCCGCGCCCGCATGTTCGCGCGGGCGCGCCGAAAATGATCGTAGGCCCAATGCGTGTTGAGATTGAGCATGTATGTCGCCACCGAGAAGTGAAGCCCGTCGAATGCCCGGACCTCGTGGCGCTTGTCGGCGTCACGCCGTTCCGGCACCAACCCTCTCCCGGTGGTGAAGGTGCGCTCGCCAAACACGGCATTGCCCTCGCGCGCGAACCGCGAGGTGCCCCAGCCCGACTCCTCGGCGGCCTGGGCCAGCGCCAGCGAGGGGGGGACGATATCAACCCGCTCGATCAGCGCCTCGATGTCATGGGGGGCGACATCGTAGATGGCGGCCAATTCCGCCAGCCACGCCTGATCGTCGGCGTCGATCTCGCCAACCGCCGCCCGACGCGCCACGATCGCCAGCAGCCGGCGGCGCTCGCCCAGGATCACCTCGTTGGTGCGCAGGATGAGCGGCAGAATGGCTTGGATGAACAGGCTCTTGCGCACGGCGACCGACGCATCGGAGAGGTCCTCCGGCAGCGCGCTCAGGAACAGCCGAGGCACATCCCCCTCGCCGCCTTTGATCGCCGCGAGGTCGTAGTCGAGCTGCGAGAATGTGTCGGTCAGGCTGGCCATGTCCGCGACCTCGAACGAGGTCGGCACCACCTTGGCGATCGACGAGGCAGTGAGCTCGATCCAAGGGCTCGTGGGCTTGAGGGGCGAGCTAGTGGAGTTGCCGGCGAGGGCGACACCGAACAATCCCGCCACGCTCAGCGCCAAGCCCGCCAGCGCCCACCGCACCATTTCCGACCGCAGGGAGCAGGACATGATCTTGCGCCAATCGCTAGGTTGAACGCGCACCGAAGTCGCGCGGAATGAACCGCCCCTCACCCGCGTGCGCCCGGTCCGCGTGGGTCCGCCAAGATCGCGCCAGCGCGTTTTGAAGCAATCGAAACGATCCACCTTGGGCCTCTGAGTGGAGCGGTCCGACACACCGGACACGGCCGTCATGGCATTGGAAGTTGATAACACATCCGAGGGAGTCGGTCGAGTGAGGTGCGGCGCCCGGAACGCGAAATGTGTCCCCCTAGGGCCGTTTGGCTAGGTCAGTTCGTCGATTTGCGCGTTGCTGAGCGTCCCCGGCACGATGGTGACAGGAACCCGCATGGTGCCCGCCATCTGGCTGGCCAGCGCGTTCACCAGCGGCCCCGGCCCTTCCGGCCCCGAAGCGGCGCCGAGAACCAGGATCCTGATGGCCGGGTCCTCCTCGATCAGCGTCAGCACCGCGTCGCGCTTCGGGCCCTCGCGCACCACCAGCTCGGGCATCAGGTCGGCCCACTCATTGACCCCGGCCGCGAGCTCCTGCAATAGCGCCTCGGCGGCGTCGCGCGCTTCCTCGCGCATCAGATCCTCGACCGCCACCCAGTGCTGGAAATCCGCCGGCTCGATGACGCGTAGAAGCGTCACGCCGCCGCCGGTCTTCTTGGCCCGCCGACAGGCGAAGCGCAGCGCCACGCGACACTCAGGGGTGTCGTCGACACAGACTAGGAACTTGCGAATTCCACGGGAATCCGATGTCATCAATCACCTTTCGCCATCTTTATCCTGCATCGCGCCGGGCCGGCGCGGCAAGCATACGACGTTATGATACTTGGGTGGAGCCTCGGGCTATTTGAGCAAGATGTTGGTGATCTCGCGCAATTGCGTCCGCGCGCGCAGCAGATAGAAGCCTTGTTCAGCCAGATGATTGGGCACGATCAGGCTGCCCGGATCGCCGTTGGTGATCACCCAGGCGTTGAGTTGAGCGGCGCTCGCCATGCTGGCGAGGAGCTGTTGCCACGCCGCCGTGAGGTCGCGATCGCGGACCACAACATCGAAGTCGGCCTCTAGTTCCCGCAACAGCAGGTAGTAGGCGTACGTCTGTCCCTTGATCGTGTAGAAGACGTTATCCGCCTCGGTGTCGATCAGCCCGCTGCCCTCGGCGATGCGCCAGTCGAGCACGGCCGAGGCGGAGCCTAGATCCGACGCCATGCGGTCGAGCGTCGCCAACAAGTTGTCGGCGCGCGGATCGAACACCGCATCCTTGGCCCCAATTCGGGCGTTGTACGACACCAGGGCATTCTTGGCCTTGCGATACTGCGCCTCGGATGTCGCGGTCGGCGCCAGCGAAGTAGAGAAGTCGAAGACCCATTTGGTGCCGGAGTACTGCAGCAAGCCGGCCGCCTCTTGCAGGTCTGAATCGACCTGGCTCGAGCCGCGGGTGCGCCCGATCCGGTCGGTCAGCTCGAAGGCGAAGCGCGCCAACGCCGCGATGATCCCCTGCTGGAAGTAGCGCATGTTGTCGAGCAGCGCGCCCGGCATGAAGATCGGATCGTTGGCGACCCACCGGTTCACCTCGACTTCGCGCTCGATCAGCCCGGCGGCGACGGCCACGGCCCGACTGCCCTCCGCGCCGATGTAGGCGGCGGGCGGCTGGTAGGCAAGATCATCGTCGATGTCGTGCACCATCAACATGCCGGCCGGGTAGTACAGAAGGACGACCAGCAGCACAAGAACCGAGCCGTACTTCACACCGCGATAGGTGCGGCGCGGTCCCTTCAGCGCCTCGCGTCGTTCCCACTCAATGTCCTGATCGGCCAATGTTCCGTCCCTGTTCCCACCTTGGGGATGGTGCGCGTTTCTTACCTAAGATGCGAACGCGGTCGCATCAAGGGCAACGCCGGCCGGCCGCTCCCTCACCGCTCCGGGGGCCGCCCCGGGCTCAGCCGCTCCGGGGGCCGCTCCGGGGCCGCACCAATCCGATCAGCTCATGCACCTCGCGCAGGATCGGTTCCGCGCGGGCCGCAGCCCGGTCGGCGCCGGCCTTCAACACCGACTCGACCTGGCCGACGTCAGCCATCAGCCGCCGCATCTCGGTCGTGATCGGGGCGAGTTCGCTGACGGCGAGATCGGTGAGCGCTTCCTTGAAGGTGGAGAAACTCGCCCCTTCGAACTTTTGGCACGTCTCGGCCACCGTCAGGTTCGCGAGACTGGCGAAGATGCCGACCAGATTGGCGGCTTCGGGCCGCGCCTCGAGTCCCACCGGGGTCCCCGGCAACGGCTCGGGGTCGGTCTTGGCGCGGCGAATCTTGCGCGCCATGTCGTCGGGCGAATCGGTGAGGTTGATGCGCGAGTTGTCCGAGGCCTCCGATTTGCTCATCTTGCTAGTGCCGTCGCGCAGGCTCATGACCCGCCTCGCCGCGCCGAGAATCAGCGGCTCGACCAGCGGAAAATAATCGACGCCATAGGTGCTGTTGAAGGCCTGGGCGATATCGCGGACCAGTTCGAGGTGCTGTTTCTGATCGTCGCCGACAGGAACGTGGGTGGCCCGATAGACCAGAATATCGGCCGCCATCAGCGTCGGGTAGGCATAGAGGCCAACGCTCGCGTTCTCACGGTTCTTGCCGGCCTTCTCCTTGAACTGCGTCATACGGTTGAGCCAGCCAAGCCGCGCGATGCAGTTGAATATCCAGGCCAGCTCGGCGTGGGCCGGCACTTGGCTCTGGTTGAACACGATGCTGCGCTCAGGATCGATGCCGGCGGCGAGCAAGCAGGCCGCGACCTCAAGCGTGCTAGCGCGCAGCTCGGCGGGGTCTTGGAACACCGTGATGGCATGCAGATCGACAATGCAATAGAGGCAGTCGTAGTCGGCCTGAAGCCGGACCCAATTGCGGATCGCGCCGAGGTAGTTGCCAAGGTGCAAGTTGCCGGTGGGTTGCACCCCGGAAAAGATACGGTTCATCGTCCTGGCCGGATGGGGTCGTGGGAAGCCGCCGAGTTATGGCCCGGCCGCTTCGTCACGGTCAACTCCATCGCTTGCCGGCGCGCGGCCGCGCCTCAGTGCCCTTAGCTCGCTGAGGCGGGCGGCGCCAAGAACCTGGGCGCACACGGCGTAAAGCACGAGGCCGCCAACGACCAGAGCCGCCAGAGCCGCGATGCGCTCCGCCTCGCCAGCGCCAAGCGGCGCCTCGAGCCAGCGCACCGCGAGCCACAGGCCGAGCGCCATGACAGCGCTCGCGGCGAGAATGCGTGGCAGGCGGGCGCGCACGCGTCCATCGAGCCGGAGGAAGCCGCGCGCGCCCAGGCCCCGCAACAACAGCGCCGCGTTGAGCCAGGCGGCGATCGCCGTCGCCAAAGCAAGGCCGGTGTGCTTGAGCGGCCCCATCAGGATCAGGTTGAGAACGAGGTTGGCCGCCATGCAGAGCAGCGCGATGCGCACCGGGGTAACGGTATCCTTGCGTGCGAAGTATCCGGGCGTCAGCACCTTCACCAGCACGTAGGCCGGCAATCCGGCAGCATACGCCATCAGCGCCGCCGCCGTGGCCGAGGATGCGTCCGCCCCGAACGCGCCGTGGCCAAACAGAACGACGACGATGGGGTTGGCGACGACCACCAGCGCCAGAGCCGCTGGAATCGCCAGAATCAGGGAGAGCTCGATCGCGCGGTTGTGGCTGTCACCAGCGGCGGCATCCGCGCCAGCGGCGACCTGGCGCGAGAGTAACGGCAGCAGCGCGGTGCCGACCGCGACCCCGACCACGCCCAGCGGCAGCTGGTTCACCCGATCGGCGAAGTAGAGGAAGGTGATCGAGCCCTCGGGCAGGAACGAGGCCAGGATCACATCGACGACCAGGTTGATCTGGACCACGCCGGCGCCGATCACGCCCGGCACCATCAGGCGCAGAAGTTCCCGCACCCGCCCGGTCAACCGTGGCCGCGGCAACCTTAGGCTCATGCCGGCGCGGCGCAGGACGGCGACCAACCACAGGAACTGCACCATGCCCGCCACCGCGACGCTCCAGGCGAGCGCGTGGCCGCTGGTCTCGGTATGTCGCGCGAGCCACAGAATCCCCGCGACCATGCAAAGGTTCATGAGGATGGGCGTAGCCGCCACGGCGGCGAAGCGGCCCATCGCGTTGAGCACGCCGCCCATCAGCGAGACCAGGCTGATGAACAGAAGATAAGGGAAGGTGAGGCGAGTCAGCGCCACCGCCAGATCGAACTTGGCGGGATCGTCGGCGAAGCCCGGCGCCAGTCCGTACATCAGCCAGGGCATGCCGATCTGCATCGCCGTCACGAAAATCAGCAACGCGCACAAGAGGACGCTCAAGGCCTGCTCGGCGAAGGCGCGCGCGGTCTCCCGCCCTTCCTCCTTGAGGAGGGCCGAGAACAGCGGCACGAAGCCGGCGCTGAAGGCGCCTTCCGCGAACAGGCGGCGGAAGAAGTTCGGCAACTTGAAGGCGACGAAAAAGGCGTCGGCCACCGGTCCGGCGCCGAGTCCGTGGGCGATCAGGATATCGCGGGCGAAGCCGAGCACGCGGCTCAGCATCGTATAGCCGCCGACGGTCGTGGCAGCGCGCAGCAGGCTCATACGTTGACCCTAGCGAGCGCCGACGCGGGCGGAACGGCGCGCGAGGCGGTGAGGGCCACGCGCCGCCACCGGGCCCGCTCGCGGCGCTTGCAAGACCTCAAGCAGCGCGCCTCGCAGCTGTCGAAAGGTCTCTTCGCGCGTCACCTTCAACCCGAACCGGTCCTTGACATAGAAGACATCGACTGCGTGCTCGCCGAAGGTCGCGATGTGGGCGCTGGCGATCGACAGCCGCAGACCGGCGAGCACCCGCGTCAGATCGTAGAGAAGGCCGGGCCGGTCGCGCCCGTTGATCTCGACCACGGTGTGGATATCGCTGGCCCGGTTGTCGATCAGCACCCGGGGTTCGACGGTGAACACCGCCGTGCGACTCGGCAGCCGGCCTCCCTCCAGCACCAACGGTTTGAGCGGGCCCTCGTCGGCCATCACGTCGATGACCGCCGCCTTCAGCCGCGCGACCCGGCGCGCGTCGTTCAAGGGGCCGGCGCGGGCGTCCTGGATCCAGAAGGTGTCGAGCGCCGTGCCGTTGGTGGTGGTGAATATCTTGGCATCGACGATGCTGGCGCCGGCCCGCGCCATGGCGCCCGCCAGGCGCGCGAACAGGCCGGCCCGATCACGCGCGCAGACCACGACCTCGGTCACCGCCCGAAATGTGTCACTCCACACCCCGACGGCGAATGGGGGGTCGACCTCGGCGGCGGCGGCGAGCAGGCGGGCGTGACGGACGTGGATATCGGTTCCCGCCGACAGCCAATAGGCGTCGTCGAGGCCGTCGAGGGCCGCCGACAGGACCGGCGCGCCGCTCGTGTCCGAGGCGGTGGCGAACGCGTGCTTGGCCGCGGCCGCCCGACGGCCGCGGTCCCCGGCCACGTGCCCCCCGGTCATGACCGCCTCGGCGGCATGATAGAGGTCGCGCAGCAGCTGCCCCTTCCAACCGTTCCACCGCCCCGGGCCGACGGCGCGAATATCGGCCACCGTCAACACCAGGAGCAGCCGCAGGCGCTCCGGGCTTTGCACGATGGCGACGAAATCGGCCACCGTCTTGGGATCGCCGACGTCACGTTTGAAGGCGGTGTCGGCGAAAAGAAGATGGTGGCGGACCAGCCAGGCGGCGGTTTCGGTTTCCTCGGCCGTCAGACCGAGCCGAGGACCAAGTCGCCGCGCCACATCGGCGCCGTAGGTCGAATGATCCGTCCCCTGGCCCTTGCCAATGTCGTGCAGCAGCAGCCCGGCATAGAGGGCGCGGCGCGACAAAACCTGATGCACCACCTCGTGTGAGACTGGGTGCTCCTCGGCCAGATCGCCCTGCTCGATCCGCGACAGCAGCCCGATCGCCCGGATGGCATGCTCGTCGACCGTGTACACGTGATACATGTCGTATTGCATCTGGGCGACGACACGGCCGAAGTCGGGAACGAAGCGCCCGAACACGCCGGCCTCATTGAGGCGTCGGAGCGCCGTCTCCGGATCAAAGGGCGAGGTCAGGATTTCGAGGAACAGCCGGTTGGCCTCGGGGTCGGCGCGCAGCTTGGCGTCGATCCCCTTGAGGTCACGGCGGATCAGCCGCAGCGCCTGGGGGTGGATGTCGAGACGGTGGCGGTCGGCGACATGGAACAGCCGGATCATCGCCACCGGATCGTCGACAAAGGCGCTCTCCTGGTCGTGCCGCAGGCGGCCGTTAACGACGAGAAAGCCCTCGACCACGCGCGGCACGTCGCCGCCGGCGCGCGGTTGGCGCAGGTGGCTTTCCTCGAGGTTGGCGCAGAATAGGCGGGTCAGGTCGCCCACGTCCTTGGCGATCAGGAAATAGTGCTTCATGAAACGCTCGACGCCCCGTCCGCCGGCCCGGTCGGCATAGTTCAACAGGCCGCCGAGGGTGGGCTGGACATCGAAGGTGATGCTCTCCTCCGCCCTGCCGGCGAGATAGTGCAGGTGGTGGCGGACCGACCACAGGAACACCGCCGCCGTGTCGAAGGTTCTGTGTTCGGCTCGGGTCAGCACCTTGCGTTCGACCAGCTCGCTGACGTTTTTGACGTCGTACAGGTACGTGGCGATCCAGAACAAGGTATGGAGATCGCGCAGGCCGCCCTTGCCCTCCTTGAGGTTGGGCTCGACCACATAGCGGCTGTCGCCAAACCGGCGATGGCGGGCGTCGCGCTCAGCCAGCTTGGCGGCCACGAACTCGGCCTCCGAGCCGCGCACGATCTCGGCCCTGAAGCGCCGCGCCAGCTGGTTCGACAGGCGCCGGGCGCCCCACAGATGGCGCGACTCAAGGAGCGCGGTGCGGACCGTGATGTCCTCCTTGGCAATGGCGAGGCACTGTTCCACCGACCTCGCCGAATGCCCGACCTTGAAGCCGAGGTCCCACAGCAGGTAGAGGAACGGGCGCAACATCGCCTCGGCCTCGGCCGGGGGCGCATCGGCGAACAGGAACAAAAGATCGAGATCGGAGTGGGGGGCGAGTACGCCGCGCCCAAAGCCGCCGACGGCGAGCACGCTAAGCGGGCCGCCGCCCGACATTCGACCCAGGAGCGCGGAATCGAGCCCCGCACCGACGACGCGCTCCATCAGCAGGGCGTTCTCGCGAGCCGCCACGAGCCCCTGGCCCGAGGCCTCGAAGCGGAGCCTGATCGCCGCGCGCGAGGCCTCAAGCGCGGCCGCCAACGTCTCTCTCACCGCCGTCCGCGCCACCGCGCCGCGGCCGCCGCTAGGACCCCGCGCATGCGCCATCAGCGTCGCCAGGCGGCGCCGACAGATGACCCCGCGCGATCCGTGACTTGCCATCAGCGACCTCCGATAGCGCCAGCATAGCCCCAAGGATGTGCGGGGGGCGAGCCCGCTCCATGACCCCGGCGGGCCGCGTGAGGGCGCACGTTGATTAGCCGTCGCCTCGGCTCTACTGTTCGCGGCGACTCGACTATCCCAGCACGCCGCATGAGGGGAATCCCATGGATGTACGCGCCGCCGTGGCCCATAAGGCCGGAGCACCGCTAGAGATCGAGACCGTCAGCCTCGATGGTCCGCGCGACGGCGAGGTGATGGTCGAGGTCAAGGCGACCGGCGTGTGCCATACCGACGAGTTCACCCGCTCGGGGGACGATCCGGAAGGCATCTTTCCGGCCATTCTCGGCCACGAGGGGGCGGGAGTCGTGGTCGAGGTCGGCACCGGCGTCACCTCGGTCAAGGCGGGCGATCACGTCATCCCGCTCTACACGCCCGAGTGCCGCCAGTGCGAGCACTGTCTGTCGGGCAAGACCAATCTCTGCCAGGCGATCCGGACGACCCAGGGCCAGGGCCTGATGCCGGACGGTTCAAGCCGTTTCTCGCTCGGCAAGGAGACGATCTACCACTACATGGGCACCTCGACCTTCGCCAACTTCACGGTCCTGCCCGAGATCGCGGTCGCCAAGGTCCGCGAGGACGCGCCGTTCGACAAGATTTGCTACATCGGCTGCGGCGTGACGACCGGCATCGGCGCCGTCATCAATACCGCCAAGGTCGAGCCCGGCGCCAACGTGGTGGTGTTCGGGCTTGGCGGCATCGGCCTCAATGTCGTGCAGGGCGCGCGTTTGGTCGGGGCCGACATGATCGTTGGGGTGGATATCAATCCGAGCAGGCGGGCGCTCGGCGAGAAGTTCGGCATGACCCACTTCGTCAACCCCAAGGAAGTCGAGGGAGACTTGGCCGCGTATCTGGTCGATCTGACCAAGGGCGGGGCCGATTACAGCTTCGAGTGCATCGGCAACGTCAACACCATGCGCCAGGCGCTCGAGTGCTGTCACAAGGGCTGGGGCGAGAGCGTGATTATCGGCGTCGCCGGGGCCGGTCAGGAGATCGCCACCCGGCCCTTCCAGTTGGTCACCGGCCGGGTCTGGCGCGGCACCGCGTTCGGCGGCGCCAAGGGCCGGACCGAGGTGCCGAGGATCGTCGATTGGTACATGGACGGCAAGATCAACATCGACGACCTGATCACCCATACCATGCCGCTCGCCCAGATCAACGACGCCTTCGACCTGATGCACGCCGGAAAATCGATCCGCAGCGTCGTCCTGTTCGACTAACGAGCCAAGACGGCCTTACTGGACGATCGAAATGATCTCGTCGGCACGATAGAGGCGAGGCCAGGTATTGTCGATAGGCCGCAAGATGGCGCTGTCGGCCAGCCGGCTCACCTGCCCGCGCGCGGTGTGGTAGGTGACGTTGAGGTGCGCGGCCGCGCGGGGGATACTGATGACCGGCACCTTGAACAGATGATCGATCAGCTGCAGGAGCAAACCGGACGCCCGCGCCTGCTGCACCTGGTCGCGGTATCGATCTCGCAATGCGAGTAAGCGGTCCGAACGCGCCGTGGCGTCGGCGCATTGCTCGATCACCCCGTTCAGAAAAAAGCCAATCCACTCGCCCCATGCGCCGTCGCGGCTGACCGCGAGCAGCAGGTCGTATTACCGCTGGCGGTGCTTTTCGAAATAGGCGCTGAGGTAAAACAACGGCTGGGAGAGCGCGCCCGCCGCCATCAACAGCAACGGAATCAAAAGGCACCCGACACGGCCGTTACCGTCGGGAAACGGGTGGATCGTCTCGAACGGGTAGTGGATCAGCGCCACCCGGACGAGAAGCGGCGCGCCAGTAGCGGTGGCTCGTGGATGTAGTGTTCAAGCGCGCTCAACGCCGGCATGAGTTCCTGTGGTGGCGGCGGCACAAACCTCGCGTCCTCGATGGCGACTCCGACGCCAGCGATCCAGTTTTGATCGGTGCGAAACTCACCAGGTTGCGTTGCACCGCGTTGCAGTCCCACGCCCAGCAAGAGGATGCGGTGAACCTCCCTGATAAGCCGCAGTGAGACCGGCAGCTCATCCAGGCGGTCTAGATCGTGGCCTCATAATGGCGCATCCGCAGTCTGACGGAAGCTAGGGTTACGGCGGCGAGATAGTTCCTGGCGAGTTTGTCGAAGCGCGTAGCGATACGGCGGAAATGCTTGAGTTTGTTGAAGAAGCACTCGACCAGGTTGCGGTGGCGATAGATTTTCAGGTCAACGACGCGGCGGACCCGGACGTTGCTCTGGCTCGGGATATGGGCGGTCGCGCCGTTGGCCTCGATCAGCTCGATGATGGCGCGAGAGAAGAAGCCGCGGTCGGCAACCACGTCGCGCGCCAGACGCAACCCCTCGATGAGAGCCGGGAACGTCGTTTTGTCGGAAGCCTGGCCGGGCGTCAGCACGAGACGGACCGGCAGGCCATGGGCGGTGCTCAATCCTCCACGAGAACGGCCGATGGCGTTATCGGCGCCCCCTTTTTACCGCCAGCGGCGTGCTGGTGGGCGCGGACAATCGAGGTGTCAATCAGATGCAGCGAAGCCGGCGATTGTCCCGCCAGTGCCTCGAATATCCTCAGCCACACGCCTTTCTTGGCCCATCGGTTGAAACGGTTATAGACCGTCGTGTAGGGCCCGTACCGCTCAGGCAGGTCGCGCCAGGAAGGGCACCCCCTTTATGGGTCACGAGAGGGCATAAGAGTAAACTCACCCTGCGGTACAGAATTCTCGCGGACCTCAGAACCTAGGGGCGTGGTCAAGGGCGAGGACATAGTTGTGAACCTCGCGCGCATCATGGGCGATGGGCTCGCGCGCTTCGGCTTCGAACAGAAAGAGATCGGACAGAGTGGTGATCGTGCCCCCGATCCGCGACGACGCTACCGCCTCGCGCCGCCGGAAAGGGCCGATCAAGAGGTGCGGGTTGGGGAGAGTGCGGCCAACGCCGCTCAGCTCGCCGAGTCGCGCGGCCGCCTCGGTCGCGAAGCAAACAACGGCCCTCGATCGAACGCGGGCGGCAGCGGATGCGGCACGAAAGCCCACTGGCCGCCGATCGTCGACACCAGTTGCCCGGCCGGCGAGGCGTTGAAATCGTCCGGAGTCACAACGTGTCCCTGAAGTACATTCCGGGTCGCCGAATTATACCAAACGGGAGTTTAGTACAATTCGTTCGCCGGGAATGTACGTAGCTACAACACCGCGACGCTATATGTGGGGATCAGAAATCGCCGACACACAAGTATGCCCACGCCTCAGGGGGCAAGGCGATAGCCGCCGGGTTCGGTGACCAGGAGTTCGGCGCCGGTCGGATCGCGTTCGATTTTTTGGCGCAGCCGATAGATGTGGGTTTCGAGCGTGTGGGTTGTGACCCCGGCGTTGTAGCCCCACACCTCCGATAGTAGGACATCGCGCGCCACCACCTTGTCGCCGGCGCGATAGAGGTATTTGAGGATCGCGGTCTCCTTCTCGGTCAGGCGGACCTTGTCGTTGGCGCCCTCGTCGAGCAACAGCTTGGCGCTCGGGCGGAAAGTAAAGCGGCCGATCGAGAACACCGCGTCCTCGCTTTGCTCGTGCTGGCGCAGGTGGGCGCGGATGCGCGCCAGCAGGACGTTGAGGCGGAACGGCTTGGTCACATAGTCGTTGGCGGCCGATTCCAGCCCGAGGATGGTGTCGGCGTCAGTCTCCGCCGCCGTCAGCATGATGATCGGGGCGGCGACGTTGTTCTTGCGCATCAATCGGCAGACCTCGCGCCCGTCGAGGTCGGGCAGGTCGGCATCGAGCAGGATCATGTCGAAGTGCTCGGCCTTGGCCGTTTCGAGGCCGGCCGCGCCGGTGCCGGCCTCGACGGTGGCGAAGCCCTCGGTCAGCTCGAGCTGTTCGCGCAAGGATTCGCGCAAGGGCTGGTCGTCACCGACGAGAAGTATTTTCTTCGCGGTGGTCATGTTCGGGTCATCCTCGCGGGGTGGCGGGGCCAGCGCCCGTCAGGGACCGGCATCCGTCACGGAGATGGGACAAATCCACGACATTTCAACCGTTGTCCCGGCTCAAGCGACGCTGGCGAGACCGATCACGGCCCGCGCCAGCGCGCTTCCGGGCTCGGCGAGGTCGTCGATCACGTTGAAATGATTGCGATCGGCGACGACCAGCACGTCGCAGTCAAAGCCGCGGCTGCGCCACGCCTCGGCATAAGCCGCCGTCTGGCGCGCGAACTCCGCAGTCTCCTCGGCGCCATAGGCCAGCACTAGCGGACACGGCGCCACCGGCAGGTTGTGAATCGGGCTATTGCGGGCGACCGCGCCCTCGTCGAGGTTCAGGACCTGGTTCTGGTAGCTGAGGCGGATCGGCTCGATATCGTGGATGCCGCTGATCGCGCACACCCCCTTGATCGGCGCGACCAGCATGCCGGCGGCGAAACTCGGCCAGTCGGTCGCCAGCAGCATCGTCGCCAGATGGCCGCCGGCCGAGTGGCCCGACACGCTGAGCCGGTCGCGATCGGCCCCGAAGTCGCTGGCGCGGCGCCACACCCAGGCCAGCGCCGCGCGGTTCTGGCGCACGATCTCGTCGATATCGACGGCCGGCGCGAGGTCGTAGTTGACGACGACGACCGTAATGCCGGCGGCGACCAACGCCTCGGCGAGGTAGCTGTAGTCCTTTTTGTCGAGATTCTGCCAGTAGCCGCCGTGGATGAAGATGTGCACGCGCGCGTTCGGCGCGGCGGCCGGGAAGACATCGAGCGTTCGCCGGCGCGCCGCCGCCCCCGGAGAACCCGACGCCGCTCCTTGGGCGCCTCGCCATAACGCAGGTCGAGGCGGCAGTCGAGGCGCTCGCGGGTCGCCCGGCTGCGCGCGTCCCAGGCGTCGAAATAGGTCTGGAACTCAGGATGACGCTCGCGAAGCTGGTACTGCGCGTCAAGGCCCGCCTGGTCGTAGTCGAGATATTGCATCGCCCCCCTAGCAGCCTGTCGGACTGAGGTCCGCGAGAATGGGTGTGGACGGATCGCGATGTGGAGAGGTCATGGGATCGAGCGCCTTTCGTGAGGACACGGAGTGCGGTCGCTTGGCCGCGCGTACCGCAGGGTGAGTATACTCTTATGCCCTCTCGTGAGGGCACGAAGTACGTTCGCTTGCTCGCGCGTGCCGCAAGGCGAGCATACTCTTATTCCTTTTCGCGAGGTACGGAGTCCGGCCGCCTGCTCAAGCGTATTGCAAGGTGAACATTCTCTTTATGTTCCAGGCCAGGGTCACCAGGTTCCATTCGCCCGTGACCTTGTCCAGGCCGCGTAGCGAGAACTGGCGGAAGCCCATGGCCGATTTGATGATGCCGAACACCGGTTCCGGCGTTTGCTTGCGCAGGGCGTAGAGTTGCCGGCCCTCGGGCGTCGCCAGTCGATGTGTCATCGCTTCCAGCGGCGTCGGGTTCTCCGGGGGCGGCGGCGCGCCGGCGAAGCGGTCCTTCCAGGAGAGATGATGGCGTTCCCGGCCGGGCGTGATCAACGGCGCGATCTCGGCCTCGGCGCAGGCGTTCACGTTGGCCTCGCTGAAGTAGCCGCTGTCCGCCAGCAGGGTCTCGGGCGCGCCCAGCGCCTCGGGAAGGCGGGCGAGCGCTTCCAGCGCCGGCTCGATTTGCCGCTTGTCGTTGGGGGCCTGGACCACGTCGTTGGTGACCACCAGCAGGCTGTCGGCCGCCACCAGGGCTTGGGCGTTGTAGGCCTGTTCGAAGCCGCCGCCGGCCACCGGCATGATGCGCGAGTCCGCGTCGGTCAGATTGACCTGGTCCTTCGGCCCGGGCCCGGCCACCGGCGGCTCGGGTGGACGGCCGCCCGGCTTGCGGCCCGTCTTCTCGGCCTTCTCCGCGCGCGCCTCGAGCTTCGCCTCGTACTCGGCCCGTTCCCGCTCAAGGCGTTCGCGCGCCCGCGCCTCGATCACCGCCTTAGCCTCGGCGATGCGGGCCAGACGATCCTCGCGCCGGGCCAGTTCCTCGGGCACCGACATCCCGTCGGGCACATCCGCCCCATCGGCCGCCTCCGCCAACGCCATCAACTCCGCCACCTCGGCCTTCAACCGGGCTTCGAGCTCGCAGGCGTGTTTCCACGACAGCGCGCTGTGCCGGCTCGCGTTGGCGTGCACCTTGGTGCCGTCCAGCGCCACCGTGCCGAGCTTCAGCACCCCGGCTTCCCGGGCCAGCAGCAGCACCTCGACGAACAGCCCTTCGATCCGGTCGAGAAAACGCCGCCGGAACGCGGCGATGGTATCGTGGTCGGGATGATCGTTGGCCGCGATGAAGCGGAAAGCGACAGAATCATAGGTCGCGCGCTCCAACTTGCGGCTCGAAAACACCCCCGTGGCGTAGCCGTAGACCAGAAGCCCCAGCAGCATGCTCGGGTGATAGGACGCCGAGCCCGAGCCGCGATAGGCCTTCACGAACGCCGAGAGGTCCAACTGCTCGATCACCTCGACCACGAAGCGCGCCAGATGCCGCTCGGGAAGCCATTCCTCCACCGACGGCGGCAGCAGAAACCCCGTCTCCCGGTCGACCGGTCGGAAATTGCTCATGACGGCCTCCATCACGCGCGGGCAAATCAACTGATACCATCGAATCCTATTTCGACTCCCGGCTCAAGTCCGACAGGCTGCTAGAGACTCGTCCGCACCGACCACAGTTCGGGAAAGAACTGGCGATCGAGCACGCCACGCAGGTAAGCCACCCCCGACGAGCCGCCCGTACCGCGCCGCCGGCCGATCACCCGTTCGACCGTCGTCACATGGCGAAACCGCCACTGTTGAAACCAGCCGGCTACATCGACCAAATCCTCGGCGAGTTTATACAGCTCCCAATGCCGCGCTACGTCCTGATACACCGCCCGCCACGCCGCCTCGACGCTGGCCTGAGGTTCGTAAGGCCGCGCGAAATCGCGCCCCAGCACGCTTTCGAGGATGGTGAAGCCGCGCCGGGCCAGCAAGTTGATCGCTTCATCGTACAGGCTCGGGTGGGCCAGCGCTTGGGTGAGTTCGCTGGCGACCTCGGGCAGGTGGGCGAACGGCCGGATCATCTCCGCGTTCTTGTTGCCCATGGCGAACTCAAGCAACCGATATTGGCGCGACTGCAACCCCGAGGCGCGGCCGAGTCGGTCGCGAAAAGCCAGGTAATCGGCCGGTGTCAGCGTCGACACGATGTCCCACGATTGGATGACCTGGGCCTGGATGCGCGATACCCGCGCCAGCATCTTGAACGCTTGCTGCGGCTCATCGGCGCGCAGGCGCGCGGTGGCGGCGGCGACCTAGTGCAACATCAGCTTGAACCACAGCTCGGTCGTCTGGTGCAAAACGATGAATAGGAGTTCGTCGTGGCTGTCGCTGAGCGGCGCCTGCGCGGCGAGGAGGGAATCAAGCCGCAGGTAGTCGGCATAGGCCATCGTCTCCCAAAAATCGGTGTGGATACCGCTTTCGGGATCGCCGTCCGTGGCCTCGCCCCGGGGGCCGCTCATGGGCCGCTCATGGCCGGCACTCTGGACCGCTGGCACGCGGCCGACAAGGGTGGAGGGGCGATTTGCCGCCGCGCCCAGCGCCCGAGCTTGCTTGCTATTGTCGGACGCACCCGACATTGTCGTTACCCCCTCCTCAACCGCGCGATGCACCGCCATGCCCCGCTCCCAGCCAGCTGACAGGCCGGTTTCCACAGCCCCAGTGACGCCGGCGGATGTGACAGGGGCGGGGGCAAGGCGCCTGCTGGCCGTGGATCGGGCCATCGACGATCTTCGCCGCCGCGTGCCGGTGATTATCACCAACGGCGCGACGAGCCATGCGGTGGCTGCGGCCGAGCTCGCGAACGACGCCACCTTGACGTGGATCGGGCGCCTCGGCGCCGCCGCGCCAGCCCTCGCGATCACCGCACACCGCGCCCGCACGCTGCACATCAGGCCGACCGGCGCCGAAGTGGTCGTCATTGTCGAGGCCCAAGGCTTGCCAGAAACCATGGGCTTGCCGGCCGCCGCGATCGCGACGTTGGTGGACCCGACCGCCGACCTCGCTCATCCCTTGCGCGGTCCGTTCGAGGTGGCGCCCGGGCCGCCGCCCGTCGGGTTTGGGGCGGCGCTGGTCCTGAACCGCCTGGCGCGTCTTCTGCCAGCGGCCGTCGTCGCGCCGGTGAATACAGGCGATGATCCGGCCGCCTTCGCGGCGCGCGAGTCGTTGCTTTGTGTCACCGTGGAGGACATCGAGTCGTACGAGACCGAAGCGGCGACCGCGTTGATCGCGGTGAGCGATGCCCATGTGCCGCTGGCCGGCGCGGCGGACGCCCGTGTCGTCGCCTTTCGCCCGGCCGACGGTGGCATCGAGCATCTGGCCATCGTGATCGGCGATCCCAGTCGATCGGCGCCGGTGCTGGTCCGCCTCCACTCCCAGTGTTTCACCGGCGATCTGTTGGCCAGCCTGCGCTGCGACTGCGGCCAGCAGCTGCGCGGCGCGGTCGAGGTGATCGCGGCCGAGGACGGCGGCGTCTTGCTCTATCTGGCGCAAGAGGGGCGGGGCATCGGGCTCATTAACAAACTCCGCGCCTACCAGCTCCAAGATCAGGGCTACGACACGATCGAGGCCAACCAGCGGCTTGGCTTCGAGGCCGACGAGCGAATCTTTCTGCCAGCGGCCGAGATGCTCCGCCGCCTCGGCTTCGAGCAGGTGCGCCTGCTGACCAACAATCCGCACAAGGTAACCGCGCTCCAGCATCACGGCATCGATGTGGTGGAGCGGGTGGCGCACAGCTTCCCGCCCACCGACCACAGCGTGCGCTACCTTGAGACCAAGGCCACGCGGTCGGGCCATTTGCTCTGACCGATGCGCCCGGCGAGGCAAGACTTGCCCGCCATGCGCCGACGGTCACGCCTCCCTGAGCGCTATGTGTTTGTTATTAAACGAAACACGCGTGGGCATCGTTTGCTACGGGATTAAGGGGAAGGAACCTTCATGTCGATCAATCCCGCGCCTCTCGCGACCGAATCGCGGCCCTTCCCAGCGAGCGCCGCCAGCCTCGATCCGCGCCCACCCACGGCGGCGTCGGCCGAAGCGAACGGCGGCGACACGGCGTTTTGGGGCGAGGGCGGCTTCGACTTCGGCGACCTGCTCGATCTCATCAATCCCCTCCAGCACCTGCCGATCATCTCGACGCTCTATCGCGCAATCACCGGCGACACGATCGCGCCGGGACCACGCCTGTTGGGCGGGGCGGCGTTCGGCGGCCCACTCGGCATGGCGTCGGCCATGATCAACCTGGCGATCGAGGACACGACCGGTCGCGACATCGGCGCCAACACCTTGGCACTGTTCGACCGTAAGGCGGGCCCGCCCGAGGTGGTGGCCATCGCCACGGCGCGGACGGCACCCCTCCAGGCGCTGGTATTGGCCCAGACCGAGGCGCCGGTCCTGGCGCGCGGCGCGGCGGCTGGCTCCGAAAGTCGGTCATTCGGTACGCCCACGACGCCGTCCATTGATGGCCCGCGCCGGCTCACATCGGCCGAGATCGCCGAGTTCGTGGCGCGCTACGAGAGCAGCCTGCTAATGGCGCGAACGCTGTACGAGCCGGAGGAAGGGCAACCCCTAATGCCGGCCCTGTTGGCTGTGAGGCGCTGGCGCTGACAAGCGACGCCCGGACGGCGATGGAAACCATCACCGTCGCCGCGCCTGGTATCGCCACGTGGGGCGCAAAACGCTATCGCTGCGCCCTCGGCGCGGGGGGCATCACGTCGTCGAAACGCGAAGGCGACGGCGCGACGCCAGTCGGCTGCTTCGCCCTGCGCTACGTCCTCTATCGCGCCGATCGCATGGGCCCGCCGGTCACCGGCTTGCGCCTCGAAACCATCGCGCCCGATGATGGCTGGTGCGACGATTCCCCCGATCCGAACTACAACCGACCGGTCACGTTGCCATACCCGGGCCGCACCGAGCGTCTTCATCGCGACGATGAGATTTACGATGTGGTGGTCGTGCTCGGCCACAACGATGATCCAGTGGTGCCCGGCGACGGCAGCGCGGTTTTTCTCCACGTCGCCCGACCGGACTACGCGCCGACCGCCGGCTGCGTCGCCCTGACGCGGCCCGACCTGTTCGAACTGCTGGCTGGGTGCGGACCCAAGGCCCGGCTCCGCGTCGTCGGCTAGGTCGTCTAGTTCTTTGAGTCGAGCGGCTAGCGCGCTTCGCGGCCGCCGAAGATCGCCGTGCCCACCCGCACCTGAGTCGCGCCAAAGACGATGGCGATCTCGAAGTCGTGGCTCATTCCCATGCTAAGGTGGGCTAGCCCGTTGCGCTCGGCGATCTTCCTCAGCAGCGCGAAGTGCAACGAGGGCTCCTCGTTCAGCGGCGGGACGCACATGAGCCCGATGATCGGCAGCTGGTACTCGTCGCGGCACGCGCGCACGAAGTCGTCGGCCTGATCAGGGGCGACCCCGTGCTTCTGCGGCTCCTCGCCTGTGTTGACCTCGATGAAGCAATCGGGCCGGCGGCCGGCGCGGTCCATCTCCGCCGCCACCGCGCGCGCGAGCTTGGGCCGATCGATCGTTTCGATGACATCGGCCAGCCCGACGGCGACCCGCGCCTTGTTGGTTTGCAACGGTCCGATCAGGTGCAAGCGAACATCGGCGAAGTCGGCCTTGAGCGCGGGCCACTTGGTCTCCGCCTCCTGGACCCGGTTCTCGCCAAAGACCCGGTGGCCGGCCTCCAGGGCGGGTCGGATTCGGTCCTCGCCATGGGTCTTCGAGACGGCGACGAGGCTGACCGCGTCGCCCCGCCCCGCGCCCTCGGCCGCGGCGCGAATCCGCGCCCGCACCGCCGCGAGGTTGGCGGCGATATCGGGGATGGCGATAGCGTCCGTTTGCGAGGACATTTCAGCCGTGGCACTGTCACCGGCCCCATGGCGGCCGGCCGACTCACCCTAGCAGAGCTCGCTAATCGTCTCAATTTGGCCTGCCCGGCGGCGCGCGCTCGCGACCTGCCGCCGCTCATTTTCCTGACCGACGAGCGCCGCACACCCGACCCGAGAGCCGCCATCGCCTCGTTGCCGCCCGGCAGTGCGGTGATCGTGCGCCATTACGACGACCCTGACCGCGCCGCGCTCGCCGGCGGTCTGGCTGAGATCTGTCGCCGCCGGGGGCTACGTTTCTTGATTGCCGCCGACCCGGCCTTGGCGATCCGACTCGGCGCCGATGGGGTCCATATGCCGGAATGGTTCGTGCGGCGCGGCGGCGCCCGATGGTCGCGGCGATCGAGCTGGCTGATCACGGCGGCGGCGCACGGCCGGCGCGGCCTGATCGCCGCGGCCGAAGCGGGGGCCGATGCGGCTCTGCTGTCGCCCGTGTTCCCAACGCTGAGCCACCAGCGCGCACCCGGCCTGGGCGTCGTTCGATTCACGGCTCTGGCGCGGACGAGCCCGCTGCCGGTTTATGCTCTGGGCGGTATCAACGCCGCCACGGCGCGTCGTCTCACGAGCAGCGGCACGGCCGGCCTGGCGGCGATCAGCGCGATCACCGCCAGGCCGGATCCGCGTCTGTAGGCGTCAGGCGGCGTCCAAGACAAAGTGGCGCTTGACGTAGTCGATGACCACGCGGACGGACTCGTCGACGGTGCTGGCGCTCGTGTCGACGATGAGATCGGGCGCCAGTGGCGCCTCATAGGGAGCGGAAATGCCCGTGAACTCGGGAATCTCGCCGGCTCGCGCCTTCTTGTAGAGCCCCTTGGGATCGCGGCTTTCACAGACCGCCAAGTCAGCCTTGACATAGATCTCGTGGAAGCCGTCGGGTAGCGCGACGCGGGCGCGATCGCGGTCGGAACGATAGGGCGAAATGAACGCCGTGATGGCGATGAAGCCGGCACCCGCGAACAAGGCGCCGACCTCGCCGACGCGGCGAATGTTCTCGGCCCGATCCTCGGGCGAAAACCCGAGGTTGGAGTTGAGCCCATGGCGAACATTATCGCCGTCTAGCACATAGACCTGATAGCCAGCCTCGAACAGGCGCTTCTCGACCTCGATCGCGATCGTCGACTTGCCGGCGCCTGACAGACCGGTCAGCCACAGAACCGCGCCGCGATGGCCGTTGCGCTGAATCCTGTGCTCGTCAGTGACCGTGTGCTCGACACGGACCACGTTGGTCGACCGCACCGTGATCAAATCCCGCTGGTCGGCATAGTCGCGCATGTTGATCCGGCCCGCGCCCAAGAACGCATCGCCGTCGTAGAGGGCGAAACTTCCGGTCGGTCCGCAGCTCTCGAACGGATCGAGGGCGATGATGGCCGGGGTTCGGATCGTAGCCTCGATCAACTCGCCAGACTCGCCATTGACCGAGACCGATTCGATCGCCTGCACGGTCACCAGAATGGCGTGACCAAAGCGGCGCAGGTGGTAGCCGGCGCGCTCCTCCATCGGCGCGTCGCCGATCCACACCATACAAATGCGAAAGACATCGGTTTCCAGCGGCGGAGTCTCGACATGACTCGCGAGTTCGCCGCTGGCGATGGCGGCGTCGGTATCGAGCGTGAGGCGGACCGTCTGGCCGGCCTCGGCGCTATTGAGGTGCTCGCCGCCGTCATCACTTTCGAGGCTAAGCACCCGCGCGGTGACATTGGAGGGCGAGAACATGAGGGTATCGCCCATGTCGAGAAGGCCAGTGAGAATGCGGCCCGAGTAGCAGTGCGCCCCGGCATCGCCGACCGCCTCGGTGATCGGCATGCGCAGCGGCATGTCGACCGGCGGCGCCATCGGCTGCAGGTGCTCCAGAGCCTTGATAAGGCCAGCGCCCTCCGACCAGGCGGGCGGATGCTCGTCGTCGACGCCCGCCGCGACCAGGCGCGGCTTCGCCCCGTCGAGCGCGGCGAACCAATCAACCACCGAGCGCTCGACCTCGGCGTAGCGCTTGGCGGCCGCCTCGGTGTTATCGAGCCCAGTCACCGCGACAACGATCTGATGGACGCCCGTGAGCGCGAGCAAGAACGCGTGCTGGCGAAACACCCGATCGACGCCGCAGTCGTGGTCGACGGCCAAGATGGCGGCGCTCAGCCCCGCCATTCCCTCGGCCAGCCGAGCGTTGAATCCGGTACGATCGGCATGATCGGCGACCGTGATGCTGTAGCTCGCGGTGGCGAAGCTGATCGCATCCTCGGAGGCGCCGGCGCGGGTGCCGCGGCGCGCCAACAGGCGGGCGCAGCTCGCGGCGTGGCCGGCGATGACAATATTGAGTTTAGTCAACTGAAGTTGGTTCACGGTCTCACTCATGGTTGATTGACAGGGCCCCCTGGGTGTTGGTCGGCACCGCCCCGCGCACGCGGCCGCAGCGTTGTCCGACGCCGCGCGATCAAAGCCTTAGCACCGACGATGGTCAAGTGACGCGCGTCACACGTTCGCGCGTCATGGCGTCGCGCCTCATGGAAGATAATCAAAGCGCGCCATTTGCTCGCCGTGTGCCGCGACGACGCGATCGATGCGCTCGGTCGATAGCTCCTCGCGCCAGTGCCCGGCACGGCCGCGGCGAAAGAAACGCGCCGCCAGCGGGCTGCGCTCTCTAAAACCGTGTTCGTCCTCCTGGCGCCGCAGAACCTCGAACGAGGAGAACTCGATCGCTTTGGTGAGCCGAGCTGCCGATGCCTCAAGGCCGAGAAAACGGACGATGGCACCGAAATGGGCCTCGGGCGCCGCCAAAAGGTCTTCGTAGCGAACCGCGTGCAGGCCGGCGTCGGGTTGCTGGGTCCAACTCCGGACATGGTACGACCAGGTGCCCAGCGTGATCGGAACGTTGCGCGGGTCCTCCGGCGCACCGGCGTTGGCATCGCCGAGCAGGCGGATCGCGTCATCGATATCGAGGCCGGAATGGTGCGCCATCGAGAGCACCACATCCAGTGGGTTGCGCAAGACGTAGATCGCCCCGGCCGTACACTCCATGGTGATCGCCGGAGCGCCATGATCGTCCGCCAACGGACTGTGGGTCTTGACGAACACTGAATCGGGGTGGGCGGCGGTCATGCGCCGATGAACCTCGGGCCGCAGCCGCGCCAAGGCCTCGCGATCCATGCCATCGACGGGCCGACCGGCGACCTGGCCATACCAATCCTTGCGCCCGTCACCGAGCCCAAACTGATCGAGCTGGTTGATATCCGCCGCCCGCTCCGGATCGAGCAACAAGTTGTGAATGAACGCCCGCATCCAGGTGTTGCCCGATTTCGGATAGGAAGCGAGCCAGATGATGCCGCCCATCAGCGCAACGCCATCAGCGAGGGGCCATCAGCGAAACGTATGCCTCTCAGGCGATTGGCCCCGCCGACAATGTCGCGCGGGGCCAAAAGTGAAGGGGCGGACCGAAGTCCGCCCCTTCCCGACTGTGTCTGTCGTAGCTTTAGAAGAAGATCGCGGTGCCGACGAAGATGGCGTCCACGTCGTTTTCGGCCCCAACGGCACTCGCATTGTCGTCCATCGAGATGCTCTGGTAACCGAAGGCGAACTGAACCCCGGGCCCGACGTCGTAGGTACCGCCGAGTTCGAACGCGGCAACCGAGTCCTCGCCAGCGCCGGCGCCAGCCGCGACATCCATTTCAACATACTGAACGCCCATGCCCCATGGCCCGGTGGCATAGCGCACGCCCACCGACCAGTTCTCGCGGTCGAAATCACCCGAGATGCCTTGGCCAGTGAAGCCGCCGTCATTCGACTGACGATAGGCGGCCCCGACAGTGAAGCCCTCGAAAGAGAGCCGACTACCGATAGAGAAGCCTTCGAGATCGTCCGATCCCGCCGCTCCGACGACGGTGCTGCTAACCTCGGGATCGCCCGCGGTGTAACCGACCGACAGGGCGACATCGACCTCGTCGAAGCTGCCGACGTAGTTCGCGCCGACGTCCCAGATCGATTCCGACCCAGCGTTGGTACCACTGAACGTGCCACCGATCGAGCCCAAACCGAAGAGGCCCGCGCAATTCGCGTTAGCGGCCTGGCAGTTCTCCGGCGTGTAGGACACACCGAGCTGGAAGCCGGAGAAGCGCGGCGTGAACACCGTGATCTTCTCCGCGTCGCCCGACGTGGTCAGATAGGTCGAGGTGTACGCTAAGGTCGAGTTAGTGCCCGGCGCCGTGAACGTGAAGACCGGGGACTCAAAACCCCAACCGAACATCGAGGGTGTCGGCGACTGGTAGTGCATGGTGTTCGACGCGCTGTTGCGCGCGCCCAACTGGACGCGGAAGTCGGCGAACTCCATCCAGGCGTAACTGTCCTCGAACTGACCGCCGCCCGGCACCGCCTCGGCCTTGAGGTCGAACGCCACGCCGACCTGAAGTCCGTTGTCAAACGTCGAGTTGCCGGTGAACGAGATGATGCCCCAACGACTGAAGATATGGTCGCGGGTCCCGGCTGCCGGCTGGCCAACCCCATCGCTGGCATCGATGTGGCCAACGTTAAAAATGTACCAACCGCCAACGCCGACGCTTACAGGATCCTCGGCCGCCGCCGGCCCAACGATCGCACCGGCCGCCACGAGAGCTGTCGTACCGTATAGGTATTTCTTCATGCTAACCTCACTTGCGAAACGCGCAACCCTCCGAAGACGCCGGATGCGCTCCCCTTTAACAGGAACAGGACGGCATTCAGCCAGTCCTCGTGCTGGCCGTCAAGTTGGCCATGAGGGCGATGTGTCGAAATCCGCGCACTGTTGCACCCGAGCCACAGCGGCGGCGGGGCGGCTCATGCCGGGGTAGCTCACGGCGGGGCGGCGAGGGCCCGTCGCAGCGGATCGAGCCGATCGCCGTAGTATTGGGCGCGCCCCACCGAGTGGCGATAGAGGGGCTGGCGCACATCGGCGGCGCTCCACGACGTGGCGACGCGGGGGTTCTCGTTGAAGCGAAGGCACCGGTCGTCCCACGCCAGGCCGCAAAATGCGACCATCCCCCGGCTGATCCCTTCGGCATCGTCGACCAGCGCCTCGTAACTGACATCCAGGATCGGCAGGTCCAAGGTCTCGCGCCAATGTCGCATCAGGCGGTGGTATTGGCCCAGTTCCTGACCGATGTGCGCGAGATCGACGCCATAGCTCCGGCCGACCGTGTCGAAATCCTGGAAATAGGTGGAAAGTCCGCAATCGATGGGATCGCGGACACAATGAATGACGCGCGCGCCGGGGAACAGACAGGCGATCAACCCGAGGTACAGAAAGTTGTGGGGCAACTTGTCGGTGACTCGCGACGCGCCGCCGCCAAGGCGGGTGAGTTTGTCGAGGTATGTCTGGGCTAGTTGGGCGGCGACGCCCGGCGACAGTGCGTCCATGCACTGGGGGTAGGGCTCTGGGCTGCCGACCGTGGCCGGCAGGGCGCGGGCGATGGCCGCGATGTCGGGCAATTCGTCGGCGCCGAACACCAGCGGATGGCTGGCCAGAATCTGCTCGACGAGGGTCGTGCCCGAGCGCGGCATGCCGACGATGAACACCGGCAGATCCGACGGCGGCTCGGCGCGCGGCAACGCGGCGAGGCGGTCAGGGCTGAAGGCCGCACGGGACTCGGTCACGAACTCGCGGCGCGCCTCGGCGTCGTAGGTGGCGTCGGCCAGCGCGTTGCCGGCCAGCGCGTGCTCGAACGCCGCATCGTGGCGATCGCTACGATCGTAAAGACGCGCCAGTCCCAGATGCAGCGAGCGGGCAACGTCGGGCGCAAGTTCGGGATCGCCGAGCAGGGTCTCAATCCGGTCGAGAGCCACCGCGGTCGGCGCCCGTATCGCCTCAAAATATGTGATCATCGCGGTGACCCGCGCGCTGTCGCCACGGTGCTCGACCGATTGGCGCAACAACGCGATCGCCTGATCAAGATGGCCCTGGCGGTGAAAGACGAGGGCGCAACGGCAGATATCCTCCTCGCGGGTGGTCGGCGCGGCGAACGCCCGTTGCAACACTGCCATGGCTTCATCGGCCTGGCCGCTCTCCAGAAGAGCGGTTCCGAACGGCGCCAACACCGCGTCGGCGACGCGTCCGCCGTCGCCGAGCTCGACCGCGACGCGATATTCGTCGATCGCCTCGTCCAGCTTGCCGAGCCTGTGCGCCACCACGGCCAGGCCGGCATGGGCCTCGGCATTGCGCGAGTCGAGAGCGACGAGCCACCGGTAGGCCTCCTCGGCCTCGTCGAACCGCTGGCTCTCGCGCAGCGCCACCGCGAGGTTGTGGACAACCCGCGGGTTTTCAGGATCGAGGTCGCGTGCGTGTTGATACGCATCAGCCGCTTCGTCGGGCCGCTTCGCCGCCGCCAGCACATTGCCGAGCTTGAACAGATTGGCGCTGTTGCGCGGATCGAGATCGAGGGCGCGCCGCAGGCTCGTCTCGGCGTCGATGAGGCGCCCGAGGGCGTGGAACGCAAGCGCGCGATTGGCGTGGTAGCGGGCCTCGTGGGGGTGAAGCGTGATCGCCCGGGCGATCCGCTCCAGCGCCGTGGCGTGGTCGCCCAGCTGGTGAGCCGCGACGCCCCACAGATGCCACGCATCGGGATGGTCGGGAACCGCGGCGAGGATCTCTTCGTAGAGACGACCCGCCCCCACCACGTCGCCCGATCGGTGGGCTCGGGCCGCCGCACCGAGCATGCCGCTAATGTCGATGCTGCCCTCCTTCCCTCTTAATATCTAGGGCGCTGGTGTATCTTGGGCGGTGGGCGCGCGAGAGCGCCCAACATGAGGTTTGTGGTGGCGCGCGACGCCTCGTAATATAGTCAAATCCTGTGAATTAGCGCACAAATGGGCGACATGGGGCACCCCCGGGGCCGCATGAGAACACGGGCCGCATGAGAACCGGGCCGCATGAGAACACGGGCCGCATGAGAACACGGGCCGCATGAGAACACGGGCCGCATGAGAACACGGGCCGCATGAGAACACGGGCCGCATGAGAACACGGGCCGCATGAGAACACGGGCCGCATGAGAATACGGGCCGCATGAGAATACGAATGAAGGCACGGTGGCTTGGCTTGTTGTGTGTCGTCGCATTGTTGCCGACCGCCTGCGGCCTGCCCACGGAGGCAGTCTTTCCCGAGCGCGAGGGCAAGGGCTCCAACCCGTATCCGACGGAGAAACAGGAATCGATCTTCGGGCAAAACGGCATCACGTTGTTCGGCAAGGGGCAGGGCAACTCGCCCGGCAGCAATGCCGGGATCGGCGTTAACAGCTATCTCTGGCGGGCCTCGCTCGACACCCTCGCCTTCATGCCGCTGACCTCGGCCGATCCGTTCGGCGGGGTCATCATCACCGACTGGTACGCGCCGCCCTCGACCCCCAACGAACGCTTCAAGGTGACAGTGTTCATCCTCGACCGCCAGCTCCGCGCCAACGGCATCCGCGTCTCGGTCTTCCGTCAGGAGCGCGCCGGCGACCAGTGGATCGACGCGCTGGTGCGCGGCGAGACGGTGATCGGACTTGAGAACGCCATCTTGACCAGTGCACGGCAACTGCGCGTGTCCTCGATCGGCGGCTCCTGAGCGCTTCCTCGGTCCGCCCGCGCCGGCTTGGGCGCCAGCCTTGCGCGCCGTGCCCAAGCCGTCGATTATCGCGCCGATCGGTGGCGCGGATCGGAACGAGCGCAGTCTAAATGTCACGCTACAATTTCCGGGAATGCGAGCAGAAGTGGCAACGCATTTGGGCCGAGCGCGAGACCTTCTCGGCGCGCGAGGATAAGGGCCGGCCGAAGTACTATGTGCTCGAGATGTTCCCCTATCCCTCGGGGCGCATTCACATGGGGCACGTGCGCAACTACACCATCGGCGACGTCGTCGCCCGCTTCAAGCGGGCCCGCGGCTTCAACGTGCTGCACCCCATGGGGTGGGACGCGTTTGGCCTGCCGGCCGAGAACGCGGCGATGGAAAACCACCTGCCCCCGGCCCAATGGACCCGCGACAATATCGACCACATGCGCACCGAACTGCGCGCCGTGGGGATCTCCTATGACTGGGATCGCGAACTGGCGACCTGCGATCGCGATTACTACCGCCACCAGCAGAAGCTATTCCTCGACTTTCTCGAGGCTGGGCTCGCCTACCGCCGCGAGGCGGTCGTTAACTGGGACCCGGTCGAGCACACTGTCCTCGCCAACGAGCAGGTGATCGACGGCAAGGGCTGGCGCTCCGGCGCGCCGGTGGAGCGCCGCCTGTTGTCACAGTGGTTCTTCCGCATAACCGCCTTCGCCGATGAACTGCTCAGCGACCTCCAAAGCCTCGACCGTTGGCCCGAGCGGGTTCGGCTGATGCAGGAAAACTGGATCGGACGCTCCGAGGGGCTGACGATGCGCTTCGAGCTGGTCGGCCGCGACGACCGGCTCGACCTCTACACGACACGACACGACACGATCTTCGGCGCGAGTTTCTGCGCCATCGCCCCGGATCATCCGTTGGCCCAGGAACTCGCCGAATCATCGCCCGCCCTCGGCGACTTCATCGCCGAGTGCCAGCGCCTGGGCACCACCGAAGCCGCCATCGAGACAGCTGAGAAGGTCGGCTTCGATACTGGCCTCAAGGCGCGCCACCCGTTCCGCCCCGATGTGGAGCTGCCGGTCTATGTCGCCAACTTCGTGCTGATGGACTACGGCACCGGCGCGATCTTCGGTTGCCCGGCCCACGATCAGCGCGACCTCGACTTCGCCCGCAAGTACGACCTTGGTGTGATCCCGGTGGTCGCGCCCGTGGGCGCCGATGCCGGCGATTTCACGATCGGCGCCGAGGCTCATCTCGGCGACGGCGTCCTCATCAACTCCGAGTTCCTCGACGGCCTGGATGGCGCCGAGGCCAAGCGCGAGGTGGCCGAGCGCATGGTCAAGGCCGGCGTCGGCGAGCCCTCGGTCAAGTACCGACTGCGCGATTGGGGCGTCTCGCGGCAGCGCTACTGGGGCTGCCCGATTCCCGTCGTCAAATGCGGCGCCTGCGGCATCGTGCCAGTGCCGGCCGAGGATCTGCCGGTATTGCTGCCCGACGACGTGAGCTTCGAGGAGGCGGGCAATCCGCTCGACCGGCATCCGACCTGGAAGCACGTCGCCTGCCCGCGCTGCGCCGGCCCAGCCGAGCGCGAGACCGACACCTGCGACACCTTCGTCGATTCGTCGTGGTATTTCGCGCGCTTCGCCTCGGCGCGCGCCTCGGTCCCGCTCGATCGCGCCGCGGTCGACTATTGGCTGCCAGTCGATCAGTACATCGGCGGGATCGAGCACGCGATCCTGCACCTGCTGTACTCGCGTTTCTTCACCCGCGCGCTACGCCAATGCGGCTATCTCGATATCAAGGAACCGTTCGCGGGCCTGCTGACCCAGGGCATGGTGTGCCACGAGACCTATCAGGACGAAGCCGGGCGCTGGCTCTATCCCGATCAGGTTACGCGAACGCGCGATGGCCGTGTGACGCGGATCAAAACCGGCGCGGCGGTCACCGTCGGGCGCTCCGAATCGATGAGCAAATCACACAGGAACGTGGTCGATCCGGCCGGCATTATCGCCGCCTACGGCGCCGACGCGGCGCGCTGGTTCATGCTCTCCGACAGTCCGCCCGAGCGCGACCTCGAATGGACCGATGCCGGCGTCGAGGGGGTGTGGCGGTTCATCAACAGGGTGTGGCGACTGGCGACGGAGTCCGATCGGGCCGCGCGCACGACGGGGCCGCCCCCAACGCCGAGCGCGGTCGCGATGGACTTGCGACGCGCCAGCCATCGCACGGTTGCCGCCGTGACCGAGGATCTCGAAGCTTTTCGTTTCAACCGCGCGGTCGCGCGCGTCTACGAACTCTCCAATACCCTCGCCGACACGCCACCATCGGCCCGGGGCGAGGATGTCGACGCGGCGTGGGCCGAGGGGCTGGAAATATTGGTCCTCCTCATCGGCCCAATGATGCCGCACCTCGGCGAAGAGCTGTGGGCCCGCCTCGGCCATGAGCGGTTGCTGGCCGATGAGCCGTGGCCCGAGGCCGATCCCGCGCTGATCCGGGCCGCAATGGTGACTATCGCCGTGCAGGTCAACGGCAAGGTGCGCGGCCTTCTTGAAATGGCGCCCGACCAAGACGACGAAACGGTCGCCGCCTCGGCGCTCGCGCTCGACAACGTCCAGCGGGTGATCGGCGGCAAGCCGATCCGCAAGAAGATCGTGGTGCCCAACCGGATCGTGAATGTCGTGGTCTAAGGCAGCGCGCCGTGCCGCCGCGATGTGTCTTCTTGCCCTGGTGGTGGTCGCCGTGACGACCTGTGGCTTCGAGCCGCTTTACGGGCAGCGTGGCGGCGGCGACAGCGTGGTCGCCCACATCGCGGCCATTGAGGTGATGGCGATCCCCGATCGCCTGGGCCAGCTGGTACGCAACCACCTGCGCGACGGCCTGACCCCCTATGGCGCCCCCGACACGCCGCGCTACCGGCTCCATGTAACCTTGCGCAAGACCGAGGAAGGGATCGCCTTTCAGAAAGACGACGCGGTGACCCGCTTCAACGTCATCTTGTTCGCCTCATACGATCTGGTCGAGGTCGCGACCGGCGGCCGCGTGACTCGAGGCCTCGTGCGCTCGATCGCCGCCTACAACGTGGTCCGCTCCGACTACGCGACGATCGCCGCCGCGCGCGACGCCGAAGCCCGGGTCGCCGAGGGCGTCAGCGACGAGATTCAAACGCGCATCGCCATCGACCTGGCGCGCCGCCGGGCCGAGGGTTCCTGAGGCCGCCAGGGGTTCCAGAGGCTGATGGTCAAGATCGCCACGCGCGACATTGAACGTTTCATCGGTCAGCCCGACGCGGCGGTGCGTGCCGTCGTCGTCTACGGTCCCGATGAGGGTCTGGTGCGCGAGCGATCCGAGCGCTTGGCGCGGGCGGTCGTGGCGGACCCCACCGATCCGTTCGGTGTCGTCGAGCTGAGTCCGACGTTACTCGCCGGAGCGCCGGGTCGTCTCGCCGAGGAGGCGGCGGCGATCGCGTTTGGCGGTGGCCGGCGGCTGGTCCGCGTGCGCGGTCCCGGCGAGCTCGCCACGGTTCCGCTGGAGGCGGTGCTGAAACACGCGATCGGCGATGCCTTCATTCTGATCGAGGCTGGCAACCTCGGGCCGCGCGCGCCGCTGCGCCGTCTGGCCGAAAACGCCAAGAGCGCCGCCGCCATCCCCTGCTACCTCGATTCCGCCGCCGATCTGGAGCGCCTGATCCTGTCGAGCCTGCGCGACGCCGGGCTCACCGCCGAACCGGACGCCGTCGCTCATTTACTCGCCCATCTCGGCGGCGACCGCCAGATGAGCCGGCGCGAAATCGAGAAGCTGGTTCTCTTCATGGGCGCCGAGGGCGCGCGCGAGGTGTCGCTGGCGGATGCCCGCGCCGTGGTTGGCGATGTTTCCGAACTCACCCTCGAGGATATCGCCTACGCCGTCGCCGAGGGCGATCACGCGGCGCTGGAGCGGCGCTTGCGGCGCAGTCTCAACGAGGGCGTCAGTCCGGTGCAGGTGTTGCGCGCGGTCGGCCTGCATCTGAACCGCGTCGAACTCGCGGCGGCAGCCCGCGACGGGGGCGCTAGCGTCGATCAGGCGATACGCGCCCTGCGACCGCCCTTGTTCTTCAAGCGCACCGGATCGTTCAAGAACCAACTGACCGCCTGGTCGACCGACCGGCTCGGCGCGGCCCGCGAGATCCTGCTCGCGGCCGAAATCGACTGCAAGACGACGGGATTTCCCGCCGCCGCCGCCTGTGGGCGCGCCCTGATGCGGCTTGCCCAAGCGGCCCGGCCGCCACGGCGCTAGCTAGGGCGCGACCCGTCCGGCGCGCTCGAGCCGCTCGACCACGGCCACCGGCAACAGCAGGTAGTAGCGGCCCCGGTGCTTCATGCGGCCGGCCACCTCCTCGGCCTCGCGGCCGTGGCCCCAGAACACGTCGCCCCTGACCGGCCCCCGAATCGCGCTGCCCGTATCCTGGGTGACCATCAGTTGGCGCAGCACCACATCGGCGCCGTCCGCCTCGGCCGATGGCCCGCTCGCGTCGAGCCACACCGGTGCGCCCAACGGCAGGAAGCGTCGATCGACGGCGAGCGAGCGCTGGGGCGTCAAGACCACGCCCTGCGCGCCAACCGGCCCGGCCTCGTCAAGCTCGCGGAAAAAGACGTACGAGCGATTGGTGGCCATTACCGCCGGCGCGCGGTCGGGGTGCGCGCGCAACCACGCGCGAATGGTCTGCAGCGAGACTGTTTCGGAGTCGAGCTCGCCGCTGGCGACCAGTTCGCGACCGATCGCTAGATAGGAGTGGCCGTTTTGCCCCGCGTAGCCGACCCGCATGGTCGAGCCGTCGTCAAGCGTGATGCGGCCCGAGCCCTGGATGTGAAGGAAGAAGGCATCGATCGGATCGTCGACCCAGGCGATCTCGAGGCCGCGCCCGGCGAGCGCCCCGCCCTCGATAGCGGCACGATCGGGGAAAGGCTCCAGCCGGCCGTCGACCACACGGCCAGCGGTGCGTTGGTTTTTCAGCGACTCACGGAAAGCGCCGAGATCGACGGTCACCAGGTCAGGGGGCGTCGTGTAGAGCGGCACCGCGTCGTCGCCCTCGCGGATGCGGCGGCCGCGCAGCTCAGGCTCGTAGTAGCCGGTGAACAGGCCCTCGGCCTCACCGTTGTTGGTGGCGCGGAGGGGCACGAAATGAGCCTCGAGGACGTGTCGCGCCGCGTCGTCGTCGGGCGCCAGTCCGGCTACCGCCTCGCACGCCGTTCGCCACGCCGCCGCCGTGCCGCCGATGCCGTCCGGTCCGACCGCGTACGCATCCGCGCGGGTGAGCAGGGGCGCGCAACTCCGTCGCAAGGCGACGATCGCCGCCGATTGGTGGTCGTCCTCCCAACCGGCGAGATCGGCGAAGGTAGCCCGATGCAGAAGTAAACGGTCAGACACTGGCGGCGGCGGGCGGGTCAGGTACCACAAGGCGCCGGCCGCGAGCACCGCGGCGAGCAGCGCCCCGCCAACCATCACCCGCGCGCGGCGCTTCACCGAACTTTCTAGTTCGGGCTGCTGGTCGCGATAAGTCTCCAATTGGGGTCGTTACCGCGTGTGTCGCGCGCGAATGTCCAGATGTCGGTGACTTTCTCGACGGCGCGCGGATCGCCCGAAACCGCCTCGCCAGCGGCGTCGCGCGTCACATTCACGGACTCGCTCACGAACTTGACGGTGACCTCGGCCGACCGCCCCTCCGTCCGCGCCTCGATCACCTCGGCCGAGTTGATCGCCACCAGCGTCGTCTCGAGGGTTTCCCCGCGCGCCTCCCGATCCTGGATAGCCCCGGCGAAATTCGCGTAGACATCGCCGGCCAACAGTGGCTTCAGCGTATCAACATCGCCATTGGCGAACGAGACCACGATCATCTCATAGGCGTCCCTCGCGCCCGACAAGAATTCATTGGTGTCGAAGCTGGGATCCGCGCGCTTGATGTCGCCCAGTCCGCCGGCCATCGCCGTCACGCCCTCTTCCGCCGGCACGTCGCTCATCGCCGCGTCGCCGTCGGCCTCAACCGTCGCCTCGCCCGGGACCGCGGCGCCACGCTCCGGCAGGGAGATCACACTATCCTCGACACTGTCGGGTCGTCCGCCGAACATCGGGCCCTGAGTGGGCGGCCGCTCGTGCCCCGTGCGCCGGCCCAATACGCTCCGCAATCGCAAGCCGATGAACGCCGCGACGATCGCGAAGAAAATAATATCTAGAAACCCGAAGTCTTCCATAAATCCTATCCGGCATAAACCCCTGTCCGGCGAATCGCCAACCCTTGCGCTTCGCGCGCGCCGACATTATTCCCAGGATAGCTTGTTACAGTAGCCCGTTGCGGGCACGCGGTCCAGCAACGCACGGAAACCAGCGTCCACGCGTTCATGTGGGGCGCCACTTCGGTATCGACAATGCCCATTGTGCTCCTCGCCTCGTTCATTGGCGTTTCCCTGGTCGAGATCGCGATCTTCATCCAGGTCGGCGAGGCGCTAGGATTATGGTGGACGTTGGCGCTGGTGGTGCTGACCGCCGTCATCGGCACCGCGCTCATGCGGCGGCAGGGTTTGGAGACGCTGCGCCGGGCCCGCTCCGCGTTCGCCAGGGGCGAGATGCCAGTCGCCGAGATCCTCGACGGTTTGTTCTTGCTGGTCGGCGGCGTTCTCTTGCTCACGCCCGGCTTCTTCACCGACACTCTCGGCTTCGCGCTGCTTATCCCGGCGACCCGCGCGCTGTTCCGCACGGCGCTGCTGGCGCGCTTGGCGCGTGGCGGCCAGTTCACGACGAGCGGTGAGAGCTCCGCGAGCCGCTCGACCATCGACGCGACTTACGACGTGATCGATCCTGAGCCGCCGGCCGGGGACGAGCCGAAATTGCCGCATCGAGGCCCGTAGAGCCAGCGGCGCCCGAGGTTGAGCGGTCCGTGTTTCCGTGTTAGCGAAGCTGGGGCAACGGGCGGCAGGAACGGAGACATCGAATGACGGACCGGAGCGAGGGAACGACCGACCAGAACGAGGGAACGACCGCCCAGAGCGAGGAAACCGGCGGCAACGGCGTGGGCGGCGTGAGGGCGGCCGACACCGCCGCGACGCCTAGCCTCACCATCAGCGCTCAGTACATTCAAGATCTGTCGTTTGAGAACCCGCGCGCGCCTGACAGCCTGACGGCCGGACAGCCCGACGTGAAGGTGAGCGTCGAGGTCACCGCCCGCAAGCTCGAAGAGGCGCGCTATGAGTGCGGCATCGGCATCACGGCCAAGGCGACACGCGACGATGAGACTCTGTTCCTGGTCGAACTGCAGTACGCCGGGATTTTCGCACTGACCAACATTCCACCCGAGCAACTCCAGCCGGTCTGCATGATCGAATGTCCCCGGATGTTGTTTCCGTTCGCCCGTCGCATCATTTCGGACACGACCCGCGATGGCGGCTTTCCCCCGCTGATGATCGATCCGATCGATTTCGTCCGCCTGTATCGGCAACGAATGGCCCAGGGCGAGGGTGACGGCGCCCCCGTCGACGCGACGAGCTAGCCGGGCCCCGGTTCGGCTCGGTTCCAGATCGGTTCGGTCAGAGTCGCGACGAACGCCGCGTGAGCGGCCAGTTCCGCCGCGCTCGCCGCATGTCGCCGTGCCGGGCGGGGTGCATACGCGACGCTCGGCCGCAGGGCCGAGGCCGTCAGCACCAAACCCGGCTGGCGGCCCCCGATCAGCTCTAGATAGACCTCGGCCAACAGCGCCGAATCGAGCAGCGCGCCGTGCTTTTGCCGACCCGAGAGATCGACGCCGAAGCGCCGGCACAGCGCGTCCAGGCTCGCGGGCGCGCCAGGAAATTTGCGCCGGGCCAGCTTGACCGTGTCGATGGCGCGGCTCAACGGCAGCGGCGCACGATCGATGCGTCGCAGTTCGGCATTCACAAAGCCGAGGTCGAACTCGGCGTTGTGGGCGATCAGCGGATCGTCACCAATGAAGCTCAAGAACTCGTCGGCGATCTCGCCAAACAGCCGCTGTTCGCGCAGGAACGCGTCGCTCAAGCCGTGCACGCCGAAAGCCGCGCCTGGCATCTCACGCTCTGGGTTGAGGTAGCGCTGGAAGACCTCGCCGGTGGGGATGTGGTTGCGCAGCTCGACGCAGCCGATCTCGACGACGCGGTGGCCGGCGAGCGGATCGAGCCCGGTGGTCTCGGTATCTAGGACGACTTCGCGCATTGGCTTCCGTCGAGGCGTGGGGGGTTTTCGTCGAGGCGTCGGAGGTCGCCGTCGCGGCGTCGGGCGCGGCCCCATCGCCGCCGCCCGCTATGACCAGCGACGCGCAGCATTCTGATGATCGCGCGAATCCGCTGCAAGGTCCGGCGCCGCCCCGCACCCGTCTCGATCACGAAATCCGCCCGGCGGCGTTTGGCGCGATCCGACATCTGCTGGGCGAGCACAGCCCGGTACCTGGACTCCGTCAGGGCGGGCCGGCGCAACACCCGGGCCCGCTGGGTCCCCGGTGGCGCGCTGACGACGGCAACATAGTCGCACCGTGCGGCCGCGCCGGTTTCAAACAGAAGCGGGATATCCAGCACCGCGACCCAGGCGCCACTCGCGGCGGCGGCGCGCCGGAATTTTCGCTCCCGCGCGCGGACCAGGGGATGGAGAATCGCTTCGAGCCGCCGCAGGGCATTCGGATCGTTGAACACCAGTGCGCCGAGCAACGGCCGATCGACGTGGTCATCGACAAGCGCCGTGGGAAAGACGCCGCCCACCGCCGCCACCGCCGCGCCGCCAGGGCCAAGCAGCTCATGGACCACCGCGTCGGCCTCGAACACCGGAATACCCAGCGCGGCGAACGACCGCGCGGCAGCCGTCTTGCCCATGCCGATCGAGCCCGTGAGCCCAAGCACGATCATCGGTCCGCGCCGACTCCCAAGTCGGCCAGCATAAACTCGCGTAGGGCCGGTGTTACCTCAGGTTGGACGCCAAACCACGCCGCGAAGCCGGCCCGCGCCTGGTGGAGCAGCATACCAAGGCCGTCGACGACAACGTAGCCCCGCGCCCGCGCCGTCGCCAGCAACTGTGTCTTCAGCGGCGCATAGACAATGTCATGCACCACCGCGTCGCACGGCAGTGCTCCGAGGTCGAGGTCCAGGACGTCGTGACCCTCCATCCCCAGGCTCGTCGTATTCACCAGCAATCCAGCGCCCACGAGCACCCGGTGACGATCACGCCATGGTGCGACGCTCACCTTCTCGCCCAGCGTTGCCGCCAGCGCCTCCGCCCGACGTGCGGTACGGTTAACGATGCACAAGCCCGGCACGCCCGCGTCCAAGAGAGCGACCGCGGCCGCCCGCGCCGCGCCACCCGCGCCAAGCATCACCACCGGCGCCACACCGGCGCGCCATGCCGGCGCCTGCTCGCGCAAGTTGGCGATGAACCCGCGTGCATCGGTATTGGTGCCGAATAGACTGGCATCGCCTCGAATCACGATGGTGTTGACGGCGCCGATGCGCCGCGCGTCAGCGTCTGCCTCATCGACCGCAGCCAGCGCGGCCTCCTTGTGGGGCAGCGTGACATTCATTCCGGCGAATCCAAGGCGGGCGAGCACGATCAAGGCGTCGGCGAAATGCTCGGGCTGCACGCCGAGTGGGACATAGGCGCCGTCGATGCCGTGGTGGTCGAGCCAGTAGCCATGCAGGCGGGGCGAGCGCGAATGGGCCACCGGCCAGCCAACCACCCCAGCGAGCCGGGCGCGCCCGCTCAGGATCATGCCTAGCGCCTCCTCATGACCGGGGCCCAGTCAAGATTGGGAGCTTACTCACGCGCGGCGCCATCGGTGCGCAGGAAGTCGAGCAGAGGAACTAGCGGCAAGCCAAGAATGGCAAAATAGTCACCATCGATGGCGCTGAACAGCTGCGCCCCCAGGCCCTCGAGCTGATAGGCGCCGACGCTGGCAAGAACCGCCGCGCCGGCCCGCTCGAGGTACCAATCGAGAAAGTCGTCCGAAAAATCGCGCATCACGAGCCGGGCAACGGTGACGTGACGCCACACCACCGTCCCATCGCGTGCCGCCACGACGGCGCTGTACAGCACGTGAGGACGCCCGCGCAGTTTGATCAAATCGGCGCGCGCGGCGGCGAGATCCCTCGGCTTGACGAAGACACGCTCAGCGCACGCGAGCACCTGATCGGCCCCAATAACCAACATCGTCGCTCGCCGCCGCGACACCGCGAGCGCCTTGCGCTCGGCAAGCTCCATCGCCAATGTACCAGGCGCCAGTTCACTGAGCGCCCTATGGCGTTGGTAACCTTCCTCAATCGACGCCGGATCGACTTCGACGTCCAGCCCAGCCGCCGCCAACAACGCCGCACGCGGTGCGCTCGCCGAGGCCAGTACGATAGGGCTCGCGGCCGATGGCAGATCGCGACGTTTGTCGACCACGTCGGCCGAGCGGCTCATACGGCCTCTTTCAACCGGTTGTGGTAGAGGTGCAGGATGGCCGCCGAAGTCTCCTCGATCGAGCGGCGTGTGACGTCGATAACCGGCCAGCCATGACGCTCGAACAAGCGGCGCGCGCTCGCCAGCTCGTCCTTGACCGATTCTTCATCCACATAAGCGGTCTCGGCATCCTGCTTGAGCACGAGCAAGCGGTTGCGGCGGATGTGAATGAGCCGTTCGGCGCCTGTCGTTAGTCCGATGATCAGGGGCCCCGAGAGTTCCGTCAGCTCGCCAGGGACCGGCAGGCCGGGCACGAACGGCACGTTAGCGGCCTTGAGACCGCGGTTCGCCAAATACATGCAGGTTGGCGTCTTCGAGGTGCGCGAGACGCCAACCAACACCAGATCGGCCTGTTTCAACTCCGACAGCAACTGGCCATCGTCATGAGCGAGGCAAAAGCCCATAGCCTCGATCCGGCCGAAATACTCGGCGTCCATGGCGTGCTGACGACCAGGCTGAGCGCGCACCTCTGCGTCGAAATAAGTGGCCATCGCGGCGAGGATCGGATCCATGATCGAGAGGCAGGGCACCACGAGTTCGGAACAGGCCATCTCAAGGCCGTCGCGCAACGCGTTGTCAACAAAGGTGCAAAGGACCAAGCCGGGCTGCGCCTTAATTCCTTCAACGACGCTCTCCAATTGATCGGGACGGCGCACCAACGGCCATTCCCACTCGACCACATCGATATCATCGAACTGGACAATGGCTGCCTTAGCCAGAACCTGCAGGGTTTCACCCGTCGCATCGGAAACCAAGTGAAGGTGGCGAATCGTCATGTCGTACGCGCCGTTGCCGAGTAGCCGCCGCGCTGATGTCCGCGCGGATGCCACGAGCCAGAATTAGGCGCGAAGCGGGGATAACCCGCCGACCCACCACGCCGGCTCGAATTCATCCCCAAACCAACAACTTCGTGCCCGCGTTTATCCCCGGGGAAAACATCGGTCCTCAAGCAGGTATAGCGGGGACAATCATTCCCGCGCCTCCGTCTGGCCACTGTTATCACCATAATCCCGGCAAACACGATGGCTGGTTCCATAGCGTCCGATCGTCTTATCCAGAAGCCGTCACCACGGCGATGACTATTCACCACGAGACCCTGATTTTTTCCACCGCACCATGATTCTCATGATTCACAGGGATCCCCTACTACTACTACCAACCACAATTCTTTCTTAAGACTAATGTAGTTTGTCCTGGCCTGCTGCTCAGTCGGGTTTTCATTCATGACTTTGTCTTCCTCAGCCACCAAAAGCCAATTGCTGCTTGCCGTCTTGCGAGGCAATAAGATATCGCCGCCGCCGATCTGGCTCATGCGCCAGGCGGGCCGATACCTGCCCGAGTATCGAGCTTTGCGTGCGAAGATGGGAAACTTCCTCGAATTTTGCCACACACCAGAGCTGGCCACGGAGGCCACGCTGCAACCGATCGAGCGCTACGGGTTCGATGCAGCGATCTTGTTCGCCGATATTCTGCTGGTGCCTGAAGCGATGGGTCAGCCGCTTGCCTATCGTGAGGGCGAGGGACCGGTACTCGAACCCATCCGTTCGATGACCGCGCTTGACCAGCTATCAACGGAGAGCGCGGACGACCGTCTTGAAACGGTGATGGAGACGGTGCGGCGAGTGAGAGCGATGTTGCCACCGACCTGTGCGCTCATTGGGTTCGCTGGCGCGCCGTGGACGGTGGCGGCCTACATGGTGGAAGGACGCGGCGATGGCACGTTCGCGACAGCGCGCCAGTGGGCCCATCGCGAGCCTCAGGACTTCGGCCGCCTCATTAATATTCTGGTGGCGGCGACTAGCCGCTACCTGATCGCTCAGGCCAAAGCGGGCGCTGATGCCTTGCAGATCTTCGACAGTTGGGCGGGTTTGTTGCCGGCGAGCGGGTATCGACGTTGGTGCATTGAACCAACAGCAGCCATCGTGGCGGCAGTACGCGAAGCCTCGCCCAACATCCCTATCATCGGTTTTCCACGCGGTGGCGGAACCATGCTGCCGGAGTTCGTCGTCAAGACCAGGGTTGATGCTGTCAGCCTCGATACGGCCGTGGCGCCAGGCTGGGCGGCGGACTGTGTGCGACCCTACTGCGTGATCCAGGGCAATCTAGATCCCCAGCTGGTCGTGGTGGGCGGTGACGCGATGATGCGTGAAATTCGCACCATCGTTGAGACTTTCGCGGGCGGGCCGCATATCTTCAATTTGGGCCATGGACTCACGCCGGAGACCCCGCCCGAACACGTCGCTGAGCTGGTGGCGGCGGTCCGCGCCGGCCGCCAATGAGCGCCGGCCGGCCGCGAACCGCTGTCGTTCTGTTCAATCTCGGCGCTCCCGACCGGGCGGCGGCGGTTCGGCCGTTTCTGGTGAACCTATTTAGCGACCCGGCGATCATCGATATGCCGTGGCCATTGCGCTCTCTCTTGGCCCGCTTGATCGCGCATCAGAGAGCGCCCGAGGCCACCGCGATCTATCAACATCTCGGCGGTGGATCGCCGCTGTTGGCGAACACGCGCGCCCAGGCGGACGCCTTGCAGGCGGCGCTGGGCGGAGAGTCGCGTGTGTTCATCGCTATGCGCTACTGGCGCCCGTTCAGTCCTGAAGTCGCGCGCGAGGTCGCCGCGTGGGAACCGGACGAGGTCGTGTTGTTGCCGCTCTACCCGCAGTTCTCGACCACGACTACTGGCTCCTCGCTGTGCACCTGGAGCCGGGCAGCCAAGGCCGCAGGCCTCACCGCGCTAAGCCGGGCGATTTGTTGCTATCCGACCGCGCCAAGTCTGGTGGAGGCTCACGCACGGCTCATCGCGGCCGCCATGGACGCGACACCCGCACCATTCCGGCTGTTATTTTCAGCCCACGGACTACCCGAGCGCATCGTGGCGCGCGGTGATCCCTACCAATGGCAGGTGGAGCAAACGGCGGCGGCGGTCGCGGCGGCGGTCGAAGCCACGCGGCGAACCGTGCTCGACTGGCGGGTCTGCTACCAGAGCCGGGTCGGCCCACTGACCTGGATCGGCCCGGCTACCGAGGACGAGCTAAAGCGCGCTGGCGCTGACCGCGTCAACGTGATTTTGGCGCCGGTCGCGTTCGTGTCGGAGCATTCGGAAACGCTGGTCGAGCTCGATATCACCTACCGTGATGTGGCGGCGAAGGCCGCTGTGCCGAGCTACCATCGGGTGCCGGCGCTCGGCGTGAATGAGGCCTTTATCGCGGCGCTCGCGGGGCTCGTCCAGATGCCGGCGATGGCCGATGTGAACTCGCGGTGCGGCGCAAGGCTCTGTCCACGGCGCTTCAACCGTTGCCCACAATCGGGGGCTTGAGCATGGCGCTCCTCAGCGCGTGGTATCCGTGGATCAAGGCGCTGCACGTCGTCGCGGTGATGGCGTGGATGGCCGGCATGCTGTACCTGCCCCGGTTGTTCGTCTATCACGCCGCAGCGACGGTGGGCTCGGAGCTGGCCGAGACCTTGAAGATCATGGAGCGCCGGTTGCTGCGCGCGGTCATCAATCCGGCGATGATGGCCAGTTTTGTCTTTGGTGTTCTACTGGCGCTGACGCCGGGCGTCGTCGATTGGGGCTCCGGCTGGGTGTGGGTCAAGCTTACGCTGGTGTTGGCGATGACCGCGTTGCACGGTGGCTTATCGCGCTGGCGGCGCGACTTCGCGGCCGACGCCAACCGCCACGACGCTCGCTTCTACCGGATGGTCAACGAGGCGCCGACGGTGCTGTTGATCGCGATCGTCGTGATGGTGGTCGTCAAGCCGTTCTAAGCTGTGGCGAGAGGGCCGTTCTAGCAGCCTGTCGGACTTGAGCCGGGAGTCGAAATAGGATTCGATGGTATCAGTTGATTTGCCCGCGCGTGATGGAGGCCGTCATGAGCAATTTCCGACCGGTCGACCGGGAGACGGGGTTTCTGCTGCCGCCGTCGGTGGAGGAATGGCTTCCCGAGCGGCATCTGGCGCGCTTCGTGGTCGAGGTGATCGAGCAGTTGGACCTCTCGGCGTTCGTGAAGGCCTATCGCGGCTCGGGCTCGGCGTCCTATCACCCGAGCATGCTGCTGGGGCTTCTGGTCTACGGCTACGCCACGGGGGTGTTTTCGAGCCGCAAGTTGGAGCGCGCGACCTATGATTCTGTCGCTTTCCGCTTCATCGCGGCCAACGATCATCCCGACCACGATACCATCGCCGCGTTCCGGCGGCGTTTTCTCGACCGGATCGAAGGGCTGTTCGTCGAGGTGCTGCTGCTGGCCCGGGAAGCCGGGGTGCTGAAGCTCGGCACGGTGGCGCTGGACGGCACCAAGGTGCACGCCAACGCGAGCCGGCACAGCGCGCTGTCGTGGAAACACGCCTGCGAGCTCGAAGCCCGGTTGAAGGCCGAGGTGGCGGAGTTGATGGCGTTGGCGGAGGCGGCCGATGGGGCGGATGTGCCCGACGGGATGTCGGTGCCCGAGGAACTGGCCCGGCGCGAGGATCGTCTGGCCCGCATCGCCGAGGCTAAGGCGGTGATCGAGGCGCGGGCGCGCGAACGCCTTGAGCGGGAACGGGCCGAGTACGAGGCGAAGCTCGAGGCGCGCGCGGAGAAGGCCGAGAAGACGGGCCGCAAGCCGGGCGGCCGTCCACCCGAGCCGCCGGTGGCCGGGCCCGGGCCGAAGGACCAGGTCAATCTGACCGACGCGGACTCGCGCATCATGCCGGTGGCCGGCGGCGGCTTCGAACAGGCCTACAACGCCCAAGCCCTGGTGGCGGCCGACAGCCTGCTGGTGGTCACCAACGACGTGGTCCAGGCCCCCAACGACAAGCGGCAAATCGAGCCGGCGCTGGAAGCGCTCGCCCGCCTTCCCGAGGCGCTGGGCGCGCCCGAGACCCTGCTGGCGGACAGCGGCTACTTCAGCGAGGCCAACGTGAACGCCTGCGCCGAGGCCGAGATCGCGCCGTTGATCACGCCCGGCCGGGAACGCCATCATCTCTCCTGGAAGGACCGCTTCGCCGGCGCGCCGCCGCCCCCGGAGAACCCGACGCCGCTGGAAGCGATGACACATCGACTGGCGACGCCCGAGGGCCGGCAACTCTACGCCCTGCGCAAGCAAACGCCGGAACCGGTGTTCGGCATCATCAAATCGGCCATGGGCTTCCGCCAGTTCTCGCTACGCGGCCTGGACAAGGTCACGGGCGAATGGAACCTGGTGACCCTGGCCTGGAACATAAAGAGAATGTTCACCTTGCAATACGCTTGAGCAGGCGGCCGGACTCCGTACCTCGCGAAAAGGAATAAGAGTATGCTCGCCTTGCGGCACGCGCGAGCAAGCGAACGTACTTCGTGCCCTCACGAGAGGGCATAAGAGTATACTCACCCTGCGGTACGCGCGGCCAAGCGACCGCACTCCGTGTCCTCACGAAAGGCGCTCGATCCCATGACCTCTCCACATCGCGATCCGTCCACACCCATTCTCGCGGACCTCAGTCCGACAGGCTGCTAGGGCTAGAATGGGCACAAACCGGATATAGGGGAGCGCGCCATGGATGTTCTCGACCGCGCCGATCTCCCATTCCCGCATTCGCTACCCGAGTTCCAGCGACTTTTCCCCGATGATGCGGCCTGCGCCGCCTACCTGGAGAAAGCCCGCTGGGGAGACGGCTTTGCCTGCCCGCACTGCGGCACGGCGGGAGAGCCGTTCCACTTTGAAAACCGCCCTGGCGTCCTGCGCTGCCGCAAGTGCCGCCAGAACACCGGGCTGACGGTGGGAACAGTGATGGAGCGTAGCCACACTCCGCTGAACGTCTGGTTCTGGGCCGCTTATCTGGTCGCCAGTCAGACGCCCGGCATGTCCGCCGTGCAGTTTCAGCGGCAACTTGGTCTTTCGCGCTACGAGACGGCCTTTCAAATTCTCCACAAGCTCCGCTCGGGCATGGTGCGGCCCAACCAAGACAGGATCGGTGGACAGCCCAAGAACCATGTTGAGGTGGACGAAACCTGGGTTGGCGGGCGAACGCGTGGGGAAGGCCGTGGTGTTCACCACAAGGTTCCCGTCTCCTGTGCCATCGAGGTGCGTCATCGAAAGCCGGGCACCAAGCTCGACAACCGGAAAGACGGACGCTATGCCGGACGCGTTCGGCTCGCCGTCGTGCTCGACCGTAGCGCCGAGTCGCTCTGTGGGTTCGTCGAGAGCACCGTCGCGCCGGGATCGCTGATCGTTACTGACGATTGGAGCGGCTATGCTGGCCTCGGTAAGCGCGGCTATGAGCACTTCGCTGTTGCCGAGTGTGGTGATCCAGAGGTTGCCGAGCAATACCTGCCGATCATCCATCTGGTTTTCGCCAACCTGAAGACGTGGCTGATCGGTATCCACCACGGCGTTAGCCACCAGCACCTACAAGCCTACCTCAACGAGTTCACCTTCCGCTTCAACAGGCGGTTCTACCCGTTCAACGCCTTCCGCTCATTGCTCGGCATCGCGGGCGACACCTCTGCTCCAACCTATGCCGAGCTTTACTCGGGAGAGTGGCGGCACCCTACATGTAGCGGTCATGGGCGTTAACCGGATAGGCAAGGTTCAATCGAGGCAGGTCCACCGGGTGTATTACCGCTCACACAATGGTTCTGCTTTTTTTCTTGACGGGGGCGCAGGACCGTTCGTTGTAACGGCCCAACATGTCATTGCGGGATGGCGAACGGATCACTGCTCCGGCACTGTCGGAGCGCTCCAGATCAGCGGCCTGTCAATCGATTAATCGATTACGCGCGTGTGCACCACACAATAAATCCCATTATCCGTTGTTTGGTCTGTTGTTGACAGGTGTAGTCAGCATTGACAACATGCGCCATGAATCATGACACGAGACCGGTCGGTTGGATCAGGGCGGCGCGGAAGGTGTTCGAATCGTTCCCTGCATCCGTGCAGGATCGGGTCAACACGGCGCTGACGATCGCGGTAGAAGGCGGCAAGGCGGATGTCGCCAAGCCGCTGAAGGGCGTTGGACCGGGTGTCATGGAGATCGCCATCCGATACCGGACCGATGCGTGGCGGGTGGTCTATGTGACGGAAGTTGCGGGCCGGCTTTGGGTGATCCACGCGTTTCGGAAGAAGTCGAAAACGGGGATCAAGACGCCGAAGGCCGAGATCGATCTGATCGAGGGCCGGGCGGCGCGACTGAGAAGGGAGCTGATGCCATGAGCGAGCGCGACTTCGAACTGGTCGAGGGCAGCGGCAACGTATTTCGCGATCTGGGCGATCCCGACGCGGACCTGAAACAGGCCAAGGCGATCCTCGCGGCCCGCATCATCGCTGTGCTGGACGACCGCGGGCTATCGGTCCGCAAGGCCGGCGCGCTGACCCACTTCGCCGCGGCGGACTTCTCGCGCATTCGCAACGCGGATCTCGGGCGGTTCACGCTGGATCGGTTGATGAAGATGCTGGCGGCTCTTGACGGCAATCTGCGGGTCACGCTCCATGTCGATGCGAGACTTGGTGGCCAGGCCGCGGCGGCGATTTGACGCTGAGGCCATGTCGGTTTCACCAGGCACGATGCAGAGATTTGCATCAGCGAAATATCCGGCACGGATGCTCTCTCGGAATGGTTGGTGAAAAGGCCGCCGGAATGGGCGTGCATGATCGCGGCGAGAATCGCGTTGCGGGTGGCGCCGATATTGCGGGATGCGCTGTGTACCGATGAAACGTCGCGGCGCGCCCTCATCATCCTTCCGAGCTTCATAGCCCTGGCTGCCGCAAGTTATGCCGGTGCCGGGCCAGATCGATTCCGTGATGAGTGTGGAACGGCGTGCAAAGTTGACCCCTGTTGAGGGGTGATCGGCGTCCAAATTTGCCCCCCTGAGCCTGGCTAGTCCAAGTCACCTCGTTTTTGGGCGGACGAGGTGGTGGGGGATGTTGGTCGTGGAGACGATAGCGCGGATCCGGCGGGAGTATTTCGTCAAGGGGAAGCCGATCAAGGAGATCGTGCGGGACGTGAAGGTCTCGCGCAACACGGTGCGCAAGGTGATCCGTTCGCAGGCGACGGCGTTCACCTACGACCGGCGGGTCCAGCCGATGCCGAAGCTGGGGCCGTGGACGGCCGAGCTGGAGCGGATGCTGGAGGCCAACGAGACCAAGTCGAAGCGGGAGCGGCTGACGCTGCTACGGATCTCCGAAGCCCTCGAGGGTCTGGGCTATGGCGGCGGCTACGACGCGGTGCGGCGCTACGCCAAGGCGTGGCGGTGGCGCCGTTCGGCATCGACGGCGCAGACCTATGTGCCGTTGGTGTTCTCGCCGGGCGAGGCCTATCAGTTCGACTGGAGCCACGAGTACGTGGTGCTGGCGGGGGTGACGACCAAGGTCAAGGTCGCGCACGTCCGGCTGTGCCACAGCCGAATGTTCTTCGTCCGCGCTTATCCGCGCGAGAGCCAGGAGATGGTGTTCGACGCCCACGACCGGGCATTCCGGCTGTTCCAGGGTGCCTGCCGGCGAGGCATCTACGACAACATGAAGACGGCGGTGCAGACCGTCCTCATCGGCAAGGAGCGCGCGTTCAACCGGCGCTTCGTGCAGATGTGTGGCCACTACCTGGTCGAACCGACAGCATGCACGCCGGGAGCGGGATGGGAGAAGGGGCAGGTCGAGAACCAGGTCGGGATCATCCGCGGTCGGTTCTTCACCCCGCGGCTGCGCTTCAAGACCTACGACGAGCTCAACGCCTGGCTCTTGGACCAGTGCGTCGCCTACGCCCGGGGTCATCCCCACCCGGTGTTCAAGGACAGGACTGTCTGGCAGGTGTTCGAGGACGAGCGTCCGTCCCTGGTCGGCTATCGCGGGCCGTTCGACGGCTTCCACGCGGTCCCGGCGTCGGTGTCGAAGACCTGCCTGGTGCGCTTCGACAGCAACAAGTACAGCGTGGCGGCGCGCGCCGTCGGCCGTCCGGTCGAGGTCCATGCCTACGCCGATCGCATCGTCATCCGCCAGGACGGCGAGATCGTCGCCGAGCATGCCCGGCGCTTCGGCCGCGACCAGACCGTCTATGACCCGTGGCACTAGGTGCCCGTGCTGGCGAGGAAGCCCGGTGCGCTTCGTAACGGCGCGCCGTTCAAGGACTGGGCGCTGCCCGGCGCCCTGGGTCGCGTGCGCGTCCGGCTCGCCGGCCACGACGACGGCGACAGGCAGATGGTCGAGATCCTCACCGCCGTGCTGGCGGATGGGCTGGCGGCGGTGGAGGCCGCCTGTGCCGAGGCGCTCGCTGGCGGCGTGTGCAGCGCCGACGTCGTGCTCAACATCCTCAATCGTCGGCGCCAGCCGTCCGAGACGGCGCCGATCCCGACGCCCGCGAACCTGCGTCTTTGCTTTGAGCCGGTGGCCGATTGCACCCGCTACGACCGCTTGAGGGGGGTCGGCCATGGAGCGCCATGAGGTCCTGGAGATGATGGCCGCACTCAAGCTCGCCGGCATGCGCGACGCGTTCGACGAGGTGCTCGCCGACGGCCTCAAGCGCCAGCATCCGATGCAGCGAATCATCGGCGAGCTGTTGAAGGCCGAGATCGCCGACAAGCAGGCGCGATCCATCAAGTACCAGATGAGTGGCGCCAAGCTGCCGCTGGCCAAGGAGCTGGCCGACTTCGACTTCACCGACACCCCGGTCAACGAGCCGCTGGTCCGCGAGTTGGCGGTCGGCGGCTTCCTGGCCAACCAGCGCAACGCCGTGCTGATCGGCGGCACCGGCACCGGCAAGAGCCATCTCGCCGTCGCCATCGCGCGGGCCTGCATCCGCGATGGCGCCCGGGGCCGCTTCTTCAACGTCGTCGACCTGGTCAACCGGCTCGAGGCCGAAGCCCGCGCCGGCCGCCAGGGCCGGCTCGCCGATCAGCTGGCCCGGCGCGACCTCGTCATCCTCGACGAGCTCGGCTACCTGCCCTTCGCCCAAACCGGAGGCCAGCTGCTGTTCCACCTCGTCAGCCGGCTCTACGAGCGCACCTCGATCATCGTCACCACCAACCTGACCTTCGGCGAATGGCCGTCCGTCTTCGGCGACGCCAAGATGACCACCGCGCTCCTCGATCGTCTGACGCACCACTGCGAGATCATCGAGACCGGAAACGACTCCTGGCGCTTCAAGAATCGGTCCTAAAGGCAACCGATCCACCTGCGGCCCGGTCGCCCAGGTGGGCCCACAGGAACCTCCCACACGCGGTCCGCCGCCAGCCGCGTGGTGGGCGCGTCGGCCCGCGCGCGGGCCCCTCCTATGGACTACCTGTACGACCTCCGCCGTGCATCCCCAAAGGGGTCAACATTGCACGCCGATAGGGGGTCAATGTTCAACGCCGATTGACAGTAGCGCCCGGGTGGCACCGAAGGCGCCCCCATCCTGGCCGCGTAATAGGGCTGGCAGACCGCCTCGGCGAAGCCGTCGAAGCCGCCCTCGATCAGTACCAACTGCAGGCGGTCGTAAAATACATGACCTGGCGAGCGCGGCATCTCCGACCAGCTCACCATCAAGTCCCCCTGACGATCCTTCTGCTGTCCCATCGCCATCAGCGAACCCCCCTTCAGGCCAGGACACCAGAGAATCAGACCATGCCGACTTCGTCCAGGGAAGACTTCGTCAACGGGCTGTTAAGCAACGCCTGTGCGCCGGCGACCTGCGCGCCCATCGCATGAACACGTGAGCGCAGCCCCGCGTCGGAGGTGTAGACCAGCGCTGTCGTGCGATCTGGAAGTGCACCCACCAGCTCCACGATGCGGTCGTCCGCGCTATCCCGGCCGCCGTGACCGGCGTGAACCACGGTAAGGCACTCCCGCGACGGTGCCGTGTCTCGCGGCCCCGGCCCATCGAACACGATCGTCCATACACCCCCACGGCTGCGTGCCAGCAGGGCGATCTCGGCGGCGATCCGTCGCGCGGCGCCGCCGCGGTCGCGCCACCAACCATCCGCACGCGACCCCATCACATTATTGCCATCCACGAACACCCGGTGCTGCATCGCTTGGTTCATGTTGTCTTGCCGTTGCCCTCGTGCTGGCTGATATCAGCTAATACGGCACACCGACGGCCTGCGACAGGAACCCAACGAATGCCGAGCCCTTGCGCGCGATTGCGGTGAAGCGGTTTAGGAAATCGATCCGGCTTGCATCGGCCTCCGAAAAGCTGGTGACTGCGACATAATCCTTGCGTTTGAGATCTTCCATCAACGGATGCCCAGGGTCGTAACCACGGGGTGGGCGCTTGAGAGACTCACCCATCAACTCGAAGGTTTCACGGAAAGCTTTGGCGGTTGTGATGCGCCTCCACTCGTCTGGCCGGTCGATGATCGCGCCGCGTATTCTACCAAGCGTATGGTTGTCGGGGTGCCAGATGCCGCAACCGGCAAAACAAGTTCCAGGCTCAAGGTGGAGATAGAAGCCCGGCGCATGGGCATCCTTGCCGGCAGCATGGCGGAAATGAGCGCCCACATTGGTCTTGTAGGGCGTCTTGTCCTTGGAGAATCGGGTATCGCGATAAATCCGGAACAGCGAACCGCCGTTGGCCCGCGGATCGGCATGAAAATGCGGGCTTATCTTCTTCAGCGGCTGTGCAAAAGCCACGATGAAATCAAGCACGGGATCACGCACCTCGGTCCTGTAGCGTTCCTTGTTCGCCTCGAACCATTGCCGCTCATTGCTGGCCTTGAGGTCGCGCAGAAACTCGAAGAGCGCAGGCGTTATCGGGTGTGACGTCATCCTCTCGAAACCAGCGCGATTCGATCCGGAGCCATGGGGGTGACGGCACTCCCCGCAGGCCCTGATCCACCTTTCCGGCACGCCATCGCCAATCCGATCTCACGCAGGTTCGCACCGCTGGTGCGCAAACCGGTCACGGCGCCTCCGGCCCGGGCATAGCTGCCGTCCCTTCTTGGCGAGGCGGGTCCAACTCTATTCTTGAAGACGGGGCGAATGATTCTTTTGCCTTTTCATTCTTGTACACTGCTGTCCGGTTAACTGAGCGGTGCTGGCTTTGAGAGCCAGGATTTCTGCGGGGTTTGAAGCGAAAATGCATGGTGTCGATTTGAATTGGATGGAGCACTTTTCGGAGTTTCTCCGAGGAGATGCTCATGAACACCGGCAAGACCCTGTTCGCTCAGCTCATGGACTTCCTGCCATGGACTACTTTCACGCGGATCGTCGACCGGTATGGCGGCGATCACCGGGTCCGGACGCTTTCCTGCGCCGAGCAATACCGGTCCATGGCCTTCGCCCAGCTGACCTACCGGGAAAGCCTGCGCGACATCGAGACCTGCCTCTCGGTCCACGCATCGAAACTCTATCACATGGGCTTCCGCCAGCCGGTCCGGCGCTCGACGCTGGCCGATGCCAACGAAAGGCACGACTGGCGTATCCATGCGGCGTTGGCCCAGCGGCTCATCACCCAGGCGAGGACGCTGTACGTCGACGAAGAACTGGGGTTGGACCTGACCAATACCGTCTACGCCCTGGACTCGACGACCATCGCTCTGTGCCTGTCGGTCTTTCCGTGGGCGCACTTCCGCACCACCAAGGCGGCGGTGAAGATGCACACGCTGCTCGACCTGCGGGGCAACATTCCGAGTTTTATCCACATCTCGGATGGCAAGCTGCACGACGTTCATGCCCTCGATATGCTCTTGCCGGAAGCCGGAGCCATCTACGTCGTGGATCGTGGCTACGTCGACTTTGCCCGCCTTTATGTGTTGCACCAAGCCGGGGCCTTCTTCGTCACGCGTGCCAAGTCGAACATCGATGCTCATCGCGTCTATTCGGCGCCGACGGATCGCTCGACCGGCATCATTTGCGACCAGACCATCTCCCTGGACGGCTTCTACACCCGTCAGGATTACTCCGAACTTCTGCGGCGCATCCGCTTCAAGGACCCCGAGTCCGGCAAGACGCTGGTCTTCATCACCAACAACTTCTCGCTTCCGGCCGCCACCATCTGCGCGCTCTACAAAAGCCGCTGGCAGGTGGAACTCTTCTTCAAGTGGATCAAGCAGCATCTTCGGATCAAGCAGTTCTACGGCACGTCGGAGAACGCGGTGAAGACGCAGATCTGGATTGCCGTCTCGGTCTACGTCCTCGTCGCCATCGTCAAGAAGCGCCTCGACCTGGACGCCTCGCTCTACACTTTGTTACAGATCCTCTCGGTGACCCTCTTCGAGAAAATGCCCATACATCAAGCACTTGCGGGAGACGAAAACAGATGCAACGCTTCGCAAATAACCAACCAATTGAATTTATTCGATTTTTAACCGGACACTAGTGATTCTTGTATACGATGAAGCCCGATGCGCCCTTGCCTTTGGCGCGGCGCAGTGTGTAACCATGATTGCCGAGATTGAACCTCGGGTCATTCTCAAAGCCTGCGAGAGTCTCGACGATCTTCATCGCCACAGGATCGGGTTTTTCTTTGGCTTGTGAGGTTGCCTCGCGCTCTAGCCACTTTGCGAAGACTTCTTCGGCGAGCTCGTCACCGACAGATTTCCGAAGCGCATTCAATTTTCTCACCAAACCTTTGGTGAGCCCGGTTTCATCGATAGCCATTTCCTATACCTCTCGTTTCCAGACGCCCGCGACACCATATATTGCCGCAAACGTCTACCCACTGCCGCGCCAGTCAATCGGCGGAGTTAATTCCATCGTGATGGAACAGTGCCGCCCGCACCGTATCCTGGAACAATTCTCGCCCAGGACTGCAGGGCTCTTGCCCCAGTCTGGCCAGCTCCTGGTGCGCCCATCCTGTCGCGCCAATACGCTGCGCAGCCGTAAACAGGTATGCAACAGCCCCTTCAGCATCCGATAGGGGCGGATTGTAACCACCGCCTCCCAGCAGTTGCCCGATCGCCATCAATGCGACCGAGGCAGCGAACCGAGGCTCAGCTTCGCCGAAATCTCGAGCTGCGCGAACCAACGTCGAGGGGTCCGCTCCGTGGGTTCCAGCGCATTCGAGGGCGATATCGAGAAACCCCTCATCCTTCGCGGCTGCGAACCATTTGCCCTTGTCACCACGGCTCTCAATCAGATCGAGAAGTATTTGACGGCGGTCGAGATCGGGATATTGCCGTGCCAGTGCGCGGTAGATGGCGAGATTGGTCGTCCCGCGCGTGGCCTGCAATCCATACTTTCGATAAGCTTCATCGGTGCGGCCGTGCAGGATCAGAAGTCCCTCACAAAAACAGTCGATGGAATTATCCCCATAACGGGAATTCGAGGTGTCGCGCACGCCTTCAGCAAATGCGATAGCGGCTTCCCACAGACCTTGGCGGACCAATGCCTCCGCTCCGAACCGGTGCCAGGACCAGAACTTTGTCCTTCGTGTCGCGAGCAGCTCCTGAAGCTCATCGTAGCGGCCCGCTTCAAGCAGGCATGACAAGCAAATCGAGGTCCCTGTCACATGCTGAAAGCTTTGATGATCGGACCAGGCGCGGCGCACCATCTCGATGAGGCGATCCGCATATTCATTGATCAAATCCGGATAGTGGGAGATCTCGCCCCAGCGCTCTTCGACCGGTCCCAGATATTCGACGCCATCGTTCTGGACCGCCTCGAACAAACGTTCGAGCCACCTGCTTCTAGTCGCATGATCGGCCGGCGCGTCGGCCAGGATCGGAATTAGCTCGCTCAAGGTCCGGGCAACCGCCGTTCCCAAGGCTCCAGACGAGGTGTCGATATCCTGGAAGGCAGGCCAGATACGCTCCATCAGCGACACCGTGCCTTCTCCCGCGGCGACTGGGTCGGATTTCGCGCCGACCTGATCTCGGAGGCTGCTTCCTTGAGTCGGCTGATCGCAAGTTTTGACCCGCGCCAGCCAAAGGCCCTGGCTCGAAGCTTATTCTTGAACAGCCACTTTCGACTCGCCGCCATCACCTCCGTCCTTGTAGACCATAAGAACGTCAAACAAAGGCAGGAAAATCTCGCTTCCTACCACCGTCTGGCGCTTTGCGTAAAAAGTGCCATCCAACCCATCAAGCCTAGACTTCAGGAGTAACGGTTCACATCATGCCGGATCCTGGAACTACAACAACAGACGTCAAATAGTCTTATATCGTTGGGTCGGCGCGTGGGTCTGTGTCAACGGCGGAGAGAATATGTACCGGCGCGGCGGCGTAAAATTGTCAATCGGCGGTAGCTTGTCCCGGTAGTTCAGGAGGGACCCGCGCGCGGGGCGAGGCGCCCTCCGCGCGGCTGGCGGCGGCCCGCGCGTGGGAGGTCCCTGTGGGCCCACGGGGGCAAGCGGGGGGATTCGGACGGGCTTCGTCGGGATCGGCTCTGATTGAGCCGAGGCTCTCGGCGTTCATCTCCAGGATATGAACATGGTGGGTGATGCGGTCGAGCAGGGCGCCGGTGAGGCGCTCGCTGGCGAAGACGGAGGTCCATTCCTGGAAGGGCAGGTTCGAGGTGACGATTGTGGCGCCGTTTTCGTAGGTCACTGACCGCCGGCTGAAGACGTCGAACAGCTCGCTTCCGGCTGCGACAACGTATCCGAGTTCGTCGACGATCAGGAGGCTGACCTTGGCGAGCTGGGCCTGGAGGCGGAGCAGTCTCTTCTCGTCGCGCGCCTCGATCAGCTCGTGGACCAGCTGGGAGGCGGTGGCGAAGCGGCGCCCTTTCTGGCAGGCGGCGCCGCTCGAGGCGAGGGCGATATGAGTCTTGCCGACGCCTGATGGGCCCAACTGATCACGTTCTCGCGACGGTCGATGTAATCGCCGCGCGCGAGATCCAGCACCAACATCTTGTTGAGGCTGGGGATGGCGAAGCGAAGCTCTCGAGCTGTTTGACGACGGGGAACCCGGCTTGCCTGATGCGCCGCTCGACCAGCCGGCGCTCGCGGTCGATCAGCTCCAGGCTCCACCAGACGGGCCAGGAACTGGACATGATCCAGGCCCTCGGCCGCGCACTGTTGGGCGACTTTCGACCCGTATTCCCGCAGGAAGGTGGGCAGCTTCAGCCTCTTCAGGTGATGCTCGAGCAGGATGCGGGGGGCCTCAGCCATGGCCGGCGGCCGAAGCAGGGTGGCGTAGTCGGCGCTGCGGGTGGCGGCGACGAAGGGCTGGGGCAAATGCGGATAGCGCGACAGATCCAGATGCGCCGGCCGCTTCTCGATGCGGGCCAGCAGCAGGTGCTTGACGGCGTCGAAGCCGATCACGCGCCGCTGGAGGCACCGCGTCACGCATCCGCTTCCGTACCACGTCTGGCGTTCCGTAAAAAGTCCTCCAGCAGGCGCAGCACCTGGCCTGTACTTCAGCGCTTGCCGCGCGGGCCGCCATCAGCGCGCTTCGAGGAGACGGCGCACAGCATCGAAGGCCGGATCGAGCTTCCATCCGCGAGCTTGGCGCCGCCTGGTCCAGGGCGCCCGGCTTCGAATCTCCAGCAGCGAAAGATAGTGCAATGGGTCGTAGACGACGTCGCCGCGGACATAGGAGCGTTGCCGATGGCGGCGACGATCTCGGCGCCGAGCGCGATCTCGACCCGATCCATAGGACCATGACCGCGTGGGCGTGCATCGTCGGCGCCGAGTAATCCACCAGCCGGTAGCGCGCCAGGGCCGTCGACGAGACCTGGCCGGGCATGTGCTCGAGGCCTCGAAGGGAGAAGCCGGCAGCGCGTGCGTATCGGCAGGTGGCCAGCAGCGCCACCGCCTGCTCGCCTTCCTCCAGCGCATCGAGGCGCTCCGCAGCGCGCCATCGCCGCTCGTTCAGGTATCGAGGTCGTGCAGCTTCGGGATCGGCACCATGAACTTGCGCCGCGAGTCTTCACCAGGGCCTCGACCTTGCCCTTGTCGGCCCTTGCCGGGCCGGCCGAAGCGGTCGCGGAACAGATAATGCGATTGCAGATGCGAAAACGCCTGGGTGCGCCGCCGCGTGCCGTCGCCCAGGATCCGCGCCACCGCAAGGGTGGTGTTGTCGTACAGGATCGATCGGGGGATACCGCCGAGGAAGGCGAAGGCGCTGACATGACCGTCCAGGAAGGCCTCCGTCGTCTCCCTCGGATAGGCCTTGACGAACCAGACGTTCGAATGGGGCAGGATCAGGCAGAAGAAGGCGACCTTCTCCCGACAGCCCCGCAGCTCGACCACCGATCTCGCCGAAGTCGACCTGGGCATGGCCCGGCGGGTGATGCAGCGGCACGAAGGCCTCGCGCGTCGACTGCCGCCGGGAACGGACATAGTCCTTCACGATCGTGTAGCCGCCGGAAACCCCGTGCTCGTCCCGCAGACGCTCGAAAATCCGAATGCGCCGTGTGCCGCTGCTTGCGCGGCACGTCCGGATCCGTGTCCGCCTCCAGGATCGCGTCGACGATGCCGGTGAACCCGTCCATCTTCGGCCGCCGTACCGGCTTCGTCCGCGATATCCCGGCGGCGCCGCATAGCTCAGCATCTTCTTCACAGTCCGGCGGTCGATGCCGAACCGCCGCCCCGCCTCGTGGTGGCTCAACCCCTCATCGACAACCGCCAGCCGAACCGCCGCATAGAGCTCCACGCCGTACATCCCCCGCCCCTCGCCAAAACAGACAAGGGACCATAGCTGGCGCATTTTTGCGCCGCCGCGAACCGGACCGCCCGGCCGCCTCGCGTGGGGCATCTTTGCTCCGGCGTTAACGTGGGGTCTGTTCAAAGTCAATATCCTGTGCAGCGAGTGTTCGCTGACCCTCGATGTCATCACCGACACGTTCGAGACCGAGCCTGCAGGCGTCCAGGCCAGGTCACCTCACAGGCACTAGGCTTATCACTCAGCATTCCGAAGTTCGCGATGAATGATCCGGTAACAGTTTGCGCACAGGCACATTAGGTTCTCTAGTTGCGTATTGTGTCCGGGCTGCATGTCAGCTAGCGGAAGTTTGTGATGCGCCTCAATGCACGCGTCACCAATATAGAATGTTGTGATTGGCCGGCGTGGGCGATCGCCCGGGCGCCGAGGAAGAATTTGAGGCGGGGGGAATCAGTAAGAGGACCGCATGCAGCAGCTAGTGCGATTGTCTTTCCGGCTGTCCGGCTTGCGGACAGGGATCTGCGATTCGCCCAAATTGGTCGCGGCCATGTTGTTGGCCGCATTGATACCGCTCGCTGGTTGTGGCACCGCATCGCCGCCGACACGACAGGCGGATATCTGCGAGGTGTTCCAGCAGTACCCCGACTGGTATGACTATGCGTGGAAGTCCGCAAGCCGCTGGGGAACACCGATCCACGTGCAGATGTCGTTCGTGCGCCACGAATCGAGTTACCGGGGCGATGCCCGGCCGCCGCGCCAATGGCTCTGGTTCATACCGCTCGGCCGTCCGTCTTCTGCCAAGGGTTATGCGCAGGCACAGGATCCGGTCTGGAACGAATACCAAGCGGAGCGGGGACGTCTGTTCCGCAGCCGCGGCGACATGGAAGATGCCCTGGACTTCATCGGCTGGTACAACCACCGAACTAGGCGTCAGCTCGGCATACCCCTCACCGACGCGCAGCGCCTCTACCTCGCTTACCACGAAGGACAGGGCGGTTATCGGCGGGGCACCTGGAGGGACAAACCGAAGGTGCAGAGTGCCGCCCGGCGGGTCGCTGCGACGGCGGATCGTTACAGAGCGCAGCTTGCGCGCTGTGAATCCCGCTTTCGGTGCGACTCCTGGTATCAAGTCTGGCCGTTCTGCCGCTAATCGCCGATCTGCACCCTCGCGATATGCGGGCGCACCAGCGCGTATGAATCCGCATGCCAGGTGGAGAGTCTTTGCGTTGAAGGGAGTCGAAACTACACCCCGAACACAGCCAAGGTTTTCGGCGAATCGTACACGGGCGGGGTTCCTGGTCGTGGAACAGCGGCTAACGTGCGGTTACAGCCGGCTTTCGAAGTCCTTGCATCAGATATCGCCAATGGATGCGCGATGAGCGGGCATTTGACGTCATAACCCAGGGATTCTGGAAACAGAAAACGTGGCTGTCCCAGACAACCAAGTTTGGAAGTTATCAGAGAACAGGATCGTTTGATCGCGCATTTTGTTGCCGGCACGACAGCACGAACGGCAGCGCGTCTATGTGGTGTGCAGCGCAAGACGGAGGCTTTCTATTTCCACCGGCTTCGCGAGATCATCGCCCTTGAGCTGGTCGTTCTTGCCGTGCATGAGTTCTGGTCGGGTCGGTCTTCCGTTCGGCCGGTTTCGACTGCACGGACGCTTTCATTCGAAGCTCTTGCCCACGAACCGGGATCGCCGGGTCGCGTCTTCGTTCCCGATGAGAATGCGCTGGCAGATCTGCTGCTCAAGATCGAGGAGGCAAACCGCGGCTCGGCAGGATATCGAAGATGGGCCAGCGCGATCTCAAGTGCCTCATGATCACGGGCGCCATGGCTGTCGTCAACTGGGCCGTCCGGCGCGACGAGACGACGGACCCCTGGCTGGACAGGGAGGCCCGTGGTTGCGCGATCTGGAGATCATGGACAAGGCGACCCATCCGCCGCCACGCTGCAAGGAGGGCGCTTTGGTCGAGGTGATGCAACATCGGTGGTGCTCGCCGATCCCCGATGGCATTCTCGCGCGATGAGCGAGCCCACTCCGGTGCAAAACGCGGTGCAGGCGCAAAAAGTCGCGGCCATTACCATCGCGGAATATGACCGTATGGCAGCGGCTTACCGTCGCGGCACGGCCGACCACGACGTCAGCCAGAACATCGCGGCCCTGCTCGAAGCAATCGAAGGCGCGGCGCCCCACATCATTCTCGATCTAGGCTGCGGGCCCGGCCGGGATCTCCGCCGGTTCACCGCGCTCGGCCACGAGGCGGTCGGCCTCGACGGATCGGCCGAGCTCGCCGCCATGGCGCGCGCCAAGACGGATTGTGAGGTGCTGCACCAAGACTTTCTCGCGCTTGACCTGCCATCCGCCCGCTTCGGCGGGATCTTCGCAAATGCCTCGCTGTTCCACGTGCCGAGCAGCCAGCTGGCCCGGGTCCTTGGCGACCTCGCCGCGACCCTCAAGCCCAGCGGTGTCCTGTTCTGCTCGAACCCGCGGGGCGACAACGAGGAAGGCTGGGCCGGTGGGCGCTACGGCTGCTTCCATGATCTCCAAACGTGGCGCGCCTACGTCACCGCCGCGGGCTTTCTGGAACTACACCACTATTATCGCCCGCCGAGCCGGCCGCGGGCGCAGCAGCCGTGGCTCGCCACGGTCTGGCGCAAGAGCTCGGTGAATCATGCCCAATAGCGGCCCGTCACGCCGATGACAACCGACGCGATTCCCACCACCCATGCTGCCGTCGGGTGTGCCGTCACGCCAAAGTGAACGCTCTACCTGCGTTCGTGGTGCAAAACGATGAAGACCATGAGAAGCCGGAACGTGGCGGTCGGCAAGACGAAGAAATCGATCGAAGCAAGAGCCTTCGAATGGTTGTCCGATGTAGGGTCGTCGTCAGGAACGGTCGAAGAAGGGACGGGTGATGGACGGCAAGCTGTGCATCGTCACCGGCGCCACGGACGGAATCGGCCGAGTCACGGCACGGGTACTGGCGGAGAGGGGGGCCGAAGTCGTACTCGTCGGGCGGACCGCGGACAAGGGCGCGGAGGTCTGCGAGGCGATCCGGCGGCCTTCGCGCAACGGCCGGGTGCGCTTCGAGCAGGCCGATCTCTCTAGCCAAGCCGAGATCCGAGCACTGGTGGAGCGCCTTACCGCGGGCAGCGCGGCGATCGATGTTCTCGTCAACAACGTGGGCGCCGTTTTCACCGACCGTCGCGAGAGCGTCGACGGGATCGAGATGACTTTCGCGCTCAACCATCTAGGCTATTTTCTGCTGACCGGGCTGTTGCTAGAGCGTCTGCAGGCGAACGGCGGCGGGCGCATCGTCAATGTCGCCTCCGAGGCCCATCGCGGCGCGCGGATGGACCTGGAGGACCCGCAAGGGAGGAAGCGCTATAGCGGTTGGCGCACCTACCGGCGGAGTAAGCTCGCCAACATTCTCTTCACCTATCGCCTCGCGGCGCTGCTAGTGGATAGGTCGGTCACGGTGAACTGCCTACACCCCGGTTTCGTCGCCAGCAGGTTCGGCCACAACAATGGCTGGCTCTTCGTCGCGGCGCTAAAAGCTGCGATGCGGTTGTCAGCGATCGACACCGAGGCCGGCGCACGCACCAGTGTCCATCTTGCGACGAGCGCCGATGTAGCGGGCGTGTCTGGCCGCTATTTCGACGAGTGCCGCGCGACTGCGAGTTCACCCGCCTCTCACGATGAGGAAGTCGGTCGGCGACTGTGGGACATGAGTGAGAGCCTAACAGGCCACCGCTACTGACCGTGCGTCACTTTATTCAGGGATTTATATCGGATAGTGCCGAGCGGCCATGCCGGTCGTGGTCCGGCCATAGCTTCTTCGTTACGGCCGACACCGCAATGAAAACGGATCGTCGACGGGCCCTGGCAGTGGATCGAACCTCCGGTCGTTGGGAAACGGATCGTACCTGTGCTGCCGCCGCGACAACGGATGACCGCCGTTGCCCCAGGTCACTTCGTCGCGCCAGGGGCCGTCCTGCTTGTAAGAGTAAAACTCGCTTGAGACTGGGTGCTTCCCGCTCCCGAGCGTGATCTTGAACCCGACACCCTCCCTGTCCGCGCCAAGCCCAACGTGGACGAACGACAGCGACAGCACCACCACCACGGCCAGGAGCGCTGGCAGCAGGCGCTTCATAACCATGAGCATCTGCTTCTGTGCCATATGATCTCCTCCCTATGGCACGATATGGCGACTCGGCCTGAATCCCCTCAAGGCACTATCGTATAAAATTCCCCAACGAATGGGAGCAGGTCAACCACGTGTTCTTTCCCTATCGAGACGACAACCCTCGCCATCACGGTCTACCACTGGCAACGCTCGCCATCATCGGCATCAGCACGGCGGTTTATGTGCTGGTTCAACTCCCGCTGGGACCGTATGAAGGCCAAGCCTATGCGCTGAGCTTCGGCTTCATTCCAGCTGTGTTTTTCGGAGAGGCCGAATTAGTCAGCGAACTGGCGCGGGTTCCCTCTACGGCCACGCTGTTCACCAGTATGTTCTCGCATGGCGGGCTGATGCACCTTGTCGGCAACATGTGGTTTCTGTGGCTTTACGGTGACAACGTCGAGGATGCCATGGGGCGGTTCCGCTACCTGCTCTTCTACTTGATCTGCGGCTGCGTTGGGACGCTCGCCCATGCAGGGTTGAATCCGGCCAGCCAAGTTCCCTTGGTCGGTGCTTCCGGTGCGATTAGCGGCGTGATCGCTGCCTATATCCTGATCTGGCCCCGCGCCAACATCCGCGTATTTTATTGGTTCTTCATCTTCATCGGCACGATCAGTGTGCCTGCCTTCGTGGTGCTCGGCCTGTGGTTCGTCGAACAGATTATTGCTCTGCCGGCGGCGATCCAGGCCCAGGGGGGCATTGCAATCCTTGCCCATCTGGGTGGTTTTGCCGCCGGGCTTGCCCTGACCCCGTTTCTGAAACGGCGCGGCGTCACGCTGTTTCAATCGCCGCACAGCGCCGCCTTCGCCTACAGCCGGTCCGGAACCATCCGGCGACGGAGCGGGTCCGTACCCGAGACGCGACGCAAGCGAGACTGAGCCGGCGCTATCCTCATCGCCTTAATGCCTCATCTGAGCGCTCGCGGCTCGTAGCCGCCAAGCAGCGTTGGTATCGTATGGGGTCATGTCGCCCGAACTCCCGCAGCGTAATAGTTGGTCCGTGGAGCACGCTGCGAGACATGATGGGCAAAGTGAAGGTTCCCTTGCTTGGCTGATGTGTTTACTTCAGCCCACCACCTTCGGCGACTATTGGAACTGGAGCGCCCGGCGCCCTATCCGTCCATGGCCTGCTTGAGAGAGGATGCGATACGCTCCGAGGCCTTCTGCAGTGGATCGTCGGCGAGATGGGCGTAGCGCGCGGTGGTCTGGGCTTGGGTGTGGCCGAGGATTCTCCCAACCATCGGCAAGCTCTCGCCCCCCATCACCGCCTCCGAGGCAAACGTGTGTCGGAGATCGTGGATGCGCACATCGCCGAGCTCGGCCGCCTTGCGCACCCGCCGCCACGGCTTCTGCAGATCGGTCAGATGCGCGCCTTCGGCGGTCCCGGTGATGACATAGGGATTACCCTCGACCCGCTTGGCAGTAGCCAGCACCTCGAGCGCAGGCCGGTTGAGGGGGATCGTCTTGGCGCCGGTCTTGGAATCAGGCAGGTGGATGCGGTCTCCCCGGATATGCTCCCACTTCAGGGTCTGAATCTCCATCAGACGCGCCCCGGTATAGAGCAGCAGCCGGAACGCCGTCACCGCCGAAGGGGCAAAGGACTCCTCCTCGTCCAAGGCCCCGCCCAGACGCGCCAGCTCTTCCGCCGTCAGGAACCGCTCGCGCTTGCGCTCCTTGTACTTGCGGATGTGGTAGCAGGGATTGGAGCGGTCCGGCCGCAGGCCCCAGGCCTCGGCCAGATTCATCATCTTGGACACTACGCCCAGCGTCCGGTTGGCTTGGTAGGGCTTGTCGCGTATCCCGTGGTGCAGCGCCGCAACATCGTCGCGCGCCAGCGCCACCACCCTGATTTCTCCCAGCGCCGGCAAGATGTAGCGCTTCACCGCATGCACGTACTCCACACGGGTTCGCGGCTTGCAGTGGACGGGGACATATTCCTCCAGGAACCGCTCGGCCAGTTGCGCCACCGTGGGTGACAGGCGCTCGGCCTCCTTCTCCCGGTTGGGGTTCCTGCCGTCGTCGATGTCGGCGATGATCTTGCGCGCCCGCGCCTTGGCTTCCTCGAAGGGCAGGGCGCCGTGGCGACCGATCTGGACGCGGATGGTCTTCCCCCGGCGGAAGGTCTGGGCGACGTAGCGTTTGTTGCCGTTGGGATAGACCCGCGCGCCGAACCCCTTCAACTGGTTGTCCCAGACGAAGTACTCCTTGTCACGGGCGGGGAGGGCGTCGATGTGGCGCTTGGACAGCCTGGGCATAGGACCCCTCGGAATGCGATCGGAATTTTTCTCCTTGCATTTCCAGGGTACTCCAGGCATCTTATGTCCACAAGGGCAGAAGAAAACTGTTGAAAAATCAACGAATTGTATACTCAGGGCATCTCCAGGGTCCTCCTGACCACAACAGACAATCTACCTCATAACCTGAAGGTCGTTGGTTCAAATCCAACCCCCGCAACCAAATAATCCCCGCTATTCCAAGAGTTTAGCGGGGATTTTCTTTTGTAGCACAGAACCCTGTTTTGTTCAGGTACCACATAGGCACCATTTTGTTTCCAAGTCGTGCGCAGCCTTGCGCATGGTGAAAGCGCCCTGCGTCCGGGCAACGTGCACAGCGCCCATAAATGGCGCGATGTGTTGGACCCGGTGGTCGCTCGATACCGGAACAAGACACTCCGGCGTTATTTCCGTGGTGACGCCGCCTTCGCCTCGCCCGAGGTTTATGAGTTTCTGGAAGCGGAAGGCTTCAAGTACGCCATCCGGCTTCCGGCCAACAAGGTGCTGCACGACAGCATCGCGCACCTGCTCAAGCGCCCCGTCGGTCGGCCGCCGAAGGAAGTTCGTCGGTATTACGCGAACTTCAGCTATCGGGCCGGTAGCTGGACGGAGCCCCGCCGGGTCGTCGCCAAGGTGGAGTGGCACTCAGGGGAACTGTATCCCCGCGTCGGCTTCATCGTCACCAACCTGAGCCGTCCTGCCGAGCGGGTTGTTGCGTTCTACAATCAGCGCGGCACTGCCGAGCAATGGATCAAGGAAGGCAAGAACGCCATCAAGTGGACGCGGCTGTCATGCCGTTCGTTACGCAACAATGCCGTCCGGCTCCAGCTGCATGCACTCGCCTATAACCTCGGCAACTTCATGCGTACCCTGGCGTTGCCCGATGCCGTGGAGCAATGGTCGCTGACGACGCTGAGGGAGAAGCTGGTCAAGATCGGTGCGAAAGTTGTCAGCCATGGCCGGTACGTCACATTTCAATTGGCCGAGGTTGCAGTCCCAAGAAGCTTGTTCCAGAAAATCTTGAGCCTGATTGATGATCTACGACGAAGACCCGCTCCGGCGTAGGCCGAGGGAATCGACGGCAAGGAGATTGCGACACGAGAGGTGTGTCTGGATGGCAAGAGAAACGACCAAATGGCCTTCCACGCGCTGGCCGATTACCAAAATCATGTCATCGGATGGCTGCAATGGGAACAGAGATCCCTTGGAGATGGGGCCGTGGTACGATTTCCGCGAATTTGGATGTCATCTGGGGAATGTCGGGTGAAGCGCCAGCATCACAAGGGGCGCTAGCGGGATAGGGGACCATGTGACAACGTCTAAATGAGGCCATTGGTGCCTATCTTGCAAAGGAAAATTGATGCCCGATAGTCTGCAGAAATCGACACGGGAAGTTAGTGTGTTCCAAGAGTTCGCTGAGCGATCTGGTTTACCTATTGTTCCCAATTCAATTGGGAAACGTGAGCCTCCGGAACCGGACATCTTGTGTCAGGTGACTGACAAAGGCCATGTGGCGTTCGAAATAAAGGAAATGTGCGACGAGCCTATAGCGAAAGTCGTGTCTGATTTACGGAAGACTAATGATGTCGAACCTAAGTTTCTACGGCTTGGATATGCTGTCCAAGACATCGCGATAAAGACTAGAAACAAGAAATATCGAACAAATTATCCAGTGGAATTACTGTTTTACACAGATGGACGAATCGTTTTACCTCCTGATGTCATTATTCCAGAGATACGACTCTTTTTCGAAAATGATCGCCACCTGTTTCGACGCGTATGGTTTATGGGACAGCCGGGTGAGACCTGTGAGTGTGTTTACCAGGCGCCGGAAAATCCTTGAGTGAGCCGCTATCATTTCCACATTCACCGAGGCCGACGTGGCACAAACACCTCACGTGGCGGGGCCTGTTCGGTCGGCGGAGCTCGGCGGTGGACGGGTGAGACGGGAGGCAACACGGAAGGGCTATGTGTGATTGGCTAGTGCGCTCTGCAAAGTCACGCGGCTCTTGGGTCGTTGTTTCGGTGGTTGCCGTGGTTTTGCTGGGCGTATTCCTGTCTGGCTACCACTGGGACTGGCTGTCCCAGCAGGATGCCCCAAGCGCAATAATCCGTAACGTCGGTTTAGTCATTGCGGCACTAGTCGCCCTTATATTAGCGGTATGGCGCAGCATTGTTGCTCAAGAGCAGGCGGACACCGCCCGGCGGAGTCTCCTGGAGGAGCGCTACCAAAAGGCGGCCGCGATGCTCGGAAGTGAGCTTCTCCCGGTGCGATTAGGGGGCATTGATGGCCTCTGCCGACTAGCGCGGGACTATCCAAAGGAGTTTCACTTACAAGTTCTTGGCCTCCTGTCAGCCTTCGTCCGCTACCCACCGCCAATACCTGTCGAAATATTTGGTGTTACCGAAGACGGCCATCCCCGTACACCCGTCCCTCGCGAAGAAGTACAGACAATTCTGGTATTCCTTGGCGGAACGGCGGAGCAAAGATGCCCCACGCGAGGCGGCCGGGCGGTCCGGTCGCGGCGGCGCAAAAATGCGCCAGCTATGGTCCCTTGTCTGTTTTGGCGAGGGGCGGGGGATGTACGGCGTGGAGCTCTATGCGGCGGTTCGGCTGGCGGTTGTCGATGAGGGGTTGAGCCACCACGAGGCGGGGCGGCGGTTCGGCATCGACCGCCGGACTGTGAAGAAGATGCTGAGCTATGCGGCGCCGCCGGGATATCGCCGGACGAAGCCGGTACGGCGGCCGAAGCTGGACGGGTTCACCGGCATCGTCGACGCGATCCTGGAGGCGGACACGGATCCGGACGTGCCGCGCAAGCAGCGGCACACGGCGCATCGGATTTTCGAGCGTCTGCGGGACGAGCACGGGTTTTCCGGCGGCTACACGATCGTGAAGGACTATGTCCGTTCCCGGCGGCAGTCGACGCGCGAGGCCTTCGTGCCGCTGCATCACCCGCCGGGCCATGCCCAGGTCGACTTCGGCGAGGCGGTGGTCGAGCTGCGGGGCTGTCGGGAGAAGGTCGCCTTCTTCTGCCTGATCCTGCCCCATTCGAACGTCTGGTTCGTCAAGGCCTATCCGAGGGAGACGACGGAGGCCTTCCTGGACGGTCATGTCAGCGCCTTCGCCTTCCTCGGCGGTATCCCCCGATCGATCCTGTACGACAACACCACCCTTGCGGTGGCGCGGATCCTGGGCGACGGCACGCGGCGGCGCACCCAGGCGTTTTCGCATCTGCAATCGCATTATCTGTTCCGCGACCGCTTCGGCCGGCCCGGCAAGGGCAACGACAAGGGCAAGGTCGAGGCCCTGGTGAAGACGGCGCGGCGCAAGTTCATGGTGCCGATCCCGAAGCTGCACGACCTCGATACTCTGAACGAGCGGCTGATGGCGCGCTGCCTGGAGCGCCTCGATGCGCTGGAGGAAGGCGAGCAGGCGGTGGCGCTGCTGGCCGACCTGGAAGCCCTACGCACGCTGCCGGCTTCTCCCTTCGAGGCCTGCGAGCACATGCCCGGCCAGGTCTCGTCGACGGCCCTGGTGCGCTACCGGCTGGTGGATTACTCGGCGCCGACGATGCACGCCCACAAGAAGGTCATGGTCAAGGGCTATGTCGATCGGGTCGAGATCGCGCTCGGCGCCGAGATCGTCGCTCGCCATCGGCGCTCCTATGTCCGCGGCGACGTCGTCTACGACCCATTGCACTATCTTTCGCTGCTGGAGAAGAAGCCGGGCGCCCTGGACCAGGCGGCGCCGCTGCGCGGATGGAAGCTCGATCCGGCCTTCGATACGTTGCGCCGTCTCCTCGAAGCGCGCTTGGGCCCGCGCGGCAAGCGCGAGTACATCCAGGTGCTGCGCCTGCTGGAGGACTTTCCGGAACGCCAGGTGACGGAAGCGGTGCGTGACGCGGTGAAGCGGCGCGTGATCGGCTTCGACGCCGTCAAGCACCTGCTGCTGGCCCGCATCGAGAAGCGGCCGGCGCATCTGGATCTGTCGCGCTATCCGCATTTGCCCCAGCCCTTCGTCGCCGCCACCCGCAGCGCCGACTACGCCACCCTGCTGGCCGCCGGCCATGGCTGAGGCCCCCCGCATCCTGCTCGAGCATCACCTGAAGAGGCTGAAGCTGCCCACCTTCCTGCGGGAATACGAGAAAGTCGCCCAACAGTGCGCGGCCGAGGGCCTGGATCATGTCCAGTTCCTGGCCCGTCTGGTGGAGCTGGAGCTGATCGACCGCGAGCGCCGGCTGGTCGAGCGGCGCATCAGGCAAGCCGGGTTCCCCGTCGTCAAACAGCTCGAGAGCTTCGACTTCAAGGCCATCCCCAGCCTCAACAAGATGTTGGTGCTGGATCTCGCGCGCGGCGATTACATCGACCGTCGCGAGAACGTGATCCTGTTGGGCCCATCAGGCGTCGGCAAGACTCATATCGCCCTCGCCCTCGGCCTCGCCGCCTGCCAGAAGGGCCTCAGCGTCCGCTTCGCCACCGCCTCCCAGCTGGTCCACGAGCTGATCGAGGCGCGCGACGAGAAGAGACTGCTCCGCCTCCAGGCCCAGCTCGCCAAGGTCAGCCTCCTGATCGTCGACGAACTCGGATACGTGCCCCTGTCGCAGACCGGAAGCGAGCTGCTGTTCGACGTCTTCAGCCGGCGCTACGAAAACGGCGCCACAATCGTCACCTCGAACCTGCCCTTCCAGGAATGGACCTCCGTCTTCGCCAGCGAGCGCCTCACCGGCGCCCTGCTCGACCGCATCACCCACCATGTTCATATCCTGGAGATGAACGCCGAGAGCTATCGGCTCAAGCAGAGCCGATCCCGACGACGCCCGTCCGAATAACCCCCCGCTTGCCCCCGTGGGCCCACAGGGACCTCCCACGCGCGGGCCGCCGCCAGCCGCGCGGAGGGCGCGTCGCCCCGCGCGCGGGTCCCTCCTGTGGGCTACCGGGACAAGCTACCGCCGAAGCCCTTGGTGCAATTTTACGCCGCCGCGCCGGTACATATTCTCTATGCGGGAGGGAGGAAGCCCGATTAGAACGGAATTTCGCTGTCATCCAACGTCGCGGCGGTTTCGGCGGAAGGCATGGTCTCGCCGTTCTTCGCCGGTGCGCCGTTTCCGTTCGGCTTATCCAGGAACTGGACTCTGCCGCCGGGGACCAGCAGGATCTCGGTCGAGAAGCGGTCGCTGTCCTCGCCGTCCTTGCGCCACTTGCGGGTCTGCAGCTTGCCCGAGACGTAGACCAGGCGGCCCTTCTTCGCGTGCTTCTCCATCATTTCCACCAGGCCGTCCTGGAAGGTGACGATGCGGTGCCACTCGGTGCGGTCCACCTTGTCGCCCGAATTTTTATCGAGGTAGCTTTCGTCGGTGGCGATCGAGACGTTGGCGACGCGGCCGCCGTTGGTGAGGTGGCTGATGGTAGCGTCGGCGCCGAGGCGTCCGATCAACTGGGCGTTATTCAGTCCGAACATGATCAATCTCCTATGATCCGGGTTATGACATCGGGTTAGCGAACGGGGTCAGGCCTCTCTCGACCCTTCCCCCTTCACACTTCTCTAAGCCCCCCCCTCTTCCTCTATTCAGCCGTCCGCACCGGTGTAGGTCCGGGAGCCGAGAACCTCGCGGATCGCGTGGGCAGGCATTCCGACCGCGGCCAGCAGCGCCCCGGCGTCGGGAAGCGGTGCGGCGAAGCCGGGATCGGCATCTCCTGTGCTGCCGGGATCGAAAAGGGTGTCGTTGGACTCGGTCGAGCTATGAATGCGATCGAACATTTTGCATCTCCGCTTGATAGGGTTGAGACGCAGCCCGGAGGGAACTCTCTTTTACCTTGGGCGCGTCGCCCTTCTCTTCGCCTTCCTCAACCTCTCATGCACGTTGGTCGAGGCAGGCCGGAGAGTTCGGTGGCATCGCCCGGCGGCAACCCGTGGCACGACTTTGCCCTGCAGCGGCCGAGCGGGTCGTCAGAGGGCCGCGTCGTTGGCGTCCATGATGGCGATGACGGCATCGTCGAGGCTGCCCCTCGCGCTCATCAATGTGTTCTCGAGATGGAGAAGCCGGTGGCGGAGCCCGGCGCGGTCGTCGCAGGACGGGTTGCCGGGCAGACGCATGATGGCGTTCCGCAGTTCGGCGAAGCGTTCCGCCAGATCCTTCATGTGGGCAGCGGCTTCGCGTGTGCCGGTGCGCGCCTCGGTCAGGAACGTGCCAGGATCGGGCCGGTTCCCAGCCACTGTGTTGAAATCGTCTTCGCCGCGGGGCATTGTGAGCGTATCGAGCATGTGGGCCTCCATGGGTGCAAAGAAGGGTGGGGGAGACGCCGGGGGAAGTGGCTCCCTCCGCGCAGCTCCCGAATCACCCCGGCTTAGCCGTCTCTTGACTCTGTGGGCCGCACCGCGAGGCGGGAGGATCATGCCGGGTCCAAGTTGTCGGGCACACATATTTGGTGTCGTCCAGGGAGTCATCGGGAAGCACGTGAAACGTCGCGACGCATTTCCCGAATATGGCGGCTTGGACGGTTCCTGCCGGAGTGGGCCGCGCAAGGCGCAAATTCCCGGAAGCGCGCGTAGCGCGCGGCTACGAGTTTTCGGGCCCCCGCGCCGGATACCGGGTGGTGCTCTACATATCCGGGATCAGCTCCACCTGGTCCCGGGAAAGCTTGGCGAAGGCCAAGCAGACCACTACATCTTCCCACTGGTCCCATGTCCCATGATTCTTGCCGGTGGCGATCTCGATGACAGTAACTCGAGGTGGCAGAACCGGCAGACCGCGATGCTCGCCCGAACGCGCCCAGGACCGGCGGGCGCACGGAGGACACCGGGACGCGCCCTGGGACGGTGCGGCACAATCTATACAAAGCCTTCGTACTCGCCGCTGAACGTAGCGCTGTCGGCTTCTTGCATTCTTCGCCTTTTTTCTTGAGCGTTTGGCCGCGCTCCCGGCGCACCGGTCGCAATACGCGGCATCACTGGGCGCCGGCGTGCCGCACCGGCCGCACAAACCGGCGGTCCGCCGCGTGGCATATTGTTCCCGCTCCCTGTCACGCCGTGCCACGCGGCACGGTTCGCACACCGCGCCGCCTTCAATGGGTGGATTTGTACCGCAGCGCGTGCACGTGCGAGCGTCCCGCCGTGCCCGGTCGCGCCGCCTGCCCCTGTCGCGCGCAAACTCGCGGCACCGTTCCGGGTCTCTGCCGCCGTAAAGAATGCCGGCCGCCTTGGCCTTCGCGCATCTTGCGCGCTCGGCCTTGCGCCGTTTTTCGCCGCAGTGCCGGCACAAGGTCCGATCGGGCGCGGGCCTCGCCTTCCCGCACCTCGGACACATGCCGCGGGTAATCCGGTCGGCGGTAATGCGTTCATACCGCCGCCGCCCGCATGCACGTTCTTTCTCAGGATCTTTGTATGGCATGTTCCTCCCTTCCGCGGTTGTGGTCCGGGCGAAGGACGCCCGGCCGACCTGTGGCATCTGTGGCCGGCGGGACATCCCCGGGGGCAGGCCGTTTAGCGCCCCTTGCGCCTACGCTCCGCGAATAGGCCCGTTGCCGCCGATCCCCAATACTGGATGCCGGAACAAGCGATCTTCACGCCGGTGCACACGATGATCTCGTCCCGCTCGGGCCGCATGCGCTGCACGGCGCTGAGCGACATGATCTGGCGCGGTTGTTTGCCGGACATCGACTTGCCCTTGCAGGGCCAGCGGACGATCTCGCCGTCGAATGTGGATTTGTAGCGCTCGACGACGTAGCGGTTATCGTCGAGACCGCGCATGAACATATGAATGAGAAAAGTGCGCGAACTGGCGCCGGGTGCCGTGGCTGTCTGCATGATGCCGTCTCCCCTGAGATCGGTGGTTGCGAGCGGCGGGAACACCCTCCCGGACATCCATCCGCCGCTCTGCTCCCGGCCAGGCTCGACCTCTCGGAGGAGCAAGGCGCGCGGGAGGGTCGCGGTCGGCATTGTCACGTTAACGCCGTGGCTTCGGCACGGCCGGTGCTTTAGCGTCTCTGAATGTGCAAGATATCTTACCGTCGTCACCGCTTTCCGCCGATCATCATCCAGCATGCCGTCTGGCTGTATTGCCGTTTCACGCTGAGCTATCGGGACGTTGAGGACCTGCTTGCCGAGCGTGGTCTCGACCTCTCGTATGAGACAGTTCGAAGATGGGTCTTGAAATTCGGCCGGGCATATGCGCGGCGGGTTCAACGTCGGCGGCCACGACCGACCGAACGATGGCACTTGGACGAGATGGTCGTGGTGATCCGGGGAAGGCGGTACTTTCTCTGGCGTGCCGTGGACAGCGAAGGCGAAGTCTTGGATTTCCTGATTCAGTCCCGCAGGAACACGAAGGCCGCGATTCGGTTGATGCGCAAACTGTTGAAGAAGCAGGGTTTTGCGCCATCGACAATCGTCACCGATAAACTTCGTTCCTACGGCTCAGCGATCCGCAAGCTCGGCCTTTGCGCAGAGCATGAGCAGGGCTTACGGAAGAACAATCGAGCCGAAAACTCCCATCAGCCGGTACGACGACGAGAGCGAAAGATGCAGCGCTTCAAATCGCCAAAGTCTGCCCAGAGATTCCTCGCCATCCACGCTGCCGTCTACAATCTCTTCAACGTCCAGCGCCACCTGATTTCCCGCCGGACGCTTCGCCGATTTCGCACCTCAGCCATGGCGGAATGGCGGGCAACAACAACGGTCGCTTAACGAACGCAATCGGGGAAAGCCTTTCACCCGCCGCCATTAAGTTGACAGTGCCGATCTGGAGGACTGTGTTCATGTCAAGAAGCCAAGCTGAAACTGCCATAGCCGGATACATCGATGGGTTCTATAATCCAGTCCGTCGGCACTCGACGCTGGACTTCACAAGCCCCGTCAAATTCGAGGCAGAAGCAATGCAAACGGTGTAGGGCGCCTCCACTTTTCCTGGATGGGTCCACTGCCCGTCTGGCCGGCTACCGAGGTGTGAACGCGTTCGCCCAGTTCGCCGCCCTGCTCTCCCAGGAGCAGCTCGAGGCAGTGGGTGCGTTCTGGAGCCCGAGCAAGCAGCGCTACACCGCGCCCGCAATCACCACCTTCCACAACATCCTCGCCGCGCTGCCGCCCGAGACCCTGGACAACGCCATCGGTCAGTGGACCGGCCAGCACAGCACGGCACATGCGCCTGTCGCCATGGACGGGAAGGACCTGCGAGGTGCCTCGAAGCAGACCGAAGACGGGCGCCGGATGATGGTCGCGGCGGTGGAACACGACTCCGGCATGGTCCTCGGGCAGGTGGAGGTCGACAGCAAGAGCAACGAAATCCCGGCCGTACGCGAGCTCTCCAGCAGCCTCGACCTCGCAGGCCGCATTGTCACCGTCGATGCGATGCACGCCCAGCACGAGACGGCGCGCTGCCTGCTCGGGCGCCGCGCCGACTACGTGATCAGCGCCATCAAGGACAATCAGGAAACCATCCTCGAAGACCTCAAGGCGATCGACTTCAGCGACGCGCCCTGGCACGAAACCGTCGACAAGGGCCATGGCCGCATCGAGCGCCGCCGCTGTGCCGCCGTCGACCTCTCCGGCGCCGAATGGGACGGCTACGCGAACCTCCACGGGCGCCGCCAGGCGATGCGCATCGAACGCGAGATCCTCAAGACCGGCAAGAGCAGCATCGAAGTGACCTGGAGCCTCACCTCGCTCGGCACAGACCGCGCCGGGCCCGAGGAGCTTCTGGCCCTGGTCCGTAACCACTGGCACATCGAAAACCGGCTGCACTACGTGCGCGACTTCACCTACGACGAAGACCGCTGCCGGGCGTATGTGCGTCACCTGCCCCGCAATCTCGCCTGCCTGACCAACGTGGCCATCGCCATCGTGCGTTGTAGCGGCCGCTTCCGCTACCTGCCCGAGGCCAACCGCCACTATGCCGCCCGCGCGCAGGATGCCCTCGACGCGATCCTGATCGCGCCCACCGCATGATCCCGCAGGCGTAATCGCATAGCAGGGGGCGCAGAGACGCGCCGTCGAGCGGCGCGGTCGGACTGTCGTGCCCGCCGTGCCAGAAAACGCCGCTCGGCGGAGTCAGGCGGCTCTCATGACGTCGTCAAGCCAAGCTTGGAAACGACCCAAATCACCTTCAGCAGGTGCGCGCTCCCTCATCTCGCACCTTCAGCCCGGACAAAAAATTGTTCCTGGACATTCAGGTCTGTCCATAACTGCTTCGGTAATCTACTTTTATGGATAGGCCGCCAAGCGAAGGAAAAACTTATGAATAAGCTGATCGTGCCGGCGCTGGCCGGGTTTCTGGTGCTCGGCGCATGCGGCGGGGGCGGGCTTGGTCCGCCAACCCCGGAAACGCAGCCGACGCTCGACTACTCGAATTCGGCGACGACGCACCACAGCTACGCGGAATACGAAACGGGCTCGTACGCCTACTCCATCCCTGCGGGGCGACGCCCCGACGCTCTACTACATCGGCGGGGACCTGGAGCCGCGGGAGACCCTGCGCCACACCCTGACGGAGAACGGAATCCGCCACTTCATCGGCGCGTCTCGCGACGGTGTGGGGGTGGATCGGCTACAGGACTATGAGAAAGACTTGACGACCCAGAACGGGGCCGATCCGTACGGGCTGGACGGCCATGACTTCAAGCCCTTCACCGGCACGCCGCAGTTGTACTTGGACCCCGACCTTTTGCTGGACGCCAACGTGGGGGTCCTGGGGGCCCTGTGGAGCAGCGTCCAGATCCTGAACGATGCCCTGCCTCCGGAGTTTCAGATCACGCTCAAGGGCAGCCGCGCCACGCGGCTCAGCACCCAGCACGAGCTCTATGTGAGTCTCGAGACGGCCGACACGATCACCACGACATGCGGGGAGGGGGTGGTGGCCTGCGCGGCCCTTCTCAACCGGGAACGCACGCACTCAGCCATCCTCTATATTCCCGACGACCTCGACACGTCCGAATATACCTTCCCTCGCAAGCTCATCATCCACGAGCTCCTGCACGCGCTCGGCATCCAGGGGCACGTGGACAGCGTTGAGTTCCCGGACAGCATCATGGGCACGAGCGGCGAGTACATCCCGAATCTCGGTCACGTCATCAGCAAGATCGACCGGGAAATCCTGCAAATCATGTACATGAGCCAGGAAACCGCGATCTACAACGATTGGGGCGAATGGTCGGACACCGCCTTCCATGTCATGGGCGAGTCGGAGGATGGGGACCTGCGCTTCGGCGTTGCCCTCTTCAACGGTCTGCCGCAGCCCTGGGCCAGCGGCGTCAAGCCGGATGAGGACCTGCACGACAACACTGAGCTGACCGGTACGGTCACGTGGAGCGGCGCTCTGCTGGGCTTCTCCGGCCCGTCGCCGATCGCAGGGGATGCCGCGCTCGAGGTCGACCTGACGACGGTGGGAACCGACGGCAACGAGCAGGACCTGAGTTTCGAGGACATCTACTTCGTGAACCGATTCGAGTCCGACACGACCGACGACTCGGATCGCTGGTTCCACACCCGCAACATCGACTACAAGGTCGAGATCAGCGGCAACTATTTTGAGAACGTGAAAGGGCGACGACTACGAGCAGGGCTTCGTCACCGGCCTGTTCATGGGCGCCGAGCACGAGCACATGGGCGGGACCGTCAAGAGGACCGACATGATCAGCGCGTTCGGAGGCAGCAGACCGGAGAGCGCGACGACAACGGAGTAAACGAGGTTGAGATGATCTGTGCCGACGGCGGCCAGGGCCTCATCTGTGCCCTGCCGACCGTCTAGCCTTCGCTCCCCTTGGCGCCGTCCGGCTGCTTGGCCGCGAAGGCCTGTCGCACGAGCTCCATCGCGTAAGGAATCTGGCGGGCGTTATCCACCTCCAGCTGGACGTCGCCGTTGCCCCAGAGCCCGAGATTGGTGACGTCGGCGGCAAGCCCGCGCGGGTCGGAGATTTCGTCGAAGCGCACGTTGAGGGTGAGCAGGAGCCGGCGCTTCTGCGCTCAAGGTCATCGGCTGGGGCTGGTTTTACCTGTCGACCATCCTGGACGACTACCGCTACATCATTGCTTGGAAGCTCTGCACCAAAATGACGGCGGACGATGTGATGGCAACACTGAAGTTGGCGCTAGTGGATTGATTTCAACGTTTGGAACCCTCGGTTTCGTGCGGCGATGATGTCATCGGGATGTGCTTCCCGCTCCAGATGAATGGTTGTGGGTTGGCGATTGATTTCAACGTTTGGAACCCTCGGTTTCGTGCGGCGATGATGTCATCGGGATGTGCTTTCCAGATGAATGGTTGTGGGTTGGCGGCATTGTATTCACGGACGAAGCGATTGATGGCGGCCTGGAGATCGACGAGGGAATGGAAGATAATCGACGGGATGCCCGAGACTTCGTCCGGCGCGGCCACGGCGGCGCCGGCGGCAAGGACCGCGGAGAAAATCGAGACCAGGCACATCTTTTTCACCGGCGCGTTCCATCGTGGGCGGTGTGAGGCGGTGTACGAAGGCCTCATTGGCGGCGATGCCGGATCGGTGCTGTCTGCAAGGCGATTGGGGGATGTCGACGCCGGGCAACAGACCCGTTGTCAGCCAATCGAGCTACCAAACAGAATCTTGCGTTCGTGCTCCCGCGTGAGCCTGGCCTCATAGGCTTCGTGCGTCTCGAAGCGTCCGAAATCTTCGATGGCCGAGGACAGGCTGGCACATTCCTGCAGGCGGCGGGCCACTTGCTCGTCGTGGATCGTCTGTCTCTGGCCGATGGCAAAGTCGATCATGGCTCTCAGGGCCAGGGTCGCGGCGAGCGGATGTCTGGCCGCCAGGGCGTCGGCGGCCGGGGCCAGGATGTGGTCGAAGATGCCTTCGAGGTTTGACGCCTGTTCGATCGCCAGCGCGGCGGCCCTGTCCAGGGCCGGCCAATCTATCAGGAAGGACAAGGCGCTGATCGGGCTGCGGGACTGCTGGACGTGGTCGAGGGCTTTTTCCTCGGCTTCCATGTCGTCGAAATCGGGAAGTTTCTTCAGATACGCCCGGAGATGGGGCGCCGACAGGGAACGCTCGAAACAGCTCCACCGGAGGGCCTGAGCCTCATCGGACCGTCCGAGCGCCTCCAGCGCATCGATCCGGGCGTCCTCGCACGCGAATCGGTGCCGGGTCGGATATCCGTCGTCATCGTGTTCGGCCGCATCCACAGCCTTCAGGGCCTCCTCGGCTCGGCCCGCCCCGCCGCCAGGAGCCTGCGGGCAATCCCGGCGGCGACCGCAGGCTCCTTCCGGTCGCCTTCGTCAACCTGGTCGATGAAGGCATCGACATCGCCCTGGGCGTCGGCAATATCCTGCAGGGCCGAGCGGGCGGTCTGGAGCCGCAAGCGCTCCGCAGTCTCGGCTTCGACGTCTGTCCCCAGGTGTCGCCAATGTATTTTCCGTCGGTGCGCTTCTGGCAGCTGTACGGCCGGCGTGTTCGAATATTCGGTCATCAGTTGCTTCAGAGGCTCTGTTGCAAAATCCGGCTATTTGGTGACGTGTCTGTGTGATCTGCCGAGAGGGGTTGAGGCATGAGCGACTTCAAGGGACGTCACTTCCGGGGGGAGATCGTGCTCTGGGCCGTACGCTGGTACTGCCGGTATCCGATCAGCTACCGCGACCTTGAAGCGATGATGACCGAGCGCGGCGTCGCGGTCGACCACTCCACGATCTATCGTTGGGTGCAGCGTTTCGCGCCGGAGATGGAGAAACGTCTGCGCCGGCAGTGGCGCCGGCCGCAGTCGCGGAGTTGGCGCGTCGACGAGACCTACATCAAGGTCCGCGGCAAGTGGGCGTATCTGTACCGGGCGGTGGACAAGCTCGGGAACACGATCGATTTCTACCTCTCGGCGACCCGCAACACCAAGGCAGCGAAGCGATTTCTCGGCAAGGCGCTGAGAGGATTGAAAGAGTGGGAGCAGCCCGAGGTGCTCAACACCGACAAGGCGCCGGCCTATGCCGCTGCCATCGCGGAGCTGAAGGCCGAGGGCAAGTGCCCGAAGGACACGAGGCACAGGCAGGTGAAATACCTCAACAACGTCATCGAGGCCGACCACGGCAAGCTCAAGCTGCTGATCCGGCCCGTGCGCGGGTTCAAGACGCTGAAGACGGCCTACGCCACGATCAAGGGCTTCGAGGTGATGCGCGCGCTGCGCAAGGGCCAGGCCGGGATGTTCGCCCTCCAGGGCGGCATCGTCGGCGAGGCCCGGATCGTCGAGCGCGCCTTCGATCTCGGACCGTGCGCTCTGACCGAGGCGGTGGCGTTGCTACAGGACCGTCTGGCCAACGCAGAAACATGACGAAAGCACGGTTGTCGTCCTGATCTGACTCACCCCTACGTCAAGTTTGCAACAGAGCCCTTTCAACCGCTCGGCGACCTCGCTGGGGATGCCGGCGCGCACGCCGCTGTCGCGCTCGAACCTCTTCACCCACTCATTGAGCGTCTGCACCGTGCAGCCGATCTTCCCAGCTATCGAGGAAACAGCCGCCCAACGCGAGGCGTGTTCCCCCTCGTGATCCAGAACCATCCGCACCGCACGGCCGCGAACCTCAGAAGAAAACCTGTTCCTTGGCTTGCTCATAATGGCTCCACTTTCTCAACAGTTGGAGCCTCCGACAAACCCGGAGCGGCTCAGTCAGCGTCTGCCGCCGAATCCTGCGCTCATGTCCTCGCGAACAAGCACACCGCCCATGCCTTCATGGGCTGGACCGAAGAACGCACCCGTCACTTGTCCCGCATCGCCTCCGGTCTGAATGAAGCTGTTACCGCGCACCTCGATCCCGTAGGTCAAGTGACCGTCGCGCCACGTGGCCCCGCTGCCCGTCGCTCCCGGCGCCGCGTCGGCAGGCCAATGCTCGAGTTTGGAGAAGTCCAACTTGCCGGACAGCGTGGCCAGTTCGACGTTCAATTCGGCGGCGCCGGCCACGGTCTCGGCCCGCGGCGTTAGCCCCAACAAACGGCCGGACCAGCGGACACTGCCGGAAAGCTTCATGTTGTCCCCAAGGTTGGAATTTGGCGTCGGACCGACCGCCCATGGTTGTGACAGGCCGTTCCTCAGCGCGGCGCCGAATGCAATCTCGCCGCCCGTGTTGTCAATCGCGCCGCGCACGTGCGTCGAGGTGTCGGACCACGGTCCGAGCTCCTCCGCGATACGATCCGGTAGGGTTCCCGACTGCAGGCGGCCGTACACGGCATGTAGAGCCTCGCGATCGAGGGGGTGGAGTATGTGGGCAGACAAATCATCGCTCCCACCCGCAACCATGAGGGTTTCCGCAAAACGTACCGGGTCCACGTGTGCACGCCCGAGCAGGTGTATGAGTTCGTGCGCGATGACGCCCAGCCGCTCTCGCCCAATGGTTTGTGAGGCGTCCACCCAGACACGGCCCCCAACGATTTCGATTCTCCACGGCACCTCCGGGTCTCCGGTGGGTACGAACGTGTAGCGTGGCTCCGCGAGCCCGATGCCCTCGCCGGTCGGCGGCGTCGCCTCGGCGGGCCAATCCTCTTGCGGAGCGAAGGTGACCAGAATTTCGCCATCCAAGGGACCGGACGCCTCGACTGGCGGGGGCTCGGGGCTGAACCGGAGCTGCCACTCTCTGGGCAGGGCCGCGTTGATCGCCTGGACCACGCGGACCGTCTCGTCGAGCAGCTCCGGAGAAGTGCCTTCCGCAATGCGAACGGTCGGTGGCGTCGCCGCGAAGCGAAATACGAGACCATCGGGGAAGAGTGGGATGTCCGTACCGTCGTCCCCGTTCCGGTTCGCAAATGAGGCAGCGTCCGCCCGAAGATAGGCAATCACCTCCGACGCGCCCACGCCGTCGCGGATCGAGCCATGGAATACGCGGGTGTTACCGTGCCGGACGGCGATCGGCAGGCGGTTGGCGGATGGGGCGACATTCGCCCCGATATGCAACGTACCGTCGAGGTTCACGATGGGGGCTTGGCTCGCATGGAGAGGCGTTTGCAACGGGAGTTCGGGAGGTTTCTTGACCGGCGAGCCGCTTCCTCCGGCGCATGCAATCAGCATCGCCGCGAAGCCGATGGCGAAGCACGTCCGCAAGAACTTCATGGCATCCTTCTTTCAACCCCGCAGGCTGGCCCACGAAGTAAGACGGCAAATGCGGTCACACTCTATCTTGCACATCCAGAGACGCTAAAGCACCGGCCGTGCCGAAGCCACGCTGTTAACGTGACAATGCCGGGATTTCCCATGTGGCACCTTTCAGCCAGGTTTAGCGTGGCTCGAAATCGGGCATCTACGACAACATGAAGACGTTGGTGAGCACGGTGTTCGTGGGCAAGGAGCGCGCCGACAACCGGCGCTTCCTGGAGCTGTGCTCCCACCATCTGGTGGAGCCGGTGGCGTGCACCCCGGGAGCGGCATGGGAGAAGGGCCAGGTCGAGAAGCAGGTGGGTGACGTCCGCGGCCGCCTGTTCGTGCCCAGCCCGCGGGGCCGCTCTTAAGCCGAGATCAACGCGTGGCTGATGGATCGGTGCATCTAGGACGCCAAGAAGCGGCCGCATCCGACGATCGAGGGCAAGACGGTGTGGCAGGTGTTCGAGGAGGAGCGCCCCTTCCTGATGGCCTATCGCGGCCCCTTCGACGGCTTCCACGCCACCGAGGTATCGGTCTCCAAGACTTGTCTGGTGCGCTTCGACAACAATCACTACAGCGTGGCGGCCCGCGCCGTCGTCGGGCGGACGGTCGACGTGCGGGCCTATGCCGATCGGATTGTCATCCGCCAGGATGGCGAGACCGTTGCCGAACACCCCCGGAGCTTTGGACGCGGCGAGATCGCCTACGATCCGTGGCACTACGTGCCGATCCTGACACGGAAGCCCGGTGCGCTGAGGAATGGCGCGCCTTTCAAGGGTTGGCAACTGCCCGGCGCGCTGGGCCGCATGCGGGCACGGCTCACCGGCCGCGACGACGGCGATCGTCAGATCGTCAAAATCCTCGCGGCGGTGCTGGAGGACGGGCTGGAGGCGGTCGAGGCGGCCTGCGCCGAAGCGCTCGACTGCGGCGCCTGCAGCGCCGACGTCGTGCTCAACATCCTCGCCCGGCAGTGCCAGCCGGCACCGCCGGCGACCATCCCGACGCCCGAGGGCCTGCAGCTTCGCCACCGGCCGGTGGCCGACTGTCAGCGCTACGATCGCTTGAGGGAGGCCGGTCATGGAGCGTCATGAGGTGCTGGCGATGATGACGGCGTTGAAGCTCGCGGGCATGGTAGCGCTCGACTTCAGAATCCGACGGGTCCATGCACCGGATCGAAATGGACGGTTCCGTTTTCTTCAGACGCGCATACTCGGTCTTCAGCGAGGCCAATTCCTTCTCGGCCGCGGTGGTCTCGGGCGGGAGCAGCCAGTCATCTGAAATCTGATCCGCTGCCAGGTCGAGGCCATGAGCCATGTACAGCGGAGTCGTGTCGTGGGTGAGCAGGCGTACGTCGCGATCGCGATGGCCACGAGAAAATTTATGGACGGTACCCACCAATTGATCATCTCTCGCCTGATAGTTCAGGCGCTCTTCGAGGTCCCGGCTGTATGTGTGCTGAGGCTCAATGGAAAGAACGACACGGGGGCTGCTGGCCCGAACGACCTTGTGACCTTCCTGCAGCATTTCCCGAAACATGGCGGAGGTGGCACGGGCGCGGGTTCCAACGCGATCGCTGCCCTTGTTCTTGCGGTAGTCGATTTCTCGTAGCACTGGGCTGGATACAATCAGCCGCACTTCTTCGAAAGCATTCCACGGAGTCCAGTCGAGCTGTTCCAACGGACGGCATTGAAGGAACAGGTTGGAATCGACGAAGTAGTAAACGGTGGAGGCGCTCACGATATCTCCCACATCTTCAACAGCCTGATGAAGTTCTCGCGCGATTGCGGAATGAGGCTGTCCGATGGGCGATGGATGAGGAACACCCTGCCGCGCAGGAGGGGCTTGTTCCGTCGCGTCCGGGGAGCGAACTGATCTGACCGGGTGTTTCCAGGCAAGACCGGGCGCAGGCGTTGGAAGTGTGTCGGACTGTCGGTGCTGAATGGCGCAGAGTTCTGCACGGAGTCCTCCGTATGGTTTGGTACAGCGGTGGTCCGCATCGACATGATTTCAAGGTCGGGAGTCTGGTCCTTTGGGATCCCTTGTTCCATCAACGGTACGATCGGAATCTGATGGTTGTGTGGCCACGTCGGGCACGATGGTCGAGGTGAATTCCCGGATTTCCTGAACTTCGTGCTCGCGGCCGTTGGCGATGAGGTCGCGGGCGAGGGCCTGGGCGGCAAATAGCGAGGCCCTCGCCACCTTCATTTCGGATTCCGTGCGGGGCCATTCGCATCGTTCCAGGGTCTCGATCGCGAGGTCGATGACGAGCTGGTTCGGCGAAACTCCGCGCTCGCGGGCCGCGGTTTCGATGCGCTCCCATTGCTCGGACGTGAAGCGGATGTTCTTCTGCAGCGTCTGTGTCATGTGCTTTTCGGGGCCTATCGCGCAGGTTCGGGGTGCTTCTGGTGACCGGATCCTGCCAGATGTCCGGGGGTCTCGGGCTCGCTGGGCTCCCGGTTTTCGGGGCGAACGGGAAGCCAAGCGTGGGGATCGGCGAGATACCGGTCTGGAGCTGTCGTAGCTGAACGCACGCGAGCGCGCCACCATTTTGGTATCTCTTGAGGAATCGAGGGGCTGTCCTATGCGACGTGACAGGGCGGGCAGCCGGATCGGTGGCGGCTAACGCATTGAAATCGGGCCTTGAATTGGCAGAATAACCGATAAGATACTAATCTGGTATCAGAATTCCCGGCACGACAGGAATACGCAGGGGGGCGCACGACGAGGCTTTAGCGCAGCATATCGCAGGCAAGGACGGGCATGGTGCAGGGTGCATCATCGATGCGATGGAGTGGACGCCCCCATCTAACGGCGTCATACCGGCCCGATAGCTGAAGTTCGCGTAATACCGACGAACTTCCTTCGGCGGCCGACCGACGGGGCGCTTGAGCAGGTGCGCGATGCTGTCGTGCAGCACCTTGTTGGCCGGAAGCCGGATGGCGTACTTGAAGCCTTCCGCTTCCAGAAACTCATAAACCTCGGGCGAGGCGAAGGCGGCGTCCCCACGGAAATAACGCCGGGGTGTCTTGTTCCGGTATCGAGCGACCACCGGGTCCAACATATCGCGCCATTCATGGGCGCTGTGCACGTTGCCCGGACGCAGGGCGCAACGCTCCAGATCGCCGAACTGGTTGAACACGAACAGCGGGTGATAGCACGTGCAGCCGATGCCGGCGTCTTCCAGGAAGACCGACCACTCTCCGTGCGGACAAACCTTTTTCGCTTCTAGGAGCAAGTTCCCGCACGCAAGCCAGTCCTCACTTGATCGCCGGTAGAACTTCCCAGCGCGCTCGGCGAGACCGACCAGGGCGGCGGCGCTATTGCAGCGGTCGTTGGGCGGAGCTTTACTTAAAACGTGAAACGATGTCCGAAATACAGGCGCCCGTGGCTTCCTTTACCTTTTCGAGGTTCGAAGCGCACCGTGACGCCGCGCTCCCGGCCAAGCCTTCTGATGCACTTGATGAACTCGTCACCGGTCATGATAGACGTACATATGTGTACGAAACAAGATTGAATCCGCACCTATTCTCAAGATGCTAACCGCTAACCTTGGCGATCCGGCTTGCGATGCGGTTGGCGGCGGACTTAACGGGATCGCTGGCGAGATGCGCATAGCGAGCGGTGGTCTGGACCTGGGTATGACCCAAGAGCTTGCCGATCATGGGCAAACCTTCGCCGACCAGTAACCCGCCGCTAGCGAAGCTGTGTCTCAAGTCGTGAATCCGCACGTCGTCGAGGTCGGCGCGCGCCCGAATGCGTCGCCAGGGATGTTGCAGGTCGGTAAGATGACTTTCCGGTTTACGTCCCGCGATCACCCAGGGGTTGCCATCTCGCCTGTCGATGCGCTCAAGAACTGCGATCGCCGGATCGCCGAGATACACCACCTTGGCGCCCGTCTTGGTATCGGGCAGGCGCAACTCACCCGCCCCCAGATCGACATGCTGCCAGCGCAGCTTCTGTATCTCTGATAGACGGCACCCGGTCAGCATCAGCAACCGAACCGCGGCGATGGCTGAGGCCGTCTCCGTACCGTCCACCTCGATCTCTTTCAGGGCTGCGCCCAGACGTTGATACTCGATATCCGATAGAAACCGCTCGCGCTTCTCCTCCCGGAATCGCTTTACATGCCGGCACGGGTTCGAGCCGTCGGGGCGGAGATCCCACAGCTCGGCCAGATTGAACATCTTGGACAAAACCCCGAGCGTACGGTTGGCCTGATAGGGCGTGTCGCGCATATCGTGATGGAGCGCCGCGATATCGCTCCTCTGAATATCAGGCACCCGGTACCTGCCGATCCGGGGATCGATGAACAGCTTGACTGAGCGGCGGTATTCCTCGGCCGTGCTCGGCTTGCAATGGGTGGAGACATATTCCTTCAGGAACCGTTTCCCCAGCGCGATCATGGTCGGCGCGTCGGCATTGCGCCCCACGGGATTCTTTCCTGCTCTCGCGTCGGTGATGATCTCGGCGGCGCGCACGCGGGCATAGGAGGGGGTAACGGCGCCATGGGGCCCTATGGTCATCTTTATCACCCGGCCGCGATAGCGGGTCTTGACGATATAGACCCTGCGCCCGGAGGGATGAACACGCACGCCGAAGCCCTTGAGGTCGTCGTCCCAGACAACGCGCTCGCGCTCTTGGCCGACCAGTGCATCGACGGTGCGCTTGGTAATTTTGGCCACTGCGCTTTATCCTCTTGCAATCGGATGTCAGGCACCTTATAGGTACCTAGAGAGAGCAAGTCAAGGCGCATTGAAGCGCACCCCTGCGCACTCGAAAGGTCCATAAAGCTATGGTTTATCGCACAGAAGCGCACTCCAGCGCATGTATGTCATGACAATAAGTTCAAACTCATAACCTGAAGGTCGTTGGTTCAAATCCAACCCCCGCAACCAACATAAACCCCCGGAAATACTCACGTTTCCGGGGGTTTATGATTCCACAAACAATGCGAAAGAAGCATGTTGGGAATCTATTGGGAATCACGCGGAATACAATCACAGCGCATGTCTGTCGTCACTGCGGCGGTAATGGTTGGGTTGGGCGGGTAAGCGTTCGTTCAGGCCGTGGAATGGGTGCCGTCAAGCGCATCTCCTACGTTGAGGCGAGGCCCCACAAGGTGCTGTCTTTCTGCTGGTAACGCGATTTGCCATGCGCTATCGTCGTGCGCATGGTGGTTCTGGACGAGGATTTTGGCACCAACCTGACGCTGGTCGAGGGTAATGGCGGGGTCCGGTTGTCCCCCGTGTCGGCGCCGGAGCACGCGCCGCGCGACTGGCGGTCACAGTGTGAGCGGGAACGGGCGCGGGCGGACGCGGCCGAAGCGCGCGCGGAAGAGCTGCGCTGGGCGGAAGTGGCCGCCCGCAGCGATGGCGGTTCGTGGAAGTCTCGGTTCAAGGCCTGCCGGCGCAGGCTGAGTGAGGCCGTCGAAGAGACGAAGGAAGCCCGCCGCACGGCAAGGGACGTGCCGTCCTTGCAGGCGGAAGTGGCGCGCCTGGAGACGCTCCTTTCTGAAGCCGGCATCGCGTCGGCCTTCGATACGGCCGGGGCGCTGCGCAAGGAGAACGCCCGGCTGCGCAAGGCCCTGGCGGCATCGAAGGCCCGTGAGGGCGCGACCGGGCCGTGGCCCGCTCCGCCCCGGCGGCGCACCGTCCTGGAGCCTTCCCCGGACCAGAAGGAGACCGTCAGGTCGCTTCGCACGGAACTCCGCCGGCTCGACAAGGAGGTGGTCCGGCGGGACAAGGAGAACGCCCGGCTGAACACGCGCCTCGACCAGGAGAAGGAGAGGACGGAGCGCATCAGGGAGACCGCGAAGAAGCTGTCCAGCGAGTCCCTTCGGCTCCATCGGGAGGTGAGGATACTGGGCGACAGCGAGGCCCGGGCCCGATCGCTGTCCGACGAGGTCTTCTGGCTGCGCCATGCCCTGGAGGTGTCCAGGGCCGGGAAGGAGAAGTTGAAGGCCCGGCTCGCCAAGCTTCGGGCGGCCGGGGCGATGCTGTCGAAGCTGCCGTCCGACGAGGCTGCCCAACTGCGCGCGGCGTTGAGGCGGTCGCGGCGTCAGAAGACGACGATCGAGGCGCTGCGCAAGGGCAACGCCCGTCTGCGCAGGACCGTGCGGGAGTTGGAGACCCGGAAAGCGGCGCTGGCGGTTCAGCCTGCCAAGCTTCGCGCGATCAGGAAGGCACTCGAGTCCGAGCTTGCCGGGCTTCGGGCGGTCAGGAAGACGTTGTCGAAGTCGCTGTCCGTTGCAGACGCCGATCTCCGCAGGGCTCTGCGAAGGTCGCGGCGCCAGAAGGCTACGATCAAGTCGCTGTCCCGGGAGAACGCCCGCCTGCGCAAGGGCGCGAAGACGTCGCGGAACCGGATCGAGACGCTGGAAGTCCAGCTTGAGAGGCTTCGTGCGACCGGGGCGGTGCTGTCGAGGGCGCTCTACGGCCGCAAGAGCGAGCAGCAGGACAAGCCGGGCTCGGAACACAAGCGCGGCCAGCAGCGCGGCGCGCCCGGCCACGGCCGCACCCAGCGGCCCGGGCTCGATGAGCGCACCGAAGAGCACAACCCGCCGCCGGATGCGTGCGTCTGCGGCCGGTGCGGGCAGCTCTATGCGCCGAACGGCGCCGAGGAATCCACCCTCGTCGAGATCGAGGTCAAGGCCTACAAGCGCGTGATCCGCCGTCCGCGCTGGCGCCGGACCTGCGAGTGCGCGTCGTCGCCCATGGAAGTGTCGGCGCCCCCGGTGCCGCGGCTGTTCCCCAGGACGCTCTACGGGACCAGCTTCTGGGCACGCTTCCTGTTCGAGCACTGTGCCTGCTTCCGCCCCGTGCACCGCGTTGCCGCGTGGATGTCCGCCCAAGGGCTGACGGTCTCGCCGGGGACGCTGGCCGACAGCCTGAAGCGGTTCGTGCCGCTGTTCGAGCCGCTGGCCGAGGCGATCCTTGCGCACCAGAACAAGGCGGCGCTGCGCCATGCCGACGAGACCAGCTGGCGCGTCCAGGAACTTCGCGGGGAAGACCGCTCGAGCCGCGCCTGGCTGTGGGTCTCGGTCAGCAATGACGCGGTCTCTTTCCATATCGACCCCTCGCGCAGCGCCGAGGCGGCGCAGAAGCTGTTCGGCGACGCTCTCCTCGACACGGTCATCGTCTGCGATCGCTATAGCGCCTACAAGCGACTCGCTCGCCTTCGCGAGGGCAAGGTGACCCTTGCATTCTGTTGGTCCCATATGCGCCGCGATTTTGTCGAGTGCGCGGCCGGCCAAGTGAGAGCCTCTGACGGACTGGTGCCAGGGATGGATCGAGCGGATCGCGTCGATCTACCGCCTGAACGAGGCGAGGTTGGCTCCTTACGACCCCGTGATCAAGCGCCAGACGCCGGCGTTCGACGCGGCGCAGGGCGCGTTGAAGGAGGCGCTCGACGGCCTGTTCGCGGAGGCCGCCCGGGAGTTGGTCGGCCTGCCGGACCAGGCGCGCCAGGGCAGGGCGCTGCGCTCGCTGCTGAACCATCGCGAAGGGCTGAGCGGTGTTCGTCGACCGCCCGCAGGTGCCTCTGGATAACAATCGCGCCGAAAGATTGTTACGAGGTCCGGCCATAGGGCGACGGCTGTCGTTCGGTTCCGACAGCGAGGACGGCGCCAGGTTCACGGCGATCATGTACTCGGTGGTGGGCACGCTCTCGATGAATGGCATCGACATCCTGAGCTGGCTGGACACGTGGCTCGCAGCGTGCGCGGAGAACGATCGCAAACCACCGGACGACCTGTCGCCGTGGCTGCCATGGTCGATGAGCGAGGAGCGCAGGCGCGAACTCATGGCGCCGGCGTGACCGGCGCGATCGAGTGCCGTTATTACGGCCGCGACTTCACCGCCGGGGAAATGGCGCTGCTGCGCGCGCTGATCGCCGGGCCGCCGCCGTTGAACCGCCATATGCTGTCGAAGGAGTTCTGCCGGCGCATCGGCTGGTTCAAGCCCGACGGCGGCCTCAAGGACATGATGGCCAGGGTCGCCATGCTGGCCATGCACAGGGACGGCCTGATCGCCCTGCCGGCGCCGCAGGGACGGCAGAACCGGCCCGGGCCGATCGTCTTCGGGCCGGACACCGAAGCGCCGCTGTTCCCGGCCCCGACGACCCTCGACAAGGTCCGTCCGCTCGACCTGCGCCCCGTCGTGCGCGGCACCCGCCAGAGCAAGCTCTGGAACGAGTTCGTCGCCCGCTACCACTATCTCGGATACAAGACCCTGGTCGGCGCCCAGATGCGCTACGCCGTCCACGACCGCGACGGCTGGCCGCTCGCCATGCTCGGCTTCTCCACCGCCGCGTGGAAGCTCGCCCCGCGCGACAACTTCATCGGATGGACACGGCAACTGCGCGAGAAGAACCTTTCCTTCGTGGTCGACAACCCGAGATTCCTGATCCTGCCCTGGATCAATATCCCCAACCTGGGTTCGCACATCCTGGCCATCATCCGCCGGCGCCTGCCCGATGACTGGACCGAGCGCTACAACACCACGCCCGTGCTCATCGAGACCTTCGTCGAGACCCCGCGCTACACCGGCGCCGTTTACAGGGCCTCCGGCTGGACCCGCGTCGGGACCACCCAGGGGCGCGGGCGCTACGACCGGGACAGGCAGTCCGACAAGCCTAAAAAGGATGTCTGGCTCCGGCCCCTGCGACGGGATTGGAAACGCACCCTCAATCGCTAAAATCGGCCGGGGCGAATGGAAACGCCCGCGCTGATTCCACGGCCTGAACGAACGCTTACGGTTGGGCTGTGGAACGGCGTGCAAAGTTGACCCCTGTTGAGGGGTGATCGGCGTCCAAATTTGACCCCCTGAGCCTGGCTAGTCCAAGTCACCTCGTTTTTGGGCGGACGAGGTGGTGGGGGATGTTGGTCGTGGAGACGATAGCGCGGATCCGGCGGGAGTATTTCGTCAAGGGGAAGCCGATCAAGGAGATCGTGCGGGACGTGAAGGTCTCGCGCAACACGGTGCGCAAGGTGATCCGTTCGCAGGCGACGGCGTTCACCTACGACCGGCGGGTCCAGCCGATGCCGAAGCTGGGGCCGTGGACGGCCGAGCTGGAGCGGATGCTGGAGGCCAACGAGACCAAGTCGAAGCGGGAGCGGCTGACGCTGCTACGGATCTCCGAAGCCCTCGAGGGTCTGGGCTATGGCGGCGGCTACGACGCGGTGCGGCGCTACGCCAAGGCGTGGCGGTGGCGCCGTTCGGCATCGACGGCGCAGACCTATGTGCCGTTGGTGTTCTCGCCGGGCGAGGCCTATCAGTTCGACTGGAGCCACGAGTACGTGGTGCTGGCGGGGGTGACGACCAAGGTCAAGGTCGCGCACGTCCGGCTGTGCCACAGCCGAATGTTCTTCGTCCGCGCTTATCCGCGCGCGAGCCAGGAGATGGTGTTCGACGCCCACGACCGGGCATTCCGGCTGTTCCAGGGTGCCTGCCGGCGAGGCATCTACGACAACATGAAGACGGCGGTGCAGACCGTCCTCATCGGCAAGGAGCGCGCGTTCAACCGGCGCTTCGTGCAGATGTGTGGCCACTACCTGGTCGAACCGACAGCATGCACGCCGGGAGCGGGATGGGAGAAGGGGCAGGTCGAGAACCAGGTCGGGATCATCCGCGGTCGGTTCTTCACCCCGCGGCTGCGCTTCAAGACCTACGACGAGCTCAACGCCTGGCTCTTGGACCAGTGCGTCGCCTACGCCCGGCGTCATCCCCACCCGGTGTTCAAGGACAGGACTGTCTGGCAGGTGTTCGAGGACGAGCGTCCGTCCCTGGTCGGCTATCGCGGGCCGTTCGACGGCTTCCACGCGGTCCCGGCGTCGGTGTCGAAGACCTGCCTGGTGCGCTTCGACAGCAACAAGTACAGCGTGGCGGCGCGCGCCGTCGGCCGTCCGGTCGAGGTCCATGCCTACGCCGATCGCATCGTCATCCGCCAGGACGGCGAGATCGTCGCCGAGCATGCCCGGCGCTTCGGCCGCGACCAGACCGTCTATGACCCGTGGCACTACGTGCCCGTGCTGGCGAGGAAGCCCGGTGCGCTTCGTAACGGCGCGCCGTTCAAGGACTGGGCGCTGCCCGGCGCCCTGGGTCGCGTGCGCGTCCGGCTCGCCGGCCACGACGACGGCGACAGGCAGATGGTCGAGATCCTCACCGCCGTGCTGGCGGATGGGCTGGCGGCGGTGGAGGCCGCCTGTGCCGAGGCGCTCGCTGGCGGCGTGTGCAGCGCCGACGTCGTGCTCAACATCCTCAATCGTCGGCGCCAGCCGTCCGAGACGGCGCCGATCCCGACGCCCGCGAACCTGCGTCTTCGCTTTGAGCCGGTGGCCGATTGCACCCGCTACGACCGCTTGAGGGGGGTCGGCCATGGAGCGCCATGAGGTCCTGGAGATGATGGCCGCACTCAAGCTCGCCGGCATGCGCGACGCGTTCGACGAGGTGCTCGCCGACGGCCTCAAGCGCCAGCATCCGATGCAGCGAATCATCGGCGAGCTGTTGAAGGCCGAGATCGCCGACAAGCAGGCGCGATCCATCAAGTACCAGATGAGTGGCGCCAAGCTGCCGCTGGCCAAGGAGCTGGCCGACTTCGACTTCACCGACACCCCGGTCAACGAGCCGCTGGTCCGCGAGTTGGCGGTCGGCGGCTTCCTGGCCAACCAGCGCAACGCCGTGCTGATCGGCGGCACCGGCACCGGCAAGAGCCATCTCGCCGTCGCCATCGCGCGGGCCTGCATCCGCGATGGCGCCCGGGGCCGCTTCTTCAACGTCGTCGACCTGGTCAACCGGCTCGAGGCCGAAGCCCGCGCCGGCCGCCAGGGCCGGCTCGCCGATCAGCTGGCCCGGCGCGACCTCGTCATCCTCGACGAGCTCGGCTACCTGCCCTTCGCCCAAACCGGAGGCCAGCTGCTGTTCCACCTCGTCAGCCGGCTCTACGAGCGCACCTCGATCATCGTCACCACCAACCTGACCTTCGGCGAATGGCCGTCCGTCTTCGGCGACGCCAAGATGACCACCGCGCTCCTCGATCGTCTGACGCACCACTGCGAGATCATCGAGACCGGAAACGACTCCTGGCGCTTCAAGAATCGGTCCTAAAGGCAACCGATCCACCTGCGGCCCGGTCGCCCAGGTGGGCCCACAGGAACCTCCCACGCGCGGTCCGCCGCCAGCCGCGTGGTGGGCGCGTCGGCCCGCGCGCGGGCCCCTCCTATGGACTACCTGTACGACCTCCGCCGTGCATCCCCAAAGGGGTCAACATTGCACGCCGATAGGGGGTCAATGTTCAACGCCGATTGACACTCATCTTTCGGCCCTCCACGTCCAAGTGCCCAGCCTATTACATTGTCGACATTATCGGTGGCTCCAGAAATCCCGTTTGCCCGGCGCCGCCGGTTTGGAATCGGTTTGAGGATTTATTGACAGCGGGAAGCGGTGTTGCCAAACCCACGCCGTCAGTCGTGGAGGGAAGCGAGCGCCTCAGCCTTGGACGGGTGGATCGCGATGACCTTGTCGAAACCGCTTGTCTCGAAGACCTCCCGGATCTGGTCGGACAGGGAGCAGAGTGCGAACTTGGCGTTCCGGTTGCCGAGGGATTTGGCGGTCAGGAGGATGGCGCGAAGACCAGCGCTGCTGATGTAGATGAGCTTCTCGAAATCCATGATCACCGCTCGATCGCTTTCTTCGATCGCGGTTCTGATGGCCTCCTCAAACTCAGCGACATTGGAGCCGTCAATGCGTGAGAACGCCGGAGCAATAATCCCTCACTGAAGCGGCCGGAGAGTCTGGTTGCGCCGGAGCAAAATTCCGTCAGCGATAGCCCTTTGCATTTTGGAGCGAAGGGTGGGGGATGAAGCGAGTGGAACTGTATGGGCGGGTTCGCCACGCGGTAATGATTGAGGGTCTGAGCCAACGCGAAGCGGCTCGTTGTTTTGGGATCGACCCGCGCACGGTCCGGAAGATGTTGAGCTATTCGGCGCCACCGGGTTATGTCCGGACGCGGCCTCCGGTCCGCCCGAAGCTCGATCCGTTCATCGGTATTATCGACCGTATCCTGGAAGAGGATAAGGATCGTCCGAAGAAGCAACGTCACACATCGAAGCGGATATTCGAGCGGCTGCGTGATGAGTACGGCTTTACGGGCAAGATCACCATTGTGAAGGACTACATCTGCGGTGTCCGACAGCGCCGGCGGGAGATGTTTGTTCCGCTGACGCATCCTCCCGGCCACGCCCAGGTTGATTTTGGCGAGGCCCTGGCCGTCATCGGCGGCGTGGAACGCAAGATCCACTTCCTGGCGATGAGCCTACCCCACTCGGACGCCTGCTTTGTGAAGGCCTATCCGGGGGAGACCACGGAGGCCTTCTGTGACGGCCATGTCTCGGGGTTCTCCTTCTTCGGCGGTGTGCCGCGCTCGATCCTTTATGACAACACCAGGATTGCGGTGGCCCGCATCCTCGGTGACGGCAAGCGTCAGCGGACACGTGTGTTCAGCGAGTTACGATCCCATTACCTGTTCGAGGACCGCTTTGGCCGCCCCGGCAAGGGGAACGACAAGGGCAAGGTCGAGGGGATCGTCGGCTATTGCCGCCGGAACTTCCTGGCGCCGATGCCAAGGTTCCGGAACTTCGATGATCTCAACACGCATCTTGAAGCCTGCTGCGCCAAGCGATGGGCGGAACAACTGCGTGGCCACGACCAGACGGTCGGCGACCGCCTGGAACGGGATCGTGCGGTTCTTCAGCGCCTTCCCGCAATCGCCTACGACGCCTGCGACAAGCGCCCGGGGCGGGTCAGTTCGCTGTCGCTGGTGCGCTATCGCGGCACCGATTACTCCGTCCCCACACGGTTCGGCCATTGCGAGGTGCTGGTCCGCGGCGATGTCCACGAGGTGGTCATCAGTTGCGCCGCAGAGGTGATTGCCAGGCACCCGCGTTCATACGAGCAAGAGGACTTCGTCTTCGATCCGCTGCACTATCTGTCCTTGCTGGAGCAAAAGACCAACGCGCTGGATCAGGCGGCTCCCTTGGCCGGCTGGCTGTTGCCGCCGGTGTTCGGCGATCTCCGCCGCCTACTTGAAGCGCGGATGGGCAAAGCCGGGAAGCGGGAATACGTCCAGGTGCTGCGGCTAATCGAGAGCTTCTCCCTCGACGATGTTCGAGCCGCCATATCGGAGGCGCTGGAGCGCGGCGTGATCGGCTTCGATGCGGTCAAGCACCTGGTGCTGTGCCGGATCGAGAAGCGGCCGCCACGCTTGAACCTGCTGGCCCATCCCTATCTGCCGCGCGCCGAGGTGGCAACAACCTCGGCCCGCTCGTACATGGGGCTCCTGAAGGGGGCAGCGCCATGAGCGATACGCCACAGCTCTTGCTGGCCCATCATCTGAAGGCCCTCAAGCTGCCGACCTTCCTACGGGAATACGACAAGCAGGCCCGCCAATGCGCTGCCGAGGGCGTCGATCATGTGCGTTACCTTGTTCGCCTGACCGAACTGGAGTTGATTGATCGGGAACGCCGAATGGTCGAGCGGCGGATCAGGATGGCCAAGTTCCCCGCCGTCAAAAGCTTGGACAGCTTCGACTTCAAAGCCATGCCATCGCTCAACAAGATGATGGTTCTGGAACTGGCGCGTTGTGAATACATCGAGCGTCGTGAAAACGTCATCGCACTTGGCAATAGCGGCACCGGCAAAACCCATATCGCCCTCGGCCTCGGTCTGGCGGCTTGTCAGAAAGGCCTCACCGTCGGCTTTATCACGGCGGCGGCTTTGGTCCACGAGCTCATCGAGGCCAGGGACGAGAAGCGCCTGTTGCGGTTCCAGAAGCAGTTAGCAAAATACAAGCTGCTGATCATCGATGAGCTCGGCTTCGTGCCGCTTAGCAAAACCGGGGCCGAGTTGTTGTTCGAGGTGTTCAGCCAGCGTTACGAAGGCGGCTCCACCCTGGTGACCTCCAATCTACCGTTCGATGAGTGGACCGAGGTGTTCGGTTCCGAGCGCCTGACTGGGGCGTTGCTGGACCGGCTCACACACCACGTTCATATCCTGGAGATGAACGGCGACAGCTACCGTCTCAACCAGAGCCAAAAACGGCGGAAACCCCCAAAAACCTGACAACCCAGCCCATGGTTGACCCGGTGGGCCCACAGGCGCCTCCCGCGCTGCTTCGCTTCGCGTAACGCAAGCGCTACACGAAGCAGCGCGGGTCCCTCCTATGGACTACCGGGACAACCGCCAACGCTGGGCTGAATCGCATCAAGTGGTGCATTTTTACGCCGGCCAGTGATGTACTTTTACTCCGGCGTTGACACCTGGACGACTATTCCCGCTACATCATTGCTTGGAAGCTCTGCACCAACATGACGGCGGACGATGTGACGGCAACACTGAAGTTGGCGCTAGAAGCCTCAGGCTGCAATCGCGCCAATGTCGTCCACAAGCCGAGGCTGCTCAGCGACAACGGCTCGTCCTATATCTCCGTGGACTTGACCCGTTTTCGTGGACACCTGATCAGTTGGGAGAAAGGAGTCCACGATGTCGAATACGCGTCCGCCTTATGCAGCCGAGTTCCGCCAGCAGATGGTCGAGTTGGTCCGATCGGGCCGCTCGCCGGAGGAGCTGGCCCGGGAGTTCGAACCGTCCGCTCAGGCGATCCGCAATTGGATCAGCCAGGCCGATCGGAATGAAGGTCGAGGGTCCGATGGCCTGACCAGCGCCGAACGCGACGAGCTGCGCCGCCTCAGACGTGAGAACCGCCAGCTGCGCCAAGAGCGAGAGATCCTTGCAAAAGCCGCGGCCTGGTTCGCTCGGGAGACCGGCTCGATCCCGTCAGGGTCTTCGAGTTCGTGAGAGCCAATCGGGCCATGTATCCCGTCGCCACGATGTGCCGGCTGCTGGGGGTCTCGACCAGCGGGTACTACGCGTGGCATGGCCGAGCTCCATCGGCCCACGCCGACAGCGATGCGGCGCTGCTCGAGCGCATTCGAGAGATCCATCGCATCTCGCGGGAGACCTACGGCGCGCCACGAATCCATGCCGAGCTGACTGCTCAAGGGCACGCTGTGAGCCGCAAGCGGATCGCAAGGCTGATGCGCAACGCCGGCCTGGCGGGGATCAGCCGGCGCAAGGGGACGCGGACCACGGTGCGTGATGCGCGTGCCCGGGCGGCGGCAGATCTGGTCGAGCGCAACTTCACCGCCGAAGCGCCCGATCAGCTATGGGTCGCCGATATCACGTACATCCCGACCTGGGCAGGGTTCCTTTATCTCGCCGTCGTGCTGGATGTCTTCAGCCGGCGCGTGATCGGCTGGTCGATGGCCAACCACTTGCGCACCCGTCTCGTGCTCGATGCCCTCGACATGGCGCTCTGGCAACGCCGACCCGACGGTGTCGTCCATCACTCCGATAGTGAGTATCTGCGGGCCGGTTCCCTCGGAGTGACCTGACCCGCACAGCGACAGACGCATCTAGACTGATAGGGCCGGCCGTCCTTGGGTGGCTTGACCCACACTCAGATCGACCGAGATGTCATTCCCCGGACATGTCGGCCACCCGGGGGCAACCGGTTGAGGTTCCGACCTCGACCGACATCGTGACCTGATGAGAGCCCGGCCTTGGGCGCCCCGTCACTGTCGTGTCCGACATCGGCTGAGTTCGGAGCCAACCCCTCCACCCATCATAGACCAGGGGGCGGACATGGCGACGACAACAGCCGACAACATCCAGATCATCGGTGGCGTCGACACCCACCAGGACCTGCACACCGCCGCCGTCGTGAGCCACGACGGAACGGTGCTTGGTACCGAATCGTTCTCCACCACCCGAGCCGGCTACCGGGCGATGCTTCGCTGGTTCCGCTCTCATGGCGAGCTGCTTCGTGTAGGAGTGGAATCCACCGGTACCTACGGAGCCGGCATCACCCGGCACCTGGCACTCTCGGTATCCCCGTGCTCGAGGTGACCGGGCCGGACCCAGCCAGCCGAAGAGCCAAGGGCAAGGACGACGCCCTGGATGCGATTTCCGCGGCCGAGGCGGCGCGCACAAGACGCCGGGTCCAGGTGGCCAAAGACCGTTCCGGCAGCGTGGAAGCCCTGCGGGTGCTGCGAACAACGCGAAAGACGGCAATCAAGTGCCGCCGCGCGGCCCTGCAGCAACTCTACAACACCATCGTTGCCGCACCGGAGGAAGTGCGTGACCAGGTCCGCAACCTCACCCGCATGCAGCGCCTGCGTACCTGTGCGGCCTGGAGGCCGGACACGGTCGGCTATCGAGACCCGGTGGTCGCGACCAAGCTCTCCCTGAAGTCCCTCGCCCGCAGAATCCTCGACATCAACGACGAGATCGCTGAACTCGACCGGTTCATCGTCCCCTTGGTCGAGGAGCTCGCCCCCAGTCTGCTTGAGCTCGAAGGCGTGGGCACCGAGAACGCAGGCGCAGTAATGGTCGCCGTTGGGGATAACCCGGATCGGCTCCGCTCCGAGGCGAGCTTCGCCATGATGTGCGGCGTCTGCCCGATCCCCGCATCGAGTGGGAAGACGCAACGCCACCGTCTCAACCGCGGAGGCAACCGCCAAGCCAACTCCGCCCTGCACATGGTCGTCGTGTGCCGAATGCGAACCGACGAGCGGACCCGAGCCTATGTCGCTCGCAGGACCCTGGAGGGGCTGTCCAAACGCGAGATCATGCGCTGCCTGAAGCGTTACGTGGCCCGCGAGATCTACCGCGTACTCACCGCCCCATCGAGTGCTTGACAAACATGAGAGCGTCCAGGGATCGCAATACACCTCGATCGACTTCGGCAACCGCTGCCGCGTCGCCGGTGTGCGCCCGTCGACCGGATCGGTCGGCGACTGCTACGATAACGCGATGTGCGAGAGTTTCTTCGCGACGCTGGAATGCGAGCTGCTGGACCGGCGTCGGTTCCGGTCCCACGCCGAGGCACGCATGGCCGTCTTCGAGTTCATCGAGGGATGGTACAATCCCCCGCCGGCGGCACTCGGCCATCGGCTATCTGTCACCTATCAACTACGAAAGGGGCCAGCTACCCCCCGCTCGCCCAAATCCATAACCGTCCACGAAACCGGGGCAACTCCACCGGCGATCTGGCTGAATGGCTCGAGGACCACGGTATGGATCACGTTCGGGGCGCACCGTATCACCCGCAAACCCAGGGCAAGATCGAGCGCTGGCATCAAACGCTGAAGAACCGGATCCTGCTTGAAAATTATTATCTACCCGGCGATCTCGAAAACCAGATCAGCGCCTTCGTCGATCACTACAACAACCAACGCTACCACGAGAGCATCGGCAACGTAACTCCAGCCGACGCCTACTTTGGACGCCACACCGCCATCATCGAAAAGAGAAAAAGGATCAAAAAACTAACCACCCAAACCCGCCGCTTGAACCATCAACGCCAAGCGGCTTAACATCAAACAAAGATGAGCCAGATCCTCCCTTATGAAACACGCTCAACAGTCCCATTTGTTTTGATGACGGACATTTACCGCCCCGTCAACTTTTGACAATAGCTCATCACCGCCTTG
>CBDDBU010000023.1:0-165000 GCA_965226045.1 Alphaproteobacteria bacterium
AGTTCGAGTCATGCCCGATTTTGGGTGACGGCGTGATCAGGCGCCGGCGCGAGTTTTGGTTTCGTCGATCTGCATACCGTCTTTGAATCTCACACCTTCGATGACCTTGGGCAACTGATTGTTTCCATGAGCCGCCGCCAGGTCTTGCTGGCGGTGGTGATCAGCTTGAAGACCATGGCCAGAGTTGTTCCGTGAGACAAGCAGCCCTTGGTGCGCACGGTGCGGTGGCGGACGGTAGCGAAGACGCTTTCGATTGGATTGGTCGTCCTGATATGCCGCCAGTGCTCGGCCGGGAAGTCGTAGAAGGCCAGCAAGGCGTCGCGGTCCTTTGTCAAGCAGGCGACGGCTTGGAGGTATTTGGCGTCGTACTTGGCGGCGAAAGTATTCATCGCCCTCTCGGCCTCGGCGCGGCCATCCGCCATCCAGATATCATGCAGGGCAGCTTTGGCGGCGGTTTGTCGCGACTTCGGCAGCTTGTTCAAGACATTGGCTGTCTTGTGGACCCAGCAGCGCTGGCGGCGGGTGTCGGGAAAGATCTCCTCCAGCGCCTTCCAGAAGCCCAGAGCGCCATCGCCGATGGCGAGCTCGGGACCGATCGTGAGCCGGCGCCCGCGCAGGCATGCCAGCAACTCACGCCAGCTCTGGGCGCTCTCGCGCACCCCCGCCTGGAAGCCCACGAGTTCCTTGCGTCCCTCCGGCGTGGCGCCGATGAGGACCAGAATGCATTGCTTCTCGTCCTCCAGCCGACCCTGGAGATAGATGCCATCGGCCCACATGTAGACGTAGCGTCGGGCCGACAGGTCGCGCCGGCGCCAGCGCTCGTGCTCGGCCTCCCACTCCGCCTTCAGGCGGCCGATCACCTGCGCCGACAAGCCAGAGGCGTCCTTGCCGAGCAACGCCTCCAGCGCCTCCTGGAAGTCCCCGCTGGACACGCCACGAAGGTAGAGCGTCGGCAAAACCGCATCCAGCGACCGCGTCCGCCGCGCGAAACGGGGCAGAATGGCCGACGTGAAACGGATGCGCTTTCCTCCGACGCTGCCACGGTCCCGGACCTTCGGGCGCCGCACAGACACAGGACCAATGCCAGTCAGGATCGCCCGTTCCGGCCCGTGGCCATGACGCACTAGGCGCCGGCGGCCGTCTTCGGTCTTCAGATGTTCATGCGCCGCCAGCACGGCGGCAACCTCCGCTTCAATGGCCTGTGCCAGGAGCTCGCGAGCTCCGGCGCGGAGTACTTCGGTCAGCGGATCGGCCGTCACCCCTGGATTGTCAAACGGCTTTCAATATTGACCCCCAATCGGCGTGCAAAATTGACCCCCCTGAGCGGCAACCGGGGCGCAGGCACGGCCGGCGCAGGCTCAGGAGCGGTTCTTGAAGCGCCAGCTCTCGTTGCCGGTCTCGATGATCTCGCAATGATGGGTGAGACGGTCGAGCAGGGCTGTGGTCATCTTGGGGTCGCCGAAGACGGATGGCCATTCGCCGAAGGCGAGGTTGGTGGTGATGACGATCGAAGTGCGCTCGTAGAGCCGGCTCATGAGGTGGAAGAGTAGCTGCCCGCCGGCCTGAGCGAAGGGCAGGTAGCCGAGTTCGTCGAGGATGGCGAAGTTGCGTCGGACGAGCTGGTCTGCGGTGCGGCCCTGGCGCCGGGCACGGAGTTCGGCCTCGAGGTGATTGACCAGGTCGACGACGTTGTAGCACCGGCCGCGTGCGCCCTTTCGGATGCAGGACCGCGCGATGGCGACGGCGAGATGGGTCTTGCCGGTGCCGGTGCCGCCGACGAGCACGATGTTGCGCTTGCCCTCCAGGAAGCCGCCGCCGGCGAGCTCCTGGATCAGGGGCTCGTTGACCGGCGAGGCGGCGAAGTCGAAGTCGGCCAGCTCCTTGGCCGTCGGCAGCCTGGCGGACGCTATCTGGTACTTGATGGAGCGCGCCTGCTTGTCGGCGATCTCGACCTGCAGCAGTGTACCGATGATCTGCTGCACCGGATGGCGGCGCTTGAGCCCGTCGGCGAGGATATCGTCGTAGGCGGCGCGCATGCCCGCGAGCTTCAGCGCCGTCATCATCGCCAGCACCTCATGACGCTCCATGACCGGCCTCCCTCAGGCTGTCATAGCGCTGGCAATCGGCAACCGGCTGGTGACGGAGTTGCAGGCCCTCAGGCGTCGGGATGGTTGCCGGCGGTGCCGGCTGGCGCTGCCGGGCGAGGATGTTGAGCACGACGTCGGCGCTGCAGGCGCCGCAGTCGAGCGCTTCGGCGCAGGCCGCCTCGACCGCCTCCAGTCCGTCCTCCAGCACGGCCGCGAGCACCTTGACGAACTGCCGGTCGCCGTCGTCGTGGCCCGCGAGCCGGGTTCGCAGGCGGCCGAGCGCGTTGGGCAACTGCCAGCCCTTGAAGGGCGCGCCATTGCGCAGCGCGTCGGGCTTCCTCGTCAGGATCGGCACGTAGTGCCACGGATCGTAGGCGACCTGGCCGCGCCCGAAGCTGCGGGGATGCTCGGCGACGATCTCGCCGTCCTGGCGGATGGCGATCCGATCGGCATAGGCCCGCACGTCCACCGGTCGCCCCACCGCGCGTGCCGCGACGCTGTACTGGTTGTTGTCGAAGCGCACCAGACAGGTCTTGGAAACCGCTACCTCAGTGGCATGGAAGCCGTCGAAGGGGCCGCGGTACGCCGTCAGGAAGGGCCGCTCCTCCTCGAACACCTGCCACACCGTCTTGCCCGGGATCGTCGGATGCGGATGCTTCTTGGCGTCCTTGATGCACCGATCCATCAGCCACTCGTTGATCTCGGCGTAGGAGCGGCCCCGCGGGCTGGGCACGAACAGGCGGCCGCGAACGTCACCCACCTGCCTCTCGACCTGCCCCTTCTCCCAGCCAGCCCCTGGCGTGCACGCCACAGGCTCCACCAGATGGTGCGAACACATCTCCTGGAAGCGGCGGTTGTAGTCCCGCTTCTTGCCCACGAACACCGTGCTCACCGCCGTCTTCATGTTGTCGTAGATGCCTCGCCGGCAGACCCCGCCGAAGAAGCGGAAGGCGCGCTCGTGCGCCTCGAACACCATCTCCTGGCTCTCGCGCGGGAAGATCTGAACCAGCTGCATCCGGCTGTAGCAGAGCCGCATGTGCGCCGCCTTTACCCTGGTCGTCACACCCGACAGGCGCGCGTACTCGTGGCTCCAGTCGAACTGGTAGGCCTCGCCGGGATCGAAGCTCAGCGGCACAAAGGCCTGCGACGGCGACAACAGCCGCCACCGGCGCCACCAGGCCCTGGCATAGCGGCGCACCGCGTCATAGCCGCCCTCATAGCCCAGCGACGCAAGGTCTTCATGAATCCGCAGAAGAGACAGCCGATCCGGCGCTCCTTCTTCTCGTTGGCCTCCAGCTGGCGCTCGAGCTCCTCCACCCACGGCCCCAGCTTCGGCATCGGCTGGATCTTGCGCTCGTAGCTGAACGAGGTCTCATCGCCCCGCACCACCTTGCGCACCGTGTTCTTCGAAACCCTCAAATCCCGGGCGATCTTCTTGATCGGAACGCCCCTCACCAGATGATCCCGACGGATCTTCGCGATCGTTTCCACAACCAGCATCTCCCCCTCACCTCGTCCGTCCAATGACAAGGCGCGTTCATGGGCACAAACCATGGGGGGGGGGGGTCAATTTTGGACGCCGATCACCCCCAACAGGGGGTCAATTTTCCACGCTTAACAACAAGCGCCGTTCCACTTTGAAAACCGCCCTGGCGTCCTGCGCTGCCGCAAGTGCCGCCAGAACACCGGGCTGACGGTGGGAACAGTGATGGAGCGTAGCCACACTCCGCTGAACGTCTGGTTCTGGGCCGCTTATCTGGTCGCCAGTCAGACGCCCGGCATGTCCGCCGTGCAGTTTCAGCGGCAACTTGGTCTTTCGCGCTACGAGACGGCCTTTCAAATTCTCCACAAGCTCCGCTCGGGCATGGTGCGGCCCAACCAAGACAGGATCGGTGGACAGCCCAAGAACCATGTTGAGGTGGACGAAACCTGGGTTGGCGGGCGAACGCGTGGGGAAGGCCGTGGTGTTCACCACAAGGTTCTCGTCTCCTGTGCCATCGAGGTGCGTCATCGAAAACCGGGCACCAAGCTCGACAACCGGAAAGACGGACGCTATGCCGGACGCGTTCGGCTCGCCGTCGTGCTCGACCGTAGCGCCGAGTCGCTCTGTGGGTTCGTCGAGAGCACCGTCGCGCCGGGATCGCTGATCGTTACTGACGATTGGAGCGGCTATGCTGGCCTCGGTAAGCGCGGCTATGAGCACTTCGCTGTTGCCGAGTGTGGTGATCCAGAGGTTGCCGAGCAATACCTGCCGATCATCCATCTGGTTTTCGCCAACCTGAAGACGTGGCTGATCGGTATCCACCACGGCGTTAGCCACCAGCACCTACAAGCCTACCTCAACGAGTTCACCTTCCGCTTCAACAGGCGGTTCTACCCGTTCAACGCCTTCCGCTCATTGCTCGGCATCGCGGGCGACACCTCTGCTCCAACCTATGCCGAGCTTTACTCGGGAGAGTGGCGGCACCCTACATGTAGCGGTCATGGGCGTTAACCGGATAGGCAAGGTTGCACCTTCACCGGCTTGCCCTTGTACGTGAAGGTCGAGTTGCGGGCGATGACGAACAGACCGGATACTTGGGAGAGATCGGTGATCAGGGCGTCGGTCATGCCGTCGGCGAACCACTCCTGCCCGGGTTCGTCGCTCATGTTGTCGAAGGGCAGGACGGCGATGGAGGGTTTGTCGGGCAGCGCGAAGGCCATCTTCGCGGGGTCGGCCGGCTCCACCCGAACCACCCACGGCTCTTCCACCACCGCCCATACCAGGGCGGCGATGGCAATCGCGGCGGCGAGCCCTATCCCGGCCCAGTGCGCGGGCGCCAGGCGTGCCTTGGCCTGCTTGTGCGCTATGAGTGTGCCGCTCGCCTCCGGCTCAAGCAGAACCCGATACGCGCGAACGGGTTCGGTGATGTTCTTGACCTCCTTCGCGCCCAGGTCTTCCAGCCCGACCTCGACCTTGTTCCTGGCGTGGTCGAAGGCCGTACCGGAGATGATCAGGCCACCAGGATCGGCAAGCTCCTGCAGGCGCGCCGCCACGTTGACGCCGTCGCCGTAGATATCGTCACCCCGAACGATGATGTCGCCGAGATTGACACCGATCCGGAACGCGATGCGGCGTCCCTCGGGCTCATCGCGGTTGCGGGCCGCCATTTCTCGCTGGATCTCGGCCGCGCATTGAACCGCATCGACGACGCTGGCGAACTCGACCAGCGCGCCGTCGCCCATCAGCTTGACGATGCGACCGTTGTTCTTCGCGATGCTCGGATCGATCACCTCGCGGCGATGGGCTTCAAGGCGGGCGAGCGTGCCGGTCTCGTCGGCCTCCATCAAGCGTGAGTAGCCGACCACATCGGCGCTCAGGACCGCCGCGAGCCTGCGTTCGACGCTGTTCTCGGCTATCGCAGCCTCCCGTGCGCGCTCAAAGCCCTCCGCATCGTAGGTGGCCGGCACGGAAGAGTCGATGCGCCGCCGAGGCCTCAGCCCTCGGCGAGTACCGCGCGCAGCTCGCTGGCCGCGAGTTCGACGTCGGCGCGGGTGGCATCGAGGTGGGTGACCGCGCGCATGCGCATGGGCGACGAGACGCCGATGCGGACGCCGCGCGCGCGCAGGCGCTCGGCGATCTCGGCCCCGCTCAGGCCGGTTTCGGACACATCGAAGAACACGAGGTTGGTCTCGATCCGCTCGAGTTCGAGCCGGACGCCGGGGATGTCGGCGATCAGCGCGGCGAAGTGGCGCGCGTTCTCGTGATCCTTGACCAGGCGCTCGACGTTGTGCTCGAGCGCATAGACGCAGGCGGCGGCGATGACGCCGGCCTGGCGCATGGCGCCCCCGAACTGTTGTTTGCAGCGCCAGGCCTCGGCGATGAAATCAGCCGAGCCGGCCAGCACCGCGCCGACCGGGGCGCCCAGGCCCTTGGAGAAGTCGATCCACGCCGAATCGAACGGGGCCGCGTAGTCGGCCGCCGCGACGCCGGTCTCGACCACCGCGTTCAACAGGCGCGCGCCGTCCATGTGGAGGGTCAGGCCGTTGTCGCGCGCCACCTTGGCGACGGCGTGAATTTGCTCCAACGGCCAGATCGTGCCGCCGCCCTGGTTGCTGGTTTGCTCGACCGACACCAAGCGCGAGCGCGGCCGATGGTTGCTGAGCGGCGTGCGGATGGCGGCCCGCACCTGCTCGGCGGTGAACAGGCCGCGCCGGCCGTCGAGGACCTGGAGCATCAGGCCCGAGAGCGCCGCCGGCGCGCCGGTCTCGGCATGAACCGCGTGGGCGGTGCGGTCGAGGATGACCTCATCGCCCTGCCGGCACCACACGCGATAGGCGATCTCGTTGCACATCGAGCCCGAGGGCGTGTAGACCGCCGCCTCCTTGCCCATGAGCTCGGCCACCATCGCGCACAGACGGTTGACGGTGGGGTCCTCGCCGGCCTGCTCGTTGCCGACCGCGGCTTCAGCGATCGCCTTGCGCATCGCCGGGCTCGGCCGGGTGTTGGTGTCGCTGTACAGATCGACGCGCAGGTTGTCCAAGTTCGTCCTCCCCCGGATGCGAACGGCCCCGATGCGAACGGCCGATCCTCGCATATTCGCCGCGGCGCGGCCACGCGGCCGGGGCTGAGTGTCAATGACACGTAAAGATGTCCGGATTAGGTAGCACATTAAATGTCCGCTGCTGTTGTTGGGCCTGTGGGGAAGTGGGAAGGCGCGGAGCGGCTTGCCACTTCCCCACAGGCTTGGTCGCCGAGCGGATTTAGGCGGCCCGTAAGCTTGACTTGTCGGTTTCGAGGTTGCCCTCCTGATCGTAGCGTCCGAGGCATCTGGGGCCGTGGAAGACAGCGAGCGTGCCGTCGGGATATTCATGGACGCGGACGCTGGCCTTGACGAAGTGCCGGCGGTGGGACTGTTCGGGGATCTGCAGGAGCAGCCCGTGATAGCGCACGGTGTTGTCGTTCTGGACCTGACGGGCTTCCTGGATTGAAAGGATGTCGGTGAGCTCGGGCCCGAGGTAGGCGACGAAGGCGGAGCCTGGCTCGGCTGCCGGCACGGCGAATTGGGCGTTGAAGGCCAGCAGCAGCAGGAAGACCTCGCGGATGTAGCGGTTGGCCGCCTCGATGTCGCTGATCCCGGCCAGTCTGAGCTCTTGCGGCAGACGGTTCTGGAGCGTGCCGAAGAGCCGCTCGACCCGCCCCCGGGCCTGTGGCGAATAGGAGGGGATGTGCTCGATGCCGAGCTGCGAGAGCGCCCGCCCGACCTGCGTCGGCCGCTCCTTGTCGACCTTACCGCCGGCCTTCGGCGTCACGAAGTAATGGCTCCCCCGGTCGGTGTAGAAGCTGCAGAACAGACCCTTCGCCTCGATCGTCTCCTGGAGCCCCCGGAAGCTCGAGTGCGTGCTTTCCTCCTCCACCAGAAAGGCCGAATAGACCTCGCTCGTGGCATCGTCCATGCTCGCCACCAGGTCCAGCTCTCGGTCCAACGCCGCAAGCCAGCGGAAGGGCGAGGCGTCCTGGAACACCAGCATGCCGGGAAGCGGCCGCCTGGGCCGCCGCCGGCGGTGCACCCCGCGGCGCTTCGCCGGCTTCACCAGACCCGCCCGCTGAAGCTGAAGCTTGGTCCAGGTGTAGCCGTAGGCGAAGCCATGATCGCACACCAGGTGCTCGTGAAAGTGCTTCGTCGTGAAGTCCCAATAGCGCGTCCGGTACTGCTCCAGCAGCCACTCAATCTGGTCCACTGGCGCCCGCCGACCAGAGGCTCGGCCGCGGCGCCGGTCGATCAGGCCCTCCGCCCCCTCAGCCTCGTAACGATCCCGAAGCCGGCGAAAGTGACGTTCGCTCATCCCCAACACCTCCGCCGCCTCCAAACAACTCAACCGGCCACTGCCATACCGACCAATCGCCTCGACAATCCGAGCCACTCTGACCTCCGGTAGCATCCGACCTCCCCGGTTTCAAATCGTTCCAAAAACCGGTAGTGCATCAGTTTCAAATATGACCTGTCGCGGCTCTGCCCCGCCTCCTGTATGCTTAGCGGAAAGCAGAGAGGGGGGGGGGGCAATGCGGACGAGCGAGCCTGGGAACAGCATCTATTTCGAGATCGGCGTCTGGTACAACGAGGAAACGGGAAGCATCCACATGACAGCGAAGGATGCCCCCGGTTTCCATACGACCGTTCGTCAGGACTCCAAGCTCAAACGGGGGCATCCGAACTTGTTCAAGAAGTTGGCCAGATGCCTTCGCGAGAAGGGTGCCCCTGCGCCGCAGGAAGCGACGACCGATGCCTAAAGGACCGCAGGGGCAGAAGCGCCCCGCCGATGTCGTCGGCAACGCCGTGCGTGTCATGCGGATCGCGACCGGCGAGGAAGAGGAAGAGATCGAGGTCGACGGCAAGGACCCGGCCGCGAAGGCGCTGGGCGCGAGAGGCGGCAGAGCCCGAGCCAACAAGCTCACTTCCGAAGAACGATCAGCCATTGCCAGAAAGGCCGCGGCAGCGCGCTGGAAGACAAAGTAATTCGAAAATAGGGGCCGACATGCTATCCTCATGTCGGCCCTTAGGGATGGCGGGGACGGTGGGATTCGAACCCACGAGACCCGGGAGGTCTGGCGGTTTTAAAGACCGCTGCGTTCAACCGCTCTGTCACGTCCCCTGAGAAGGGGGCCGATTTGGGGCCGCTGCTTGCGTCTTAGTGGACAGGGCAGCGGCCCCTGCTTTTCATCCTCGCCCTCACCAGCGCTCGGCCTAACCGGCGAGGGCTCGCCGCTCTTCTCATGCCGCACTCCTCCGTAGCGAGAAGCAAAGTCGCACGCCTCGCGACATTTAGCAAGTCTTATGCCCGGATCGACAGGGCGCCCCTCGCCACACCATCGGCCCCGCATTAATGAAATGGGAAATCTCGCATTAGGACTTGCTAATTGATCCAGAGGGCGTAGATTTATAGCACTAGAATGACTGAAATCGGTCCGAAGGAGACTGCCCATGGGCACGGATGAGGTCGAGCGCATCGACCCCGAGGCCGGGAAGGCCCCAGTGGGGAACAAGACCCGAGAGCGCTCCACTATAGAGTTCCCGTACAGTGATTTAGGCAGTGCTGTCGAACTCGCGCGCATGATCGATAACCGAGCAGGCAACGAGTGTGAGGTGACCCAACTGGCGGCGTGGATGGGACAGAGCGCCTCGGGCGGCACGTTCCGTTCACGTTATTCGGCTGCGCGGCTGTTCGGATTAATCGAGACTGTGCGCGGCGGTGGGGTCAAACTGACCGCTTTGGGGAGTGATGTGCTCAGCCCAGAAAGGTCGGACAGGGCAAAAGCTGAGGCATTTCTCAAGGTTGGACTATTTCGGCAGATGTACGATACCCGCAAGGGGCAATCACTGCCTCCGGCAGCCGCGTTGGCACGCATGGTGACGAATCTGGGTGTGGCACCGAAACAAGCCGAGCGTGCGCGTCAGACGTTCGTCAAATCGGCCCATGTCGCACAGTTCATCGATCCGCAGACCGGTGTCTTCATTTCGCCATCGTTCCAGCCGACTGACGATCCCGGTCAGAAGGAGCCGCCCGCCTCGCCCAAACCTGAACCCAATGGGGGTGGCGGAGATGACAATGGCGGCCAGCCTCCTCGACTAGATCCCATCATCAGGGGCCTGATCGATCGACTTCCAGACGCCGGAAAGCCTTGGCCATCGAAAGACCGGAAACTCTGGCTAGGAATTCTCGAAAGCGCGTTCGAGCTTGTTTATACGGATGAAGAGGCTCCCAATGAGGATGGATCACCGAAAATAACTGAATGAACTACTTGACGCTAAGCATAGTAGTTCACATATTAGGGGTATGAACAAGATGCCCCTCAAGACCCGCGCCCTGATCCTGAACATGCTCTGCGAAGGCCAGTCCATGCGGGCAACCGCGCGACTGGCTGACGTGAGCTTCAACACGGTCGCGAAGCTGCTGATCGACGCGGGCAAGGTCTGCGCCGATCTGCATGACGAGCTGGTGCAAGGCGTCACCGCGAGCCGCATCCAATGCGACGAAATCTGGTCGTTCACCTATGCCAAACAGAAAAACGTCCCGATTGCCAAGGCCGCACCCGCCGAAGCCGGGGACACTTGGACCTGGACCGCTCTGGACAGCGACAGCAAGCTGATCGTCTCATGGCTGGTCGGTGGTCGCGATAGCGAGTATGCGACTGCTTTCATGGACGATCTGCGGTCACGCCTAGCGAACCGGGTTCAACTGACCACGGACGGCCACAAGGCGTATCTGGAGGCCGTCGAGGGCGCGTTCGGCGGGGATGTCGACTATGCCCAACTCATCAAGCTGTATGGCGATGCGCCGCAGACGGCCGCACGCTACAGCCCCGCTCCCTGCATCGGAACCCGGAAACGTGCCATCGAAGGCCGTCCGGTGCGGAAGGATGTCTCGACCAGCCATGTCGAGCGGCACAACCTGACCATGCGGATGCAGATGCGCCGCTTCACGCGGCTGACCAATGCGTTTTCGAAGAAGTTCGAGAACCACATGCACATGGTTGCGCTTTATACCGTCTGGTACAACTTCATCCGCATTCACAAGTCCCTACGGGTCACTCCCGCCATGGCGGCCGGTCTGAGCAAGACCCTTTGGGATATGGATGACTTGGTGCGGATCATGGACGAGCGGGCTCCGAAACCCGGTCCGCGCGGCCCTTACAAGAATCGGGCCGAGATTTCAAAGTGATGCACTGCCCAAAAACCGGACAGATCGTCTGCTACCTAACCCGGACATATCATCTGCTACTGACACGCGGCCGGGGCTGAGGAACAGGACAATGTTGGCAGGCCGCTCAACAGGGATTTGCACGACGGCCCCATGGTTCGAGATGGCGCTTCGCGCCTCCTCATCGAGGTGGGGGCTTCGGTCTGGTGGTTTGGGCGCCGATGATTACCGTGTTCGGCTCGATCAACGTCGATCTCGTGACCCCGGTCGAGCGCCTGCCCGAACCGGGCGAAACGGTGCTCGGCCGGTCCTACACCGTCGTCGCGGGCGGCAAGGGCGCCAACCAGGCGTTGGCGGCGGCGCGGGCCGGCGCCGCGGTGCGCATGATCGGCGGGGTCGGTAGCGACGGCTTCGCGGAGGTCGCCCTGGCCACGTTGCGCGCCGACGGCGTCGACCTCGACGGCGTGGCGCGGCGCGCGGCGCCGACCGGGTGCGCGATGATCGCCGTCGCCGAGTCCGGCGACAACCAGATCGTCGTCGCAAGCGGCGCCAACCGGGACACCGTCGCGGCGCAACTCCTCGACGCCGACATCGGCGGCGACGCGACGCTGTTGTTGCAGATGGAGGTGCCGCACGAGGAGAACTGGCGGGCCATCGGCGAGGCCCGCGCGCGGGTCGCGCGGATCGTCCTCAACGTCGCGCCGGCCGGCGCGGTCCCCACCGCCGCTCTGGACGACATCGACGTGCTGGTCATGAACCGGCCCGAAGCGGCGAGTGTCGCGCGCGGTCTTGGCCTCGGCGGGGGCGAGCCGCTAGCGTTCGCCCGCGAACTCGCCACGCGGCACGGCTTGAGCACGATCGTCACCCTGGGCGCCGAGGGCTCGATCGCGGCGACCGACGAGGGCGACTGGCGGCTCGGCGCGCTGGCGGTGGATCCGGTCGATACGACGGCGGCCGGCGACGCCTACGTCGGCGTCCTGGCGGCGGGCCTTGATGCCGGCCAGCCGATCGCGGCGGCGCTGCATCGCGCCGCGGTGGCCGGCGGTCTCGCCTGCCAACGTCGCGGGGCGCAGCCGAGCTTGCCCTGGGCGGCCGAAATCGAGGCGGCGCTCGATCGGCTGGCGCCGCCGCGCCGGCCGCTCAGCCGCGGACGGTGATCGGATCGACGATGTTGAGCCGCGTGATGTAGCGCTGGAAGATCAAGGCCATGATCACCGGCGGGATGATCGAGAGCGTGCTCGCGGCGGCGAACACCACCATCGGCGTAATGCCGAGCGCACCGATCGGCGACACCCCGATCAGCGCCGGTGACAGGGTCTGCCAGGCGCCGCCGCCGGTCAGAATGATGGCGAACAACAGCTCGTTCCAGGCGAACAGGAAGGCGATGATGAAGGCGGCGCTGATGCCCGGCGCCGCCATCGGCAGCATGACGTGCCACAGCACCCTCATCCGGCTGCAGCCGTCCAATCGGGCGGCGCGCTCGACCTCGATCGGCAGGGTGGCGAAATAGCCCATCAGCACCCACGCCAGGAGCGGGATGATGGCGGTGAGATAGGTGATGATCAGCGAGATCGGATTGCCGATCATGCCGACCGCGTTGAACAGGGTGAAGTAGGGAATCAGGATCGCGATCGGCGGCAGGACGCGAGTCAGCAGCAGCCCGAACAGGAAGCCGGTCTTGCCGCGAAAATCAAACCGGCCGAAGGCGTAGCCGGCGAGCGTCGCGATGATCGTCGCGATGATGGCGGTCGGCACGGCCACGATCAGGCTGTTGATGAAGCCATTGCCCACCGCCTTGGTCTGGGCGCCGAAGATGGCGTCGTAGCCCTCATCGTCCCCGGCCAGCCCGAAGACGCGCCGGTAGTTCTGCAAGGTGGGCTCGTTGAGCCAACTGACGATGCCCAGGTTCAGTTCGGCCGTCTGCATGAACGAGGCCCACAACAGCCAGAAAAAGGGGCCGATCGTCCAGATACCGACGACGATGGCCGCGATGACGATGAGGCGCTTCTGGCCGCCGTGGTCCATGCCGGGTTCAGGCGGCGGGCGCCGCTTCGACCTTATCGACCACGCGAGTCACCTGGCGGCGTCGCGACAGCAGGAAGAAGTACGCCATGGCGAGAATGGTCGCGATGATGATGAGGATGAACGAGGTCGCGGAGGCCAAGCCGTATTGCGAGAAGTTGAAGTTGATGCGGTAGATCTGCATCGGCAACACCAGCGTCACGGTCCCCGGCCCGCCGGCGGTGAAGGCGAAGACCAGATCGAACTGGCGGAAGGCATCGACGGTCATCACCACCAGCACGATCAGTACCGCGTAACGGATGTGCGGCAAGGTCACGTACCAGAAGCGCTGGACCGGGCCCGCGCCGTCGATGCGGGCGGCCCCGTAAAGCGCTTCCGGGATGCTCTGCAGCGACGCCAGGAAGAAGAAGGCGCCGAGCGGTGCGATGTGCCAGACAAAGGCGACGGCGACCCAGAACAGCGCCCAATCCTGGTTGAGCCAAACGAAGCCCTCCGGGACGATGCCAAGCGGCACAAGGAGGCCGTTGAACACGCCCCACCCCGGGTCGATCATCATGGTCCACATGCCGGCGGTCACGATCTCCGAGATCGCCCACGGCATCAGCACCAGCGCCCGCAACAGCCCGCGCAGCGGGAAGTCCATGTCGAGGACCAGCGCCATCGCCAGCGAGAGCACGAACGAGAACACCGTCACCATCGCCGCGAACCACAGACTGCGTATTGTCGCGTCGATGACGTCTTCGTCCGCGAGCGCCTGCGCCCACATGTCGAAACCGACGTATTCCTGGGTGCGCAGGATGATGTTGGTCTCGTGCAGGCTGAGATAGAACGAATAGGCCAGCGGCACGCCGATGATGAGGAGGTGAAACGCCAGCACCGCCGCCACGATGGTGAACGCGAACTGCGCGTCGCTCATGTAGCCGCGCGGGCTCGCTCGGGCGATCGACGTCACGGGCTCGGGCCTATTGCGGGTAGACGCGCCGGCCGCCCTGGTCGAACAAGTAGATCTTGTCGGACGGCAGGCCGAGCGGGATCGCCTCCCCCACTTTCACTACGCGGTCGGGCCGGGTGCGCACCTTGAACAGGCGTGGCGCCTCGGTCTCCGCGGGCTCGAACGAGATGTCGAGGAACAGGTCCGAGCCCACCGGTTCGGTCGCGAACACGGTGCCGGTGACATCGCCGTCCCCGTTCTCGCGGGTCTCCACGTTCTCGGCGCGGATGCCGAGGGTGGCGACCGGCGCCGAAACGGACGAGACCAGTTGCTCCGGCAACGGGATGAAGAACTCGCCGGCGTCGAAGCCGGCGGCGGCGCCGCGTTCGCCGAGCCGGCCCGGCACGAAGTTCATGCCGGGATCGCCGAGGAAGTCGGCGACCATGGTGTTGACCGGACGGCCGTAAACCTCGTTGGGGGCGCCGTATTGTTGGATCAGACCATTGTCCATGACGGCGATGCGATCGGCCATCGTCAACGCCTCGACCTGGTCATGGGTGACATAGATGAAAGTCGCCCCGAGACGCTCGTGGAGCTTCTTCAGTTCGAGCCGCATCTCGACCCGCAACTTGGCGTCGAGACTCGAGAGCGGCTCGTCGAACAGGAACACGGCGGGGTCGCGAATGACGGCGCGGCCCAGGGCGACACGCTGACGCTGACCGCCCGAGAGCTCATGGACGCGCCGGTGCAACAACTCCTCGACATGCAGGAGCGCCGCCACCTCCCGCATCCGCCGGTCGATCTCGGGCTTGGCAACCCGCGCCATCTTGAGCGGGAAGCCGATGTTCTGCGCGACCGACATGTGCGGATAAAGCGCGATGCTTTGGAACACCATCGCGATGTCGCGCCTGTCGGGCGGCACGCGCACGACCGCCCGATCGCCGATGCGGATGGAGCCCGCCGTCGGCACCTCTAGCCCGGCGATCATGTTCAAGGTCGTCGTCTTGCCGCACCCGGAAGGTCCGAGCAAGACGACGAACTCGCCGTCGGCCACCGCCAGATCGATATTGTCGACGGCGAGGGTGTCACCGAATCGCTTGGTGACACCCTCGAGGGCTACCCCCGCCATGCGCCGGCCTGGCGCCGACTTACGTGTACTTCTTCTGCAGCTTGTCCCAAAGCTTGCGCAGCTTGCGGGCGACCTCCTTCGGCGTCACATCGCCCGTCAGCAGCAGATCGTTCGAGATCATGTCATGCATCGGTAGCATCCATTCCTCGAACCACGTCGCCTTGAGCATGTTGCAGGACATGGCCCGCGCCCGGCCTTCGTTCTGCCACTTGTACTGCTCCTTGCCGAGCGTCGGATGCATCCACTTCATGACCGCCGCCTTGGCCTCCGGGTCCTCGTAAATGGACTCGAACGGCACCTGCAGATTGGCCTTCATGACCCACTTCTTGTGGGTGGCGTACTGGCCAGTGTGGTTCTTGTAGCCAAAGAACTGCGCCAGCTTCCAGACTCGCAGCAGGTCCTCCTCGCTGCGCTCACGCTGCCTGATGGCGACGAACGCGTGTCCGACCAGCACCGTGTCGTTGGTGGCGCCGGGCATGACCGGGTTCATGTTGTTGTAGGGACCGACCGCGCCCGCCTTATCGCCGTACGAGAAGACTTGATAGTCCTGGAACGGATGGAAGGCGTGCCTGCCGGAGACCCAGGCGTCGTTCATCGGGCCTTCCTGCATGGTCAGGATGCCGCGCGGCACCAGTCCCTCGTCCCACCACTGCTTCCAGTCGGTCATCACCTTCACGAACATCGAGTTCTCGTCGAAGGTCGCGTTCAGCTGGTCGTCGACCAGGTATTCGCCCTCGGAGTAACAGTGCGAGAACAAGTTCCAGGGAATGCCGCCCCAGGCGTTGTTCCAGTTCATCAGCAGCGGTTCGTCGCTGATCCCCTTTTTCTTGAGGTCGCGGCAAATGTCGGCGACCTGTTCCCAGGTGGTGGGATAATCGCTCGGGTTCATGGTGCCGCCGTGGCCGCCGGCTTCCAGCACCTTCTCGTTGCGATAGAGGCAGCACGGTCCGCCGTTGTAGTAGGTGAGGGCCATGAACTTGCCATCGGGTGCGCGCGAATCGTCGGCCACGCCCTTCTGCATCTCCGACTCGATCTGGTCGAAGCCGGGCAGATCATCGACCGGCTGGATCCAGCCGGCGGCATACCAGCGCGAGGCCTGGCCGCGCCCGGTATAGAACATGTCGACATGGGCGTTCGACGCCAGCTGGATCTCGACCACCGCCGGATAGTCGCCCGTGATGACCCGGGCGTCGACATCCTCGCCGTAGGCGGCGTTGAAGTCCTCGACGTTGCCATTCACGATCTCGCTGCCGAACGGCCAGAACAGGAAGACCAGCCGATCCTGGGCCAGCGCCCGGCGGATGAACGGGCCGGTGCTGGCGCTGACCGCGGCCAGCCCGGCGCCGGCGGCGGCGCCCTTCAAAACGCGGCGGCGGGACGTGCTCGTCAACAATTTGGATTTTGGTGTGATCACCACGGTGTCGCGCCTCCCCCTCTGCACCGTCCGCTCCAATGGCGCCGGCACGGTTACGGGTTCCTTATCACGCGGCTTAGCGCCGCGTGATAAGGAACCCTGACGCGTGCGACTCCGGTTGTCAATGACGCGACCCTCAGTCGTCGAAGCCGACGCGATCGACCAGCATGGTGGCGGCCGGGCCGTGCGCGGCGATGGTTTCGAGGCGCAGCCGGTCGGCCTCGAACCGGCCCCAGGATTCGACCCCGGGGTGCCATGGGACCCCGGCCTTGACGGGGTATTCGAGGTTGCGCTCGGCGTAGAGCTTTTGCGCCTCGTCGCCGCTCAGGAATTCGATGAACGCGACCGCGGTGGCCAGGTGCTTGGTGCTCTTGGCGACCGCCACGCCGCTGATGTTGACGTGAGTGCCCCACCCGTCCTGATTGGGCCCATCCTCGTTGGGCATGGCCTGATTGGGAAAAAAATGGCGACGGCCTCGGCCCACGGTCGTTGCTCCTCGTCTTGCTTCATCAGCCCCATATAGTAGGTGTTGCCGAGGCTGAGGTCGCACAGCCCCTCGGCGATCGCCTTGATCTGGGCGCGGTCGTTACCTTGGGGCCGGCGCGCGAGGTTCGCCTTCACGCCGCGCAGCCAGGTCTCGGTCGCCGCCTCGCCGTGATGGGCGATCATCGCGGCGATGAGTCCGCGGTTGTAGATGTGATGGCCCGAGCGCATGCAGATGCGGCCGCGCCAGCGCGGATCGGCAAGGTCCTGGTAGGTCGACAGGTCGCCGGGATCGACCCGGCCCCGGGCGTAGTAGATCACCCGCGCCCGCGTCGTCAGACCGAACCACAGCCCGCCGGGACCGCGTTACTGGGCCGCGATATTGCGCTCCAGGAGAGGCGACGAGACGGCGCGCAGGACGCCGGCCCGGGCCAACGCGTCGAGGCGGGCGACATCGGCCGTGAGCACGATATCGGCCGGGCTGTTGGCGCCTTCCGCCTTGAGCCGTTCGAGCAGGCCTTCCTTCATGTAGACGATGTTGACCGTGACCCCATGGCGCTCGGTGAAGCGCTCGATCAGGGGTTGGATCAGGTATTCCTGACGATAGGAGTAGACGTTGAGTTCGGTGCTCGCGGCCGCGCCGGCCCCGAACCCGAATGCCAACAGCGGCGCCAGCGCGGCGGCTTGCCCGACCGCCCATGCCCGGCGCCGCCACCAATTGGCCAATGTGTCCTCCGACTTGCCCAATGCGTCCTCCCACCGGAGGGGCCGATGATGCCCGGCCAGCCCCAACCCTTATAGCCTTCAGTATAGCGCGACCGAGATGCGAATGCAACGCATTCGCAAACACCCCCGGCCTCGTACGTTATGCTACCGCGACATGGGACTGAGAGACCGCCCTCGGACGGTCGTGTCGGAGGCGGCATGACCTCTCGGATCGCGAAACTTTGCGAGGATCGGGGTATCCTGATGACCGAGCAGAGACGTGTGATCGCGCGTGTCCTGACCGGCGCCAGCGATCATCCGAGCGTCAAGGAGGTCTATAACCGTGCGTCCCGACTGGACTCCAGCATCAGCATCGCGACGGTCTATCGGACCCTAAAACTGTTCGAGGAAGCCGGGATCCTGGAGCGGCACGCGTTCGCCGGCGGCGAGGCTCGCTACGAGGAAGCCTCGACCGAGCACCACGACCATCTGATCGATATCGAGACGGGTCGCGTGGTCGAGTTTCAAAACGAGGAGATCGAGCGCTTGCAACACGTCATCGCGACGCGACTCGGCTTCGAGCTGGTCGGCCATCGGCTCGAACTGTACGGGCGCCGCCGCGACAAGAGCGAGGACCAGGACCGATGAGCCGATTCGTCACCGTGGGCGGCGCCCAGCTCGGGCCGATCGCCCGCTCGGAGTCGCGTCAAGTGGTGGTCACCCGACTGCTGGAGCTGCTGCGCGAGGCCGCCGACCGGGGCTGCGATCTGGTGGTCTTTCCGGAACTCGCGCTGACCACGTTCTTTCCGCGCTGGTGGATGGAGGACGAGGCCGAAATCGATGCCTACTTCGAGCGCGAGATGCCGAACGCGGCGACCGCGCCGCTGTTCGAGGACGCGGCCCGCCTGGGCATCGGCTTCCACCTCGGCTACGCGGAACTGGCCGACGAGGGGGGCGCTACCCGCCACTTCAACACCGCGATCCTGGTCGACAAGTCGGGCGGCATCGTCGGCAAGTATCGCAAGGTGCACCTGCCCGGCCACGCCGACAACCGCGCGCAGTTCCCGTTCCAGCACCTCGAGAAGCGCTACTTCGACGTCGGCGATCTCGGCTTCGAGACATGGCGGACCATGGGCGGCGTGATGGGCATGTGCATTTGCAACGACCGGCGCTGGCCCGAGACCTACCGGGTCTTGGGCCTGAGGGGCGCCGAGATGATCGTGCTCGGCTACAACACGCCGGTGCATTTGCCGTGGGAGCCGATCTACGACCACCTCACCGATTTCCACAACCACCTCAGCATGCAGGCCGGCGCCTACCAGAACTCGACCTTCGTGGTGGGCGTGGCCAAGGCCGGCAACGAAGAGGGCAGCGTGCTGGTCGGCGGCAGCTGCATCATCGCGCCGTCGGGCGAAATCGTCGCCCAGGCGGCGACGATGGCCGATGAGCTCATTAGCTATCGCTGCGACCTCGACCTGTGCGCCCACAACAAGCAGGCGATGTTCAATTTCGCCGAGCACCGGCGCATCGAGCACTACGGCATCATCACCAGCCAAACCGGCGCCACCCCGCCCGAGTGAACGAGCGGGCCGCCCCTGGACCCTCGGGTCGAGCCTGGTCGAGCCCGAGGGCGACGCGGGAGGCAGCCTTGACGAGTTAGCTAGAAGTCCATGTCGCCCATGTCAGGGGCGGCCGGCGTCGCGGCTTTCTTTTCGGGACGATCGGCGATCATCACCTCGGTGGTGATCAGCAGCCCGGCCACCGAGGCCGCGTCCTGGAGCGCGGCGCGGATGACCTTCGCCGGGTCGATGATGCCGGCCTTGACCAGATCGCAGTAGACGTCCTTCTGGGCGTCGTAGCCCCAGTTGCGGTTCCTGCTCTCGGCCACCTTGCCGACCACGATCGAGCCTTCGGCGCCGGCGTTGGCCGCGATCTGAAAGGTCGGCGCGCTCAAGGCCTTGCGGACAATGGCGATGCCGGCGGCCTGATCGTCGTTGGCCGGTTTTAGCGCGTCGAGCTCCTTGACCGCATAGAGGAAGGAAACCCCGCCGCCTGGCAGAATGCCCTCCTCGATGGCGGCGCGTGTGGCATTGAGCGCGTCGTCCACGCGGTCCTTCTTGTCCTTCACCTCGAACTCGGTGTTTCCGCCGACCTTGATCACCGCGACGCCCCCCGCGAGCTTCGCCAGCCGCTCCTGGAGCTTTTCACGGTCATAGTCGGACGTCGTGGCGTCGATCTGGGTCCGGATCTGCTCGCAGCGGCCCTTGATGTCGGCCTTCGAGCCGGTCCCATCGACGATGGTGGTCTCTTCCTTGGCCACACGAACCCGCTTGCACGAGCCCAGCATGTCGAGGGTCACGCTCTCCAGCTTGATGCCGAGATCCTCGGAAATGACTTGCCCACCGGTCAGTATCGCGAGGTCCTCGAGCATCGCCTTGCGACGATCGCCGAAGCCGGGGGCCTTGACGGCCACGACATTGAGGCCGCCGCGGAGTTTGTTCACGACCAGCGCCGCCAGCGCTTCGCCCTCGACATCCTCGGCGATCACCAGCAGCGGGCGACCGCCCTGAACGATCAGCTCCAGCAACGGCAGCAGGGGCTGCAAGCCGGAGAGTTTTTCTCGTGAATGAGGATGTAGGGGTCCTCGATCTCCGTGTTCATCTTCTCGGCATTGGTGACGAAGTAGGGCGATAGATAACCGCGGTCGAACTGCATCCCTTCGACCACGTCGAGCTCGGTCGCCAGGCCCTTGGCCTCCTCGACCGTGATCACACACTCCTTGCCGACCTTCTCCATGGCCTGGGCGATCATGTCGCCGATGGCGCGCTCGCCATTGGCCGAGATGGTGCCGACTTGCGCGATCTCCTCATCGGACCGGAGCTTCTTGGCGCGCGTTTTGAAGGTATCGACGACCGCGCTCACCGCCATGTCGATGCCGCGCTTGAGGTCCATGGGGTTCATGCCGGCGGCGACCGCCTTTTGGCCCTCGCGCACGATCGCTTGTCCAAGGACAACCGCTGTCGTGGTGCCGTCGCCGGCCTCTTCATTGGTGCGCGAAGCCGCCTCGCGCATCATCTGCGCGCCCATGTTCTCCATCTTGTCGGCGAGATCGATCTCCTTGGCGACCGTCACGCCGTCCTTGGAGATGCGGGGGGCGCCGAAGGACTTGTCCAAGAGCACGTTGCGGCCCTTGGGGCCCATGGTGACCTTGACCGTGTTGGCGAGGACATCGACGCCGCGCAGCAACTTGGCGCGCGCGTCGTCGTGGAACTTGATATCTTTGGCAGGCATTTCTCTGGTTCTTCCTTGTTAGGCCGCCAGCTTCGTCTCGGCGGCACCCGTGCCAATCCCGAAAACGTCGGATTCCTTGACGGTCAGGAGCTCCTCACCGCCGAATTCGACCTCGGTGCCGGCATCCTTGCCGAACCGCACCTGATCCCCTTCCTTCACATCGAGCGCGATGCGCTCGCGCTCGCCCACACCCGGTCACACGGCGACCACTTCGCCCTGCATGGGCTTGTCCCGGACAGTGTCAGGAATAGTGAGGCCGCCGGCGGTCCTCTCCTCGCTGTTGATGGGACGGATCAGAACCGGGTCGTGCGATGCTCTGAAGTGCATGGCCATCAACCCTTTAACTACCGTTCCCAACTACTAGCACTCTCTCTTGGTGTGGAACGGCGTGCAAAGTTGACCCCTGTTGAGGGGTGATCGGCGTCCAAATTTGACCCCCTGAGCCTGGCTAGTCCAAGTCACCTCGTTTTTGGGCGGACGAGGTGGTGGGGGATGTTGTGTCGTGGAGACGATAGCGCGGATCCGGCGGGAGTATTTCGTCAAGGGGAAGCCGATCTAAGGAGATCGTGCGGGACGTGAAGGTCTCGCGCAACACGGTGCGCAAGGTGATCCGTTCGCAGGCGACGGCGTTCACCTACGACCGGCGGGTCCAGCCGATGCCGAAGCTGGGGCCGTGGACGGCCGAGCTGGAGCGGATGCTGGAGGCCAACGAGACCAAGTCGAAGCGGGAGCGGCTGACGCTGCTACGGATCTCCGAAGCCCTCGAGGGTCTGGGCTATGGCGGCGGCTACGACGCGGTGCGGCGCTACGCCAAGGCGTGGCGGTGGCGCCGTTGGGCATCGACGGCGCAGACCTATGTGCCGTTGGTGTTCTCGCCGGGCGAGGCCTATCAGTTCGACTGGAGCCACGAGTACGTGGTGCTGGCGGGGGTGACGACCAAGGTCAAGGTCGCGCACGTCCGGCTGTGCCACAGCCGAATGTTCTTCGTCCGCGCTTATCCGCGCGAGAGCCAGGAGATGGTGTTCGACGCCCACGACCGGGCATTCCGGCTGTTCCAGGGTGCCTGCCGGCGAGGCATCTACGACAACATGAAGACGGCGGTGCAGACCGTCCTCATCGGCAAGGAGCGCGCGTTCAACCGGCGCTTCGTGCAGATGTGTGGCCACTACCTGGTCGAACCGACAGCATGCACGCCGGGAGCGGGATGGGAGAAGGGGCAGGTCGAGAACCAGGTCGGGATCATCCGCGGTCGGTTCTTCACCCCGCGGCTGCGCTTCAAGACCTACGACGAGCTCAACGCCTGGCTCTTGGACCAGTGCGTCGCCTACGCCCGGCGTCATCCCCACCCGGTGTTCAAGGACAGGACTGTCTGGCAGGTGTTCGAGGACGAGCGTCCGTCCCTGGTCGGCTATCGCGGGCCGTTCGACGGCTTCCACGCGGTCCCGGCGTCGGTGTCGAAGACCTGCCTGGTGCGCTTCGACAGCAACAAGTACAGCGTGGCGGCGCGCGCCGTCGGCCGTCCGGTCGAGGTCCATGCCTACGCCGATCGCATCGTCATCCGCCAGGACGGCGAGATCGTCGCCGAGCATGCCCGGCGCTTCGGCCGCGACCAGACCGTCTATGACCCGTGGCACTAGGTGCCCGTGCTGGCGAGGAAGCCCGGTGCGCTTCGTAACGGCGCGCCGTTCAAGGACTGGGCGCTGCCCGGCGCCCTGGGTCGCGTGCGCGTCCGGCTCGCCGGCCACGACGACGGCGACAGGCAGATGGTCGAGATCCTCACCGCCGTGCTGGCGGATGGGCTGGCGGCGGTGGAGGCCGCCTGTGCCGAGGCGCTCGCTGGCGGCGTGTGCGGCGCCGACGTCGTGCTCAACATCCTCAATCGTCGGCGCCAGCCGTCCGAGACGGCGCCGATCCCGACGCCCGCGAACCTGCGTCTTCGCTTTGAGCCGGTGGCCGATTGCACCCGCTACGACCGCTTGAGGGGGGTCGGCCATGGAGCGCCATGAGGTCCTGGAGATGATGGCCGCACTCAAGCTCGCCGGCATGCGCGACGCGTTCGACGAGGTGCTCGCCGACGGCCTCAAGCGCCAGCATCCGATGCAGCGAATCATCGGCGAGCTGTTGAAGGCCGAGATCGCCGACAAGCAGGCGCGATCCATCAAGTACCAGATGAGTGGCGCCAAGCTGCCGCTGGCCAAGGAGCTGGCCGACTTCGACTTCACCGACACCCCGGTCAACGAGCCGCTGGTCCGCGAGTTGGCGGTCGGCGGCTTCCTGGCCAACCAGCGCAACGCCGTGCTGATCGGCGGCACCGGCACCGGCAAGAGCCATCTCGCCGTCGCCATCGCGCGGGCCTGCATCCGCGATGGCGCCCGGGGCCGCTTCTTCAACGTCGTCGACCTGGTCAACCGGCTCGAGGCCGAAGCCCGCGCCGGCCGCCAGGGCCGGCTCGCCGATCAGCTGGCCCGGCGCGACCTCGTCATCCTCGACGAGCTCGGCTACCTGCCCTTCGCCCAAACCGGAGGCCAGCTGCTGTTCCACCTCGTCAGCCGGCTCTACGAGCGCACCTCGATCATCGTCACCACCAACCTGACCTTCGGCGAATGGCCGTCCGTCTTCGGCGACGCCAAGATGACCACCGCGCTCCTCGATCGTCTGACGCACCACTGCGAGATCATCGAGACCGGAAACGACTCCTGGCGCTTCAAGAATCGGTCCTAAAGGCAACCCATCCACCTGCGGCCCGGTCGCCCAGGTGGCCCCACAGGAACCTCCCACACGCGGTCCGCCGCCAGCCGCGTGGTGGGCGCGTCGGCCCGCGCGCGGGCCCCTCCTATGGACTACCTGTACGACCTCCGCCGTGCATCCCCAAAGGGGTCAACATTGCACGCCGATAGGGGGTCAATGTTCAACGCCGATTGACAAACTTGACAAAGCCCTGCTAATTGTTGATGGCCGGAAGGAAGGGGATAAGCCTCTCGCGCGATTGTGATCGCCACGCAGTTCACCGCTACGCCAGCCGTATCCATATATGCCAGGCGACAACAATACGGAGACGTATCGTGAATTGGATCATGCTGGCGGTTGCCGCTGCACTTTCGATCTTCGCTCACACCGCAAGTGCACAGCAACTCGAAAAGGCGATCTTCGCTGGCGGCTGCTTCTGGTGCGTCGAGTCGGATTTCGACAAGGTGCCGGGCGTAGTCGCGACGATCTCCGGCTATACCGGTGGCAAGACGGAAACCCCGACCTACAAGCAAGTCTCGGCCGGCGGCACAGGCCACTACGAGGCGGTCGAGATCACTTACGATCCGGCAAAGGTCAGCTACGAGGCGCTGCTCACCGCTTTCTGGCACTCGGTCGACCCGACCGATGGCGGTGGCCAGTTTTGCGACCGTGGCGAGTCCTACCGAACCGCCGTCTTCGTCGCGAACGAGAAGCAGCGCGGCAGTGCCGAGACCTCAAGGAACGCGGTGCAAAAGAAACTCAATAAACCGATCGTCTCCCCGATCCTCGCCGCCACGCCATTTTACGCCGCCGAAGATTATCACCAGAACTATTATGAAAAGAACCCGATCCGCTACCGCTACTATCGCTGGGGTTGCGGCCGCAACAAGAAGGTCGAGGAGGTCTGGGGCGAGCATGCCTACGAGGGCATCCCCGGCCACGGCTGAGGCCGCACGGCCTCGGGCCGCGACGGCCGGAGTTTGCCTGCACCGGTGGGAGACGTTGAAAACTACCTGAAAGAGTGGCATGGGCAGGAAGAGCTTCCCCGCCTCATTGAAGAGTGCGCCCAGGCCGTAAGCGACGAGGCGTCAGGCTAAGCCATCCAGAGGATAAACGTCGAGTGTGGCCAAGCTCACAGCCACTCACGCTCGCGGAATGCCACAAGATCGACGGCGGGCGGCGCATACCAGCCGCCTGCCGCGTATCGGGCGCCGAGCTGAAGTGCAACCTCCTTGTTGCCGTAAGGAATTCGCAATGGCGTGCCCGTCTGCGGACCCGTTCGGGCGTCGCCGGGTTGTGCCACCCTTTCTGCGGCGCTTGCAGATTTCCCCGTCCGCGGTGTTTTTGTTCCCGCTTTCTTCCCCTTTGCCGTGGAGGCGCGCTTACCGGCCGCTGACGCCTTGCGGCCCTTTGCAGGCTTCGGTTGCCGGTTCGCATCGATCCACGCCGACATTTCAGCAGTGCAGACCCTGGCCTCGTCTGGAATAGCGACGTCCTTTTCCCGCGCGATCGCCTCGGCAAACGATACTTGCGCTGGACTCGGCGGTCTGGGGCCCGTTTCTCCCGTGGGTTTCCTATCTGCATCCTGGGCTGTTCGCTCTGGAGCATGCAAATCCAGGAACGCCCGGCAGATCGCGCCCGATTTCGTGTATCCCGCCGGTGGCTTGATACCCTTGCGGCGGGCGATCGAACCGGCAAATTTCTTCATCGCTGCCGTCGGTGGCCGCTCTCCGCCGTTTTCCCCACCTGGAGATACCCCGAGTTCTACAGCCTCCCCGGCAACGGCGCCGTCCCCGAGGCTGCCGATGATGCGCCGGGCGGCATCGCACACCGCGTCGATCGCGCCCATCATCTCCTGTCTGCCGGTCACCACATCGTCGAGCAGGCATTCGAGTTCCGCCGTCACCCCCGGATCGACCAAGGCCGGATCGGCGCGTTCGAGAACCTCGAACAGCGCCAGTCCGCGGCCGGTCGGTACGATGTTCTGTCCCTGGGCCGTCAGGAATCCCTGCTTCTTCAGCCCGCCGATGATTTCCGCCCGCGTTGCCGGCGTGCCGATCCCCTTGGCCTCCTTGAGACGGCCCCGCAGGGTCTCGTCCTCGACGAAGCGCCAGGCATTCTGCATCGCCTCGATCAGCGTGCCTTCCTTGTAGCGCGGCGGCGGACGGGTCTCCTTGTCCTCGACCTCCGGACCGCGCAACCGTGCGGCCTCCTTGTTCCGGAAGGCGGGCAGGACCTGCGCCGCCTCGCCCTTTTCCTCGGCGGGCCGCCAATCGGGGAAGGCGTCGCGCCATCCAGCTTCAATGAGCTGACGCCCGGCGGCGCGGAACCCGAAGCCGCGAGCATCCAGCATCACGGTCGTCTGCCGGTAGCGGTAATCAGGCATGACCGATGCGAGGTACGACCGCGCCACGGCGTCAAACAGCTTCTTCTCGTCGCCCGACAGGCGCGGCCAGATCTCGCCCAGATCGCCGATCGTGTTGACGTTGGGGATGACCGCGTGATGGCTCGCGCCCTCAAGCCCCTTATCGTGGAAGCTGCCGTTCCGGCCCTTGCGGATCACCGGCGGCGACGGTACGGAGACGGCGCCGTAGGATTTCCCCGCTTGCAGCCCAGCGACAATCTTCAGTACGTCCCCGATCGCGCTCTCCGGCAGGTATCGCACCTCGGCGCGCGGATAGGTCAGGATCTTCTTGCCCGCGCCGTCATAGAGCTCCTGCGCGACCTCCAGGGTCTTGGAGGCCGGCCAGCCGAACCGGGCACTGCAAAGCTTCTGCAACGAAGGCAGATCGTGCAGCTTGGGCGGGCGTTGCTGCTTGTCCTCGACCCGCACGCCGAGCGGACCCTCGAAGTCCCGCGCTGCGGTTACGACCGTTTCCGCGTTCTCGCGCTTGAGGATGCGGTCCTTCGGCGCATGCCGCATCCGGAATGTGCCGCCTTCGACATGGGCAGCGGCCACGACCTCGAAGTAGGGGACTGGCACGAACTCGCGGATTTCAAGTTCGCGCTTGCACGCGATCGCCAGGGTCGGTGTCTTGACCCGGCCTACACCGATCACGCCCCGCGCACCCCGGCCAAGCGTGACGGTCGCGGTGCGGGTCAGCGACAGGTTGTAGATCTGATCGGCCTGCCGGCGCGCCACGGCGGCGGCGTAGAGGCGGGCATGGTCGCTGTTGGGCCGGGCGCGCCCGAACGCCTCGCGGATAGTCTGCGCGTCCTGCGCGGTGAACAGCACCCGCAGAACCTCGCCGCGATAGCCGCAATGCTCGAGAATCTCCTGGCCGATGAGCTGTCCCTCGCGGTCGCAATCGGTGGCCAGCCAGACGCGTGTGGCGGTGCGCAACGCCGCGCGAATGGCCTTCAGTTTCGCCGATTTGTTGCCGCTCGAGGCCGGTTTGGTGCCGTATAGCTCGTCGGGCCTCAGCAATGCCGCCGACCAGCGTTTCCAGGCCGGGTTCACGTCCTCCGGCTCGCACAGATCGAGCAGGTGACCCTCGGCCGGAAGGACGGCGCCATAGCGGCCCCCGACGGCGGCGCGGACATCTTTCGCCTGGCTGGATTTCTCGGTGATGACGATTTGATCAGTCATGACAAGCCGTCCGGGAGCATTCCGTGCCGGTGAGGCTGGTCGAACATAGTGTGAACATCCGAACACGGCAAGCCGATCATCGCCGGCAATGCCGAACCGGTTCCGAAGGTTCCTCGTTCAGCCGGCATCGGCCAAGACGCCGCCGATGGCGGCAAGAAAAGGCGTCGCGAACGCCTTCAGCTTGGCCGCGCCGACGCCGTTGACCTCGGCAAATTCTTCTTCGGTGCGCGGGCGGCGCCGCGCCATGTTGATCAGCGAGCGGTCCGGAAACACGATATAAGCCGGCACGCCGCGCTCCCTGGCGAGTTCCAGCCGCAGCGCCTTCAGCACATCCAGCAGCGCCGCCTGACTATCGTTCAGGGGATGTTCCGATACTTTCTTGCGGGTCTCGCGCGGTGCGGCGGACGGCCGTGCAACTATCGTCTCCTCGCGATAGAGGAATACACCCTCGCCCCGTAGCAGTGCGCGGCCCTTGCCGGTGATCGCAAGCCCGCCATAGCCTGCGATGTCAAGCTGTGGAACGGCGTGCAAAGTTGACCCCTGTTGAGGGGTGATCGGCGTCCAAATTTGACCCCCTGAGCCTGGCTAGTCCAAGTCACCTCGTTTTTGGGCGGACGAGGTGGTGGGGGATGTTGGTCGTGGAGACGATAGCGCGGATCCGGCGGGAGTATTTCGTCAAGGGGAAGCCGATCTAAGGAGATCGTGCGGGACGTGAAGGTCTCGCGCAACACGGTGCGCAAGGTGATCCGTTCGCAGGCGACGGCGTTCACCTACGACCGGCGGGTCCAGCCGATGCCGAAGCTGGGGCCGTGGACGGCCGAGCTGGAGCGGATGCTGGAGGCCAACGAGACCAAGTCGAAGCGGGAGCGGCTGACGCTGCTACGGATCTCCGAAGCCCTCGAGGGTCTGGGCTATGGCGGCGGCTACGACGCGGTGCGGCGCTACGCCAAGGCGTGGCGGTGGCGCCGTTGGGCATCGACGGCGCAGACCTATGTGCCGTTGGTGTTCTCGCCGGGCGAGGCCTATCAGTTCGACTGGAGCCACGAGTACGTGGTGCTGGCGGGGGTGACGACCAAGGTCAAGGTCGCGCACGTCCGGCTGTGCCACAGCCGAATGTTCTTCGTCCGCGCTTATCCGCGCGAGAGCCAGGAGATGGTGTTCGACGCCCACGACCGGGCATTCCGGCTGTTCCAGGGTGCCTGCCGGCGAGGCATCTACGACAACATGAAGACGGCGGTGCAGACCGTCCTCATCGGCAAGGAGCGCGCGTTCAACCGGCGCTTCGTGCAGATGTGTGGCCACTACCTGGTCGAACCGACAGCATGCACGCCGGGAGCGGGATGGGAGAAGGGGCAGGTCGAGAACCAGGTCGGGATCATCCGCGGTCGGTTCTTCACCCCGCGGCTGCGCTTCAAGACCTACGACGAGCTCAACGCCTGGCTCTTGGACCAGTGCGTCGCCTACGCCCGGCGTCATCCCCACCCGGTGTTCAAGGACAGGACTGTCTGGCAGGTGTTCGAGGACGAGCGTCCGTCCCTGGTCGGCTATCGCGGGCCGTTCGACGGCTTCCACGCGGTCCCGGCGTCGGTGTCGAAGACCTGCCTGGTGCGCTTCGACAGCAACAAGTACAGCGTGGCGGCGCGCGCCGTCGGCCGTCCGGTCGAGGTCCATGCCTACGCCGATCGCATCGTCATCCGCCAGGACGGCGAGATCGTCGCCGAGCATGCCCGGCGCTTCGGCCGCGACCAGACCGTCTATGACCCGTGGCACTAGGTGCCCGTGCTGGCGAGGAAGCCCGGTGCGCTTCGTAACGGCGCGCCGTTCAAGGACTGGGCGCTGCCCGGCGCCCTGGGTCGCGTGCGCGTCCGGCTCGCCGGCCACGACGACGGCGACAGGCAGATGGTCGAGATCCTCACCGCCGTGCTGGCGGATGGGCTGGCGGCGGTGGAGGCCGCCTGTGCCGAGGCGCTCGCTGGCGGCGTGTGCGGCGCCGACGTCGTGCTCAACATCCTCAATCGTCGGCGCCAGCCGTCCGAGACGGCGCCGATCCCGACGCCCGCGAACCTGCGTCTTCGCTTTGAGCCGGTGGCCGATTGCACCCGCTACGACCGCTTGAGGGGGGTCGGCCATGGAGCGCCATGAGGTCCTGGAGATGATGGCCGCACTCAAGCTCGCCGGCATGCGCGACGCGTTCGACGAGGTGCTCGCCGACGGCCTCAAGCGCCAGCATCCGATGCAGCGAATCATCGGCGAGCTGTTGAAGGCCGAGATCGCCGACAAGCAGGCGCGATCCATCAAGTACCAGATGAGTGGCGCCAAGCTGCCGCTGGCCAAGGAGCTGGCCGACTTCGACTTCACCGACACCCCGGTCAACGAGCCGCTGGTCCGCGAGTTGGCGGTCGGCGGCTTCCTGGCCAACCAGCGCAACGCCGTGCTGATCGGCGGCACCGGCACCGGCAAGAGCCATCTCGCCGTCGCCATCGCGCGGGCCTGCATCCGCGATGGCGCCCGGGGCCGCTTCTTCAACGTCGTCGACCTGGTCAACCGGCTCGAGGCCGAAGCCCGCGCCGGCCGCCAGGGCCGGCTCGCCGATCAGCTGGCCCGGCGCGACCTCGTCATCCTCGACGAGCTCGGCTACCTGCCCTTCGCCCAAACCGGAGGCCAGCTGCTGTTCCACCTCGTCAGCCGGCTCTACGAGCGCACCTCGATCATCGTCACCACCAACCTGACCTTCGGCGAATGGCCGTCCGTCTTCGGCGACGCCAAGATGACCACCGCGCTCCTCGATCGTCTGACGCACCACTGCGAGATCATCGAGACCGGAAACGACTCCTGGCGCTTCAAGAATCGGTCCTAAAGGCAACCCATCCACCTGCGGCCCGGTCGCCCAGGTGGCCCCACAGGAACCTCCCACACGCGGTCCGCCGCCAGCCGCGTGGTGGGCGCGTCGGCCCGCGCGCGGGCCCCTCCTATGGACTACCTGTACGACCTCCGCCGTGCATCCCCAAAGGGGTCAACATTGCACGCCGATAGGGGGTCAATGTTCAACGCCGATTGACACCTCCTGGCTGAACCAGGTCGAGCGCTGGTTCGGGCTGCTGACCGACAAGCAGATCAGGCGCGGCGTCCATCGCTCCACCAAGGAGTTGGAGCGCACCATCCTCGACTACATCGACACGACAAACCAGAACCCCAAACCCTTCAAATGGACCAAATCCGCCGATGACATCCTCGCCGCCATCCAGCGGTTCTGCCTCCAAACAATCGAAACCGCTGAACAGCAGGCGAAAATCATGCGAACTTCGGAATCGGGACACTAGGCAGTAGCGGACATTGACGACTGTCCGCCTGTCTATGGCTCCTTCCTTATCTGCAAGGAACTGCTGCATCAGCCAAGACAGTGTCCTTGGCTTCTCTGCGTGGATCTCATCGCCGGATTGCAGAGTGGAGCGGATCAGGAGCCACTGATCTTCTGCAGACCAGCCAAGCCGTCGCTTCATGCGGACTTGGTCAAAGGCTCCGTGAAGCTCACTTCGCAGCAGGCAGGCTTGTGCACGAGCCACTCTGCTGTCGCTCGTGCGCAGGCTCCTAACCACCTCCCGTGCTCCCACCAGACCAATGAGGTCAGTCGGAACCCTCATCCGAAAGTGATATCGCTTCCGCCTCTTCTGAAGATACATGCCACCGCCGTGTAGCAATTTGTGTAGCAAACACGGCTCACGACACGGTGGATAACGCTTAAGTGATTGTTTGGACTATGTTTTCACGAAAAAATGGCGGAGAGAGAGGGATTCGAACCCTCGAAGCGGTGTTAGCCGCTTAACGGTTTAGCAAACCGCCGCCTTCGTCCACTCGGCCATCTCTCCACGCGGGCGGCCAAGCCGCCCTCTGGTCTTCTAGTAACGCGCCCGGCCCCTGTCAACGAGGCCGCGCGGTGGCGAAATCACCGACGATGTGACGGCGGTACGCCACAAAACGTCAGTGCGTGACGGCGGCACCCCGATACGCTGCCCACCAACCATATCTTAATGGTGCGACGGCAAGGTTACTGAGCAAACCACAGCGGTACCAGCGTCCCAGAGAGAAAACCAGAGCGACCGACGGAGACACGAGAGGTGTCGTGGTCGGCAGGAAAGGAGACAAGCCACGCTGAGGAAGATCGTGATATTAGCGTCGTTACTATCGGTGCTTTCGCTTCCGGTCATGGCTCAAGTTGTTTGCAGCGAGCGCGGCAAGTTTCTTGAGCGGCTGTCGAAGGGGTACGAGGAAGGCCCGGTCGCCATGGGGCTCGCCGCCAACGGCAGTGTCCTTGAGGTTCTTGCGTCCAACAAGGGCTTGTGGACGATCATCGTCACCGATCCGGTCGGCAAATCATGCGTCGTCGCGTCAGGCGAGGCGTGGGAGAGCCTGCCGATCTTGGCCACCGGGGGACCCTCCGCCTGATCACCGCGACCACGTGAGACAAGCCACCGCCTGATCACCGCGACCACGTGAGCACCGTACAGCTCGATCAACCCAAAACAGCGCGCGCCGGCTAAAACCGGCGTGTGCGGGCGCGACCCCCGGGTCGCGCTTTTCGTCCTCGGCGCCGCTAAGCGGCCTCGGCGCGCTCCTGATCGTCAAGCCTCTGCTCAGTCTCAGCCATTGGCGCGCCAATTTCAATGCTTGTGCGATCTCGGCCGGGCTCATATCGCGGGCGACTTGGCCGCGCAGGTCGCGCGCACGGGCCGCGCCCGCCAACGCCGCCAGGTTCGGCCATTGGTGCGCCTGAACGAGGTCGCGCTCGACCCGCCGGCCGGTCGAGTAGAGCAGGCCCAACATTATCTGAGCCTCGACGTCTCCGGCGTCGGCACACACCTTCCAGGTGCCCCCTGGACACGTCGCCTCGGCTGGTAAGAGTGAGGGTAGAGCCTCCATGATGTTGCCTCCGTTGCCCGTGCGGCGCTTTCTCGCACCCGGACGATGGCGGTCTGGGATTAACGTTCGGTGTACGTCGCTAACGCGGCGCGGCGGCGATCCCATCAACGATCTCGCCGCCCGTCATTCGCGCGAGTTCGGCCAGTGTCGAGCCGAACACGCAGTGCGGATGACCAGCTGCCGCGTATACTTTCTCGAACCGCCCGAGGCTCGCATCGATCGCCAAAGGCAAGGGCTGGGCCAGGCCGATCGGGGCCACGCCGCCGATCGAGAAGCCGGTGACCTCGCGCACCAGATCGGCGTCGGCGCGACGGACCTTACCGACTAAGCCCAGCGCCGCCGGCAGCGCCTTCTGTTCGCACTGACGATCGCCGGCTACCAGCGCCATCACGGGTTGGTTCGCGATGGTGAAGACCAGCGACTTGACGATCGCCCCGAGCGCGATGCCGAGGCTGTTGGCCGCATCCCCCGCAGTCCGTGCCGTCGCCACCAGTTCCAGTACCTCGGCATCAGCGCCGGCCGCCTCTAGCGCCTCGCGCACCCGCCGAACCGGCGCTCGATCGAGCAGCGTCATTCGGGGACCTTGATGCCCCGCTGTACCGCCGGCCGGGCGCCGATCTCGTCGAACCAGCGCTTGACATGGGGATCCTCGGCCATGTCGACGCCTTGCCACTCCGACGTCATCGACCAGGCCCAGCAGGCGATGTCGGCGATCGAGTAGGCGCCCGCGAGATACTCGACCTCGGCCAGCCGCGTATCCATCACCCCGTACAGCCGATTCGCCTCCTTCGCGTAGCGCTCCATCGCGTAGGGCACCTTCTCGGGCGCGAACTTCAGGAAGTGATGGGCCTGGCCCAGCATCGGATCGGTGCCGCCCATCTGGAACATCAGCCATTGGATCACGAGATAGCGCGCCGCCGTTTCTGGCGGCATCAGCATTCCGGTCTTCTCGGCCAGGTACATGAGAATGACGCCCGATTCGAAAACCGAGTACTGGGCGCCGCCGGGCCCGTCCTGATCGACGATCGCGGGAATCTTGTTGTTGGGGCTGATTTTCAAGTACTCAGGCTCGAACTGCTCCCCCTTGCCGATATCAATACGGTGCGCGCGATAAGGCAGCTCGACCTCCTCGAGCATGATGGAGGCCTTGCGGGCATTCGGCGTCCCGAAGGTGTAAAGATCGACCATCCAATTTTGTTCCTCGAAGCTTGCCGATACGGTGCGCGCGATAAGGGGACCTCCTCGGAAGCCGCGGGATTCGGCGTCCCGAAGGTGTAAAGATCGACCATCCAATGTTCCCGAGCGGATTGAGGGGCGGAAGCCGCGGACGTTACAGTCGAGCGGCGACGACGCCAAGCCGGCGATTCATGTGAGACTCAACGCCTGCTCCAGATCGGCGATCAGGTCGTCGATGTGCTCGATGCCGACCGACATGCGCAGCAGATCGGGGGGCACCGGCGAGCCGGCGCCCTCGACGCTGGCCCGATGCTCGATCAGGCTCTCGACACCGCCGAACGAGGTCGCGCGTTTGAAAAGGCGGGTGCGTGCGGCGACGGTGATTGCCACCACCTCGTCGGCCAGGCGCAGCGACAACATGCCGCCGTAGCCGCCGTGCATCTGCCGCGCGGCGATATCGTGACCGACATGGTCGGCCAAGCCTGGATAGAGCACACGCGCAACCGCCGCATGGCCGTTGAAGTGCTCGGCGATGGCGAGCGCGGCGCGTGAGGCGGCGGCAACGCGCAACGGCAGCGTGCGCATCCCGCGCAACAACAGCCAGGCCTCGAACGGGCCCAGCACCGCACCTTGATCGTGGCGAAGGCCGCGGATGCGCGACCACAGGTCGTCGGCGCGCGCGGTGACGAGGGCGCCCGCGACCACATCGCCGTGCCCGTTCAGGTACTTGGTCGCCGAGTGCATGACGATATCAGCGCCGAGCGCCAGCGGCTGGGTTAGCACCGGCGTCGGCAACGTGTTGTCCACCGCGACCAGCGCGCCGGCCGCATGGGCCGCGCGGGTGACGGCGGCGATATCCGTGATCTTCCAGGTCGGGTTGGCCGGCGTCTCGACCCACACCAGCCGCGTGTGTTGTGCCCTCAGCGCGGCGGCCAGCGGCTCCGGCCCCAGATCGGCCAGGAATGCTACCTGCAGGCCCCAGGCCATAGCGTACTCCTGCAACCACCGACGCAGCCCATGGTACATGGTCTCGGGCACAATCACCCGATCGCCCGGCGCGAGCGCCTGAAACACCGCCGCCGCCGCCGCCATGCCCGAGGCAAACAAGAGGCACCCCGCGCCGCCTTCCAGCTCGGTCAACAGCGCCTCGGCCTGGTCGTAGGTGGGGTTGTCGTCGCGCGAATAAACCCGGCCCGACCGATACGTGTTGTCGGGGTCGCGCTCGTAGGTGCTTGCGGGGTGGATCGGCGGGCTGAGCGCGCGGCTCTCCTTATCGACCCAGCCGAGCGCCTGCGCCGCCTTGGTCTCGGGCCGCCAGTCGTTCATGGGTGAGGTCACAACCTCATATTGGACATCGTGGTCATCGTGACTGTGAGGCGAGCCCGCCAATCTCGGCGGCCCTGGACCCCCGGGTCACGCCCGAGGGCGACAGGCATCCAGGAGGCGCGGGAGCCCTCGCGTCAAAGGTGACACCGGGGTTGGTCGCCGACGCCCGCTCAGCGCCGTGCATACTGGGTGGCGCCGAACATGGTCTCCATCGCCTCCTTGGTGGGTGGGCCCTTGCGCCGCCGGTCGGCCAACACTTCGACCGCGCGCATAACCGCCGATCGCTGGGCGATGTTGTCGAACCAGCGCCTGACGTTGGGATATTCGGCCCAATCGACGCCCTGATTCTCGGCCGAGCGGAGCCACGGGAAAATCGCAATATCGGCGATGGTGTACTGGCCGGCCGCGACCCAGTCCTGGCCGGCGAGCTGGCGGTCGAGCACGCCATAGAGACGGTTCGCCTCATTGGTGTAGCGATCGGTGGCGTATTGCGCCTTGCCCTCGGCGTAGATGCGGAAGTGGTGCGCCTGGCCGAGCATCGGACCGATGCTGGCCATCTGAAACATCAGCCACTGCAACGTGTCGAACCGCGCGTGGGGTTCGCTGGGCATGAATTGGCCGCTCTTCTCCGCCAGATAGATCAGCATGGCGCCGGACTCGAAGATCGAGATCGGCTTGCCGCCGGGGCCATCGGGATCGACCAGCGCCGGCATCTTGTTGTTCGGGCTGATCCTCAGAAAGTCAGCCTCGAACTGAGCGCCCGCGCCGATATCGACGGCGATGACGTTGTAAGGAATGCCCGTCTCCTCGAGCATGATGTGGATCTTGTGGCCGTTCGGGGTCGGCCAGGTGTAGAGATCGATGGTCATGATTGTCCCTATCCGTTCAGCAATGTACGCAGCAATTCGTTGACCAGCTTGGGATTGGCCTTGCCCTCGGTCGCCTTCATGACCTGGCCGACGAAGAAGCCGAACAGCTTCTCCTTGCCGGCGCGGTACTGGGCGACCTTGTCGGCCTCGCGTGCGAGTAGCTCGGCGATCAGGGCCTCGATAGCGCCGCTATCGGTGATCTGGCGCAGGTCCCGCTCCTCGACGATGGCGAGCGCCTCGCGACCGCTCTCGAACATGACCTCGAACACCTCCTTAGCGATGCGCCCGGAGATGGTGCGGTCCCCCAGCAGATCGAGGAGGCCGCCCAGCGCTTGGGCCGAAACCGGCGAATCGGCGATGCCCAGGCCGGCCTTGTTGAGGCGGCCGAACAGATCGCCGACGACCCAGTTGGCGGCGATCTTGGCGTCGCGCCCGGCGGCGACCGTTTCGAAGAATGCGGCGGCCGCGCGCTCCGCCACCAACACCGCGGCATCGTACGCCGAGAGGCTGTAATCGGCTATGAAACGGGCCTTTTTCTGCTCAGGGAGCTCGGGCAGGCTAGCCCGGATCTCCTCCACCCAATCGGGGTCGAGTTCCAATGGCAGCAGGTCGGGATCGGGAAAATAACGGTAGTCGTGCGCCTCTTCCTTGGAGCGCATCTCGCGCGTCACACCGGCCGCCGGGTCGAACAGCCGCGTTTCCAGATCGACGGCGCCGCCGCCTTCGATCAGATCGACTTGCCGGCTGGCCTCATAATCGATCGCCTGCTGGATGAAGCGGATCGAGTTCACGTTCTTGATCTCGCAGCGGGTGCCATAGGCCGCGCCGGGTCGGCGCACCGAGACATTCACATCGGCGCGCAGCGACCCCTCCTGCATGTTGCCATCACACGTGCCGAGATAGCGCAGGATGGCACGGAGCTTGCGGACATAGGCCGCCGCCGCCGCAGCCGAGCGCAGGTCCGGCTCGGAGACGATCTCCATCAGTGCGACGCCGGAGCGGTTGAGATCGACATAGGACTGGCTCGGGTGCTGGTCGTGCAGGCTCTTGCCGGCGTCCTGTTCGAGGTGGAGCCGGGTGATGCCGATGTTGTGCACCTCGCCATTCTCGAGTTCGATCTCGAGACGGCCACGCCCGACGATCGGCTGGGTGTACTGCGAGATCTGATAGCCCTGGGGCAGGTCGGGGTAGAAGTAGTTCTTGCGGTCGAACACCGAGGTGAGGTTGATCTCCGCCGCGAGCCCGAGCCCGGTGCGCACCGCCTGCTCAACGCAGTGGCGATTGATGACCGGCAGCATCCCCGGCATCGCCGCGTCGACGAGGCTGACCTGGCTGTTGGGCTCGGCGCCAAACGCGGTGGCCGCGCCCGAGAACAACTTCGCCGCCGAGGCGACCTGGGCGTGCACCTCGAGCCCGATTACGACCTCCCACGGCCCCGTCGCGCCCTCGATCATGCCAAAGCCATCCTCGCCCTCAAATATCGGCGTAGCAGCGCAGCTCGGCCGCGCCGCCGGGGTGGGTCACGGCGCCTTTCTCGGCGTCGCCCACCCCGCGCGCGTATTTCCACAGCACGCCCGAGCCGAAGTTGGGCGCGGGCGGCGTCCACGCCCTGTGCCGTTCGGCCAGCTCGTCGTCGGAGAGCGCCACGTCGATCGTGCCCTTCTCGGCGTCGATGTAGATGACATCGCCGTCCCGCAACAACCCGATCGGCCCGCCGACCGCCGCCTCGGGCCCGACATGGCCGATGCAGAAACCGCGCGTGCCGCCCGAAAACCGCCCGTCGGTGATCAACGCGAGCTTCTCGCCCATGCCCTGGCCGTAGATCGCCGAGGTGGTCGAGAGCATCTCGCGCATGCCCGGCCCGCCGCGCGGCCCCTCGTAGCGGATGACGAGGACATCACCCTCCTCGTAGCGGCGCGCCAGGACGGCGGCGAAGGCGTCCTCCTCGCACTCGAACACCCGGGCGGGGCCTGAGAACGTAATCGTTTTCATGCCGGCGACCTTCACGATGGCGCCCTGGGGCGCGAGGTTGCCCCTGAGTCCGACCACGCCGCCGGTCGGCGACAGCGGCCGATCGACGGGATAGATCACGTCCTGGTCCTCGGGAAAGACGACGTGGGCGAGGTTCTCGGCGATGGTGCGGCCGGTCACCGTTGGGCAATCGCCGTGGATGTAGCCGCCGTCCAGCAGCGTCTTCATCAGGACCGGCATGCCGCCCGCCTCGTACATGTCCTTGGCCACGTATTTGCCGCCCGGCTTGAGGTCAGCGATGTAGGGCGTGCGCCGGAAGATCGCGCAGACATCGTGGAGGTCGAAGTCGATGCCGGCCTCATGGGCGATGGCGGGAAGGTGCAGCCCGGCGTTGGTCGAGCCGCCGGTGGCGGCGACCACGACGGCGGCGTTTTCGAGCGATTCGCGGGTCACGAGCTCGCGTGGGCGGATGTTGTTGGCCAATGCCTGCATCACCGTCTGGCCCGCGGCTTCGGCATACGAATCGCGCGAATCGTAGGGTGCGGGCGGGCCGGTCGAGGCCGGCAGGGCGAGGCCCAGCGCCTCCGACACGCAAGCCATGGTGTTGGCGGTGAACTGTCCGCCGCACGAGCCGGCCGAGGGACAGGCGACGGATTCGAGCTCGAGCAGGCTCGCATCGTCGATCTTGCCGACGGCGTGCTCGCCGACCGCCTCGAACACATCGACCACGGTCACGTCGCGGTGGCGAAAGCGGCCCGGCAGAATCGAGCCGCCGTAGAGGAAGACGCTCGGAATATTGAGGCGAACCATCGCCATCATCAGGCCGGGCAACGACTTGTCGCAGCCGGCGATGCCGACCAGCGCATCGTAACAATGGCCGCGCACGGTGAGTTCGACCGAATCGGCGATGACCTCGCGGCTGACCAGCGAGGACTTCATGCCCTCATGGCCCATGGCGATGCCGTCGGTGACCGTGATGGTCGTGAACTCGCGCGGCGTGCCGGCGGCCGCCTTGACGCCCTTTTTCACCGCCTGAGCCTGGCGCGAGAGCGCGATGTTGCAGGGCGCCGCCTCGTTCCAGGTGGTGACGACGCCGACGAAGGGTTGGGCGATCTCGGCCGCGCTCATGCCCATCGCGTAGTAATACGAGCGGTGCGGCGCGCTCTCCGGCCCAACCGAAACGTATCGGCTCGGCAGCATCGATTTATCGAAGGTCTTGGCGTCCACAGCGGCATCTCCCTCGTACGCACACACCTCGCCCCGGCTCACGCGAGGCGTGGGCGATTATGGCCGGCGGGCGGGCCGAGGCAAAGCGCCCTCGCCCCTGGATGCTCGCGTCAAGCGCGAGCATGACAGAATTTGTGAAAAGTAGTGGCACCAGTCCTTAGCTGTCACCCTCGGGCTCGACCCGAGGGTCCATCTGCGGCTGGCGGCCGCTAGATCGTGGACTCATAATGGCGCATCCACAGTCTGACAGAAGCTAGGGTTACGGCGGCGAGATAGTTCCTGGCGAGTTTGTCGAAGCGCGTAGCGATACGGCGGAAATGCTTGAGTTTGTTGAAGAAGCGCTCGACCAGGTTACGGTGGCGATAGATTTTCAGGTCAACGACGCGGCGGACCCGGACGTTGCTCGGGCTCGGGATGTGGGCGGTCGCGCCGTTGGCCTCGATCAGCTCGATGATGGCGCGAGAGAAGAAGCCGCGGTCGGCAACCACGTCGCGCGCCAGACGCAACCCCTCGATGAGAGCCGGGAACGTCGTTTTGTCGGAAGCCTGGCCGGGCGTCAGCACGAGACGGACCGGCAGGCCATAGGCGAACGCCCTCAATCCTCCACGAGAACGGCCGATGGCGTTATGACGGCCTCCATCACGCGCGGGCAAATCAACTGATACCATCGAATCGCTATTTCGACTCCCGGCGCCCCCTTTTTACCGCCAGCCCCCGGCGTGCTGGTGGGCGCGGACAATCGAGGTGTCAATCAGATGCAGCGAAGCCGGCGATTGTTCCGCCAGTGCCTCGAATATCCTCAGCCACACGCCTTTCTTGGCCCATCGGTTGAAACGGTTATAGACCGTCGTGTAGGGCCCGTACCGCTCAGGCAGGTCGCGCCCATGGCGAGCCCGTGCGCAAAATGAAGAAGATGCCATTGAGAACCCGCCGATCATCCTGGCGCGGCACCCCGCGCGGCTTGTTCGGCAACAGAGGCGCCATGATCCCCCACTCCGCATCCGCAAGGTCAAATCGAGCCATCGTTCAAGCCTCCGTCGTTTGGAAGCTTGAATCACAAGTCGCCCCTCAAGGGAACCCCCTTTATGGGTACAGAACCTAGGCGGGGCTGGCGATGCGTTCGAGCGCGGCTTCGAGCTTGTCGCGGACCTCGGCCGTCTCGGCGTGGCGTTCGCGTTGCTCGGCGACCACGTGGGCTGGGGCGCGAGCGATGAACTTGTCGTCGTCGAGCTTCTTCTCGATCTTGCCGAGCTCGCCCGCCAGCTTGTCGAGCTCGCGCTTGAGGCGCGCCTGCTCGGCGGGAATGTCGATGATATCGGCGAGCGGCAGGAACACGGTCGCCTCGTCTTGAACCATTTGGACAGCGCCCCTCGGCGGCGCGGCGCCATTGACCTCGATCCGATCGATCCGCGCCAGGGCATGAATGCGTTCGGCGTGCGTGCTGACCCGGCGCGCGGTCGCCTCGTTGGCGCCCTGGAGGTGCAGGACGGGAATGCGGGCCGCTGCCGGCACACGGCTCTCGCTTCTGACCGAGCGCACCTGGCTCACCAGCGCCACCACCCAGCCGATCTCGGCCTCGGCCTCGGCCTTGATCAAATGGCCCTCGGGCGCGGGCCAGGCCGCGCCGATCAGCATCCCTTCATCCGCGCTCCCGAAATGCGCCCATAGCGTCTCGGTGATGAACGGCATGATCGGGTGTAAAAGCCTGAGCGCCGTGTTCAGCACCCAGGCGGCCGTGGCCTGGGTCTCCAGCTTGGCCGGGCCGTCCGGTCCCTGGAGAACGGGCTTGGCGAACTCGATGTACCAATCGCAGAAGGTGCCCCACACGAAGTGATAAAGTGCCCCCGCGGCCTCATTGAAGCGATAGGCCTCCATCGCCTGGTCGACCTGGCCGACGGTGCGGGCCGCGGAACTGACGATCCACCGGTTGACCGTCTCCTCGCACGTGCCGGGGTCGAAACCGCCGACAGGCGTGCAACCGTTCAAGAGGCAAAAGCGCGCGGCGTTCCAGAGCTTGGTGGCGAAGTTGCGATAGCCCTCGACCCGACCTTGGGAGAGCTTGATATCGCGACCTTGCGCCGCCATCGCGCACAGCGTGAAGCGCAGCGCATCGGCCCCATAGCTGTCGATCATCTCCAAGGGGTCCATGACGTTGCCCTTCGACTTCGACATCTTCTGGCCACTGGCGTCGCGCACCAGGGCGTGGACATAGACGGTGTGAAACGGCACTTCGCCCATGAAATGGATGCCGGCCATGATCATGCGCGCGACCCAGAAGAAGATGATATCGAAGCCGGTGACCAGGACATCGGTCGGGTAGTAGCGCGCGACCTCCGGCGTCTGTTCGGGCCAGCCGAGCGTCGAGAACGGCCACAATTGACTGGAGAACCAGGTGTCGAGCACGTCTTCGTCGCGCGTGAGTTCAGTCGGGCGGCCGTAGTGCGCGTCGGCCGCGACTTGCGCCTCGGCCTCGCTCATCGCCACGAAGATCTCGCGGTCGGGGCCGTACCAGGCGGGAATGCGATGCCCCCACCAGAGCTGGCGCGAGATGCACCACGGCTGGATGTTGCGCATCCACTCGAAGTAGGTGTTCTCCCATTGGCGCGGCACGAACACCACTTCGCCCCGCTCCACCGCCTCGATCGCTGGCTTGGCAAGAGTCGCGGCATCGACGTACCACTGGTCGGTGAGCCACGGCTCGATGACGACGCCCGAACGATCGCCATAGGGCACCATGTGGGTGATGTCCTCGACCTTCTCGATCAGCCCGGCAGTCTCGAGATCGGCGAGCATCGCCGCGCGGGCCGCCAATCTGTCAAGCCCCCGATAGGCCTCGGGCACCTCGTCCGAGTCGAGGACGCAGGCGTGCTGGTCGAAGATGTTGACGACGTCGAGGTCGTGGCGGCGGCCGACCTCGAAGTCGTTGAAGTCGTGGCCGGGAGTGATCTTGACGGCGCCCGAGCCTTGCTCGGGGTCGGCATGTTCGTCGCCGACTATTGGCAGCAGGCGGCCGACTAGCGGCAAACACGCGGCCTTGCCGATCAGGTCGCGATAACGCGGGTCCTCGGGATGAACGGCGACGGCGGTATCGCCGAGCATGGTCTCGGGCCGTGTCGTCGCGACGATGATGAAGCGCCCATCCTCACCTTCGATCGGGTAGCGAATGTGCCAGGCGTTGCCCTGGACCTCGCGGTTCTCGACCTCGAGGTCGGAGATCGCCGTCAGGAGCTTGGGGTCCCAGTTGACCAGCCGCTTGTCCTTGTAGATCAACCCTTCCTTGTGGAGATCAACGAACACCTTGGTGACCGCGCTGCTCAAGCCCTCGTCCATGGTGAAGCGTTCGCGCGACCAATAGCAGGAGGCGCCGAGGCGCTTGAGCTGATGCAGGATCGTGCCGCCCGATTCGGCTTTCCACGCCCACACCCGTTCGAGAAAGGCCTCGCGACCGAGGTCGCGCCGGCTCGATCCCTCCTGGTCGAGCTGGCGCTCGACCACCATCTGGGTGGCGATGCCGGCGTGGTCGGTGCCGGGTTGCCACAGCGCGTCGCGCCCGCGCATGCGCTCGCGGCGAATCAGAATGTCTTGCAGCGTGTTGTTGAGGGCGTGGCCGATGTGCAGGTTGCCGGTGACGTTCGGCGGCGGAATGACGATGGTGTAGGGACGCCCCGCGTCGCGACCGCCGCAGGCGAAGGCGTCCGCTCGCTCCCAGCCCTCGTACACCTCGGTCTCGACCTCGGCGGGTCGATAGGTCTTTTCCAACATGGTCGGCAGCGTACCGGACGAGCCGCTGGACGCTAGCGCTTTTCGTGCTCCGTCCGCCCCACGAGCTTCGATATCTCGCGCGAGACGATCCGTTCAACGATCACCGACAGATTCCGATCCAGCCACTGCTTGAGCATCGGCCTCAGCAGTTCCTTGACGATATCCTCAAGCGTGCGCCCTGGATGGGCCATGGGCACGCCACGTGTGGCCGCGACCGTATGATGCAGGCCGGTCAGCGAGACCGACGCCTCGGCGGCCGCCTCCGCCGACACCAGACCCTCGAACTCCGCCATGGTCGGCGCCGCATCGCCGATCGGGAGCGGCGACAACTCTGGTTCAACTTCGATTGCCTCGGGCTCGGGCTCGAACGCCTCTGGCTCCGGTTCAATCACCGGCGTCGGCGTGGGGTCCGCCTCAAGGGCCGGCGCTTCGTCGCGCAGTTGAACGACGGTGTCATCATCGTCTTCGATAACATCGGTCAACTCGAGGACGTCGCCGTCGTCCTCCGCGCTGGGCGATGTGGGCGCCGGTGGTGGTGGCGCCGGCGGGGTCGGCTCTGGCGGCGGGTCGTCGTCCATATCCGCGAGATCGAAGATGTCGTCATCCGCACCGAGCCCGGCCGGCGGCGGTTCAACGGCGGCCGCCTCGCTGGCCCCGGCCTTCGGCCCGTCATCCTCAGGTGGCGCCGCCTCGGTATCACCGTCCTCGGAGATGATCCTGCGAATCGACGACAGGATCTCTTCCATCGTCGGTTCTTGTGGCGACCGCGCGTCACTCATGTTCCGGCTCTTGACCTTCCGTCCATGCGCCCCGTGCGGCGGCCCAGGCCCGCCGCCAACCCTAAGCCAGGCTTGTGCAAAATACCAGCGGTCGGCCTTCGACCCGTCGCGGCGGGGTCGGGGGCGCCGCCGGGGCGGCATGGCCGCTCATTCCGCGCCCACACCCCACCATCTATCACGCGCACGATCGTAGTGAACGGCCGGATCGTAGGCCTCGACCGGCAAGCCGATTTGGACGGCGCTCAAACGCCCGATCGCCGCCCGCACCTGGTAGATACCGACGTACTCATCGCGCTCGGCCAGAACCACGGCGACGCGCGCGTCCAACAACTCCTGCTCGGCGTCGAGGATATCGAGGGTGGTCCGCAGACCGACGTCGACCTCTTGGCGCACCCCATCGAGCGCGATCTCGGCGGCCTTGACCTGATCGCGCGCCGCCCGGATGCTGTCGCTGGCCGTGGTCAGCCGTTGCCACGCCTGGGTCACGTCTTCCTGCACGTCGCGCGCGATCTGCAGCAATTCGAGGCGGCGCTGGGAATTGGTTTGTCGGTCTTGCCGTATCCGCGAGTAGACGGCGCCGGCCTGATATAGCGGGATACGGACCTGCGCCCTGATTTGGGCGCTATCGGTCGCCGATCCCGCGACGACGGAGTCCTCGGTCCGGCTGAGCGAGCCATCGAGCGAGACCTCGGGCAGCAGGCTGCCAGTTGCCGCTTTGATCGCATGCCCCGACGCCCGCTCATCGTACCGCGCCGCCAGCAACGTCGGGTTCTCGTCGGCGGCGATTGCCGCTGCCGTCGCGAGGTCAGGGGGCTGATCGGTGACCCGCGGGACCCTGGCGAGCTGTTGCGGCGCGTGCCCGACCACCTGACCGTAGGTGGCTCGGCTCGCCGCGAGATCGCCGCGCGACGCAATGCGATCGGCGATGGCCCGCGACAAGCGCGCCTCGGCCTGGGCGACATCGGTCCGCGTGACCTCGCCCACCTCGAAGCGATCGCGGGTGGCCTGGAGTTGCCGACGCAGCACCGCCTCGTTGCCCTGGTTGAGCCGCAGCACGACCTGGTCGCGCAAGACGTCGATGTAGGCGGTGACGGCCTCCAGCAACACCGCCTGCTCGACCGAGCGAAGCCGCTCGCGGGCAGCCAAAACGTTGGCTTCAGCCTCGTGCGTGGCGGCGGTCGTGCGGCCGCCCCGATAGAGGGGCTGGGTGACGCTGATCTGGGCGCTGAACGGGCTCAGAATAGTATTGCCGCCCGACCCCAGGGCGCCGCCCGAGTTCTCGTTGCGCCGTCGGCCGTAGGAGGAGTCGATTTGCGTGGTGGGCCGCCAACCCGCGCGCGCCTGGGGCACGAATTCGTCAACCGCCCGCACGGCCGCGCGCTCGGCGGCCAGCCCCGGATTGTTCGCATAGGCGGAGACCAGAGCCTCCTCCAAGGTCTCGGCGGTGACGCGCCCCGCTAGCAGGACCGCGAGCAAACTTAGCGCTATCGCGGGGCGCGAGCCGCCACGCCGCCTCAAAATACGAACTCGGCCCGACGGGCGAATCCCGGCAGCGGCTGGATCGCCGCGTCATGGGTAATCCGCTCGCTCAAGAGACCGCCGATCCGCCTAACCACGACGCAGCGCCCGATGTCGGCGTTTCCGACCACCGCCACCAGACGGCCGCCCTCGCGGAGCTGGTCGGCGATGCCGTCGGGGATGGCTGGCACCGCGCCCTCGATCACGATCACATCGTAGGGACCCTGCTCGATGTATCCGCCAGCGAGGGGGCGGCGCATGATAGCGGCATTGTCGACCCCCAAAGCCGCCAGTGCGGCGTCGGCTCTATCAGCCAGCCCCTCATCCTCCTCGAGCGCCACCACGGTGCCGGCGAGCCGCGCCAGCACCGCCGCCGAGTAGCCGCTGGCACAGCCAACGTCGAGCACTACATCGTCGGGACCAACCTCGGCCGCGACCAACAGCCGGCCAAACACCAGCGGTTCCATCAGATAACGACCCGCAGCACCCAACGGCAGGTCTTCATCGACGTAGGCTATGGCCTGCTGGTGCGGCGCGACGAACGCCTCGCGCGGGACCGCCGCCATGGCGGCGATGACGCGCTCATCGCGCACGCCGCTGGGCCGAAGCTGGCTCAGAACCATGTTATGGCGCGCGTGCGCGAAATCGACCATGTCGCTGCAATCGAGCTCCGCAGGTTGGCGGCGTATATAGGACGCCGGCCGGCCCGGCGCAACCGCCCCCCATCACCGCCCACCGGCCCTGGCCCAGGGTGTGGATGCTCGGGTAGCCTGACCGACCCCGACCGAGTACATATATCAGCCGGAGTGCCTCCCCCTCGGGGACAGTCAGGCTAGGGACTGCGGCCAGGTGGCGGAGTGGTTACGCAGCGGACTGCAAATCCGTGTACACCGGTTCGAATCCGGTCCTGGCCTCCATTCCCTCTGGTTGGTCGACAGCGGCTTTTGGCGCCGTTGGAACAGGTGTGGAGTGGACATTTGATACACTCGACGTCATGGACCAAATCGCCGCTGTGGGGGCCGCTGTGCGTCTGAGCGATGCGACCGTCGCGGAGTTCCACCGCGAGGGCTTCGTGTTCTTTCCCAATGTCTTCGCCGCTGACGAAGTCGAGCTGTTGTGCCGCGAGGCGCACGCCATCTTCGAACTCGACCGCGAAGAGGTGTGGCGCGAGTCGACCGGGGTCGCCCGCACGGCGTTCGCCGCCCAGACCTACAACGAGGCCTATCGCCGGCTGGGCGCGCACCCCCGCCTGATCGCACCGGTCGAGCAGCTTTTGGGCGGCCGGCTCTACATGCATCAGTTCAAGATCAACGCCAAGGCGGCCTTCGACGGCGAGGTCTGGCAGTGGCACCAGGACTACGGCACCTGGCAGCGCGACGACGCCATGCCCGAGCCGCTGGCCATGAACATCGCCGTCTTTCTCGACGACGTGACGGCGGTCAACGGGCCGCTCTTCCTCATTCCGGGGAGCCACACGGCCGGCGTCCAGGCGGCGGGCCATGATCTCGCGACGACTAGCTATCCGTTGTGGACGCTCGGTCGCGAGACGGTGCGCACCCTAGCCGAGGCCGGCGGCATCGTGGCGCCCCTCGGCAAGGCCGGCTCGATGCTCATGTTTCACTCGAATCTGGTGCACGCGAGCCCGCCCAATATCAGCCCGTTTGAGCGCACCATCGTCTACCTCTCGCTGTGCCGGACCGACAACCATATCCGCAAGTTCGCGCGCAAGGCGTGGATCGCGCATCGCGACTTCACGCCGATCGAGGCACTCGCGGACAATTGCTTGCGAGAGCTCGCCCAGACGACGGCGCCCCCGCCGGCCTAGCGCGCGTGGCCCGCCACGAGCGAGGGGTGTTATGCTAGCGGTGGGCAAGGACGGGCGGATCGCGATACGCCGCCTCACCCCCTCATTTGGCTCATATGCACCGTGACCGTGCACTGTGAACGGGTGGTGATCTTCGGTGGTGTAGACGGATGTGAACGATGCGCTGAGGTCGCACGGTTGCCCGTGAGGTTTGGCGGACATACATGTTGGCCAACATGTTTCGGCTGCCTCCACGGTGGCGATCAGGAGCCAAGGCCATGACCAGCACTCAAGCCGCCCTTCCGGCCGCAGTCGTCGAGGCCCCCCTCACCTACTCGATCGCGACTGGCGAGAAGCCGGTCTCCGGCGCCGACCAGGTGGGTGGGCAGCTGCGCTACCGCACCGGCGCCCAGGAAGAGCGGGTGGTGGCGATCGCCAACGGACGGTTGGCGCGCGCCTCGTTCAAGCTCGACCGGCACGGCTTCGAGCTGGCCGAGCACGCGACCGCCGTCGGCGATTTCGACGGCGAGGACGAGGTGCGCTCGGTCTACTACCCGGAGGTCGAGCGGCTGGTGAAGGCGCGGACCGGCGCCACACGCGTGCTCGTCTTCGATCACACGCTCAGGACCGGCGATGAAGTGGCGCGGGCGGCGCGCCAGATCCGCGAAACGGTCAAGCTCGTCCACAACGACTACACCGAGTGGTCGGGGCCCCAGCGCGTGCGCGACCTGCTGCCCGCCGAGGCCGATGCCCTGCTGCACCACCGGGTCGCGGTGATCCAGGTGTGGCGGCCGATTCGCGCGCCGGTCGAACAGGATCCGCTGGCGATCTGCGATGCGCGCACGATCGCGCCCGGTGACCTGATCGCGGCCGAGCGCCGCCACCCTGATCGGGTCGGCGAGATCTATCATCTCACCCACAATCCCGACCACCGTTGGTACTATTTCCCGCGCATGGAGCGCGACGAAGCACTGGTGTTCAAGTGCTACGACTCGGAGACCGACGGCCGCTCGCGCTTCACCGCCCACGCTTCGTTCGACGACCCCACCGCGCCGGCCGACGCGCCGCCGCGCGAGAGCATCGAGGCACGGACCCTGGCGTTCTTCGAACCGGCTTGAGCCTTCCTGCCCACGCCTCGGGCATCTGCCTATGTCTTCGGCAATGGGCTCGCGCCGAATAGGCGCCGACAGCCCGAATTTCCGCGGGTCATGCGGTGTTGACCGGCGGCACGCAGTTTGCTCTGTCTGTTGGGACGAGACACCGCGGGGGTCACAGAATGAAGAAGATCGAGGCCATCATCAAGCCGTTCAAGCTCGATGAGGTGAAGGACGCGCTGCACGAGATCGGGTTGCAGGGCATGACGGTGACCGAGACCAAGGGGTTTGGCCGCCAAAAAGGCCACACCGAGCTCTATCGCGGGGCCGAATACGTGGTCGATTTCCTGCCCAAGGTGAAGATCGAGATCGCGGTCGAGGATCGCCTGGTCGAGCGCGCCATTGAGACCATCCAACAGGCCGCACACACCGGCCGGATCGGCGACGGTAAGATTTTCGTCACCGCGATCGAGGAAACCATACGTATCCGCACCGGCGAGCGCGGACCCGACGCCATCTAGCGCCCGGCGCCTCGGACCGCCGCACCGACTTCCATCGACAACCCAGCTTTCCAAAGGACTGAGCCATGGCCGACGACATCACGAGCGTCTTGAAAACCATCAAGGACAACGAGGTCCCGTACGTCGACCTCCGCTTCAGCGACCCGCGTGGCAAGTGGCAGCACCTGGCGATCGCTGTCGACCTGCTCGACGAGGCGGCGTTCGCCGACGGCATCATGTTCGACGGCTCCTCGATCGCCGGCTGGAAGTCGATCCACGAATCCGATATGGCGCTGATGCCGGACCCGACCACGGCGGTGATGGACCCGTTCTCCGCCCAACCCTCGTTGGTCATCGTGTGCGACGTGCACGAGCCCTCGACCGGCGAGGAATACAGCCGCGATCCGCGTTCGGCCGGCCGCCGCGCCGAGGCCTATCTCAAGTATTCCGGCATCGGCGACACCGCCTACTTTGGCCCCGAGGCCGAGTTCTTCGTCTTCGACGACGTGCGTTTCAACGTCAGCATGAACAACACGTTCTACGCCATCGATCAGGAAGAGGGCCCCTACAACGCCGGGCGCGAGTTCGATTCCGGCAACTACGGCCACCGCCCCGGCGTCAAGGGCGGCTATTTTCCGGTGCCGCCGGTCGATTCGATGAGCGATCTGCGCGCCGAGATGCTGTCGGTGATGGCCGACATGGGCGTATCGATCGAGAAACACCACCACGAGGTGGCGCCGAGCCAGAACGAGCTTGGCATCCGCATGAACACGCTGGTGCGCTCCGCCGACGAGATGCAGATCTACAAATACGTCGTCCACAACGTCGCCCATGCCTACGGCAAGTCGGCGACCTTCATGCCCAAGCCGGTGATCGACGACAATGGCTCAGGCATGCACGTCCACCAATCAATCTGGAAGGACGGCAAGCCGCTGTTCGCCGGCAGCGCCTACGCCGATCTGTCCGAGACGGCGCTGTTCTACATCGGCGGCATCATGCGCCACGCCAAGGCGCTCAATGCCTTCACCAACCCCTCCACCAACAGCTACAAGCGCCTGATCCCGGGTTTCGAGGCGCCGGTGCTGCTCGCCTACTCAGCGCGAAACCGCTCGGCCTCCTGCCGCATCCCGTTCTCGGCCAGTCCCAACGGCAAACGCGTCGAGGTGCGCTTCCCCGACGCCACCGCCAACCCCTATCTCGGCTTCGCGGCCATGCTGATGGCCGGCATCGACGGGATCGAGAACAAGATTCACCCCGGCGACCCGATGGACAAGAACCTCTACGACCTGCCGCCCGAGGAACTCAAGGACGTGCCGACGGTGTGCGGCAGCCTTCGCGAGGCCCTCGATTCGCTCGACGGCGATCGCGACTTCCTCAAGAAGGGCGACGTGCTGAGCGATGACCTCATTGACGGCTACCTCCAGCTCAAGTGGGAGGAGGTCCACAACCTCGAACACACACCCCACCCGATCGAGTTCTCGATGTACTACAGCTCCTGAGCCACGCGCCGCTCTCTTGATGCATCATGATTTGTCATGATACATCTGCGACATGACGCACCGACAGAAGTTCGCGACCCAGGTCGAGGGCGAGTTGCTTGCTCGGATTCGTGGCATCGCCAAGTCCGAGGGTCGTCAGGTTCAGACGGTCGTTGAGGACGCTTTCCGCACGTACCTCGACGACAGGCAGCGCGAGATACCGCGCACGCGCGTCATGAAGCACTTCCAGGAAGGCCTTGAGCGCTACGCCACGCTTTATGAACGCTTGGCGAAGTGACCGACTACCTGACCGCCCTGGAGGTGGTCTCCATGCACGCCGAACTGATCAGGCACTTCGGCGGCGAGCCCGGCCTGCGCGACGCGGGCTTGTTGGAGTCAGCGCTGTTTCGCCCGCAAACTGGCTACTACGACGATCTGATCGCCGAGGCCGCAGCGCTTTGGGAGAGCCTGTCTCAGAACCACCCCTTCGTGGACGGCAACAAGCGGGGGGCGTTCGCGGCTACCCACGCCTTCCTCCAGTTGAATGGCATTACGATCACCGCCGAGGCCGAGCAGACTTGGCTGATTCTCTTGTCGCTCTACGAGGGCGACAACATGACGTTTGACCGACTGGACGCATGGCTTAGAAAGAACACCGCCGAAGCCGAACAAGAAAACACAGAGTAGGACATGGCCTGGGACTACATCATCGTCGGCGCCGGCTCGGCTGGTTGTGTGTTGGCCAATCGGTTGTCGGCGAAGCCTGAGTGCAAGGTCTTGCTTCTTGAGGCGGGCGGGCGCGACAGCTCTCCCTACGTGCGCATTCCCGCCGGTGAGATCAAGGCGATCATGTCGCCCCGCCTCAACTGGCAATACCAAAGCGAGCCCGACCCCTCGCTCAACGGCCGCGCCGACATGTGGGCCGGCAGCAAGGTGCTGGGCGGGTCAAGCTCGATCAACGGCATGGTCTACCTGCGCGGCCAGCGCGAGGACTATGACAACTGGGCGCGCCTGCTCGGCAACACACCCGAGTGGTCGTATTCGGACGTGCTGCGCTACTTCAAACGGATGGAGACCAACCCACGCGGCGAGACCGAATATCACGGCGGCTCTGGCCCGCTCGAGGTCTCGGACGTGCCGACGCCGCATCCACTCCAGCAGATCTTCATCAAGGCCGCGACCGAGGTCGGGATTCCCTTCAACGCCGATGTCAACGGCGAGAAACAAGAAGGGGTCGGCCCCAACCAGGGCTCGGTCCGCTTCGGCCGGCGCAACTCGTCGGCCCGGCCGCCCACCTCAAGGCGCACGGTATCGAGGTCGTCCACGATTCGCCCGGTGTCGGCCAAAACCTGCAGGAGCATCCGATCGTCTGGACCGCCGGCTACGTCAAGATCCCGACCTACAACAACGAGGTCACGCCGGTCGGCGTCGTCAAGCATGGGCTGAACTGGCTGCTGTTCGGCGAGGGCCCGGCGGCGAGCCCGATCTCCCAGGCTGTGGCCTTCGTGCGAACCCGTCCCGACGAGGAGAGCCGCCCCGACATCCAGTTTCACTTCACGCCGACCGGTTACGACGTCAGACCGGATGGCATCTACCTGTTGGAGCGCCCGGCGGTGACGGTCCCGATCAACGTGTGCCGTCCCAAGAGCCGCAGCGAGATCGTCCTCAAGTCGAGCGACCCCCACGACGGGCCGATGATCAAGCCCAACCTGTTGGGCGATGCCGACGATATGCGGCGCATGATCGACGGCGTGAAGATCGCCCAGTCGATTTATCGCGCGCCCACCTTCCTGCCGTACTTCGACGGCCCCTTCCTGCCCGGCCCTGGCATCGAAAGCGACGACGAGATCGAGGCCTATGTCCGCGCCAACACGGCGCCGACCTACCATCCGGTCGGCAGTTGCACGATGGGCCTCGACGCGCTGGCGGTGGTCGACCCGCGCTTGCGCGTGGTCGGGATCGAGGGCCTGCGGGTGATCGACGCCTCGATCATGCCGATCATCCCCAGCGCCAACACCAACGCCCCATCGATCATGGTCGGCGAAAAGGGCTCGGATATGGTGTTGGCGGACCGGGCGGGTTAGCGCCGCTCCGGTGCTAAACTTGAGCTTGCGCGACGATGTCGCGCGAGCGCGCGGCGACCCGCCGGGGGGGGGGGGAATCAGGTCATGAGCAATGGTGGGCGCGGTTATCTGGTGCTTGCCGACATCACCGGCTACACGCGATTTCTGACCGGCTCGGAACTCGACCACGCCGAAGGCATTCTCCGGGACCCGTTCGGCGCGCTGACCGAGCAGCTTCAATCGCCGGTGGTTCTGTCGAAAACATCCAGGGCGACGCGATCCTCGCCCACGCACCGGCCGCGCGGGCACCCGACGGCGGCGTGATGCCGAACGCGGTGGAGGGCCTCTACTGCGGCTATCGGGAACGCCTCGCCCACATGGAGCGCAACACGACCTGCGCGTGCGCGGCGTGCGCCAACATTCCCGATCTCGACCTCAAGCTGCTGGTCCATTTCGGCGACTATGTCGAACATTCGCTCGGTGGGCGCAACGAGTTGAGCGGGCTCGACGTGATCTTCGTGCACCGCTTGTTAAAGAACGAGGTGGTCGAGCAGACTGGGGTTGCCGCCTATGCGTTGTTCACCGAGGCGGCGGTCGCGGCGATTGGCCTCGATGCCTTTTTCGCCGAGGCGCCGCGCTACCGACAGGACGACCCCGAGCTCGGCGTCATCGAGACCCGAGTGCTCGATATGGGCTCGGTGTGGGAGCGCCACAGAGTTCAAACCCGCGTGGTGCTCGGTCCTGACACGGCGCGCTGGTTTCCCGACATCTCGGTCGATCTGCCGGCGCCGCCCGATGTCGCCTGGTACTACCTGACCAATCCCCAGGAACGACCCCGTTGGTTCGCCAACGTCACCAACCTCGACCGCCGCACGCTCAAGAACGGTCGACTAGCCCCCGGTACCGAAGACCATTGTGCTCACGGTGGGGGTAACGTCTCGCGTTATACGTACCTGGACGTCTTGCCCCACAAGCATGTCACCTATGACATCTGGACGCCGCTCGGCGGCGCCGTGCGGACATCGTTGATCTTGGAGCCCGCCGCCACCGGCACCCGCGTCACGGTGCGCGCGGCGCGGCCCGAGGCGAAGGGTGCGCTGCGAATCCGCCTGCTGCGCCTCATGGCGGGCAGAATAGTCGGCAACTTAGTGGCCGAGTGGCGAGAGTCGTTCGATCGCCTGGTCGGGCACATCGCCGAGCAAGGCATGGCCAGCGAGGGCGCCGCTCTGGCACCCAAGCTCGCGGCCGAGGAACTCGCCGCGCTCCCCAAGGATGCGCTGGCGGCGACCCCGGCCCCGACTTGAGCACGCAACGCCGAGAGTCGCGCGTCAGTCCACTCGATTGACGGCGCGGGGGCGGCCGTTCTCGTCGACCGCGACATAGGTGAACAGACCCTCGGTCACGGTCACTTCCTCGCGCAGGTGGCGGCGCCGGGCCACGGTCTCGACATCGACCGTGATTGAGCTGCGCCCAATCCGCACGATCCGCGCGTAACAGCTCACCGTGTCGCCGACGAAGACCGGGCGGTGGAATTTCATGCCCTCCACCGCCACGGTGACCGTGCGGCCCCCCGCCCTCTCGGCCGCGACGATGCCGCCAGCCAGATCCATCTGCGACAGGATCCAGCCCCCAAAGATATCGCCGCTCGCGTTGGCGTCGCGCGGCAGCGGCATGGTACGGATGGCCGGCCCCCCCCCCCGGCCCTCGGTCGCATCCTTGGCGCTCATCGACCTAGACCACTATATGTTGTTGGTGACACTCTCTCTTATACCCTATAGTCCGCCGTCGGAGCCACGTTTCCCGCACCCGGCCCGACATCGGGCTCGATCGGGCGGGGCCTTTCAGTCGCCGCTATGACCGATCTGTTCGCGCACCCGCGCAAACCTACCAAGGACTACACCGCCGCCGACATTGAGGTGCTCGAGGGCATCGAGCCAGTGCGCCGGCGGCCCGGCATGTTCATCGGCAGTACCGATGAACACGGCCTCCATCATTTGGCGGCGGAGGTTCTCGACAACGCGATGGACGAGGTGGTGACCGGCGCCGCCAGTCGCATCGAGATCGACCTGACGGTCGACGGCGCGATGACCGTGCGCGACAACGGCCGCGGCATCCCGGTCGACCACCACCCCAAGTTCAAGGGCCGCTCGGCCCTCGAAGTGATCCTGACGACGCTCCACTCGGGCGGCAAGTTTAACGCCAAGGTCTATCAGACGGCGGGCGGGCTACACGGCGTCGGCCTGTCGGTGGTCAACGCGCTGTCGGACTGGCTGGAGGTGGAAGTTGGGCGCGATGGGAAACTCTGGACCCAGCGCTACGAGAAGGGCCGCGCCAAGACCAAGCTCACCTCACGCAAACTCGCCAACCGGCGCGGCACGAGCATCCGCTTCCACCCCGACCCCGGCGTGTTCGGCAACAGCGCGGCGCTCAGGCCGGCCCGGGTCTATCGAATGGCGCGTGCCAAAGCCTATCTGTTCGCCGGCGCGGAAGTCCGCTGGCGCTGCGATTCGGAGCTTCTCCGCGACGCTTCGGTGCCCCAGCAGGAGGTGTTGCGGTTTCCCGGCGGCCTCGGGGAGTATCTGGCAGATATAGTCTCGGACCACGAAACGGTGACGCAAAGCCCATTTGCGGGAGGCGCGAGCATCGACAACGGCGATGGTGGGCGCCTCGAATGGGCGATCCATTGGACGGCCGCCGGCGCACCCTTGCTGTCGTCGTACTGCAACACCGTGCCGACGCCGCTGGGCGGCACCCACGAGGCCGGCTTGCGCGCCGCTCTCACCAAAGGCCTCAAGGCCTACGGTGAGCGGGTCGGCAATCGCCGCGCCGGCCAGATCACGGCCGACGATGTGCTCGGCGGCGCCGTCGGGATTCTGTCGCTGTTCATGCGCGATCCGCAGTTTTCCGGCCAGACCAAGGAGAAGCTCGGCAACCCCCAAGCCGCGCGGTTGGTCGAGGGAATGGTGCGCGATCATTTCGATCACTGGCTTTCCGGTGCGCCCGCCGTGGCGACTCGGCTTCTCGACACGATCCTTCTGCGCGCCGAGGAGCGGTTGCGTCGGCGCCAAGAGAAGGATGTCGCCCGGCGCAGCGCCACGCGCAAGCTGCGGCTCCCCGGTAAGCTGACCGATTGCACGCGCAATGAAGCAGCCGGCACCGAGATTTTCCTGGTCGAGGGCGATTCGGCCGGCGGCTCGGCCAAACAGGCACGCGACCGCGCGACCCAGGCGGTGCTGCCGCTGCGGGGCAAGATTCTGAACGTGGTCAGCGCCCCGCGGGCCAAGGTGCAGGGCAACCAAGAGATCGCCGACCTGATCCAGGCGCTAGGATGCGGCACTGGTGAGAAGTTCCTAGCCGCCGACCTGCGCTACGAGAAGGTGATCATCATGACCGACGCCGATGTCGATGGGGCCCACATCGCGGCGCTGTTGATGAGCTTCTTCTATCGCGAGCTTCCGGGGCTGATCGCCTCGGGCCACCTCTATCTCGCCCAGCCGCCGCTCTATCGACTGAGCCGTGGCGGCACGACGGTGTTCGCGCGCGACGACGCCGACAAGGAGGCGCTCCTCCAAACGACCTTCGCCGGGGCGGGGCCGACCGAGGTCAGCCACTTCAAGGGGCTCGGCGAGATGCCAGCGTCGCAGCTCCGCGAAACCACCATGGGCAGGGAGGGCCGCACGCTCCTCCAAGTGGTCGTCGCCGAGGGCGGGAAAGCCGACACCGAGCGGCAGCTTGAGCGGCTGATGGGACGCAAGCCGGAGCTTCGCCTTGCCTTCATCCAGGAGCGTGCCGATTTGGTCGTGGATTTGGACATCTGAGTGCGCCGGGCGGCCGCCACCGCGGTCGTTCGACCTACTGGCGTTGGTATGGCACACGCGGGTGTGGCAACGCACGGACGCTAAGAGGCGTGAGACGGGTCGGTCTTTGGGTGGCGATCTTATTTGTGCTCGGTGGCTGCGCCGAGGGCGACCCAGCCTCGATTTTGGGCACTTTGAGCGCTCAAGATCGAGCGCTGCGAAGCCCGTTCTATGGCCCTCATCTGATTCAGTACGTGGCCCGCGACGGCAGCTTCCCGGTGGTTATCCAAGGCAATCCCCTAGCACTGCCGAAGTCAGAAGCCGATCAAGTGATCGCGCGGCGCCTGCGCTTGCCGGCGTGGACCTCCGGCGCGCGGTTCGTGTCCGTCGAGGACGCCGCGAGCCGGCGTGTCCTGCGTCTCGTCCTGGTCTTCAACCCTGCAAGCCGGCGGCTTGGCGGCAACGCGGCATGCGCCGACGCCGGGGCAGTGCCGGCCGCGTCGGAGGCGAGTTCGCTGGCCTTGCTGGCCGTGTTCTGCAACGCCAACGAGGCCCTGAGTCAGACCATCGTGAGTGGACGGAGGCCGACCGGCGCCGACAACCCTCAACTGGCGCAGCTTCTCAACCGCGCCACCTGCGCCGTCTTCGCCTATGATCATCCGGGCCGTCCGCAGGGCGATAGCTAGTCGCCGCTCAAACGAGATAAACCGCTAATTGTCAATGTTTGGAGTGTTCCACCTTGCCCTGGGGCGAAAGAACGCCCATATAGTGCCCAAGGAACACAGAGATACCATGACGCGATTCGCCAAGACGCTATATGCGTGGGGCGTCGCGGTGACGGCCGGGGTCGCGCTTGCGGCATGCGCCGCCGATGGCGTGCGCATTGGCAACGTGTACCACGTGGCCCCCTACAGCCAGAACCTGGTGCAGTACACGGCCGCGCCGGGCGAGGTCGCGGTTGACATTCATGGCGAGGCGTTCATCGATCAGCTCCCCAAAGACGCGGAAGAAATCGCACGGCGGCTCAGGCTGCCGGCGTGGGTCCCAGCGGCGCGTTTCACGACGCGACCCAGCGAGGTCGCTCGGGGGCGACAACGGTTCGTGCTGGCTTTCAACGCCACCGCGCGGGGCCCGATCGGATATGGGCTTTGCGTTGATCCGGGCGCCGTCGAATATGCCGCGCCCGGAAGCCGCACCAAACTGGAGGCGGCGTTCTGTTCGGGTGATCGGCTGGTGGCCAACGCCGTCGCCGAAACGGGCCCCCTGTCGGGCCCGGATGATCCCCTCCTGACGGCCCTGACGACGCAGTTGATGGCCAACTTATTGCCACTTCGGGCCTATCAGCCGAATCCAGCGTGTTCGGACGGGTCTTGCTGAGTCCACGTGCCGAGTAATTCACGCCTACGGCGGCCCTGCGTATGGGCCGGTCGCCTTCCAGAGGCGGCAGCCGCCGGGTCGCATGGCGTCGCGATTGACTGAGCCCCCGCGACGCGCCCAACATCAAACTCAACAACGGAAATACGGAACATAATGCCATTTCGACAACTGGGGCTGAGCCCCGAAGTCCTGCGCGCTATCGCCGAAACCGGTTATGAGACGCCGACCCCGATCCAGGAACGGTCGATTCCGAGCATCCTGTCGGGTCGCGACATCCTCGGCTCGGCGCAGACCGGTACCGGCAAGACGGCGTCATTCACGCTGCCGATGATCGACATTCTGAGCACCGGCCGGGTTCGAGCGCGAATGCCGCGCTCACTCATTCTTGAGCCGACCCGCGAACTGGCGGCCCAAGTGGCCGAGAACTTCGATGCCTACGGCAAGTATTCGAAACTCACCAAGGCACTTTTGGTCGGTGGCGTATCGTTCTCCGATCAGGATCAAAAGGTGGATCGCGGCGTCGATGTCTTGATCGCGACCCCGGGTCGCCTGCTCGACCACGTCGAACGCGGCAAGCTGATGCTCTCGGGCGTCAGCATGCTGGTCATCGACGAGGCCGACCGCATGCTCGACATGGGTTTTATCCCCGATGTCGAGCGCATCGTCGGCTTGACCCCGCGCACGCGTCAGACGCTAATGTTCTCGGCGACGCTGCTGCCGGAGATCCGACGTTTCGCCGCCATCTTCCTGAACAATCCCAAAGAGATCAGCGTCGACCCGCCCGCCTCGACGGTCGATCGCGTGACCCAAGGCTTGGCCGTCACGCATCCGGACGACAAGATCAAGGCCCTGCGCCAGCTCCTGAGCCAACGCGGAATCGTCAGCGCGCTTATCTTCTGCAACCGCAAGCGTGACGTCGATATGTTGGCGACCTCGCTGCGCCGGAATGGCGTCGAGGCGAGCGGTCTGCACGGCGACATGAACCAGGAGATTCGCACCCAGACCCTAGGCCGCTTTCGCGCCGGCGAGATCGGCATCCTGGTCGCCAGCGATGTCGCGGCGCGCGGCCTCGATATCGAAGCGCTGCCGAATGTCGTCAATTTCGACGTGCCGATACATGCGGAAGACTACATCCATCGAATCGGCCGCACCGCTCGCGCCGGCATGGAGGGGGCCGCCTACACCTTGGCGACCCCGGAGGATGCGCCCTATCTCGAGGCGATCGCCACGCTGACTGGGTCCCAAATTCCCCGGATCGAGATCGATGGCGTCACGCAAGTGGAGCTTGACGCCGATGCCCGCCCGGCCCGCCGCAGACGCGGGGGACGTCGCTCCGCCGGAAGCGGCCCGGCCAAGCGAGGCCCGGCTCGGCCCGCACGCGGACGCGCGGCAGCCACGCCGGAGCCCCAACCAGAGCACCGGGCCGAGACCGAGCCCGTCGCCGGCGAAACGCCGAAAACCGCTGACACTCCACAGGTGGAGCCGATCGCGGCCAACGGCGGCAGCGTCACGGCGGCGCGGCCGCGCCGCCGCGCCGCAGCCAAGCCGAAGCCCGCCCCAACCGCCCAGCCTTCCGCCCCAACCGAGCTTATCGCGAGCGAAGCGGCCAGACCCGCTACCGACCACCGCGCAGAGCTGCTCGATACCAACGGCGGCAGCATCGCGCCCGCGCAGCCGCCCGGACGCTCGGCCACCGCCACGAAACGGGGCGGCCAAGGCGCCAGCGCTTGGGGCGCCAACAGTCCGGTGCCGGCGTTCCTGCTCAAGCCGACGGCCACTGGCGGCCGATCGAAAAGCTGAGAAGCGATGCAGACCATATTCGTGATGGTGAAGTGCGATCTCGGCAAGGCCTACACTGTCGCCGATGCCGCTATCCAAGGGGTCGAGCAGATCTCGGAGGTCCATTCGATCTCTGGGCAATACGATTTGATGATGAAGTGCTACCTCGATGACGCTGTCGACATCGGCCACTTCGTCACCGAAGCGGTGCAGACCCTGCCCGGTATCAAGGACACCTTCACCATCATCACCTTCAAGGCCTTTACCTGAAGGCCCGGCCGCCCCTCAATAGTCGTGCTTGAGAAGGTCCAGCAGGGACTGGCCGTAGTCCTACTTGAGGAGCGGTTGCGCCAAGCGCTTGAGCTGCTCCGCGCCGACGTAGCCCATGCGCCAGGCCACCTCCTCGACGCAGGCGATCTTCTGGCCTTGGCGAGTTTCGATCGTCTCGACGAAGTTGACGGCGTCGAGCATCGATCGGTGGGTGCCGGTGTCGAACCAGGCCGAGCCCCGACCGAACTGTTCCACGCGTAAGTCGCCCCTTCGCAGATAGGCCAGATTCACCGACGTTATTTCGCGCTCGCCGCGTACTGACGGCTGAACGCTCTTGGCGATGAGCTATTGTCAAAAGTTGTGTATGGGCTGATCATGCGGCGGCGCGATCCTGGCGTTCTCCATCTACGAATTTGACGCCGCGAATGATCTCGGCGAGATGGTTCGATCCATCGAGTTTTCTCCATTTTCTCTGAGCGCACTGGCATAGTTTGAAGACCATGGCCATCGCCGTCTTGCGCGACAGGCAGCCCTTGGTCCGGTAGGTGCGCAGACGAACCGTGGCGAACGTGCTCTCGATGGGGTTGGTCGTGCGTACATGCTTCCAGTGCTCGGCGGGGAAGTCGTAGAACGTCAGCAGGACGTCGCGGTCCCTGGCCAGGCAGGCCGCGGCCTTGTCGTACTTCGGCCCGTAGGCTTCCAGGAAGAAGTCGAAGGCGCTCTCGGCATCCTTCCTGGTTTCGGCCATCCAGATGTCTTGCAGGCGCCCCTTGGCTTTCTTTTGCAGACCCTTGGGCAGCTTGTTCAAGACGTTGCCCGTCTTGTGAACCCAGCAGCGTTGCTCGCGGGCGCCTGGGTAGACTTGGCGGAGCGCCTTCCAGAAGCCGAGCGCGCCGTCGCCGAGCGCCAGTTGCGGACCCATTTCAAGGCCGCGCCGCTTGAGATCGAGCAGAACTTCGAGCCAGGACTGCTCACTTTCGCGATAGCCGTCGGCGATGGCGATCAGTTCCTTCTGTCCCTTGTCCGTGGCCCCGACGATCACCAGGATGCACTGCTTCTCTTCCTCCATGCGGGCGCTGAAATAGATGCCGTCCACCCAGAAATAGACGTAGCGCTTGGCCGTGAGGTCGCGCCGTTGCCAGCGCTCCACCTCAACCCCCCAGACCTCTTTCAGCCGGGTGATCGTGGAGGCCGAAAGCCCCGGCGCGGAGCTCCCCAGGAGCGCCGCCAAGGCTTCCCCGAAGTCGCCGGTGGAAATGCCCTTCAGATACAGCCATGGCAAAAGGTCTTCCAGGCTCTTGGCGCGGCGCAGATAGCGCGGCAGGATCGCCGACGTGAAGCGGATGGCGCCGTCCCCCCGGTCCCGCACACGGGGTTGGCGCACGCTCACCGGGCCGATCCCGGTCTGGATGAAGCGTTCCGGCAGATATCCATTGCGGACAACCCGGCGGCGGCCGGCGGCGTCAACAATCGCCGCATTGGCTACCCAAAAACACGGAGACCGTCGGCCTCAACGGCTTGGGCCAACAACTCGCGAGCTCCAGCTTGTAGGACTTCCGTCAACGGATCTTTCTGAAAATCAGATGGGTTTTGAAAAGCAACAACGGTATTCTCTTTCATGGCCGATCCTTCCTTGGCTTAGCTCAAGTGGTGACATCGCCGCCTTCATTTCCGCGTACACAAGATTCGGTTATAGCTCCTTGGCGATCTCGGACGTCGTTGCGTAGGGTAGAGGCCGGGGGCTACCCAGGCTCGCTCCTGACCGCGAAGGATGATGTAGGTGGTCGCCGGGGCCGGGTTTCCGCCGCCGCGTCGTTGAGACTCCATAGAATCGGGCGTCGAGGCGTTGCGCTCTCGTGTGACGGGAGCGGCGCGTGGGATATTTCGGGTCGAAGGCGACCGAGCGGTCTGTGCCAGGGCTGATTGCGCTGATGCCGCCGCACAGCGTTTACATCGCCACCTGGGGGGCGGTGCGCTGATGAAGCGCAAGCCAACGGGCGTGCGCGATCGGCATCGACCGCGATGCGCAGGCGCTCGAGGCCTTTGCCTGTGATTACCCGGCGTGATGGCTGTGGCTTTTTGGCCTCGTTCCCGTTTCTGGGCCCGGAGCTGGTCTACAGCGATCCCCCCTATCTGCACGCGACCCGCCGTTCGGCACGGCAACGCTCGACCAATGTCGCGCTCCTGGACCTGCCGATGCCAGGTGATGGTCTCGGTCTGACGATCATATGACGAGATGCTGGCGGGCTGGCGCAGCTGGCGCTGCAGGTGACGACCCAGGCCCAGGTGCGGACCGAGGTCGTGTGGTTCAACTTCGCCGCCCGACCGGGTGCATTGGGCGAGCTCACGCAGGCCGGAACTTCACCGACGGCATCAAGCGTAAGGCGGCCCTGGGGCCGGCGTCAAGGCCTTGCCGGCGGGCGCAACGCCTCGCGGTGCGCCGCCATGATGGCCGTCGATGCCGAGGACCCAACGAGGACCTCGCCGCCCATGACGAGGCCTTCGCGTGCCTGCAAGATCTTCATGTCATCCTTCGCTGACAGTCGTCAAGGCCTTCGAAACAGGGGCTGTTGCGCCTGGCCACGGGCGTCCGGGAGAATGCCGCGCTCGAGCGGGAGAAACCCTGCGGGACCGCATCGCCGCGGAGCGCGGCGCTTGACAGCACCACCAGCAGCAAGCCGCCCGCCAGCGACGGCCTGCGCAAGAAGAGCGGACCCAGAGGCGCACCCGAGCCAGCGCGGCAAGTCCGGCAGGCCAAGCGGCGGCCAGCCGGGCCACAAGGGAAACGACGCTGGCGCGGACCGAGAGCCCGGAAATGCGGCGCACCGCTGTCGGACGCCGACCGTCACCGCGCGCCCGTCTGTCGACAGGTCTTCGATCGCGAGCCAACGCCCCCTGGAGGTCACCGAACACCGCGCCCATCGCTGCCTCTGCGGCGCCTGCGCCACCAGGAGCCGTCTTCCCGGACGGCGTGACCGCCCCGGTCCAGTACGGGCCACGCATCACCGCCTGGGTGAGCTACCTGCTGTACGCCCATCCCGAGAAGCGCTTGGCCGGCTCAGATCCAGTGTCCATCTCCACAGCCCGATCACCGCCATGGGCTGGCGCTTCGAGCCCTCCTCGCCCATGTCGCAGACGTGATCCGCACAGCGGTCCCGGTCAAGCACCTCGACGAAACCGGCCTGCGGATCGTCCGCCCGTACCCGCTGGCTCCACGTGCTGTGCACCCCATTCCTGACCGTCCTGCGCATCGGCGCGGGACGCGGCGATGTCGAAAAGGACCTCGAAGGCATCCTCATCCGGACGAACGCCGCCTACTTCACCCGCAAGGGATGCGCGGTTGTCCAGGCCCTGGCGAGAAGGAAGACTGGGCGCATGAAACTCCTTGAGCGCGCACACAGGGCTACCCGCTTCGCCCGTAGAACGGCCGCGACGTGCCCGCCTCCCTGGTGGCCCGGATCTCGCGGGCCCCGCATCCTCGACCACGCCATCGCCTTCCACGAGGCGCAGCCGCCGCTCCGGACCGGCAAGCGCGGACGAAAGAAACACCGCATCGGTCATAACCTCGCGCTCCGCCTCCGCAAGCACAAGGAGGGATGCCTGCGATTCCCACCGACCCGCGCACGCCGTTTACGAACAATGAGGCCGAACGTGACCTCCGAATGGCCAAGCTGCGCCAGTCCGGTGCTTCCGCTCCGAGAGGGGTGCCTACAACTTCGGAACGCGTGCCGCATCGCCACCGCCCGAAACAGGCTGGAACGGCTGGTGCATCCCGATCCGATGCAACTAATACTGCGCCTCTGAGAACACCGGCACCGCTGGGACATACAAACGCTCGGGCCAATCAGCCAGTTACGGCCGGGGACCACGAATGGAACGGCCCGACCCTGGTCGTCGAATGGCGAAGTGGCTTGGATCACGAACCAGGTAGGCGAACACCGTGCCCCCCTTGGCGCGCCGCGATCCTTTGCAACCGCGTGCTCAGGCCGGTGGCGAAGAAGATGTTATCGCCGAGCGCCGCAAACCGCGCGCGGGCTAGGGGCTCAGGCTCAAGCTAGTTGGCGAGGCGCCGCGGTCGCCTGGCCACGGGTATATGACGTGCCGGTGCGCCGGACCTGTTCGAGATGATTTGCGGAGGCTAAATCTATAGTCCGCCATCGCCAACGGCTCCAAGCCGATCTAGTCTGACGATGCATATAAGGCTGGTGTTTTGCCCTCTGTCACAAATGGGACTGGACCAGCGACGTCTCGCAACGACCATAGATTTCAACGGGAGAAGTTCATGTCTTCTGACATCGAAACGCGGCTAAAACGCCTAGAAGATATCGAGGAAATCAAACAGTTGATCGCGCGCTACGCCAAGGCGTGCGATCACAATGGAGATCCGGCCATGATGGCGCCCTGCTTTACCGAGGACGCAGGGTGGAACTGCGAGGGAATCGGTGGCTGGAAAGGGCGCGATGCGGTTGTCCAGGCACTGCGCGAAACCAGCACCATAAAACTACCCTGGGCGCTTCACTACATGACCCAGCCCACTATTGTCGTGGCCGAGGACGGCAAGACAGCGGCGGGCGAATATTACCTTTGGGAATTGGCCAAGGCCACGAAGGAAGGCGGCGGCGCGACCGAGGACACGTGGATCGGTGGCTGGTACGAATCCCAGTTCCGCAAGGAAAACGACGCCTGGCTGTTTAGCCATGTCGAACTGATCCTGAAACTCCTGAGCGCGACGGCTAAATCGGATTGGGAAACGCCTATTCCGCCGTGGCAGGGATAGGAGCTGACGCCAGTTAGTTTCACGACCGCGCGCACAAGGTCTAATCTGGCAAGAAGCGCGGTAGTCAGCGATCCTCCCGAACCTGTCCGGATTCAATTGACAGCAGCAAGAGGCATGGAATGGAACTCCGCGACCAAGTTGCATTAATTACGGGCGGCTCGCAGGGCATCGGCGAGGCTATCGCCCACAAGTTCGCGGGCGCCGGCGCCCGATGCGCTATCGTCGCGAGTTCGGACTTAAAGAAGGCCGAGAAGATCGCGAGATCCGTGAGGCACGGCGCGAAGGCTTATGTCGCCAACGTCGCCAAACCGACCGAGGTCAACAGGCTGGTGGCGCAGGTGATCGAGAATTTGGGTCGCATCGACATCGTCGTCAACAGCGCCGGTGTGTTCTATCCGACCCCGGCGGGCGAGACCAAGACGGCCGAAATGAACCGCATGATTGACGTCAACCTGAAAGGTACATGGAACGTCGTGAACGCGGTGGCGCCCCACATGAAGGCGCGCGGGTACGGCAACATCATCAATCTCGCCTCGGCCGCCGGCGAGCGTGGCTTCCCAGATTATTCGCTCTACTGCGCGACCAAAGCTGGCATCATCATGTTGACCAGATCGCTGGCGACGGAACTGTCGCGCAGCGGAATCCACGTCAACGCGATCGCGCCCGGCAATACGACAACGCCGATGAACGAGGATATTCGCACCAATCCAGAGTCGAAGCCGATGCTCGACTTCATCACCATAATAACCCCGTCGGGCCGCACCTATTCGACGGCCGAGGAGATGGCCAATATCGCTCTGTTTCTCGCCTCCCCGGTCACGGGCAAGCCAATCTACGGGGCTGTGATCACCGCCGACGAAGGACTGTCCGCGGGCCTGTTCGTGGCGAGCTAGCAGCCTGTCGGACTTGAGCCGGGAGTCGAAATAGGATTCGATGGTATCAGTTGATTTGCCCGCGCGTGATGGAGGCCGTCATGAGCAATTTCCGACCGGTCGACCGGGAGACGGGGTTTCTGCTGCCGCCGTCGGTGGAGGAATGGCTTCCCGAGCGGCATCTGGCGCGCTTCGTGGTCGAGGTGATCGAGCAGTTGGACCTCTCGGCGTTCGTGAAGGCCTATCGCGGCTCGGGCTCGGCGTCCTATCACCCGAGCATGCTGCTGGGGCTTCTGGTCTACGGCTACGCCACGGGGGTGTTTTCGAGCCGCAAGTTGGAGCGCGCGACCTATGATTCTGTCGCTTTCCGCTTCATCGCGGCCAACGATCATCCCGACCACGATACCATCGCCGCGTTCCGGCGGCGTTTTCTCGACCGGATCGAAGGGCTGTTCGTCGAGGTGCTGCTGCTGGCCCGGGAAGCCGGGGTGCTGAAGCTCGGCACGGTGGCGCTGGACGGCACCAAGGTGCACGCCAACGCGAGCCGGCACAGCGCGCTGTCGTGGAAACACGCCTGCGAGCTCGAAGCCCGGTTGAAGGCCGAGGTGGCGGAGTTGATGGCGTTGGCGGAGGCGGCCGATGGGGCGGATGTGCCCGACGGGATGTCGGTGCCCGAGGAACTGGCCCGGCGCGAGGATCGTCTGGCCCGCATCGCCGAGGCTAAGGCGGTGATCGAGGCGCGGGCGCGCGAACGCCTTGAGCGGGAACGGGCCGAGTACGAGGCGAAGCTCGAGGCGCGCGCGGAGAAGGCCGAGAAGACGGGCCGCAAGCCGGGCGGCCGTCCACCCGAGCCGCCGGTGGCCGGGCCCGGGCCGAAGGACCAGGTCAATCTGACCGACGCGGACTCGCGCATCATGCCGGTGGCCGGCGGCGGCTTCGAACAGGCCTACAACGCCCAAGCCCTGGTGGCGGCCGACAGCCTGCTGGTGGTCACCAACGACGTGGTCCAGGCCCCCAACGACAAGCGGCAAATCGAGCCGGCGCTGGAAGCGCTCGCCCGCCTTCCCGAGGCGCTGGGCGCGCCCGAGACCCTGCTGGCGGACAGCGGCTACTTCAGCGAGGCCAACGTGAACGCCTGCGCCGAGGCCGAGATCGCGCCGTTGATCACGCCCGGCCGGGAACGCCATCATCTCTCCTGGAAGGACCGCTTCGCCGGCGCGCCGCCGCCCCCGGAGAACCCGACGCCGCTGGAAGCGATGACACATCGACTGGCGACGCCCGAGGGCCGGCAACTCTACGCCCTGCGCAAGCAAACGCCGGAACCGGTGTTCGGCATCATCAAATCGGCCATGGGCTTCCGCCAGTTCTCGCTACGCGGCCTGGACAAGGTCACGGGCGAATGGAACCTGGTGACCCTGGCCTGGAACATAAAGAGAATGTTCACCTTGCAATACGCTTGAGCAGGCGGCCGGACTCCGTACCTCGCGAAAAGGAATAAGAGTATGCTCGCCTTGCGGCACGCGCGAGCAAGCGAACGTACTTCGTGCCCTCACGAGAGGGCATAAGAGTATACTCACCCTGCGGTACGCGCGGCCAAGCGACCGCACTCCGTGTCCTCACGAAAGGCGCTCGATCCCATGACCTCTCCACATCGCGATCCGTCCACACCCATTCTCGCGGACCTCAGTCCGACAGGCTGCTAGCCGAGGCTTTCCCATGCCCAGTCCAAATCCCCCGGCGATCGTAGCCACGTCCTGGCTCGGCGAGCGACTAGGAAGTGCGGGGCTGCGCGTACTCGACGGCTCGTGGTACCTCCCGCCGCAAAACCGCGACGCCAAGGCCGAGTATCGTGCCGCTCACATTCCGGGTGCGCGATTCTTCGATATTGACGCCACCTCCGATCAGGATAGCCCCCTGCCCCACATGTTGCCGACGCCGGAGGCGTTCGGCGCGGCGGTGGGCGCGCTGGGCATCGGCAATGGCGACCACGTTGTCGCCTATGACGGCGCGGGTTTGTTTAGCGCCGCACGGGTGTGGTGGATGTTTCGCGCCTTCGGCCACGATAACGTGTCGGTTCTCGATGGCGGACTGCCCAAGTGGCAGGCCGAAAAGCGCCCCATCGAAGGTGGCGAGGCGGCCACGGACGAACAGCGGTTCGATGCGCCTCCGGTTCGCGTCGAGCTGGTGCGTACCGTGGACCAGGTGTGCGCTACCCTCGGCGGCGACGGCGAACAAATCGTCGATGCCCGCAGCCACGGTCGGTTCACGGGCAGCGAGCCCGAGATACGCCCGGGAATCCGAAGTGGGCACATCCCGGGCAGCCGAAGCCTGCCCTATACCGAACTGATCGGCGCCGACGGGACCTTCCTGCCACTCGACCAGCTTCGCGAGGCGTTCGCCCGGGCGGGCGTGGACCTCGATCGGCCAGTGGCGACCAGCTGCGGCTCGGGCATCACCGCGTCGATATTGGCGCTGGGCCTGCACCTGCTCGGGCACGAGGGCGCGGCGGTCTATGACGGTAGCTGGACCGAATGGGGCGGGCGCACGGACCTGCCGCTCGAACTCTAACGCCATGGCCAGCGGCGCGCCCCATTCGCCAGCGTTGATCGAGGCGGTGATCACCTTTCTCGAGATGCGTGAGCCACCCGCCCTGCCCGAACTTCGCGCGCCGCTCGGCAAACTAGCGCTGATGCGGGTCGAGCACCCTTCCCTCGCCTTCTACAAGTTCCTCTATGACGAGGTCGGCCAGGGCTACCATTGGACCGAGCGCAAGGTCCTGAGCGCTCGCGACCTCAAGGTCATCATCGAAGACGACCAGGTCGAGATTAACGTTCTGTATGTAGGCGGCGTGCCGGCCGGCTTTTCCGAGCTCGACCGGCGCCAGCCGCCGGAGATCGAGCTGTGCTATTTCGGTATCATGCCGCAATTCATCGGCCACCGGCTGGGCGGCTATTTTCTCAACTGGACCATCCGCCACGCCTGGGCGTGCCATCCCTCGCGCCTGTGGGTCCACACCAATACACTCGATCATCCGCGCGCCCTGCCGCTCTATCAGCGCCTGGGCTTCGCCCCCTATGCGCGGCGCACCGTCTACCTGGACCCCGACCCCAACCCACCGCGCGACCCGGATTAGGCTGCCCGCCCGGCGCGGCGTTCAGTGCTCCAATATCTGGCTTAGGAACAGCTGGGTGCGCTCGTTGCGGGGGTTCGAGAAGAATGTTTCGGGCGCCGCGGCCTCGATGATTTTGCCTTCATCCATGAAGATCATGCGGTCGGCGACGGTGCGGGCGAAGCCCATCTCGTGGGTGACGCATAGCATCGTCATGCCGTCGGCGGCGAGACTCACCATAACGTCGAGCACCTCCTTGATCATCTCGGGATCGAGCGCCGAGGTGGGCTCGTCGAACAGCATGATTTTCGGGTTCATGCACAGCGATCGGGCGATGGCGACGCGCTGCTGTTGGCCGCCGGAGAGTTGGCCAGGGTACTTGTCGGCCTGCTCGGGAATGCGCACCCGTTCGAGATAGGTCATCGCGAGATCGCGCGCCTCGGCGCGCGGCATCTTGCGCACCCAGACCGGCCCCAGCATCAAATTGTCGATGACGGTCAGATGGGGAAACAGGTTGAAGTGCTGGAACACTATCCCGACCTCGCGGCGGATCGCGTCGACGTTCTTGAGGTCATTCGTAAGCTCGATGCCATCGACGATGATGCGGCCGGGAGATGTCCCGGTCGATGTTGAAAAGTTGAGGTAGGTGTCGCTCTCCTGGAGCCGTTAGGCTCCGGGTGCTGCAAACCCAAGAGGGAGAACGACACCATGGGAAAGAATATCCGTAGTTCCAGTAGCCCGAAAGCCCTTGCCACCTCGTTTCCTATGCCGCCGCTGGCAGACGCGATGGACGCAGTCCGTCTCAGCGTGGATCGGTTCTGTCTCCTGGCCGGGGTCGAGGCCTTGGCCGAGATGATGGAGGAGGACGCCACGACCGTGTGCGGGGCCCGACATCGTCGCCATGGGAACCGTCGGGGTTATCGCTGGGGCCATACGCAGAGCGAGATCGGCTACCACGGCGGCCGCGTGAAAGTGCAGCGGCCACGGGTTCGCGACCATGCTGGCAAGGAGGTGGGTTTGGAGAGCTGGCAGGTGCTGCGCGACGGCAACCTGTTGCTCGAGTGGGCGCTCAACCTGATGGTGCTGAACGTGTCGACCCGCAAGTACCACCGCGCGGTCCGTCTGCCCGAGGGCGACCTGGCGAAAGCGCGTGGCGACGGCACCTCGAAGTCGGCCGTTTCCCGGCGCTTTGTGGCGCTGTCGCGCAAGAAGATGAAGGCCTGGCTTGCCTCGGACCTCTCGGAGCTCGACCTGCTGGTCATCCAGATCGACGGTCTGCATGTCGGCGACCATGTCTTGGTGGCGGCGATCGGCGTCGATGGCAACGGCGACAAGCATGTCCTGGCCGTGGTCGAGGGGGCGACGGAGAACACTGTCGTCGTCCAGGCCTTGCTCGACAATCTCCTCGCCAGGGGGCTCGATCCGACGCTGCCCCGGCTGTTCATCGTCGATGGCGCGAAGGCGCTCAGCAAAGCGATCCGCAACACCTTCGGTGTGGCCGCCGCCATCCAGCGCTGCCAGGTCCACAAGGGCCGTAACATCATCGAGCGCCTGCCCCTGCATTTGCATGCGAGCGTCAAGAAGGCGCTCCGTCAGGCCTGGGACCAGGACGACGCAGACAAGGCCGAACGGCTGCTGCGCAACCTGGCCCGGCGTCTGGAGCATGAGGAACCGGGCGTCTCGGGCAGCATCCTGGAGGGGCTGGACGAGATACTCACCGTCATCCGCCTCGGCCTGCCGCACGAACTCCGGCGCTCGCTCGCCTGCACCAACATCGTCGAGAACGCGCTCGGCACGGTGCGCCAGCTCGGCACGGTGCGCCAGGTCACCCGCAACGTCAAACGCTGGAGACACGCCGAGATGGCGCTCAGATGGACCGCCGCCGGCCTGCTGGAGGCCCAGAAAACCTTCCGTCGCCTCAAGGCCTATCGTCAGCTGCCCATCCTCCGAAATGCTCTCCAGGAACACTTGAGAAAGGCTCAGGCCGACAGTGCCATTGAAACCATCATGAAGGCAGCATAGCATCATCAACCAGCGACGCCTGCCCCACGAATTTCAACAGAGATAGGGACATCGCCTTTCGCGGTTGCCTAACGCGGCGGTGGCACTATGTACCTATGGTAACAGACGCTGATATTGACTAAGCTTAAAGGCTGACCGGGCCGGCCCGCCGACGCCGGAGATCGATACTAGCCAGCGGTGCTGAAGTGCGGCGCCGCTTCACCTGGACCGGAACGAGAGACTGGAGTGAACAAGTTCGGTCGAAATTTGGCGCTGTGGGTCATCATTGGCCTGCTTCTCATCGCGCTATTCAACTTGTTTCAGAGTCCGTCGTCGCGCGGACCGGTGGACTCGCTTGCCTTCTCCGATTTCCTTGCCGAGGTCGGCGCGGGCAACGTCGTCGATGTCACGATCCAGGGCCATGCCATCGACGGTCACTTCGAGGATGGAAGAGCGTTTGCTACATACGCTCCGGACGATCCCAGCCTGATACCGCGATTGCAAGAACATGGCGTGCGGATCAGCGCGGCGCCGGTCGACGACAACGTCCCGTCGCTGTTCGGTATTCTCGTTTCCTGGTTCCCGATGCTGCTGCTGATCGGCGTGTGGATCTTCTTCATGCGTCAGATGCAGTCGGGCGGCGGCAAGGCGATGGGGTTCGGTAAGTCCAAGGCGCGGCTTCTGACCGAACGCCAAGGGCGGGTCACCTTCGACGATGTCGCTGGGATCGACGAAGCCAAGGAAGAATTGGAAGAGATCGTCGAGTTCCTCAAGGACCCGCAACGGTTCCAGCGGCTCGGCGGCCGCATTCCCAAGGGCGCGCTGCTGGTCGGCCCACCGGGCACCGGCAAGACCCTCCTGGCACGGGCCATCGCCGGTGAGGCTAACGTCCCCTTCTTCACCATTTCGGGCTCGGACTTCGTTGAGATGTTCGTCGGTGTTGGTGCGAGTCGGGTGCGCGATATGTTCGAGCAGGGCAAGAAGAACGCGCCTTGCATCATCTTCATCGACGAGATCGACGCGGTCGGCCGTCACCGCGGGGCGGGGCTGGGCGGTGGCAACGACGAGCGCGAGCAAACCCTCAACCAGTTACTGGTCGAGATGGATGGCTTCGAGGCGACCGAAGGCGTGATCCTGGTTGCCGCCACGAACCGGCCCGACGTGCTCGATCCGGCGCTGCTGCGGGCGGGCCGCTTCGACCGCCAGATCGTGGTCGCCAATCCCGACATTCTCGGACGCGAGAAGATCTTGAAAGTTCACATGCGCAAGGTGCCGCTCGCTCCCGATGTCGAGGCCCGCACGATCGCGCGCGGGACGCCGGGGTTCTCGGGCGCCGATCTCGCCAACCTGGTCAACGAAGCGGCTCTGCTCGCCGCGCGCAAGGGCAAGCGGGTCGTCACCATGTCCGACTTCGAGGATGCCAAGGACAAGGTGATGATGGGCGCCGAGCGCCGCTCGTTGGTCATGACCGAGGAGGAGCGCCGGCTGACCGCCTACCACGAGGGCGGCCATGCCCTGGTGACCACCCATTGCCCGGCCAGCGATCCGATCCACAAGGCAACGATCGTTCCCCGTGGTCAGGCCCTGGGTCTGGTAATGCGTCTGCCGGAGCGCGATCGTTACTCCCACGCGCGCAACTACCTTGAGGATTCATTGGCGATCGCGATGGGCGGCCGTCTCGCCGAGGAAATCATTTTCGGGCCGGAGTACGTGACGACGGGCGCCGCAAGCGATATCAAGCAGGCGACTGATCTCGCGCGTCGCATGGTGACGGAGTGGGGTATGAGCGACGCGCTCGGGCCGCTCCGCTACAGCGACAACGAGGAGGAGGTGTTCCTCGGCCACTCGGTGACCCAGCGCAAGAACGTTTCGGAAGCGACGGCGCGGGTCATTGATGCCGAGATCCGCAGCCTGATCAAAATCGCCGAGAATCGCGCTCGCGATATCATCACCACCCATGTCGACGATCTGCATCGGCTGGCCGAGGCGCTTTTGGAGTACGAGACGCTCACCGGCGAGGATATCGATACGCTGCTGCGCGGTGAGTCGATCCACCGCGAGACCGCGGAGCCGGCGAGCGGCGACGCCGGCGTCAGGGGATCGGTGCCGGCCTCGGGTGGGCGACGTAGCGATGGCAAGGAAGCCTCAGGCGGCCTCGAGCCGGAGCCGCAACCGGGCTCTTAGCGGATGCCAGCGCCCCAATCCCGCAAGATGGGAAGCGTGGCACCCTCGTCGCTGCCGGGGCAAATGGCGGCGGACGACAAGGTTTACCTGAGGCCGGTTGAGCCGGCCACGCCTCACTATCGTGCGATCGAGGTCCTGCTGCGCGGGCCCTCTGGCCCCGCGACCTCGTTCCGAGCCGTCCCCGCTGAGCTGCGCGCCTGGGCCGCCGGCCCCGCCCGCCGGCTCGCTCCCCGCATCCACCAGCTGATCGAGACGATCGCGACCTCCCCCGCGCCAATCCTGCGCCTCGGTTGGGAACGCCCGCAGCTGATGGGCGTGGTCAACGTGACACCCGACAGCTTCTCCGACGGTGGTCGCCATTTCGACGCCGCGGCCGCCATTGCCCATGGGCGCGCCCTTCAGGTCAGCGGCGCCGATATCCTTGATGTTGGCGGGGAGAGTACGCGCCCTGGCGCCGAACCGGTGAGCATCGACGAGGAATTGTCGCGCGTCGTGCCGGTCATCGACGGCCTGCGCGATCTACCGGCGCCGATCTCGATCGACACCCGCCATGCAGCTGTCATGGTGGCGGCCCTGGCGGCCGGCGCGTCGATCATCAACGATATCAGCGCGCTCACGGCCGATCCTGAGAGCCTTGGGGTGGTGGCGGGGTCGGCCGCGCCGGTCGTCCTTATGCATTGCCGCGGCGATCCCCGCACCATGCAGGAGGCGCCGTCCTACGAGGACGTGCTGCTGGATATCTTCGACTATCTCGAAGCGCGGGTCGCGGCGTGTGTTGCGGCGGGGATCGATCGCTCGCGCCTGATCGTTGATCCCGGCATCGGTTTTGGAAAGACTGTGGACCATAATCTGGAGATCCTGCGCGGTCTGGCTGTGTTCCAGGGGCTTGGGTGCCCGATCATGGTCGGGGTCTCGCGCAAGAGCTTCATTGCCAATCTGGATTCGGGCCAAGCGGCCGACCAGAGGCTGCCTGGATCTCTGGCGGCAGGGCTGTGGGCGCTGAGCCAGGGCGCGCGGATACTGAGGGTCCATGATGTCGGCGAAACGATGCAGGCCATCCGTATGTGGTCGGCGCTTTAGTTTCCCCCGGCGAGCACGTAGTATCGCCGCCAGCCAGAGGCATTGCTGGATCGGGCGACATGGCGCGAACCTACTTCGGGACAGACGGCATTCGCGGGGTCGCCAACGAAGAACCGATGACGGCGGAAACCGCCCTGCGCGTGGGCATGGCGGCGGGCAGCTGCTTCATCCGCAGCGACCGGGTTCACCGAGTCGTCATCGGCAAGGACACGCGGCTGTCGGGCTATTTGTTGGAGCCCGCTCTGACCGCCGGATTGGTCGCGGGGGGCATGGATGTAATTCTGGTGGGGCCGATGCCCACGCCAGCGGTGGCGATGCTGACCCGGAGCCTGCGCGCCGATCTTGGCGTCATGATCTCGGCCTCGCACAACGCCTATCAGGACAACGGCATAAAGCTGTTCGCGGCCGACGGCCACAAGCTCTCGGACGAGGTGGAGGCCGAGATCGAGGCGCGTATGCACGCCGATCTCACGTTGGATCGAGCCTCGCCCGCGCGCCTGGGCCGGGCGCGGCGGCTGAGTGACGCCCAGGGTCGCTATATCGAGTTCGCAAAGAGCACGTTTCCACGCAACCTCACGCTCGATGGCCTCAGGATCGTGATCGATTGCGCCAACGGGGCCGGCTATCGCGTCGCGCCCACCGTGCTGTGGGAGCTTGGCGCCGAGGTCATCCCCATCGGCGTCGATCCGGACGGCGTCAACATCAACGATGGCTGTGGCTCGACCCAACCCCAGACGATGCAGGAGCAGGTGGCGGCGCACGGCGCCGATGTCGGCCTCTCGCTTGATGGCGATGCCGACCGCCTGATCATGGCGGACGAGCGCGGAGAATTGATTGACGGCGATCAGATGATGGCGCTGATCGCGGCGTACTGCCAAGCATCGGGCCGCCTCACCGGTGGCGGGGTGGTGGCGACGGTGATGTCCAATCTTGGGCTTGAGCGGTACCTCGCTGGCATCGGCCTCGATCTCCACCGCACGCGGGTCGGTGACCGCTATGTCGTCGATCACATGCGCAACCACGGCTTCAACGTCGGCGGCGAACAATCCGGCCACATCGTCCTTAGCGATTTCGCGACCACGGGCGATGGTTTGATCGCAGCGCTCCAATGCCTCGCCGTCGTTGTCGAGGGCGACCGGCCGGTCAGCCAGATCGCGCGCTGTTTCGAGCCGGTCCCGCAAACGCTCCGCAACGTGAGCCTGAACGGGGCCGCTTCCAATGGAGCGGCGCTCGGGGATGCCGGCGTTCGAGTGGCGATCGAGAGCGGTGAGCGGCGTCTGGCGGGCAGAGGGCGGCTTCTGGTCCGGCTCTCGGGGACCGAGCCCCTCGTTCGGGTGATGGCCGAGGGCGACGATCGGGCGCTGATCGATGAGGTGATCGACGACGTGGTGGTCGCGCTGGAGCGCGTCACGGGGTAGACCACGGCCAGTTTGACCGTGGGTCAGTCGAAAATACCAAGCGAGCCTGGCCCTCACGGGACGGGTGGCGCCATAAACGGGAACCGCCCGGGAGCGCGTGGATGAAGGGAAGGGTACTTATCGCTGCCGGTTCGGATTCCGGCGGCGGCGCCGGCATTCAGGCCGATATCAAGACGGTCACCGCGCTTGGCGGGTATGCCGCGACGGCGATTACCGCTCTGACGGCCCAGAACACGCTCGGCGTACAGGAGATCGAGGAGGTTCGCGCGGCGTTCGTGGCACGGCAAATGGACTCGGTGCTGTCCGATATCGGCGCCGATGCCGTCAAGACCGGCATGTTGCTCAACGCTGCGGTCATCGAGGCGGTAACCGACGCCTACGAACGCCTCGGCGGCGGCGTTCCGCTGGTCGTCGATCCGGTCATGGTCGCCAAGGGCGGTGCCGTCCTGCTGGAGGCCGATGCGAGACAGGCGCTCAAGGCGCGCCTCGTCCTACGGGCCACGGTGATCACCCCCAACCTCCCGGAGGCCGAAGCCTTGACCGGCATGCCGATCGGCGGCCTCGCCGACATGTCGATGGCGGCCCAGATGCTTCTGACGCTGGGACCGCCGGCGGTATTGCTTACCGGCGGCCACCTCTCTGGTGACCGCGTCACCGACATTTTGTGTACGTCCGATGGTGAGGAACGTTTCGAATCACCCCGCCTCGATACCCGCCACACCCACGGCAGTGGCTGCACCCTGGCGTCGGCGATCGCGACCGGATTGGCGCAAGGCCTGGGCCTGCGTGATGCGGTGATGCGCGCGCGCGCCTACGTTCACAAGGCCATCGCCGGCGCGCCGGGCCTGGGCGGCGGAGCCGGTCCGTTGGATCACACCCACACCGTGCGGCCGGTCGCGCCGCCGGCGGGTTAGGGCGGGGGCCCTATGGATGAAGCGGGCGCTTTACCAGATTGATGCCTTCACCAGCACGCTGTTCGGCGGCAACCCGGCGGCCGTCTGCCCGCTCGACGAATGGCTCGACGATGCGACTCTGCTTGCCATCGCCGCCGAGAACAACCTGTCGGAGACGGCCTACATCATCGATCGCGGCGCGCACCACGACCTGCGCTGGTTCACGCCGACCACCGAGGTGGCGCTGTGCGGGCACGCGACCCTCGCGTCGGCGCATCTGATCATGAATGTGCTTGACCGGGACCGCACGTCGGTCTCGTTCTTGACGCGGCAAAACGGCGTTCTCACCGTTGAGCGCGAGGACGATTGGCTGTGGATGGACCTACCCGCCGCGCCTGCCACGCCGTGCGCGGCAGCGGCGACCGTCGAGCAAGCGCTGGGCCAGACGCCCGCGGCGCTTCTGGTGGCCTCGCGCGACTACCTCGCCGTGCTCGCCAATGAGGACGACGTGCGCGCCCTCGATCCCGATTGGGCGGCGCTGATGGCGCTCGACCGCGATGGCCTCATCGTGACCGCACCGGGCGAAAGCGCGGACTTCGTCTCGCGCTTCTTCGCGCCGAGGCTGGGGGTGTTCGAGGACCCGGTGACAGGCTCGGCCCACTGCACGCTGGTGCCCTATTGGGCCGAGCGCCTGGGTCGGGACGAACTCTCGGCCGTGCAGATATCCGGTCGCGGTGGGGAGTTGCGCTGCGCCGCCCTCGGCGAGCGCGTCAAGATGGCCGGCCGTTGCGTTCTCTACCTCGAAGGCACTATCCACGTCTGAGTGCCGCGATCTAGAAGCGCTCCCCGCCGCGCACGCGGTCCGGGTCTGGAAAGTCGCGGTACAGCGCGAAGGTGACGTCGTGGACCAGCGAGTTGACGGCGTGGTGGGGCGCCTCGACCGGGCCGGGGCGCCTCGACACCTGGGCGAATGCATCGTCCAACTGGGCGAGCCCGGTGACCTCGATCATCAGGTGGAACTCAGGCAGATGGGGCGGCCCGAGCCCGATCTTACGCCTCATCAGACGATATCCGGCGATGGGTCCCTCGGTCTTGAGGTGTTCGCAGTATGCCGTCGTCTGATCGTGGAAGTCGGTGTCGCTGACGCCGTCCTTGAGCGCACACCAGACATGGTAGATGTCCATGCCTAGAGGGCTGCTTCCATCACCTCGAACAGGCGATCGACATCGCCATCGTTGACCCACAGATGCGGGGTCACCCGCATCGAATCGCCGCGAACGCTGACAAATACATTCTTCGCGGCCAGGCGCTCGGCGAGCCCGGTCGGTACGCCCTGCGCGAAGCGTAGACCGAGGAAATGTCCGGCGCGCAGATGCCCGGGGACCGAGCTCATGCCCAGGCCCGTGGCACGCTGGGCGATCGCGGCGTTGCGGTCGCCCAGCGTCTCGGCGATCTCGTCGACGCCCCACGCCAATATCTGCTCAAGCGCCGCGATCACCATCGGCATCAGCGCGAAGTTCGAGCGTTCGCCGACGTCGTAGCGGCGCGCGCCGGGCTGGTATTCGTCGCGATAGGCGACCAGGCCGGCGAAGTCCTCGCTGTTCTTGCGATCGATCCAGTTGTGCTCGATCGGTCGCCCTTCTTGACGATGCGGGGCGACATAGCAAAAGCCCATGCTGTAAGGGCCAAGCAACCACTTGTATGTCGCACACGCGAGGTAGTCGGGTTGCACCGCGCCGACATCGAACGGCATGGCGCCGAGCGATTGGGTAACGTCGAGCACGAGCGCAGCGCCGACCTCGCGACACCGCGCGCCGACGGCGACCAAATCGATCAGGCTGCCGTCGGTCCAGTGGCAGTTGGCCAGAGTGACGATCTTGGCGCGCTCGTCGATGTAACCGCTGATCGCCGTGGTCCAGTCGTTGTCCTCGGGCCGAGCCACGGTGATCACATGGGCGCCGCGCTCGCGCGCCAGTTCGCGCCAGGGGTAGACGTTGGAGGGGAACTGGTCCTGCACCACAATGATGTGTTGGTCGCGCTCGATGGGCAGGTTGGCCATCGCTACCGCGAGCCCATAGCTGGCCGAGGGGACCAGCGCCACATCCTCGGCCGAGGCCCCGATCAGGCGCGCGAAGAGGCTGCGCGCCCGCTCTGACTCGGTGAAGAAATCAGGCGGCACGATGCGCCAGGGCTCGGATTTTCGCGCCACGCCGGCGAGGCCGGCTTGCTTAACGCTCTTCGCGAGGGGTGAGATGTAGGCGCAGTTGAGGTAGGCGATCTCGTCGGGGATGTCGAAGAGGTGTCTTTGGCAAGGGATCATGATCTTGGATCTGCGGGGGTGGCGAGAGCGGGCGCGGCCATCCAGACCACGCGATGTGGAGCGAGTCAATAGTGGCTCGGGGCTACGTCTGGAGGTGGTGCGAGGCAGCTGTCGGATTGACAATCTATACCCGCTACCTACTATCCGCGCCCGCCATGGAGCCCGCCGCCGTCACCGTCCGCCCCACTCGCCGACCGTGCGTGCCGCACTTCTCTAGCGGTCCCTGCACCAAGCGGCCGGGATGGTCGCCGTCCGCCCTGTCCTCGGCCGCGCTCGGGCGCGCCCACCGCTCGGCGAGCGGAGTCGCCAAGATGATGGAAGTCATCGAGCGCACACGGGCCCTCCTTGGCATCCCCGATGACTACCGGGTTGCGATCGTGCCCGGATCCGACACGGGCGCGGTCGAAATGGCGCTGTGGTCACTGTTGGGCGCGCGCGGCGTGGACGTGCTGGTATGGGAGAGTTTTGGGGCGCGCTGGAAGGCCGACATCGTCGAGGAACTTCGCATCAGCAACGTGCGCGTTCTCGAATCCGACTACGGTACGATCCCCGATCTCGCCGCCGTCGAAGGCGACCGCGACGTCGTTTTCACATGGAATGGCACGAGTTCGGGCGTGCGGGTTCCCGACGGCGACTGGATCGCCGCCGACCGCCAGGGCCTGGCCATCTGCGACGCGACTTCCGCTGCGTTTGCCATGGAACTGCCGTGGGACAAGCTCGATGTGGTGACATGGTCGTGGCAGAAGGCGCTCGGTGGCGAGGCGGCGCACGGCACTATCGTCCTCAGTCCTCGGGCCGTCGCACGGCTAGAGTCCTACGCGCCGTCGCGGCCGATCCCGCGCTTGTTCCGCCTTGCGGCCAGCGGGCGTCTGAACGAGGAGCTATTTTGCGGCCTCGCCCTCAACACCCCCTCGTTGCTTTGTGTCGAGGACGCCATCGATGCCCTGAAATGGGCCGATACGATCGGCGGACTGGCAACGCTGATCGGTCGTTCGGAGGCCAATCTCGCCGCGATCGCAAACTGGGTCGAGCGGACCGATTGGGTCGCGTTCCTCGCCACGGATCCAGGCACGCGCTCCCCGACCTCGATCTGCCTCCACATCGTGGCGCCCTGGTTCGTCGCTCAAAACCATGCCGGCCGCGGCGCATTCATGGGCCGCCTGGTGGGTCTGCTCGCCGACGAGGGCGTCGCCTACGACATCAACGGTCATCGCGATGCGCCGCCCGGTTTGCGGATTTGGGGCGGGCCGACGGTGGAGACGGGCGATATCGAGGCGCTGGCGCCGTGGCTGGAGTGGGCCTTCGCCAAGACGAGCGCGGAGATGGCCACCTGAGTCACCGATCGTCCGTCAGCCGGCGCGACTGGGGCGGCTCCGCGCCGCTACGTTTGTGGCGGTCCTCAGGCAACCAAGGCTGTAGACTCCGGTCATGAGCGAGACTCAAACCACCGCCCTGCTCCCCGACGGGCTGCAGGACGAATTGCCGCCCGACGTCGAGTTCGAGGCCCGTCTGACCGGGCGCTTGCTGGGAACTTTCGCCGGGTTTGGCTACCAGCAGGTCAAGCCTCCACTGGTAGAGTTCGAGAACACCTTCGTGGAGGGACGGGGTGGCGCCTCCGGAGCCGAGACGTTCCGGATGATCGATCCACTCTCCCAAGGCATGTTGTGCGTGCGCCCCGACATCACGCCGCAAATCGCGCGCATCGCCTGCTCGCTCCTCGCCAAGGCGCCGCGCCCGCTTCGTCTCTCCTACTCCGGCCAAATTCTTCGCGTGCGCGGCACCCAACTGCGCCCGGAGCGTCAGTTTGCCCAGGCTGGAGTCGAGCTGATCGGCGATGGTTCGCTGGCCGCCGACGTGGAGGTTGTGTTGCTGGCGGGCGAGGCGCTGGCCGGCATAGGGATCACCGATCTCTCGATCGATCTGACACTGCCGACACTGGTGCCGGTAATTTGCCAGGCGATGGGTCTCGATGAGGCGGCGATTCGCGGCGCGCGTCGGGCGCTGGATCGCAAGGACATTTCATCTCTGGGCGGGATCGGCCGGTCCGGCCAGGGCCTCTTTGAGGGGATGATATCGGCGACCGGTCAGGCCGACGTTGCAATACCGCGCCTTCAGGCGCTCGACCTCCCGGGCGCGGCGCGCGAACAGGTTGAATCTCTCGCCGAGCTTGTCCGACGTTTGAGTGCGGCCGCGCCTGATCTCGTGTTGACCGTGGACCCCGGCGAGTTCCGCGGCGTCGAGTATCACACTGGCATCGCGTTTGCCGTGTTCGCACGCGGTGCGCGGGGCGAGATCTGCGGTGGCGGCCGCTATCGCCTGCCGACGGGTGAGCCGGCGACAGGCTTCAGCGTTTACATGGAGGGACTGGATCGGATCGTCCCCCGCGAACCGGAGCCAGCGCGCCTGTTTGTCCCGTACGGCGTCACGGTCGAGGAGGCACGCCGGTTGCGACGCGAGGGGTGGCGTGCGATAGCGGGTCTCGCCGAGGCCGCTGATGTACGTGCCGAAGCGCGTCGCCTCGGCTGCACCCACGTCCTCGAAGACGGCCAGCCACAACTTTTGGCGGAGTAGCGAACGTGGCCAACGTCGCGGTTGTCGGCGCCCAATGGGGCGATGAGGGCAAAGGCAAGATCGTCGACTGGCTCTCCGAGCGCGCCGATATGGTGGTCCGCTTTCAAGGCGGCCACAACGCCGGTCACACGCTGGTCATAGACGGCGTCACCTACAAACTCAGTCTGCTGCCGTCGGGCGTCGTCAGGGGCAAACCCTCGATCATCGGCAACGGCGTGGTCATTGATCCGTGGGCCCTGATCGCCGAGATCAAGAGCATGCGCGACAAGGGCGTCACGGTGACCCCGGGGACCTTGTTCGTTGCCGACAACGCCGCGCTGATACTCCCGCTGCACCGCGAACTCGACGGCCTGCGCGAGGAGGTGGGCGGCGGCACGCGTATCGGCACGACGCGTCGCGGTATCGGGCCGGCCTACGAGGATAAGGTGGCGCGGCGCGCGCTGCGGGTCTGCGACCTGGCGGATCGCGCCGCGCTCGAGGTCAGACTCGACGACCTTCTAGCGCACCACGACGTCCTGCGTCGCGGGTATGACCGCCCGCCCGTCGACCGCGAGACCTTGGTGGCGGAGTTGGTGGCGATCGCCCCTGATCTTCTCCAATACGCCGGTCCGGTCTGGCGCCGTCTCGACGCCGCCCGGCGGAGCGGCAAGAGAATCCTGTTCGAGGGCGCTCAAGGGGCGATGCTCGATGTCGATCACGGCACCTACCCCTTCGTTACGTCCTCGAACACCTTGGCTGGTCAGGTCGCGGTCGGCAGCGCAACCGCGCCGTCCGCCGTCGGTTACGTGCTCGGCATCACCAAGGCCTACACCACGCGCGTCGGCGAGGGCCCGTTTCCGACCGAACTTCATGACGAGGTTGGGCGGGGACTGGGAGAGCGCGGCCGGGAATTCGGGACCGTAACCGGGCGCCGACGCCGCTGCGGCTGGTTCGACGCGGTGATGGTGCGGCAGGCCGCCAAGGTTGGTGGCATCGACGGCATCGCCTTGACGAAACTGGATGTGCTCGACGGTATCGAGTCACTCCAGGTTTGTGTGGGCTATCGCCTGGGCGATGAGACGATCGACCATCTGCCCGCAGCCACCGGCGCACAGGCCGCGATCAAGCCGGTCTACGAAAGCCTCGAAGGTTGGTCCGACAGTACTCGCGGCGCCCGCAGCTGGGCCGATTTGCCGGCCTCGGCCGTCAAGTACATTCGCCGTATCGAGGAACTCATCGAGGCGCCGGTAGCGTTGCTATCAACCAGCCCCGAGCGCGAGGACACAATCTTGGTGCGCGACCCGTTCGCGGACTGAGACTCGGCGGTCTAACCCGCGGCCTGGGCGCGGCTCGCTGCTTCTCGTTGTTGCAGCAGGGCCCCATTGTGCATCGCTTTTTGCAGCTTTTCGAACGCGCGTACCTCGATTTGGCGGACGCGCTCGCGGCTGATGTCGTACTCGCCGCTCAGCGCCTCGAGGGTCGCGGGGTTTTCGCTCAACCGCCGCTCGGTCAGGATGTGACGCTCGCGATCGTTGAGCACTTTCATCGCCGTCGCCAGTAAGGCGCGCCGATTCTCGAGCTCTTGCTCGTCGCCGAGGCGGGTCTCCTGGTCAGGTGCGTCCTCGACCAGCCAGTCGATCCACTCCCCGTCTCCGTCCTCGCGCACGGGCGCGTTCAGCGATTGATCACCGCCCGACAGGCGCCGGTTCATCGACACTACCTCGGTTTCGGACACCCCCAGGTGGGTCGCGATCTTCTCGACGTTCTCGGCCGACAAGTCGCCGTCCTCGATCGCCTGCAGCTGGCCCTTGAGGCGCCGCAGGTTGAAGAAGAGCTTCTTTTGCGCGGCGGTGGTGCCGATCTTGACCAACGACCATGAGCGCAGGATGTACTCCTGCATCGCGGCCCGGATCCACCACATCGCATAGGTCGCCAGGCGGAAGCCGCGATCGGGGTCGAAGCGCTTAACCGCCTGCATCATGCCGACGTTGCCCTCGCTGATGAGCTCGCCCACCGGCAGGCCGTACCCCCGATAGCCCATGGCGATCTTGGCCACCAGCCTGAGATGGCTCGTCACCAGACGGGCCGCCGCCTCGGCGTCCTCATGCTCCTGCCAGCGCTTGGCGAGCATGAATTCCTCGTCCGGCTCCAGCATCGGGAAGGTCCGGATCTGCTGGAGGTAGCGCGAGAGGCTGGTTTCCGGCGTGAGCGCCGGCAGTCTCGGACTTGCCATCTGCTCTTATCCTCCGTCCCGCCGTGACGCGTCGCACGCCACAGCGCAGCTCCTTCGGCCACCCGGGGAGCCCTACGGTATGCGCTGCAAATAAGCGCCTAACGTCACAATGTCACTTGGCAATTCCGTCTCGAATTTCAAGACTTTGCCGGTCACCGGATGGTTCAGCCCAAGGATCGCGGCATGCAGCGCCTGGCGCTTGATAGGGAGCTGTCCCCACTCTTTTTCGATGGCGCGGATGCTTGCGCGACTTCCGCCGCTATACAGAGAATCGCCAACGATTGAATGCTCCATGTGCGAGAGGTGGACACGGATTTGGTGGGTTCGACCGGTGCCCAGGCGGCACTCAATCAGGCTCGCGCGACCGCCCAGGGGTGTGACACGCCGGAAGTGCGTCTGGGCCGACTTGCCGCCCTCGGCCACAACGGCGAGCCGCTTGCGGTTGCGCGGATCGCGGCCGATCCGACCTAAGAGTTCTCCCGCCGACGCCACCGTGCCCCACACCATCGCAAGGTACACGCGCTCGATCTCGCGGGCCGCGAAGTCGCGCGCCAGGGCGACGTGAGCCCGGTCGTTCTTCGCTGCTACCATCACGCCGCTTGTGTCCTTGTCGAGGCGGTGGACGATGCCGGGCCGGCGCACGCCGCCAATACCCGACAGACTGTCGCCGCAATGGGCGATCAGCGCGTTGACAAGTGTGCGGTCGGGGTTACCGGGCGCCGGGTGGACGACGAGCCCGGCGGGCTTGTCGATCACGATGATTTGATCGTCCTCATGCAAGACACGGAGCGGAATTGCCTGCCCCTGAGGGGTCGCGTCGACGGGCGGTGGCACGACCAGACCGACCGTCTGCCCCGGCTTGACGCGATACGAGGGGTCTTCTATCGTTTGCCCGCCGGCCATGACGTGGCCCGTCAGGATGAGCGTCTTGAGGCGCTGGCGCGAGAGCGCGACGTGGCGCTCGGCGAGGAAGCGATCGAGGCGTCCGCCAGCGTCGGCGGCCGCGACCACGTACGCATGACGGCTGACGTCGCTGCGGCGGGTACTATGCGGGTTGGCGACCATAGGCGGCTGACGCGGTTCCGGTGGCGATGACCGAGACGAGAGTGAACCCAAGCTTCAGCGGGCTCAAGGCGCTCGTGATCGGCATGGGCGTGCTCATTGTTGTCGGGGTCATTGGCCTCGCCGTCGCCATCTTCCAGCGTGCGCAAGTCCTGAACGAGGCCGGCGTCGAACCGGCGTCCGCGCTCCTCTCGAAATCGTTCGGCGTTCGTCGCCTGGGTTTGCCGACCGGAGCCGAGGTGATTGAGACCGTGGCCGACGGCGATCGCTTGCTGCTACGCGTGCGGAGCCAAGACGGCTCGCAGCGCATCGTCTCGATCGACCTGGTCACCGGAGAGACGCTCGGCACCTTCCTCCTTGGGCCTGAATGATCGTCATCGCGGCCGCCGATCTCGACGTTATGGCGCGGGCGGCTGAAGCCTCCTATCCGCGCGAGTGCTGCGGGTTGATCGTCGGCCACCGTGACGTGCGGGACTGGTGGGTCGAACGTGTCGCCGCCAGCGCCAACCTGGCGCCCAGCGACCGCGACGACCGCTTCGAGGTTGATCCAGCAATGCGGCTCCAGCTTCAGCGCGAGCTGCGGGCGGGCCCTCACGACATCATCGGGCACTATCACTCCCACCCCGATGGGCCGGCGGCGCCGTCGCCGACCGATCGAGCGAGCATCTGGGAGCGCGATCTCGTGTGGGTCATCATCTCAGTCGCCCGAGGTCGCCTCGCCGAGATCGCCGCCCACCGTGTTGTCGAAGGCCAGAACGGGCGCGGCTTCGAGGCCATCGCGATACGCGAGAGCGCGACCCTTGATCGCGCGCCACGCTCGCGGTAAGGATGCGGTTCGACCCCGGCGTCCCCTTCGTCTAGTGGTCTAGGACATCGCCCTCTCACGGCGAAAACAGGGGTTCGAGTCCCCTAGGGGACGCCAATTACTTCAAAGGGTTAACGCCGAACCGACGTGCGGAGCGGCGTTTGTACGGAAAATATACGGAAACTATGCTCCCGGACCGGGGCGGTCGGATGCGATCGCGACCGTATGCAGTGGAGCTGTGAGGGCTTATCGGTCCGATCGACCTAAGCGGGCGAGTTCGGCACACCCCCCCCCCTGGGGCACGTCGGGCCCTGAGGGATCCCGCGCACGCAGCGCCGGGGACAAAGGGGCCTCGCCTGAAGGCCCACTGGACCAATCAGGGTCAACTATGCCGAAATGGCTTAGCTGGTCGGGCGCACTGCGCCTGGACTGTAAAGGCGGCACCGGAGCTTTTGAATTTGAAACAACGATGGCGCACCACCCTGTTTTCTATGCGCACTCGTCGGGTGCTTCCGAGACCAGCGACTGGCATTTGCTTGCGGAGCACCTTCAGGAGGTAGGTCGGCGAGCCGCCGACTTCCTGGCCACGATCGGGGCAGCCGAGCCGGCGTACGTCGCCGGCGCGCTACACGACCTCGGCAAGTACTCTCACCGCTTCCAGGACCGCCTGCACGGCGATCCCAGGAGTATCGATCATTCCACGGCCGGGGCGAAGGTGGCCCTTGAGCGCTATGGCTCGACGCTTGGCAAGATGCTGGCCTTCTGCATTGCCGGCCACCACACAGGTCTCGCCAATGGCGTGAACGGCGACAATATCACCGCTCTCAAAGATTGAGAACGGCGGCGCAATAATCCCCCACTGAGGCGGCCGGATTGTCTGGCTGGGGCGGCGCAAAAAGGGACCGCCAGTAGCCTTTGGTCGGGAACTATCTGACCGAAGGTGGGGGGATGTATCGGGTGGAGCTCTACGCGCGGGTTCGGCGTGCCTGTCATGTCGAGGGGATGAGCATTCGCGAGGCGACGCGGGTGTTCGGGCTGGACCGCAAGACGGTGCGCAAGATGTTGGCGTTCTCGGTGCCGCCGGGGTATCGGCGGACTGGGCGGCCGCGCCGACGGAAGCTGGATCCGTTGACGGGGATCATCGATCGGATCCTGGAAGAGGACCGGTCCCGCCCAGCCAAGCAACGGCACACGGCGAAGCGCATCTTCGAGCGTCTGCGCGACGAGCACGGTTTCACCGGTGGCTATACGATCGTGAAGGACTATGTCCGGGAGCGTGGTGTCCGCACGCGGGAGATGTTCGTGCCGCTGGTACACGAACCTGGCCACGCCCAGGTGGACTTCGGCGAGGCGAGGGCGGTGATCGGCGGGGTGGCGCGGAAGGTGCACTTCTTCGCCTTCGATCTGCCGCACAGCGATGCGAGCTTCGTCAGGGCCTACCCGGCGGAGACGTCGGAGGCGTTCTGCGACGGGCATGTTGCGGCGTTCGCCTTCTTCGGGGGCGTCCCTCGCTCTGTCCTGTATAGATAACACCAGGCTGGCGGTGGCTCGGATCCTGGGGGACGGGACGCGGCAGCGGACCCGGACCTTCGCCGAGCTCGAGGGGCGCTGCCGAGCGCGACTTGGTGCGCGGTTGCGCCGCCATGCTGAGACGATCGGCGAGCGGTTGGAGCGGGACCGGACGGCCTTCCTGCCGTTGCCGGCGGCACCCTATGAGGCCTGTGACCGGCGCCCGGGTCGGGTGAGATCACTGTCGCTGGTGCGCTACAACGCCAACGACTACTCCGTGCCGGTTGCCTACGGCCATCGCGAGGTGCTGATCCGCGGCTTCGTGGACGAGGTGGTGATCAGCTGCGGGGCCGAGGTGATCGCCCAGCATCGGCGCTCCTATGAGCGCGAGGACCTGATCTTCGATCCGCTGCACTACCTGCCGCTGATCGAGCGCAAGATCGGCGCCCTGGACCAAGCGGCGCCGCTGCTGGGCTGGGAACTGCCAGAGGTCTTCGCCACCCTGCGCCGTCTCCTGGAAGCCCGCATGGCCAAGGCGGGCAAGCGCGAGTACGTCCAGGTGCTGCGCCTGCTGGAGAGCTTCCGGCTGGTCGAGGTGGAGGGTGCGATCGGCGAGGCCCTCAGGCTGGGCGCGATCGGCTTCGACGCGGTCAAGCACCTGGTGCTGTGCTGGATCGAACGCAGAGCGCCGCGGCTCGACCTCACGCTCTACCCGTATCTGCCCAGAGCCCGGGTGGCAATGACGTCGGCCGGGTCGTACATGAGCCTGCTGTCAAGGGCTGGTGCATGACCGACACGCCGCAGCTTCTCCTCGCCCACCACCTCAAGACGCTGAAGCAGCCGACCTTCCTGCGCGAATACGACAAGCTCGCCCGGCAGTGAGCAAGCGACGGCGTCGATCACGTGCGCTACCTCCAGCGTCTGGCCGAGCTCGAGCTGATCGACCGCGAACGGCGCATGGTCGGGCGGCGCATCAAGGCGGCCCGCTTCCCGGTGGTCAAAAGCCTCGACAGCGTCGAGTACAAAGCCATCCCCGCGCTCAACAAGACGCTGGTCCTGGAGCTCGCCCGCTGTGCCTACATCGACCGCCACGAGAACGTCATCGCGCTCGGACCCAGCGGCACCGGCAAGACCCACATCGCCCTCGGTCTCGGCCTGGTCGCCTGCCAGAAGGGCTTGGCCGTCGGCTTCACCACCGCCGCCGCCCTGGTCCACGAGCTGATGGAGGCGCGTGACGAGAAACGCCTGCTGCGCCTGAAGAGGCAGCTGGCCAAGTACAGGCTCCTGATCATCGATGAGCTCGGCTTCGTGCCGCTATCCCAGACCGGCGCCGAGCTGTTGTTCGAGGTCTTCAGCCAGCGCTACGAGCGCGGCTTGACCCTGGTCACCTCCAACCTGCCGTTCGATGAATGGACCGAGGTGTTCGGCTCAGAGCGGCTGACCGGGGCGCTCCTCAATCGCCTCACCCACCACGTCCACATCCTCGAGATGAACGGCGAGAGTTATCGCCTCAACCAGAGCCGCAGCTAGCACGCTCACACCGCAGCTGACCCGACCACCACGCCTCCGCCTGTCCCCGTGGGTGTCAATCGGCGTTGAACATTGCCCCCTATCGGCGTGCAATGTTGACCCCTTTGGGGATGCACGGCGAGCCGTCGTACAGGTAGTCCATAGGAGGGGCCCGCGGACGGGCCGACGCGCCCACCACGCGGCTGGCGGCGGACCGCGTGTGGGAGGTTCCTGTGGGCCCACCTGGGCGGCCGGGCCGCAGGTGGATCGGTTGCCTTTAGGACCGATTCTTGAACCGCCAGGAGTCGTTTCCGGTCTCGATGATCTCGCAGTGGTGCGTCACACGATCGAGGAGTTCGGTGGTCATCTTGTGCGTCTCCTCGAAAATCGGCCATTCGCCGAAGGTCGTTGGCCCGAGGTGGCTCGTAGAGCCGGCTGACGAGGTGGTCCAGCAGCTGGCCTCCAAGTTTCGGCGAGCTCCCTGGCCGAGCTCGTCGCCAAGGATGTAGGCTCGTTTGGCAGGATGTCGGCGATGAAGCCGGCGCGGGCTTCGGCCTCGAGCCGGTGGACCAGGTCGCCCGACGTTGAAGAAGCGGCCGGCCGGGCGCCATCGCGGATGCGGCCCGCGCGATGGCGACGGGAGATGGGGGCCGGTGCTGCCAACCCAGCGATCAGCTCTTGTGCAGCGCGCTAGGCACGGCCAGGAAGCCGCCGACCGCCAACTCGCGGACCAGCGGCTCGCGACCGGTGTCGGTGAAGTCGAAGTCGGCCAGCTCCTGAAGGCCAGCGGCAGCTTGGCGCCACTCATCGGTACTTGATGGATCGCGCCGCTTGTCGCCGACCTCGGCCTTCAACAGCTCGCCATGTTCGCTGCATCGGATGCTGGCGCTTGAGGCCCGGCGAGCACCTTCGTCGAACGCGTCGCGCATTGCCGGCGAGCTTGACACTGCGGCCATCATCTCCAACCTCTGGCGCTCCATGGCCGACCCCCTTCAAGCGGTCGTAGCGGGACCGGCGACCGGCTCGAAGACGCAGGCGCGGGCGTCGGGATCGGGCCGTCTCGGACGCTGGCGCCGACGATTGAGGATCGTTGAGCACGACGTCGGCGCTGCACACGCCGGCCAGCCGCCTCGGCACAGGCGGCCTAACACCGCCGCCAGACCATGAGCACGGCGGTGAGGATCTCGACCATCTGCCTGTCGCCGTCGTGTCGTGGCCGGCGAGCCGGACGCGCACGCGACCCAGGGCGCCGGGCAGCGCCCAGTCCTTGAACGGCGCGCCGTTACGAAGCGCACCGCTTCCTCGCCAGCACGGGCACCTAGTGCCACGGGTCATAGACGGTCTGGTCGCGGCCGAAGCGCCGGGCATGCTCGGCGACGATCTCGCCGTCCTGGCATGACGATGCGATCGGCGTAGGCATGGACCTCGACCGGACGGCCGACGTGCGCGCCCGCCACGCTGTACTTGTTGCTGTCGAAGCCAGGAGGTCGGCGCGCCGGGACCGCGTGGAAGCCGTCGAACGGCCCGCGATAGCGAAGGGACGGACCTCGTCCGGTCGAACACCTGCCAGACAGTCCTGTCCTTGAACACCGGGTGGGGATGCGGGCGAGGCGACGCACTGGTCCAAGAGCCAGGCGTTGAGCTCGTCGTAGGTCTTGAAGCGCAGCCGCGGGGTGAAGAACCGACCGCGGATGATCGATCGACCTGGTTCTCGACCTGCCCCTTCTCCCATCCCGCTCCCGGCGTGCATGCTGTCGGTCGACCAGGTAGTGGCCACACATCTGCACGAAGCGCCGGCGAACGCGCGCTCCTTGCCGATGAGGACGGTCTGCACCGCCGTCTTCTCGTAGATGCCTCGCCGGCAGGCACCCTGGAACAGCCGGAATGCCCGGTCGTGGGCGTCGAACACCATCTCCTGGCTCTCGCGCGGATGCGCGGACGAAGAACATTCGGCTGTGGCACAGCCGGACGTGCGCGACCTTGACCTTGGTCGTCACCCCCGCCAGCAGCCACGTACTCGTGGCTCCAGTCGAACTGATAGGCCTCGCCCGGCGAGAACACCAACGCACATAGGTCTGCGCCGTCGATGCCCAACGGCGCCACCGCCACGCCTTGGCGTAGCGCCGCTTCGCGTCGTAGCCGCCGCCATGCCCAGACCCTCGAGGGCTTCGGAGATCCCGTAGCAGCGTCAGCCGCTCCCGCTTCGACTTGGTCTCGTTGGCCTCCAGCATCCGCTCCAGCTCGGCCGTCCACGGCCCCAGCTTCGGCCCATCGGCTGGACCCGCCGGTCGTAGGTGAACGCCGTCGCCTGCGAACGGATCACCTTGCGCACCGTGTTGCGCGAGACCTTCACGTCCCGCACGATCTCCTTGATCGGCTTCCCCTTGACGAAATACTCCCGCCGGATCCGCGCTATCGTCTCCACGACCAACATCCCCCACCACCTCGTCCGCCCAAAAACGAGGTGACTTGGACTAGCCAGGCTCCGCAAATTTGGACGCCGATCACCCCTCAACAGGGGTCAACTTTGCACGCCGTTCCACACCGTGGGTCCACAGGACCCGCCCACGCGCGCCGCCGCGCTAGCCCATTGAGGGGCACGCCGCGCCGCGCGCGGGTCCCTCCCGTGGACTACCGGGACAAGCTTCAAACATCGAGTGGTCCCTTTTTGCGCCGCCACGCCGGTCCCATATCCCACCGCCGTTGACAGATTAATACACGAGGAGTTCCTGCACGTGCTCTCCTCTAAATCCGTGCGCGACGCCCGAGGCGAACCGGGTGTCCAGGGTGGTCCAAGTTTCGGGTAGCTCCCTGGCCAGCCGTTGGGGCCAAGTGTAGGCTGTTTGGCTAGGATGTTCGAATGAAGATCAGACCCAAGCAACCCGTGGCCGTCTACGGCCCGATCGTGATCAGCCGCCAGGCCGGCCGCGCCCGCTATCGCGTTGAGAACGAGCACGGCTTCGTCATGGAAGGAACGGCGGCACCGGGGGCGGCGGGCTTCAACCCAGCCGAGCTCTTGTGCAGCGCGGTAGGCACGTGCCTTGCCATCACGGTCGACCAGATGTGTGCGCGGCAAGGGATCGACGCCGGGGCCGTGAAGGTCGCGGTGAGCGTCGGGAAGGCGCCGGATCCGCCGAACCGCTTCGGCCGCTTCATGGTCTCGATTGACATGGACGGTATCGACGACCCGGACCTTCGCGACCGCTTGATTGAAGCGGCCCAGCGACACTGCACGGTCAGCAACACGCTCGACAAGAGCGTTGTCTTCAAAATGTTGGAGACCGGCGACGCTCTGGAAGTCGGCCCGGCGGGATAGGCACGCTCCGCGCGCGCTGTTCGGCATCGAGGCAGCGGCGCCGTCGTCGCTAACCGTCCGGACCGTGACGATGGTCACTGACTCGTCTGCGTCGGACGTGACACCTGTCAACACAACAGCAACTCCACGCCCCCAATATTAGGAGTATGCCGCCGCATTGCAGAGGGAGCGTTCGTTATGGAACATGTTCGTTATCCCGAGTCGCAGGCAGTCCCCGAATCGCAGGCAGGCGTTGACGCTGCCACTCAAACCACATGTGCGCCCCTCGAACAGGGCAGGCGCGAGCCGACGGCGCGGGGCGCCGACAAGGCGCTCGAATTGGCCGCAGCGAATGGCGCCAAGATCTCGGTATGCCGCCCCCGTCGTTAGCGGCGGCGCGAAGCGGGACCTGGCGCTCGGCGCTAGGCCTCGAACCGGCAGCTAAGCCGCCAATCGATCGAGGCGCTGTTGGCCAGCGTGTCGGGGTCGATATCGCTCAAGAGTGCCTTGCGGCGAAAGGCCTCCAGCAGCAGCTTCCGCTCTCGTGTCGAGAGTTCGTCATAGGATAGGGAGACCTCGAAGTGGCGGGGTCGATCTCGCTTCGTTGACTTGCCGAACACCGAGTCCCATCCGGACCGGTACTCGTCGGTGCGCACGCTCGAGAAAAAGCTCACCGGTCGAGCGGGCTGCTTGGCGCCGCGGCCGCTCAGCTCCTTGGATTCCGTGTTCTTGGCCTCGGTGCCCTTGGCTTCCGTGGCCTCCTTGGACTCTGGGGCTTTGGCGCTCGCGTTCTCGGTTTTGGTGCTCGAGGATGTATCCTTGTTCATCGTATACTCGCGTTTCCCACGTCAACGACACGGGGCGCGGCCAGGGCCGCGCCCAAGTGTGGATATAGCAGATTGGAGCGCCATCTCAAGGGCCACGCCCCCGCACCCACGCCGCTCGAGTGTCCGCCGGACATCGGGTATATGCTGAATTCGGGTCTGCCCCGTTCCAAGGGGAGTACTGTCCGCAGTTTGTGCTTCAGGGCTTGGGGATGACGACGATCAGCCGCCGCCATATACGCGACCTTACCACGGACGATCTGTGGGAGCTCGTCGCGGCCAACCCCGCCGTCACATATTTGGCCGAGGTCGGCGGTGAGCTAGCACCCATCTTCGTCAGTGAGGGAGTCACCACCTGGCTAGGTTGGGAGCCACGGCAGTTCCTGGACGATCGCGGCTTCTTCTTGCGCCATATCCACCCTGATGATCGCGCACGGGTGCTCGCCGAGGCCGATGCTTTGACGGGCGGCGGGCAAGTCGTGATCGAGTACCGATACCGTCATCGCGACGGTCACTTCCGATGGGTGCGTGATACCGCCCGGACCGTATTCGATGGCGCTGGCCGCCCGCGCCGGGTGGTCGGCTACTGGGTCGACATCGATGATGCCCGGCGTGCCGAGGCGGCGTTGCGGGACAGTGAGCAACAGTTGCGCCTGGTCACGGACTCGGTCCCCGTCCTCATCGACGACATCGACCGAGATCTGCGCTACCGCTTCGCCAATGGCGCGTATGCCAAATGGTTTGGCCTTGCCGTCGAGAAAGTAACCGGCGGCAAGGTGCGCGAAGTATTGGGAGACCACGCCTACAAAGCCCTCTTCCCCTACATGCAACGCGCCCTGGAAGGCGAAGGGACATCCTTCGAAGCTACGCTCTCATTCAAGCATGGCCCGGCCCGCCACATCCAAGTCAACTACATGCCCAAGCTCGACAGCCAGGGCACTGTGGAAGGCTTCCGCTCGGTCATCGCGGATGTCGGCGATCGCCGCTGCGCCGAGATCGCGCGCCGGGAGACCGAGGATCGCCTGCGCCTCCTCGCCGATTCGGTGCCGGTGCTGATCAACTACTTCGATCTCGATCTTCGTTACCGACTCAACAATCGCGCGTACTACGATTGGTTCGGCGTGACGCCAGAGCATCTTCAGGGCCGCTCGGTGCCTGACTTCCTCGGCCCTGAGGCGTTCGCCGCAGTTCGGCCCTATCTTGAACGCGCCTTGGCCGGCGAGGCGGTCCGGTTCGAAGCCACCATGCCTTATCGGCACGGCGGGCGGCGCCACGTCCAGACCAGCTTGGTGCCGCATTTTGGTGACGAGGGCAAGGTCGAGGGCGTATTTGCCGTGGTGGCTGACATCAGCGAGCGGCACCGTCATGAAAAGGATTTGCAGACAGCCCACGACGAACTTGAGCGCCGCGTGCGCCAGCGGACCGCCGATATTGAGGCGGCTAATCTGGCCCTGCGTCTGGAGATCGCCGAGCGGGAGAAGGCCGAAGAGGAATCGCGCAAGAGCGGAGCGCGCTATCGACGCCTCTACGAAGGGGCGCCCGTGATGACGCATTCAATTGATCGCCACGGTCGGCTGGTCCGGGTCAACGACGCCTGGTTACAGACTCTCGGCTACGACCGCGACGAGGTGATTGGCGAGGACATCACCAAGCTCATGGTCGACGAGGATACGCAGCGGTGGTTCAAGGACACCGTGCTGCCGGGGTTCCTTGCGACGGGAGTCGCCAAGGATGTGCAATACAGGTTGCTTGCCAAATCAGGCGAAGCCATCGACGTTGAGGTGTCGGCGGTCGCCGAGCGCGATGACAGCGGAAGTGTCGCTAGTAGCATCGCCGTACTGATCGATGTGACCGCGCGGAATCGCGCCGAGCAGGAAATCAGACGCCTCAACGCATTGCTGGAGGCGCGCGTCGAGCAGCGCACCGCCGAGCTCCATCGCGCCAATCGCGACCTGCGAGAAGAGATCGAGGAGCGAAAGCTCGCGGAAGCCGCCCTGCGCGAGAGTAAGGACATTCTGCGCACGGTCATCGAGGGGGCGAGCGGACCCATCTTCTTCAAGGATGCGGCCGGGTACTACCGGATGGTCAACACCGCCGGCGCGATCGCGGTCGGGCTCCAGCCCGAAGAAATGATCGGCAAAACGGACGTCGACCTCATGCCGCCTCAATTCGCGGAGGAGTTTCGTTCCAGGGACCTTGAGATCATGGCGGCGGGAGGGACCCGCGCTTACGAGGAGCCGTTTGGAACGGTGCACGGTGAGCGCCGCATGTTGACCACCAAGAGCGTCGTCCACCGTGCCGATGGCGAACTCCTCGGCATCGTGGGCGTCGCCCAGGATATCACCGAGCAGCGGGAGGCCGAGGCAAAGATACGTAGCCATCAGGCCGAGATCGCCCACGTGGCGAGGGTTAGCACGATGGGCGAGATGGCTACCACGCTGGCCCACGAACTCAATCAGCCGCTCGCCGCGATCGTCAACTATGCCGAGGGATCGCTCAGGCGCCTGCGAGCCGAGACGTCCGCAGCCTCCGACGAGATGCTTGAGCCCATGACACGGATCACCGACCAGGCACGACGGGCGTCAGAGATCGTCAAGAACATCGACAATTTCGTGAGACGCGGGGATCCTCAGATCGTGGCGGCCGACGTCAACGATATCACCCGCGCCGCAGTCGGACTCGTGCACCCCGAGGCGGGGGAAAACGACGTGACGATCACACCTTCGTTGACCGAGGGCCTGCCGCCGGTGCTCGTGAATGTCATCGAGGTCGAACAGGTTGTTCTCAATCTCCTGCGCAACGGCATGGACGCCGTGAGGCGGCGGGGCGGGGGGGGGGGCGAGAATTGTGAACTGTGGGTGACCACAGGCTTGGTCGCGGACGGCCTCGTCGAAGTTTCTATCTCGGACAACGGACTTGGACTGGCGGCGGCCGAAGCCGATCGGATCTTCGACCCCTTCTTCACGACTAAGGCCAACGGGATGGGCATGGGGCTTTCGATCTCGCGGACGATCGTCGAGGCTCACGGCGGTCGGTTGTCGGCGCGCGGCAACGAGGCGGGCGGCGCGACCTTCTCCTTCACCCTGAGAACAGCTGAAGGCGGTGTCGCGCAGCTGCCCAGTCGCGACGCCGCCCCCGGCGCGAGGGTCGTCGGCTAGCGGCGGTCGCCGACCGGTTCCGCGATTTTGCCGTAGCCGGCGTGGTCAGGTATCCGCAGCACCGCGCCATCCGCGCGTCGTTCGATCCATGGCGTGACGGTTACCACCTTCGAGCCACGGGCGGTGGCAAGCGCCTCCGCGACGCTGGCTGATCGGCCCAGCCGCTCCAAGTTCAAGCGCGTCGGCATCATCAGGTCCCAACGTCCCGCGCGGCCTCCGGCCAGTGCGTGCGCGGGCATTGTCCAAAACGACGTCATCGTTTCGACGCCATCAGGGGTAGGTTCTTGCCCCTCTGGCGCCACGGCCAGATAGAAGCGGGTGTCGAACCGCAAGGGCCGGAACTCGGGCGTGATCCAATGGGCGAAGGGCTCGAGACGATCGGCGCCAAGGATAAGATCCTCGTCGGCCAGGAGTTGGTGGAGGGCGATCTCACCGCGCGCGAGCGGGCCGCGATGGGTCTGAAGGGCGGTGGCCCGCCGCCCGTCGAGAAATTCCCGCTCCGTGCGTGCGCGCGCGAGGAATACGCCACCCTCCTCGAAGGCCTCGCGGATCGCCGCGATGCGTGGGGCGAGGGCTGCCGGATCGAGGTTCGCGGCACCGTCGCATCGGTTGGCGAGGTCGGGCGCGAAGTCGCCCCGGTCGACCTTGCCACCCGTGAATACGAGCGCCCCGGGCGCGAACGCGGCCCCGGTGTGGCGGGAGACCATCAGGGTTTCGAGGCCAACCGTGCCGTCACGAATGAGCAGGAGAGAGGCCGCGTCCACGGCCGGTGTGGGCTTCGTCATGATCGGTCCCGCGAGTCGTCCTGGTCGGCGTGACCCATTGGTAGGCTAGCGGCAAATGGTGCTAACGTCGCCGCCTTCTTCACCGGTGATTTCGATCCGGATGACTTCCAGGTGGGCCGATGACGCCAGTTGTTCCGAGAGCGTCGATGGTGCCCAACGTCCTGCGCGGCATTCTGTACATGAGCGTCGCGGTCTCGCTGTTCCCCCTGCTCAATGCGGCTGTCAAGTATCTAACCGCCGAGCTCGCCATAGCGGTCATCATATGGTTTCGCTATGCCACGCACCTTGTCTTCATGGTGGTGGGCTTCGGACCGCAACGCGGCCTGCAGCGCCTGTTCACGAGCGTGCGGCCGGGGACCCAGATCGTGCGGTCCGTGTTGCTCCTGGTCGCCACGACCCTTTACGTCATCGCGATTAGTAACGTATCGCTGACGACGGCCGCCAGCATCAGCTTCACGTCGCCACTCATGGTGGTCGCCTTGTCGGCCCCGTTCCTCGGCGAGCGGGTCGGCGCCCAACGCTGGTTCGCCGTGCTCGCGGGCTTCGTCGGCGCTCTGATCATCATCCGCCCGACCGGCGGGGTCACTCACTGGACCGGGTACCTCGTGCTCGTAACGGCAGCCTGCTACGCGGTCTTTCAGATCATGACCCGTGCTCTGGCGGCGTATGACGAAGCGGAGACCACCAACACCTATGCGGCGCTGGTTGGTTTTCTGGTGATGAGCGCGATAGTGCCTTTCATATGGGAAACGCCGGTTGGCTGGCTACAATGGGGGCTGTTGTTGAGTCTCGGTCTGTCGGGCGGCTTCGGCCACTATCTCGTCGTTAAGGCTTATCAGCACGGGCCCGCTGCGGTCATCGCGCCCTTTGGCTATGTCCAACTGGTGGGCGCCACCGGGCTTGGTTACATCGTATTTGGCGATTTCCCCGACGAATGGACATGGCTGGGCGCGGCCATCATCATCGGCAGTGGTCTCTACGTCATCTATCGAGAGGGGGTTCGCGGCCGCTCGCCAGCGCCCTCGGGGTCAAAATAACCGACCGTGGACTGATTCAGACGCTGTTTGGCTCCGTATTGAGCATCGCTTGGGGGAAGAGGTCTGTAAGCCAGCCGGGGCCGACCGCATTTCCCCGTGACGATCGGTCCCGGCTGGTTCCCTCCATCCAAGCGGGGGGCCGCTGATGGCGGCCCCCCCCCCGTGGGAGGGGCCCGCGCGTCCAATCAGCGCGACGCGAACGATCGAAGAGTGAGCCAACAGGGTGGCGGTCCATTGTTTGCCTTCCTGGGTTATCTCCAAGTAATCCAATGCGTCTTGGATGAGGGAGATGTCCCGGTCGATGTTGAAAAGTTGAGGTAGGTGTCGCTCTCCTGGAGCCGTTAGGCTCCGGGTGCTGCAAACCCAAGAGGGAGAACGACACCATGGGAAAGAATATCCGTAGTTCCAGTAGCCCGAAAGCCCTTGCCACCTCGTTTCCTATGCCGCCGCTGGCAGACGCGATGGACGCAGTCCGTCTCAGCGTGGATCGGTTCTGTCTCCTGGCCGGGGTCGAGGCCTTGGCCGAGATGATGGAGGAGGACGCCACGACCGTGTGCGGGGCCCGACATCGTCGCCATGGGAACCGTCGGGGTTATCGCTGGGGCCATACGCAGAGCGAGATCGGCTACCACGGCGGCCGCGTGAAAGTGCAGCGGCCACGGGTTCGCGACCATGCTGGCAAGGAGGTGGGTTTGGAGAGCTGGCAGGTGCTGCGCGACGGCAACCTGTTGCTCGAGTGGGCGCTCAACCTGATGGTGCTGAACGTGTCGACCCGCAAGTACCACCGCGCGGTCCGTCTGCCCGAGGGCGACCTGGCGAAAGCGCGTGGCGACGGCACCTCGAAGTCGGCCGTTTCCCGGCGCTTTGTGGCGCTGTCGCGCAAGAAGATGAAGGCCTGGCTTGCCTCGGACCTCTCGGAGCTCGACCTGCTGGTCATCCAGATCGACGGTCTGCATGTCGGCGACCATGTCTTGGTGGCGGCGATCGGCGTCGATGGCAACGGCGACAAGCATGTCCTGGCCGTGGTCGAGGGGGCGACGGAGAACACTGTCGTCGTCCAGGCCTTGCTCGACAATCTCCTCGCCAGGGGGCTCGATCCGACGCTGCCCCGGCTGTTCATCGTCGATGGCGCGAAGGCGCTCAGCAAAGCGATCCGCAACACCTTCGGTGTGGCCGCCGCCATCCAGCGCTGCCAGGTCCACAAGGGCCGTAACATCATCGAGCGCCTGCCCCTGCATTTGCATGCGAGCGTCAAGAAGGCGCTCCGTCAGGCCTGGGACCAGGACGACGCAGACAAGGCCGAACGGCTGCTGCGCAACCTGGCCCGGCGTCTGGAGCATGAGGAACCGGGCGTCTCGGGCAGCATCCTGGAGGGGCTGGACGAGATACTCACCGTCATCCGCCTCGGCCTGCCGCACGAACTCCGGCGCTCGCTCGCCTGCACCAACATCGTCGAGAACGCGCTCGGCACGGTGCGCCAGGTCACCCGCAACGTCAAACGCTGGAGACACGCCGAGATGGCGCTCAGATGGACCGCCGCCGGCCTGCTGGAGGCCCAGAAAACCTTCCGTCGCCTCAAGGCCTATCGTCAGCTGCCCATCCTCCGAAATGCTCTCCAGGAACACTTGAGAAAGGCTCAGGCCGACAGTGCCATTGAAACCATCATGAAGGCAGCATAGCATCATCAACCAGCGACGCCTGCCCCACGAATTTCAACAGAGATAGGGACATCGCCTGGATGAGTGGTGCCACGAGTTGCCAGAAGAACTTGGGGTAGCTCACTCTCAGGTCGTCGGGGTGGGTGTAGCCGAGGGCCTTGGTGGCGCCGGTTTCCGCAAACTCGCGAAACAGCGCCGCCAGCTTTAGCAGATAGCCGGTGTCGGAGAGCTGACCGATCAGGTCGGCGCTGCGCACCAGCGCCGGATCGCTTCGGGTGTCGATCACCTCGCCCTCCGGTACCGGAAATCGCGTGTTCGCAATGTTGGCGCAGATGGTCTTTGCGTTGAGGACGGCCACGTTGCCGAAGCGCTCCCGGACAAACTGTTGCGAGCGGAACACATGGTAGGGCGTCATGTAGGCATCTGTGGCGCCAGCTGGTGGTGCGACGGTTCGCCCCTCTTCGTCGATGACGTAGGCGCCTGGCTGATCGTCGATGTAGACGCCGCGCACGTAGCCGATATCGTGGCACACCGGCGAGATCACGAAGTGTAGCCAGTCGTGCGGCGTCACACCCCCTTCGCTCAAGTGTTTGCCACGCAGAATCTCCTGGCCGACCTCGGTCACCAGAATGGTGTGGTTCACGTCGTGATAAAGCGCATCCGAGTTGGCGATGTTCTCGAGCGCGAGTCGCCGGAAAAAAAGCCTATGATGTTGGGGTAATCTGGCTCAAGCGAGCCATACATCCGAGAATAGTTCTGGCGCAGGTGCTCGACGAAGTGGTCGATAACGAGCTGCACGGGGTTGAACATGGGTGCTCCGAGCGGAGGGAAACGCGGCGTGAGCCAGGGCCGGGCATGCCGACCAAGGTCAGAGTTTGGCGCGCTTGTTATTCGATCGGAAACCGCGGGTCGCCTCGTGTGCGCGCCCCGCAATAGCGCATCGGGCTCAGGTTGCGCTATCCTCGGGGATCGTGCCGTTGCCGGACATTCTTACTCTGCCGAGCGTTACTCGCGCCACCGATGAACACCGCGATCGAGTCGTCGTCGCGGGTTCCCATGGTGCGATCTACGCCGGTCATGTGGCGGCGAAGGCGGGGATGCGGGCGGTGATACTCAACGATGCAGGGCTCGGCAAGGACCGAGCGGGCATCGCCGCGTTGCGTTACCTCGACGCACTGGGTTTTCCGGCGGCGACCGTTAGCAGCGACAGCGCGCGCATCGGCGATGGCGACGACATGGCGGTGCGCGGCGTCATCAGTCATGTCAACGAAACGGCCGCCGCCCTGGGGTGTAGGGTCGGCGAGAGCTGCGCCGCCGCCGCCGCCCACCTGGACGCGGCCGCGCTCTTTCGCCGTGAACCGCCGCCCCATCACGAGGCGCGCCATGTCCTCGCGACGGCGCCCGGCCGGCCGGAAGTGTGGACGCTCGACTCGGTCGGGCTGGTGCGGGCGGAGGATGTGGGTCAGGTCGTCGTCACCGGATCGCACGGCGGCCTTCTCGCTGGCGAGGCCGCGAGCGCGATTAAGGTCGACGCCCGCGCCGCAGTCTACAACGATGCGGGCGTCGGCATCGATAGCGCGGGGATCAGTCGCCTGCCAGCGCTCGATGCGCGCGGTATCGCGGCCGCCACGGTCGCTGCGGCGACCGCCCGCATTGGCGATGGCCGTTCGACATACGAGAGCGGCCGGCTTTCCCATGTCAATGAGACGGCGAGGTCGCTCGGCGTCGAGCCGGGCCTGAGCGTCCACACCTTTGTCCAGCTGGTGAGTCAATGACCGACGATCTTGGCGATAACCGGCCTCGAACAGAGATGAGCGGTGGCCGGGCACTGGCCGTGATGCTCAAGAGCCACGGCGTCGGACCGCTGTTCGGGATGGGCGGCTGGCAGCTGCTGCCCTTCTATGACGCCCTGGCCGACGTCGGGCTCGAGCATTGGTTGATCAACGACGAGCGCGCAGGCGCCTTCGCCGCCGACGCGTATGCCCGAGTCAGTCAAAGGCCGGGCGTGTGCGACGGCACGCTCGGCCCCGGCGCCACCAATCTCGCCACCGGCCTGGTCGAGTCGTTGAACGCGGGCGTGCCCGTGATCGCCCTGATTGGCGGCACCCACCGCGGTCATTCGTGGAAGAACATGACCCAGGAGGCGCGGCAGACCGAGATTCTCCGTCCCGCCGTCAAGGAACTCATCCGCATCGAAGACGGTGCCCGCATCCCCGAACTCGTTCGCCGCGCTTTCGAGATCGCTACTTCAGGGCGGCCGGGCCCGGTGATCCTCGAGGTGCCAGAGGACGTTTGCCACGGACGCCATGGCTACAGTGTCGATGCCCTGGGGTCCGATCCGGCCGTGCACGCCTTTCCCAGTCGCCGCGCCAGGCCCGACGCTTGCGATGTGGCGCGCGCGGCCGCGCTGGTCGCCGGGGCCAAGCGCCCGATCGTGTTGGCCGGCGGCGGCGTCCATCTTTCAGGGGCCCAGCACCAACTCACTCGGTTCGCCGAGGCGCTGGGCGTTCCCGTCGCCCATACGCTCAGCGGCAAGGGCGCCATCCCGTGCACCCACCCCCTCTCGGCGGGGCTGTTCGGCCGCTACTCGCGGATCGGCAACGAACTGATCGCCGCGTCCGACTGTATTCTGGTCGTCGGCTGCAAACTCGGCGAGATCGCGACCAAGCGATACGCGCTGCCGCCGGAGGACATCCCCCTCATCCATCTCGAGGTGGTGGCCGAGGAAATCGGCCGCGTGCGGTCGCCCGAGGTGGCGCTGTGGGGCGATGCGCGCGCGGGACTGGAAGACATTGGCGCCGAACTCGCGGATTCCACCGATCGCCAGCGCGAGGCGCGGACCGCGTACACGCACGAGGTGGCGGAGAGAATGGAGCGCTGGCGGGCAGCGGTGGCGCCGCGGCTGGCGACGGACGAGCGGCCGATCGCCATGCCGCGCCTCGTTAACGAACTCAATCGGATGCTGCCGGCGGAGGCCGTGCTGGTCGCCGATGGCGGTTTCGCGGCCCACTGGACGGGGTTGCTGTACGACAGCAAGCGGCCGGGTCGCTGCTATGTCGCCAACCGCGGCTTCGCTTCGATCGGGTATGGGCTGCCGGGCGCCATTGGGGCGAAACTCGCGGAGCCGACACACCCGGTCGTCGCGGTCACCGGCGACGGTGGCTTTAACATGAGCCTTGGCGAGTTAGAGACGGCCAGGCGTGCGAAGGCGCCGGTCGTCGTGATCGTCGTTAACAACGCCGCCTCAGGGTACGTCAAGGCTTTGCAGCAGGCGGTATTCGATGGGCATTTCCAGTCGAGCGATCTGTCCGAGATGGACTATGCGGCGATCGCCGAGGCGATGGGCTGTCATGGCCACCGGGTCGAGGACCCCGGCCAGCTGGCTGGCGCGCTGACAAAGGCGCTGGGCCAGGACGACGCGCCGAGCGTCATCGATGTCGTGGTGACCCGCGATCCGGCGGCCATGCTGCCCGGAGTCGACAGCCGCGCCGCCGAGGTCCGTGAGGGTGACCGTATCGCCTGAGGCGCCGCCTCAAGGTTCGAGGACGATCCGACCGACCACGCGCCCGGTGCGAAGATCGGCAAGCGCCTCGTTGACCTCGGCCAGCGGGCGGGTTTGGACCCGGGGCCGATCGAGCCGCCCGCTTTTCACCAGTTCCATGAGTTTGCGCATCTCGTCGAGTGTGCCCACGAACGAGCTCAGAATGTTGACCGTCCGCAGCGGAAACAGCGGCACCGGCACGTTGAGCTTGCCGCCATAGAGGCCAACGATCACCAGCGAGCCGCCACGCCTCAAGGAATCGAAGCCGAAGCGCGCCGATTGGGCACTGCCGACGAAGTCGATCGCCGCCTGTGGCCCCCCATCGGAGACCCTGCGCGTCTCTTTGAGGGCACCCGGATCGGCGGCGTCGATGACCGCATTGGCGCCAGCGTCGAGGGCCGCTTGGCGTTTGTCAGGGCCGATGTCGGCGGCAACGATGTTCTCGGCGCCCAGCGCCCGCGCCAGCTGAATGGCGATGAGGCCGAGCCCACCGACGCCGATTACAAGCAACTTGTGGCCGGGATCGAGCGGCAGCACCTTGTTGAGCGCGCTAAAGGCGGTGAGGCCTGAGCAGGCATAGACGCAGGCCTCGGCGGGCGGTGTGTCGCCGATGTCGATCAGGTAGCGCGGATGCGGGATAATAACGTGGTCCGAGTAGCCGCCGTCGATCCAGGTCCCGACAAAGCGCGGCCTAGCGCAGAAGCGCTCGTCCCCGTCGCGACACGTCGGACACTCGCCACAGCCGATCCAGGTGTGGGCGAGCCGCACATCGCCCGGGGCGACACCGTCGGCGTCGGGCCCCAGCGCAACGACCTCGCCGACGATTTCGTGTCCTAGCGTGAACGGTAACTCGAAACGCTGCGCCACATCGATGCGCTCGCCGTCACCGAGGTCGAAGAATCCATCCCACAGGTGGAGATCGCTGTGGCAGACCCCGCAGGCCCGCGTGCGCAGCAGCACCTCGGCGCCACGCGGCTCGGGCGCCTCGCGCCGGGTCTCGACCAGGGGCGCGCCAAAATCGACCATTTGCATACTGCGCATCTGGGGTTCCCTAGCCGCGAAAGCGGGGCTCGGCGAGGCCCTGGACGCCGAGACCGTGGATGGCGAAGACGCCGCCGGCGCCGGGAGACTCATCGCTAGCACCGAACAATGGACCGCCGATCGAGGTGATGTAGACGACATCGAGGTCTGGGCCGCCGAAGCACAGGCTGGTCACGTATCGGACCGGCACCTCGACCAAGCGGTCGAGCGCGCCGTCCGCGCTGAAGCGCGCTAGTTGGCCGCCGGTGATCAGCGCCGTCCAGACGTAACCCTCGGCATCGACCGTGGCGCCATCGGGGCGGCCCTCGATGCCGAGGTCCTTGACCGAGGCGAAAGGGCCCTTGTTGCTCGCCTGTCCCGTCTCGGTGTCGTAGTCATAGGCGAAGATGGTGACCGCGCGCGTCTCGCAGTGGTAGAAGACGCGCCCATCGGGGCTGAAACAAGGTCCATTGGACACGGTGAAGCCGCGGTCGATTTCCTCGACGACGCCGTCCGCGTCGAGCCGGTAGAGCGCGCCGAGGGGCTCCTTGAATTCGCCATCAAGCGAGCCGGCAACGAAACGGCCCTGGCGGTCGACCTTGCCGTCGTTGAAGCGGGTGCGGTTTTGGCCGGCGAGCGGCGCGGCCACGGTCTCGACCGTGCCGGTCGCGAAATCGAAGCCGTGGAAGCCCTGGTCCATGGCCAGCACCACGCCGCCTGCTTCGCGCAACGCGAGCGAGCCGATCACGTCACCGGGGACATCCCACGAACGTGTCGCGTCGCTGTCGGGGTCGTGGCGCCAGATTCGCGCGGCCGGGCAATCGATCCAGTAGAGCGCGCGTTCCACGGGGTCCCATGTGGGCCCCTCGCCAAGCTCACAGACCACCTCGCCGACGCGCTCGATCGTCACATCAGACATAGGGAATGACTTTGTCGATGGCGAGCCGCATCGACTGCTCGACATGTTCGTGAGGGATGCCGCCAATGTTGCTCCACAGCCCGATCTCGGTCAGTCCGAAGCGCTCTTTGAGTTCCTGTAGTTGGTCGATGCACTTCGCCGGGTCGCCGACGATGGCGGCGCCGTATTGTTCCACTTTGTCGAATTCGAGATAGCCCCCCTCGCGGGTCTTGGGCCCTTCGCTCATCGACAGCTCGTAGCCCGTGACGATCCGGTCGGTCTGGGTCAGCTTGCCCGCCAGTATGTCGTAGAACCATTCGAGGTGGCGGGCATAGCGGGCTTTGGCGCGGGCGGTGGTCTCGTCTACCAGAAACATGACCAGCAGCATGCGTTCGGCGCCGCGCGGATCGCGATCGTGCTCGACGCAGGTCTGTTCGTAGAGGGCGAGGCTCTCGCTGAGCTTGTCCTTCCAGGCATCGCGGTAGACCCGGTAGAGGAAGGTCGTTGCCATCATCGGGTGCCAGCCATGGCGGGCCGCGCTGATGAAGCTCTCGGGTGAACTAGTCGCCTGATAGACCGGCGGATGTGGTTTTTGAATCGGCTTCGGCAGCACCTCGGTCGGCTTGTCGATGTTCCAAAACGTGCCGGCATGGGTGATCTTGTCCTCGGTCCACGCCTTGACGATGATTTCGAGCCCCTCCTCGAACATCGCCCGGCTGTGCTCCATCGGAATCTCGAGGGCCTCGAACTCGGGCGGCTGATAGGCGCGCCCGGCGCCGTACAGCAGCCGACCATGTGACAGGATATCGACCAGCGCGAAATCGCCGGCCGTGCGCAAGGGGTGATTGAAAGGGATGATCGAGACTGCCGTGCCGATTTTGATCCGGGTGGTGCGCTGGGCGACCGCCGCCGCCAGGACCTGCGTCGAGTTGACGATCGAATAGGGCGAGAATAGGTGCTCGGCCAGCCAGATCGTGTCGTAGCCAAGTGTTTCGGCCAGCTCGTAGTGACTCATGTCAAGGTCGATGCCCTCGACCCGCCGGCTCTGATCGGGGAACTGGCTGAGGCAGAACATACCCCACTTCATGCGGCGTCCCTTTCCACTGTCGCGCGGCCCATTGTATCACCGGCGCCCGCGCCAGGCGGACCACTCAGGCGCTGATATCGGGTAGGAGAGCGCTCTCCAACCGGGCGATCTCGTCCTTGAGCGCGAGCTTACGCTTCTTCAACCGTTGGGCACGCAGGGGATCGTACACGCCAGATCCGACCAACGCCGCGATCGCGCTGTCGAGATCGCGATGCTCGGTCGCAAGGTCGAGTAGCCTCTCGCGAAGTTCGTCGGGTTGCTCGTCCATGTGCCCTGACAGTGCTCGCTCCAAGTATAGTCGACGGCGCGCTTTCATGCTGTGATTTGCGGCTGACGGCGCGGGGCGCGGCCGCTAAAATGGCGCGAATCGAAGCCAGGGGGATGCCCTCCGATGACCAACCGCGAGACTGAGATTGAGGCGCTGAAAGCCAAGCACGAGGAACTCGATGAGGCACTGGCCGAGGAAAGTCGGCGCACCCGTCCGGACTCGGTCAAAATGGGCGACCTCAAGCGCCGCAAGCTCCGCCTCAAGGACGACATCGCCCAGCTCAGCTGCGGTTAGTTATTGCGGGCGCGTTCGCGCAGCACATATTTCTGAATCTTGCCTGTCGAGGTCTTCGGCAGTTCGCCGAAGATCACCTCTCGGGGCGCCTTGAAATGGGCGAGGTTATCGCGACAGAAGGCGATGATCGCGTCCGCGCTGGGGTCCGCGCCGGGCTTCGGAGTGACGAACGCGCAGGGAATCTCTCCCCATTGCACGTCTGGCTTGGCCACGACCGCCGCTTCCAGAATATCGGGGTGGTTGTAGAGGACGCTCTCCACTTCAATGGTCGAAATGTTCTCGCCACCGGAAATGATGATGTCCTTCGACCGGTCCTTGATCTCGAGATAGCCATCGGCATGGAGGACGCCGAGATCGCCGGAATGGAACCAGCCGTCGCGAAAGGCCTCGGTCGTGGCGGTTGGGTTCTTGAGGTAGCCCTTCATGACGATGTTGCCCTGCATCATCACCTCGCCCATGGTCTCGCCGTTCGCAGGCACGGGCGCCATGGTTTCTGGATCCCGCACCGACAGGCCCTCGAGCACCGGGTAACGGACGCCTTGGCGCGCCTTGAGGGCGGCGCGCTCCGCTTCAGGCACCGAGTCCCATTCGGTGTGCCAATCGCACAGCACGGCAGGCCCGTAGGTCTCGGTTAGGCCATAGACGTGGGTGATGCGAAAGCCGATGGTCTCCATCGATGTGATGACCGCCGCTGGCGGCGCCGCCCCGGCGGTCATCACATCGACCGGGCGGTCGAGCCGATGGCCCTCGCTGGCGGCGGCGTTCGCGAGCATGTTCAACACGATCGGGGCGCCGCAGAAGTGGCTGACACGGTGTCGAGCGATGGCGGAATACACGGCAGCGGGTTCGACCCGGCGCAGGCACACATGGGTGCCCGCGACAGCGCTTAAGGTCCATGTGAAGCACCAGCCATTGCAGTGGAACATGGGCAGCGTCCACAGATAGACGGGGTGCTTGGCCATGCCCCAGGCCAGCGTGTTGCCGAGCGCGTTCAGATATGCGCCGCGATGATGATAGACCACGCCCTTCGGATTGCCGGTGGTGCCCGAGGTGTAGTTGAGCGAGATCGCCCGCCATTCGTCCTCCGGCGCCGACCATGCGTAGTCGGCCGTACCTTCGTCGAGAAATGCCTCGTAGTCGATCTCGCCCAACAGCTCGCCCGCGGCGGCGAGCGGATCGTCGATGTCGATCACCAGCGGCCGGCGCCCAAGCCTAGCCAGCGCCTCGGCGATCACCGGGCTGAACTCGCGGTCGGTGATCAGTACCTTGGCCCCGCCGTGCTCGATGATGAAGGCGATGGTGGCAGCATCGAGGCGGATATTGATCGCGTTGAGTACCGCCCCGGCCATCGGCACGCCATAGTGAGCCTCGAGATGGGCCGGCACGTTGGGCGCCATCACCGCGACGGTGTCGCCAGGCTCGACCCCGCGCGCCACCAGCGCCGCCGCGAGGCGGCGACAACGGGCGTACAGTTCACGGTAGTCATAGCGCCAGTCGCCATGAATCACCGCAGGGCGGTGGGGATGCACGGCGGCGGCGCGGGCCAACAGGCCCAAGGGGGTCAGCGGCTGGTGGTTGGCCGGGACTTGGCCGAGGTCGGTTTCATAGGGGCTGGTCATGGCACGCCCTGGTGCATGGCGGGGAAGCGCTCACGATGCGGTCGCGGGCTCGGCCCCGTCAATAGCCCCGCCACGACAATTGCCCGCTCTGTGCGAAACGGGCAGAGTCAAGCCGGTGTCGAGCGAGGTGGCAATGAGCCGGTACGATGAGACCTACCAGCGATGGCGTGAATCCCCGGAGGCGTTCTGGGCCGAGGCGGCCGAGGCCATTGACTGGTCCCGACGCTGGGATACCGTTCTCGACGATTCGCGCAGCCCGTTCACGCGCTGGTTCGCCGGCGCGGAGACCAACACCTGCCACAACGCTCTCGACCGTCACGTGGAGAGCGGTCGCGGCGAGCAGGCGGCGTTAATCCACGACAGCCCGGTCGTCGGGACCATCCAGAGTTTCAGCTATCGGCAGCTCCGCGACACGGTCGCGGTCTTCGCTGGGGCACTGAGGCGGGCCCGTATCGAGCGAGGCGATCGGGTCATCATCTACATGCCGATGGTGCCGGAAACGGTGATCGCGATGCTCGCCTGCGCCCGACTCGGCGCCGTCCACTCCGTGGTGTTCGGCGGCTTCGCGGCCAACGAGCTGGCGACCCGAATCGACGACGCGCGGCCCAAGCTCATTATCTCCGCGTCTTGCGGCATCGAGGTCGATCGCGTGGTCCCCTATAAGCCGTTGCTGGATGGCGCGATCGAGCTGGCCCGCGCCAAGCCGGAAGCGTGCGTGATCCTGCAGCGCGAGCAACATCGGGCGGCGCTGACGCCTGGACGCGACGTCGAGTGGCACGACTTCGTGGCGGGCGCGGCGCCTGCCGATTGCGTCCCGCTCGCCGCCACCGATCCGCTCTATATCCTCTACACGTCAGGCACGACCGGGGTGCCCAAGGGTGTAGTGCGCGACAACGGCGGGCACATGGTCGCGCTGCATTGGAGCATGAAGTACGTCTACGGGATCGAGCCGGGTGAGACCTTTTGGGCAGCATCCGATGTTGGCTGGGTGGTCGGTCACTCCTATATCGTCTATGCGCCCTTGCTTTATGGCGCGACCAGCATCCTCTACGAGGGCAAACCGGTCGGCACGCCCGATCCCGGCGCCTTCTGGCGGGTGATCGCCCAGCACGGCGTGGTCGCGCTGTTCACGGCGCCGACCGCATTTCGCGCTATCAAGCGGGATGATCCCGAGGCGGCGCACCTCAAACCGTACGATCTGTCGCGCTTCCGGACGCTGTTCCTGGCCGGCGAGCGCTCCGATCCCGCGACGCTGCAATGGGCGGAGCATCACCTCGGCGTGCCGGTCATCGATCACTGGTGGCAGACGGAGACCGGCTGGGCCATCACCGCCAATTGCGTCGGACTCGGCCTGTTTCCGGTCAAGCATGGATCGCCCGGCAAGCCGGCGCCCGGCTTCGACGTGCGCGCGCTCGACGGCGACGGCCTCGAGATGCCCCCCGGCGAGACCGGCGCGCTCGCCCTCCGTCTACCCTTGCCACCGGGGTGTCTGCCCACCCTCTGGAACGACGACGAGGGCTTTCGTCAATCCTATCTCTCGGAGATTCCCGGATTCTATCAGACCGCCGATGCTGGCTTCGTGGACGCGGACGGCTACGTCTATGTCATGAGCCGAACCGACGACATCATCAACGTCGCCGGTCACCGCCTCTCCACCGGCGGCATGGAAGAGGTGCTGGCAAGTCATCCCGATGTTGCCGAGTGCGCGGTGATCGGCATCGCCGATCAGCTCAAGGGTCAGGTACCGCTCGGCTTTGTCGTCCTCATGGCCGGCGTCGCCAGGCCGTCCGGCGACATCGAGGGCGAGCTTGTCACGCTGATGCGCGAACGCATCGGGCCGGTGGCCGCCTATAAGACCACCCGGATCGTGGCCCGGCTCCCGAAGACGCGCTCCGGCAAGGTGCTGCGGGGCACGATGCGACGGATCGCGGACGGCGCCTCCTACCGCATGCCGGCGACTATCGATGACCCCGTGATCCTCGACGAGATAACCGCGTCGCTGCGCGCGGCAGGCTTGGCCCGCGACGCCCACCAGGAGACGAAGTGATGCGACTGCAAGGTAAGGTAGCGGTGGTCACGGGTGCTGCGCGCGGCATCGGTCTGGCCTGCGCCGCGCGCTTTGCCGCCGAGGGCGCGAAGGTGGTCGTGGCCGACATCCTCGACCAGGAGGGCGCGACGGCGGTCGAGAAGATTGGCGCGGATGGGGGCCTCGCCGCGTTCGTCCATTGTGATACTGGTGATGCCGGCCAGGCCAAGGCGCTGATCGCCACCACGATAGAGCGGTTCGGCGGCCTCGACATTCTGGTCAACAACGCGGGCATCGCCACGGTCGCTGATTTTCTCGAGGTGACCGAAGAGGACTTCGACAGGGTTCTACGGGTCAACCTCAAAGGCTATTTCCTGGTTGGCCAGGCCGCCGCCCGCGAGATGGTGGCCCGCGCCGGCGGCAGCATCATCAACATGTCGTCGGTAAACGCGGTGATGGCGATCGAAGCGATCACGCCCTACGTCGTCAGCAAGGGCGGCGTGAACCAGTTGACTTCGGTGATGGCGATCGCGCTCGCTAAGCGCGGCGTGCGGGTGAACGCCATCGGGCCGGGGACCATCATGACGGCGATGTCGGCTGGAATGCGGGATGACGACGAAGCGCGCCATCGCCTGCTATCGCGGACGCCGCTCGGGCGCTTCGGCGAGCCCGCTGACATCGCCGGCATCGCCCTCTTTCTCGCGAGCGACGATGCGGCGTACGTGACCGGCCAAGTGATCTACGCCGACGGCGGCCGCCTCAAACTCAACTACACCGTGCCCGTCGACGACTAGGCCCGCGCCCGCTGATCTCGTGGTCGCCGGCGCGTGATTAGTCCGACGGTTCGCCGGCTGGCGAGGTCTCGGTCTCCTCATCCGGCTTGGCCTTGGGCCAAACCGCGCCGAGAGTTGCCCGGGCGGCGCCTTTGACGGGCGGCGGTGGCGCGGTCGCGCCTGGCGGCTCGGGCGGGGTCGGCTCGGGCGTCGGTGAGGCCGGCGCACGCACCGGCGTGGGCGCTCGAAACACCTCCTCGGGGCTTGGGGCCGTTTCACTTGCCGCTTCGCCATCGACCGGAGGCGCCGCAGCGGCGGGTGCGCCGAACACTGATTCTGGGGTCGGCGACGGCCCGCGGGCGGGCGGCATTGAGCTCGAGGGCGCCTCGATCGGCGCGGAGGGTCGCTCGGGGCTCCGTAAGGTAGCGACCGGGGCTGACCGCAGTGACGGTGGATCGGCTGGCGCCGGCTTCGTCCGCACGCCCGTCGCGCGCTTCTTGGCCTTGGCCTCGGTTTCAGCGCGCTTGCGATCGCGGGCGCGCGCCTTGGTCACCGCCTCGTCCAGGTCCTGCTGGCTGCAAAGGCCCAGCGACACCGGGTCCTGCGGGCGAATGTTCTGAATGTTCCAGTGGGTCCGCTCGCGGATTCCGTTGATGGTCGGTTTGGTGGTGCCGACCATGCGCGAAATCTGGGCATCGGTAAGTTCGCTGTGGTAACGCAGCAGCCAAGAGATGGCGTTGGGCCGGTCCTGCCGCTTCGATACCGGTGTGTAACGGGGCCCGCTGGGGCGGCTGCGCGGCACCGGCACGCGCGGCTCGGCGAGTTTCAGCCGGCTTTTTGGGTCGGCCTCGCGGGCCTCGATCTCCTTGCGCGTGAGTTGACTGCGAGCGATCGGGTCAAGCCCATGGATGCCGATCGCCACATCCTCGTCGGCAATGCCTTGAACCTCAAGCGGATGCAGCCCGCAGAACTCGGCGATTTGCTCGAAGGTCAGCGCGGTGTTCTCGACTAGCCAAACGGCGGTTGCTTTGGGCATCAACGGCAGCGTCATGTACTCTCCTTGAGGCCGGCGACCGATACGCGCCGGACTGGGAACATCGTGACCATATCGCGATGGAGCCGTTCACGCAAAAGCGTAGGTGCGCTTGCTGGTGGTCCGATTTTGCGCCTATAAAGCGGGACGACGGTTCCCGAGAGGGATCAAGAGGGAACACGGTACGGCCACGGCCGTCGGTCGGGGAGTGATGACTTCCCACCGAGGGTCGAGGCCAATGCCGGGGCTGCCCCCGCAACTGTAAGCGGTGAGCTCCGCGCCCGCGAACGCCACTGGGAAACTGGGAAGGCAGGGCGCCGAGCGTTGAACCGCGAGCCAGGAGACCTGCCGTCGAAGGGCGATCACCCAACCGGCGGACGGGGTGTGCTTCCGGTACGGACTTCCGTAGTGGTGACGTCGTGGACGCGGCCTGCTGTTACGGGAGTTCGGGTGATCACAACCGGATACTCCGCTGCTAAATCTAACGCGAGTCCGCCCATGGCGGACGAAGGCGCACCAGTTCGCGAGGTGCGCGACGGCAGGCCGCTCGTTGCCAACCAGCGAAAGGAGCCTGCTGTGTTTCGACACAATGCCCGCCCCGGCGGGATGCTTGTTGTCTCGGCCATCGTTTGCGCGCTCGCCGAGACCGCCACCGCCCAAACCACTGAACCGGTCCAGGTCACCGAACCGGCACTCGCCCCCGAAGTGGTGGTGAGCGCCACCCGGCTGCCGACCGCGATCGGCGAAGTCGGCAGCTCGGTCACCGTGATCACCAGCGAGGGCATGGAGGCGAGGGGCCACCGCCAGGTGCTGGAGGCGTTGCGCGGCGTCGCCGGGTTGCGGATGACGCAGCTCGGCGGGCCGGGGCGCGTGACATCGGTGTTCGCGCGCGGCGCCAACTCCAACCACACGCTGGTGGTGGTGGACGGGGTCGAAATGAGCGATCCCAGCGCGCCGAATGGCGCCTTCAACTATGCGCACCTGTTGAGTGCGGGCCTCGACCGGATCGAGGTGCTGCGGGGCCCACAGAGCACGCTCTACGGCTCCGACGCGATCGCCGGCGTTGTCAGCATGGTGACCGCGCCGGGCCGGGGCCGACCGAGCGTTTCCGGTTGGCTCGAGGGCGGATCGAACGAAACGATCAGCGCAGGCGCCACGCTTGGCGGTGAGGCTGGCCGGGTGGCGTTCGCGGCGACCGCCGCCGCGCTTGCGACGGCTGGCGAGTCCGTGACCGCGGCGCGACTGCGCGGCGGTGCCGCGCCCGAGGACGATGGCTACGAGAACCTGACTGGCTCGCTGCGGCTCGACTACCGGCTAGCGCCGGACAGCGAGATCACGCTGACCGCGCGCTACATCCAGACCGAGACCGAACTCGATCCCGGCCCGGAGGATCCGGACGCCTTCGAGACAACGCAGCAATACTTCGCGCGCGTTTCGGCCCGCGCCCTGTTCTTCGACGGCCTGTGGGAGCCGACGATCGCGCTCGCCCATACCCACCATGACCGCGACAACATCAATCGACCCGATGCGCTCGCCGTTACCAATAGCGTCATTTTCAACAGCGGCGATCGCAACAAGATCGAGTGGCGCAACGATCTCTTCGTCCACCCCGACCATGTGCTGACCATTGGCGTGGAGAGCGAGGCCGAGCGCTTCACCGATCTTCAGAGCGCGAACTTCGGCTCTGGCTTCACCATCGCCGGCGCCACCAAAGCGGACGTGCGGACCAACGCACTCTACGCCCAGGACCAGTTCACGTTGTCCGATCGGCTGTTTGGCGCCATCGGCGCGCGCATCGACGACCACGACCGGTTCGATCGCGAGCTCACCTACCGCGTGGCGCCGGTGTACTGGCATCGCGAGACCGACACCCGGCTCAAGGGCGCCATTGGCACCGGCTTCCGTGCGCCGGCTTTGTTCGAGTTGTTCGGCTCCTCGTTCAACAGTTTCGGCGGCATCGGCACCGGCGATCCCAATCTCAATCCGGAGACCAGTCGCGGCTGGGAGATCGGCTTCGAACAGCCCCTGCTGGCCGGTGCGGCGACATTTGGGGCCACCTATTACGAGAGCCAGATCAAGGACCTGGTAGTGATCGCGTTCGCCTTTCCGGACTCGACCACGGTGAACCTCAATGAGGCCGAGCTCAGCGGCGTTGAGGCCTTCGTGAACCTGGCCCCGGCGCCTGAGATCGAGGCCCAATTCGGCTACACCTATACCCGGGCCGAGGACGGTGCGACCGGCGCGGATCTCTTGCGCCGGCCCAGGCACAAGGTAGACCTCGACGTTCGCGCCCATCCCTGGCCGGCGACCACTATATCCGTCGGTATGATCTATGTCGGCGGCCACACCGACATCACGTTCGCTACCGGCCAGATCATCAAGCGCGGCGGCTACGCCGTCTTCGACTTCGCCGGGCACTACGACCTGACGCCGGCGGTGCGTATGTCGGCCCGGGTCGAGAACCTGCTCGATCGCGACTACGAGGTCGCCGACGGCTTCCGCGGATTCGGCCGGCGGGGCCATCTCGGCGTGAGTGCGCGGTTCTGACATGAACGGCTGGGTCAAAGCGGCGGTGGGCCTGCAGCTGCTGTTGGCGTCGGCGGCCCCGGCAACGGCCAAGCCCCAGCGCATCGTCTCGCTCAACTTGTGCGTCGATCTGCTACTGCTCCAGCTCGCCGACCGCGAGCACATCGCCTCGCTCACCCATCTCGCGACCGATCCCGAGCTTTCCGCCCTCGCGGAGATGGCGGCGGACATCCCCCAGAACCACGGCCTGGCCGAGGAGATCCTCGGCTATGACCCGGACTTGGTGATCAGCGGCGCGTTCACGACCTTGCCGACGGTCGCGCTGCTCGAACAGCTCGGACGGCGGGTCCTGACGTTGCCGGCGGCCGAGAGCTTCGCCGAGGTTCGGGCCCTGGTGATGCAGGTCGCCACGGCCATTGGTGAAGTGGAACGCGGCCGCCTCCTGATCGCGGACATGGATGCGCGGCTCGCTGCCATTCCCCCGCCGGTCGGCCAGCCGGCGCGGGCCGTGGTCTACGAGCCCCATGGCTACACGGCGGGCCGTCATACGCTCGTCGACGAGGTGATCCGTGCGGCCGGCATGGCCAACATCGCGATCGAGCTCGGGGTCGTGGGCCATCAGCCTGTGCCGCTCGAGATCATCGTGCTGGCAGAGCCGGATTGGCTGATCGTCAGCAGCTATCGTCCGGACCAGGCCTCGCTCGCGCGCACGCTCATGCGGCATCCGTCGTTGAAGTCGAGGTTGGCGGCGCGGAGTGTCGTGCTGCCAACCAAACTCTGGGTCTGCGGCAACCCCATTGTGGTCGAGGCGGTTGAGCGCCTGGCGTCGTCGAGGGGGTGTTGAGTGCGCGAGGATCGCCTCCTTAACCTCGCGCTGGCGCTCGTCGTCGCCGTGGCGTTCGTCGCGTCGGTGCTGGCCGGCCGCACTTGGGTTCCGCTGTTCGACGTAGTGGGTCTGCTGGTCACTACCGATCCCAGCGGCCTCGCCCTCGTCTTGCAGGAAATCCGGCTGCCGCGCGCGATCCTCGGCGGTTTGGTCGGCGCGACCTTGGGCCTCGCGGGCGCCGCGATGCAGGGCCTGCTGCGCAACCCGCTCGCCGAGCCCGGCCTGATCGGCGTGTCGGGCGCCGCCGCATTGGGCGCCGTCATCGTGTTCTACAGCGGGCTGGCCGCGCTGATGCCGCTGGCGTTGCCGCTCGGCGGCATCGCCGGCGCGCTGCTGGCCGCGCTCACCATCCATCTGCTGGCGCGGCGCGATCACAGCGTTCTGGCGCTAATTCTCGCCGGCATCGCCATCAACAGTCTGGCGGGCGCGCTGACCGCGCTCGCCCTCAGCCTTGCGCCGAGCCCCTATGCTGCGCTGGAGGTGTTCTTTTGGCTGCTCGGCTCGGTGGCCGATCGCAGCTTCAACCATGTCGCGCTGGCGACGCCGCTGATGCTGGTGGGCTGGGCCCTGTTTGTCGGCGCGGGTCGCGGCCTCGATGCTCTCAGCATGGGTGAGGACACCGCAACCAGCCTCGGTGTGGATCTGCGTAGTCTGCGGGTTCGGCTGATCTTCGGCACCGCGCTCTCGGTCGGCGCTGCCGTTGCCGTGACGGGCATCATCGGTTTTGTTGGCTTGGTGGTGCCGCATCTGCTTCGACCCCTTGTCGGCCATCAGCCCTCGCGACTGTTGCTGCCAAGTGCGCTGGGCGGCGCCGCGTTGACGCTTGCCGCGGACACGCTGGCGCGGATGACGCCGACCGGTTCCGAGATCAAGCTCGGGGTGCTGACCGCGCTGCTGGGCGCGCCGTTCTTCTTCGTGCTCTTGATGCGGACACGGCGGGCGGTCACATGAGCACGCTGGGCGCGCGCGGCATAGCCGTGCGAAAGGGCGGCAGGGCCATTGTCGATGGCGTCGATCTGGTGGCCAACGCGGGCGAGGTGGTCGGGCTGATCGGGCCGAACGGCGCTGGCAAGACGACGCTGTTGCGCGCTCTCTGTCGGCTCGAAACCTTGGCAGCGGGTGAAGTGTCGGTGGGCGGCGTGCCGCTCGAAGTGCTCGATCGGCGCGATCTCGCGCGGGCTATCTCGTACTGCGCCCAGGACGCCGTGTGCCACTGGCCGTTGCGGGTGGCGCGGTTGGTCGCCCTCGGTCGGCTGCCGCATTTGGACCCGTGGCGACGCGCGGGTGCAGTCGATGCGGCGGCGATCGACCGCGCCCTCGCCGAGACCGATGTCGGCGAACTCGCCGATCGCGCCGTCGACACGCTCTCGAGCGGTGAGCGCGCTCGTGCGTTGCTGGCCCGCGCGTTGGCGGTCGAGGCCGCCGTGTTGCTGGCCGACGAGCCGGTGGCCGCCCTCGATCCGCGCCACCAACTCCAGATCATGGCGACGCTCAGGCGCCGGTCGCGAGCCGGCGCGGCGGTGATCTGCGTGCTGCACGATTTGAGCCTCGCCGCGCGGTTTTGCGACCGCGTGGCCTTGCTCCACGAGGGGCGGCTGCACGCGACTGGCACGCCGACGGAGGTTCTGGCGCCGGAGAATCTGGCCGCCACGTTCGGGATCCGGGCCGCCTTCGGCAACTTCGAGGGGGAGCCCTACCTGGTACCGTGGGATAGCGGGCAGCCCGGGGAGATGCGGTCTTGAGCGTCGCGCATGGGATGCGGTCGCAGTTGGGTATGCGGTCGCGGCTGGCCGTATCGCTTGGCCTGCATCTCATTGTGGCGGCGGCGCTGATAGGGGGCGAGCAGGCGGGCTGGTTCAGCCCCGCGCCACGCCAAGCGGCGGCGGGCGTCGTCGTGGTTGCCCTGGTCTACCGCTCCGAGGAACCGCCACCACGGCCACCCACGGCGCACGCCGCAGCGACACTTGCGTTGAGGCCTGGTGGCGATTCGGTCATGCTCGCGGCTTTCGAACAATCGGCGGCTACGGCTGCCCTCCGGCCTCATGCCGAGCAGCCCCTGGTGCGCGCGTTCACCCATTCGGCTCTGTTTGTGCCCGCCGAGGACGAACCCTTCGTCCTAAGCGCGACCGCGATCCCCCCCGAGATCCTGGCGCGAGCCACTACCGAATCGGGTCGTCCGCCGATCGTGCCGGTGGGTGACGTCGCGGCGATCGTGGCGCCAACAGCCGAAACCATCAGGGGACTTGCGCCGGGCGAAGCATCCGGTCCGCCCTTGATCGGCGTTAATGAGCCGCTACTTGTGTCCGAGGCCAACGCGGCGAGTGCCGGTGAGACACCGTTGGTCGACGAACTGGCCATTCTCCGCAACCCACCGCCGCGTTACCCGTCACGCGCCCGTCGTCGTGGCCTCGAGGGGCGGATCGTGATCGAGGTCGAGGTTCTTGAAAGCGGGGCGCCGGGCCGACTCTGGGTCATGACCAGCTCAGGTCACGGCGTTCTCGATCGCGCGGCGCTGGCCGCCATCCGGCAGTGGGCGTTCCGTCCGCCGCTCCGCGATGGGCGGCCCGCGCGTGCGGTGGTGCGAGTTCCGATCCTATTTCGGCTCGCCGATTGAACCTCGTTGACCTTCGAGCCGACCGATAGTACTTGACACGACCCACAAGATATTGAGGAATAAAACGATCGGCCTACCAAACATAGGCCAAATTGGCAGAGATTGAAGAGGTGGACTATGCCAGAAGTGCTAGATCGTGTGAAACGATGGATCGGCCAAATCACCGAAGTTGGTCTGTTGTTGATCGCCCTCGGTATCGTAACTCAGATCCTGTTTGGGCGGGCAGCGACCTCCTTCCTCGGCGGCGACATCGTCGGCAACCTCACCGCGCTACTCGCTGCGTTGGGGGACAACGGTCTTGTTGGGTTGATCGCATTGGCGATCATCCTGTGGCTGTACGACAAGGCCGCGGCCTTTGGAGGCGGCAACCCGGCTAAGTCCGGCCCGCAACGGCTCGGGGCGGGGGGAGCGTCCCGAGCACCTCGCTCTCCCCCCCAAAGAACCTCGCTCTCCCAACGGTCCTCTCGCCGCCTCACCCCCACCTGGCGGCGCGCACCGCGAGGAGACTTTCACATTTCCCCGGACTGCTGAAGTGTCGTAGGATGCTGCCGGCTAAGCCACCAGCGGTTGTCTGGTAACTGTGAAGAGGAGAGCGAGATGAATATCCTCGAGGCTGTCAAAGAGTGGATTGGTAAGTTGACCGAAGTGGGTTTTCTTCTGGTAGGTATTGGGATAGTGCTGCAGCTCTTGTTCGGCGACCGGGTCGGTTTCATCACCGGCGACGTGGTCGCCAATCTGGTCGATGTGATCAGGAGCGTCGGCGAGAATGGCGTGATTGGGCTGATCGCCCTGGCCGTCATCGTCTGGATATTCCACAGACGGCGGCTCGCGTAGTCGCGACAAGTTTTTGGGAGGCGGCCTCCGGTATCGCTGGAGGCCGCCTTTCCCCGCGCCGCCCTCAACCCTTATGACCAACGCACCGGCCGGGCCGGCCTCGGGCGCGGCCGTCAAATGACGGCAGTGACCTCGACCTCGACCAGCATGTCGGGCGTGAACAGGGACTGAATGCCGAGCAGTGTCTGCGCGCACGGCATGTCGCTGCCGAAGAACTTCTTGTTGGCCGCGACGATGACCTCTCCGTCCTCGGGCTTGTAGTTCACGACATATGTGGTCATGCGCACGACGTCCTTGGGCGCAGCGCCTGCCTTTTTGAGGACATTGCGGATATTCGCGTGCGCCTGACCCACCTGAGCGGCCAAGTCACCGGCGCCGATGAGGTTGGCGTCCTTGTCCCAGCCGATCTGGCCGGAGACGAAGATAACCTTGGCGTCCGCCGCGACCACGGCGTGGGAAAGACCGAAGTCGATGACGGGAAATACACCGTCCTCCTGGGTCGGATTGATGTGGGTCAACGTGGCCATGGGCTCCCCCCGCTGTGGTTGTGGGCCGCCCAATATGGCGGCGGGCCGACGGTAGCACGGGACTCAGGCGGTTCTCTAGCAGCCTGTCGGACTGAGGTCCGCGAGAATGGGTGTGGACGGATCGCGATGTGGAGAGGTCATGGGATCGAGCGCCTTTCGTGAGGACACGGAGTGCGGTCGCTTGGCCGCGCGTACCGCAGGGTGAGTATACTCTTATGCCCTCTCGTGAGGGCACGAAGTACGTTCGCTTGCTCGCGCGTGCCGCAAGGCGAGCATACTCTTATTCCTTTTCGCGAGGTACGGAGTCCGGCCGCCTGCTCAAGCGTATTGCAAGGTGAACATTCTCTTTATGTTCCAGGCCAGGGTCACCAGGTTCCATTCGCCCGTGACCTTGTCCAGGCCGCGTAGCGAGAACTGGCGGAAGCCCATGGCCGATTTGATGATGCCGAACACCGGTTCCGGCGTTTGCTTGCGCAGGGCGTAGAGTTGCCGGCCCTCGGGCGTCGCCAGTCGATGTGTCATCGCTTCCAGCGGCGTCGGGTTCTCCGGGGGCGGCGGCGCGCCGGCGAAGCGGTCCTTCCAGGAGAGATGATGGCGTTCCCGGCCGGGCGTGATCAACGGCGCGATCTCGGCCTCGGCGCAGGCGTTCACGTTGGCCTCGCTGAAGTAGCCGCTGTCCGCCAGCAGGGTCTCGGGCGCGCCCAGCGCCTCGGGAAGGCGGGCGAGCGCTTCCAGCGCCGGCTCGATTTGCCGCTTGTCGTTGGGGGCCTGGACCACGTCGTTGGTGACCACCAGCAGGCTGTCGGCCGCCACCAGGGCTTGGGCGTTGTAGGCCTGTTCGAAGCCGCCGCCGGCCACCGGCATGATGCGCGAGTCCGCGTCGGTCAGATTGACCTGGTCCTTCGGCCCGGGCCCGGCCACCGGCGGCTCGGGTGGACGGCCGCCCGGCTTGCGGCCCGTCTTCTCGGCCTTCTCCGCGCGCGCCTCGAGCTTCGCCTCGTACTCGGCCCGTTCCCGCTCAAGGCGTTCGCGCGCCCGCGCCTCGATCACCGCCTTAGCCTCGGCGATGCGGGCCAGACGATCCTCGCGCCGGGCCAGTTCCTCGGGCACCGACATCCCGTCGGGCACATCCGCCCCATCGGCCGCCTCCGCCAACGCCATCAACTCCGCCACCTCGGCCTTCAACCGGGCTTCGAGCTCGCAGGCGTGTTTCCACGACAGCGCGCTGTGCCGGCTCGCGTTGGCGTGCACCTTGGTGCCGTCCAGCGCCACCGTGCCGAGCTTCAGCACCCCGGCTTCCCGGGCCAGCAGCAGCACCTCGACGAACAGCCCTTCGATCCGGTCGAGAAAACGCCGCCGGAACGCGGCGATGGTATCGTGGTCGGGATGATCGTTGGCCGCGATGAAGCGGAAAGCGACAGAATCATAGGTCGCGCGCTCCAACTTGCGGCTCGAAAACACCCCCGTGGCGTAGCCGTAGACCAGAAGCCCCAGCAGCATGCTCGGGTGATAGGACGCCGAGCCCGAGCCGCGATAGGCCTTCACGAACGCCGAGAGGTCCAACTGCTCGATCACCTCGACCACGAAGCGCGCCAGATGCCGCTCGGGAAGCCATTCCTCCACCGACGGCGGCAGCAGAAACCCCGTCTCCCGGTCGACCGGTCGGAAATTGCTCATGACGGCCTCCATCACGCGCGGGCAAATCAACTGATACCATCGAATCCTATTTCGACTCCCGGCTCAAGTCCGACAGGCTGCTAGCCTTGGGTGATGGGGATGTGCCCGGGCTCGCTGGCAACGCGCTCGAGCCAGGCGCGGACGTGGCCATAAGGGGCGAGGTCGAAGCCGCCTTCGTCGGCGACGAAGAACGAACGCTCGGCGAGATGGGCTTCCATCACGTCGAGCGCGGCGTAGCCCGAGGCGTGGCGGTCCGGCAGTCGCCGCCGCTGCTCCTCGCTCGGCTCGCCATGCATGAGCCAGAAGCGGGCGACGGCGATGTGCGGCTCGTGGCTGTATTGCTCGAAGAACAGCCATTGCATGACCCGGGTGCGGTCGAGCCGGTCAGTCGGAAGACAGGGCGGGCGCCAGACGATTGATTGGGGCGCTCAGGTAGCGCGCGAAGTCGAACGCAGCGATCAGGGAGACGATCAGGACAGCTACGCCGGCGATCGCCGCCCACGCCAGCCGCCACAGCTCGTTGGCCAGATCGGCGGCGGGAAAATACACGGCCACCAGCCACGGCACATCGCCATACCGCGTGATGGTGCGCGACACGACGGCGTAATCCGCATCGGGCGTCTCGATGACCCGGATGCCAGTTTCGCGCTCGAGACGGGCACGCAATCCGCGTTGGGAACCCGGCTCGATCAACGCCGATACGGCCGGATCGGCGTTGTCCGCCACGCTGGGCATCGGTTTCTCGGGACTCAGTCCAGAGAATCCGCCGATCAGAGCCGGATCGCCGACCTGGGACCCGGCGAGATATTCGGCGAGATTTCGTTTGTTCGTGGCGGCGGGGCGACCGCGGCGGTGGTGGCTATCGGCAAAACCCGGCTGGTGGTCGTCGAGGCGGTGCAGGCGAATGGCCTTCTGTCCTCGATCCCCGTCTTCGCGGCACGATTCTACCACTCGATCGCGACCACGCTCGCCCACCGAGTCGAGTACACGACCGACAGCATTCCAGAGCTGATGGACAACGACTAGGCGTGGCCTCCGTCTAACTCACGGGCTTCGGCTCTGGTATGCCGATCGCCGCAGCAAGCGAGCCGCCCGATCTCACGGCGGCAATCCAGCCCTTCTCCTTGACCAGCTTGGCGCGGGTCGCGGCGATCACGGCGTCGAGCTCATCGAGCGGGATCACCACCACGCCGTCATCGTCGCCGAAAACCACGTCGCCGGGGTGGACGACGATGCCGCCGACGACGACCGGAAGGTCGATTGCGCCGTCCGGGCCGGCCGGTGGCCCGCGCAAGGTGGCGCCCCGAGCAAACAGCGGAAATCCCATCTCGATAATCTCGCCGGTATCGCGGACCGACCCGCCAACGACCGCACCGGCGACGCCGCGCTGCGCTGCATCGAGCGTGGTGATGTCACCCCAATGCGCATGAAGGTCGCGCTCACCACCGTCGATGACCATGACCTCACCGGGACGCATCAACGGAATCGCGGCCATGGCGGGCCCGTTGTCGCCGCGTGCGAGCACCGTGCGCGCCTGACCGAGCATCTTCATGCCGCGCGCGATTGGCTTGATCCCGGCGTCCATGGTTTGCCGTCCCTGCATCGCATCGCTCGCCAGTGACGGCGCGCACGCCTGGAGCGCCCGCCGCTGGGCCGCGCTGGCCTTGCGGAATTTGGTCGGGAACTTGACGATGGTCACGGTCTAATCTCCCTTCACGTGCATCAGTTCGGCATGCTAGCTCATTTCCGCCGACGGGAGCAGCCGCGGGGACGACTCAGGCGGGTCGCGCCCAGATGGCCGAATCGTGGTAGGCCGCGCCACCGTTGGGGGGGGCCGCGTCGGCGCCGGTCAGCGCATTGATCCCGATGCCGCCCACGAATGCGTCATTGGGATGGACCGATTCGACGATCACCGTCACGGGTTGTAGGCCATCGAACAATCGGGCGCGCAGGACCACCTCGCCGCGCCGGTTGCCAAGACGCACAAGCTCGCCGTCGGCGATGCCGAGATCACCGGCCGTGGCGGGGTGGATCATCACGACCGGCTCCCCCTCCCTGCGCCGCGAGCCCGAGGTCTCGGTGAAGCTCGAATTGAGAAAGGTGCGAGCCGGCGCGGTGACCAGCCGCAACGGGTGCTCGGCGTCGGTCTCCTCGATAATCTCGACGTGGTCGGGCAGGCGCGGCATCGCCGCCGCCGCCGGACCTTCGCGCTGCCAATCGGGCGAGAAATGAAACTTACCGTCGGGCGTGCCGAAGCCGTCGAGGAAATGCGCGGTCTGGAAATCGGGTTGGCAATCGTGCCAGCGCTCGCGCCGCATCGTCTCGGCGTCGGGCCAGCCCGACGCCCGCAACGTCTCGTCGACGATCTCCCAAGCCGTCATGTCGAAGCCGCGATGCACTGCCCCAAGCCGTTTCGCCAGGGCGCACAACACTTCGTGGTTCGATCGACACTGGGCGCGGGGCTCGATCACCTTGGCCCCGATCTGAAGGTACATATGGCCGCCGCCCTGGTAGAGATCGTCGTGCTCAAGAAACATGGTCGCCGGCAGGACGATGTCGGCCATGCGCGCGGTCTCGGTCATGAACTGCTCGTGAACGCAGATGAACAGGTCCTCGCGGGCGAAGCCTTCGCGCACCTTGTTCAGCTCGGGAGCGACGTTCATTGGATTGGTGTTCTGGATGATCATCGCCGTGACCGGGGGGCCATCGCCGAGGTCGGCCCGATCGCCGGTAAGCACTGCACCGATCCGGGACTGGTCAAGGACCCGGATTGAGGGATCGACCGCGTCGAGCCCTTCGATCAAGGTCTTGTCCCAATGATAGACGGCCGAGTTGCTGAAGAAGGCGCCACCGCCGCGATATTGCCAAGAGCCGCTCACGGCGGCTAGACACGAGGCGGCGTGCATGTTGGCCGCGCCGTTCCGTGAGCGCGAAAAGCCGTAGCCAAGCCGCAGGAAGCTCCGCTTGGTAGCGCCATAGAGCCGGGCGAACTCGCGAATCTCCTCGGCGTCGAGCCCGGTGATGCGCGCCGCCCACTCCGGCGTACGCGCGCGCAAGTGGGCTTCGAGCTCGTCCGGCACGTCGGTGTAGCGCTGTAGATAGGGCCGGTCGGCGTACCCTTCGGCGAACAAGACATGCATGATCGCGCAGGCGAGCGCGCCGTCGGTGCCTGGCCTGAGACACAGGTGTTTGTCCGCCGTCTTTGCCGTCGCGTTGCGGTAGGGGTCGATCACGACCAGCTTCGCGCCGCGCTCGCGCCGTGCCCGGGTGACGTGGGTCATCACGTTGACCTGGGTTGCCACCGCGTTGGTGCCCCAGATGACGATCAGATCGGCCTCGGCCATCTCGCGAGGATCGACTCCGGCCAGGATGCCGGTGCCGGCCCGCCAGCCGGCGGTGGCCAGCGTCGCGCAGAAGGTCGAATGCTGGCCGGAATAGCGTTTGACATGGCGCAGCCGGTTGATGCCGTCGCGCATCACCAGCCCCATCGTGCCGGCGTAAAAATAGGGCCAGACCGCCTCGCCGCCGAGACGTTGTTCCGCCTTCAGGAAGGCTTCGGCGATATAGTCGAGGGCATCGTCCCAAGTGATCGGCGCGAACTCGCCGTCACCCTTGACCCCAGTCCGTCGCAGCGGCTCGCCCAGGCGGTCGGGGTGGTGCACCCGCTCGGCATAGCGGGCGACCTTCTCGCAGACCACTCCGCACGTGTAGTCGTTGTCGGCGGCGCCACGAACCCGCCCAATCGTGTGCGCATCGAGCCTCTCTACCTCAAGCGCACAGGTCGAGGGACAGTCGTGTGGACACACGCTCGCTACCATATCGACGGCGCTCATCGAACTCCTCCAGAGTTGCGAAACTCCGCGATGCCACGCCGCTGGAGGCTACGCCGCGCACCCCATCACCGCAAGTTGGCGCGCCCGCATTGGTGCCCGGGAAGCCGCGTGATAACCTTCGCGCCTAGATGAAAACGGTGGCAAACGAGCCTCGGGCGGGAGCGTCGGCGCCGGCCGGGGGCGAAGGCGTATCGGGTCGGGAACTCATCGGCCGGTTGCTCCGCGATCATATTCGCGTGCACGCGCCGGCGATCGGGCTGGCGGCTGTCTGCATGGCGCTCGTCGCCGCCACCACGGCGGCGCTGGCGTGGATCATGGAACCGATCATGGACGACATCTTCTTCGCCCGCGACGAAGAGATGCTCGTCGTGGTGCCGATCGCCGTGGTCGTCATCGCCCTGGTCAAAGGCCTGTCCACGTTTGGCCAATCCTACTTGATGAACGCGGTCGGCCAGCGCGTCATCGCCGCCACTCAGCTGCGGTTGTTCTCACACCTGATGCACGCGGACCTTGCCTACTTGCAGACCGCGACGACCGGGCGGCTGATGTCGAGCTTCCTCAACGACGTGAATCTGCTGCGTCAGGCGTTGGTCAAGGCGATCACCGGGATGGTCAAGGACTCGCTTTCGGTGTTGTTCCTGATCGGCGTCATGTTCTACCAGCAATGGGAGCTCGCGCTGGTTAGCTCCGTGGTTCTGCCGCTCGCGATATTGCCGGTGCGCAATCTTGGCCGACGGGTTCGCAAGTCCTCGACCGCCACCCAGGTTAAGACTGGCCGAATCAGCGCTCTACTGAGCGAGACCTTCCGTGGCGCGCGACACGTCAAGGCCTATGGCATGGAGGCCTACGAGACCGCCCGGGCCGAGGCGGCGATCGAGAGTCGGCTCAAGGACCTGTTCAAGATCATTCGCTCGCGGGCGCTTATGACGCCCGTGGTAGAGACTGTGGGCAGCCTCGCGATCGCCGTGACTCTGGTCTATATCGGCAGCCAGGTCATTGCCGGTGCGACCGAGCCCGGCGACTTCGCCTCTTTCATCACCGCGCTGTTGCTGGCATATCAGCCGCTACGCAGCCTCGCCAACCTCAACACCGCGCTCCAAGAGGGCCTTGCGGCGGCGCAGCGCATCTTCGCGATCCTCGACGCGCGGCCAGAGATCGAGGATCGCTCCGGCGCTCGCTCGCTCGTCGTGTCGGCGGCGACGATCCGATTCGAGCACGTCGAGTTCGCCTACCGGGGCGAGGCTCCCGCGCTGCGCGACGTCAACCTGGAGGTCGCCGCTGGGCAGCGGGTGGCGTTGGTGGGCGCCTCGGGGGCGGGGAAATCGACCCTGCTCAATCTGATTCCCCGGTTCTACGATGTCGATGCCGGAACCGTGACGATCGATGGCCAGGATGTTCGCGATGTGACGCTCGCGAGTTTGCGCGGGGCCGTCGCCCTGGTCAGCCAAGAGACCAGCCTGTTCGACGACACGGTGCGCGCCAATATCGCCTACGGGCGTCCCGGTGCAAGCGACGCGGAAATCGAGGCGGCGGCGCGGGCGGCGGCGGCCGACGAGTTCGTCCGCGAGTTGCCGAACGGCTACGACACCGTGCTCGGCGAGGACGGTATGCGCCTCTCGGGCGGGCAGCGCCAGCGTATCGCCATCGCCCGCGCGATGCTCAAGGACGCGCCAATTCTGCTGCTGGACGAGGCGACATCGGCGCTCGATCTCGAATCGGAGCGCCAGGTTCGCGGTGCGCTCGCCGAGCTCATGCGCGGGCGGACCACCTTGATCGTCGCGCACCGCCCGTCCTCGATCATCGATGCCGATCTGATCTGCGTGATGAATGAAGGTCGGCTGATCGAGATGGGCGCCCACGCCGAGCTGATGGCGCGGGGCGGCATCTATGCGCGTCTCTACCGGACCGACGATGTCGAGGAGAACGTCTCCTCGCCGCCGCCGGCCCGAGTGCGGGCCTGAGCCCCGGCGCTGGGCTATGAGTCTCCTGAAACGGCTCAGCCGCGCGGCGTGGACCCGCCGCCTCGCCGCGTCGACGGTGGCCTGGTACATGCGCCTGGTGCGCCACAGCGGCCGCTGGACGGTGTACGGCGGCCACATCCCGGCCGGGTTTTGGGATCGTGACGAGCCCTTCATCCTCGCCACGTGGCACGGCCGACTCCTGATGATGCCCCTGGCGTGGCGGCGCGGCGTGGCGATGCGGATGCTGGTCTCGCGGCACCGTGATGGCGAGCTGATCTCGCGGACCATCGCCCGCTTCGGGGTCGAAACCGTACGCGGATCGTCGAGTCGGAACGGCGCTGGGGCGGTGCGCGCCATGGTGCGGGCGCTGCGGGCCGGCATCTCCGTCGGCATTACGCCCGATGCGCCGCGCGGGCCTTATATGCGGGCGAGCCGAGGTGTCGTCGCCATCGCCCAGCTTTCAGGCGCCGCCATCGTTCCCGCCGTCTACGGTGTCACCCGGCGTCGGGTGTTGCCGACTTGGGACCGGTTCACGGTGCCGGCGCCGTTCAGCCGTGGCGTGTTCATGTGGGGAGAGCCGCTGCGCGTCGCCAAGGACGAGGACCCGGTTGCCGCCCGGCTTGAATTGGAGACGCGGCTGAACGCGCTTTGCGCCGAGGCGGATCGGGCCTGCGGTCAGGAGCCAGTCCAGCCCGCCAGCTTGGAGGCGACGGATCGGGTGACCGAGCCGGTCCACGGTGCCGAGCCGGCGGGCTAGGGGGCGATGGTCGGTCTGGCCTCCTATCGCACACTCACTACGCTCGCGGCGCCGCTGATCGGGCTCTACCTCCGTCGCCGCCGCAGTCAGGGCAAGGAGGATCGGGCGCGTTTCGGCGAGCGCCTGGGCCACGCGGGTCGCGAGCGGCCGGCTGGCCCGATCACGTGGATTCACGCCGCTAGCGTGGGTGAGGCGATCTCGGTTCTGCCGCTCATCGAACGCATCGCCACGGCGGTGCCGGATGGCCACGTGCTGCTCACCACCGGCACCGTCACCTCGGCTCGCCTGATGGCGGAGCGTTTGCCGCCGAGGGCGTTCCATCAGTACGTCCCGGCGGATCGACCCGACGCGGTGCGGCGGTTCCTCGATCATTGGCGCCCCGACGTTGTCTTGTGGGTCGAATCGGAGCTGTGGCCCAACCTGATCAGCGCGAGCGCCGCTCGGGCGCCGCTGATCCTCGTCAATGGGCGCATGTCCGAGCGCTCGTTCCGACGTTGGCAGAGGTTTCCGCGCATGGCGACGGATGTTCTCGGGCGCTTCGCATTGTGCCTCGCGCAGAACGAGAAGGAGGCGCGGCGCCTTGTGGGTCTCGGTGCTCGCCACGTGCGCTGTGTCGGCAATCTCAAGAACGCGGCGCCGCCGCTACCGGTCGACGAGGTCGAGCTGGCCCACATGCGGACCAGCCTGGGTTCACGGCCGCGCTGGCTTGCTGCGAGCACCCATGCCGGCGAGGAAACCATCGCCGTCGAGGTGCACCGGGCGCTCAAGCGCGACCATCCGGGCCTTCTCACCATCATCGTGCCCCGCCACGCGAGGCGCAGTTCGATGGTCGCCGAGAAGCTCGCGTCGGCGGATCTGGTGGTCGCCACCCGGGGCGGCGGCGAGCCGGTGACGGCGGAAACCGATATTTACGTCGCCGCCACGATGGGCGAGCTTGGCCTGTTCTATCGGCTAGCCGACCTGGTATTTGTCGGCGGCTCACTGGTGCCGCACGGCGGCCAGAACCCACTCGAGCCGGCGCGGCTCGACTGCGCGATCTTGTATGGTCCGCACATGGAGAACTTCGCCGACGCGACCAGCGAACTGGAGGCCGCGGGCGCGGCCGAGCGAGTTGACGGCGGTGAAGCGTTGGCGGCCGCGCTCGGTCGGTTCCTGGCGATGCCCGAGCGCTGCGCGGCGCGCACGGCCGCGGCGCGTGGCGTGGCGGCTGCGAAGGGCGAGGTTCTCGACGCGGTGTTCGCCGAGATCGCCCCCTTCCTTCCCGACCTCGACAACGAAGCGATCGTTGCGAGCGCCTAGGTTCTGGGACGTCGGGCACGGGTTCCTGCCGGGATTCATGAGCCCGCTCGGCCACGCCTATGCCGCTGCCGGGCTGTTGCGGGGCGTTCTCGCCAGGCCCCGGCGCGTCGCTGCGCCGGTCATCTGTGTTGGTAATTTGGTCGCTGGCGGCGCCGGTAAGACGCCGACCGCGCTGGCCATCGGCGATTGGCTCAAGGGGCGCGGGCGCACCTTCCATTTTCTGACGCGCGGGTACGGCGGAAAGCTTGCCGGCCCGGTGGCGGTACAGCCCGACCGTCATGACGCTGGCGCGGTGGGCGACGAAGCGCTGCTGCTGGCGGCGCGCGCGCCGACCTGGGTGGCGCGGGACCGGGCGGCTGGTGCGATGGCCGCCGTGGCGGCGGGCGCCGAGGTCGTGGTGATGGACGACGGCCACCAGAATCCGTCTCTATACAAGGATATCTCGGTGGTCGTGATCGACAGCGGCTACATGTTTGGCAACGGCCGCATCATTCCCGCCGGACCACTGCGCGAGCCAATCGCACGGGGGTTGGCCCGGGCCGACGCCGTGGTGGCCGTTGACGATCCGGGCTTGGTCCGGCGGCTCGATGCACTGTGCGATTTTCGCGGCCCGGTCTTGCGGGCGCGGTTGGCGCCGACCGCTGCCGCATATCGCCTCATCGATGTGCCGGTCGTGGCGTTCGCTGGAATCGCCCGGCCAGCTAAGTTCTTCCTGACGCTTCAGGCGTTGGGCGCGCGACTGCTTTCGTGCCACGACTTCGCCGATCATCATGTTTTCAGCCCTGAGGAGATCATGGGGCTGGTCGATGTGGCGCAGGCAGCAGGCGCCCGACTGGTCACGACGACCAAGGACGCCGCGCGTTTGCCGCGCGAAGCGCGAACCATGGTCGAAGTGCTCGAAGTCGATCTCGAATTCGACGCGGCCGCCGCTCTCGATGGTTTGCTGGCGCCGCTGTTCGGCGATCGCCAATGACGAAATCGCTCTTCACGACGTTGCTCCGCGCCGGCGAAGCGTCTCTCGCGTGGCTCGCCTATGGCCTGTTCAGGGCACTCCCGGTCGATGCCGCATCCGCCTTCGGCGGATGGCTCGCATCGGTCGTCGGGCCGCGCCTTCCGGTCTCGCGCCGTGCCCACCGCAATCTCGAGCTCGCGCTTCCCGAGCGATCGGCGGGCGAGATTGACGGCCTCGTTCGAGCGATGTGGGCGAACCTCGGGCGAGTCACCGCCGAGTACGCCCATCTCGACAAGTTCCGCTGCTATGAACCCAACGGCCGCGTCGAGGTCGTCGGCATCGAGCACCTAGACGCGGTGCGGGACAGCGGGACCGCCGCTCTCTTCTTCTCGGCGCATCTAGGCAACTGGGAGATATTGACGCTGGGGGCGACGCAGCGGGGTCTTGCCCTTGTTCAGATATATCGGGCCGCCAACAACGCGGCGGTCGATCGGCTGATGGCGCGAGCGCGCCGTCCGGTCGGCGGCGCCCTCTACCCCAAGGGGCATCACGGCGCCCGCGAGGCGACGGCGGCGCTGGGGCGGGGCGAGCACGTGGCCATGCTGGTCGACCAAAAGCTGGGTGAGGGTATTCCCGTGCCTTTTTTTGGGCGTCCGGCGATGACGGCGCCGGCGCTGGCGACCCTAGCGCTGCGTCATCACTGCCCGGTATTGCCGACTCGCGTCGAGCGGCTACGCGGCGCCACCTTCCGGCTCACAGTCTACCCGCCCATGGCTATTCCCGATTCGGGTGATCGTAAGGCGGACGCCCTGGCCCTCATGGTGAGTGTCAACGCGGTCGTCGAGGGGTGGGTGCGCGAGCGTCCCGAACAATGGCTCTGGCTGCACCGTCGCTGGCCGGAGTGAGGTCGTCGCCAGACCCAGGTTGCTGGCCTGACTTAGGGTGAGCCGCAGCTCGCTGCTCGTATCTCCTCGTGGCGCTGCAGCGCCTGCCGAGGCGAGGCATAGGCCTCCTGGCGATCAACGCTCCAATATCGGAGGTCCTCAAGCAAGATTCGGCACTCGCTCACCGCGCAGACCACGTAGCTGCCAGGCCGGATCACCTCATAGGTGCCATCGCCGTACCTGAGCGTCGCCGCGCCGCTGCCGTCCTGACCGTACATGGCTCTCCGTTCCTTGGTCTCGCCCGGAGTTTATCGTGATCGGCGCGATACCGCGACGTTCAGTAGGTACGACCGAGTTTGCGCGTGATGTTCTGGAACCGCTCGGTCACGATGTCCTGCTCCTCGACTGACAGGAACGGCCACAGCGAGTCGAGGTTGGTGCTGACTCTGTCGACACCCTCGAGATTGGCCAATCCGTAATACTCGTAGGCCCGACGGTAGTTGGCCCTCACACCTCAACCGGCGCTGAACGCGTAGCCGAGCATCTCCATGGCGTCGGTATCGCCGTCCTCGAAGGCCCGCACGTGCATGGCGAGGATGTCGTCCTCGGTCGGCGGCCGAACCTTGAGTTTTGCGATCAACGCGTTCCAGACGCTGTGCTTGATGTGCCAATACTTCGGCTTCCAGGCCGGCCGAGGAACCTCGTCCGGGCGGAGGATCGGAAAATCCGGATCGACGGCGGGGCGGCCGTGCCACTCGGTGCACCAGACGGGCTGCGGTTTTTGCAGGCAGAAGTACTGCTGCAATTCGGGCTCAAGCGAGCGTCAGTCGACGTTTTGGCCCGACGGCACCAGCTGGCCCGTAGGTGCTGGCTCGGCGGCGGTCGCATGAGCTTCGTCCGCCGCGCTATCGGCATGAGTACCGATTTCGGTATGGGCATCGTCAGCCATGCCAGGAGTCGTGGCCGCGAGGCACGCCGCCAGCGCCACGATATACCAACATCGCTCTCTCACAGCAGCCGACCCTGGCGATCCGTCGGCGGCACCGCGCGCGGGCGCCTGGCTTTGCTCGGTGGTCGATGCGCGACCGCGTGCGCGTCACCATCGGCGAACTCCAGCGCGAGCGCGACGCCGGGTTTGACGGCGGCGGCGCGGGTGAGCGGTCGATCCTTGAGGTCTCGGATGACGGCGAAGCCGCGATCGAGAACGTTGTGGTAACTCAGCGTCTCGAGCAATGTGGCTTGGCCCTCTATGTCGTCGCGCGTGTGCCGCAGATAGAGCCCGATCTCGCGCTCGAGCTGGCGGCCCTGGGTGCCAATATTCTCGCGCTGCCGTTTGATCTCCTGACCCGGGTGGTGGGGACGCAGGGCGGCGTGCAGCGCATTCAGTCCATCGTGCCGTCGCTCAAGGCCCCGTGTTAGCGAGAGGGCGAGCCGCTCCGACGGGTCGTCGAGACGCTGGCGGGCGAGGTCGAGCAGTTCGCGCGGGTCGTGCAGGCCACGGGCGGCGGCGCGAAGTTCGGTGCCAAAGTCTCGCAGCCGACGACTGAGCGCACCGACGATTCGGCGGCGATAGTCGGCCAGGGTATATCGGAGGTCGCCGAGGACGGGCACCGCCATTTCGGCGGCGGCGCTGGGGGTCGGGGCGCGACGGTCGGCGGCGAAGTCGATCAGCGTCGTATCGGTCTCGTGGCCGACCGCCGAGATCAAGGGGATCTGGCTCGCGGCGGCAGCCCTGACCACGCTCTCTTCGTTAAACGCCCACAAGTCCTCGAGGCTGCCACCGCCGCGCGCGACGATCAGGAGGTCGGGGCGCGTTACTGTCCCGTCCGGCGGCAGGCGGTTGAAGCCGGCGATGGCGGCGGCGATCTCGTCGGCTGCGCCCTCGCCCTGCACCATGACCGGCCACACCAAGACGCGGCGTGGAAAACGATCGCGCAGGCGGTGCAGGATGTCCCGAATGACCGCGCCACTCTGTGAGGTGACCACGCCGATGACCTCGGGTAGATATGGCAGGGGCCGCTTGCGCGCTTCGTCGAACAGGCCCTCGGCAGCGAGCGCCTCGCGCCGCGCCTGCACCAGCGCCATCAGGGCGCCGATGCCGGCCGGTTCGATGTGATCGATCACGATCTGGTAGCGCGACCGGCCCGGGTAGGTGGTCAGCCGACCGGTGCAGATCACTTCAATGCCGTCGCTGGGATCGAACGAGAGCCGAGCCGCCGTGCCGCGCCAGCAGACCCCGTCGAGGACGGCGTCCTGGTCTTTGAGACTGAGGTACAGATGGCCCGAGCCGGCGCGCTTGAGGCCGGACACTTCGCCGCGTACGCGCACCTGGCGAAACCGATCCTCGACCGAGCGCTTGAGCGCCATCGAGAGTTCGGTGACCGAGTAAATCGGTGCGTTGTGGCTCACTGCCTCAGCGGGCGGGGCGGTATCGCTCATGTCCGTGCCATGGCTCGATTGTCCTATGATACAGGAGGGTAGGGAAACCGGGAGAGGGCATGAACGTCTTGGTGGTCGGCTCGGGCGGGCGCGAGCACGCACTGTGCTGGGCCATCGCCTCATCCTCTCTGGTCGACATGCTTTACTGCGCGCCTGGCAACGGCGGGATCGCTGCGGTCGCGTACTGTGTCGACATCGACGCCATGGATTTCGCCGGCATCGAGGGACTGTGCCGATCGGAGGCGATCGATTTCGTCGTGATCGGTCCGGAGGCGCCACTGGTTGGAGGTCTTGTCGATCACCTGAGGGCGGCCGGCATCAATGCCTTTGGGCCCGATCGACGCGCCGCCGTGCTCGAGGGCTCCAAGGGTTTCACCAAGGACTTCTGCGTTCGCCACGGAATCCCGACCGCTCGCTACCGGCGCTTTGACGCCGCAGCCGCGGCCAAGGCCTACATCGACGCTGAGGGCGCGCCGATCGTCGTCAAGGCCGACGGTCTCGCCGCCGGCAAGGGGGTTGTGGTCGCCAACACCCTCGCGGAAGCACACGAGGCCGTCGATGACATGCTCGGCGGCCGGTTCGGTGCGGCGGGGGCAGAGCTGGTCATCGAGGCGCGAATGGTCGGCGAGGAGGCGAGCTTCATGGCGCTGGTCGATGGCGAGGTGGCGCTGCCGCTCGCGGGTGCTCAGGACCATAAGGCGGTCGGCGAGGGCGATATCGGGCCCAACACGGGCGGCATGGGGGCGTACTCACCGGCGCCGGTCCTCGGCGAGGGGGAATCGGCGGAGGTGATGGAGCGCATCATCATGCCGACCGTGGCCGGCATGGCGGCCGAGGGGCGGCCGTTCCGGGGCCTTCTGTACGCCGGCCTGATGATGACGGCGGCGGGCCCACAACTGATCGAATTCAACGTGCGCTTCGGTGATCCGGAATGCCAGGCGGTCTTGCCCCGCTTGCGATCGGATATCGTGCCGGCGCTGTTCGCGACTTGCGATGGCCAGCTCTCGCACCTCGATCTGCGCTGGCGCGATGAGGCGTGCGTGTGCGTCGTCGCGGCCGCGCGGGGCTACCCAGGGGCCTACGAGCAAGGCTCGGTGATCGACAACCTCGGGCCGGCGAGCGAACTGCCCGGCGTCACGATCTTTCATGCCGGAACAGCGGCGAGGAACGGCAAGATCATCGCCGCCGGGGGGCGCGTGCTCGGGGTTGCCGCGCTCGGCGCCGACATCGGTGGCGCTCGGCAATGCGCCTACGAAGCGATCGATGTCATCGACTGGCCGCAAGGTTTTTGTCGCCGCGACATCGCCTGGCGCGCCATCGCGCGAACCCGCTAGCGCCGCGCGGCGAAGAAGTCGCGCAACAGCGTCTCGGCTTCGTGCTGGGCGAGGCCGCCGTACACGTCGGGGCGGTGGTTGCAGCCGGGTTGGTCGAAGATGCGCGCACCGTGCTCGACCCCGCCGCCCGTGGGGTCGTAGGCCGCGAAATAAAGCCGGCGAAAGCGGGCGAGGGCGATCGCATGGGCACACATCGGGCACGGCTCGAGTGTGACGTAGAGGTCGCACCCCACCAGCCGCTGGTCGCCAATTAGTTGGCCGGCCGCGCGAATCGCAAGCATCTCGGCGTGGGCGGTGGGATCGCCCCGCGCGCGCATCTCGTTTCCGGCCGAGGCAAGGATTTCCCGGGCTGCGACATCGACCACGACCGCGCCCACCGGGACCTCGCCGCGCCGCGCCGCACCGCGCGCTTCCTCAATCGCTTTCGCCATGAACGGGTTCCCGGCCGTGCCCATGGCCGCCGAGACTCAGGTCACCAGCGGCGGCGGTCAAGGGCGCCCACGAAGAAATGTGCCCCATACCGCAGGGTGCATACCGCTGTATGAAGCGGTTAGCCGGCTGTTGACTGGCCCGCCGTACGGTCCTCTGGCGGATGGGAGCGCCGAACCGTGTCGGATATGGGATACAATCTAGAGCGGCACAAGGTGCTGGTTGTCGACGACAACCGCTTCATGCATGAGCTTCTCAAGACGATTCTACGCAGTTTCGGCATCAAGCGCGTGCATTCGAGCTACGACGGCAGCGACGCGATCAGCAAACTCAAGCATTTCTTCGCCGACGTTGTCATCGTCGACTGGGAGATGGAGCTTCTCGACGGCTATGACTTCGTCAAATTGCTGCGCACCGCCGCCGACAGTCCCAACCCCTACGTCCCGATTATCATGCTGACCGGCCACACCGAGGTGAGCCGCGTAGTCGCCGCGCGCGATGCCGGCGTCAACGAGTTTCTGGCCAAGCCGGTGTTGGCGAGGCTGGTGTACGAGCGGTTGTTCATGATTATCGATCACCCGCGACCCTTCCTGCGGACCCCGAACTATTTCGGTCCCGCCCGCCGCCGATTTCAAGACCCCAACCACCACGGTCCCTTCCGCCGCAAGGATGACGGCGGCCCGGACACCGTTCACTGAGAGAGCATTGCCATGCCCCCGACCGATCCCCAGATGATCCAGCCGCCGCCCACGCTCAAGGATAGATTGCCGAGGCGGTCGTTGGATCCTCATATGCTCGATCGGGCCGAGCAGGCGCTACAGGATTTGGCGGGCGGTTATATCACCCAGATGGGCGAGGAGATCAGCGAGACGGCGCGGGTGGTTAAGACCGCCCGCGAGCCCGCCACGGATATGGCGTCGGCGCTGCGGACCGTGACCATGGCGGCGCACGGGATCAAGGGCCATGGCCGTAGCCTCGGCTATCCCCTTCTCGGCGAGATCATGGGGTCGCTCGACGCTTTCTTGCGCGACCGCCGCGAATTTGATGCTCGCGGTTTCAAGGTTGTCGATGCCCACGTTGGCGCGGCGCGGACCGTGGTCGCGGGCGACATCAAGGGCAGCGGCGGCGATGTCGGCGGCCAATTGATGGACGCGCTGAACACGCTGGTCGCCGGGGCGCCACCCGCATAGCGTCTGAGCGCGGGCTCCCATCACCCCTCCCACAGCCCGCGTTGCCAAGTCCGTGCCCCCCCCCATAGACTACGCGCATGAGCGAGCGCATTGCCAGGCATTTGGCGCGGGCGGGGCTCTGTTCGCGCCGCGAGGCTGAGCGTTGGATCGCCGCAGGGCGGGTCTCTATCGACGGCGCGGTGCTAACCTCGCCGGCGCTTAACGTCGGACCGGATAACGTCGTTCGGGTCGATGGCGAGCCCGTCGGTCCGCCGCAGCGCCGACGGCTCTGGCTCTATCATAAGCCGCCGGGCCTCCTCACGACTCGGGCCGATCCGCGCGGGCGGCCGACCGTATTCGAGATGTTGCCCCGCGATCTTCCGCGCGTGATCGCCGTCGGGCGGCTCGATCTTGCGAGTGAGGGGCTGTTGTTGTTGACCAACGACGGCGATCTCGCGCAGCGCTTCGCCCATCCAAGCTACGGTCTTTTGCGCAGTTACCGGGCACGGGTGCACGGCCGCGTCGAGGCCGCCGCGCTCGCGGCGCTGGGTGAGGGCATCAGCGTTCGCGGGATCGCCTACGGCCCCATCGCGGTGGAGATCGAACGCGCCAACGGCGCCAATAGCTGGCTCACCGTGGCGCTGCGTGAGGGCAAGAATCGGGAGGTCCGCCGGGTGCTGGGGCACCTCGGGCTCGAGGTGAACCGGCTCATTCGCGTGAGCTACGGTCCGTTCGAGCTCGGACGCCTGGAGCGCGGCGCTGTCGCCGCAGTGCCGGAACACCTGGTCGAAGCCGCGCTCGTCGCCGCGCCCTATCCCGACGGTCCATAAACTCGTGCGCCTGACCGGGGGCGAACTGAGGGGGCGCAGGCTCGCGGCGCCGCCGGGCCGGAGCGTGCGCCCGACCGCCGATCGGGTGCGTGAAGCCCTGTTCAACGTGCTCGCCCATGCGGCCTGGGCGCGCAGCCTTGAGTTGGTTGGGTGCCAGGTCGTCGACGTTTTCGCCGGTAGCGGCGCTCTAGGTTTCGAAGCGCTGTCGCGCGGAGCCGAGCACGCGATCTTCCTCGAGCGCGATCGGGTCGCCCGGGAGGCAATTCGGGCCAACGCCGAACAGCTCGGAGTGGCGGCACGGATCAGCGTGCGTGATCGCGCGGCCGCCCGTCCGGGGCTCGCGGCGGTCCCGTGCCAGCTGGCCTTCCTCGATCCACCCTATCGCCACGACCTGGCAGGCGCCGCGCTAGCGGCCTTGCGGGCGAACGGCTGGTTCGCCGCCGCCGCCCTCGCCGTCGTCGAGCTCGCCGCGAACGAGGCGTTCAAGCCACCGCCTGGGTTCGTCCCGGTGGACGAGCGCGGCTACGGCGCGACCCGACTCGTTTTCCTCCGCCACGCGACGCCGTCGCCATCCGGCTAGTAGCTGGTTCGGGCCTTGGCTCAGCGGCGGCCGAACAGCTTCTCGATGTCGGCGAGATCGAGGGCGATGTAGGTGGGGCGCCCGTGGTTGCATTGGCCTGAATTGGGCGTCCGCTCCATCTCGCGCAGCAGTGCGTTCATTTCCTCGGGCGCGAGCCGGCGACCGGCTCGTACGCTGCCATGGCAGGCCATGGTGCTGCACACCGCGTCGAGCCGCTCACGAAGGTGCGCCGTGCGGTCGAGCTCGCCGATGTCGTCGGCGAGGTCGCGCACGAGCGCGCCCACATCGGTCCGCCCGAGCGCCGCAGGCACCTCGCGAACGACCACCGCGCCGGGGCCAAATGGCTCTAGGACCAAGCCAAGCTCGGCGAGCTCGTCGGCACGTTCAGCCACGCGCGCCACGTCCGCTTCGTCGAGCTCCACCACCTCGGGAATGAGAAGTCCCTGGGTGGGGACGCCCGAACCGGCGAGCGCGGCCTTGACGCGTTCGTAGACCAGCCGCTCGTGGGCGGCGTGCTGATCGACGATAACGATGCCGTTCTCGGTCTGGGCGACGATATAGGTCTCGTGAACCTGGCCGCGCGCCGCGCCCAGAGGATACGTCAGGTCTGTCTCGGCGGCGTCCTGGTCGGCACGCCCAGAAGGGGGGGCGATGGTCGCGACATCGCCCCCGGCTGACGGCAACGGCGCCTGATAGGCGACGGCGGCCTTGCTCACCCCGCGAGTATGGTGTGGCGCGGGGCCGCGCTGGAATGCTCCCAGCGCTGCCCGCGACACCGTGGTCGAGCTGCGATGCCCGGCCTCGGCAAGGGCATGCTTGAGGGCGCCGACGATCATGCCGCGCACCAAACCGGCATCCCTGAACCGGACCTCGCTCTTGGCCGGGTGGACATTGACATCGACCGCGCTGGCCGGCGCCTCGACATACAGCGCCAGCACGGGATGGCGGTCGTGGGCCAAGACGTCGCGATAGGCGCCGCGCACGGCGCCGGCGAGCAACTTGTCGCGCACCGGCCGCTGATTGACGAATAGGAACTGAGCGCTGGCGCTGCCCCGGCTGTAGGTCGGAAGACCGGCATAGCCAGAGAGCCGCAGATCGCCGCGCTCGGCCGCTATGGGGATCGCGTTCTCGCTGAAATCGCGACCCAGTAGGTCGTTTAGACGCGAACGCCGCGCCGCGAAAAGGTCGCCCGGCTGGGCGGCGAGGTCCAGCAGCCGCCGCTCGCCGTGGCGCAGCGTGAAGGCGATGTTTGGATGCGCGGCCGCGAGCCGCTTGACCGCGTTGCGCGCCTGCTCAAGCTCGGCCCGCTCGCTCTTGAGGAATTTGAGCCGCGCGGGCGTGGCGAAGAATAGATCACGCACCTCGACGGTGGTGCCCATGGAATGCGCCCTCGGCGCCAGCGGCGTACGTTCGCCGCCGGTGATCGCGATCTCCCAGGCCTCGTCCGAAGCCCCGGTCCGCGAGGTAATGCGCAGGCGGCTGACCGCGCCGATCGATGGCAACGCCTCGCCCCGGAAGCCAAGGGTCGAGATGCGCTCGAGATCGTCGTTGGGGAGCTTTGAGGTCGCGTGCCGTTCGATCGCGAGCGTGAGTTCGTCAGCCTCCAAGCCGGCGCCGTCGTCGCGCACACGGATCAGATCGCGCCCGGCGCCCTCGAGATCGACGTCGATGTGTCGTGCGCCGGCGTCGATAGCGTTTTCCACCAGCTCCTTGACGGCGGCGGCCGGCCGCTCGATCACTTCGCCAGCCGCGATCCGGTTGACGACCGCCTCATCAAGCTTGCGGATCGTCAAACCGCCGCCTCGAGGTAGCGTCGGGTCAGCACCTTGCCCTCCTCGACGGCGGGCTGGTCGAATGGGTCGATACCGAGCAGGCAGGCGGCGATGATCGTCTCCAACATGAAGTGCATGAACAGGGCGCCGAGGGCGCGTTCATCGAGCCACGGCAACCCGATCACACGGGTCGGACGGCCGCGCGCGACGAGCGTCTCGGCGGTCGCGCGCGCCTGCGCGGCGACAATGTCGCCGATGCGATGGTGGCCGATGACACCAAGCCCCATGGCGGCCGCCAGATCGCTCGGCACCTGGGCGCCGGTGCCCGCTGTGTCGACGGTGATGAGCGTATGGAGCTTGTTGGCCGGCCCGTCGAGGAAAAGCTGCAACAGGCTGTGCTGGTCGGCGGGGCCGCGCGCCTGGATAGGCGTCGTTCCCTGGCCTCCCTTGCCCAGGCTTTCGGCCCAGAGCTGACAGTACCAGGCCCCCAGCCGCCGCAATTGATCGGCGTAGGGCATGAGGACGCTCTCGTTGATTCCGCGCTCACGCCAAAGCCCGACCGAAAGCGCGGCGCCGACTGCGGCGGGAGCCTCGTCGATCGGATCGTCGAGCGAGCGCCCTAGCGCAGCCTCGGCGCCCTCGCGCAGCGCGACCGGGTCGAGGCCGAGCAGCAGTGCGGGCAGCGCTCCCACCACGCTCAGCACCGAGTAGCGCCCGCCGATCCCGGGGTCGTGGTCGAGTACGGGAAGGTCGAAACGCGTGGCCAAGCGCCGCAACGGATTTTCGCCGCGCGCCACCACGATCAGAAAACGCTCGGCCAGCGGTTTGATTCCCGCGGTTTCCACGGCGCGAATGGCAACCATGGTTTGCGCCAGCGTCTCGACCGTGCCGCCGGACTTCGAGATCACGATGAACCCGGTCGCGTCCAAGTCTTGGGCCGCGAGGGCATCGTCGAGGGAATCGCCGTCGAGCCCATCGAGAAAGACGAAGGTCGCCGCCCGCCGCGCCCCAGCGAGATCGGCGAGGCATTGGGCGCCCAGGCTCGAGCCACCAGCGCCGATCAAAACGAAGCGGCGGCAGCTCTGGGCCAGCGCGGCGCTGGCCGCGCGGATCGGCGCGATATCGTCGCGGCGCGCGGGCACCGACAAGATCGGCAGCGTGCCGGTGCGCCATTGCTCGCGTAGCCGGGCGCGCGGAGCTTCGGTCGCGCCCAGATGGGCCTCGAACGCCGCGCGATCAAGGCCGTGCTCGCCGACGCCTTCGGTGAAACAGGTTTCAACCGCGTGGGTGTAGTCCAAGACCGTGAGCCCAGGTAGTGGTCGCCAAAGAGGGGCGGCGGGAGGTTGCCGCCTCGATGATTATAGGCCCCATCCCTTGGGCAGGGAACGCGGCCCCCCGGACGCTCAGTCTGAGGCGTCGATTCCCGCGGGATCGCCGACCACGACGACGATCAGATCATCGGTGCGGATCAAGCGGCGCGCGACCCGATGCACGTCCGCCCCTGTCACCGCTTCGATCTCGGCGGCGCGACGTTCGAGATAGTCCATGCCGAGGTCGTCGAGCTGGATGTTGATGAGGGCATTCGCGATGCTGGCATTGCTGGTAAGTCGCAGCGGATAGGCGCCGATCACGTAGTCCTTGGCGCGCCGCAGTTCCTCCGCCGTCACGCCGTCGCGGACGAGGCGATCGAGCTCTTCGCGGATCACGGCGATGGTTTCGGCGACCCGTTCGTTGGCGGTCGCGGCGCCGCCCATATACACGCCGCCGCGATCAAAGGTCTGGATATAGGTGTAGACGGAGTAGGCAAGCCCGCGCTTTTCCCGCACCTCATGATAGAGGCGCGAGGTAAACCCGCCGCCGCCGAGGACGCTGTTCATCACGTAGGCGGCGTAGAAGTCTGGGTCGTCGCGCGCCAACCCGCCAAGGCCGAACCGGACGATGCTCTGCGGAATGTCCTGGCGGACGACGATGGTGGCGCCGCCCCGCACTGGCCAGGCCGCGGCGATGTCGGTCGATGCCGCCACCTCCGGCAAATCGCCGAGCGCGAGGTCCAGGAGGCGGCCGAGTTCGTCGGCGTCGATATCGCCGACCACCGCGATGACCACGTTGTCACGCGCGAGTCGCGAATCGACGAAAGCGCCTAGTTGCGCGATCGTGACGCCCTGCACGCTCTCGGCGGTGCCGTGCGGTGGCCGTCCGAAAGGGTGATTCGGAAAGGCCACGCGCTGCCACGTGCGCCCCGCGATCTCTCCGGGGTCGTTTTCGTCTTGCTTCAGCTTCGACAAAATTTGGCGGCGAACGCGCTCGACCGGCTCCATGTCGAAGCGAGGGCTGGTGAGCGCGAGGCCGAGCAGCCGGAATGCCTCCTCTCGGTTCTCGGTCAGGGTGCGCAGGCTGACGTCAAAGGTCTCGCGGCGGGTGTGGGCGGAAAACTCGATAGCATGGTCGGCGAGGCGCTCCTGAAAGGCCCGCGAATCGAGCTCGCCCGCGCCCTCGTCAAGCAGGCCGGAGACCATGTGGGCGAGGCCCTCGGTCCCCGTGGGGTCGAGCAGCGAGCCGCCGCGAAAGGCCAACTCGACGGCGATGATGGGAATCGACGGCTCGTGGACATGCCAAGCGCGGATTCCGCCGGGACTCTCGATTTCTCGAATCTCGAGGGCGAAAGCGCCCGCCGTGGCGATCAGGGTGGCCGACACCGCGAACAGCGTCCCGGCGAACAGCTTGCGCAGGGGTGCATTCATCGCGCTGTCTCCGCCTCGGCCAGCTCTGGCAGCAGCAGCCCGGTCACGTGGTAGCCGTCGAGCACATGGTGGGCGGCGGCCGCGACCTCGGCCGCCGTCACGGCTGAGACGCGCTCGGGCCAACTCTCGATGTCCTCGATGGTAGCGCCGGTCAGCAATGTAACGCCGAAAATATGCGCGATCCCGCGCATGTTGTCGCGCGCGTAGGTTGCGCTCGCACGCATGCCGCGCTTGGAGCGCTCCAACTCTTGCTCGGTTACGCCCTCTGCCAGCAGTTCGGCGACGACCTCGGCCACCGCCGCCTCGATGTCCGCGATCTCGCCTCCCGGGTTGGGCGCGGCATAGATGCCGAATTGTGAATCATCGAGCCGATTCATCGAATAAAAGCTGCCCGCTCCGGCCGCGAGCTCGCGATCCACCACGAGCGCGCGATAGAGGCGGCTGTTGGACCCGCCGCCGAGGATATCGGCGAGCAGCATCAGCGGCAGCGCATGCTCGGTGGCGCCACGATTGGCCGACGGCGCAATGTAGATGCGCCGCCAACTGGCGCGCGTAACGCGCGAATCACGGAACTCCACGCGACGGTTGGCGCGCTGTGGCGGTTCTTGCGCGCGATCGCGCGGCGGCCGCGCGCGCGCTGGGAGGGTCCCGTAGTGGGCTTCCGCCAACGGCAGGACCTCGGCTAGGGTGACATCGCCCGCGGTCACCAAGACTGCGTTGCTCGGCACATAGTGGCGCTCATAGAACGCGCGCGCGTCGTCCAGTGTCAGCCCGCGCATCTCGTGCTCCCAGCCGATCACCGGAATACGGTAAGGGTGGGCGAGGTAAAGGGTGGCGCTCATCTGTTCGCTCAACAGCGCCGAGGGATCGTTGTCGGTACGGCTGCGCCGCTCCTCGAGGATCACCTCACGCTCGAGCGCCACCTCGTCCTCCCTGAGCACGAGGTTGACCATGCGGTCCGCCTCCAGCCGCATTACCGCATCGAGCTGTTGGACCGGGACGGTCTGAAAATAGGCTGTGTAGTCGAGACTGGTAAATGCGTTCTCGGCGCCGCCACGGCCGGCGACCAGCGCCGAGAAAGTGTCGCCCGGCGCGCTCGGCGTGCCCTTGAACATAAGGTGTTCAAGAAAATGAGCGAGGCCGGACTTGCCGGACGGATCATCGGCCGCGCCGACCCGGTACCAGATCATGTGCGTGACCACCGGCGCTCGGTGGTCGGGAATGACGACCACCTCGAGGCCATTGGCGAGCGTCGCGGTCTCGGGATTGAACAATCCGGCCCGGACCGGGTGCGCGACCACCGCCGCCACCGCCAGGGCCACCGCCAGGGCCAGGGCCAGGGCCAGGGCCAGGGCCAGGGCCAGGGCCAGGAGGGCCACTGGCACTCGGCTCGCCTGTTGTTCCGCCATCGCTCACCACCGTGAAGCCGATACCGCCTCAATATGGCGGACGCCGCGCGCTTAGCAAGCGGTCGCGAATCAACGCTGCGCGAAGAGGCGGGCGCGCCGCTCGATGGCTCAGGCGTATATCAGAAGAACGATCACGGCGATGACCGCAGCGATGCCGGCGACCCAGCGGATGATCTGGTTGCGCTCCATCTTGTCCCTCCCCGGTTATCCACCCCTGGGGCGCCGCGAAATCCAGTCTCACGCGCGGCGCCTAGAAGAACACATCCTCCAGCAATGCCTTGCTCTTGCGTTCGATGATGACCGGTGTTTCACCTTCGGTCACCGCTTGTCCCGTGGCGGCATTTTTCCGCAGGCGCTCGGCCTCCTTGCTGGCGTCGACCACCTCTCCGTCCGGTGGGGCGCCACGCCAGAACATCAGCCGATCGACGAAGCGCGCATCGCGACGGACATAGGCCGACGATTCCTGGCGTAGGAGCGCGCGGATGTTGGGATCGGCGCGTTCGGTCCCGGCCTGGAGGAGGAGGGCGAGTTCCGCCTGCGAGGGCCCGCCACTCTGGTCCGACGCTGGCGTTTCGACATTGTCGAACAACGCCACTTGGGCTTGCTCGCTCGGTTGGTACTCCTGGGGCCGCTGCGCGCCCGGCCGAGGCGGACGCAGCGTCGCTTCGGGCGGTATCACCAGCGGCGCTCTCGTCACCACCGCGAATTCATCGGGTTGCTTTTTGTTCAGCCCAAGGGCGTCGCGGCCCTGCTCGCAACCAGTGAGCCCAACGATTGACGCCCACGTCAAGCCGACTGCGACGATGAGGCCGATGCGCGGGCGAACCTTGGTGTCGTTCAGTTCACGCCCCGTCATGGTTCATTCTTATTCGTATTCCGGCGCCGCCACAAGCCATCGACGAGAAGCGTTATCGCACCAACTACGATCGCGGAGTCGGCGATATTGAAGGCCGGCCAATGCGTGTTAGCAAGGTGGAAGTCGAAGAAATCAGCGACCGCCCCGCGCGCGACACGGTCGGTCGCGTTGCCGAGGGCGCCCCCGATGATGAGGCCGACGGCGAGCGCCAACTTCGGTCGGCGGATGCTCATGAGCCAGCGCGTCAACCCGACCGCGATGATCAACGCGAGTCCGGCGAGTATCCACGCGGCGATCGGGCCCCCGTCGCGGCCGATACCGAAGCTGATCCCGGTGTTCCACACCATGACGAGATTGAACAGGCCGGGAATGACCACTTGGCGCCCCACCTCCTGCATGTGCTCGACAAGGACGATCTTGGAGATCTGATCGAGCACGTAAACGATCAGGGCGGCGCCGAGACCGATGCGAGCCATCAGGCTGCCGGCGGGGTGTCCGCGGCCTCGGCGATCACGGTCGTGCAGCGACCGCACAGATCGTCGCTCTCACCGTCCTGGCCGCTGTGGCCGACCTCGGGCAGCACTCGCCAGCAGCGCTCGCAGCGGGTTCCGTCGGCGACCTCGCAGATCACCGTGACGCCGGGCACCTCGGCGACCGTGAAACCGTCGGTCGTCGGGGGGGCGTCGACCAGCGTCGCCCCCGAGGTGATCGCGATCTCGGCCAGATCGACGCCCTCGAGCGCGCGGCGGTACGCGGCGTCCGCGTGGACCTTGGGATGCGCCTGCAAGCTCGACCCGAGCCGTTTCTCCTTCCGTTCGATCTCCAGCGCGCCGGTGACTACCCGCCTCAACGCGCGGATCTGGTCCCAGCGCGCGGCCAGTTCATCGTCGCGCCAGTCGGCCGGAACGTCGGGGAAGGTGCGCAGATGGACGCTGTCTGCGTCCTCACCCCAGCGCGCCAGCCACGCCTCCTCCGCAGTGAAGCAGAGGATCGGGGCGTACCAAGCGGTGAGGCACGAGAAGAGCTGATCGAGAACAGTGCGCGTTGCGCGCCGCCGCGTGCCGCCAGCGCTATCGCAATAGAGGGAGTCCTTGCGAATGTCGAAATAGAAGGCGGAGAGATCGACGGTGCAGAAGGTATAGAGCGCGGTGAATTGGGAGTGAAAATCGAAATCGTCGGTCGAGCGGCGCATCAGATCATCGAGCCGGTTGAGGCGGTGCAGCACCCAGCGCTCGAGCTCCGGCATCTCCTTGTACGGCAGCCGCTCCGCTTCGCTGAAGTCGGCGAGATTGCCCAAGAGATAACGCAGCGTATTCCGGAGGCGGCGGTACGAATCGACCTGATGCTTGATGATATCGGGTCCGATGCGCAGATCCTCGGTATAGTCGCTCGACGCCACCCAGATGCGCAGAATCTCGGCCCCGTAGCGCTCGATGATATCGAGCGGCGAGATCACGTTGCCGAGAGATTTGGACATCTTGCGGCCGTCCCCATCCATGACAAATCCGTGGGTGAGCACCGCCTTGAACGGCGCGCGTCCCCGGGTGCCACAACTTTCTAGCAGCGAAGACTGGAACCAGCCGCGGTGCTGGTCGCTGCCTTCGAGGTAGAGCGAGGCCGGCCATGTCAGATCCTCGCGCGGTTCGACGACAAAGGCATGGGTCGCGCCCGAATCGAACCACACCTCGGCGATATCCTGGATCATCTCGTAGTCGGCGGGATCGTGGTCGTCTCCAAGGAAACGCGCGGCCTCGCCCGTGAACCAAGCGTCCGACCCCTCGGCGGCGAAGATCGCGCAGATGCGCTCGTTCACGTTCGCGTCGCGTAGGGATTCGCCCGTGCGGCGGTCGACGAACAGCGGAATCGGCACCCCCCACGATCGCTGGCGCGACAGCACCCACTCGACGCGGCCCGCGACCATCGCCTGGATACGATTGCGGCTCGCCGCTGGCACCCAGCGCACCTCCTGGATGGCGGCCAGCGCCGTCTCGCGCAGGCCCGTCGTGGTCATGCTGATGAACCATTGCGGGGTATTGCGGAAGATTAGGGGCGTCTTCGAGCGCCACGAGTGGGGGTAGCTGTGGACCAAGGTGCCCCGACCGAGCAGCGCGCCGACCTCGGCCAGCTTCTCGCTGACGGCGCGATCGACCTCGAACACGTGCTTGCCGGCGAACAGCGGCACGTCCGCTCGGTAGTGGCCACCCTCGTCGATCGTGTCAGGCACCTCCAGGCCGTGCGCGCTGCCGAGGTCGAAGTCATCGGCGCCCGCACCCGGGTTGATGTGCACCAGCCCTGTGCCCTGATCCATCGCGACGAAATCGGCGGCTAGCACCGGCACGTCAAAATCGTAGCCGAGCCCGCGCCAGGGATGGGCGCAGCGGGCGCCCGCGAAGACCGCGCCATTGAACTGGGCCACAACCCGGTGGGTGGTGATGCCCGTCTCGGCGCAGGTGGCCTCAAGTAGTGGCTCGGCGACCACGATCTCCTCGCCGACGAGCGCACGCGAGCGCTCCGCGATCTCCTCGACCCGGACCCGGACGTAATGGGCGTGGGGCTTGATCGCGATGGCGCGGTTGCCGGGCATCGTCCACGGGGTCGTCGTCCAGATGATTAGGCTCGCGCCGTGCAGTTGGCGGGCGGGCGTCGCCTCCAGGACCGGGAATCGCACGTGAATGGTCGTCGATTTGTGGGCCTGATACTCGACTTCGGCCTCGGCCAGCGCGGTCCGCTCGGCGATCGACCACAGCACCGGCTTGGCGCCGCGATAGAGGGCGCCGTTCATCAGAAACTTGTGCACCTCGGCCGCGATTTGGGCCTCGGCCTCGAACGACATGGTGGTGTAGGGGTGTTGCCAGTCGCCCTCGACCCCCAAGCGACGGAATTCGGCTCGCTGCACCTCGATCCAGCCTTCGGCGAATTCGCGACATTCGCGGCGGAACTCGATGATCGGCACATCGTTCTTGTCGCGGCCGGCCTCGCGGTAGCGCTGCTCGACCTGCCATTCGATCGGCAGGCCGTGACAATCCCAGCCCGGCACATAGTTCGAATCCTTGCCCAGCATCTGCTGCGCCCGGGTGACGATGTCCTTGAGGATCTTGTTCATCGCCGTGCCGATGTGGATGTGCCCATTGGCGTATGGCGGCCCATCGTGCAGCACGAATCGCTCGCGCCCGCGCGCGTTCTCGCGCAGCTGGCGGTAGAGATCGAGCTTGTCCCAGCGCGCCAGAAGGCGCAGTTCCAGGTCAGCCAGTCCGGCCTTCATCGGGAACGCGGTCTTTGGCAGCAGAATGGTCGATTTGTAGTCGGTCATGTCCGTGCCCCGCGTCGGGCCGGCGGGTGCGCGGCTTCGGGCTGGAGGGTGGGGGGATCGGCAAGAATGCACCGCGCTGCGGCGCAGTCGCTCTCCATCTGCTCGCGCAGCGCGGCCACATTCTCGAACCGGTGGTCGGCCCGGATGAAGTCGATCAAGGCAACCCGCGCCCGACGCGCATAAAGATCGCCGTCGAAGTCCAGGATGTGCGTCTCTGGGACCACGTTTTCACCATCGAACGTCGGCCGCGACCCGATGTAGGTGACGGCATCGCGCCACGGCGGCTCCGCGTCGTCCGTCAGCGCCACCCGCGCCGCATAGATACCGAGGCGCGGCCGCACGTAGTCCGCCAGATCGAGATTGATGGTCGGGAAGCCGAGCGCCCGCCCGCGCCGCTCGCCCGCGCGCACTCGGCCCTCGATTTCCCATCGCCGGCCCAACACGCGGGCCGCCAAAAGCACATCGCCATCGCGCAGCGCCGCGCGAACCCTGCCGGACGCGAACACCTCGTCACCGTTGCCAACCGGATCGACGACGGTCAGGCCGAAGCCGACCGTGGCGGCCAATTGGCGCAGTAGCGCCGCGTTGCCTGCGCGCTTGTGGCCGAAGACGAAATCGTAGCCGACCACGAGATGACTGGCGCGTAGTCGGCCGACGACGATGTCGCGCACAAAATTCTCCGCGCTCACCCGCGCGAGCTCCATATTGAAGCGGAGGGCGACCAGGACATCGGCCCCAAGGGCGCCAATCTCTCGTACCTTGCCGCGAAATGAGGTCAGTCGAAATGGCTCCGTGTTGGCCCCTAGCACGCTGCGCGGGTGGGGCTCGAAGGTCAGCACGCCGAGTGGCGCTCCCTTGGCCCGTGCCAGGTCGTTGGCCCGACCGATAAGTGCCCGGTGACCGCAGTGGATTCCGTCGAAATTGCCGATGGCGAAGACCGCACCGTCGAGCGCCACGGAAGCATCCCGCCCACACCGAATCACCCGCATCCGACGCGATCCCCGTTCCACCCGCGCATCGGGCCAAGCACCCGCACCTAGCCGTCGGCTCTCGCTCGCAGGCTATCCTCGCCGTCGCGTCACACCTGTATCTGTGCCGGCGAGCAGCGCGGACTGTGCTCACTCGCTCACCGAGAATCGCGGCGGGTCCTATATACCCAAGACCTCGTGACCCAGCAAGCGGCCGCCCGTGCCGACATTAACGTGATCTTCAGCATCCCGGAGGATGCTGAACCGACGCCGGCCGCAGTGGGTCATTGTCCGATGCAAGTCGAAAAACTCTCCAGCAATCTCTCCGATCTCGTTGATCTCCTGCGCTCCGAGGACCGCTATCCGGCCACACATCACCGATGCCGCCTCGATCGCCGAGGTCCTCATTAAGTGCATGGAGAGCTACTTCGCGTCGATCAATACCACCATGTATGGAGAGATCAAGAGCCTCGCCGACCACATCAAGCAGGCGCGCCTCGAAATCGGGCGCGCGCGACCCAACGAGATCACGTCGAACCGCATCCCGCGCGCTGGCAAGGAGCTCGACGAGATTGTCCGGGCCACCAAGGAGGCCACCAACACGATCATGGAGGCGGCCGAGACGATCATGAGCGCCGACTTCTCGAATGCCGAGGCCAAGGCGGAAGTCGACGCGGCCTGCATGAACACCTTCGAGGCCTGCTCGTTTCAGGACGTCACCGGACAGCGTATCAGCAAGGTGGTGCAGACCCTCACCTTCATCGACGATCGGCTCGGCAGCCTGCTCGGCGCCGTCGACGGTCTTGCCGACGAGCCGCCGCACGAGGGCGGCGCGTCGACCGGGGATGAAGCGCTCTTGAACGGTCCGCAGCTTCACGGCGAGGGCGTCACACAGGACGATGTTGACTCGATGTTCGGCCCGACCGGGGAAGATGCGAGCGCTGACACAACGCCCGTCGCGGTCCCAGCGCCCGTCGCGGCCCCACGGCCCGACGAGGTCCCGGTCCCGATTGCCGCCACCGCGTCCGAACCGGCGGCCGCCCCGATCGTGTGTGCGCCAGAGCCGGCCGCGGCCCCTCACGATGACCCGCCAACCGACGACGCGCCGGCCAAGCCCAATGGTTCAGCCGAAAAAGCTCTCAAGCGGAAATCGACGCCCTGTTCGACTGAGGCCGCCGGCCTGGCCGCACGCGCTAAGCGAGCACGCGGTCGGTCGCGGGGTCGATCAGCACGGCACGGCTCATGTCCACGTGTAGCGTCAGGTCTTCGCCAGGTCCATGCACATCACCGGGATCGAGTTCGGCGAGCACCGACGCGCCGGCGAGATCGAAGTTGACATAGGTCCGCGAGCCCGTCGGCTCGACCAGCGCGACAGTAATCGGCAGCACCGCCGCCTCCGGCCGCGGCTCGCCGCGTGCCTTAATCATATGCTCCGGGCGTACGCCCAGGATTACGTGCCGGCCGGCGTGCGACTTCGTGCTGTCGCTTCGCGCCGCCGGCAGGGCGAGCACGACGTCAGCACCAAGCTTGACAGCCAGCCCGCCGTTTGTCTCGACAAGCTCGGCCTCGAGGAAGTTCATCTGCGGGGAGCCGAGGAAGCCGGCCACGAAGCGGGTGGCGGGCCGTTCGTACAGCTCCATCGGTTCGCCGTGTTGTTCGATTCGCCCCTCGTTGAGAAGCACGATCCGGTCGGCGAGTGTCATCGCTTCGACCTGATCGTGGGTGACGTAGACCATGGTTTTGCGGATGTCTTGGTGAAGCCGCTTCATCTCGGTCCGCATCTCGTCGCGCAGCTGCGCATCGAGATTGCTGAGCGGCTCGTCGAACAGATAGAGGGCGGCGTCGCGCACCAGCGCGCGCCCCATCGCCACCCGCTGCCGTTGGCCGCCGGAAAGCTGGCGTGGAAGCCGGGTCAGCAATTCGGATATCCCCAGAAGCTCGGTCACCTGTTGGACGCGCTGACGCATCTCGGCTTCTGGGGTCTTGCGCACTCGCAGCCCGAAGGCGATGTTCTCGAATACCGACATGTAGGGATAGAGCGCGTAGTTCTGGAACACCATGGCGATGTCCCGGTCCTTGGGCCGGACGTCGTTGACCACGCGCCCGCCGATCTCGACCGTCCCCTCGCTGACCTCTTCCAACCCGGCGACCACGCGCAACAGCGTACTCTTGCCGCACCCCGATGGCCCCACGAGAACCGCGAATTCACCGTCGGCGATGGCAAGGTCGACGCCGCGCACGGCGTGGACGTCGCCGTAGTATTTCTGAATTCCCGTGACCTTGAGATCAGCCATTGAACCGCGCCCCTCCCAAAACTTTTCCCAACCGCCAGAAGGCTCAGCCCGGCTTAGCGCAATTTGGCTATCGTTTCCACCTTTTTGCCCCGACCGCGTACCGGCGCGGACTCAGTGCCTCGGTTGAAGGATCGTGGGCTGCTGACCGTAATACGCGGCGCGGCGTCGTCAGCATCACTGTGGACATGGGAGATGTCCCGGTCGATGTTGAAAAGTTGAGGTAGGTGTCGCTCTCCTGGAGCCGTTAGGCTCCGGGTGCTGCAAACCCAAGAGGGAGAACGACACCATGGGAAAGAATATCCGTAGTTCCAGTAGCCCGAAAGCCCTTGCCACCTCGTTTCCTATGCCGCCGCTGGCAGACGCGATGGACGCAGTCCGTCTCAGCGTGGATCGGTTCTGTCTCCTGGCCGGGGTCGAGGCCTTGGCCGAGATGATGGAGGAGGACGCCACGACCGTGTGCGGGGCCCGACATCGTCGCCATGGGAACCGTCGGGGTTATCGCTGGGGCCATACGCAGAGCGAGATCGGCTACCACGGCGGCCGCGTGAAAGTGCAGCGGCCACGGGTTCGCGACCATGCTGGCAAGGAGGTGGGTTTGGAGAGCTGGCAGGTGCTGCGCGACGGCAACCTGTTGCTCGAGTGGGCGCTCAACCTGATGGTGCTGAACGTGTCGACCCGCAAGTACCACCGCGCGGTCCGTCTGCCCGAGGGCGACCTGGCGAAAGCGCGTGGCGACGGCACCTCGAAGTCGGCCGTTTCCCGGCGCTTTGTGGCGCTGTCGCGCAAGAAGATGAAGGCCTGGCTTGCCTCGGACCTCTCGGAGCTCGACCTGCTGGTCATCCAGATCGACGGTCTGCATGTCGGCGACCATGTCTTGGTGGCGGCGATCGGCGTCGATGGCAACGGCGACAAGCATGTCCTGGCCGTGGTCGAGGGGGCGACGGAGAACACTGTCGTCGTCCAGGCCTTGCTCGACAATCTCCTCGCCAGGGGGCTCGATCCGACGCTGCCCCGGCTGTTCATCGTCGATGGCGCGAAGGCGCTCAGCAAAGCGATCCGCAACACCTTCGGTGTGGCCGCCGCCATCCAGCGCTGCCAGGTCCACAAGGGCCGTAACATCATCGAGCGCCTGCCCCTGCATTTGCATGCGAGCGTCAAGAAGGCGCTCCGTCAGGCCTGGGACCAGGACGACGCAGACAAGGCCGAACGGCTGCTGCGCAACCTGGCCCGGCGTCTGGAGCATGAGGAACCGGGCGTCTCGGGCAGCATCCTGGAGGGGCTGGACGAGATACTCACCGTCATCCGCCTCGGCCTGCCGCACGAACTCCGGCGCTCGCTCGCCTGCACCAACATCGTCGAGAACGCGCTCGGCACGGTGCGCCAGGTCACCCGCAACGTCAAACGCTGGAGACACGCCGAGATGGCGCTCAGATGGACCGCCGCCGGCCTGCTGGAGGCCCAGAAAACCTTCCGTCGCCTCAAGGCCTATCGTCAGCTGCCCATCCTCCGAAATGCTCTCCAGGAACACTTGAGAAAGGCTCAGGCCGACAGTGCCATTGAAACCATCATGAAGGCAGCATAGCATCATCAACCAGCGACGCCTGCCCCACGAATTTCAACAGAGATAGGGACATCGCCGTGGACATGGGCCGGTGCGGATAGTAATTGTTATTACACCATCAGCGGCGCCCGCTATGCGCGGTCCTGGGAGTAGTTGGCTCTGGGCGACCCCGAAGGCGGGATCGCGGAATCAAACTGGGAGGATACGGTGAGTACAGACAAGGAAACACTTTACAAACAAACGGTGGCGCGAGCGACGAGCACACGCGCCGAACTCACGAGGCGGCGCTTGCTTCAGACCTCAGCGGCGATGGCCGCGGGAGCGGCGGTCACCAGTAACTTGCGAGAGGCCCGCGCCGCGGGCGCCGATACGCACGGCCCGGGCTGGTACACCGACGACAAGCTTACCGGCAAGGTGGTGTGCATCACCTTCTCCGGCCAGCGCTGGGGCCTGCCGCCGGCGGCGACGATTCCGACCTTCCTTGAGCGGTTCCCCAACGTCGAGATCGAGCTGATCGATGAGCCTGTCGGTGAGGGCTATACGAAGATCCAGATGCGAGCGGCGTCGAAGTCGTCGTCGTACAACACCGCGATCGCCGATTCGAACCAGTGGTCGGCGCTCGGCCAGATCGGCGCGATGGAGTCCTTCGAGCCGCTGTTGGCCGCCGATCCCGGCTACGCCGAGGATTACTTCAACGACGTGCCGCCGATCATCACCAATGGGTATCGCCTGCCACAGGATGCAAGCGGCGACACCTATGGGCTGTCGTGGGATGGTAACTGCAAGCTCGGCTACTATCGCAAGGACAAGTTCGACGAAGCCGGCATCACCAAGGTGCCGGAGACCTGGGAAGAGGCGATCGAGGTCGCCAAGGCATTGCACCGGCCGGACAAGGACGAATACGGCTTCATCAGCACGGCGCGGCGCGGGCTATATGCCGGTCTCGAGCTGTACGCGATCATCAGGTCGCTCGGCGGCGATTGGTTCGATAAGTTGGAGCCGGGTGGTTATAACCCGCAGTTCGATACCGACATCGGCCACCAATCCATGGCTCTCTTGCTGCGGCTCATGGAGTATCGCCACCCGGTAACGCTGAACGCGGCGGACGACGAGGCCAACCAGGCGCTCGCCAACGGCACCGCCGTGTACGCGCCCATGGAATGGGGCACCTCGATTCTGACCGACCCCGAGTTCACCGAGTTTGCGGACGTCTTTGGGACCGAGATCACCCCCAAAGGTTCAATCCCCGGCAGCGACCATCGGCCATTGATGGGCGGGTTCGCTAATTATGTAAACACCTCGGGCACCGATAAGGAGGCGGCGTTTGAGTGGGTGAAGCACCTGAACGCCGGCGACTACACGGACACGCGCATCGGTGAGGCCTTTGCGACGAATACGGGACAGCCGGCGCGGTTGTCGCTGCTCGACAAGTACAGCTCGCATCAGCCGTACTTCTCCGGTCTCAAGAAGTCCTTCGCGAAGGGGACGCCGGGCTTCGTGTGGGTGCCGGAGACGTTTACGCTTGCCGATCTGGTCGGCAACGAGGTGACGGCGGCCATCGTCGGCGAGAAGAGTCCAGAGGACGCGCTTAAGGCCGCGGACGAGGGCTGCAGGCAGGTGATGGCTGACGGCGGCTACTACGACTGACGTTCGTCGCGCCTCATGATTTCCGCCCCCCGGTGGCGCACCGCCGGGGGGCGATCATTGTGGACACGGGGCTAGAGCAGATGTAATTGTTGCGCCACCCGGCTGCGGTGGCACTGATGGGTCCGGGGGTGCGCACCCCCGGCGACCGGTACGCGGCTGGGCGGCAACGGATATTAGGAGGGGATACCACATGAGTATGGACAACGAGACCGTATACAAACGGACGATGGCGCAGGCCAAAGACATGCGCGCCAAGATTACGCGACGGCGCTTGCTTCAGACCTCAGCGGCGATGGCCGCGGGAGCGGCGGTCACCAGTAACTTGCGAGAGGCCCGCGCCGCGGGCGCCGATACGCACGGCCCGGGCTGGTACACCGACGACAAGCTCACCGGCAAAGTGACGTGCATCACCTTCTCCGGCCAGCGCTGGGGAATTCCCCCGGCCGCGACCATTCCGACCTTCCTTGAGCGGTTCCCGAATGTTGAGATTGAGCTGATCGACGAGCCCGTCGGTGAGGGCTACACGAAGATCCAAATGCGCGCCGCGTCAAAGTCGTCTTCCTTTAACGCCGCCATAGCTGATGCAATGCAGTGGTCCGCGCTACAGGGCATTAATGCATGTGAAAGCTTTGGGCCGACATTGGCGGCCGACCCGGGGTGGGCCGAGGATTACATGAGCGACGTACCTCAGAATATCCTCGACGGGTACAACTGGCCGCAAACACCCGATGGCGAGGCCTATGGCCTGACCTGGGATGGCAACTGTAAGCTTGGTTATTACCGCAAGGACAAGTTCGAGGAAGCGGGTATCACCAAGTATCCAGGGACATGGGAAGAGGCCATTGAAGTTGCCAAGGCGTTGCACCGTCCGGACCAGGACCAGTACGGCTTTATCGGTACAGGTCGGCGTGGCCTTTATATGGGGTTCGAGTTCTATCAGATCTTGAAGACGCTCGGAGGCGAGGCATTCGATAGCATGTCGCCGGGCGGTTATCACCCGCAGTTCAATACTGATATCGGCCACGAAGCCATGGATATCCTGACCCGGCTTATGGCGTATCGCCATCCGGTCACGCTGAATGCGGCTGATGACGAGGCCAACCAAGCGCTCGCGAATGGCACAGCCGTTTTCGCGCCGTTCGAGTGGGGAACCTCGATCCTCACTGATTCCGAGTACACCGAGTTCGCGGACGTCTTTGGTACTGAAATCGTTCCCAAAGGCACGAGGCCCGGAAGCGATAACAAACCGTTAATGGGCGGCTTCGCGTACTACGTGAACACCTCGGGTGAAGATCAAGCCGCAGCGTTTGAGTGGATCAAACACGTAAATTCGGCCGACTACACAGACACTCGTATTGGTGAGGCTTTTTGCACCAACACGGGTCAGCCGACGCGGCTGTCGCTATTGGATAAATACGCCACCCATCAGCCCTACTTCTCTGGCCTCAAGAAGTCCTTCGCGAAGGGGACCCCCGGCTTGCCGTGGATCCCGGAAAACTTCGCTTGCTTCGATCTTGTTGGCAATGAAGCGACGGCCGTCGTGGTTGGCGAGAAGAATCAGGACGAGGCGCTCAAGGCGATGGACGAAGGTGTCACGCAGATCATGTCTGACGGCGGGTACTACGGCTAACGTCAACGCCACCTGTGCGTTCTTAAGATAAACGATCTGTGTGATCGGAGTGTCATCTAGGAAAAACGTGGGTACGGCGGCGGTGTCGTCGTACCCACGTCGCCTGCCGGAGCGGCGGGTAGCACTGCTATTGGTGACCCCTACTCTGGTCATTTTGTTCATACTCTCGGTCTACCCGCTTGTGTGGGCGGGGATGATGGCGTTTCGAGTGGAGAATCTATTCAACCCGGCCGCTGGCAAGTGGATCGGCTTTCGCAATTTCGATTTCTTGCTGACGAAAGACCAGACGTTCTGGAAGACGATGTGGCTGACCGGCCTATGGTGTACGGCCACTGTTTCGATCCAACTTGTGCTCGGCTATATGCTCGCGGTATTGCTGGATTCGACCATGCGTGGGGTTGGCATCCTGCGCACGCTGATCGTCATCCCGGTGTTTATTTCGCCGGTGGCCATGGGTCTCACGTGGCGGTTCATGTACGAGCCGATCAGCGGGATCATCAACTACCTGATCACGTCCGTCGGCTTCGCCCGCTACACTTGGCACACCATGCCCGAGTCGTCGCTGATCTCGCTGATGATCACCGACGTCTGGCAATGGACGCCGTTTGTCACGCTGATTCTGCTGGCCGGCATGCAGGGAATTTCGATCGAAGTGGTGGAGGCCGCGCGCCTTGACCGCGTACGCGGCTGGACCTACACGCGGCGCATCGTCTTGCCACTGATCTGGCCGGTCGTCACGGTCGTCGTGCTGCTGCGGCTGGTCGACGCGATCCGGGTCTTCGATATCGCTTGGGTGCTGACCCGAGGCGGGCCGGGCACCTCGTCGTTGCTGGCCAGCGTCAATATGTACTCGCAGTTCCAGGCTGGGCGACTGGGCGTCATGGCGGCGTACGGGTTCCTGCTGCTCATCGCCATCAACATCGTCGTCGTCAGCTTCCTTCGCGTGCTTTATCGCCAGGAAAAAGAGACGCGACGCGCGGCCCCGGCGGCGACCTAATGCACCGGACACCCCTGAGAAAGGCCCTTGACGTCGTCGCGGTGTTTGTCGTGGCGATCTACTTGGCGCCGCTCTATTGGATTACCCTGACCTCGATCAAGCCGACCAAACTGATCAACCAAAAGGTGCCGGTATGGTCGTTCGAGCCAACCTGGGAGCATTACTTCGAGGCGTTCGGCCGCTTCAAGTTCGGGCACGGAGTGATCAATAGCCTGATCATTGTTGTCACTGCGACCACGATTACCATGTTGTTGGCGGTGTTTTGCTCCTATGCGCTTGCGCGCATGAAGCTGCGCGGGGCCGATACGCTCTCGCTGGTTATCCTCTCTCTCAGGTTCTTGCCGGGGATGGTTATTATCCTTCCCTACTTCATGATGTTCCAGCGAACCGGCCTGATGGACACCCATCTCGGGATGATCATTATCTATGTCGGTTTCGGGTTGCCATTCGCGGTGTGGCTGATGCGCAGCTTCTTTCTCGATCTGCCGCGTGAGATCGAGGAAGCGGCACGGCTGGACGGACTAAGTTGGATGGCGGTCATCTGGCGGATCATCTTGCCGATCTCGTTGCCCGGCATCGCGGTCACGTCGATCTTCACCTTCATGTTTGACTGGAACGAGTTGTTGTTCGCGATGTATCTAACCCAGTCGCACGCTGTCACCGCGCAGATCCAGGTCTTTAAGATGGTGGATCTCTATAACGTGCTGTGGGGGACGATCAGCAGCGCGGTCATCATGCAGCTGATCCCCGTGGTGATCGTGGTGTTCCTGTTGCAGCGCCACATGATCCGCGGCCTAGCGCTCGGTGCCGTAAAGTAGAGGTCGCGAAATCGGGGTGCCCGCAGGCGCCTTGATGATGGTCGGCCGCGGACTTCTCTCGGTTTGAGGGCGTGGGCGACCCGAGCGAGTGGCTGAGCTCGCTGGGCAATGAGAGCAATCATCAAGAACATAGCTAGAGCGGTCACACCAGTAAGGTATCGGCCGAAGGTACGAAAAGCGCTCGGTCGTTTGTTGCCCGTCGACAAGAAGTTCGTTGGCCTCTCGAACAAAGAGGGTTTTGAGAAAATCTACCGAGAAGGGCGTTGGGGTACGAATTCAGATGGTGATCGCGAGTTCTTTTCGGGCGCCGGACCATTTGAGCATCAAATAGTTGATGGTTATGTAAGTCGAATCAGGGAGTTTCTCGGGGAAGTTGGTGAAACAAGAATCCTCATAGATCTGGGGTGTGGTGACTTGAACGTGGGGTCGATAATAGCGCCATACAGTACCCGTTACATAGCGTGTGATCTTGTTTCTGATATTATCGAAGAGAACGAGCAGAGATTTAGAGCGGATAACGTAGAATTTCGGGTTTTGGACTTGATGAACGATGAGATTCCCGTCGGTGATGTGATATTTGTCCGGCAAGTTCTTCAGAATTTAACCAACCAGGATATCAAAAAATTCTCGGACCGGATCGCAATCACTGCCAATATTTTATTCTAACCGAACACGTGCCGACTAAAGATGGATTCATGCCTAACGTCGACAAACCAAACGGTCCGGGTACAAGGGGCGATGTCCCTATCTCTGTTGAAATTCGTGGGGCAGGCGTCGCTGGTTGATGATGCTATGCTGCCTTCATGATGGTTTCAATGGCACTGTCGGCCTGAGCCTTTCTCAAGTGTTCCTGGAGAGCATTTCGGAGGATGGGCAGCTGACGATAGGCCTTGAGGCGACGGAAGGTTTTCTGGGCCTCCAGCAGGCCGGCGGCGGTCCATCTGAGCGCCATCTCGGCGTGTCTCCAGCGTTTGACGTTGCGGGTGACCTGGCGCACCGTGCCGAGCGCGTTCTCGACGATGTTGGTGCAGGCGAGCGAGCGCCGGAGTTCGTGCGGCAGGCCGAGGCGGATGACGGTGAGTATCTCGTCCAGCCCCTCCAGGATGCTGCCCGAGACGCCCGGTTCCTCATGCTCCAGACGCCGGGCCAGGTTGCGCAGCAGCCGTTCGGCCTTGTCTGCGTCGTCCTGGTCCCAGGCCTGACGGAGCGCCTTCTTGACGCTCGCATGCAAATGCAGGGGCAGGCGCTCGATGATGTTACGGCCCTTGTGGACCTGGCAGCGCTGGATGGCGGCGGCCACACCGAAGGTGTTGCGGATCGCTTTGCTGAGCGCCTTCGCGCCATCGACGATGAACAGCCGGGGCAGCGTCGGATCGAGCCCCCTGGCGAGGAGATTGTCGAGCAAGGCCTGGACGACGACAGTGTTCTCCGTCGCCCCCTCGACCACGGCCAGGACATGCTTGTCGCCGTTGCCATCGACGCCGATCGCCGCCACCAAGACATGGTCGCCGACATGCAGACCGTCGATCTGGATGACCAGCAGGTCGAGCTCCGAGAGGTCCGAGGCAAGCCAGGCCTTCATCTTCTTGCGCGACAGCGCCACAAAGCGCCGGGAAACGGCCGACTTCGAGGTGCCGTCGCCACGCGCTTTCGCCAGGTCGCCCTCGGGCAGACGGACCGCGCGGTGGTACTTGCGGGTCGACACGTTCAGCACCATCAGGTTGAGCGCCCACTCGAGCAACAGGTTGCCGTCGCGCAGCACCTGCCAGCTCTCCAAACCCACCTCCTTGCCAGCATGGTCGCGAACCCGTGGCCGCTGCACTTTCACGCGGCCGCCGTGGTCGCCGATCTCGCTCTGCGTATGGCCCCAGCGATAACCCCGACGGTTCCCATGGCGACGATGTCGGGCCCCGCACACGGTCGTGGCGTCCTCCTCCATCATCTCGGCCAAGGCCTCGACCCCGGCCAGGAGACAGAACCGATCCACGCTGAGACGGACTGCGTCCATCGCGTCTGCCAGCGGCGGCATAGGAAACGAGGTGGCAAGGGCTTTCGGGCTACTGGAACTACGGATATTCTTTCCCATGGTGTCGTTCTCCCTCTTGGGTTTGCAGCACCCGGAGCCTAACGGCTCCAGGAGAGCGACACCTACCTCAACTTTTCAACATCGACCGGGACATCTCCGTACAAGGTTGATATTCGATAGCGGTATTGATCTTTCGGCTGCCCCTTTCAATTTGAGGTTTAAGTCAACGAGAATATTATGGGAGCACCATCTAGCAGCCTGTCGGACTGAGGTCCGCGAGAATGGGTGTGGACGGATCGCGATGTGGAGAGGTCATGGGATCGAGCGCCTCATGGCCGATTTGATGATGCCGAACACGAGGCATCCACCCCGATGCGGGCCTTCCGACTTCATGGGGCAGGCGCGCGCGGGTCCGTGACAGCGTTCGTGAGGACACGGAGTGCGGTCGCTTGGCCGCGCGTACCGCAGGGTGAGTATACTCTTATGCCCTCTCGTGAGGGCACGAAGTACGTTCGCTTGCTCGCGCGTGCCGCAAGGCGAGCATACTCTTATTCCTTTTCGCGAGGTACGGAGTCCGGCCGCCTGCTCAAGCGTATTGCAAGGTGAACATTCTCTTTATGTTCCAGGCCAGGGTCACCAGGTTCCATTCGCCCGTGACCTTGTCCAGGCCGCGTAGCGAGAACTGGCGGAAGCCCATGGCCGATTTGATGATGCCGAACACCGGTTCCGGCGTTTGCTTGCGCAGGGCGTAGAGTTGCCGGCCCTCGGGCGTCGCCAGTCGATGTGTCATCGCTTCCAGCGGCGTCGGGTTCTCCGGGGGCGGCGGCGCGCCGGCGAAGCGGTCCTTCCAGGAGAGATGATGGCGTTCCCGGCCGGGCGTGATCAACGGCGCGATCTCGGCCTCGGCGCAGGCGTTCACGTTGGCCTCGCTGAAGTAGCCGCTGTCCGCCAGCAGGGTCTCGGGCGCGCCCAGCGCCTCGGGAAGGCGGGCGAGCGCTTCCAGCGCCGGCTCGATTTGCCGCTTGTCGTTGGGGGCCTGGACCACGTCGTTGGTGACCACCAGCAGGCTGTCGGCCGCCACCAGGGCTTGGGCGTTGTAGGCCTGTTCGAAGCCGCCGCCGGCCACCGGCATGATGCGCGAGTCCGCGTCGGTCAGATTGACCTGGTCCTTCGGCCCGGGCCCGGCCACCGGCGGCTCGGGTGGACGGCCGCCCGGCTTGCGGCCCGTCTTCTCGGCCTTCTCCGCGCGCGCCTCGATCACCGCCTTAGCCTCGGCGATGCGGGCCAGACGATCCTCGCGCCGGGCCAGTTCCTCGGGCACCGACATCCCGTCGGGCACATCCGCCCCATCGGCCGCCTCCGCCAACGCCATCAACTCCGCCACCTCGGCCTTCAACCGGGCTTCGAGCTCGCAGGCGTGTTTCCACGACAGCGCGCTGTGCCGGCTCGCGTTGGCGTGCACCTTGGTGCCGTCCAGCGCCACCGTGCCGAGCTTCAGCACCCCGGCTTCCCGGGCCAGCAGCAGCACCTCGACGAACAGCCCTTCGATCCGGTCGAGAAAACGCCGCCGGAACGCGGCGATGGTATCGTGGTCGGGATGATCGTTGGCCGCGATGAAGCGGAAAGCGACAGAATCATAGGTCGCGCGCTCCAACTTGCGGCTCGAAAACACCCCCGTGGCGTAGCCGTAGACCAGAAGCCCCAGCAGCATGCTCGGGTGATAGGACGCCGAGCCCGAGCCGCGATAGGCCTTCACGAACGCCGAGAGGTCCAACTGCTCGATCACCTCGACCACGAAGCGCGCCAGATGCCGCTCGGGAAGCCATTCCTCCACCGACGGCGGCAGCAGAAACCCCGTCTCCCGGTCGACCGGTCGGAAATTGCTCATGACGGCCTCCATCACGCGCGGGCAAATCAACTGATACCATCGAATCCTATTTCGACTCCCGGCTCAAGTCCGACAGGCTGCTAGATGATGGGGTCAGTCGTACAAAGTGTTTTGCATTCCAGTGACGGCCAACCTGTTCTTGGAGGCAACCAACCTGTCTTTGGAAGCTAATGTGCGAGTGGCACTCGGCTTAACAGCCCGTTGACGAAGTCTTCCCTGGACGAAGTCGGCATGGTCTGATTCTCTGGTGTCCTGGCCTGAAGGGGGGTTCGCTGATGGCGATGGGACAGCAGAAGGATCGTCAGGGGGACTTGATGGTGAGCTGGTCGGAGATGCCGCGCTCGCCAGGTCATGTATTTTACGACCGCCTGCAGTTGGTACTGATCGAGGGCGGCTTCGACGGCTTCGCCGAGGCGGTCTGCCAGCCCTATTACGCGGCCAGGATGGGGGCGCCTTCGGTGCCACCCGGGCGCTACTTCCGTATGCACCTGGTGGGCTACTTCGAGGGTATCGACTCTGAGCGTGGGCTGGCGTGGCGCTGCTCGGATTCCCTGTCGCTACGGGAGTTCCTGCTGTTGGAGATGCGGGAACGGGTGCCGGACCATTCCTGGCTGTCACGGACCCGCGCGCGCCTGCCCCATGAAGTCCACACGGCGGTGTTTGACTGGGTCCTGGCGCTGATCGCCGAGGCGGGTCTGGTGAAGGGCGAGCGCATCGGGGTGGATGCCTCGACCATGGAGGCCAACGCGGCGCTGCGCAACATCGTACGGAGGGACACGGGCGAGGGTTACCGGGGGATGCTGGAGCGCTTGGCCCAGGAGAGCGGTATCGAGACACCCACGGCTGAGGACCTGGCGCGTCTGGACCGCAAGCGCAAGGGCAAGAAGCTCTCGAACCAGGACTGGGTTTCCAGGAGCGACCCCGAGGCCAAGATCGCCAAGATGAAGGACGGCACCACGCACCTGGCCTACAAGCCCGAGCACGCGGTGGATCTGGACACCGGCGCGGTGGTGGCGGCGGAGCTGCACCCGGCCGACGAGGGCGATACGACAACGCTTCCCAAGACCCTGGCGGCGGCCGAGGCAAACCTCGAGGCGGTGGATGTGGCGCCGACGGCCGAAGATCCGGCCGAATGTGTGACCGATAAGGGCTACCACTCACGGTTGGTCTTGAAGGCGCTCGACGACGGCCCCTGGAAGAGCCGGATCTCCGAGCCCAAGCAGAAGGGTTTTGCGCGCTGGCACGGAGATGATGCGGCTCGCCGGGCGGTCACCAACAACCGGACCCGGCTGTTATCGGGGGTGGCCAGGGAAGCCTTCAAGCTGCGCGCCGAGATCGTCGAGCGCTCCTTTGCCCACAACCTCGATCGCGGCGGCATGCGCCGGACCTGGCTTCGGGGCCGCGAGAACGTGCACAAGCGATACCTGCTTCACGTCGCCGGCCACAACCTATCGTTGCTGATGCGCCAACTCATCGGCGCCGGCACCCCGAAGGAGGCCGTGGCGGGCGGAATTGGCGCCTTGTTCGTGCTTGTTACGCCCGCTGGAGCCGTCCTGGTCGTTCAGATCGTCCTCATCGTCTCGGAGGATGGCGAAACCGCCTTCGCCGCGATATGCTTCGCCGTGGCGTGAAACCCGGTCAATGACGCCTTTTTCAACGGGCTGTTAACGCCAGCGATCGGCGGTGTTACCCGGATCATAGCGGGCGGTGGTGACCGACGAGGCGGGCGGCCGCTTCTTCGCCCGCTGGAGCGCCGGCTGTTGTCGGCACGAGGCCCCCGTGATATGTGTGCCGGAGGGCCGCCGCAGCGGGGCGGGGGCACGAGATACAGGGAAACGCCATGACGGTTCTGCTCAGGGATTTGAAAAAAACCTTCGCCGACGGGACGGAAGCCGTCAAGAATATCGATCTTGATATTCCACAGGGTGAATTCATCACGCTGTTGGGCCCGTCGGGGTGTGGCAAGACGACGACCTTGCGTCTGATCGCCGGCCTTGAGGAGCCGACGGCGGGGACCATCTCGATCAACGATCGCGACGTGACCAACATCGATCCGGGCGATCGCGACATCGCTATGGTCTTCCAGAGTTATGCGCTCTATCCGCACATGACGGCGCTGGAGAACATGACGCTGAACCTCACCGTGCGCGGTATGACAAAGTCCGCCGCAGCTGAGCGGGCCCGAGAAACGGCCAAACTGCTTGACATCGAGGAACTGCTGCATCGCAAGCCAGCGAAACTCTCGGGCGGGCAACGTCAGCGCGTGGCGCTGGGGCGCGCGATGGTGCGTGACCCGCTGTGCTATCTGATGGACGAGCCGCTCTCCAACCTCGATCTAAAGTTGCGCGAACAGATGCGCACGGAGCTCAAACGACTGCACCAGCGCAACAAGGTCACCACGGTGTACGTCACCCACGATCAGGCGGAGGCGCTGATCCTGTCGGACCGGGTTGCGGTCATGGACAAGGGGCTAATCCAGCAAGTCGCGGACCCCGTCAAGATCTACGAGCGCCCAACCAACGAGTTCGTGGCCGACTTCATTGGCAGCCCGAGCATCAATTTCATTCGCGGCGAGCTCTCGGCCGAAGGCGCGACCATCGCCGGCAAGCCCTTCCTGAACGGCGGCGGGGTCGCGGGTCGTGGTCCCGTCATCTTCGGCGTCCGGCCCGAGGATGTCATTCTGGCTGAGCCCGGCACCGCGCTGCTCGACGGGCGCATCGAGTTCAGCGAGCCGTATGGCGGCGTGATCTACGCCTTCATCACCATCGACGGTGGGACCGAGCTGCTGAAGGCGCGCGAACATGTGGTAGTGAGCCTCGACGTGCACCAGCCGATCGCGGTCGGCTCGCAGGTGGGGGTGAATTTCCGCGCCAACCGTGTGAACATGTTCGACGCGAGCACTGGCGAGGCGATGAACGGAGGCTGAGCCGCTCACGGCGGCCCGCCCTCGCGTTGGCCACCGCGGGTAGAACGCTTGAGCGTCAACGTGGTGGCCGCATGATCATCGGCTTCTACGTCATCACGATCGTGGCGGTACTGGCCTTGCTCGGATACGGCCTCTACGTCGCCGCGCCGACGGTGTGGGGTCTGCTCGTCGATTTCTGGTCGTGGTGGACCAGCCTCCCGATCGCGGAACAAGTCGTGACGCCCATCGCTGATCGGATCGGATGGCCGGTGCTGGGCGGGCAGAGCGGCATGCTTTGGAATCCGTGGCTTGCCGCCGCTGCCTTCGGGCTTGGCGCCATCGTGCTGGGGGCCGCGGTGCGCTATTCTTCCCCGCTACATCAGCGGCGATCTCTAGGCGCTATCCTGGCGCTCGTGCCTCCGTTGGCGCCGCATGGTGGCCCAGCACGCGCAGGGCGTCGCAGAGGGCTGGCATCGCGGCTTCGACAGCCGCCTGAGCGATGTCGATCGATTCAGCGCCGCGGTCGAATTCGAGCAAACCGACGTGGCCGAGGCGCGGCGCCAGCAGCACGTCGGGCGGATCCCCGGCGAGCCGGCTCCGGCTCAGCCGGTCCTGAATAATGTTGAGCGAAGAGACCATGACCCCGAACACCCCGGGCCCCTCTTGCGCGCCCGTGAACAATTGGCGGACGGCGGAGTTGACGCGAGCGCCGCGCCAAAATGCCCGCGGCAACGCCGCGTCGAGTTCGGCGGCGCGGCGCGGCGCCTCATCGGGGTGGCCGGCCTTGCCGATGATATCGGCGTTGAGATTGATGGCAATAACCATGCGCGCGCCCATGGCCCGGCACACGGAGACAGGCACTGGGTTGACCAGGGCGCCGTCGACCAGCCACTCGCCGTCCACCTTGACCGGCCGGAACACCCCCGGCATCGCGAAGGACGCGCGCATCGCCTCGACCAGGGTGTCAATCGGCGTTGAACATTGACCCCCTATCGGCGTGCAATGTTGACCCCTTTGGGGATGCACGGCGGAGGTCGTACAGGTAGTCCATAGGAGGGGCCCGCGCGCGGGCCGACGCGCCCACCACGCGGCTGGCGGCGGACCGCGTGTGGGAGGTTCCTGTGGGCCCACCTGGGCGACCGGGCCGCAGGTGGATCGGTTGCCTTTAGGACCGATTCTTGAAGCGCCAGGAGTCGTTTCCGGTCTCGATGATCTCGCAGTGGTGCGTCAGACGATCGAGGAGCGCGGTGGTCATCTTGGCGTCGCCGAAGACGGACGGCCATTCGCCGAAGGTCAGGTTGGTGGTGACGATGATCGAGGTGCGCTCGTAGAGCCGGCTGACGAGGTGGAACAGCAGCTGGCCTCCGGTTTGGGCGAAGGGCAGGTAGCCGAGCTCGTCGAGGATGACGAGGTCGCGCCGGGCCAGCTGATCGGCGAGCCGGCCCTGGCGGCCGGCGCGGGCTTCGGCCTCGAGCCGGTTGACCAGGTCGGCGACGTTGAAGAAGCGGCCCCGGGCGCCATCGCGGATGCAGGCCCGCGCGATGGCGACGGCGAGATGGCTCTTGCCGGTGCCGGTGCCGCCGATCAGCACGGCGTTGCGCTGGTTGGCCAGGAAGCCGCCGACCGCCAACTCGCGGACCAGCGGCTCGTTGACCGGGGTGTCGGTGAAGTCGAAGTCGGCCAGCTCCTTGGCCAGCGGCAGCTTGGCGCCACTCATCTGGTACTTGATGGATCGCGCCTGCTTGTCGGCGATCTCGGCCTTCAACAGCTCGCCGATGATTCGCTGCATCGGATGCTGGCGCTTGAGGCCGTCGGCGAGCACCTCGTCGAACGCGTCGCGCATGCCGGCGAGCTTGAGTGCGGCCATCATCTCCAGGACCTCATGGCGCTCCATGGCCGACCCCCCTCAAGCGGTCGTAGCGGGTGCAATCGGCCACCGGCTCAAAGCGAAGACGCAGGTTCGCGGGCGTCGGGATCGGCGCCGTCTCGGACGGCTGGCGCCGACGATTGAGGATGTTGAGCACGACGTCGGCGCTGCACACGCCGCCAGCGAGCGCCTCGGCACAGGCGGCCTCCACCGCCGCCAGCCCATCCGCCAGCACGGCGGTGAGGATCTCGACCATCTGCCTGTCGCCGTCGTCGTGGCCGGCGAGCCGGACGCGCACGCGACCCAGGGCGCCGGGCAGCGCCCAGTCCTTGAACGGCGCGCCGTTACGAAGCGCACCGGGCTTCCTCGCCAGCACGG
>CBDDBU010000023.1:170000-252987 GCA_965226045.1 Alphaproteobacteria bacterium
GAAATAGCACCTGAAACCGGATGCTTACAAGCAGTCGGAGCGGGGTTGGGCCTCGGCCTAGCGCCCGTGACGGCGTACCTTTTGTATAATGGGTCAGCGACTTAGTCTGTGTAGCAAGCTTAAGCCGCTAGGTGTAGGCGTAGCGAAAGCGAGTCTGAATAGGGCGACTAGTTACACGGATTAGACCCGAAACCGGGTGATCTAGCCATGGGCAGGTTGAAGGTGCGGTAACACGCACTGGAGGACCGAACCCACTGATGTTGAAAAATCACGGGATGACCTGTGGCTAGGGGTGAAAGGCCAATCAAACTCGGAAATAGCTGGTTCTCCGCGAAATCTATTTAGGTAGAGCGTCGCGTGTTTACCGCCGGGGGTAGAGCACTGGATAGGCTAGGGGGGTGCATAACCTTACCAAACCTAACCAAACTCCGAATACCGGTGAGTATAGCGCGGCAGACAGACTGCGGGTGCTAAGGTCCGTAGTCAAAAGGGAAACAGCCCAGACCGCCAGCTAAGGTCCCCAAGTCATGGCTAAGTGGGAAAGGATGTGGGAAGACCAAGACAGCCAGGAGGTTGGCTTAGAAGCAGCCATCCTTTAAAGAAAGCGTAACAGCTCACTGGTCTAGATTAAGTCGTCCTGCGCCGAAGATGTAACGGGGCTCAAGCCATGCACCGAAGCTGCGGATGCCATTTATGGCATGGTAGCGGAGCGTTCCGTAAGCCTGTGAAGGGCTCTCGTGAGGGGGTCTGGAGGTATCGGAAGTGAGAATGCTGACATGAGTAGCGAGATGAGTGTGAGAAACACTCACGCCGAAAGTCCAAGGGTTCCTGCGTAAAGCTAATCTGCGCAGGGTGAGCCGGCCCCTAAGGCGAGGGCGAAAGCCGTAGTCGATGGGAACCAGGTCAATATTCCTGGGCCTGCTGGTGGTGACGAAGGCTGGCCGTCGTGCATCCTTATTGGATTGGATGTGCGGCCTAGGTCTTCCAGGAAATAGCCCCAGCGTATAGACCGTACCCTAAACCGACACAGGTGGACAGGTAGAGCATACCAAGGCGTTTGAGAGAACGATGTTGAAGGAACTAGGCAAATTGACCCCGTAACTTCGGAAGAAGGGGTACCTGCGCCCGGGCAACCGGGCGGAGGTGGCACAGACCAGGGGGTAGCGACTGTTTACTAAAAACATAGGGCTCTGCTAAGTCGCAAGACGACGTATAGGGTCTGACGCCTGCCCGGTGCCGGAAGGTTAAGAGGAGGGGTGCAAGCTCTGAATCGAAGCCCCGGTAAACGGCGGCCGTAACTATAACGGTCCTAAGGTAGCGAAATTCCTTGTCGGGTAAGTTCCGACCTGCACGAATGGCGTAACGACTTCCCCGCTGTCTCCAACATCGACTCAGCGAAATTGAACTCTTCGTGAAGATGCGAAGTTCCCGCGGTTAGACGGAAAGACCCCGTGCACCTTTACTACAGCTTTGCAGTGGTGTTAGGGATAGAATGTGTAGGATAGGTGGGAGCCTTTGAAGCGTTGGCGCTAGTTGACGTGGAGGCACCCTTGAAATACCACCCTTTCTGTTCCTGACATCTAACCGTGATCCGTTATCCGGATCCGGGACCCTGCATGGTGGGTAGTTTGACTGGGGCGGTCGCCTCCCAAAGAGTAACGGAGGCGCGCGAAGGTGGGCTCAAGCTGGTCGGAAATCAGCTGTGGAGTGCAATGGCATAAGCCTGCCTGACTGCGAGACCGACGGGTCGAGCAGAGACGAAAGTCGGCCATAGTGATCCGGTGGTCCCGCGTGGAAGGGCCATCGCTCAACGGATAAAAGGTACGCCGGGGATAACGGCTGATAACCCCCAAGAGTCCATATCGACGGGGTTGTTTGGCACCTCGATGTCGGCTCATCACATCCTGGGGCTGGAGCAGGTCCCAAGGGTTCGGCTGTTCGCCGATTAAAGTGGTACGTGAGCTGGGTTTAGAACGTCGTGAGACAGTTCGGTCCCTATCTGCCGTGGGTGTTGGAAAACTGAGAGGAGCTGCCCCTAGTACGAGAGGACCGGGGTGGACGTACCTCTGGTGTACCGGTTGTCGCGCCAGCGGCATCGCCGGGTAGCTAAGTACGGACGGGATAACTGCTGAAAGCATCTAAGCGGGAAGCCCCACTCGAAACGAGTTTTCCCTTGAGAGCCGTGGAAGACCACCACGTTGATAGGCCAGGTGTGGAAGCGCGGTAACGTGTGAAGCTAACTGGTACTAATCGCTCGATTGGCTTGATTAGCGCCCGCTTGCGGGCGTGCGATATCGCCATGTGTGGTGATCAGCCCGATCACCTGACATGCGCCGCCGGTGCCCCAGATGCTCAACCCTTCAGGCCTCCCCCAAAGTTAACGTCACGTGGCGCTATTGTTGGGGCGGGGCGCGAGCCGGTCTTTGCCGGCCTGGTGGTCATAGCGAGGGGCCCACACCCGATCCCATCCCGAACTCGGCCGTGAAAACCCTCAGCGCCGATGGTACTGCGTCTTAAGGCGTGGAAGAGTAGGTCGCCGCCGGGCCTGCCAAGGCCGGGGATGTTGGAGCCGGGCCGCCCGTTGCGTGCCGCTTGATCCGTCTTGGGTGTGCCCTGCGGCGGGTATCACCAGTCGGGGGCAGGGGCATCTCCAGCGGCGGACATCCAGTGACTTTCACGAAGCGGCCGACGTCTTCCCAAGAGGCGTGCCGACCGTCATTCAACATTGACGCGGGGTGGAGCAGCCCGGTAGCTCGTCAGGCTCATAACCTGAAGGTCGTTGGTTCAAATCCAACCCCCGCAACCAAATAAAACGCCGCTAACGCAATAAGTTAGCGGATTGGCAAACGATTGGCGTTTTGATTCGCCATCTATTCGCAAGAATGCCGGATTGGCAAACGATTGGCAAACACTTGGAATCGAACTCCAGCGCACGTCTGACGCCGTTCATACATCGGAATCATCATCCCCACCGAATCGAGGAATCGGGGGTAAGGATTCGGTCGTGCCGTGGAGGCGGGAGGCGGACGTGCTTCTGCGGCCCGACCGAATCCTTACTCCTGCCCGCGTGCGCGGTCTACGTTGTTCATGTGCCCCAGCTTGGAGCGCCACGTCTTGGAACCATATGGTGCCGGCGGCGCTCTCATGGTAGTCGTTGGACCGCGATGCGACGTGATGGCGCCGCGCCTCAGCCGGGCCTGATCCGTTCGTGACGGTGTGCGCCACCGACAAGTGGGCAACGTCGCGGGGATCCCTTACCCGCCGTGTCGGATAGTTGGGCCACCGCAGGGAGCCCGAACAGGCTTCCTACCCACGAAATAGGCATTTCTGTTCCCAATGACCGATAGAAACCAAGGCGATCCGTGATGCGTTGAGAAGAGAAGATTGCGCTTATTTCGCCTTTTCAATCTTGTATGCGATGAAGCCCGACGCGCCCTTGCCTTTGGCGCGGCGCAGTGTGTAACCATGATTGCCGAGATTGAATTTCGGCTCATTCTCAAGGCCTGCGAGAGCCTCGACGATCTTCACTGCGACGGGATCGGGTTTGTCTTTGGCTTGTGAAGCAGCCTGGCGCTCTAACCACTTTGCGAAAACTTCTTCGGCGAGGTCGTCACCGACAGATTTCCGAAGCGCGTTCAATTTTCTTACCCGACCCTTGGTGAGCCCAGTTTCATCGATAGCCATTTCCTGAACCTCTCATTTCCGGCCTCTCTCACTGCAGCGTGGCGCGGCTTCGGTACAACCAATTACCACTGTTATGCAACAGTTCACGAGCAACAGCGCATGCGATCGCCGAGGCACCCGCGTGTACCACACGACCCGCGTCAACTGCATACGCGCGGAATGGCAACACGCTCAAGCCACCGCATTGATGGCTTTCAACGCCTGCCCACAACCTTTAAAACAAGGCCTTTGGAGCCGCCTGTAGTATACACATGGGTAAAAGGCCACTATATGTAGTGGCCTTAGGAGACCGTTTCGGTTCGGGGAACAACAGAGGCCACACATCATGAGCAGAGCCGCATTCATCGAGAATGTCGCCAGGAAGGGCAACATGAGCAAGGCCGAGGCTAAGCACACGGTCGACCTGGTCTTGGGCGAGGTCGAGGCTGGGCTGAAGAAGTCGAAGAAGGAAGGCCGCTACACCATCGGCAACTTCGGCACCTTCACCATCACCAGGCGTCCGGCGCGCAAGGGCCGCAATCCGCAAACGGGCGAAGCGATCCGGATCAAGGCCTCCAAGGTTCTGAAGTTCCGGCCGCCCGCCGCGTTGAAGAGGGCGGCGGGCGCCTGATCTCCGGTTGACATCTCGCAGTTTCGGCACTGATGCGCACGTTGGAGGAGCAGACAGCCGCCGCACGCCAAGTGCTGAGGGGTGTATTTGGGTTCGACGGGTTCCGCCCGGGCCAGGAAGCGGCCATCGAGGCGCTCCTGGCCGGACGCAACGTGCTCACCGTGATGCCAACGGGATCGGGCAAGTCGCTGTGTTTTCAGATTCCCGCTCTGATCACGGATGGGCTCACTGTCGTGGTGTCTCCGCTGGTCGCGCTGATGCAGGACCAGGTCGCCGCCCTACGGCTTGCCGGCGTCGCGGCCGACAGCATCAATTCCGCAAATGAGCGTGCCGACAACATAGCCGCCTGGCGCCGGGCCGCGGCAGGCGAGACGCGGCTACTCTACATGGCCCCCGAACGTCTGATGACCGAGCCGATGCTGGCCTCACTGGCACGATTGCCGGTGAAGCTGTTCGCCATCGACGAGGCGCATTGCATCTCGCAATGGGGACCGGCCTTCAGGCCGGAATACGAAGACCTGTGCGGATTGCGGGATCTGTTCCCCGGGGTTCCAATCGCCGCGCTGACGGCGACCGCGGATGAAGTGACCCGCGAGGACATCGCCGAGCGGCTGTTCGGGGGCTCGGTGGAGTCCTTCGTCCTCGGCTTCGACCGTCCGAACATCAAGCTGTCGGTGGAGATGAAACGCGACTGGAAGCGCCAGTTACGGGACTTTATTGCACGCCATGAAGGCGAGAGCGGCATCGTCTATTGCTTGTCGCGCAAGAAGACGGAGGAAACCGCCGCCCTGCTGACGGCGGACGGTATACGGGCGCTTCCCTATCACGCGGGCATGGAGAAGGAGGTACGGGCGGCGCACCAGAATATCTTCATGACCGATCCGGGGGTGGTCATCGTCGCCACCATCGCCTTCGGCATGGGGATCGACAAGGCGGATGTGCGTTATGTCTTCCACACCGACCTGCCCGGCAACATCGAGGCCTATTACCAGGAGATCGGCCGGGCGGGACGCGACGGCGCACCCGCGGAAGCCCATATGGTCTATGGCCTGGCCGACATTCGCATGCGCCGGGTGTTCATCGAGGACGAGGATGCGGGCATCGAGCGCAAGCGCCGCGAGCACAAACGGCTCGACGCCTTGCTCGGGTATTGCGAGGCGCCGGCCTGCCGGCGGGTGGCCCTGCTGGATTACTTCGGAGAGGAAATCGAGGCCTGCGGCAATTGCGATGCCTGTCTCGACCCGGCCGAGCGTGCCGACGGGACCGAGGATGCGCAAAAGATCCTGTCGGCAGTCCACCGCTCGGGCGAACGGTTCGGCGCGGCGCATGTGATCGATATCCTGTGTGGGGCGCAGACTGAAAAGATCACGCGGACCGGCCATCACCGGCTGCCAACCTTCGGAGTCGGCGCGGCACGCGGCAAGAACGAGTGGCGCTCGCTGATCCGCCAGATGGTGGCGACCGGGTTCCTGCGGCTCGACATCGCGGGCTATGGTGGGCTTGCGATCACCGGCAAGGGCCACGCGCTGCTGCGGGGCGAAGGCGTATTCCTCTACCGCGGGGAGACGGTGGTTGCACGGCCGTCCGCCGCGCCGCGCGAAACCCGCAAGAAACAATTGGAACATCCGCTGAACGATAGTCAGGCGGCGCTGCTGGATGTGCTGAAGGCGCTGCGGCTGGAACTCGCCAGGGCGCGCGGAGTGCCGGCCTATATCGTGTTCCCGGACCGCTCGCTGATCGACATGGCGCGCCGCCACCCGCGCACCGAAGAGGAGTTCGCCGAGGTCAACGGCGTCGGCGCGGCCAAGCTGAAGGCGTTCGCAGCGCCGTTTCTCGCCGCTATCGACGGCGCCCTGGCCGATGCGGGATGAGCGAGGGACCTTCGGAACCGGTTCGGCATTACCGACGATGATCGGCTTGCCGTGTTCGGATGTTCACACTATGTTCGACCAGCCTCACCGGCACGGAATGCTCCCGGACGGCTTGTCATGACTGATCAAATCGTCATCACCGAGAAATCCAGCCAGGCGAAAGATGTCCGCGCCGCCGTCGGGGGCCGCTATGGCGCCGTCCTTCCGGCCGAGGGTCACCTGCTCGATCTGTGCGAGCCGGAGGACGTGAACCCGGCCTGGAAACGCTGGTCGGCGGCATTGCTGAGGCCCGACGAGCTATACGGCACCAAACCGGCCTCGGGCGGCAACAAATCGGCGAAACTGAAGGCCATTCGCGCGGCGTTGCGCACCGCCACACGCGTCTGGCTGGCCACCGATTGCGACCGCGAGGGACAGCTCATCGGCCAGGAGATTCTCGAGCATTGCGGCTATCGCGGCGAGGTTCTGCGGGTGCTGTTCACCGCGCAGGACGCGCAGACTATCCGCGAGGCGTTCGGGCGCGCCCGGCCCAACAGCGACCATGCCCGCCTCTACGCCGCCGCCGTGGCGCGCCGGCAGGCCGATCAGATCTACAACCTGTCGCTGACCCGCACCGCGACCGTCACGCTTGGCCGGGGTGCGCGGGGCGTGATCGGTGTAGGCCGGGTCAAGACACCGACCCTGGCGATCGCGTGCAAGCGCGAACTTGAAATCCGCGAGTTCGTGCCAGTCCCCTACTTCGAGGTCGTGGCCGCTGCCCATGTCGAAGGCGGCACATTCCGGATGCGGCATGCGCCGAAGGACCGCATCCTCAAGCGCGAGAACGCGGAAACGGTCGTAACCGCAGCGCGGGACTTCGAGGGTCCGCTCGGCGTGCGGGTCGAGGACAAGCAGCAACGCCCGCCCAAGCTGCACGATCTGCCTTCGTTGCAGAAGCTTTGCAGTGCCCGGTTCGGCTGGCCGGCCTCCAAGACCCTGGAGGTCGCGCAGGAGCTCTATGACGGCGCGGGCAAGAAGATCCTGACCTATCCGCGCGCCGAGGTGCGATACCTGCCGGAGAGCGCGATCGGGGACGTACTGAAGATTGTCGCTGGGCTGCAAGCGGGGAAATCCTACGGCGCCGTCTCCGTACCGTCGCCACCGGTGATCCGCAAGGGACGGAACGGCAGCTTCCACGATAAGGGGCTCGAGGGCGCGAGCCATCACGCGGTCATCCCCAACGTCAACACGATCGGCGATCTGGGCGAGATCTGGCCGCGCCTGTCGGGCGACGAGAAGAAGCTGTTTGACGCCGTGGCGCGGTCGTACCTCGCATCGGTCATGCCTGATTACCGCTACCGGCAGACGACCGTGATGCTGGATGCTCGCGGTTTCGAGTTCCGCGCCGCCGGGCGTCAGCCCATTGAAGTTGGATGGCGCGACGCCTTTCCCGACTGGCGGCCCGCCGAGGAGAAGGGCGAGGCGGCTCAGGTGCTGCCTGCTTTCCGGAACAAGGAGGCTGCGCGGTTGTGCGATCCGGAGATCGAGGACAAGGAGACCCGTCCGCCGCCGCGCTACAAGGAAGGCACGCTGATCGAGGCGATGCAGAATGCCTGGCGTTTTGTCGAGGACGAAGTCCTGCGGGACCGTCTCAAGGAGGCCAAGGGAATCGGCACTCCGGCAACGCGGGCGGAAATCATCGGCGGGCTGAAGAAGCAGGGATTCCTGACGGTGCTGTCACGGTAACTGGCTGGTGTCAGCTGCGGGTGGCGAGTAGCTTCCTGTTATGAACAAGATCAGCTACCGCCGACATCGGTTTCCTGCAGAGATAATCCAGCGCGCCGTCTGGCTGTGTTTCCGGTTTCCGCTCAGTTACCGCGATGTGGAGGATCTGCTCGCTGAACGTGGTGTCGATGTTTCTTACGAGACGATACGGCGCTGGGCTTTAAAGTTTGGGCAGGCCTATGCCCGAAAACTGAGACAATCACGCCCTCGACCAGACGACCGGTGGCACCTTGATGAGGTGTTTTCCTCCATCAACGGAAAACGGATGTATCTATGGCGGGCGGTGGACAGCGAGGGTGAGGTGCTGGATATCCTGGTTCAGTCCCGGAGGAACAAGAAAGCAGCACTCAAGCTGATGCGCAAACTGCTCAAGAAGCAGGGGTATGCGCCGAATAAGGTGGTGACCGATAAACTGCCATCTTACGGGGCAGCATTGCGTGATCTCAACATGACGGGGAAACACGTTACCGGCGGACGGAGCAACAACCGGGCGGAGAATTCGCACCTGCCGGTTCGACAACGAGAACGCAGGATGCAGGGCTTCAAGTCATCAGGATCGGCGCAAAGGTTTCTCTCCACCCACGCCGCCATCTACAACACCTTCAATGTCCAACGTCATCTGATCACTCGCAAGACAATGCGCCAATTCCGCGGTGACGCGATGAACACGTGGCGGACCGTGACCGCTGCTGCTTGAGCCGCTCAGTTCAGACGTTCAACTGCGACCTGCCTTCGTTAAGTTGACAGCACCCCGGTGCGTACCATGCCAACGCGAGAAGGAAGGCTCGCTCCTTTCCGGTCAACTGCGAGAACAAGTCCTTAAGGCGGGCGTAGGAAGGCAGTCGAAAATCTCCGGCGAGATCTGCGGAGTGTTGATCGGCGCGCAGGTTGGACGCCGATCGGCACGCTAAATTATTGATTTGGCGTGATCCTGTGGGGTCAAATTTGGTCGCCGAACAACATGGCGTTAGGCAGCTCGTGACCCGGGCTGCGTATTATCTCCCTGCCCCATGAGCAGACCTTCCACCGAGATATCTTCGTCCAGATCTTCCCAGTGCAGGCCATTGCCGGAATAGCCGATCCGGTAGCTTTCCCGTTGCTCAGCGGTCGCGCGCATCAATCGCGGAAACCACGCTAGAGGCACCCCAAGCGACCGGCCGTCGTCCAGCTCGATCCACATCGTGTCGCGGTCAAAGGCGAGCTTCCTAGCTCTAACCGAAATGTTCATTCCAGGCTCTTTCGATTTCTTCTCGGTGGTGGTGGACCAACTCGGCCAACTCCGAGAGCTGCCTTCGGTTGAAGCCAGCACTTCGGGCAACTCTTACCTCCGGATACAACCAGAATTTCGCCTCGCCGTCACTGCTTTCCGCATGGACGTGCACCGGCTCCCGGGGCGCTCCCTCGTTCGAGAAGAAGTGAAAGCGCACGTTTTGATGGCGAAAGACAACCGGCATTCAGGCTCGTCCCGTAGTACGTGGCGCCGAAATCGTTTCGTGCAGGTTCAAATTCGCCTCGTTGATCTTGTCCTGTCTCATGGAAGCAGCATACGCGAGCATTGAATGTGTGCAGTGTCTTGTATATCGCAGGACACTCGACCTCCGTCCCTCCTTAGCTGAGCTGGTGCGCTACACCGCGGCTATCGCGGGGACTGATTCCCCGTTCATCAACGCCTCGATCCGGTCGGCGATGCGTTGTGCCGGCTCTCGGAGCTGCCTGACGGTCCAGTCGGCTGCGTAGCCCTCGGTCACGTCATTGGGACGGGCATGATTGACCAGCCGCTTGGTCAGCGCCGACGGCAGCATCAGCTCGCGCTCGGCGACGGTAATGAAACAGTTACGCAGGCCGTGGAACCAGAACTTCGCGCCACCGGCTTCCGTGATCCGACCATAGAGATGATGTGGGTCCTCGACATGGCCCGAGGCGCTGGACGGGGAGGGGAACACCCAGTTCCCACGGTCGGCGGGTAGATCCTCGGTCTCCGATTGGCGGCGCTCGAGGATGGCGCGCAGTTGCCCGGTGACGGGAAGCTCCAGGGGAACGCCGGTCTTTGTTGCCTCGACCCGAAAGGTGAGCGCTGCCATGTCCACCCGTTCCCACCGCAGGGTCAAAACCTCGTCCCGGCGCATGCCGGTGTAGAGCCCGAACCACAGTGCATCCCGGATCGCCGGGTTGTTGACTTCCGCTTCGATGCCGGCACGCCAGCACGGCAGCACCTCGGCGGGGGTCGAGATCTTGCGCCGCACTTTGCGATGAAACTTGCCGCCGCCGGCGAGCCATAGATCGACCGGATTGCGTAGGCCCTCGAGATCGACGCAGGGCCGGCGGTAGACCGAGCGCAACAGGGACATCGCGCGGTTGGCAGGCGACCAGCCGTGATCCTCGGTAATGCGGTTGAAGCGGGCCTCCACATCCCGGCGGGCGATAGCATCGAGGGGGCGGGAGAGCCAGTCGCCGAGATAGCGCTTGGCCTCGTAACGGTAGAGTTCATCGGTGCGCTTCGAGCGGTTGGGATTGGCCGCCATGTAATCCTCGAAGGCGTCGCCGAGGGTCGGCATAGCACGCGCCTCCGCGCGCTCTTCTGCTGGGTCATCGCCGCTAGCGACCTTGCCAAGAACCTTCTGCGCCAGGCGCCTGGCCTGGTCAGGAGCAACTTTCCCGTAACGGCCGATGACGACGCGCTTGTTGGGTGCCTTCCGTCCACCATCGCCTGACCGGTAATTGACAATGAAGGACTTGGCGCCAGTGGGATGCACGCGAACGCCGAATCCGGTCAGCCGGTCGTCCCATGCGATCCAGGACTTGTCGGCGGGCTTGAGACCCTCAACGGCCCGCTTAGTAAGCGTTAGCTTGGTCTTGGCAATGCGTTTTCCGATTTTCGCTTCCATGTCCCAATTGTGCATATGGACCTCAAGCAGTCAACACCTGGATCAACACATGAAAATAACACTGGGCGCATCCGTGCGCATGTCTGGCGAGATCGGATACGAGAAGGGAGTTGAAAAACCCTTATTTTATGGTATGGTTGTCGTCGTCAGCGCATTCGTGCGCACCAGAGTGCAAAATAACGCGCGAGACTCATAACCTGAAGGTCGTTGGTTCAAATCCAACCCCCGCAACCAAATAAAACGCCGCTAACACAATAAGTTAGCGGCGTTTTGATTCGCTGCCTAATCGCCAAGATACCGGATTGGCAAACGATTGGCGAACACTTTGAATCAAACTCCAGCGCACGTCTGACGCCGTTCCTGGGTTCCTGGGGCCTGGGGCCGAGTAGACGGTAAGCGTGTAAATGTTCCGTCAGCCTGTGACGGGTTTGTCCGATCCCGCAGATCCTAGCGATTGAGGGTGCGTTTCCAGTCTTTTCGCAGGGGCCGGAGCCAGATGTCCTTGCGGGGTTTGTCGTACAACTTGTCCCGATCATAGCGCCCGCGTCCCTGGGTGGCGCCAACATGGAGCCAGCCGGAGGCCCTGTAGACGGCGCCGGTGTAGCGGGGCGTCTCGACGAAGGTCTCGATGAGCACGGGCGTTGTGCTGTAGCGCTCGGCCCAGTCCAGAGGCAGGCGCCGGCGGACGATGGCGAGGATGTGAGAGCCGAGGTTGGGGATCTCGATCCAGGGCAGGATGAGGAACCTCGGGTTGTCGACCACAAGGGGGAGGTTCTTCTCGCGCAGTCGCGGCGTCCATCCGATGAAGTTGTCGCGCGGAGCGAGCTTCCACGCGGCGGTCGAGAAGCCGAGCATGGCGATGGGCCAGCCGTTTCGGTCGCGGACGGCGTAGCGCATCTGGGCGCCGACGAGGGTCTTGTAGCCGAGATAGTGGTAACGGGCGACGAACTCATTCCACAGCTTGCCCTCGCTGGTCTCGCGCACGACGGGGCGCAGGTCGAGCGGGCGGACCTCGTCCAGAGTTGTCGGGACCGGAAGCAGCGGCGGCTCGGTGTCCGGCCCGAAGACGATGGGTTTCGGCCGGTGCTGCCGCCCCCTGGGCGGTGGCAGGACGATGAGGCCGTCGCGGTGCATGGCCAGCATGGTGACCCTGGCCATCATGTTCTTGAGACCGCCGTCGGGCTTGAGCCAGCCGATGAGCCGGCAGAACTCTCGCGACAGTCCGGCGCGGGTCGGCTGCGGATCGACAGCGATCAGCGCGCGCAACAGCGCCATTTCCCCGGCGGTCGCGCAACAGCGCCATTTCCCCGGCGGTGAAGTCGCGGCCGTAATAACGGCACTCGACCCGGCCGGTCATGCCGGCGCACCAAGGAGATCCTCGGTCTGTGGATCGAGCAGACCGAAGGCGCCAAGTTCTGGCTGCGCGTCATGAATGAGCTCAAGAACCGGGGCGTGCAGGACATCCTGCTCGCCGTCGTCGATGGTCTCAAGGGCTTCCCCGAGGCGATCAACGCCACCTTCCCCGAGACTGTGGTTCAGACCTGTATCGTCCACCTGATCCGCCATTCCATGAATTTTGCGTCATGGAAGGATCGAAAACATGTGGCCAAGGCGCTCAGGGACGTATACCGGGCCAAGGACGCCGATGCCGGCCTGGCGGCGCTGGATGCCTTCGAGGCCGGCCCCTGGGGCGAGAAATATCCGGCCATCGCACAGAGCTGGCGGCGCAACTGGGAACACCTCTCGCCCTTCTTTGTCTTCCCCGAGGCGGTACGCAGGATTGTCTACACCACAAACGCCATCGAGTCGCTCAACGCCAAGATCCGGCGCGCTGTCCGCACCCGCGGCCACTTCCCCAGTGACGAGGCCGCCTCGAAGTTGTTATATCTCGTTCTCGATCATGCGGCCGAGGCGTGGAAACGTCCGCCGCGGGAATGGTTCGAGGCCAAAACACAGTTCGCCGTCATCTTCGGCGAAAGGTTCGTCAATGTCTGACAAAACGGCCCGAGCACAAATCTTCTGACACTCCCGGCCGGGACGCCGGAACAGGTCTCCATCGACACCACCCACGTCAAGGCGCATCGCTGTGCCGGCGGCGGAAAAGGGGGGCTTCTGCTCAGGCCATCGGTCGCACTAAAGGCGGACGAAACACCAAGGTCCATGCCCTGAGCGACGAACAGTGCCGGCCCCTGGCCTTCTATCTGACACCCGGGCAGACCGCCGACATCAAGGGCGCCGTCATGCTCGCCGGCCATCTGCCCAGGGCGCGCTATCTGCTCGCCGACAAGGCCTATGACGCCGACCATTGGCGCGCCCGTCTGCTGCGACAGAACATCCAGCCCGTCATTCCAAACAAGACCAATCGAAAGCAGACCCACGCCTTCGACAGAAAGCGATACAAGGACCGCAATGGCATCGAACGCATGTTCGGGCGCCTCAAGGATTACCGGCGCATCGCCATGCGATACGACAAAACCGCCGACAACTTCATGGCCGCCCTATGCCTCGCGGCACTCATCTGTTATTAGAATGAGTCTGGACCCTAGCAGGATCAACCCTGTGTCCGTCATCAAAACAAATGGGACTGTTGAGCGTGTTTCATAAGGGAGGATCTGGCTCATCTTTGTTTGATGTTAAGCCGCTTGGCTTTGATGGTTCAAGCGGCGGTTTTGGGTGGTCAGTTTTTTGATCCTTTTTCTCTTTTCGATGATGGCGGTGTGGCGTCCAAAGTAGGCGTCGGCTGGAGTTACGTTGCCGATGCTCTCGTGGTAGCGTTGGTTGTTGTAGTGATCGACGAAGGCGCTGATCTGGTTTTCGAGATCGCCGGGTAGATAATAATTTTCAAGCAGGATCCGGTTCTTCGGCGTTTGATGCCAGCGCTCGATCTTGCCCTGGGTTTGCGGGTGATACGGTGCGCCCCGAACGTGATCCATACCGTGGTCCTCGAGCCATTCAGCCAGATCGCCGGAGATATAGGACGAGCCGTTGTCGCTGAGCAGCCTCGGCTTGTGGACGACATTGGCGCGATTGCAGCCTGAGGCTTCTAGCGCCAACTTCAGTGTTGCCGTCACATCGTCCGCCGTCATGTTGGTGCAGAGCTTCCAAGCAATGATGTAGCGGGAATAGTCGTCCAGGATGGTCGACAGGTAAAACCAGCCCCAGCCGATGACCTTGAGATAGGTGAAGTCGGTCTGCCACAGCTGGTTCGGCGCCGTGGTCTTGTCGCGGAACTCAGCGGCTGCCTTGATGACCACGAAAGCGGGGCTGGTGATCAGGTCGTGGACCTTGAGAAGCCGGTAAACCGAGGCTTCCGAGACAAAGTAGCCCCTGGTGTCCGTAAACCTGACGGCCAGTTCCCGGGGCGACAGTTGCGTCTCCTCCAGGGCAAGATCGATGATCTGCCCCCGGACATCATCCGGGATCCGGTTCCACACCCGGCCCGGGCTGCTGTTGCGATCCTCAAGACCGGCGTCGCCAAAGGCCAGAAAGCGATCGTACCAGCGATAAAAGGTGGTCTTCGGAATGCCCAGCTTGTCCAAAGTGGACCCGACGCCCAGGTGGGACTGCTCGACCAGGCGGATGATCTCCAGCTTCTCGGATGCGGGATACCTCATTCCTCGCCTCCCCCATGCCCGATCATGTTTTTTTTGAGAAGACGGTTCTCCAGCGAAAGTTCGGCGACCAACGCCTTCAAGTCGCGCATCTCCTGGCGCAGGCCTTTAACCTCGCCCGAGGTCGCTTGGCGCCCGGTGTCGCCGGCGAGCCGCTTCTTGCCCGCTTCCAAAAACTCTTTCGACCCGCTGTAATACAGACCCTCGGCGATGCCCTCGCGGCGGCACCAGGCGGCGATGCTCTCCTCGCCGCGCAGGCCCGACACCACGATCCGGATCTTCTCCTCAGCCGTATACTGCTTGCGTGTCTTGCGCCGAATATCCCGAACCGTTCTCTCCGCCGGGTCGTTCTTGCTCATTGATTTCTGTCTCATCTTCGTTTCCTCCGGTCACTACGATGAGCCAGAAATCCTCCGTGATGCAATTACCTCAATTCGTCCCAAAGGCGCTGACGTCAGACACCATAAACCTAGCCCTCCTCGGAGCTATAGCCGAATCTTGACGGGGCGGTAAAAAGTAGATTCCTCATGAGAGTCGGCTGGGTTATAATTGTGCATGTTTACTTTACGCGACCGACGGACCGGAGAATTGTTTGATCGCTGGTCCTATTTCGGGGACAAACGTCGGCGCCTGATGGAGCAATCCTGGGCCGGGGTTTTTCGGAACCATCTGCTTGTCGAACTTCCGGTTGACGATCTTTGCCGTCACCTTGATGAACGCATGGGCCGACCATCGAAGGATCTACACGTTGTCATCGGGGTCTTGCTTTTGCAGCAGCTGCACGATCTGAGCGATGCAGAGACCGTCGAGGCCCTGGCCTTCAATATGGCGTGGCACTATGCCTTGGACGTGCGCAGCGAAGCGGACAGCTATTTCTGTGAGAAAACCCTGCGCAACTATCGCCGTCTGTTTATCGAACAAGGTCTCGATGAATTGCTGTTCCGGTGTTTGACGGATCGGCTGGTGCAGGGGTTCTCTGTCGATACCAGCCGCCAACGCATGGATTCGACGGCCCTTCGTTCGGCGATGCGGGCGCTGACACGACTTGGTATCGTTGTTGAGAGCATCTCGACGTTTGCCCGTTAGCTTGAGCGATATCATCCCGGTCTGCACGAGCAGATCAGCAAGGACGTGATCCGCCGCTATGTCGATCGCGAGGGCAATGGCGCGTTCGCGAATACGGCGCCGAGTGTTTCAAAACGGCGCCTCGGCGAAGCGGGTCAGGATCTCCTAGCCCCGGTGCTGCAATTCCGTGACACGGCGGCGGCAAAGCTTTCCAGTTTTGCGATCCTGGAGAGGGTTCTGCGCGATCAGTTCGAGATCGTTGATGATGAGTGTGGCGATCGTGACGCAAAGCGCGCCGCGATTCGAGATCCAAAGGATGTGCCGTGCGATACCGTCGGCAATCCGGCCGACCCGGACGCGAGCTACAACGCGCACAAGGGTCAGGGATACATGGCGCAGATCGTCGAAACCTATTGTGAAGATGACAGTAACGAGGCGGTTGCCGCGACACCGGACCTCATCACCCACGTGGAGGTCCACAAGATGACGGTGCATGACGGCCATCGCTTGGCCGATGCGCTGGATGATCTGAGCGAGCGCGCGCTGACGCCGGCGGTGATGCTGGGTGATTCACATTACGGTTCCAGTGACAACATGGCTCTGACGCGCGAACAGAACGTCAATCTCGTGGCGCCCGCGCGACCGCCGAAAGGCGCCGTCTCGGGACGGTTGACGTTGGAGGATTTCACTCTCAACGAAGAAGGCTTGGTCTTGCGCTGTCCCAATAACGTCGAACCGGTTTCAGCCTCGCTCGCCAAAGCCAAGCTGCAGGCCCGTTTCGACCTCTCCATCTGCCAAAAATGTCCCGATATACTGCGATGTCCCGTGCAGGCGGCCAAGCGTGACGGCCAATTTTCCCGCTTCAATATACCCCGGCCAGGGCTGCCAACCAAAAGCGCCGGCTTTATGAACAAAGCGATGCCTTCCGCAACGTCTACAGATGGCGGGCCGGCATAGAAGCGACCATGTCGCGATTAAAGTACCAGATGAACCTGGCTCACCTACGCATTCGCGGCATGCCGGCCATGCGCTACGTGGTCAATCTGCGTGCCCTCGGCCTCAATATCCGACGCTGCGCGGCAATCGCACCATAAAAAACGAAGCCAAGGAGAAGCCAAGGATAGGTAATATCAGGTTTTATCCACCAGCAACGCGGAGACAGGCAAATATTCTTCACCGAACAGCAAAGACCTGTACAAGCACGCCATCGGCCAACAACTTTTTACCGCCCCGTCGAAAGTTGGTGACGGGCTGTTCAGGCGGCGGCTTGAGGTTGTTGCCTGACGGCTTCGATTCCGTCGATGAACTTTACGCCGACGATCAGCTTGGGCAACTGGTTGTGTCCGTCGAGGCGGCGCCAACTGTTCTGTGCCGCCTGGGCGAGTTTGAAGACCATGGCGAGCGCCGTCTTGTTGGAGAGGCATCCCTTGGATCGCACGGTACGGTGTCGCACGGTGGCGAATGTGCTTTCGATGGGGTTGGTGGTGCGCAGATGCTTCCAATGCTCGGCGGGAAAGTCGTAGAACGCCAGCATCGTCTCGCGATCCTTGACCAGGCATGCGGCCGCCTTGTCGTACTTGACGGCGCAGGTCTCGATGAAGGCGTCGAAGGCGCTGTCTGCGTCGTTCCTGGTCTCGGCCATCCAGATCTCCTGGGGAGCACGCTTTGCCTTCGAGTGCTGGCTCTTGGGCAGCTTGTTGAGCACGTTGGCGGTCTTGTGTGTTGCTAAGCGTGGAAAATTGACCCCCTGTTGGGGGTGATCGGCGTCCAAAATTGACCCCCCCCCCCCCATGATTTGTGCCCATGAACGCGCCTTGTCATTGGACGGACGAGGTGAGGGGGAGATGCTGGTTGTGGAAACGATCGCGAAGATCCGTCGGGATCATCTGGTGAGGGGCGTTCCGATCAAGAAGATCGCCCGGGATTTGAGGGTTTCGAAGAACACGGTGCGCAAGGTGGTGCGGGGCGATGAGACCTCGTTCAGCTACGAGCGCAAGATCCAGCCGATGCCGAAGCTGGGGCCGTGGGTGGAGGAGCTCGAGCGCCAGCTGGAGGCCAACGAGAAGAAGGCGCGCCGGGATCGGCTGTCTCTTCTGCGGATTCATGAAGACCTTGCGTCGCTGGGCTATGAGGGCGGCTATGACGCGGTGCGCCGCTATGCCAGGGCCTGGCGGCGCCGGTGGCGGCTGTTGTCGCCGTCGCAGGCCTTTGTGCCGCTGAGCTTCGATCCCGGCGAGGCCTACCAGTTCGACTGGAGCCACGAGTACGCGCGCCTGTCGGGTGTGACGACCAGGGTAAAGGCGGCGCACATGCGGCTCTGCTACAGCCGGATGCAGCTGGTTCAGATCTTCCCGCGCGAGAGCCAGGAGATGGTGTTCGAGGCGCACGAGCGCGCCTTCCGCTTCTTCGGCGGGGTCTGCCGGCGCGGCATCTACGACAACATGAAGACGGCGGTGAGCACGGTGTTCGTGGGCAAGAAGCGGGACTACAACCGCCGCTTCCAGGAGATGTGTTCGCACCATCTGGTGGAGCCTGTGGCGTGCACGCCAGGGGCTGGCTGGGAGAAGGGGCAGGTCGAGAGGCAGGTGGGTGACGTTCGCGGCCGCCTGTTCGTGCCCAGCCCGCGGGGCCGCTCCTACGCCGAGATCAACGAGTGGCTGATGGATCGGTGCATCGAGGACGCCAAGAAGCATCCGCATCCGACGATCCCGGGCAAGACGGTGTGGCAGGTGTTCGAGGAGGAGCGGCCCTTCCTGACGGCGTACCGCGGCCCCTTCGACGGCTTCCATGCCACTGAGGTAGCGGTTTCCAAGACCTGTCTGGTGCGCTTCGACAACAACCAGTACAGCGTCGCGGCACGCGCGGTGGGGCGACCGGTGGACGTGCGGGCCTATGCCGATCGGATCGCCATCCGCCAGGACGGCGAGATCGTCGCCGAGCATCCCCGCAGCTTCGGGCGCGGCCAGGTCGCCTACGATCCGTGGCACTACGTGCCGATCCTGACGAGGAAGCCCGGCGCGCTGCGCAATGGCGCGCCCTTCAAGGGCTGGCAGTTGCCCAACGCGCTCGGCCGCCTGCGAACCCGGCTCGCGGGCCACGACGACGGCGACCGGCAGTTCGTCAAGGTGCTCGCGGCCGTGCTGGAGGACGGACTGGAGGCGGTCGAGGCGGCCTGCGCCGAAGCGCTCGACTGCGGCGCCTGCAGCGCCGACGTCGTGCTCAACATCCTCGCCCGGCAGCGCCAGCCGGCACCGCCGGCAACCATCCCGACGCCTGAGGGCCTGCAACTCCGTCACCAGCCGGTTGCCGATTGCCAGCGCTATGACAGCCTGAGGGAGGCCGGTCATGGAGCGTCATGAGGTGCTGGCGATGATGACGGCGCTGAAGCTCGCGGGCATGCGCGCCGCCTACGACGATATCCTCGCCGACGGGCTCAAGCGCCGCCATCCGGTGCAGCAGATCATCGGTACACTGCTGCAGGTCGAGATCGCCGACAAGCAGGCGCGCTCCATCAAGTACCAGATGGCGTCCGCCAGGCTGCCGACGGCCAAGGAGCTGGCCGACTTCGACTTCGCCGCCTCGCCGGTCAACGAGCCCCTGATCCAGGAGCTCGCCGGCGGCGGCTTCCTGGAGGGCAAGCGCAACATCGTGCTCGTCGGCGGCACCGGCACCGGCAAGACCCATCTCGCCGTCGCCATCGCGCGGTCCTGCATCCGCAAGGGCGCACGCGGCCGGTGCTACAACGTCGTCGACCTGGTCAATCACCTCGAGGCCGAACTCCGTGCCGGGCGCCAGGGCCGCACCGCAGACCAGCTCGTCCGACGCAACTTCGTCATCCTCGACGAACTCGGCTACCTGCCCTTCGCTCAGGCCGGCGGGCAGCTACTCTTCCACCTCATGAGCCGGCTCTACGAGCGCACTTCGATCGTCATCACCACCAACCTCGCCTTCGGCGAATGGCCATCCGTCTTCGGCGACCCCAAGATGACCACAGCCCTGCTCGACCGTCTCACCCATCATTGCGAGATCATCGAGACCGGCAACGAGAGCTGGCGCTTCAAGAACCGCTCCTGAGCCGCCGCCGGCCGTGCCTGCGGCCCGGTTGCCCCGGTGGGCCAACAGGCACCCCCCACGCGGCTTCGCTCCGCGTAGCGCAGGGCGCTACACGAAGCCGCGCGGGTCCCCCCTATTGACTACCGGGACAACCTCCGCCGTGCCGCTCAGGGGGGTCAATTTTGCACGCCGATTGGAGTGCGCCCCTGGACCCGGACAGGTGATGTATAAGGAGTTGGCCGGGGACGCCGGGCTTTCAGAGGATGAAAGCCATGGCAAAGCACCGCACATACAGTATCGAATTCAAGCGGCAGGTGGCGCAGGAGTTTCTCGCCGGGGAGAGCCTTCACGGGCTCTCCCGGCGCCACGACGTCTCGCGTAACTTGATCCGTGTCTGGGTGGCGAAGCTGGAAGCCGGCACCTGCGACGAAGATGCCGAGGCTGCCGATCTCCTGCAGGAATACGAGGCGAAAATCGCTGCCCTCGAGCGCCTGGTCGGCCGGCAGGCGCTGGAGATCGAGTTTCTAAAAGGGGCTCTGAAAAGCGCACCCCGGCCGAGAAGCGCGACTACATCCGTGATTGCCGGCCCGATGGTCTCTCCATCGCCCAAGGATGCCGACTGATGGGCCTGCCACGCTCGACCTATTACGACGCGCCGGTGGCCACGGCCGACGAGGCCGAGATCGTCGCCCGCATCGAGGCGATCTGTGAGGAGTTCGAAGCCTACGGCTATCGCCGTGTCGGTGCCGCGCTGCGCCACCAAGGCATCATCGTCAACAGCAAGAAGGTCCGCCGTCTGATGCGCGAACACGACCTGCAGCCCAGGCGCCGCAAGCGCTTCGTCGCCACCACTGACAGCGATCATGACGGGCCGATCTTCCCCAACCTTGCCAAGGACGTCACGGCTGACGGGCCGAACCAGCTCTGGGTCGCCGACATCACCTACGTCGCGATCGCTGTCGGCTTCGTCTATGTCGCGGTCATCCTCGATGCCTGGTCGCGCCGGGTCGTGGGCTATGCGATCAGCCGATCGATCGATGCGCGTCTCACCATAGCGGCGCTCAAAGCGGCCATTCGATCGCGGCGGCCCCCGGCGGGCTGCATCCACCATTCGGATCGCGGCTCGCAGTACGCCGCGACGGACTATCGCAAGCTGCTCGCCCAACACGGGCTGGCCGGCTCGATGGGGCGGCGTGGCAACCCATACGACAACGCCAAAGCGGAGAGCTTTATCAAAACGCTCAAGGTCGAGGCGGTGTACCTGATGGACTACCAAACCTTCGAGGACGTCTCCACCGATCTTCCCAGGTTCATCGACGAGGTCTACAACACCCGTAGGCTCCATTCCGCGTTAGGATATCTGAGCCCGAAACAGTACGAGGATCAACACGCCCGGCAACCGGTCAAAACCGCAGCCTGATCTTGTCCACCCTCAGGGGCGCACTCCAGATTGGGGGTCAATATTGAAAGCCGTTTGACAGTCTTGTGCACCCAACAGCGCTGGCTGCGGGTCCGGGGCCACACTTCCTCGATCGCCTTCCAGAAGCCGAGCGCGCCGTCGGCGATGGCGAGTTCGGGCGCGACCGCGAGCCCGCGCCGTTTGAGGTCAAGTAGCAGCTCGCGCCACGATTGGGCGCTCTCGCGCACCCCGTCGATGAGGCCTACGAGTTCCTTCTTACCCTCCGGCGTCGCGCCGATGATGACCAGCAGGCATTGCGCATCGTCCTCGAGCCGGGCCTGCACATGGATGCCGTCGGCCCAGAAGTAGACATAGTGCCTGGCCGACGGATCCCGCTTCAGCCAGTGCGCGTGCTCGTCCGCCCAAACCTCGGTGAGCCGCGCCACGGTCGAGGCCGACAGGCCGCCGGCGTCCGGCCCGAGCAAGGCCGCCAGCGCCTCGGCGAAGTCGCCCGTGGAGATGCCCTTGAGGTAGAGGACGGGGATCAGGACTTCGAGGCTCTTCGAGCGCCGCGCATAAGGCGGCAGGAGCGCGGAGCTGAACCGGATGCGGTCGGCACCCAGGCCCGTGCGGTCGCGAACGCGTGGCGCGCGAACCGCAACCGGGCCGATGCCGGTCATGATCTCGCGTTCGGGCAGGTGGCCGTGGCGCACCAGCCGGCGGCGGCCTTCTTCGGTGCGCGCCTCGGAGTGGCCATCAAGGAACGCGGCAACCTCCGCCTCGACCGCCCGCGCCAGCAGGGACCGGGCGCCGCTGCGCAGCACCTCGGTCAACGGATCGGAAAACGTCGACGGCTGGGAAAGCTTCAAAACGTTATTGTCACTCACGGCGTATCACTCCTTCGTTGGAGAAGTGGAGGCTCGATTACCCCCACGATACGCCGCCTTAACCCTTCACCCCGTCACCAACTTCTGGCCATAGCTCGGGCCGTGGTACGATTTCCGCGAATTTGGATGTCATCTGGGGTTAATGTCGGGTAAATATCCTTAATACTAAAAACTTGCTTATTTACAACAATTTGCAATATATTTATGATTCTTCTTTGCTGGCTGTGCGCGGTCGGCACCCGTACTATTCAAATCTGAAACTGGAGGGCAGGAATGGGGTTTAGAATGGTTGCCGCCGCCATCGCGGCATTCGGTGCGCTCATGGTCGCAGGCGTGATGCCGGGCCAGGCAACGACTCTCGACGACATGAAGGCCGCAGGCACGCTCAAATGCGGCATCAACACGGGCCTGCCGGGCTTCGCCTTCACCGACGACGAGGGCAACTGGACCGGCTTCGACGTCGCCTATTGCCGGGCGCTGGCCGCCGCCGTGCTGGGCGATGCGGACAAGGTTTCCTACGTCAACCTGACCGGTAAGACCCGGTTCCCGGCGCTGGCTTCGGGCGAGATCGACGTGCTGTCGCGCAACACGACCTGGACGCTGTCGCGCGATGCCGACCTCGGCTTCACTTTCATTGGCGTCAGCTACTATGACGGCCAGGGCTTCATCGGCCGCAAGGCGCTTGGCATAATGAGCGCCAAGGAGCTCGACGGCGCCTCGATCTGCATTCAGACCGGCACCACCACCGAGCTCAACCTCGCGGACTTCATCCGCGTCAACAATCTGTCCTACGAGCCGGTGCCGATCGAGACCAACGCCGAGGCGCGCGCCGCCTACGAAGCGGAGCGCTGCGACGTCTATACGACGGACGCCTCGGGCCTCGCCGCGACCAAGGCGACCTTCGACGACGCCGACGCGCATATGGTGTTCCCGGAGATCATCTCGAAGGAGCCGCTGGGGCCGCTGGTGCGCCATGGCGACGACCAGTGGGCCGATATCGCGCGCTGGGTGTTGAACGCGCTGATCACCGCCGAGGAACTCGGCGTGACCCAGGCCAATGTTGCGGATATGGCCATGGGAACCGACATTCCCGAAGTCAAGCGCATGCTCGGCGCCGAAGGCTCGATCGGGCAGATGCTCGGCCTCGACGCGCAATGGGCGGTCCGCGCCATCGCGGCGGAGGGCAACTACGCGGAGATCTTCGACAGATATCTCGGTCCCAACACCGCGCTCGGTCTGGCGCGGGGTCTCAACGCCCTCTACAAAGACGGCGGCATCCTCTATTCGCCCCCGATCCGCTAGGCGTTCACGATATGGTCGTCCCGCTCGGCGCTCTCCGGGCGGGGCGGTGGCGTGACCGGCTTGCGGGCAAAACCGCACGACATGTAAAGCTGCGGGACGGTGGCTAAAAACGCAGCCGCCGCCGGCGACGGCCGGATCGAATTCAGCCGCGTGTGGACGGACGAGCGCACCCGAGGCGTGATCTTCCAGTTGCTGCTGGTGCTCGGGCTGGCGCTGTTCATCGCCTTCATCGCCTCGAATACGATTGCCAATTTGCAGCGCGCCGGCCTCGCCTCCGGCTACGGCTTCTTGTTCGATACCGCCTCGTTCGACATCAACCAGCGGCTCATCGAGTACTCCTCGACCTCGACCTACGGACGTGCGTTCATCGTCGGCGGCCTCAACACCATTCTCGTCGCCGCGATGGGCGTCGTCACCGCGACGGTCATCGGCTTCCTCGCCGGCGTCCTGCGGCTTTCCAACAACTACCTGATCAGCCGAATGGCGGCCGTCTATGTCGAGTGCATCCGCAACGTCCCGGTGCTCCTGCAGATCATTTTCTGGTGGTTGATCTTGCTGGCGCTGCCACGGGTGCGCGGGAGCCTGTCGATCGGCGATTCGATCTTCCTCAACAACCGCGGCGTGCGCATACCCGCGCCGATTTTCGAGGACGGATCGGCGATCGTGCTGGCGATGATCTTCGCGGGTGTCATCGGGACCGTCCTGGTCTCCCGCTGGGCCAGGCCGCGCCAGGACGCGACGGGCCGGACATTTCCGGTCAGTTGGACCGGCCTCGGGCTGGTCGTCGGCATTCCGCTGATCGTCTATTTCATCATCGGCCAGCCGCTCGATTTCGAGCTGCCGGTTGCCAAGCGTTTCAATTTCGAAGGCGGTCTAAACATCACGCCGGAGCTGATCGCGCTGTGGATAGCGCTGTCGGCCTATACCGGCGCCTTCATCGCCGAGATCGTCCGCGCCGGTATTCTCTCGGTCTCCAAGGGGCAGACCGAGGCGGCCGGCGCGCTCGGGCTCAGGCGCGGGTTGACGATGCGCAAGATCATCCTGCCGCAGGCATTGCGCGTGATCATCCCGCCGGCGACCAGCCAGTATCTCAACTTGGCCAAGAACTCCTCGCTCGCCGTCGCCATCGGTTACCAGGACATGGTCTCGATCGGGGATACCATCCTCAATCAGAGCGGTCAGGCGCTCGAGGTGATCTCGATCTATATGAGCTTCTATCTTGTGCTCAGCCTGCTCACCTCGGCGTTCATGAACTGGTACAACAAACGCATCGCGCTGGTGGAGCGATGACCGACCGGGTCTTCCATCGCAGCCAGGCGGACATGCTGCCTGAACGGGCGCCGCCGATCACCGGCGTCGGTTTGATCGGCTGGGTGCGCGCAAATCTGTTCTCAAGCTATTTGAGTACGGTACTGACGCTGCTCGCGCTCGCGCTTCTGTGGTTGATCGTGCCGCCGGTGGTCGACTGGGCACTGATCGACGCCGACTTCACCGGCGCCACCGGCAAGGAATGCACGACTGAGGGCGCCTGTTGGGCTTGGCTTGACCAGCGTATCGACCAGTTCCTCTACGGCTCCTATCCGACCGGGGCCTATTGGCGCGTCAACTTGGCCGTCATCCTGCTGGTGCCGGCGCTTGCCTACCTGCTGTTCGGCAAATTGCCCTACGTGCGCTACGGGCGCTGGTTCTCGCTCGCCTATCCCGTGATCGCGGCGTTCCTGCTGATCGGCGGCTTTGGCCTCGAGGGTGTGACCACCGACAGGTTCGGCGGCTTCATGCTCAACCTCGTCGCCGGCCTGACGGGAATTCTGCTGTCGCTGCCGATCGGCATCCTGCTGGCGCTTGGCCGGCGCTCGCGCATGCCGGTGATCCGCATCCTGTCGGTCGCGTTCATCGAGTTTATCCGGGGTGTGCCGTTGATCACCCTGCTGTTCGTTGCCATCGTCATCCTGCAGCTCTTCCTGCCGCCGGAAGTCTCGCTCGACCAGTTGATGCGCGTGATGATCATGATCACGCTGTTCGCCTCTGCCTATATGGCCGAGGTGATCCGCGGCGGGCTGCAGGCGATCCTCCAGGGCCAGTACGAAGCGGCCCAGGCGGTAGGTCTGAGCTACGGGCGGATGATGCGGCTCGTGGTTCTGCCGCAGGCGCTGAAGATCTCCATTCCGGGCATCGTCAACACCTTCATCGGCCTGTTCAAGGACACCACGCTGGTCATTATCATCGGCCTATTCGACATATTGGGTCAGGCGCGCCTCCTCCAGACCAACCCCGACTGGCTCGGCACGGTCGACTACGAAACCTTCGTGCTGGCGGCGTTGTTCTTCTTCGTCATCTGCTTCGGCATGTCGCGCTACTCGATCAACCTCGAAAAGCGCCTGGACACGACGAAACGTTAGGGAGCGGGCATCATGCCGACAGCCGAAATAAAACCGACGAATGCCGAGGAACCGATCATCGAGATCACGGGGCTCAACAAGTGGTTCGGCCGGTTTCACGTGCTCCGCGACATCGATCTGTCGGTGGCGCGGCGCGAACGCATCGTCATCTGCGGGCCGTCGGGGTCCGGAAAATCGACATTGATCCGCTGCATCAATAGGCTTGAGGAATATCAAGAAGGCGAGGTCAGCGTCGACGGCACCGAGCTGACACACAATCTCAAGAACATCGACGCCATCCGCCGCGAGGTCGGCATGGTCTTCCAGCAGTTCAATTTGTTTCCGCATCTGACGGTGCTGGAAAACTGCACGCTGGCGCCGATCTGGGTGCGCAAGATGCCGAAGGCCGAGGCGCAGAAGATCGCAATGCAGTATCTCGAGCGAGTCAAGATTCCCGAGCAGGCGGATAAATATCCGGGCCAGCTCTCGGGCGGCCAGCAGCAGCGGGTGGCGATCGCGCGCGCTCTATGCATGCAGCCCAACATCATGCTGTTCGACGAGCCGACCTCGGCGCTCGATCCCGAGATGATCAAGGAAGTCCTCGAAGTCATGGTCGATCTCGCCGAAAGCGGCATGACCATGCTGGTCGTCACCCACGAGATGGGATTCGCCGCCCAGGTCGCCGATCGCGTGATCTTTATGGATGCCGGCCAGATCGTCGAGCAGAATACGCCAGACGAGTTCTTCAACAACCCGCAGTCCGACCGGACCAAGCTGTTCCTGAACCAGATATTGTAGATCCGACAGCGGGGGTCGCCGCGCTCGCGTCGGGCCCCTGCGCGGCTGGTGCGCCACGCCTGGGCCGCTGGGTCTCAGCACCGGTCCGCACCCAGAAAGCCGCGGCGGTCGGTGCGTTCATGGTCGCAGGCGTGATGCCGGGCCAGGCAGCGACTCTCGACGACATGAAGGCCGCAGGCACGCTCAAATGCGGCATCAACACGGGCCTGCCGGGCTTCGCCTTCACCGACGACGAGGGCAACTGGACCGGCCTTCGACGTCGCCTATTGCCGGGCGCTGGCCGACGCCGTACTGGGCGATGCGGACAAGGTCTCCTACGTTAACCTGACCGGTAAGAACCGGTTCCCGGCGCTGGCTTCGGGCGAGATCGACGTGCTGTCGCGCAACACGACCTGGGCGCTGTCGCGCGATGCCGACCTCGGCTTCACCTTCATTGGCGTCAGCTACTATGACGGCCAGGGCTTCATCGGCCGCAAGGCGCTTGGCATAATGAGCGCTTCCATGGCCTGACCCTGCCGGTGCGCCTGCCTCAGATCGACACGGTGGAAGGCGGCGTCTGGTCGGCACGGGCCGACATCGACTCCTGCCCCGATCTGGAGCGGGTATTGCCGGCGAGGAAAGAGGCGGTGGAGACCCCGTTTCTGGAACAGATGCGCGAGGCCGCGCGGCTTACCGTCTACCGCGCCATGGCGCAGGCCGATCCGGCTCCGCGCGTTGCCTGGACCGACTGGCACAAGGCGAAAGAGGCGGGAATCGAAATGCCGGAGCCGCCCGCCGAGCTGCGTCCCTGGCGTCCCGGTATTGCCGATACCGACTATTGGGACGAGCGGTCCGCCTTCGCAGGCGTAGGCACCGACGTTCTGGTGATGCAGGCCGACCCCGAGCCGCCCAAGGCCCAAGCGCTCCATCGCGCCCTCGGCCTTGCCGGGTTCCAGGGCGGATCGAAATGCACGCTCAAGCTGTTCGCCCCCGAGCCGCGGTTCGATGGTTATCCCTGGTACGACGCGCTTGTCCGCGTCCCCGGCATCAAGACGGTGCTGTCACGGTAACTGGCTGGTGTCAGCTGCGGGTGGCGAGTAGCTTCCTGTTATGAACAAGATCAGCTACCGCCGACATCGGTTTCCTGCAGAGATAATCCAGCGCGCCGTCTGGCTGTGTTTCCGGTTTCCGCTCAGTTACCGCGATGTGGAGGATCTGCTCGCTGAACGTGGTGTCGATGTTTCTTACGAGACGATACGGCGCTGGGCTTTAAAGTTTGGGCAGGCCTATGCCCGAAAACTGAGACAATCACGCCCTCGACCAGACGACCGGTGGCACCTTGATGAGGTGTTTTCCTCCATCAACGGAAAACGGATGTATCTATGGCGGGCGGTGGACAGCGAGGGTGAGGTGCTGGATATCCTGGTTCAGTCCCGGAGGAACAAGAAAGCAGCACTCAAGCTGATGCGCAAACGGTGCTGTCACGGTAACTGGCTGGTGTCAGCTGCGGGTGGCGAGTAGCTTCCTGTTATGAACAAGATCAGCTACCGCCGACATCGGTTTCCTGCAGAGATAATCCAGCGCGCCGTCTGGCTGTGTTTCCGGTTTCCGCTCAGTTACCGCGATGTGGAGGATCTGCTCGCTGAACGTGGTGTCGATGTTTCTTACGAGACGATACGGCGCTGGGCTTTAAAGTTTGGGCAGGCCTATGCCCGAAAACTAAGACAATCACGCCCTCGACCAGACGACCGGTGGCACCTTGATGAGGTGTTTTCCTCCATCAACGGAAACCGGATGTATCTATGGCGGGCGGTGGACAGCGAGGGTGAGGTGCTGGATATCCTGGTTCAGTCCCGGAGGAACAAGAAAGCAGCACTCAAGCTGATGCGCAAACTGCTCAAGAAGCAGGGGTATGCGCCGAATAAGGTGGTGACCGATAAACTGCCATCTTACGGGGCAGCATTGCGTGATCTCAACATGACGGGGAAACACGTTACCGGCGGACGGAGCAACAATCGGGCGGAGAATTCGCACCTGCCGGTTCGACAACGAGAACGCAGGATGCAGGGCTTCAAGTCATCAGGATCGGCGCAAAGGTTTCTCTCCACCCACGCCGCCATCTACAACACCTTCAATGTCCAACGTCATCTGATCACTCGCAAGACAATGCGCCAATTCCGCGGTGACGCGATGAACACGTGGCGGACCGTGACCGCTGCTGCTTGAGCCGCTCAGTTCAGACGTTCAACTGCGACCTGCCTTCGTTAAGTTGACAGCACCGGCGCTCTCGCGCACCCCGTCGATGAGGCCGACGAGTTCCTTCTTACCCTCCGGCGTCGCGCCGATGATGACCAGCAGGCATTGCGCATCGTCCTCGAGCCGGGCCTGCACATGGATGCCGTTGGCCCAGAAGTAGACATAGTGCCTGGCCGACAGATCCCGCTTCAGCCAGTGCGCGTGCTCGTCCGCCCAAACCTCGGTGAGCCGCGCCACGGTCGAGGCCGACAGGCCGCCGGCGTCCGGCCCGAGCAAGGCCGCCAGCGCCTCGGCGAAGTCGCCCGTGGAGATGCCCTTGAGGTAGAGGACGGGGATCAGGACTTCGAGGCTCTTCGAGCGCCGCGCATAAGGCGGCAGGAGCGCGGAGCTGAACCCCTCTCTGCCAACCTCACTGAGACACCGGCCCCCCTTGGAATTACTGTAGGGCGGTGGAGGTGAATACCAATGACCGCAGAGAGAGAATCGATGACATTGCAAGAGATGGACGCTCCGGCCCTGGGGGTCGAGGAGCGTCGCGACGAGGCCCCCGGGGCCGGAGCCAGCCACGCGCGGCCAACGCCGGACCCGGAGGTCGTGGCCAAGCCGAAGAGGCGCAAGTTCACCGCGCAGTATCGACTGCGGATTCTGGAGGAGGCAGAGAGCTGCACGCAGCCCGGCGAGGTGGGCCGGCTGCTTCGCCGCGAGGGGCTGTACAGCTCCCATCTGACGGAATGGCGCAGGGCGCGGCGTGAGGGGTCGCTTCAAGGCCTGACCCCGAGCAAACGCGGTCGGAAGCCCGCCGAGCGCAACCCCCTCAGCGCGAAGGTGCACGAGCTCGAGGCGAAAGTGGCTCGGCTGGAGAAGGAGCTGCACACCGCCCATACGATCCTGGACGTCCAGGGAAAAGTTGCCGGGCTGCTGGGATTCAGCCTCGAACACGGGAAGGACTGCTGATGGCCGTCCAGCCGCTCGCATCGCAGGTCGGCGTGGCGCCGGCGTGCCGAGCGCTGGGGGTGCCACGGGCTTCCTTCTACCGTCGTCAGAGGCCCGCTCCCGGGCATCAGCAGCCCCGTCCTACGCCCGCCCGGGCCCTGTGTGCGTCCGAACGCGCGCACGTCCTCGACGTGCTCGCCAGCCCGCGCTTCGTCGACCGGTCACCGGCCGAGGTCGTCGCGACGCTGCTCGATGAAGGCCAGTATCTGTGCGCCGAGCGCACGATGTACCGGATCCTGGCCGCGAACCAGCCGGTGCGAGAGCGGCGCAATCAGCGCAGTCATCCCTGCTACACCAAGCCCGAGCTGGTGGCCACGGGGCCCAACCAGACCTGGTCCTGGGATATCACCCGGCTCCGGGGGCCCAAACGCTGGACGTCCTTCTACCTCTATGTCTTGCTCGACATCTTCAGCCGCTGCGTCGTGGGCTGGATGGTTGCCGATCGGGAGAACGCCGCGCTCGCCGCGACGCTGATCGAGGAAACCTGTCTCAAGCAAGGCATCGAGCCCCAGGTGCTCACCCTGCATTCGGACCGCGGCGCGCCGATGACCAGCAAGTGTACCGCCCAACTCCTCGCCGACCTCGGGGTCACCCGCTCTCTGAGCCGCCCCCAGGTCAGCGATGACAACCCGTTCTCCGAAGCGCAGTTCAAGACCCTGAAGTATCACCCCGGCTTCCCTGGGCGCTTCGAAGACATTACCGCCGCCATCGCCTTCTGCCGGTCGTTCTTCCCCTGGTACAACACCGAGCACCGCCATGCCGGGATCGCGATGCTCACCCCCGATGATGTCCATCATCACCGGGCACCGGATGTGCTGGCTCAGCGCGGACGTACCCTGCAAGCCGCCTGGGCCCTTCACCCCGAACGCTTCGTCCACGGCACCCCGAAACCCGCCCCGCTTCCCGAAGCCGTCTGGATCAACCCACCCGCCACTTCCACAACAGGAGAAACGAGTCAGTAAATAGAAACCGTCGGTGTCTCAAAGTCGTTGACAGGTTCCGAACCGGATGCGGTCGGCGCCCAGGCCCGTGCGGTCGCGAACGCGTGGCGCGCGAACCGCAACCGGGCCGATGCCGGTCATGATCTCGCGTTCGGGCAGGTGGCCGTGGCGCACCAGCCGGCGGCGGCCTTCTTTGGTACGCGCCTCGGAGTGGCCATCAAGGAACGCGGCAACCTCCGCCTCGACCGCCCGCGCCAGCAGGGACCGGGCGCCGCTGCGCAGCACCTCGGTCAACGGATCGGAAAACGTCGACGGCTGGGAAAGCTTCAAAACGTTATTGTCACTCACGGCGTGTCACTCCTTCGTTGGAGAAGTGGAGGCTCGATCACCCCCACGATACGCCGCCTTAACCCTTCACCCCGTCACCAACTTCTGGCCATAGCTCTTCCAAGCATCTTCGAACCAGTGGCTGATACCCTTGAATACGACCCTCGACCACCGCTGATCTTCCTGAACTATTTCGCGGCGGAACTGTCGATGCCGATCGCGGGGGACTGTAGCGTCCATGTGGAATACGTCCCGTCGCAGGTGGTCACGGAGTTCGTCCGGACGGAATTCCGGCATGAGGGGCTGCTCCTCGACGGCATCCGGTATCGAAGCGCGCGGCATGAGGGAGGAACCTCGCTGGTGCTGTTCGCTTCGCAGGACAATCTGGCGGGGCCGAATCCTGCGGGCGCCCGGTCGCTCTTCACGGACACGGATCGCTGGATCGAACTCGTGGGCCGGGATGAACGGGAGGTGACTTCGGCAGAGGCGAAAACCTGGGACAGGGAGGCGCCGGAGGCGTTCGAGTGGGTGTGACATGACGGGGAAACGCAACGGCGCATTGACGGAGGCGGCCGCCGCGGCGGGGCACTCATCGGAAGGGATGAGAACGGTCTTCGCGATGTGCCAGGGACTGCAGGAAGCGATGAAGCCCTTTGCGGATCTGCAACGGCAGCTTCGAGGAGCGCGGGTGCCTCGGTTCGGGTTGGACCGGCCGGAATCGGCGTACAGGAAGGTCATCGAAAGCCAGGCCCGAATTGCCGGGGTCGTGAAGCGGCTCCAGCTTGGATCGGTAGGGACGGCCGCCCGGCAGCTGGCGCACCACGCTCGGAGAGCGCAGGTGCTGGACGAGGCGGGATGGCTGCCACACCACAGCATGCCGTTCGGTCGCATGGAGGAATGTGCCGACGATGTCGGTGCGGTACAGGAGCTCCTGTGCCGGCATTACCAGGAGCGATGGTCGGACGTGTGCCGGGATATCGAGGCCCGGCTGGCGGAGTACGACATCGACGACGAGGCGAAGGCGACATTCGTGGAAGCGCTGAATGCGCACGAAGCGGGCTTCCATAGAAGTGTCTGTCGCGTCCTGATGCCGGAAATCGAACGGGTGTCGCGGGTGGAGCTGTATAAGGGCAGGCTGAAGGGTATCGCCAGTCTGCCGCTGTTGCGCGAGCTGGCGGGCCGATTGCCGATCACCGCGGTCGAGCCGGGCGGGTTTCTTGCCCTGAACCTTTTCCGCCGGCTGTCGGAGCATCTTTACGAAGATGTTTGGGATGAGGACAGCAGGCGCAGGTTCGCAGAAGATCCCGTACCGAACCGGCATGCGGCGGTCCACGGTCTGGTGGTGTATTCGTCTATGCAGAACAGTCTGAACGCGATTTTCATGGCGGATTTCATCTTCCAGGCGATCGGTATTCTGAAAATTCTGCCATCGAGTAGGTCCGGCGAGTGATTCCGGGACACGGGCAGGGTGATGAGAACGGGTGGGTCCGGAAGGAAGGGTAGAGGACCGAGAAGTGCCCGCGCCGGGGCGCAGGAGGAGCGGAGACAGGGACCTCGGATTGTGACGGGCGGAGCGCCCTCCCGGTTGGTGCTGGCGGCACGCACTCTCGTGCTTCGCACGATTTGAGGTTCCGTCCTGTCCGTTCTTGCCGCGCGCTCCGGATGGAATTCGCGAAGAGGTGTGAGAGTTGCGCGACGAGCGCGGACAGGTTGTCGCTGCAATCGTCGCGATCGGGTATGCGGCGGGGCGGTGAGGCCCGGATCGTCGGCGATCCAGGTCGGGTGGTCTGCGCGGTTCGGCTTTGCGGTGCAGATCGAGGCGTATATGACGGCGGCGTTCCTGTGATCCCCTCTCGTGAATCGATATCCTACCGTTGCGACAGGTAAAAACGCATAAGTAGTAATATCTTGACATGTAGTGGCGCATTTCCTACGTTCTGTGATCGAACACGCGAGAAGATAGGAAATGCTGCATCTCGTCGGTGAGACCATCGACAAACACCGCGTTCAATATGGCGTGGAGACTGGCAGACTCGTCCAGATCATGCGGGGCATTTATGTCGCCGCGGAGGACGACGCCGACGCTGTCCTGTTCGATCACGCGCTCCGGATCGCCGCCTATCTCTACCCGAACACCTATCTTTGCGGGTCCAGCGCCGAGCGGCTCGCGCCGACGCCGGACAGGCGCCTCTTCCTGAGCGGCAGACGCAACGCACGCACACGGCTGCGCGATCTGGAAATCGTACAAACGAGCGCCCCTGACGCTCCCGAGACCGAGACCGTTCAAACCGCCGACCCGATGGGCGACCTCAGGGTCCGGCGGTCGACGCTGCGATTTCGCTACCTGGAATCCTTCCGGCGGCGCAGCGAAGCCGGCGCCGCCATGCCGATCGACATGCAAGTCGATATCGCCGCGCGTCTGGTCGAGGCCGCCGGTGGCCAGCGGGAGGCGGTCATCGAGTGTTGGCGATTGGGTGAAGCCAATGGATGGCGAGCGGAGGCGGCGCGGGCGGAACAGCTCATTGCCACGCCGCTGCGAGAGGCGCCGGCGCCGAGGGCAGCGCTTCATGTCGGATGGCACGGCGAGAAGATCGGTCTTCTGTCTCATGACGGATCGGCCTGGCGCTGGGAGCCGGCCGCCACCGAAGGCGCAACGCCGGTTCGGGCCGGCCCGCCGGGCCGCCTGCCGCCCTTCATCGAGAGCCTGTTACCCGAAGGCTGGCTTGAGCGTGTTTTGAAGCCCAAGTCGGAGCGGGAACGGATTTCCGGAAAGCGCTACATGTCGAACATCGCCGTCTCCGAGGAGGAGGACGATGTTCAGACTCTCCCGGCGGACGTGCTGGAAGGACGGCTTGAGAGGTTTGCGAAGGAGGGTGCATTCGCCGGCGGCTATGCCGGGCCCGCGCCTTCATTCGACGAGACGCTGGAAGACCGCATGGCCGGACTGTATGCGGCGGCGGCGACGCCGCGCCTGTCGGGCGTTCAAATCAAGGCGCCGATGAACCTCTCGCATGACGGCATGCTGCGGCCGGCCCAGGATCAGCGCGCCTTCACGCATATCCTGAAACCATCGCCGGGCGCCGGTTTTGAAGAGCTTCCCCTGGTCGAAGCAGCATGTCTGGCGGCCGCGCGGGCCTGCGGGTTCGAGACGGCCGCTCACGCGATCGTCACGATGCCGGACGATTTGCCTGCCGCGCTGTTGGTCGAGCGCTTCGATATCAGGCGAGACCGCAACGACCGTCGCAAGATCGCAATGGAGGACATGGCGTCCGTTCGCGGGATCGCGCCCTCGGACAAGTACGAAGGTTCCATCGAGCAGGCAGCCCGGGGGCTGCGGGGCGTCTCCAGCGACGCCGAAGCGGATGTCGCGGTGTTGCTTCGCCGCGGCATCTTCGCGTGGCTCATAGGCGATGGCGATTTTCACTTGAAGAATATGGCTGTCCTGAGGGTTGCGCCGGATGGCGCACAGAATTTCTCGTCCGTGCGGTTCGCACCGGCCTACGATGCCGTGACGACACGGGTCTTCCCGGGACTTGAACAGGACGATCTGGCGCTTTCGCTGGCGGGCAAGAGGAACCGGCTGTCGTCCGGGGACTTCGTCAGGGCGGGCGTGACGATGGGCATCGATGCACATCTGGCTCGCGATAGCATCGAATCTCTGTGTGCCCGTCTGAGCGCCCATCTGGAAGGCCTTGAGCCCGCCTCGAGACGCGTGGGTCGGGCGCTGGAGATCTGGAGGCAGAGAATCGAAACCACTCGCGATTGACGAATGTGGCGCACCGGACGATGGCCGAGGACCGGTTGCGCGTCATGAACGCTGTCGCGGAGTTCTCCCGCGAGCGGTTGGCAATCGTACGCTGCCGGAAGAGACCGCCGTCCGGGGAGAGGTGCCAGGAGGCGTTCGACACGGAATTCGATATCGTGGCACGGACGCTGGTCAAACTGCTGAAGGACAGTCCGCCCGGCGATTGAGAGGAGCAGGTGGTCGCCGAAAGCAGAGGTTGCAGCCGGGGCAAGGGGGTTTTGGCTGGGGGAAGCTGAGGGAATGAGAGTCTCGGAAAGTCGCTGGAGCTGAACGTCGGCGCTGAACTGCTGGCGCTGCTGCGCGGGCCGTGGCGGATGCCGAAGGCGTATCTGCGGGGGCTCACCCAGCGCGAGAAAAGTCAGGAAGGCGTGGACTTCTTTGCCCAGCTGCCGCCGGGTACGCGACTCTTTGCGTTTCAGTTCAAGGCGCCCAAGGGGCGGCGGGAAAGGGAGCCTTACAGGTTCACCATTCGGCGCCGGCGGCATTGTCAGACCCCTCTCTGCCAACCTCACTGAGACACCGGCCCCCCTTGGAATTACTGTAGGGCGGTGGAGGTGAATACCAATGACCGCAGAGAGAGAATCGATGACATTGCAAGAGATGGACGCTCCGGCCCTGGGGGTCGAGGAGCGTCGCGACGAGGCCCCCGGGGCCGGAGCCAGCCACGCGCGGCCAACGCCGGACCCGGAGGTCGTGGCCAAGCCGAAGAGGCGCAAGTTCACCGCGCAGTATCGACTGCGGATTCTGGAGGAGGCAGAGAGCTGCACGCAGCCCGGCGAGGTGGGCCGGCTGCTTCGCCGCGAGGGTCTGTACAGCTCCCATCTGACGGAATGGCGCAGGGCGCGGCGTGAGGGGTCGCTTCAAGGCCTGACCCCGAGCAAACGCGGTCGGAAGCCCGCCGAGCGCAACCCCCTCAGCGCGAAGGTGCACGAGCTCGAGGCGAAAGTGGCTCGGCTGGAGAAGGAGCTGCACACCGCCCATACGATCCTGGACGTCCAGGGAAAAGTTGCCGGGCTGCTGGGATTCAGCCTCGAACACGGGAAGGACTGCTGATGGCCGTCCCGCCGCTCGCATCGCAGGTCGGCGTGGCGCCGGCGTGCCGAGCGCTGGGGGTGCCACGGGCTTCCTTCTACCGTCGTCAGAGGCCCGCTCCCGGGCATCAGCAGCCCCGTCCTACGCCCGCCCGGGCCCTGCGTGCGTCCGAACGCGCGCACGTCCTCGACGTGCTCGCCAGCCCGCGCTTCGTCGACCGGTCACCGGCCGAGGTCGTCGCGACGCTGCTCGATGAAGGCCAGTATCTGTGTGCCGAGCGCACGATGTACCGGATCCTGGCCGCGAACCAGCCGGTGCGAGAGCGGCGCAATCAGCGCAGTCATCCCTGCTACACCAAGCCCGAGCTGGTGGCCACGGGGCCCAACCAGACCTGGTCCTGGGATATCACCCGGCTCCGGGGGCCCAAACGCTGGACGTCCTTCTACCTCTATGTCTTGCTCGACATCTTCAGCCGCTGCGTCGTGGGCTGGATGGTTGCCGATCGGGAGAACGCCGCGCTCGCCGCGACGCTGATCGAGGAAACCTGTCTCAAGCAAGGCATCGAGCCCCAGGTGCTCACCCTGCATTCGGACCGCGGCGCGCCGATGACCAGCAAGTGTACCGCCCAACTCCTCGCCGACCTCGGGGTCACCCGCTCTCTGAGCCGCCCCCAGGTCAGCGATGACAACCCGTTCTCCGAAGCGCAGTTCAAGACCCTGAAGTATCACCCCGGCTTCCCTGGGCGCTTCGAAGACATTACCGCCGCCATCGCCTTCTGCCGGTCGTTCTTCCCCTGGTACAACACCGAGCACCGCCATGCCGGGATCGCGATGCTCACCCCCGATGATGTCCATCATCACCGGGCACCGGATGTGCTGGCTCAGCGCGGACGTACCCTGCAAGCCGCCTGGGCCCTTCACCCCGAACGCTTCGTCCACGGCACCCCGAAACCCGCCCCGCTTCCCGAAGCCGTCTGGATCAACCCACCCGCCACTTCCACAACAGGAGAAACGAGTCAGTAAATAGAAACCGTCGGTGTCTCAAAGTCGTTGACAGGTTCCGGACTAACTGGATCGGACCTGTAGACCTACCGTCGAAGGCCCTCAGGCTGCGAGTTGACGCCACTCGGCCAAGGCGGCGTCCCGGGCTTGTTTGAAAATATCGCGGCGGTTGAGATGCCGTTGGTGATTGAAGTGGTTGTGAACCGAAGCATGGATTGAGGTAAATTTCTGCAGCGTCCTTTCACTCTTGAACCTTGCCATTGCGCGTTCCCGTCGCCGAAAGGGTTGATGTGAGTTTTCGGCCCGGTTGTTTAGCCAACGACCGCGGGTCTGGGCGGTTGCATTGCCGATCACATTCATCGCAGCCCGGTATGACGGAAGCCCGTCCGTGACGACCGAAGCCGGCCGGCCATAACGCTTGATCGTGCGTTTCAGAAACCTGAGTGCAGCCCTGCGATCCCGCCGTTTCGTGGCAAAAACCTCAAGCACTTCGCCTTCGTGGTCAACAGCGCGCCACAAATAGTAGGTCTTCCCGTTGATCCGCACGAACACCTCATCAAGGTGCCAGCGCCAGTTCGAATAACAATGACGATGAACTCGGCGCTTCCGGATCTCGGCGGCAAACAGCGGACCGAAGCGGTTCCACCAGAACCGTACCGTCTCGTGGCAGATGTCGATGCCACGCTCGGACAGCAGGTCCTCGACCTGCCGCAGCGACAGCGGGAACCGGACATACATCATCACAGTGAGCCGGATGATCTCGGGTGAACTGTTGAAATATCGGAAGGGATTTTGCATTCCTAAACGCTAAGGGACCTCGCCAGGTGGCTCAAGCCGATTTGCTCTGACAACGCCAGCCAGAGCCTCCGTTAAGAAACAAGCCCAGATGTCCCAAATGTTTTGATGACGGACAGTCAGCGCTCGATCTTGCCCTGGGTTTGCGGGTGTTGATCGGCGTGGAATATTGATGGAGTGGACGCCTCCGTTGATGCAAGCATTTCTTTGAACGTCTCGGGGCATGTGGTCAGGTGCGGTCATCTGTCCGGCCTCATGATGCGGCTGGTTTGACGCCGCAGGCCCGTATGGAGATGTGCAGACCGGGTCCAAGATCAATTTTGCGGGCTTGAAAGCCCCTTGACCCACCGGTGGTTTTCCCGATCCCGTCTCGATTGACCGTTCGCCCTTACCCGTCCTCCGACCTGCTCACACCCCCGACGTCATTCCGCGAGGTTGCCGCCGTGTCAGGCAGCAGCCGGCGCGAAACCTCGGTAGGTCTCCTTGCGTGTCATGAGCGCCCAGACGATGCGCGCCATCTTGTTGGCCAGCGCCACCGCGACAAGCATTCGCGGCTTGCGCGCCAGCATCCTGGCCAGCCAGGGGTCGTTCGTTTCGCCGCGACGAACCGCCGAGCTGACGACAGCCATGGCGCCGATGATCAAGAGGCGCCTGAGGTCGCGCTGGCCCATCTTCGATATCCTGCCCAGCCTTGGCTTGCCGCCGGTCGTGTGCTGTCGCGGCACGAGGCCCAGCCAGGCAGAGAAGTCGCGGCCGCGCCGAAAGCTCTCCATCGGCGGCGCGAAGGCCTGAAGCGCCATCGCGTTGATCGGCCCGATCCCTGGGATGGTCATGAGCCGTGCCGCCTGCTCGTCCTGACGCGCGCAGGCGCGGAGCTCTTTTTCCAATCCGCCGATCTTCGCATCGAGGTCAGCGATCTGACCGAGCAGAACGCCACCCAGCGCGCGGACCGCTCCCGGTAGTCCCGAACCCGGATCCTCAAGTGCCGATGCCAGCCGACCGACATGAGCCGGTCCCTGCGGCGCGATGACGCCGAACTCTGCCAGGTGGCCACGTAGCGCGTTGATCGTCTGCGTGCGCTGGCGCACCAGAAGATCGCGCGTGTGGAACAGCATCGCCCTTGCCTGTTGCTCTTCCCCCTTCACCGCCACGAAGCGCATGGTCGGGCGCTGCGCCGCCTCGCAGATCGCCTCCGCGTCCGCCGCGTCGTTCTTCTGCCGCTTCACCAAAAGGGTCACACACTGCCCGTTTTCATGACGCGGTGACGGTTCATTACCGCTTCCATCCGCTGTCGGGTTGCCGCGTGGCATGCCTTGGACGTCGAAGAGCACGTGGACAGACGATACTGATTGTTCGGCATCCGGACCGAACCCAGTTGCATCTTCCTGAGTGGATGACCCGACCGGATGCCGCCCTGCTCGAGGTTCGCGAACTCCCCAGGATCTCCCTGCGGGCGCTTTCCGATTTGCGGGATCTCATCGCACCGCTTCTTCTTGCGCGCGACGAAACGCGCACAGGAGAACGTGATGAACCAAAGACCTCGCAAGGCTCCTCAAGGAGAACTGTTTCCTCTGGAACACCCGTCGGCCCTGCTGACCGGCGAGCGACGGGAGGTGTTGATCCCGCTTTTTTTCGATGATCCTGGCGGCGGCAATGGCAACCGCGGCCGGGGCGTCAAACAGCCGCACGATCGTGGGAGCCAGCCATGACGGGTGACGGAACAAGAATCACTGCCGGCCATCTGGCGCGTGCGGCCTGCGTCTACGTGCGACAGTCGACGCCCGGCCAGGTTCGCAACAATCTCGAAAGCAAGCGCCTCCAGTACGCATTGCAGACCCGAGCGAAGGAATTGGGCTGGCACACAGTCGAGACGATCGACGAAGATCTTGGCCGTTCGGGCGGTGGCGGCGTAGAGAGGCCAGGCTTTCAGAAACTGCTGACTGCGGTCTGCGAAAGCAGGATTGGCATCGTGCTGTCGGTCGATGCTTCACGTCTCGCCCGAAATGGTCGTGAGTGGCATACGCTTCTCGAATTCTGCGCCGTGGTCGGCTGTCTCCTGGGAGATGAGAACAGCATTTACGATCCCGCCTTACCGGACGATCGGCTGTTGCTTGGTATGAAAGGTTCCGTCAGCGAGATGGAAGGTTCGGTCCTGCGTCAGCGATCCCACGGCGCCCGCCGGCAGAAGGCCGCGCGTGGCGAATTGTTCCTGAACCTCCCGGCCGGATATGTGAAGGCCGGCCGTGACGCGATCGCGATGGACCCCGACCAGCGGGTGCGGGATGCTATCCGTCATGTGTTCCGCAAATTCTCCGAGTTGCGCAGCATTCGCCAAGTGTTCCTGTGGTTCCGCCATGAAGGCATCGAGCTTCCGTTCCGGTCCCTTTGCACTGGTGTTCACGGATGGCAGGTTGCCTGGAAGCTGCCGGTGTACAACACGGTCCACCAAATCCTGACTAACCCGATCTACGCGGGAGCTTATGCCTACGGGCGCAAGAGTCGACGCACGGTCATCGACGACGGACGCAAGCGCGTTGTGCATGAGACTCGACGTAATCCTGAGGACTGGAAGGTGTTGATCCGCGACAGCCACGAGGGATATATCGACTGGGACGAATATGAAAGGAACCTCGGCCTGATCGCAGCCAATGAACCAACTTTCAAGGGGGCGGTGCGCAACGGTGGCGCGCTGCTAACTGGCCTGTTGCGATGCGGGCACTGCACCCACAAGCTCCAAGTCGCCCACTCGGGGAACAGCAGGGTGGGCCGCTATCTCTGCCAGGGCAGGCGAGCGCAGATTGAGGGCACGACCTGCATTTCCTTCGGCGCGGGGGATGTCGACGAGGCCGCCGCCGCCGCCGTTCTCCGGGCGGTCCAGCCTCTGGGAGTGGAAGCTGCGCTCCACGCGGTCGAGGACCGCGGAAAGGATGCGTCCGAACGCACCCGGCTAGCGGAGCTCGCGCTCGAGGACGCTCGGTTCAAGGCGGACCAGGCGCGGGCGCGGTTCGAAGCGGTCGATCCCCGCAACCGCAATGTCATCGGCAACCTGTCACGGGCATGGGAAGAGCGCCTTGAGCTCGTGGGGGAGCGGGAATGTCAATTGGCCGCGGCTCGTTCGCAACTTCAACATCAGGAGCTGACATCGGGCGAGCGCGCGGCGTATCTGGCCCTCGGTGCAGATCTGGAGCGGGCCTGGAACCACGAGAACGTGACGACGCCAATGCGCAAGCTGTTCTACGTGCGGTACTTGTGGAGATCATCGTGACTGTATCGGCCGACCGGATCGACCTCGTCCTGCATTGGCAGGGCGGTGACCATACCGAGCTCTCGGTACGTAGGCGAAAGAGAGGGCAAACGCGCATAGCAACGGACGCCGACACCGCCGAGATGATCCGGGAACTGGCCCGGCTCATGCCGGATCGCGCCATCACGGCGTTCCTGAACCGCGCTGGGAAGCGAACCGGCAAGGGCAACACCTGGACCGAAGTGCGCGTGCGCGCCCTCCGTTCGAACCGCGGCATAGCGGTCTATCGCGAAGGAGAGCGGCAGGAGCGTAACGAATTGACGCAGACGGAGGCCGCGGCAAGACTGAATGTCAGTGCCAGGACAATGAACCGGCTGATCCGGCGCGGTGTTGTTCCCGCCCGTCAGGCCTGCAAGGGTGCGCCGTGGGTGATATCGGCCGATGCGCTCGGTTCTGCGGCGGTTGCTCTGGCTCTGGAGGAAGGAACATTCCCGTCGGCATCGGATCCGGGACAAAAAGTCTTTCATTTTGAGTAACGTAGCGACGTAGCGAGGTGCCTTGGTATGACTGTCGATTCACGAACGGCTTCACGTAGATCGGCGGGACGAACCTCACTTCGTGGCCGAGCTTCAAAATCTCCCGGCCCCAGTAGTGGGCGCTCGCACAGGCCTCCATCGCCACCACGCATCGCTGCTGCGCGCCGAGAATGTACAGCAGCCTCTCCCGGCTCACCTTCCTGCGGAACGCGACCGAACCGTCCGCCCGAGCACCGTGAAGTTGAAAGCTGCGCTTCGCCAGATCGATCCCGATGATGTTAACCTGTTCCATGGACGCCTCCTCCTCCGGGGGTTGGTCACGCCACCACCTTGGCACACTGCGATGCCGTCGGGAGGAGGCGTCCACTCCATCAATATTGAAGGCCGTTTGACAATTTGACATAGACAGCGAGGCTGGAGTTCGATGGTATTGTCGGAGGTCCGATCCGGTCTGGCGGTTTGCGATGGTCGATGCCGGGGAACTCAGGGCGAAGCTCGCCAAGGTGGAAGCGCTGTTCCAGCGGGCCGGCAGTCCGGGGGGCGCAGGCCGCCGCCGGGGCCGCGATGGACCGGCTTGCACGCCGGCCTGGGCAGTTCGGACAGGGATCGCGAGCCGGAGGCCGAATTGACGTTCTCGCTGGTTGACGCCGCGCCAGCCGGATACTGCTCAAGACACAAGAAGAAACCTTCCGATGCTTCGTAATTTCCACGTTCTCTGCGTTCTCGTCGCGGTTGTCGGCTACGCGGCTGGGGTTCGGGCGCAGGAGTACAGTTCGTTTGTCGTGTTCGGGGACAGCCTGAGCGACTCCGGCAATATCGCTCATGCGTTGGGTTTGCCAACAGGGAGCAGCTTTACCACCAATCCCGATCCGGTCTGGGCGAGGATCGTCGCGCATACCTTCCGCTCGCCAGGGCTACATTCGCTCAGCGGTGGGTCAAACCACGCCTTTGGTGGCGCCTGTGTGAATCTGGACAGTCCGTGCACTATTCCTGTGCCGGGGATCGGTCAGCAGATCGATCAATATCTTTCCTCACGGCCCTCGGAGGCGGCCGACCCGGACGCCCTTTACGCCGTTTGGGGCGGCGCGAACGATGTGTTGGCCGTCGCCGAGGCTGCCGCAAGTACCAGTCCTGGCGTCCGAGCGGTTAATCCTCGAGCCGCCACTCTGGCGGCGGCTCGCGCCTATACAGATCATATCCGGCGTCTTCAAGAGGCCGGCGCTCGCCATGTCGTGGTCTTCAACTTGGTCGATGCGGGCGAGACGCCGTTTGCACGTCGCGCCGGCGATCCGAGAATTCCGGCCGCGCTTACCGCTCTCGTGACCCTTTACAACGAGGAGCTCGTCGCGGGCTTTCGTTCGCTCGATGCGGGAATCGTTCCGATTAACACCTTCGCCCTGTTCGGGGAGGTTCTCCACGACCCCACGACCTACGGCTTCACCAATGTTCATGGAGCGGCCTGTTCCCCGAGCGAGAGGTTACCTGTATGCGGCCCATCAGGCTCCAGCTCTCGCGTAACCTATGACCCCGGCACCAACCGGAGTCATTTGTTTGCGGATGACAAGCACCCCAGCGGAGCGGCCCACGAGATAGTCGCCAGTGTGGTGACATCAACCCTCGCGGCCCCAGTTCAGGTTTCGCTCGCCGGGGAGGCGGGTGTCGACGCGGTGGCTACGCACCGACGCGTGGTGTCGCGCGAGCAAATGTCGGAGTTAGGGCTTGAGCGCGCGGTCGGGAGTTGGCGCGGCTACACGGCGGGACACTTGGGCAAACGCGGATTGGATGCCCTGCCGCGTCTTGGAAAAGCGCGGGCCGACGTGCACGCGATCACCCTGGGAGCCAGCCAGCGTGTGGCAACCAGCCGTTGGTGGGGCGCCGCACTGAGCGTCGGCCGCCACGACATTGACGTTTCGGGCGCGGATCTCGAGAGCAACACAGTCGTCGGCTCGGTCCACGGGGTATGGCGTCAAGGCCGCGTAGACCTGAGCGGTTCGCTGAACCTGGGCAGAAGCCAGGTGGACATCGAGCGTTCGATTGCCCTTGGACCGGCAATGCGCACCGAGCACGGTTCCACGACGGCAGGTCAGTTCGGGGTCGATATCGATCTCGGCTGGACCCTTTGGGATCTGGAGACGTCCCGTCATGTGCTGGCGCTGGGGGTCTCCTGGCTCAATCAAGAAATAGACGGCTACCGCGAACGCGGAAGCTCATCCACCGCGATGAACTTCTCCGGCTTTGATCGTAAGTCCCTCGTCGTCCGCGGCGGCTATCGGATCACGGGAAACACGCACCTGGGCGGCGTGACGTTTCGTCCTTACGCCGGGGTGGCACATGAGAGAGAACTGAACGACAGCCCTGTTTGGGTCACGGCCGGCTCCAATACCATGCCGGGACGTTTCACCGCTTCGGGCTTCGTGCCACCTGGGCAGTGGCTGAGCGCCGATGTCGGTGTTTCCGCAAGCTTGGGCGAGCGAACGGTCGCTGTTGTCGGTTACTCCGGGCGTTACGGACACAGGTCACGCGGGGGTCACCAGCTGAACCTCGGATTGCAGATCGCTTTCTGATCTTCATCACGGGAGGAATGCCACTAGTCACCTGGAATTGAAGTTAATAGCATAAAAGGCTTCTCCCTTTGATTCCGGTCACACAAGATGTTGATCGGCTTTCTGCGTTCCGGGCGCGATTTTCTGACTGTGTCGGGCGATGTGCGGGGACTTTCGGGCTTGGGGAAAGTTGACTTTGGGTGCTGTCAGGCAGGCTGGAAGGCTGATATTGCGGCCCCCGATTGAGGCGGATCGGGGTGCGGGCGGTGGCATCGGCCGACCGCCGTGGTCAGGCGCGTTGTTCGACGATGTCGCGGTAGCCGGCAGGTCGCAGGCGCGCGCCGATGCCGAGCAGGGTGTCGAAAGCCGTTGCAGTATGGCGGCGGCGGTTGCAGCGGAACACGAACTCGTCGAGGTAGCGGCGCAGATGGGCGCGGCGCAGGCCATGGAAGGTTCCGAGCGCCCAGCGCTTCAGGTTCGAGAACACACGATGGATCCAGATCAGCACGAGATGGGCGGGCGTTGCACCGACGACCTTGGGCTGGTGGTCGTGGTCGGACAGGCCGGGATAGCCTCTCCAGCCATCGGTGATCACCCGCGCGCCCGGCGCCGAGGTCCCGGCAACGAAGGCATGAAGGCTGCGCGCGGAGAAATCCCCGATCGGCGCCAGCCGGATGCGACGTGGCTCGCCCTCGGGCGATAGCTCGACCGCGCCGGCAATGCGCATCTTGCCTTGCCGGCTGCGACCTTGCCCGCCTGTGGTCGGGTCTTTTACGGTGCGGAACGGTAGGATGGCCTCATCGATCTCGACCAGGTCCTCAAGCAGGCTGCGATCCGGATCGACCATGGCGCGGCGCAGCTTGTGCAGCAGGAGCCAGGCACTCTTGTAACTGCCGAGCCCGAGCTGGGCCTGGAGTTGCAGGGCGGAGATACCGTTCGAGTGGCTGGTCACGATGTGAACGGCCATCAACCAGGTCTTCAGGGGCAAGTGGCTGCGGTGCATGATCGTGCCCGCGGTCACCGAAGTCTCCTTCCCGCAGGCCGCACATTCCCAGCTCGCCCGGCGACGCTTCAGTCCCCAGCCCCTGTCGTGGCCGCAGGCGGGGCAGAACTACCCAGGTACCCCGCTCCTGACCGCGAGAGGATGATGTAGGTGGTCGCCGGGGCCGGGTTTCCGCCGCCGCGTCGTTGATCGTCTCTTGACTCCATAGAATCGGGCGTCTATGGGTTGCGCTCTCGTGTGACGGGAGCGGCGCGTGGGATATTTCGGGTCGAAGGCGACGAGCGGTCTGTGCCAGGCGCTGATTGCGCTGATGCCGCCGCACAGCGTTTACATCGAGAGCCACCTGGGGGGCGGTGCGCTGATGAAGCGCAAGCCAACGGGCGTGCGCTCGATCGGCATCGACCGCGATGCGCAGGCGCTCGAGGCCTTTGCCTGTGACTACCCGGTCGAGTTGGTGCATGGCTGTGCCCATGCCTTTTTGGCCTCGTTCCCGTTTCTGGGCCCGGAGCTGGTCTACAGCGATCCCCCCTATCTGCACGCGACCCGCCGTTCGGCACGGCGCTATCGCTTCGACTACGAGGAGGTCGACCATGTCGCGCTCCTGGACCTGCTCAAGGATCTGCCCTGCCAGGTGATGGTCTCGGGCCATCCCTCGGCGCTCTATGACGAGATGCTGGCGGGCTGGCGCAGTCTGGCGCTGCAGGTGACGACCCAGGCCCAGGTGCGGACCGAGGTCGTGTGGTTCAACTTCGCGCCCGACCGGGTGCATTGGGCGAGCTACGCAGGCCGGAACTTCACCGACCGCCAGCGCATCAAGCGTAAGGCGGCCAACTGGGGCCGGCGTTACAAGGCCTTGCCGGCGGGCGAACGCCTCGCGGTGCTGGCCGCCATGATGGCCGTCGATGCCGAGGACCCGTGACGCTGTCGCGCTGGCACGAGGACCTCGCCGCCCATGACGAGGCCTTCGCGTGCCTGCAAGATCTTCTTGACCCCTCATCCTTCGCAACCACAGTCGTCAAGGCCTTCCGGGAATGGGGCCAGGGGCTGTTGCGCCTGGCCACGGCGCTCGTCCGGGAGAATGCCGCGCTCGAGCGGGAGAACGCGACCCTGCGGGACCGCATCGCCGAGCTCGAGCGGAGCGCGGCGCTTGACAGCACCACCAGCAGCAAGCCGCCCGCCAGCGACGGCCTGCGCAAGAAGAGCGGAACCCAGAGGCGCACCCGAAGCCAGCGCGGCAAGTCCGGCAGGCCAAGCGGCGGCCAGCCGGGCCACAAGGGAACGACGCTGGCGCGGACCGAGAGCCCGGACCATGTTGTGGATCATGACCCCTCCGCCTGTTCGGGCTGCGGCGCACCGCTGTCGGACGCCGACCGTCACCGCGCGCCCGTCTGTCGACAGGTCTTCGATGTGCCCGAGCCACGCCCCCTGGAGGTCACCGAACACCGCGCCCATCGCTGCCTCTGCGGCGCCTGCGCCACCGTGACAGGAGCCGTCTTCCCGGACGGCGTGACCGCCCCGGTCCAGTACGGGCCACGCATCACCGCCTGGGTGAGCTACCTGCTGTACGCCCAGTTCGTTCCCGAGAAGCGCTTGGCCGAACTCATGAGCGACCTCTTCGCAGTGTCCATCTCCACAGCCACGATCACCGCCATGGGCCGGCGAACCGCCAGGCGCTTCGAGCCCTTCCTCGCCCATGTCGCAGACGTGATCCGCACAGCGGTCCCGGTCAAGCACCTCGACGAAACCGGCCTGCGGATCGCCGCCCGTACCCGCTGGCTCCACGTGCTGTGCACCCCATTCCTGACCGTCCTGCGCATCGGCGCGGGACGCGGCGATGTCGAAAAGGACCTCGAAGGCATCCTCATCCATGACGATTACGCCGCCTACTTCACCCTCAAGGGCGTGCGCCACGGCGCCTGCAACGCCCATCACCTGCGCGAACTCCAGGCCCTGATCGACATCGAGAAGGAAGACTGGGCAAAGAGCATGCACCGCCTCCTTGAGCGCGCACACAGGGCTACCCGCTTCTCCCGTGAGAACGGCCGCGACGTGCCCGCCTCCCTGGTGGCCCGGATCTCGCGGGCCTGGGCCCGCATCCTCGACCACGCCATCGCCTTCCACGAGGCGCAGCCGCCGCTCCGGACCGGCAAGCGCGGACGAAAGAAACGCCGCATCGGTCATAACCTCGCGCTCCGCCTCCGCAAGCACAAGGAGGGATGCCTGCGATTCCTCACCGACCCGCGCACGCCGTTTACGAACAATGAGGCCGAACGTGACCTCCGAATGGCCAAGCTGCGCCAGAAGATCTCCGGTGGCTTCCGCTCCGAGAGGGGTGCCTACAACTTCGCCAGAATGCGTGCCGTCATCGCCACCGCCCGAAAGCAAGGCTGGAACGTCCTCCAGACCCTGGTGCATCCCGATCCGATGCAACTAATCCCCCAACTGCGCCTCTGAGAACACCGGCACCGCTACCAGCCCGGACCCCCACGATCCCTCACATACAAACGCTCGGGCCAATCAGACCTGGGTAGTTAGGAGACGACGCCGGCCGACGCGACTCCACTGGTCGATCCGCTCGATGGCCCGGGAGAGCGGACTGTCGCACACGACGAGCCGGCGGATATGGGCGGCCTTCAGCGTGCAGCCGCACCGCTCGGAGACCTTCAAGCTGTCGGGCGATCCGCTGTTCGTGGACAAGGTCCGCGACATCATAGGCCTCTATCTCTCGCCGCCGGACCGCGCGCTGGTGCTCTGTGTCGACGAAAAGAGCCAGATCCAGGCGCTGGACCGCAGCCAGCCGGTCCTGCCGATGCTGCCGGGCATGCCCGAGCGGTGCACACACGACCTGGCCCGGAACACTCGCGCGAGCTATCGCGACACCTTCAGCCTGCTCCTGCCGTTCGTCAGCCGCAAGCTGCGCAAGCCCGTGGACCGGCTGGCCGTGCGCGATCTCACGTCCAAACTGGTGCTGCAGTTCCTCGTGCATCTTGAGGAAGATCGCGGCTGTTCCGTTCGAACTCGCAATCAGCGGCTTGCAGCGATCCGGGCATTTGCCCGCTTCGTCGGCAGCCGCGACCCAGCTCATGTCGAATGGTGCGGCCATATCCGGGCCATTGCATCGAAGAAGTCCTTGTCGCCACCGGTCGGATGGCTGACCAGGGCGGACATGGAGGCCATGCTCGCCGTGCCCGACCGCAAGACCAAGCGGGGTCGCAGCGAATACGCACTTCTGCTCTTTCTCTACAACACCGGGGCGCGTGTCTCCGAGGTCACGCAACTGAAGGTGCGCGATCTGCAGATCAGGCGCGGGAATGGCGGTCACGATCTTGCCACCCTGCATGGGAAAGGCGGCAAGACGCGCCAGTGCCCGCTGTGGACCGGAAACCGAACGAGTTCTGGCAGACGAGATCATGGGCCGGGCAGCCGAGGACGCCGTGTTCGTCAGCAGACTCGGAACGCCCTTTACCCGCTTCGGGGTTTATTGCCTTGTTGAACGTTGCGCGGTCCGGGTGCCGGCCCTGGCGGGCAGAACGATAACCCCGCATGTGACCCGGCATACGACGGCCTGCCACTTGGTTCTCGCCGGCGTGGACATCAATACCATCCGCGCCTGACTCGGCCATGTCTCGATCAGCACCACCAACATCTATGCCGAAATAGACCTCACGCTGAAAGTCAACGCTGTAGCTCTTTGCGAAGTCGGCAGCCAAGACCCGGTCGCTCATGGAAGGAGGACAAGGATCTCATGGCCTTTCTGAAATCCTTGTGAGGCGGGAGTTATGTTGCGTCGTCCTCACCGTTCCCTTGCGCATTAGGCGAACAATATCCTGCGGCGCGAGCCGGATGCGCAGTGCCGCCCGAAGCGCGCCGAGGCCGAATGCACGCAGGTCATCGTTGAAGTCGCCTATCCGCGGAGACAGGGCAAGCGCCTCAATGCCCGCTGCTTCGGCGCGTTCGGTCAATGCCGCGAGCGCCATGTCACCCGCGGCATCGGCGTCGTGGGCGATGTGGAGTCGACGCAACGTCAGCGGGAGCAGAAGGGCGGCAAGGCGGTTGGCCGAGAGCGCGGCAGCCATCGGCATGGCAGGCATCGCAAAGCGCAGGCGGTCTCCGACCTGACCCTGGACAAGCTGATCCTGAACGAGGCGCTGTAGGGAAAGTACTGAGGCCTTCGCGCCGCCGCCACTGTGTCGATCATGTGGTCAGTGAACTACAGGTCTCCGAGCGCCGCGCCTGTGCGGTGCTCGGTCAGGATCGCTCGACACATCGCAAGCTGCCGAAGTGCCGTGTCGATGAAGATGTCCCCCTCTCTGCCAACATCACTGAGACACCAGCAACCTTTGGAATTTCTGTAGGGCGGTGGAGGTGAAAACCGATGACCGCAGAGAGAGACTCGATGACATTGAATGAGGTTTCCGTTCCGGCCCCCAGGGCCGGCCGCGCCAGACCGACCCCGGACCCGGAGGTTGTGGCCAAGCCGAAGCGGCGCCAGTTCACCGCAGAGTATCGGCTGCGGATTCTGGAGCAGGCGGATCGCTGCACACAGCCCGGCGAGGTGGGCCGCCTGCTTCGCCGCGAGGGGTTGTACAGCTCGCATCTGACGGCTTGGCGCAAGGCGCGGCGCAAGGGCTCGCTGCGGGAGTTGGCCGCGAAGAAGCGCGGCGCGAAACCGGCCGAACGCAACCCGCTGGATGCGAAGGTGCGCGCGCTCGAGGCGCAAGTGGCTCGCCTGGAGCACGAGTTGCACACCGCGCACACGATCCTGGACGTGCAGGGAAAAGTTGCCGGGCTGCTGGGATTGAACCTCGAACACGGAACGCGCTCTTGATCGCGGTCCAACCGCTTGCGGCGCAGGTCGGCGTGGCGCCGGCCTGCCAAGCACTGGGCGTGTCACGGGCGAGCTTCTACCGTCGTCAGAGGTCAACTCCCGGGCACCAGCAGCCCCGTCCAACGCCCGCCCGGGCGCTGTGTGAAGCCGAGCGCGAGCAGATCCTCGATGTGCTCGCCGGCCCGCGCTTCGTCGACCGTGCGCCGGCGGAGGTCGTGGCGACGCTGCTCGACGAAGGCCATTACCTGTGCTCGGAGCGGACGATGTATCGGATCCTGGCCGCCGATCAGCCGGTCCGAGAGCGGCGCAATCAGCGCGAGCATCCCCAGTACACCAAGCCCGAGCTGGTGGCCACGGCGCCGAACCAGACCTGGTCCTGGGACATCACCAAGCTGTTGGGGCCGACCAAGTGGACGTACTTCTACCTCTACGTCGTGCTCGACATCTTCAGCCGCTACGCGGTCGGCTGGATGGTCGCAGATCGGGAGAACTCGGCGCTGGCCGGTCGTCTCATCGAAGAGACCTGCCACAAACAGGGCGTCCAGCCCCAGGTGCTCACCCTGCACTCCGACCGCGGCGCGCCGATGACGAGCAAGTGCACCGCACAACTGCTCGCCGACCTCGGCGTGACCCGTTCACTGAGCCGCCCTCAGGTGTCCGACGACAACCCCTTCTCCGAGGCCCAGTTCAAGACCCTGAAGTACCACCCCGGCTTCCCTGGCCGCTTCCACGACATCACCGCCGCGATCGCCTTCTGCCGAACGTTCTTCCCTTGGTACAACACCGAACATCGCCATGGCGGGATCGCCATGCTCACCCCGGACGACGTGCATCACAATCGCACCCAGAGCGTGCTGGAGCAGCGCGGGCGGACCCTTCAAGCCGCCTGGACCCGTCATCCCGAACGCTTCGTTCGAGGGATCCCACAACCGGATCCCCTTCCCCAAGCCGTCTGGATCAACCCACCTGTGACACCCACAACAGGAGAAACTGCTCAGTAAATCGCAATCGTCACTGTCTCAAAGTCGTTGACAGGTTCCGCCTGACACGGACGATCATTCGCCTGGCCACCCGCTACGAGCGTTACGGCTACCGGCGCATTCACTGGCTTCTTCTACAAGACGGCTGGCACGTCAGCCGCAAGCGGGTGAAGCGCATATGGCGGCGTGAAGGGCTGAAAGTCCCGCAGACACAACCGAAACGCGGCCGCCTCTGGTTGAATGACGGGTCCTGCATTCGCCTGCGGCCGACACACTGGAACCATGTCTGGTCCTATGACTTCGTTCAGGACCGGACCCATGATGGCAAAGCATTCCGCATGCTGACAATCATCGACGAATACAGCCGCACGTGCCTGGCGATCGATACCCGGCGCAGGCTCACCTGCCAGGACGTGCTGCATATGCTTGGAAAGTTGTTCCTGCGCCTCGGACCACCGGAAAACATCCTTTCAGATAACGGGCCAGAGTTCGTGGCTCTGGCAGTCCGTGAATGGTTGGGACGACTGGCCGTGAGGACGATGTACATCGAGCCCGGGTCTCCTTGGGAGAATGGATATTGCGAGAGTTTGAATGGCAAGTTGAGGGACGAATGTCTCAACCGGGAAATCTTCTACACCCTGCGAGAAGCGCAGGTCCTCATCGAGCAATGGCGGACCTTCTACAACACCCAACGCCCACACAGCGCGCTCGGCTATCGCCCGCCAGCGCCGGAAACCCTGTTGCCTTTATCAAGTTTCGGGGTAACTACCCAGGTCTGATTGGCCCGAGCGTTTGTATGTGAGGGATCGTGGGGGTCCGGGCTGGTAGCGGTGCCGGTGTTCTCAGAGGCGCAGTTGGGGGATTAGTTGCATCGGATCGGGATGCACCAGGGTCTGGAGGACGTTCCAGCCTTGCTTTCGGGCGGTGGCGATGACGGCACGCATTCTGGCGAAGTTGTAGGCACCCCTCTCGGAGCGGAAGCCACCGGAGATTTTCTGGCGCAGCTTGGCCATTCGGAGGTCACGTTCGGCCTCATTGTTCGTAAACGGCGTGCGCGGGTCGGTGAGGAATCGCAGGCATCCCTCCTTGTGCTTGCGGAGGCGGAGCGCGAGGTTATGACCGATGCGGTGTTTCTTTCGTCCGCGCTTGCCGGTCCGGAGCGGCGGCTGCGCCTCGTGGAAGGCGATGGCGTGGTCGAGGATGCGGGCCCAGGCCCGCGAGATCCGGGCCACCAGGGAGGCGGGCACGTCGCGGCCGTTCTCACGGGAGAAGCGGGTAGCCCTGTGTGCGCGCTCAAGGAGGCGGTGCATGCTCTTTGCCCAGTCTTCCTTCTCGATGTCGATCAGGGCCTGGAGTTCGCGCAGGTGATGGGCGTTGCAGGCGCCGTGGCGCACGCCCTTGAGGGTGAAGTAGGCGGCGTAATCGTCATGGATGAGGATGCCTTCGAGGTCCTTTTCGACATCGCCGCGTCCCGCGCCGATGCGCAGGACGGTCAGGAATGGGGTGCACAGCACGTGGAGCCAGCGGGTACGGGCGGCGATCCGCAGGCCGGTTTCGTCGAGGTGCTTGACCGGGACCGCTGTGCGGATCACGTCTGCGACATGGGCGAGGAAGGGCTCGAAGCGCCTGGCGGTTCGCCGGCCCATGGCGGTGATCGTGGCTGTGGAGATGGACACTGCGAAGAGGTCGCTCATGAGTTCGGCCAAGCGCTTCTCGGGAACGAACTGGGCGTACAGCAGGTAGCTCACCCAGGCGGTGATGCGTGGCCCGTACTGGACCGGGGCGGTCACGCCGTCCGGGAAGACGGCTCCTGTCACGGTGGCGCAGGCGCCGCAGAGGCAGCGATGGGCGCGGTGTTCGGTGACCTCCAGGGGGCGTGGCTCGGGCACATCGAAGACCTGTCGACAGACGGGCGCGCGGTGACGGTCGGCGTCCGACAGCGGTGCGCCGCAGCCCGAACAGGCGGAGGGGTCATGATCCACAACATGGTCCGGGCTCTCGGTCCGCGCCAGCGTCGTTCCCTTGTGGCCCGGCTGGCCGCCGCTTGGCCTGCCGGACTTGCCGCGCTGGCTTCGGGTGCGCCTCTGGGTTCCGCTCTTCTTGCGCAGGCCGTCGCTGGCGGGCGGCTTGCTGCTGGTGGTGCTGTCAAGCGCCGCGCTCCGCTCGAGCTCGGCGATGCGGTCCCGCAGGGTCGCGTTCTCCCGCTCGAGCGCGGCATTCTCCCGGACGAGCGCCGTGGCCAGGCGCAACAGCCCCTGGCCCCATTCCCGGAAGGCCTTGACGACTGTGGTTGCGAAGGATGAGGGGTCAAGAAGATCTTGCAGGCACGCGAAGGCCTCGTCATGGGCGGCGAGGTCCTCGTGCCAGCGCGACAGCGTCACGGGTCCTCGGCATCGACGGCCATCATGGCGGCCAGCACCGCGAGGCGTTCGCCCGCCGGCAAGGCCTTGTAACGCCGGCCCCAGTTGGCCGCCTTACGCTTGATGCGCTGGCGGTCGGTGAAGTTCCGGCCTGCGTAGCTCGCCCAATGCACCCGGTCGGGCGCGAAGTTGAACCACACGACCTCGGTCCGCACCTGGGCCTGGGTCGTCACCTGCAGCGCCAGACTGCGCCAGCCCGCCAGCATCTCGTCATAGAGCGCCGAGGGATGGCCCGAGACCATCACCTGGCAGGGCAGATCCTTGAGCAGGTCCAGGAGCGCGACATGGTCGACCTCCTCGTAGTCGAAGCGATAGCGCCGTGCCGAACGGCGGGTCGCGTGCAGATAGGGGGGATCGCTGTAGACCAGCTCCGGGCCCAGAAACGGGAACGAGGCCAAAAAGGCATGGGCACAGCCATGCACCAACTCGACCGGGTAGTCACAGGCAAAGGCCTCGAGCGCCTGCGCATCGCGGTCGATGCCGATCGAGCGCACGCCCGTTGGCTTGCGCTTCATCAGCGCACCGCCCCCCAGGTGGCTCTCGATGTAAACGCTGTGCGGCGGCATCAGCGCAATCAGCGCCTGGCACAGACCGCTCGTCGCCTTCGACCCGAAATATCCCACGCGCCGCTCCCGTCACACGAGAGCGCAACCCATAGACGCCCGATTCTATGGAGTCAAGAGACGATCAACGACGCGGCGGCGGAAACCCGGCCCCGGCGACCACCTACATCATCCTCTCGCGGTCAGGAGCGGGGTACCTGGGTAGTTACGTAATATTTCCGGCGTCAATGCGTTCTTCGCTTAAAGTTGTTATAGGATTGGTGGGCGGAAGGATGTCGCGGAACCGTTCGCGCGGTACTCCATCGCAGAATTGTATCAACCATCGAGGTACGAATTGATGCACCACACTCCAGGGTACCCGGCTTCACTAAAGTGGTTGAACGACGCCTTGAAGGCCGGATGATGAGAGGCCTGTTGCCAACGTACGAGCTATGCCCGCAAGCGCTGGTTAGCCGGATCGACGGGCGAGTCGGCGATCACAGTCGCCGGGTGCCGGCCGCCCAGGACCTCAATTTCGAGCGCCGCGCCGAGCGCGCCGGAGCCGCGCGCCACGTAGCCCATCGCCAGGCTCTGGCCGAGGACGTGGCCGAAGACGCCCGAGGTGGTGCGGCCGACCATGGCGCCGTCGCGATAGATCGGCTCGTTGCCCCAAGCATCGGCGTCCCCGGCCTTGACGGCCAGGGTCACGAAGCCTTGCGGCACGCCAGCGTGCTGCTGGCGGACCAAAGCCGCGCGGCCGACGAAATCGCCCTTGTCGAGCTGAACGAAACGATCGAGGCCGGCCTCGAAGGCCGAGTACTCGGTGGTCAAGTCCTGGCCCCACATGCGGTAGGACTTTTCGATGCGCAGCGAATCCATCGCCCGCATCCCGCACATGCCAAGCCCCAAGGGCTCGCCCGCCGCCACCAGCGCATCGAAGATTTGATTCTGATAGGCGATCGGGTGGTGCAGCTCCCAGCCGAGCTCGCCGACGAAGTTGACGCGCATCGCTCGCACCGGCGCTAGCCCGATCTCGATCGGGCGGCCGGTGAGCCACGGGAAGGCGGCATTCGAGAGATCGGCGTCGGTGACCGCCGCCAGCACCTCGCGGGCGCGTGGGCCGGCCACCACGAGTACGCCGTGGCTCATCGTCAGGTTGTCGATGCGCACGCCATTCTCGGGCAGCTGACGTCGCAGGAAGTCGTAGTCGTAGCGTTCGGCGGCGCCCGAGCTGACCAGGTAAAAGCGATCCGGGCCGTCGCGCATGATTGTGAACTCGCTGCGCGCCCCGCCCGATGCCGTGAGCGCGTGGGCGAGGCGGATCTGACCGACCGCGCCCGGCAAACGGTTGGCCACCATTCGGTCGAGCGCCGCCTCGGCGCCCGGCCCTGAGACCGCGAACTTCGCGAAGCTGGTGATGTCGATCAGGCCGCAAGCCTCGCGCACGACACGGCATTCCGCGCCGACGGGCTCGAAGTCGTTGCCGCGCCGGAAGCTCGGCACATCGTGCAGCGCGGACCCGGCCGGCGCGAACCAGTTCGGCCGCTCCCAGCCGTAACTCTGGCCCCATACCGCGCCGCGCGCCGCCAGCCGCTCGTGGCACGGGCTGGTCTTGGCCGGCCGCGCCGCCGGCCGCTCTTCGTCGGGGTAGTGGATGACGAAGATGTGCTCGTAGGCTTCCTCGTTCTTGAGCTTGGTGTACGCCTTGGTGGCGTAGGCGCCGAAGCGGCGCGGGTCGACATCGAGCATGTCGATCGAGGCTTCGCCCCCGACGATCCACTCGGCCAGAACCTTGCCCGCCCCGCCGGCGGCGGTGATGCCGAAGCTGAAGCCCTCGGCGAGCCAGAAATTGCTCAGCCCAAAGGCCGGGCCGAGCAGGGGGTTGCCGTCGGGCGTGTAGGGGATCGGGCCGTTGATGCAGTCCTTGACCCCGGCCTTGCCGAACATCGGCACCCGCCTGATTGCCGCCTCGATGTGCGGTTCCAGCCGGTCGATATCCGCGGGCAGTAGCTCTTGGTTAAAAGCGCCGGGCACGCCATCCACTGCCCAGGCCTTGGCCCCTTTTTCATAGGGGCCGAGGATCAGGCCCTGGCGTTCCTCGCGCATGTAGTAGGAGGCATCGCTCTCGCGTAGCACCGGGAGTTCGGGCAGGCCGGCGGCGGCGCGCTGCTCGAGCTCAGGAATCGCCTCGGTAACAATATATTGGTGCTCGACCGGAATCACCGGCAGGTCGAGCCCGACCATGGCCCCGACCTCGCGCGCCCATGAGCCGGCCGCCGTCACGACGGTCTCACAGACGATGTCGCCTTTGTCCGTCCGCACGCACCACTCGCCGCTTGGGAGCGCATCGATGCCGACCACCCTGGTCGCGCGGTTGATCTCGGCGCCGCCCCGGCGCGCGCCAATCGCCAGGGCCTGGGTGACATCGGCGGGCGCGACATGACCATCATCGGGATGGAAGAGCGCGCCGATCAGGCCGTCCGTCTTGCACAACGGCCACAGCTCGGCGACCCGCTCCGGCCCGATCAACTCGAACGGCACGCCGATCGTATTGGCGGTGCCGCAGTATTTGCGGTACTCGTCCATCCGCTCCTGGTTGGTCGCGAGGCGCAGGTTGCCGGTCTTGTGGAAGCTCACGGCCTGGCCGGTCTCGGCCTCAAGCGCCTGGTACAGATCGATACTGTATTTGTGCAGCTGGCCAACGCTGTAGCTCATGTTGAACAGCGGCAGCAGCCCCGCCGCGTGCCAGGTCGAGCCCGCCGTCAGCTCGTATTGCTCAATCAACACGACGTCCGAGCAGCCGAGCTTGGTCAGGTGATAGGCGACGCTGCACCCAACGATGCCGCCGCCGATCACCACCACTTGTGCGTGCTGCTTCATGGCGCTCCGCCGGCGGAAGTCGATCTCATGCCAAGCCGAAAAAGACCAGGATCGCCCGGTTCAACCGCACCACATCCTCGTCATCGAGACGTCCCATCCGCTCCCCAAGCCTCACTTTGGTAACCGTAGTGAGCTTGTCCACCATCAGTCGCGAAACGGACCGCAGGCCGTTCCGGTCGCTCGGCGTAATGGGGAGGCGGAACAGAGGTGCCTCGGTCTCGTCGGTGGTGAAGACGCAGATGGTGATCGAGGCGGTGGCATCGAATCGGTCGTCCTGAACGATGACCGCCGGTCGCGGCTTTCCCGCGTAGCCGGCGCCAGAGACTGTCCAGACCTCTCCGCGCCTCATGCCCCGCCAACGTCGGAGATCATGTCGATAAAGTCCTGATCCTCGCGCGCTCGCGCACTCTCGGCCACAACCAGCGACTGGCTGTGAGCCTCGGAGCGGAAGGCCGCCGTGCGGGTGTCGGGAGCCCAGACCTGGATCGGTCTCAGTCCGCGCGCGCGCATGCGCGCGCGATAGTCGCGGACCTTGTCGCGCGAGCGTTGCTTCCTGTTCGTTGTTGCCTTCATGTCCGACCCTTCGAGTTTGGTTACATGTAACCTATTCGGGACGAACGGCGCGCGCAAGGCCATCGGCCAACGAGGCCCCCGCCGGGCGCCCTGCCTGCCTTGGCCTAGAAGGTGTGGTCGCGGCCCTTGGATTTGGCGAGTTCGCGCGCGCTCGGGTTGACCGAGGGTCGGAACGGAATCTCGACCACCTCGGCCGGCACCGGCTGCCCCGGCGTCTCAGCGTAGGGTTCGGGGAGGTGAACCGTGAGCTGGGTGCCGAGGCCCGAGCGCGCCACCGGCACGAAGCCCATCGCGATGTTGCTCTCGAGTTCCGGCGAGTACCACGGCGAGGTGACGTAGCCGAGCGGCGCGCCACCCTCATCGCCGATTAGCCAGAAGTCGGGCGCGTAGTCGTCGATCGGCTTGCCACCCAGACGCAGCCCGACGAGGATCTGCTTGAATGGCGGAGTGCCGGCCTCGACCTGATCGCGGATGCGCTCCAACGCCGCTTTGCCGATGTAGTCGGCGGTTTTCTTGCGCGGCACCTGATAGCCGAGATTGACTTGGAACGGCACGTGCTCCCAGTCCATGTCCTGGCCCCACGACAGGATGCCGGCGGCGATGCGGCGGTGGTGGGCGGGGGCGATTACCATCAGCTGGTGCTTCTCGCCAGCCTCAATCACCGCGTCCCACATGTCGTCGGCATACAGTGTTGCGTTGCGCAAATAGATCTCATTGCCCTTCTCGCCGGAGAACCCGCTCTGGGAGATCAGGCAATCGCGGCCGCCGACCTTCGCAGCCAACATGCCGTAGGGCGGCACCTCATGGATCGCTGGCCCTACCAGGTCGGCCATGAGGGCTTCGGATTTAGGGCCCTGAATCTGCACCGGCGCGACATCGATCTCGGCGATCTCGACGTCGAACTTCATGCCGGCGTTGACGCCTTGCAGGGTCGTGTCCCAGGACGTGGTGTAGGAGTTGTTGGAGCCTCTGGTAGCTGTGGGTAGGCGGCTTGCCGTAGCGACCGCCGAGAGTCTGGCGTAGGCAAGCCGGCTATCCACAGCGGAGGCCATCGCGGTTCCGGTTTAGGGTTGGGCTAGTGCGAACCAACCTGACCCGAAGGAGAACCACGATGACCCAGGACATGATGACCCTACGCGCGCTTTTGGAGAAGAGCTCCGATGCCGATCTGCTTCGCGAGATGATCGGCTTCACGGCCGAGCGGCTGATGGCACTGGAGGTCGAGGGCCTGACCGGCGCCGCTCACGGCGAGCGCTCGGCGGATCGTATCACCCACCGCAACGGCTACCGCGACCGGTCCTGGGAGACCCGGGCCGGCACGGTCGAGTTGAAGATCCCGAAGCTGAGGAAGGGGAGCTACTTCCCCGGCTTCCTGGAGCCGCGGCGGATGGCCGAGAAGGCGCTGGCTGCGGTGATCCAGGAGGCCTACATCCAGGGCGTGTCGACCCGCTCGGTCGACGATCTGGTTCAGGCGATGGGGATGTCGGGCGTCTCCAAGAGCCAGGTCTCCAGGCTGTGCGGCGAGATCGACGATAAGGTCAACGGCTTCCTCGATCGACCGCTGGAGGGCGACTGGCCCTATCTGTGGCTGGATGCGACTTATGTGAAGGTGCGCCAGACCGGACGCATCGTCTCGGTCGCGGTGACCGTGGCTGTGGCCGTCAACGACCAAGGCCGGCGTGAGATCCTGGGCATGGCGATCGGCGCGTCGGAGGCCGAGACCTTCTGGACCGAGTTCCTGCGCTCGCTGGCCCGGCGCGGGCTGCGCGGCGTGAAGCTGGTGATCTCCGACGACCACAAGGGCCTGAAGGCCGCCGCGACCCGGATCCTCGGCGCCACCTGGCAAAGATGCCGCGTGCACTTCGCCCGCAACCTGCTGGCCCATGCCGGCCGCCAGGGTCGGCGCGTCGTCTCCGCCTTCGTCGCCACCGCCTTCGCCCAGGAGGACGCCGACAGCGCGAAGGTCCAGTGGCGTCAGGTCGCCGACCAGCTCAGGCCCAAGGTCCCCAAGCTGGCAGTTCTCATGGACGAAGCCGAGCACGACGTCCTCGCCTACATGAGCTTCCCCAAGGAGCACCGCCAGAAGTTGCATTCGACCAACCCGATCGAACGGCTCCATGCCGAGGTCAAGCGCCGCACCAACGTCGTCGGCATCTTTCCCAACGAAGACGCCATCACACGGCTCGTCGGCGCCATCCTTCTCGAGCAGAACGACGAGTGGGCCGTCTCAAGGAGATACATGACGCTGGAATCAATCGCTCCGCTGGGCGATGGTGTCCCCATCACGCTGCCCACCGTGGCAGCCTGAACGTCCCGGCCCTACCCGCCGGATACCGTGTAGGACGCCAGGCTCTTACACCACGTGTCGGGACACGATCCCTTGCAGCCACAGCAGCATGTCGGAATCGGCGAGGCTGAACCAGAACTCGTCGACCGCCGGGCGCAGCAGCACCGGATCGTTGAGGATGCCGCCACGTTCGTTGCAGAGGATGACGTAGCGCCCGGTCATCGGCTTGATGCGGGTGGCGTCGCGGGTGATGACGTAGTCGGCGAACGCCTGGGCGTCGGGCCCCTTAACCTGGACTTGGCGCTCGACGGTGTGGAACGGCGTGCAAAGTTGACCCCTGTTGAGGGGTGATCGGCGTCCAAATTTGCCCCCCTGAGCCTGGCTAGTCCAAGTCACCTCGTTTTTGGGCGGACGAGGTGGTGGGGGATGTTGGTCGTGGAGACGATAGCGCGGATCCGGCGGGAGTATTTCGTCAAGGGGAAGCCGATCAAGGAGATCGTGCGGGACGTGAAGGTCTCGCGCAACACGGTGCGCAAGGTGATCCGTTCGCAGGCGACGGCGTTCACCTACGACCGGCGGGTCCAGCCGATGCCGAAGCTGGGGCCGTGGACGGCCGAGCTGGAGCGGATGCTGGAGGCCAACGAGACCAAGTCGAAGCGGGAGCGGCTGACGCTGCTACGGATCTCCGAAGCCCTCGAGGGTCTGGGCTATGGCGGCGGCTACGACGCGGTGCGGCGCTACGCCAAGGCGTGGCGGTGGCGCCGTTGGGCATCGACGGCGCAGACCTATGTGCCGTTGGTGTTCTCGCCGGGCGAGGCCTATCAGTTCGACTGGAGCCACGAGTACGTGGTGCTGGCGGGGGTGACGACCAAGGTCAAGGTCGCGCACGTCCGGCTGTGCCACAGCCGAATGTTCTTCGTCCGCGCTTATCCGCGCGAGAGCCAGGAGATGGTGTTCGACGCCCACGACCGGGCATTCCGGCTGTTCCAGGGTGCCTGCCGGCGAGGCATCTACGACAACATGAAGACGGCGGTGCAGACCGTCCTCATCGGCAAGGAGCGCGCGTTCAACCGGCGCTTCGTGCAGATGTGTGGCCACTACCTGGTCGAACCGACAGCATGCACGCCGGGAGCGGGATGGGAGAAGGGGCAGGTCGAGAACCAGGTCGGGATCATCCGCGGTCGGTTCTTCACCCCGCGGCTGCGCTTCAAGACCTACGACGAGCTCAACGCCTGGCTCTTGGACCAGTGCGTCGCCTACGCCCGGGGTCATCCCCACCCGGTGTTCAAGGACAGGACTGTCTGGCAGGTGTTCGAGGACGAGCGTCCGTCCCTGGTCGGCTATCGCGGGCCGTTCGACGGCTTCCACGCGGTCCCGGCGTCGGTGTCGAAGACCTGCCTGGTGCGCTTCGACAGCAACAAGTACAGCGTGGCGGCGCGCGCCGTCGGCCGTCCGGTCGAGGTCCATGCCTACGCCGATCGCATCGTCATCCGCCAGGACGGCGAGATCGTCGCCGAGCATGCCCGGCGCTTCGGCCGCGACCAGACCGTCTATGACCCGTGGCACTAGGTGCCCGTGCTGGCGAGGAAGCCCGGTGCGCTTCGTAACGGCGCGCCGTTCAAGGACTGGGCGCTGCCCGGCGCCCTGGGTCGCGTGCGCGTCCGGCTCGCCGGCCACGACGACGGCGACAGGCAGATGGTCGAGATCCTCACCGCCGTGCTGGCGGATGGGCTGGCGGCGGTGGAGGCCGCCTGTGCCGAGGCGCTCGCTGGCGGCGTGTGCAGCGCCGACGTCGTGCTCAACATCCTCAATCGTCGGCGCCAGCCGTCCGAGACGGCGCCGATCCCGACGCCCGCGAACCTGCGTCTTCGCTTTGAGCCGGTGGCCGATTGCACCCGCTACGACCGCTTGAGGGGGGTCGGCCATGGAGCGCCATGAGGTCCTGGAGATGATGGCCGCACTCAAGCTCGCCGGCATGCGCGACGCGTTCGACGAGGTGCTCGCCGACGGCCTCAAGCGCCAGCATCCGATGCAGCGAATCATCGGCGAGCTGTTGAAGGCCGAGATCGCCGACAAGCAGGCGCGATCCATCAAGTACCAGATGAGTGGCGCCAAGCTGCCGCTGGCCAAGGAGCTGGCCGACTTCGACTTCACCGACACCCCGGTCAACGAGCCGCTGGTCCGCGAGTTGGCGGTCGGCGGCTTCCTGGCCAACCAGCGCAACGCCGTGCTGATCGGCGGCACCGGCACCGGCAAGAGCCATCTCGCCGTCGCCATCGCGCGGGCCTGCATCCGCGATGGCGCCCGGGGCCGCTTCTTCAACGTCGTCGACCTGGTCAACCGGCTCGAGGCCGAAGCCCGCGCCGGCCGCCAGGGCCGGCTCGCCGATCAGCTGGCCCGGCGCGACCTCGTCATCCTCGACGAGCTCGGCTACCTGCCCTTCGCCCAAACCGGAGGCCAGCTGCTGTTCCACCTCGTCAGCCGGCTCTACGAGCGCACCTCGATCATCGTCACCACCAACCTGACCTTCGGCGAATGGCCGTCCGTCTTCGGCGACGCCAAGATGACCACCGCGCTCCTCGATCGTCTGACGCACCACTGCGAGATCATCGAGACCGGAAACGACTCCTGGCGCTTCAAGAATCGGTCCTAAAGGCAACCGATCCACCTGCGGCCCGGTCGCCCAGGTGGGCCCACAGGAACCTCCCACACGCGGTCCGCCGCCAGCCGCGTGGTGGGCGCGTCGGCCCGCGCGCGGGCCCCTCCTATGGACTACCTGTACGACCTCCGCCGTGCATCCCCAAAGGGGTCAACATTGCACGCCGATAGGGGGTCAATGTTCAACGCCGATTGACACTCGCATGGCTTCAACATCGGCGAGAACCCGGCCGCACTCGCAGATCCTCACAGAACGAAGAAGGGCGGCTATTACACTTGGACCGACGACGAGATCGAGGCCTATCGGGCCACGCACGCGACCGGCACCAAGGCGCGTCTTGCACTCGAAATCTTCCTCAACACCGGCGCGTCCCGCGTGGACGCGATCAACTTCACGCGCGCGAACATCGCCGGCGCTCGGCTCCGCTACCGCCGCGCCAAGACAGGGCAGCAAGTCGACCTGCCGATCCTGCCGGAGCTCGACCGAGAGCTGTCCTATCTCCCGCCGACGCAGATGGTGCTCCTCTCCCGCGAGGACGGGTCGAAGGGCTACGCCAACGAATCGTTCGGCAACCTGTTTCGGCGCTGGTGCGCGGACGCCGGGTTGCCGCATTGCGCTGCACATGGGCTCCGAAAGGCGGGCGCCCGACGTTTGGCTGAGGCTGGTGCGACCGAATTTGAAGTGATGTCGTTTCTCGGACACGGCACCGCGCGAGAGGCTTCGCGCTACGTCGCGGCCGCGAATCGGGCCACGCTGGCCGACTCCGGCATGGCGAAGCTGGGGACGAAACCCAAACACAATGTGTCCAACCTACCCCTACGGTTGGACAAAAGCGGCTGATAACCTAATGATTTTATGCGAAAAATATGAGGATGTGGTGGGCCCGGCAGGACTCGAACCTGCAACCAGACCGTTATGAGCGGCCGGCTCTAACCAGTTGAGCTACGGGCCCTGAACGCTGGACCAAGGGCCTAGGTATCGAGGAAGCTTTTCAGCTTGCGCGAGCGGCTCGGGTGCTTGAGTTTCCTCAACGCCTTGGCCTCGATCTGGCGTATTCGCTCGCGGGTGACCGAGAACTGTTGGCCGACCTCCTCGAGGGTGTGGTCGGTGTTCATGCCGATACCGAAGCGCATACGCAAAACCCGCTCCTCGCGCGCGGTAAGGCTCGCGAGCACCCGGGTGGTGGCCTCGCGGAGGTTGAGCTGGATCGCGGCATCGATCGGCAATACCGCATTCTTGTCCTCGATGAATTCGCCCAGGTGGCTGTCTTCTTCGTCGCCGATCGGCGTCTCCAGGCTGATCGGCTCCTTGGCGATCTTGAGTACCTTGCGGACCTTGTCGAGCGGCATCCCGAGCTTGACAGCGAGCTCCTCGGGCGTCGGCTCGCGGCCGATTTCGTGAAGAATCTGGCGCGACGTGCGCACCAGCTTGTTGATGGTCTCGATCATATGCACCGGGATGCGGATGGTGCGCGCCTGATCGGCGATCGAGCGCGTGATCGCCTGGCGAATCCACCACGTTGCATAGGTCGAGAACTTGTAGCCGCGCCGGTATTCGAACTTGTCGACGGCCTTCATGAGACCGATGTTGCCTTCTTGGATCAGGTCGAGGAACTGCAGCCCCCGGTTGGTGTATTTCTTGGCGATCGAGATGACCAGCCGCAGGTTGGCCTCGATCATTTCCTTCTTTGCCCGCCCCGCCGCCCGTTCGCCCCGCTGGACGACGTGTACGATGCGCCGGAACTCCTCGATCGGCAGGCCCGAGGTCGCCGAGATCTCGGCGACCTGTTGGCGAATCTCCCGGATCTGCGGCGTTTCCGCCTTAGCGAACTCGGACCACCCTTTCTCCTTGAGACGGCGCACGCGCCTGAGCCAGTTGGGATCGAGTTCGTTGCCCATGTATTGCTTGAGGAAGCTCTCGCGCTTGACGGCGTAGCTCTCGGCGAGTCGCAGCAATCGGCCCTCAAGGCCAACCAATCGCCGGTTGGTGCCGTACAGCTGATCCACCAGCGCTTCGATGCAGTTGTTATTGAGATGGACGCCACTCATGAGCTCAATAAGCTCGCGCTTTAGCTTCTCGTAGCGCAACTCTTGCGGGCGCGAGATCGAGTCGCTCTTGAGGGCGACGGCGATGCGCAGCTCCTGGAGCCGGCCGAGCCTCTTGTAGGTCGAGGCGATCTTATCGAAGGTCAGCAACACATCGGGCTTGAGGGCGACTTCCATCGCCGCGAGCGAGAGACTGACCTCCTCTTCCTCATCGGCGTCTCTCCGGCCGCTCTGGCCCTGGCCGTTTTGGCCCTGGCCGTTCTGACTTTGGCCATTCCGACCTTGGTCGCTCTGGCCGTGACCGTCTTGGGCGCTCTCAGCAGCCCCGGGCTCCGTCGTGGTCTCGGCCTTGCCCTCGGGCGCGACTCCCGTTTGGCCACCGGGCTGGCCCAGGGCGTTGGGGTTGGCGGCCGCTGCCGCGTTCGGCTGACTGGGTCCGCCGCCATAGGTCATCTCGAGATCGATGATGTCGCGCAGAAGGATCCGCTCGCCCTTAAGGTCCTCGCGCCACTGGACGATTGCCCTCATGGTCAGGGGGCTTTCGCAAATGCCGCCGATCATCTCGTCGCGCCCCGCCTCGATACGCTTGGCAAGCTCGATTTCGCCCTGGCGAGACAGCAGCTCGATGGAGCCCATTTCGCGGAGATACATGCGTACCGGGTCGTCCGTGCGCTCAGCCATCTCCTCGGCCGGGCGGGCTGCGAGCTGGGTCGCGGCGGGTGGCCCGACCTCCGTGCCGGTCTCCTCCCCGTCGTCGGCCTCCACCACGTTGATCCCCATATCGGAGAGCATGGCCATCGTGTCCTCAATCTGCTCGGAGGACACGCTATCGGGTGGCAGCGCCTTGTTCAGCTCGTCGTAGGTGACGTAGCCGCGTTCCTTGGCGGCCGCCAGCATCCGCTTGACGCCTTGGTTGGTGGCGTCGAGGAGGGGGCTGTCCGCCGCATCGTCGCGCGTCTCTTCCGTTTCGGCCGCGTTCGAGGTTTGAATTGCCATTCGACCCGTTTCTCCCACGCCAGATCACATTCGTGCCCGCCCGTTCGCCGCGTACCTCGAGCCTCGTTTGGAGGCTACACCAAGGTACCCGCTCGCGCCGGCGCCGCCTCGATCTCGACTTCGCTGCCCTCGCCTGCCTCCCACTGCACCTGCAACGCACGCAGGCGCGCCAAGCCGACTTCCGTCATGTCCTCGGCCAGGGCGCTCACGGCGGCGCGTCGTTCAGCGGTGAGAACCACCGCCAATAGACGGTGCAGCGCCAGGACATGGCGCCAGCACTTCTCCGCCTGCGTGTCATCGGTGTCCGGCCGCGCCCAAGGCTCAAGCACCCCCAGCCGTGCGTCCGCCAAACGCCCGATCACCCCGCCCAAGCCGCGCTGACTCAGGTGGTCACTGATCTCCGTCAAGTCAAGGGAATGCTCGCTCGCCGCCAGTTCTAGGAGGGCGCTGGCCACACTGTCAAGTTCAGGCGTCACGAAGCGCACGCTGGCCAGCTCTTCGGCGAGCTTAGGCACCAGGCCCGGATGGTGGATCAGGGTGGCGACGAGAAGCCGCTCGCGGGCGGCGGGCGAGGCCACCGCTCCGGCCCCCAGGCCATGACTGCGAGGCAATCGCGCCCGAGCCCGCCGACCGATATTCCGTGACCGCCCGGCTCCACCGCGTCGTTGGTCGAAAAGATCGCCGAGCCGGGCCCGGAAAAAGTCGCGGTAATAACCCCGCACGGCACTGTCGGAGACCTGTCCGCTGAGCTCGTTGAGCGTCTCACGCAGCGCGGCGCGGCGCTCGGGCGTCTCGAACGCGCCCTCACTAGTCGCCTGGTCCCACAGAACCTCCGAAAGCGGCGTCGCCGCCGCGACTAGATCCGCAAATGCCGGAGCGCCCCGCTCACGCACCAGGCTGTCGGGATCCTCGCCCCACGGCAAAAAGGCGAAGCGCAGGGAATGCCCAGCCTTGAGTAACGGCAGCGCACGCTGGGCCGCGCGCTCGGCGGCGCGCCGTCCGGCGGCGTCGCCATCAAGGCACAGCACCGGTTCGGGCGCGAGGCGCCACAGGAGCCCGATTTGGTCCTCGCTGAGCGCGGTGCCGAGCGGGGCCACGGCATGGGGGAAGCCGGCCTGGTGGAGGGCGATCACGTCCATGTAGCCCTCGGCCACCAGGACGGTGCCGGCCTCGCGCGCGGGCGCGCGGGCACGGGCGAGGTTGTAGAGCACGCGGCCCTTGTGAAAGAGCGGCGTTTCCGGCGAGTTCAGGTACTTGGCCCGGGCCTCGCCGAGCGCCCGGCCGCCGAAAGCTATGATCCGCCCCCGCGCATCGGCGATCGGGAACATGATTCGATCGCGGAAACGATCAAAGCTCGCGCCGCCGTCCTCGGGCTCGATCAGGAGGCCGGTCTCGATCAGGCGCGGCTCGTCGATACCGGCCGCCAGCATCGCCTGCTTCAGCGCGGTGCGCTGGCCAGGCGCCAAGCCGAGCCGGAACTCGGCCACGGTCGTGTCGGTGAGCCTGCGGGCTTTGAGGTACTGGCGCGCGGCCAAGCCCTCAGGGCCCCGCAGTTGGGCCGTGAACCACTCGGCGGCGCGCTCCATCACCTCGTGCAGGCTCGCCCGATGCACTTCTTGGGCCCGCGCCGCCGGGCTCACGACCGGCACCGCCACGCCGGCATCGCCCGCCAGCCGCTCGACCGCTTCGGGGAAGCTCAAGCCCTCGGTCCGCATCACGAAATCGAAGTGGCCGCCATGGGCGGCGCAGCCGAAGCAGTGGTAGAAGCCCTTATCCTCGTTGACCGTGAACGAGGGCGTCTTTTCGTTGTGGAACGGACAGAGGCCGACGTGCTCGGCCCCGCGCTTGGTCAGCCTGACCCGACGCCCGATCAGGTCGGCGAGCCGGATGCGGGCGCGCAGTTCGTCGAGAAAATCGGGTGGAAACGCCATCGCCATGACTATACCGCGCGACGCAGCGGAAGAGTCGGCCGATCAGTCCGCGGTCAGCAACTCCTTGACGACGCTGCTCGCCTTGGCGAAGTCCATACGCCCGGCATAGCGTTCCTTGAGCGCGGCCATGACCCGGCCCATGTCCTTGACGCCAGACGCGCCGACCTCCGCCGTTACTTCCTGGCTAGCCTCGCGGATCTCGGCCTCGCCGAGTTGCGTGGGCAGAAAGCTCGAGATGATCGCCGCTTCCTCCTCCTCTTGACGGACGAGATCCTCGCGCCCGCCTTGGCGATACAGCGCGATGCTCTCGCCGCGCTGACGCACCATGGTCGCGAGCATGTTGAGGACATCTTCATCGCCGATCGTGCCTGGCCCGCCATCACCGCGCGCCGCGATCTCGCGATCCTTGAGCGCGGCGAGGATCAGCCGCAGCGTCGAGGTGCGCCGGGTGTCCTTGGCCTTCATCGCCAGCTTCAATTCCTCGCCGAGCCGCGCGCGGAGCATACTGATCGTCCAAGTTGTCAGGGCAGGCGTCCATGCTAGCCCATGCCGAGCCTTCGAGGCAATCCGAAAAAATTACGTAACCCGTTGATTTTATGCGGTAAAGTTGGGAGCCATAGGGTTGACGATGGCACGGTATTTGCCTATGTTCCGGCTCACTCAGCCCGCCTGAGCCGGCTCGACGGACCCCGTGGCACTGCGCCATTCGGCATCGACCGGTCCCGGGAGTCGACATGTCAGAGCCTGCCAGCCCGTCGATCGCGGCGCGCACCAGGGGTGCGAGCGCGGTGCTGGTATTGGCCGACGGCTCAGTGTTCTGGGGCGCCGGCCTGGGCGCTGTCGGTATCGCGACCGGCGAGCTTTGCTTCAACACCTCGATGACCGGCTATCAGGAGATCATCACCGATCCCTCCTATGCCGGCCAGATCATCACCTTCACATTTCCCCACATCGGCAACGTCGGCGCCAACGACGAGGATATGGAGGCGCGCGCGCCGGCCGCGCGCGGAATCGTGTTGCGGACGCCGATCACCGCGCCCAGCAGCTTCCGCGCCACCGGCAACCTCGATCCTTGGCTCAAACGCCACGGTCTGATCGGCGCGAGCGGCATCGATACCCGGCGCCTGACGCGCCTGATTCGTGACGGCGGCCCGCAGACAGCGACCATCCGTCACGCCCCCGATGGCGCGATCGACACCGCGCCCCTGGTGGCGGCGGCGCGCGCCTGGCCTGGGCTCGAAGGCATGGACCTGGCGCGCGAGGTGAGCTGTGCGGAGACCTATAGCTGGGGTGCGACCCGGTGGCGTTTGGGCCACGGTGAAGGTGAGGTGGCGGCGGCGCGATTCCGCGTCGTGGCGATAGACTATGGCGCCAAGCACAACATCTTACGCTGCCTGACCTCGGCGGGCTGCGACGTGACGGTGGTGCCGGCGACCGCCGACGCCGAATCGATCCTCGCCCACCGGCCGGATGGTATTTTCCTGTCGAACGGGCCTGGCGATCCAGCGGCCACCGCCCAATACGCCGTACCGACGCTGCGGCGCCTGATCGACTCCGGGCGGCCGATCTTCGGCATCTGCCTCGGTCACCAGTTGCTCGCGCTGGCGCTCGGCGCGACCAGCCACAAGATGGCGCGCGGCCACAGAGGCGCCAATCATCCGGTCAAGGACCTCGACACCGGACGGGTCGAGATCACCAGCCAGAACCACGGTTTCGTGGTCAAGGCCGATTCGCTGCCCGCCGGCGTCACGGCGACCCACACCTCGCTGTTCGACGGCACCCTCGAGGGCCTGCGCATCGAGGACAAGCCGGTGTTCTCGGTCCAGTACCACCCCGAGGCCTCGCCCGGCCCCCAGGACAGCCGCTATCTGTTCGAGCGCTTCACCCGTTTGATGGAGATCGGCTGAGCCATGGTGTTCGCCCCCCCACCCCTACTCTCCCCCGCGAGGGGGGAGGGAGTTAGGCGAGGCTGGAGTGCTTCTTGCTGTCCCCTCCCCCCTCGTGGGGGAGGGTTAGGGTGGGGGGTGCGCTGGTGGAGAGTGCGTTGGCGGGAGGAGCGTCGTGCCGCGCCGTACTGATATCGAGTCGATTCTGGTGATTGGGGCAGGCCCGATCGTCATTGGCCAGGCGTGCGAGTTCGACTATTCGGGCACCCAGGCCTGCCAGGCCCTTAAGGACGAGGGCTATCGCGTCATACTGGTCAACTCCAACCCCGCCACCATCATGACCGACCCGAGCATGGCCGATGCCACCTACATCGAGCCGATCACGCCGGAGACGGTGGCCCGCATTATCGAGAAGGAACGGCCCGACGCGCTGCTGCCGACCATGGGCGGGCAGACCGCGCTCAATGTCTCGGCGGCACTGGCGGCGGAGGGCATTCTCGGTCGGCACGCCGTCGAGATGATCGGCGCCTCGCATGAGGTCATCGACAAGGCCGAGAACCGCCTGCTGTTCCGCCAAGCCATGACCAATATCGGGCTCGAGTGCCCGCGTAGCAAGATCGCGCACTCGGTGGCGGAAGCGCGCGCGGCGATCGCGACGTTGGGGCTGCCGGCCATCATCCGCCCCTCCTACACGTTGGGCGGGCTCGGCGGCGGCATCGCCTTCAACCGCGCCGAGTGCGACACCATCGTCGCCGCCGGTCTCGATGCCTCGCCGACCGACGAGGTGCTGATCGAGGAATCGGTGCTGGGCTGGAAAGAGTACGAGATGGAGGTGGTGCGCGATCGCAACGACAACTGCATCATCGTCTGCTCGATCGAGAATGTCGATCCGATGGGCGTACACACCGGCGATTCGATCACCGTCGCGCCGGCGCTGACGCTGACCGATAAGGAATACCAGCTGATGCGCGACGCCTCGATCGCGGTATTGCGTGAGGTCGGCGTCGAGACCGGCGGCTCGAACGTGCAGTTCGCCGTCAACCCCGACGACGGCCGGCTGGTGGTCATCGAGCTGAACCCGAGGGTGTCGCGTTCCTCGGCGCTCGCCTCCAAGGCGACCGGCTTTCCCATCGCCAAGGTCGCGGCGCGCCTCGCGGTCGGCTACACCCTCGATGAGCTCGACAACGACATCACCGGCGTCACGCCGGCCTCGTTCGAACCGACCATCGACTACGTGGTCACCAAGATCCCGCGCTTCACGTTCGAAAAGTTTCCCGGCGCCGAGGTGATGCTGGGGACGTCGATGAAGTCGGTCGGCGAGGTGATGTCGATCGGGCGCAGCTTCGCCGAATCGTTGCAGAAGGGTCTGCGCTCCTTGGAGACCGGGCTCACCGGCCTCGACGAAGTCGCGATTCCCGGCCTGTCGAGCGGCGCCAGCGAGCCCGATCGGCGCGACGCCGTGCGCGCCGCGCTCGCGGTGCCGACCCCGGACCGCCTGCTCGTCATCGCCCAGGCATTCCGCGTCGGACTTTCGATCGACGAGGTGCACAAGGCGTGCCGGTACGATCACTGGTTCCTGGCCCAACTCCGCGACCTCGTCGAGTTCGAAGCGGAGGTCATTCGCGACGGCCTGCCGACCACCCGGCCGGGGCTGCTGCGCTTGAAGCAGGCGGGATTTTCCGATGCCCGGCTGGGCGAGATCAGCGGGCTCGGCGAGGACGAGGTCACGCGCCGTCGCGGCGATCTAAATCTCCATCCGGTGTTCCGTCGCATCGACACTTGCGCCGCCGAGTTCGAATCGCGCACTCCCTACATGTACTCAAGTTATGAGGGCGACGGGGTGTTGGCGCCCGAGTGCGAAGCGGCGCCGAGCGCCCGCGACAAGGTGATGATCCTGGGCGGCGGTCCGAATCGGATCGGCCAGGGCATCGAGTTCGACTATTGCTGTGTGCACGCGGCCTATGCGCTGACCGAGGCCGGCTTCGAGACCATCATGGTCAACTGCAACCCTGAAACCGTCTCGACCGACTACGACACCTCCGATCGTCTCTATTTCGAGCCGCTGACGGTGGAGGATGTGCTCGAGATCGCGCGGGTCGAACAGAGCGCCGGCACGCTGCGGGGCGTGATCGTGCAGCTCGGCGGCCAGACGCCGCTCAAGCTCGCCGCCGGCCTCGCTGCGGCGGGCGTGCCCATCCTCGGCACGTCGCCGGACGCCATAGACCTCGCCGAGGATCGGCAGCGCTTTCAGACTCTGGTCACCGGCCTCGGGCTGCTCCAGCCCGACAACGATATCGTCACCTCGGTCGAGGCCTCGGCGGCGGCGGCGGCCCGGATCGGCTATCCGGTGCTGGTGCGGCCGTCCTATGTCCTCGGCGGACGCGCGATGCGGATCATCCACGACGAGCAATCGCTGTTGAAGTACATGGGCGAGGCCGTCCGGGTCTCGGGAACGAGCCCGGTCCTGATCGATTCCTATTTACGAGACGCGATCGAGGTCGACGTCGATGCGATCGCCGATGGGCAGGACGTGTTCGTCGCCGGGATCATGGAACACATCGAGGAGGCGGGTATCCATTCCGGCGACTCCGCGTGTTCGCTGCCGCCCCATTCGCTGAGCCCCGAAATCATCGCCGAGCTCAGCCGCCAGACCGAGGCGCTGGCGCTGGCGCTGTCGGTGCGCGGGCTGATGAACGTTCAGTACGCGGTCAAGGACGGCGAGGTGTTCGTGATCGAGGTTAACCCACGGGCGAGCCGCACCGTACCGTTCGTCGCCAAGGCGACAGGCCTGCCGATCGCCAAGATCGCCGCTCGGGTGATCGCTGGCGAGACGCTGGCGTCGTTCGCACTCGAATCTCCACGGCTCGACCACGTAGCTGTCAAGGAAGCGGTGTTTCCGTTCGCGCGCTTCGCCGGCGTCGATATCATCCTCGGCCCGGAGATGCGCTCGACCGGCGAAGTGATGGGTATCGATCGTGACTTCGCCCACGCCTTCGCCAAGTCGCAAATAGCGAGCGGCACGATCCTGCCGCGCGAGGGGACGGTGTTCATCTCAGTTCGCCACAACGACAAGTCGGCGATGATCGCGCCGACGCGGCGACTGATCGAATTCGGCTTTCACGTGCTCGCCACGCGCGGCACCGCGCAGGCGCTCAGCCACGCCGGCATCGAGGTCGAGGTCGTCAACAAGGTACTGGAGGGCCGCCCGCATATCGTCGATCGGATCACCAATGGCGATGTCCAACTCGTCATCAACACCACCGAAGGCGCGCAGGCCATCGAGGACAGTTTTGCGCTGCGGCGTACGGCGCTGATGGAGCGGATCCCCTACTACACGACCGTCGCCGGTGCGTCGGCCGCCGTCAGGGCGATCGCGTCACTGCGCGAGGGCACACTTGAAGTCACCCCGCTTCAATCATATGATTTCATGAGATTCTGAGGCCTTGCCGAGCCGTGCCTGCCGCTCGGCGGGCCCTAAACAGGCTTCTTGAATGATGCAGAATGAGCCCGTGACCACCCACGGCTTTGACCGGCTTGAAACCGAGCTCAAGCACCTGAAGACCGTTGAACGGCCGGCCGTGATCAAGGCGCTGACCGAGGCCCGTGAGATGGGCGACATCTCGGAGAATGCCGAGTATCACGCGGCGAAGGAACGCCAGAGTTTCGTTGAGACGCGGGTCGCCCAGCTCGAAGGAAAAATCAGCCGCGCCAAGGTCATCGACGTCACCAAACTGTCGGGCAAGCAGGTGAAGTTCGGCGCGACTGTGGGGCTGGTCGACGATGACACCGACAAATCGCTTCGCTACCAGATCGTCGGCGTCGATGAGGCGGACATACGCGAGGGCCGGCTGTCCGTAACATCGCCGCTGGCGCGCGCCCTGATCGGCAAAGCCAAAGGTGACAACGTCGAGGTCACGACTCCGGGCGGGTCCAAGTCCTACGAGGTCGTTTCAGTTCGGTTCAAGTGAGCCGACTTCGCCGCGCCGCGATGAGGCGGTGAGCGCGGTCGGCCTGCGGTGCTGGGTGCTTACCGACGGCAAGGCCGGCACCGAGAACCAATGCATTGGCCTTGCCGAGGCGATCGGCGTCGAGCCGGTGGTCAAGCGAGTCCACCCGCGTGCGCCCTGGACTTGGCTGCCGGTCGGTCGGTGGCCGCTTCCCCATTTGGCGCTCGGCGCCGACAGCGACCCGGTGGCGCCGCCATGGCCTGATCTCCTGATCGCGTCTGGCCGCCGCAGCGTGCCCTACGCGCTCGCCATCAAACGGCGGAGTGGCGCGGCGACGTTCACGATCCAGGTCCAAGACCCGCGCTTACCGTCGAATCGGTTCGACATGGTGGCGCCGCCCCGCCATGACCACGTCCGTGGCGCCAATGTCGTCGAGACGCAAGGCGCGCTCAACCGGGTGACTCCGGCCCGACTGGCCGCCGCTGCCGCCGCCATGGCCGCGCGGCTCTCCCACCTACCACGGCCGCTCGTCGCCGTGCTGATCGGCGGGTCCAGCAACAGTTACCGCCTGACCCCGGAGACCGCGCGGGAGTTGGGCCAGAGCTTGGCCGCGATGGCCGGCAGCTCCGGCGCCGGCCTCGTGGTGACGCCCTCGCGGCGCACCGGCCGGTCCAACGTCGAGGCCTTGCGCGCGGGACTTGGCATGGCCACGATCGAGGGTTCCGGCACCACGATCGAGATATGGGATGGCGTCAACCCTAACCCCTACTTCGGCTACCTGGGCCTCGCGGACGCTATTGTCGTCACCTGCGATTCGGTATCGATGACGTCGGAGGCATGCAGCACCGGCAAACCGGTCCACGTCGTCGAGCTGCCCGGTGGGGCGGCCAAATTTCACGAATTCCACGCCCGCCTCCGGGCCGGGGGGCTGACACGCCCATTCACAGGTACGCTGGAGCGGTGGTCCTATGAGCCGCTGCGTGATACCGCGGAGGTCGCCGCCGAGGTCAAGCAGCGGCTCGGGCGGCGGCTGGGAGGGTTGGGAGCCGCGCTCGGCGACGCCGGGCTTGCGGACGGGAAAACCGGTTGAATATAAGAAGGCACGCCCATGGCGGGGCGATCGCGGGAGCGAGGTTTCTATGACCCAGGTTTTTCGATGACCGAGACGCATCACGGCAGGGTCCTGATCCTGGGTTCAGGACCGGCCGGCCTGACCGCCGCCATCTACGCGGCGCGCGCGGGTCTGGAGCCTGCCCTGGTCCACGGCATGGAGCCGGGCGGGCAGATGACCATCACCACCGACGTCGAGAATTACCCCGGTTTCGCCGATGTGATTCAGGGGCCCTGGCTGATGGAACAGATGCAGGTGCAGGCCGAGCATGTCGGCACGCGCATGTTCAGCGATTTGGTGACCTCGATCGACCTCGCGCGCCGACCGTTCCGGTGCGAGGGCGATTCAGGAGCGCGGTACACGGCCGATTCGTTGATCATCGCGACCGGCGCCCAGGCGCGTTGGCTGGGTCTGGAGAGCGAGGAAAAGTTCAAGGGCTTCGGCGTTTCGGCGTGCGCCACGTGCGATGGCTTCTTTTATCGCGGCAAGCAAGTCGCCGTCATTGGCGGCGGCAACACGGCGGTAGAGGAGGCGATATTTCTCACCCATCACGCCGAGAGTGTGGTGCTCGTGCACCGGCGCGACACGCTGCGCGCCGAGAAGATCTTGCAAGATCGCTTGTTCCGTAACCCCAAGATTGATGTCATGTGGGACCACGTGCCGGACGAGGTGCTCGGTGTAGACGAACCGCTCGGTGTCAACGGGCTGCGGGTCCGCCACGTCAAGTCCGGGACGGCGCGCGATCTGGCGCTGGATGGCGTCTTCGTCGCCATCGGCCACGATCCGACCACGGCGCCGTTCCGCGGCCAGTTGGCGATGGATGACGACGGTTACATCGTCACCGCCGCCGATTCGACCCAAACGAGCGTTGCCGGTGTGTTCGCTGCGGGCGATGTCCAGGACAAGCTGTTCCGCCAGGCGGTCACGGCCGCCGGGACTGGGTGCATGGCCGCCCTCGAGGCCGAGAAGTTCCTCGCCGACAGCGTGATCGACAGCGCTGCGGCAGCCGAGTAGCCGGCGGCGATTTTTTTATTGCGCCATGGACATTTTTTTCGACGCTGACGGGGTCGTGGACCTGGAAACACGACCCCAACTGACTACATAATCGCTACAGGGATCGCCACCGGCGATCCGCCGCATGCGGGCCTTAGGTCCGGGTGTGTCGAGCGCTTCGGGGACTCCCCCCTCTCTGAAGCGTTGTACGTCTCCCAGACGTACTTCCTCCCTGTAAACTGGCCGGAGCCTTCGGGCTCCGGCCTTTCTTTGGGTAGGCGCGTCTGGCACATCGTGGCTGTCCACCGCACTGACGATCAGCCCCGAACGCCTGAGGCCAAATTTTCGGCGGGTCGCCGCTCTCGCAAAAAGTCCGCCTCAACCGTGCCCCGGCTCTCCGGCTTGAGGCCCCTTCGCGATCGCCCGAGTGGCCAGCCCGATCACCTCCGTCTGCGCAGCGGCAGCGCCCCTTGCCTGATAAAGTCGCGCGAACCTTGCCCGCTTGACAGTCGTGAGAGATTTCTACCTCGGGCGTATTGAGTTGCAGTCTTCTTCTAGGCAGTTCATTGCGACATCCCTAAGGCTTTCAAAAACCGCTCTGTGCCCATCCGCATTGAAATTAGTATCCGTCGGGAAGTGAGGTTCTTCCTCGTGATTCAAGAACGCGTCAAGCTTGTACAAATCTATCGCGACATCGCCAAACCCGTGCAATATTGGGTGCCCCGCCAAGTTATCTCTATTGTAGACTATAATAATTCTAGCGTTCATGTCTGATATAGATTTCATCATAAGAAGGACAATTATCCGAAACTTCCTAAGACTCGCGCCCGGTACGTTCCGGACTGTTCTCATTTCCTGTTTGACAGAACTGTAGCGGGACTCGATATAGCGCACATAGGACTCTCTGTAATATTCGTTTAGGTACACGTAGGCATAACTATACCACGATAGCCAATCTTGAAATGGCATCGGTAACATTCGTCGTCGGTAAGTTTGGGCTTCCGGAGTGTCGCGCGTTACAGGGACATTCTTCAAAACCAGGTCACGGTCACGCATGACAAAGTATGGCTTGGCCCGCTGTCCCACATGGGAAGACATTATGTCGGAGAAGTCATTGCTGTCGACAAAGAGGAGAACAACGTCAGGGGCGTACTTCAGTCCGTCCATTTTCAATTTTGAAATTCTTGATCTGTCCCATACCCTGATACTCCGAGATTAATAACCTCCAAGTTCGGAATGGCGTCGTCGAGAAGCACTGAGAACGTCTCTCTGTCTTCCACTCCCCAGCCGAAGGCCCCAGAGTCCCCCAGAACGACAAGTCATGTTGTGAGTTCCATTTTCTCATATCAATAGGGGTCGCCTCTGTAGCCGTATTGGTCGATGTGATAGACGACGTCGAAGCTACCGGATTTCTGATGCCTCTTAGAGCTACTCTTCTTTAGCGTCCAGCCCAGTGTCGGATCATAGACAACGGAAGAAGAGAGATTCAAATGGCTCGCGAGGATGTGAGTCTAAATCTTAGCGAGTCCGGAGAAAATCGCTATTGATAAAACGATGGCGCCGCGATTGTAAGCGATGGCCAAGAGCATACGCCTATTTTCTATCAAACCGATTCTCCACGACTTCCTCCGATCTATAGTGCATCGCGCGGCGGCCACAACGCCCACGAAAGCGGCCAGAGCACTCTCGCCCACGAATTTGGCCGAGCGAACGCAGTTTGCACCGAACTGCGTTGCTCACGAGGGCGTCCCGACTCTCCGCCTCCACGCGCACGCTGCCGTAGGCCAATCACTAGAACCCACTGGCTTTGCGCTGATGCGACACGCACTTTAGCGGAACGCTGGGCCGTGGACCCAGCCGACGGCGCAGTGTCGGGTGCCACGGGTGACTTGCGAGACGCGGTGGGTGCGGAAGGCGGGAAACAGAATGAGGCTGCCGAGCGCCCTGAAGTCGAGGTGCTCGGTGTTGACGTTCATGAACTCGAGATCGCCGCCGTCGTAGTCCTGGGGCGGCGAGAGCTGCACGGTAAAGCCGAGCTTGCGCGAGGCATTGGCGGCGGCGCCGACATCGATATGCCAGTCGTAGTGATCGCTGCTCGCGCCTTGGTAGCGCATCAGCCAGGGCTCGTCATCGGCGACGAAACCGGTCAGGTCGAAGCCGTAGCCGTGTGAATTGAAATTGCTGACCTCGAACGCGATGACGTTGAGGGGGAAGCCGTCGTTGCGCACACGCAGGCGCTGCTGGTTCATCGAGCGGACGGTCGCAACCGTCGAGAACTGCCCCTGGCCGGTATGACCACCGATCTTGCCAGGCTGCCAATCGGCCGCCTTCGCGGCGCCGAGAATCTGGCGGCACTGATCGGGCGTGAAGATCTGCTTGACGTAGACGTTGGTGATGTTGGGATTGCGCAGCGGCAGGGTCGGAAACACGATCACGGCCAGCCTCTTATCTGTGTTGTCTAGCGCGGCGAGGCCGCGAGCGTCTTGGCCGGCGCCTCCGGCTCGCGGTAGCCGAATTCGTCGACGAAGCCATCGAGGCGAGGTAGTACCGTCTGCATCTCATCGGCATAGTGGCGCCACCGCCCGACCGCTCGATCATACAATTCCTGGGTCACGGCATCGCGGCTCGGGGTGTCGACGAAGCGCGCCCGCGCCGTTTCCTGGTGCCGCAGCACTTCGGGCGCCCAGGGAACGCCGATGAACTCGAGCACGCGCCGCAGGGTCGGCCCCGGGGCGCCCACAAGCTCCTCATAGCGATACTCGAGGTAAGGCAAGGGCATCGCCGTGCGATAGTGCCGCCACAAGTCCATGACAGCGCCATAGAAACGCGCGGTGCCGTCAAGATCGAAGAAATTGGCCATCGCCGCGTTCTGCTCGAACTCCTGCATATAACAGCTGAGGCAGACATCGCGCGGATCGCGCAGCGCGACCACGATCCGGGCCGAGGGCAGCACGCGGCTGATCAAACCCAGCTCGATGATGTTCAGCGGCGTCTTGTCGACCAGCTGTCGTTCGTGAACGACAGGGCCGAGGCTCGCCTCAGCGCTGTCCCAAAAGGCGCGGCGAGCCGCTTCAACCTGGGTCGGGGTGAGGTCCGCGAGGAACGCGGGATAATCGGCGTTATCGCCGACCAGTCCGGGTAGCGCAGCGATGACACCCGCGAGCGGGCTGCGTTCGCCGGTCGTGACGATGTCCGGATGGGCCGCCAGCATCTGCTCCATGAGGGTGGTGCCGGAACGGGGGAAGCCGACGAAGAAGACCGGTGGCCGCGGGTCATCGCCCGCACGACCCGCCCAAGCGGCCATCCGTTCGGCGGTGAACCAGTCGCGATAACGTTCGATGGTGGCGTGGAGGCGCTCGGGCTCCTGCGCCGCCGCTAGCTGGCTGCGGATCGAATTGCCTTGGCGAAACGCGCGAAAGGCGCGCGCATACTCGCCTTTCTGGTCGAGCACGAGGCCAAGCGCCAGGAACGCGCTGGCCGCGATGGCCGGGTCCGAGAGGTTGGGGTCGATGAGCTCGATCAGCCGGTGGCGAGCCTCCTCGGTGCTACCCTGACGGCGCTCGATCGTGGCCATCAGCAGTCGCGCCTGTGCGTGGTGGGGGTTGAGCGCGAGGACGCGACCCACCAGCTCGCCCGCCTCGTCGAGTTGGTTGGCCATCTCCAGCGCCCGGGCGAGGTTGCAGATGCTGCTCGGGGCCCGTGGCCGCAGCTCGACCAGGCGGCGCAGGCAGGCAATCGCCTCTTCGCCGCGTCCATCGGCGAGCAACAACGCCCCGAGATTGTTCCAGGCGTGAAAGTAGTCGGGCTGGATCGCCACCGCGCGGCGATAGGCAGCGGCCGCCTCCTCGCGCCGCCCCATGGACGCCAAGGCAAAGCCGAGATCGAAATGGGCCTCAGCGTGGTCGGCCCGCGCCTCAACCACGCGACGATATCCAGCCACCGCATGTTCGTTCTGCCCAAGCGCGAGATACACGCCGGCGAGGCTCGACTGGTACTCGTGGTTGTCACCCTCGGTGGCGAGAGCGCCCTCGATCAATGTGACCGCGCGCTGCGGATCGCCGCCCTGAACGGCAAGGACGCCGAGCATGTGATTGGTCGCCGCGTGATCGGGGTGGCCTTCAAGGAGCTGACGATAGCTCCGCTCGGCAAGCTCGAGCTGCCCAGCCTCGTGGTAACGCCGCGCGCGTGCGAAGGTCAGATCGACATCCAACATGCTCTCGCCAACTCCACCCGCCGCGTCTACGCGATTAGACCACGCGCGCCGGGACCAGACAATCTCCGCGCGGCCGCGCAAGCGGAGCGGCGTTGCCGGCGCCCTCTCGCCCATGCTACGCGATCCTCAGGTCCCAAACGATGGGCTGACCGATGAGAGAAGAAGCGCATGGCACGGCTTGAATCGAAGGTCGCGATCATTACCGGCGGCGCCTCGGGCCTCGGCGCGGCAAGTGTACGCCGCTTCGTCGCGGAAGGTTGCCGCGTGATGATCGCCGACATCGACGTGGCGGGCGGCGATGCGCTCAGTCGCGAGCTCGGCGAGAACTGCGCCTGCCGGCGGGTTGATCATATGGACCGGGCCGACGCCGAGGCAGTTGTCGCGGCAACGGTGGACCGCTGGGGCGGCCTCGACATTCTCTACAACAACGCTGGCGTGCCCTTCGCGGGTCCCATCACCAAGGTCGACGACGATGTCCTGGCGCGGGTATTCGGCAACAACCTGATCGGGCCCTACCGCATGACGCAGTCGGCCCTGCCAGCGCTCTGCAGCGCCGCCAAGAAGACCGCCGAGGGCGCCGCGATCCTATTCACCGGCTCCTTGCAGGCGTTGAAGGGCCGGCCCAACTTCACCCCCTATACGGCTTCCAAACACGGCGTCATCGGCCTCGTCAAAGGCCTTGCTCTGGAGCTCGCGCCGTTCAACATCCGGGTCAACGCGATCTGCCCGGCCGCTACCGATACGCCGATGCTCAAACACTTCCTGCCGGGGATGGCCGCCGACATGGACGAGGCCAAGGGGCGCTTTCGCGACAGCATTCCCCTCGGTCGCATGCCCGAACCGATCGATACCGCAAACGCGGCGCTGTTCCTCGCCAGCGCCGAGGCGGGCATGATCACCGGCATCGCTCTGCCCGTCGATGGCGGCAGCACCGCTGGCTAGGGCCCGGAACTCCGAAACAGTTATGCCGCGGCGCGCGCGGGCCGGCGCGGCGGGGACAACTCAGGCGTAGAGGCGTTCGTCCTCCAAGCCCTGATAGAGGTCCGCCACGAACTCGCGATAGCCGTTGAAAATCTGGGTCGGCACCTTCTCCTCGGTCCCCAGCACCCGCTCCGTCGCCTGGCTCCAGCGCGGATGGGAAACGGCTGGATTGACGTTGGCCCAGAAGCCGTATTCGGCGGCCTGTATCTCTTCCCAGAAACTTACCGGGCGCTCGTCCGTAAAGGTGAACCGGACGATCGACTTGATCGACTTGAAACCATACTTCCACGGCACCGCCAGGCGCAGCGGCGCGCCATGCTGTTTGGCGATCGATTTGCCGTACACGCCTGTCGCCATGAAGGCGAGTTCGTTGGTCGCCTCCGCCAAGGTCAGCCCCTCGACATAGGGCCAGGGGTACCAAACCTGCTGTTGGCCAGGAGCAATCTCGGCATCGTGGAACGTCTCCATGCGGATGTACTTCGCCGAGCCGAGCGGCGCCGCCAGACGCACCAATGCCTCGAGCGGGAACCCGGACCACGGCACCGCCATCGACCAGGCTTCGACGCAGCGGTGGCGGTACAGGCGCTCCTCCAGCGGCATCTTGGCCAGGAGATCGTCGATATCGAGGGTCATCTCCTTCTCGACCATGCCGTCGATGGCGACGGTCCAGGGCCGTATCGGCAGGTCTTGGGCGGACTGCCAGATCGATTTGTGCGAGCCGAACTCGTAGAAGTTGTTGTATTTGTTGGCCACGTCCTCGTCGGTGAGGTCCCGGTCGAGCACATAGCGAGGATTGCGCTCGACGGGATAAAGATGGGCCGATGGATCCTCGTCGGTGGCGGCCAGAAGCCGGCTCGGCACCATCGCGCCGCCGGCCACCAACGCCGTGCCGAGCCCCACGCTCACACCGAGCCCCGCCACGATCTCGCGGCGGCGCAAATAGACTTGCTCGGGTGTCGCCGCCGAGTCAGGCAACTCCCATCCGCGCCGACGCCTAATCATGATCGCGCACCTCGTCCGTTGGTCCCCGCCTATTTGGGAGCAAAGCCGGCCGAACCGCAACAAACAATTCCGTTATCTCGGGTTCAGGCGACGAATTCGATCGTGACCAAACCGAGCGCGCCAAAATCGCCGAGCGCGGTCTGGCCCGGCTCGACCGCAACGATGTCGGCGCAACTTCCGGTGGTCACCACCTCGCCCGCCGCCAGACCCTGGCCGCTGCTCGCGGCGTCGTTGGCGAGCCAGGCGAGCGCATTCAGGGGATGGCCGAGCACGCGGTCGCCACTGCCGGTGCTGACAAGCTCGCCGTTCACGGTGATCGTAATGCTGTGGCCGGCGAGGTCGACATCCGGCCAGTCGGTGACCGGAGCGCCCATGACGAAATGACCGCCGCACCCGTTGTCGGCGATCAGCTGCAAGGCGCCGCGCTTGGTCCAGTCAGTATAGCGGCTGTCGATGATCTCGAAGGCCGGGAGCAGGACCTCGACGGCCTCGGCGACCGAGTCGCGATCATAGGGCGCCGACAGCGCCGGCAGATCGCGGCCGAGACGAAAGGCGTACTCGATCTCGATCCGACACATAGTCGTGAAATCGCCAACCGAGAGCGTCGCCGGGCTGTCGTGGCAGCGGCCTTCGATCAGACGGCCGCGAAACGGCCCCTCGGTCGCCAGAAGCTCTTGGGCGAACTTGCTGGTCGCGCCGACCTTCCAGCCGGTGGTACGGCCCAGGCCCTGCACGACCTTGTCCTGGATCGCATACGCCTCTTCCGGAGTTTGCGGTCGACAGCCCCTCCGGCAGGCCAGCGAGCGGCTCCTTGCGTCGCCGCGCCGCACCGATCAGCGCCGCCGCCTTGTTCATCGTCGCTTCGTCCATATTCGTTCACTCCGCCGCGTTAGCGCTGACAACGTCATCGGCAAGCCGTCCGTGGAGTTCTTGCAGATGATCGAAATTGGCGATGTAGGTGCCGACACCGGTAGTCAACGAACGCACCTCCACCACGAGGTCTTGAATCTCGCTTTGCGGCATCTGCGTGTGCACAACGTCCCAAGCGTCCCAGCCCTCGCGTGGCTCGAAGCCCAGGATCTGCCCGCGCCGGCCGCTGACCAGGGCGTTGATCTTGCTGATGAATTCAGAGGGCACGAACAAGTCGACCGAGAGGACCGGCTCAAGCAGCACCGGTTCGCACTTGGGCATGCCTTCGGTCATGGCGATCCGGCCGGCCGTCTTGAACGCGAGTTCCGAGCTGTCGACCGAATGGTACTGCCCGTCGGTCAGAGTCACCGACACATCGACGACCGGAAAGCCGAGCGGGCCGCGCCGCATATATTCCTCGACCCCGGCGCCGACCGCAGGGATGTACTGTTTGGGCACGACCCCGCCGCTAATGTGATTGTCGAATGTGAAACCCGACCCGCGCGGCAACGGCTTGATGTCGATGTGGACGTCGCCGAACTGGCCGTGACCGCCGCTCTGGCGCTTGAACCGCGCGTGCTGCGATACGGATTTGCGAATCGCCTCCTTGTAGGGCACGCGAGGCCGCGAGGTGGTGACCTCGATCCCGTATTTGTTCTTCAACCGATCGCCGGCGACGCGGAGGTGAATCTCGCCCTGGCCGTGCAAGAGAAGTTCGCCCGTCGCCGCCGATATCTCGTAGACCATCGACGGGTCCTCGTCGCGCAACTTGGCAAGTGCGCTTGAGAGCTTCACCTCGTCCTCGCGCTTGGTGGCGGCGATCACCAGCGAGTAGACAGGCGGTAGCTCGGCCGCGCGGGGCAGCGTCTCGCCGCCCTTGCCGGGGGACAGCGTGGCGCCGGTTTCGAGCGACTCGAGGCGGCCAAAGGCGACGACAGCGCCCGCCCGGGCGATCTGCAGCTTCTCGATCTGGAGGCCGCACAGGCGCGAGATACCGGCGATCCGCTCGCCGTTCACAGGGGTCCCGTCGGCGAACTCGCCA
>CBDDBU010000024.1:0-260173 GCA_965226045.1 Alphaproteobacteria bacterium
AAACGGCGGCCGAAGGTCCGTGCCCGCTAGACGATGCAAGGCGCGTCTACGTCCGCTTCATGGACGACATTCTGGTGCTCAGCCGGACGGGCTGGAAGCTCAGGAAAGCGGTCAAAGCGGTGAACCAAGTGCCCGGCTCGCTAAACTTGGAAAAGCATCCCGACAAAACTTTCATCGGGCAAACGATCGTGGGAGCCTCGATAGATGACCACCTCGCGAACCGCGACCTTCCTGGATGACCCCATCGCCGAGTACGTCGATCTGGAGCGCTATCCCATCGCCGATCTGAAAAGCCCGGCGGCCCGAGCATTAATTGCGCGTATGCACGAGGAGATGGTCAATCTCGGTGCCTGCTGCCTCAGGAATTTCATCTGGCTTGAAGCCCTGGAGAAACTGCGGGGCGAAGCTGAAAGCCTGGCGCATCTGGCATATGGCGGACCGAGCGAGGCGACGCCCTATTTCTTCAACTACCGCATCGGTGAGGGGAAGGGCTATCGCGAGGATCATCCGACACGGCGCACTTCACCCCGGCGCCTGGGTCAGGTGGCAGGCGATTTAATTCCTGAGGATGCCCAGGTGCGCCGGATCCACCGCAGCCCGAGCCTGATCGCCTTCCTGGCCAAGGCGCTGGGGGAACAAGCACTCCATCCCCTGGCCGACCGGAAGCAGTCGCTCAACATCTCGGTCATGGAGGAAGGCGGTTGTCAGCAGTGGCACTTCGACCGCGGCAAGTCCGTCATCACCCTCCTGGTCCAGGCTCCGGAAGGCGGCGGTCACTTCGAGTACGTTCCCGATGTACGCAACGAAGACTCGGAAAATTTCGAGGCAGTGGGCCGGATCCTCGATGGCTATCGCGAAAACGTACGGTCGGTCGAGATCACCGCCGGGACGCTAATGCTCTTTCGTGGGCACTACTCCCTCCACCGGGTGACCCCGGTCGAGGGCAAGCGCCATCGCCTCCAGCTCATCCTTGCGTACGCCGACCGACCGGCATTCCTGATGGCTCAATTCGTGAATTGTATGCATTAGTGATAGAGTGCCTGGAACGTCAGGAGGTTGGGTTATGGACGGCAAGGGTTTCCAGGTGTGGCTTTCGGCGGCGCGCGGGCTGACGCGCGCGCAGCGGCGCGAGGCGCTCGCGGTGCTGTCGGGCCGGAGCGAGGGCGAGGCATCGAAGGCCGCGATCGAGCTTGGTGTGGACGAGGCCCGGCGCTGTCCGCACTGCGCGAGCGAAGGGGCGGTTTCGCGCGGTATGGCGCGGGGTCTGCGGCGCTACCAGTGCAAGGGCTGCGGCAGGACCTTCAACGCGCTGAGCGGTACGCCGCTGTCGGGCTTGCACCACAAGGAACGCTGGCTGTCGTTCGGGGCGTCGCTGGCGAAGGGGGAGACGGTGAAGGCCTCGGCGGCGCGCTGCGACGTGGCGGTGAGCACGGCGTTCCGCTGGGACCAGCACGGCTCGGCTGAATCGAGTCGCCTCCACTATGGCACGCGGGCGGCGGGCTAGACACACCACAAACTATCCCGATGCGGTGACCTGACAGGTCCACTGAAGTGGACGCGGCGCGGTTGGGCATTCCTGATTGCCTACGCTTTGATCGCGATATCGTGGGGGATCGTCAACAACCTTCTGAAAGGACCGATCCCCGAGGTCATCATGATGCTCGGGTCGCCAGTTTGGTTTTGCCTGTATATTACCGTGACAGAGGGAGTAGGCGAGGTCCGCGCCAGCCCAGATCGTGGCCAGTCGCAGAAGCGATGAAAGGCAGGCCGTGATCGGCCGTGACTTGAGGCAGGAAGGAATGTGAGCCATGACGACACGATCACCGACCTCACCCGGTCTCATGGAGCGTCTGGCCGACGGGCCGGTCATCTGTGCCGAGGGGTACCTATTTGAGCTCGAACGGCGCGGCTATTTGCAGGCCGGGGCGTTTGTACCCGAGGTGGTTTCGGACCATCCCGACGTTGTCCGCCAGTTACACCGAGACTTTGTGCATGCGGGGTCGGACGTGGTCGAGGCCCTGACCTATTACGCCCATCGGGAGAAGATGCGGCTGATTGGGCGCGAGGACGAACTGGAGCCAATGAACCGACAGGCATTGCGCATCGCCAAAGACGTCGCGGCCGAGACCGGGGCACTGGTCGCCGGCAATATCTGCAACACCAATATCTATGATCCAGACGACGCGGCGGGCCAGGCCAAGATCCGCGGTCTATATGCGGAGCAGGTGGAGTGGATTGTCGATGAAGGCGTCGATTTCGTGATTGCCGAAACGTTTCCTTGGCAAGGCGAGGCCGAACTGGCGCTGGACGCGATCAAGCAATCCGGCCTGCCCGCTGTGGTGACCTACGCGATCCACCGCGACGGCCTCACGCGGGAAGGCATTACGCCGGTACAGGCGTGCAAGGCGCTGGAAGATCAGGGCGCGGCGGTGGTCGGCCTGAACTGCACTCGAGGCCCGAATACTATGCTGCCGATCCTGCAGGAGATCGCGGCTGTTTGCACAGTGCCGATCGCCGCTTTGCCGGTGCCTTTCCGCACCAGCGAATCGGAGCCCACATTCCAGTCGCTGACGGATTCCTGCCACGGGCATCCGGATGGTGATCGGCCGTTTCCGGTGCATCTGGATCCGATGAGCTGCACTCGCATGGACATCGCCCGCTTCACGGCGGAGGCGAAGGCGCTGGGCGTGAAATATTTCGGCGTCTGTTGTGGCGCCGGGCCGCACCACATCCGTGCGATGGCGGAAGCGTTGGGCCGCCGTCCGCCGGCCAGTCGCTACTCGGCCGACATGTCCAAGCACTATGCCCTTGGTGATTTTGACCGTCAGCGCGGGCAGGACCGCGACTTCCGCGATCGGCTCTAATCACCATCGATCGGGCGACGACCGCATTTGCCTATCGTGTGCGCTGGACGGCCCGTAATCGGTCGATATCGGTCCAGATGTCAACGGCGGTGCAAAAAGGGGCCAGTTCGGCGGAATTAGTCGGCCGTTAAATTCCCGAATTTCGGCGGCATCGTTGGTGTATTCGTCGTGAGGCACGGTTCGAGTTTGCAAGAAATCGCCTGAGGCAAGGTGGATTTCTTGCAATTTCGTTTGATTTTATGTTCTATTTTTCGCTGATTCATGTTATAGTCATGCTCGTGATTATGAGGGCTCCCATGCGACCGAAGCAGTCTCCCAAGGCCGATCACGACGACCTCTTCCGTTCGCGCCTCGACCACATCATCAACATGCGCCACCCGCTCGTCCTCTTGGCCGAGAGGATCGATTGGGCCTGGATCGAGGAACACCTGACGGACCGCTTCGCCGACAACGGCCGACCCGCCGAGCCGGTCCGCTTCATGATCGGCATGTTCGTGCTGAAGCACACCTACACGCTCTCCGACGAGCAGCTCTGGGAGCGTTGGGAGCACGATCCCTACTTCCAGTACTTCACCGGCGAGGAATTCTTCCAGCACGGGCTCCCCCACGAACGCTCGGGATTGAGCCATTGGAGGAAGCGCCTGGGTGATCGCCTGGATATCCTGCTGCAAGAGAGCCTGCGCGTTGCCCATGACACCGGCGCCCTGAAGAAGAGCGATCTCGCCCGGGTCACGGTCGACACCACGGTGCAGCCGAAGAACATCACCTTCCCGACCGACGCCAAACTGCTGAAGAGGGCGATCGACAAGCTCGGCGAGCTGGCCAAGCGCCATGGCGTGGAGCTCCGCCAGAGCTATGTTCGGGTGGCGCGGCGGGCGGCGATGATGGTGGGCCGATACGCCCACGCCAAACAGTTCAAGCGGATGAACCGGGAGCTGAAGTTCTTGCGGACCCGGCTCGGCCGGCTCATCCGTGATATCGAGCGCAAGATCGAGGGCGATCGGGCGCTGGAGGAAGTCTTCGCGACGGCGCTTCTCAGGGCCCGCCAGATCCGTGGCCAGAAGCAACGCCAGCGCGGCTGGAAGCTCTATTCATGGCATGCCCCCGAGGTCGAGTGCATCGGCAAAGGCAAAGCCGCGAAGCCCTACGAGTTCGGCGTCAAGGTCTCGCTCACCACCACCAACAAGCGTTGCAAAGGCGGACAGTTCATCCTCCACGCCAAGGCGCTCCCCGGCATTCCCTACGACCGCCACACCTTGAAGGAGGTGCTGGAGGAGACCGAGACCCTGACGGGGCGCGCGATCGAGCGGGTCTATGTCGACAAGGGCTACCGGGGCCACGATGCGCCGAAGCCGCTGCGGGTCTTCAAGTCGGGCCAGAAGCGCGGCGTCCACGGCCAGATCAAAAAGGAGCTCCGGCGACGAAGCGCCATCGAGGCCGTCATCGGCCATTGCAAGACCGACGGCCATCTCGACCGGAACTACCTGAAGGGACGGCTCGGCGACCGGATCAACGCCGTGATGAGCGCCGCCGGCTACAACTTCCGCCTCCTCCTCAGGTGGCTGAAGCTTTTTTTGCGTAAAATCATCGCCGCCGTATTGGCCGACTTGATCACAATGCCCGCATAGCGCCCCTGGCTACGACTTCCGCCTCCTCCTCCGGTGGCTGAAGCTTCTCTCGCGCAAAACCATCGCCGCCATATCGGCCGACTCGATCTCAATGCCGGCGGTCAGAACCGCTTCTTAACAGCCGACTAATTATAGAGGGCCACGATCGGTTGAGGGGCTTGTCCACGTAGTCCACGGGAGGACTCGTTTTGAAGGTCCTACTGGTAACCCGCTAAAGCTTACTGCCGGTCGTCAATAGCCCGGTGCCTGGAGAATCCGGTTTCTTGAACGGGGTATCGACGACTTCCGCATCCACCAGACCGTCTGCATAAGTGGCCGGCAGGACGACTTGCAGATTGGTGCCGAGTTCCGTTAACTCCACCGGTAGCATGGCGAACGCGATGTTCGACTCTTGCGTCGGCGAAAACCAGGCGGAGGTAACATAGCCGACCAATTGGCCGTCTGAGAAGATATGGTAGAAATCCGCCGGATACCAGGTAATGGGCTCCCCACCCAAGCGTAATCCGGCCAGCTTGTGGCTCACCCCTTCGTCATGGATTTTCTGCAGGGCCGCTTTGCCGATAAAGTCGTCTTTGGAGAGGTCGACCATCCAGCCCAGGCCGCATTCATAAGGATTGGTTTCCACGTCCATGTCCTGGCCGTGGGACAGTATACCCGCCTCGATTCGGCGATGATGGCCGGGCGCGATGACACGCAAGTTGTGCGCTTCGCCCGCCGCCAGAACGGCGTTCCACATCTTCTCGGCATTTTTAGTGGCGTCGAACAGATAAATTTCGAAACCGGCTTCCGCAGAGAAGCCCGTGCGCGAAATCACCACCTTGCAGCCGCCAACCTCGGCCCACATCAGGCCGTAGTAGGGAACCTCGTCGATGCCGGCGCCAACCAGATCGCGCATCAGATTCGTGGATTTTGGGCCTTGAATCTGCACCGGGGCCACGTCAATCTCGTTGATCACCACATCATAGCGGTCAAAGGCGTTGACGCCCTGCAAATAGAGCCCGATGTCGGTGTCGGCCAGGGAGAACCAGAATTCACCCTCTGCCGGGCGCAGTAACACCGGGTCGTTCAGCACGCCGCCATAGCTGTTGCACAGGATGACGTAGCGGCATTTGCCCACTTCGCATTTGTCGACGCGCCGGGTGATGACCATGTCCACGAAAGCTTCCGCATCCGGGCCCTTGACCTGGATTTGCCGCTCGACAGCGACATTCCACATGGTCACATGTTCGGTCAGATATTCGTATTCCTTCATCAGGCCGCCGTCTTCTGGCTTGATGTAGGCGCGGGGATGATAGACGTGGTTGTAGACCGAATAACACCAGGCGCCGGCGGCCTGACTAAGGTGCCAATAGGGGCCCTTACGCAATCGGGTATCGACCAAAAGGCGGCTGCCCTTGGCTAAAAGACCTTCGTCTCCATTGTCGCCGCTTTGGCGCAGTTGAATGGGGACATGCCGCTTTTTCAGACGGCTGTTTTCAAACATATCAGCTACTGTGAGGCCGTTCATAACATCGTTGCTCATCATGGTCTCCCAACCCAAATATCCCGGATGCGTTTGCGATCAGCAATCTAAAATTTAAACCGGGATACCCCAGACGACTGCCAATCGCCGACAACAGTAGCACAATGGGCATCCGGCTCTGAATCCGGCTCAGCATGGCGCCCAGCGAGACTGGCCGGAGCTCCAAGCGGCCCTCGACTACGCGCGCGAGGGCGATGCCCTCGTGGGACGGCGGCTTTCGGGGGGTACGGTCCTCGCCGGACCCAAACGTTGGCCTTCGTCGAGCCCACCGTTCACATCGCCCCCTTGTCCACCTATGAGGCCCCGAGCGATGCCCGTTGAAGGGCGGTATGGATAATTTGCGCTTGAATCTGTAAATCGCTTCGGGCATCGGAAACTCCTTTGGTTCGCATTCGCCGGCGCGCAGGGGCCGAATATCGCTTTTGGCATTTTTAGTGGTACGGTTCGCGGCCCTGATGCGGCGGCGGCGACGGATCGAAGGTTCGTTCTTCGAAAGACCACACTTCGTTATCGTCGATCTGCCCCCCTTCGATGCGATTGAAGCGGCGCTCTTCGATCCAAATACCGAGTTCGGAGGCGCTCTTTTGTGGAAATCGCGGCCTTCGCGCCTTGAGGAGACGCAGCTATGACGACCGAGCGCGCCCCCGAGTATACCTCCAACCCCCGTGTAATGTTTGAAATGTCGACGGAGCGCGCAGCACTGAGCGCGCCGGGAGGAAAGCCACTGATCGTCCACGTGCTCTGCGCCCTCGAGCACTGGCGCTTCGACGCCGCCATGCCCCGCCAGATCATGCCTGCGCCCCACGGAGCCCAGCCGGTGCCAGACGTTCCGAACTGGAGCTGGGCTGAATACGGTATGCGCTGTGGCATGCCGCGGCTGCTGCGTGCGCTCGGCACGCGCGGGATCCGGGCCGACGCTTGTATCAATGCCGGTGTCCTCGATGCCTATCCATCGGTCGCCGAGGCCGTGCTCGAGGCAGGCTGGGAATTTCAGGGTCATGGGCTACACCAAGCGGCGATGCCAGACGCCGACGAGGAGGCCCTCATCCGGACAGCTATCGAGAAGCTGAGTGCGTTCTCGGGGCAACGGATCCGAGGTTGGACGGGGCCGGGATTGAAGCAAAGCTTCGAGACCCCGGAGCATCTGAAGGCGGCCGGCATCGAGTACACTTGCGATTGGGTGATCGACGATCTGCCCTGCTGGATGCGTACCCTGCACGGGCCCATGGTTTGCGTCCCCTATACCCTGGAGCTCAACGACAGCGTTATCTTCGCGGTCGAAAAACACAGCTCCTCAGAGCACTACGACCGGCTGTGCCATACCTTGGAGTCTATCGACCGCGAGCTCGAGCAAGGCCCTCGGGTGCTGTCTCTCTCCCTGCATCACCACCTGAGCGGCGTGCTGCACCGGATCGGCTTCGTCGAGAAGATGCTCGATATCCTGCTGGCCCGTGACGACACGGTGTTCATGACGGGCGGCGAGATCGTTGATTGGTTCGTTGACGCAGTGCCTCCTGCCTGATCGCGGAGCATCGCAAGATCGGCGGGACGCGCAATCGCCCGGCCACCCGCCGCGCCAGCCGCTTATCGGACCCGGAAAAAGCTGGACCGGAGGCGCGGACGGCTCCTCGAGATCGGACGTCGCGCTAATCCGCGCACACTTGCGGGCGCCGGCCGGCCCACGGCTTCGCGGCCTCGAGCTGCGCGGCGAGGGCAAGCAGCGGCCATTCCTCGCCGTAGCGGGCGACGAAGTGGAGGCCGACCGGCAGCCCCTCGGAGGTCCAATGCAGCGGCAGCGAAACGGCGGGTTGCCCGCTCGCATTACTGATGTAGGTATAGGGCGAGAATCGCGCCATCCGCCGGCGCAGCTCGATGGGATCGTCGCGATAGACGAGGCTGCCCAGCGGCACCGGCGGCTGGCCAAGCGTGGTGGTTAGCCACAAATCGTGGTCGGTGAAGAATCCACTCAACGATCGGATTTGGCGCTGAACATCCTGCAGGGCAAGCAGATAGTCGGCGGCGCTCAAGCTCTCGGCCCGCTTGGCGAAGGCCCAGACGAAGGGCTCGAAGTCCGCCTCGGATGGGGTGCGTCCGATGCGCCGCGACCAGTCAGCGATCGCCCACGCGACGCCGGCCGAGAGCAGGGTGGTAAACTTCTGCCAGAGTTCGGGCGCATCGAAACTCGGGCTGGCCTCAACGACCTCGTGGCCCAGGGATTCGCACAGCGCCGCGGTCTCCCCGATCGCCTCCACGCAGACCGGATCCAGCGGATCGCCGAGAGGGGTCTCCGTCGAGAAGCCGATGCGCAGAGCTCCCGGGTCGGCGCCGACCGCTTGCGCGAAGGGGCGCGCCGGTGACGGCGCGACATAGGGCTCGCCGACGGCGGGACCCGCCACGGCATCCAGGAGCCTGGCACAATCGCGCACCGTGCGCGTCAGCGCGTGCTCCACGAAGAATCCTGCCAGCAGGTCGCCATAGTGAGGCGCAAGCGAGTTTCGGCCTCGGCTGGGCTTCAGGCCTACCAGCCCGCAACACGAGGCCGGGATCCGGATCGAGCCGCCGACGTCGTTGCCGTGCGCCATCGCCACCACCCGGGCGGAGACCGCAGCCGCGGCACCACCGCTGGATCCGCCGGTCGTGAGGGCCGGATCCCAAGGATTGCGGGCCACGCCGAACAGCCTCGGCTCGGTGGTGGTTCCGATAGCGAATTCGGGCAGGTTGGTTTTTCCGATGGTGATGAGCCCGGCGCAGCGGAACCGCGTGTAGAGCTCACTGTCTTCCCTCGGTACATGGTCCTCGAGAAACCTGCTTCCCTCGGTAAAGCGCACCCCCGCGACCTCCGCCCCGTAGTCCTTCATCAAAAACGGTACCCCGGCAAAGGGGCCGTCGCCGGCAGACTGGCGCGCTTCGTCACGGGCGCGATCAAACATCTCGGTAACCACCGCGTTGAGGGCGCCGTTGACCTGCTCACAGCGGCGGATTGCCTCATCGACCAACTCCAACGGACTGACCTCTCCGAGCCGCACCAATCTCGCCAAGGCGGTTGCATCCAGATCACCATAGCTTTGCTTCATCGGACTGGACTCCTCAAGAACTTGGTTGGCTTTCCCACAGCCTGGACCGGAAACAGACATTAAAAAAACCCAGGACACGTATGCGCCACGCCAAAGCGGCGCCGGAACTCGCCGATTTCAGCAGTCCCGGGACCCGCATGTATTCCAGGACCGGCGCGATCGCAGCGCGCCAGCCCTGCTCTACTATACTCTCCACCATGCTCCGCCTGGCACTCGTGCTCACGCTCCACCCCGCCGTCGCCCTGGCCGACGTCACCGGCCCCGCCCGCGTGAGCGGGGCAAACAGATTCGATGGCAGGATACATGACGAGGACGGTATCCAGGCCAGTTCCGAAAAGCCACGGTTTTGCGGCCAACACGGTTTTCAGGAGGCACAGATTTCCCGCATGGCTCGTAGCGCCTCCCGGCCATGAGCGGCGAAGTCCTCCGCGAGCGCGTCGAGGAACTCCGTCGCCAGTCTGTTTTTCGACCCCTCCGGCCATCCCTGGGGATTGCCAGACTCGCCGTCGCTGTGGTCGGATGCAGCCACCCCATGGAAGCGGACTGGGCATCGCGTCATGAAAACGCAGTGCTAGTGGATGAAATCCACTAGGGTGGCGACTATCGAGCCGGCCATAAAATTCCACCACCGAAGACTGGGCACCGGCGAACTCCGTCAGATCTCGCAGATCACCATCCGGCACAACGACCGCCTGGCGGAGTCCTATTGGAAAGGGACCCGCGACCACGACGTGGGCCAGAACTACGCTGCGATGTTGAACGCCATCGAGAGCGACTCCTCCCCCTACGCCATCCTCGATTTTGGCTGCGGCCCCGGTCGCGACCTTGAACACTTCCGCTCGCTCGGCCACGAGGCCGTCGGCCTCGATGGGTCGGCGGTACTTGTCACCATGGCCCGCGCCCATTCCGGGTGCGAGGTGTTCCACCAGGAATTTCTGGCCTTGGATTTACCCGAGCGCCGCTTCGACGGCATCTTCGCCAACGCCGCGCTCTTCCATGTGCCGAGCCAGGAACTCCCGCGCGTGCTCGGCGAACTCAGGGCGGCGCTCAAGCCGCGGGGGGTGTTGTTCAGCTCGAATCCCAGGGGCCGCAACGAGGAAGGGTGGAGCGGCGACCGCTACGGTTGCTTTTTCGATCTCAGGACCTGGCGAGCCCTGGTGCGAGACGCCGGTTTTCTCGAGGTGACCCATTACTATCGGCCGCCGGGATTGCCGCGGGACCAGCAGATGTGGCTGGCGACCGTGTGGCGCAAGCTCTGAGCCGACACCGTGCCCTCCGCCACCGCGCGCGGGCCCGAAGCGGAAATCTTGCGGATCTTCGGCCAGCCTCGGAGGGCCACCGGGCCGCCCCAAGCCGCATTTTCGCATTTTCGCAGTTCCGAGAATGTTAAAAAGTACACGTGAAGCGAATTGATGGACTTTTTGACAGGGAACTCGGTGATTCGCCGATGGACAGAAACGCCGACGAAAGCTGCGATCGTCGCCTCGAACCTCTCCTGATCGATCGCTCACGGGATCGATCCCAAACGTCGCATCAGGGTTGACCTGCCGTCGGGCTCACACGGACCGTGCCGCCGCAACCAGGTTTCGCAGCTTCGCGACGGCCGTCTGGCGATCAAGCATGATCAGCCCGCAGTCGGGTGCGGCAATTAGGCGGTCGTAATCAACATGGTTCAACGCGGCAATCAGCCGTGCGCGGATCTCATCGACGGTCTCCACACGCGTTCGGGCGATGTCGACGACGCCCAAGATAATCGAGGTCAGGGCAAACTGCTCGAGCAGGGCGAGTTCGTTGTGCCGATGCGCGTCCTCGAGCGACACGGCGTCCACACTGCTTTGCTCGATAGCCGCGGCGAGGTCGAAGTAAGCCCGTGGATCGGCCTTCGAATACGCCGCCAGATCCAGCTCCGAGGGGTAGCCGCAACAAATGTGTACGATCTTGCCCAGCCCCGCCGGCGCCTTGGCGAAGCAACGCTCGAGCGCTTCCATGCCGTAGGCGAGCGCCTTGTCGGGGTTACGCGCGAAGAGCGGCTCGTCGAGCTGAATCCACTGACAGCCGGCGTCGCCCAAACGGCCGATTTCGACCGCGAGCACGTCGGCCAGGGCGAACGCAAGGTCTTGCACGCTCGCGTAGAACGCGTTCGTCGTCGAATCGATAATCGTCAAGGGACCCGGCACGGTGATCTTGACCGGGCGATCGGTCGACGACTGGGCGATACGCCAATCTCGTGGAAGGAAGGGTGGGCCGACCTGCAACGGCGCGACGACGGTCGGCACCTCCGCCTTCCAGTTCCCGTTGCGCATGGTCGCGACCGTCAGATTGTCGAAGTCGAAACCCTCGATATGGCGCAGATGGTAATAGATGTAATGCTCGCGGTGGACTTCACCGTCGGTTGGAATATCGATCCCAATCTCGGCCTGCTCCCGCACGACCTCTCGCGTCGCTTGGTGGAGCAATTCCTCGTCGTCGTCCGACCGGTCGCGCAGCAAGGCGGAGTATGTCCGGGTCGGACTCCGCCGGTGCAGGTCGCGGAGCTCGAACCAGCCGGCGACGGTCGCGTAATCCGGTTTGGGATAGGACCCGATCGTCGTGGTCTTGAGCCCGGATTTTCCCTCGGTCGCCATCTTATCGTCGGTCTTTCCAACCCGCCATCGCCCGAAGGAGAGGAGCGGCGTCCGTTGCGCCTATACGTTAACGCCGGCGGTGCGCCCGAGCTATGAAAAATGGCCGCTCGAGGTCGGGCCGGGTTGAATTCGGTTCTCGTCCGCGTCGAAGAAAAGGAGGGCGCGGGGATCAATGCCCCTGCGAATCTGCTCGCCCCCGCGCAGCCCAGGGCACAAGATCGGCGTGATCAGCGCCCAAATTGAGTTTCAGCGCCCAAATTGAGGGAAGGACAGGTCAGGCAGGCAGCCCGACCCGCGCGTTCGCGATCAGGCGCTGGCTCGCGGCGTCGAACAGCAGGGTCGCCGCGGGCTCGAAGGCCAGCGTCACCGTCTGGTCATGGCTGCGGCGCGCGGTGGTACCGGCCTCCAGCACCCGGACACTGCCCAGCGGCGTATCGACGATATAGAGCGTCTCGCGACCCATCGGTTCGATATCGCACACCCGCCCTTCGAGGCCCGACTCGGCGAAGCTCAAGTTCTCCGGCCGAATCCCTAGCACGGCCTCGCCCGCGGCCGTTCCGGTCACGGATAGGCGGGTTCCGTTCGAGGTGAAAGCGCCGTCGGCGATCCGCCCCTCCACCAGATTGATCGGCGGCGCGCCGATGAAGCCGGCGACGAAGAGGCTTGCCGGCCGAAGGTAGAGGTCGTCGGGCGTGCCCACCTGCTCGATCCGGCCGTCCCGCATACACACGATGCGATCGGCCATGGTGGTGGCCTCGAGCTGGTCGTGCGTGACGAGTATGGTGGTGACTCCAAGCTTCGCCTGCAGCCTCTTAATCTCCGAGCGCATCGTCATGCGCAGCGTGGCGTCGAGGTTGGAAAGCGGCTCGTCGAGCAAAAGGAGCTGGGGTTCCTTGACGAGCGCCCGGGCGAGCGCCACCCGCTGCTGCTGGCCGCCCGAGAGCTGGCTCGGCCGGCGGTCCAACAGATCGGTAATGTGGACCAGTTCGGCCGCCTCGGCGACGCGGCGCCCGGCCTCCGCCTCGGGCACCTTCTTGAACCTCAGCGGGAACAAAATGTTCTGCCGCACGGTCATATGGGGATACAGAGCGTAGGACTGGAAAACGATGCCCACGTTACGGTCCTTGGCCTCGACCTCGTTCACAACCTGACCGTCGAAGTATAGCTCGCCGTTGGTCGGAGCGTAGATACCGGCAAGTATCAACAGAGTCGTCGACTTGCCACAGCCCGACGGGCCCAGAAGCGCGACGAATTCACCGTCCTCTATGGTCAGGGTCAGCTCGTCGACCGCGACCACGTCGGACCAAGCCTTGCAAATCCTGTCGAACTCGATCCGGGCCATGTCGCCTACCCCTTTACTCCGCCAATGGTCATCTGAGCCAAATATTTTTGGGCCACCACATACAGCACGAGGCTGGGCGCCAGGTAGAAGACGCCGACGGCCGAGACAAGGCCGAAATCAATGCCCAGGATGTCGTCACGAACGAAGAACATGTACAGACTCATGGTCCAGTTCACGTTATCGATCAGGAAGGTGAAAACGAATATGTACTCCTCCCAGCCGCGGATGAAGGAGAACACGGATATTGCGATCAGACCGTTGGTGACCTGCGGCAGCACCACCCTGACAAAGGCCTGGCGGCGCGAGGCGCCGTCGGTCAAGGCGCTCATTTCGATCTCCCAGGGAACGGCGTCGAAGAACCCCTTCATGATGAATATGGCGAAGGGCAGCTCGAACCCCACCAGCACCAGCATTACGCCCAACAGCCGGTCCAGGAGACCGACGAAGTTCAGGATCAGGAATAGCGGCACAATTAGCGTCAGCACCGGGAAAGCGTGCAACACCAACAGCGAGCGCAGCATCGCCGTGCGCCCGGCAAAATGGAACCGGGATATATAGTAACCCGCCAGCGAGGCGACGGTCGCGACGATTATGGTCTGGCCGCCCGCCAGATACAGCGAGTTGGCGAAGGCGAGCCACACGCTCGGAAAGTCGATCCCGCCGGCGACTTCTCCCGTCTTTGAGCCGGTTCTGGTCTCGCGGACGATGTCGCCGAAATTTCTCTCACTGACAAAGATGAAGTTTCCGAGGTGGAGATCCGGCAAGACGAAGATGACGAAAACGACGACCGACACCGCCGTGATGGCGGTGCAGCCGACCAGCGTGTGTCTGGCGTTTCTCGCCACGGTCGACCAAATCCAACAGGCGAAAACGAAGGGGACGAGGATGCCCATGGAGCGCCAGAGCACGAGGGTATCGACGGTGCCCGTCTTGGATGAAAACGCCACCGTGACCATCCAGAAGTAGGGCAGGAGTAAGGGCACCGAGACGGCGACAAGGAACCCATAGATTGCCGCCAGCTTGGCTCTGCGCATCCACCTCGCGCGTGCCGCAAGCCGGTTCCACGGCGTCGGGGTGCGAGCCTGGGGTGCGCCGGCCATGACTTCCATGGTCATTGCACCTCTATCCTCGGTACCTGAAGCAGCTTTTTCATGTCGAAGAACTTCCAGCCGAGCAGGGCTAGGGCGATGCCAATGATAATCAGGAACAAGGAAAGCGCCGCGCCGTAGGCGTATTGGCCGTTCTCAAACGCGCGCCGATAGATATAAAGCGCATAGACAGTGGTATCGAAGAAAGGGCCGCCCTCGGTGAGAAGAAGGATGTATTCGAAACTGACGGTGAGCGACAGCGTCTGATAGATCGTTATGAAGCTGATTGGCCACCGCAGCGCCGGCAGCGTGACATGGCGCACGATCGCCAACCCGCCGGCGCCGTCCACCCGCGCAGCATGAAACAGGTGCTCGGGGATCGATCGGATCGCCGAGGTAAAGATGATCATCCCCATCGAGGCTCCGATGAAACCATTCGAAAAGATGATCAGCATGACCGGCGCATTGGTCATCAGGTCGACGGGTTTCTCCACGCCGAACACGTTCGTCAATATTTGATTGAGAAGTCCAAATTCCGACGGATCAATAACCCATATCCACAAAAATATATAGAGGACCGAGGGGCTCATTCGCGGCAGCAGCCAGACACCGCGAAAAAACCCGCCCGAGGTCTTCGGGATCGAGGTGGTGAGAATGGCCAAAACCAAGCCGAACGTTACGTTGAAAACAGCCAGCGTTCCTAATACGTAAACAAAAGTCAGTCCGATGACTTGCGGCAGGCGCTTGTCGCCGCTGAATACCTTTTCATATTGCTTGGTCGTGAACTCGTGGACCGCAAGGCTGCGGCCCATGTCGGTAAACGAAATGACGATGTCGACGATGACCGGAAGGATATAGAACAAGAACGTGAGGAGGATCGCCGGTCCAAGAAATATTAGGATATTGGTCCGCCGCCGCCACTTCGCCGACCCAAATTGCCGGCGCTCGCCCGAATCGCTCCCAGCAATCGTGGCCACTTCGCGCTCCCTATCGAGGTTGCAACCTAGTGTCCCGATTCCGAGGTTCGCATGATTTTCGCCTGCTGTTCAGCGATTTCGATTGTTCGGAGGCAGAAGCGCTGGATGGCGCCGAGGATGTCATCGGCGGATTTGGTCCATTTGAAGGGTTTGGGGTTCTGGTTTGTCGTGTCGATGTAGTCGAGGATGGTGCGCTCCAACTCCTTGGTGGAGCGATGGACGCCGCGCCTGATCTGCTTGTCGGTCAGCAGCCCGAACCAGCGCTCGACCTGGTTGAGCCAGGAGGCGCTGGTGGGTGTGAAATGGGCCTGCCAGCGCGGCCGTTTGGCGAACCAGTCGCGGATCGCCTTGGTCTTGTGGGTCCCGTAGTTGTCCATGACGATGTGGATGTCGAGATCACCAGGGACGTTCGCCTCGACGAGGTCGAGGAATTTGCGGAACTCTCGGGCCCGATGGCGCGGGAAACATTTGCCGATGATCTCTCCCGTGGCGATGTCGAGGGCCGCGAAGAGAGAGGTCGTGCCGTGGCGCTTGTAGTCGTGGCTGCGCCGCTCCGCCTGCCCGGGGCGCATCGGCAAGAGGGGCTGGGAACGGTCCAAGGCCTGGATCTGGCTCTTTTCGTCGACACAGAGAACCAGGGCACGATCCGGCGGCGCCAAATACAGACCGACGATGTCGCGGACCTTCTCCACGAAGAAGGGATCGCTCGACAGCTTGAAGGTCTCCGAGCGATGCGGCTGCAAGCCGAAGGCCCGCCAGATGCGATGAATGGTCGAGGGCGCGTGGCCGCTCGCCCGCGCCATCGAGCGAAGGCTCCAATGGGTCGCGTCCGGCGGCGTCTCTTCCAGCGTCAGCCGGACCGCTTCCGCGATGGCGTCATCGCCGATTTGACGCGGCGCGCCGGGGCGGGGTTCGTCGTACAGACCGTCGAGGCCCTCCGCCGCATAGCGGCGACGCCACTTGCCCACGGTGTCCGCGCTCGCCTCGAGACGAACGGCGATCTCCTTGTTCTCCAACCCTTCCGCCGCCGCCAAGACGATCCGAGCCCGCCGCGCAAGCCCCTGCGACGTCCTGCGACGACGAGACAGCGCCTCCAATTCGGCGCGCTCGTCATCGCTCAAAGAGATCGTCACCGCCACTCTCGCCATCAATCGCGCCTCCTGAAAACAAATAGAGACATAATCATATCAATTTATCGATCAGGACACTAGTCGTCGCCACGGATACCCCCCTTCCCGGGTTTCCGTCCGCCGGCAGCGAAACGCGAACCGACGCCGGTGAAAAGACAAGGCGCGGGGGAGCGTTCGCCACTCTCCCGCGCCTCATGAGCAGTCCGCGTTATTTGACTATCACATTCTCAAGTTGACTTTGCGCCTCGTCGATGACGAACGCCGCCGCTTCAGCGGCCGTCAGACGGCCCAGTTCGACTCCCTGCAGGCCCTTGTAGATGATGAGGTTGAGGGGGCCGAAATCGGGATGGTTGGGCATGAACTTGGTGAACGGCAGCAACTCGGTCGCACGCAACAGCGGCCAAGCTGCCTGGTATTTCGGATCGTCGGCTTGCGACTTGTTGATACCGATATGCGTCGTCGTCACCGCGTGATCGGTGTTCAGATCGGCGGCCGAGGCGAAGCCTACCAGCCTGACCGCCAGGTCCGGGTGTTTCGTCTGTCCGCTGACCACATAGACGATCGGGTGGGTCAGGCTGCTCGGCTTGCCTCCCTTCTTGACGGGTGGTGCGGCGGTCCATCCCCAGTCTTTGAAGAACGCCTTTTCTTCACTGGGCACTCCAAAAGATGGGAACGCGTTGCTACCCAGGTCCCAGATGCCGTACATCCAGAACGCCACCTTGTTGTCGGCATAAAAGTTCTTGCGAATGGTGCCCCACTCCATCGCCGTATTGTTCGCCGGCGTGACCCCGTTCTTCACGTTCCGCTCGAACCAGCCATAGGCTCCTTCCAACTTCATGCGGTCCAGCAGAAGATTGCCGGTCGCATCATCCTGGAAGCTGCTGCCGTAGGAGTTGAAGATCATCAGGTAGTCGGGCCCCTTGCTCGGGCGGTGCAGGATCCCGTATTCCGCCTGCGACTTGTCGACGACCTGCTTGGCGATCTCGGAAATGTCGTCCAGCGTCACCTCGCCGGCCAGGACGCGGTCCGGCAGACTGTCGATGAACGCATCGTCCAAGCCGGCCTCGCGCATGAGCTTCTTGTTGTAAAAGAACATGCGGGCCTCGGCATCCTGCGGCACCGCATAGCGCTGGCCCTTGCATTTCGTCGAATTCCATAGGCTGGGGATGATGTCGCCGAAGTGCTCGGGATACTTGGGGATGTAGGCTTCGAGGTTCAGCGCGAAGCCGTCATTGGCGAAGGCGCAGGTCCATTCATGCGCCGCGACAAAGACATCCGGGCCCTTCCCGATGCCGAATACCTTGAGGAGCTGAAGCGCGTCATCGTCGAATCCCGATGCAGGGCCCTGCCGCACGAGCACAGTGACGCGGATATCGGACCCTTCCTTCTTGAGGGCCTTGTTCAACCTGCTCGCGGCCGTTATCAGGTTGCCCCCGCGCAAGGGCCCGGATACGTCCTGACGCGACCACACGTTGATGACGACTTCCTCCGCCGATACCGGCGCGCTCGCGGCCGGCGCGACGAGTGCAACGGAAACCGCGGCCGCCGCTAGCTTGTGCCAAAGCTTCATGATTTCGGCCTCCCTATGCTGAGTTTCTTGACGCGTTCTTCTTGAACATGGGGTCAAAGATCGCGTCGCCGATCAATTGGCAGGGCCTCGGCCGCTGCCAGGCGCGACGCAATCACCGCGTCATGGCATCATATTGACGCCCCTCGCCGCGAAAAGCGACTCCGGATCGATGGTCCGGGATCGTGGGGCCAGGATCGATGGGTTGGCCGGGCCTTCGCCCCCGCGCCTTCCAACGCTTCGCGATGCCTTGCGTGGCCGCGCCGTGCTCCTGTCCCTCCTTTTCGTCTTATCGGGGTCGGGAATTGCGCTTCAGGATGTCAGCGCCCGCTCGAGGCCTCGGCGGCCCAGGTGGGCGTAGTGGAGTGGCTCGGCCTTGGCCGGATCCTGCTCGGCCTCGACCACGAGCCAGCCGCCGTAGCCGGCCGCCTTCAGGGCCACAAAGACGGCGGTGAAGTCGATGACGCCGTCGCCGGGCACGGTGAAGACGCCCTCGACCACGGCGTCGAGGAAGCTGGTGTCGGCGGTGCGGACGCGGGCCAGCAGCTCGGGTCGGACATCCTTGCAGTGCACATGGCGGATACGACGGCCGTGCCGCGTGGCGACGGCGGCGGGATCGCCGCCGGCATAGACCTAGGTGGCCGCTATCCAATAATAGGCCGACATTCGGCCCGGTCGCCGCCAGCAGCCGGTCGATCTCGTCCTCGCTCTCGATCACCGTGCCCATATGGTGGTGATAGGCGAGCGCCATGCCGTGCTCGGCGAGATGATCTCCGAGCGCCGTCAGCTTGGCGGCAAAGCGCGGCCAATCGGCCTCGGCCAGTACCGGTCGGCGCGACAGCGCCACGCCGCGCCTCGAGTGCACCGCACCGGTGACCTCGGCGAAGACCATGACCTCGCAGCCCATCGCCTCGAGCAGGCCGAGATGTGCGGCCAGCGCCTCGATCTCCTCGGCCGCGCTCCGTTCCAACAGCCGCGCGCCGTACCAGCCCGAAACCAATTGCAGGGCGAAGCGGTCCAGGATCGGCGCCAATACGGCCGGATCGCGCGGGAACTTGTGGCCGAGTTCGACACCGGCGTAGCCGGCTTCGCGCGCCTCGGCGAGACAGACCTCGAGCGGCGTCTCTAGCCCAAGCTCCGGCATGTCGTCGTTGCTCCAACCGATCGGGTTGATGGCGATGCGAGGCGGCCAGGGCATGGCTCAGCCGAGGCGCCGTCGGGCGGTGGCGGCCACGTAGTCGTCCCGGGCGTGGCGCACTTCAGGCCGCTCCGAGACCTCCGCCACGGCAACGTCCCACCAGGCGCCGCCCTCGGCCGTGGCGCTCACCGGATCGGTGCGGATGGCGATGACGTAGGTGACGCTGGCCGCCTTTGCTCGTGCCAGCGCCGCTTCCAGCTCGCCGATGCCGGCAACCGCCTCGGCCTCGGCGCCAAGGCTTGCCGCATGTTGCGTGAGGTCGATCTCCGGCACGGCGCCGGGGCTGAGCGAGGTTTGGAACAGGTTGTTGAAGTTTTCGCCCCCGGTGCCCGCTTGCAGCCGTTCGATGCAGCCGAAGCCGCCGTTGTCGAGGACGACGATGACGAGCTTGCGCCCGAGCAGCACCGAGGTCGCGATCTCGGAGTTCATCATCAGATAGGAGCCGTCGCCGAGCAGGACGTAGACCTCCGCCCCGGGCTTGGCCAGCTTGACGCCCAGGCCGCCGGCAATCTCGTAGCCCATGCAGGAATAGCCGTATTCCAGGTGATAGCCGCCGGGCTTGTGGGTGCGCCAGAGCTTGTGCAACTCAGCCGGCAGGCCGCCGGCGGCCGAGACCACGACGTCGTCCGGTCCGGCGGCGCGGTTGACCGCCCCCAGCACCTGGGCGTCGCTCGGCAGCGGTGCGTTCGTGGCCGCCGTGACCCGCTCGACCACGGCGTTCCAGGCGGCCGTCGCCTGCGCCGCCTTGACCCTCCAGGCCTGTGGCGCGCGCCATTCACCGAGTCGCGCACTGAGCTCCTCAAGGCCGCGGGCGGCATCGGCGACCAGCGCCAAGGCGCCGTGCTTGGCGGCATCGAAGGCAGCGACGTTGAGACCGACCAGGCGCACGCCCGGATCCTGAAACAGGCTGCGCGAGGCGGTGGTGAAGTCGCCGAGCCGGGTGCCGACGGCCAGCACCAGGTCGGCCTCGGCAGCGAGCGCGTTGGCGGCGCTACTGCCGGTGACGCCGATGGCGCCGGCTTGCGCCCCATGGTCCCAGGGCAAGGCCCCCTTGCCGGCCTGGGTCTCGGCCACGGGGACGCCGTGCCGCTCGGCGAATTGCCTCAAGCCTTCGGTGGCGTCGGCGTAATGCACGCCGCCGCCGGCGATGACGAAGGGCCGCTCCGCCGTCGCCAGCGCCGCCGCCGCAGCCGCCAATTCGGCCGGATCCGGGCCGGGCCGGCGGATCCGGTGCAGGCGCGTTTCGAAGAAGCTCTCGGGATAGTCATGGGCCTCGGTCTGCACGTCCTGGGGCAGGGACAGCACCGCGGGGCCGCAGGCCGCCGGATCGGTCAGCACCCGGAGCGCCGCCGGCAGGCTGGCGATCAGCTGCTCCGGCCGCGTTATGCGGTCCCAGTAGCGGGCGACCGGCCGGAAGCAGTCGTTGGCGCTCGACGTCGGGTCGGCGAAGTCCTCGAGTTGCTGCAGCACCGGGTCGGGCCGCCGGCTGGCGAAAATGTCGCCCGGCAGCAGCAGCACCGGCAGGCGGTTGACATGGGCCACGGCGGCGGCGGTCACCATGTTGGTGGCGCCCGGTCCGATCGACGTGGTGCAGGCGATGAACTGGCGCCGGCGCCGCGCCTTGGCAAAGGCGATGGCGGCATGCGCCATGGCCTGCTCGTTGTGCGGGCGCCAGGTCGGCAGGACGTCCCTGCATTCGCTCAGCGCCTCGCCCAGACCGGCGACGTTGCCGTGGCCGAAGATGGCGAAGACACCGGGGCAGAGCGCCACCTCTTCGCCGTCGATCTCGATGCGCTGGGCGATCAGGTGGCGGACCAGCGCCTGCGCCACCGTCAGTCTCACGCTCATGTCGTGGCCTTCCGTTCCGCGAAAATAGCATAGTGCGCGGTTTCAGGTCGCGACAAGGTGCTTTCGCGCTGCCGCATTTGCTGCTAGGCAGAACGCGGCTGTCGACCCGGAATCGAAAGGCCAGCGGGGATGGATCAAAGCATTGGGTTCTGCCAATTCGGTGCCGGGCGCATCGGCCAGATCCACGCCGCCAATATCGCCGCTCACCCCGGGGCCGAGCTTCGCTACGTCGTCGACGTCGACGCCGATGCCGCCCTGGCGCTGGCGGCGCGCCATGGCGCCGAGACCGCCACGGCCGAGGCGGCGCTCGCCGCTTCGGGCACCGATGCCGTCATCATCGCCAGCAGCACCGCCACACATGCCGCGCTGATCGAGGCCGCGGCCCGGGCCGGCAAGGCGGTCTTTTGCGAGAAGCCGATCGACCTCAGCCTCGAGCGGGTCGAGCGCTGCCTCGAGCTCGTGGTCGCCACCGGCGTCACCTTCCAGATCGGCTTCAACCGCCGCTTCGATCCGAGCTTTGCCGCGCTCCACGAACAGCTCCGCGCCGGGCGCATCGGCAGAATCGAAATGGTGACCATCACCAGCCGCGATCCCGCACCCCCACCGCTCGCCTATGTCGAAGTCTCGGGCGGGCTCTTCCGCGACATGATGATCCACGACCTCGACATCGCGCGCTGGCTCCTGGGCGTCGAGCCGGTCGAGCTCTACGCCGCGGCGAGCTGCCTGGTCGAGCCGGCGATCGGCGCCTTGGGCGACGTCGATACCGCGACGGTGACGCTAAAGACCGCCGACGGCGTGCTCTGCCTGATCACCAACAGCCGCCGCGCCGTCTATGGCTACGATCAGCGCCTCGAGGTGCTGGGCGCGGAGGGAATGCTGCGGGTTGAGAACCGGCGGCCGACGGCGCTCGAGCTCAGCGATCGCCTAGCGGTCAGCTGCGACAAGCCGCTCAATTTCTTCCTCGAGCGCTATGCCGACTCCTATCGCCGCGAACTCGACCATTTCATCGGCTGCCTGACCGAGGACGGGACGCCGGCGGTCTCGGCCCGCGACGGCTGGGCCGCGCTCTATTTGGCCGAGGCGGCGCTACAATCCTGGCAGAGCGGCCGCCCGGTCCACCTCGAGCGCCTACAACAGGGCGAGACATGACCGAGACACACAACGTCCAGGTTGTCACGGCCGCTATCATGGTGGACATTACCGCGTGCTCCGCCGACTTGCCGCCACCCGTCCTCTACGCGCTCCTCGTACTCGTGGCGCTGGGCGTTCTGGCCGGAGCCGCGACCGTAGTAGTGCCACTTCGGGAAATTGAAGTCGGACGTGACCGAGCGGGGCTGCTGCAGCACGGCCTGCAGAAACGACTCGAGATCGGGCACGTTATAGATGTTCACTTCGAACTTCCAGCGGTCCAAGGTTTCGATGAGCCGCGTGAAGGTCGACAGGCCCCAGGGGACCGAGAAGCGATTGATCCCCCAACCGCGAAGGCCCCTTAGGACGCGCAGCCCCTCCTCCGGGAGCGTTTCGATCAGAGGCGCGAGGAAATCGATCCGACACTGGATCACGGCCCCCGGAACCGCGGTGGAGAGCTTGCGGAAGCCGTGCTCGCCCAGAACCTCAATATGGCTGTTGAGCCAGACGGTCTCGGGAGCGAGGTCCATCGCGTCGATGAGGGCCAAGACGCGGTCCACGACGTCGCCCGCTTCCTTGAGGTCGATCTTGGCGCTTTTGTCGAACTTCTTGAGACGTTTCAGGATGTCCTCGAGCAGCAGGAACTCCTCGTCCGGCGCCACCGGCGTCTCCTCGAAGGAATCGTGCCGCACGATAAGACGGCCCTCGGGATCGGCGCGCACGTCGAACTCGGCCCACTCGATTTCGGACGCGAGATATTGCCGGATGTTGATATCGTCGTTGAGGCCGTGCCAGACGAGCTGCACCTTCCGCGGCAAGTCCTTCTCGCTAATCAGCTCGGTGATGTCGAATTCGGCGCCCCCCACGGTGCCGGCCGGCAGGCCGGTCCGGGTGGTTTCGAAGATCGTGTCCGCATGCAACATGAGTATCTCGTTTGCCGTGTCGGCGTCGGCGAGAGCGGTCAGGTTGGCGGGTTCGTTATCGACCGCGGCGAACACGCGGAAGCCGGCTTTCTCGTAGTGCCTGAGGCCGGCCACTTTCGACTGCTCCACCCCCTCGTCCCAGCCCGCGGAATTCAGGAACAGCAGCTCGTCCGAGAACGACACGCGGTACTGTCGACCGAGCCTGTTGAGCGAGCGTAGCGTCTCCTCGCGGATCACCGCCGGGCGGCCGCTGTTGAGCGCCACGGTCGTCTTCGGCTGGATCTGGAACCAGCGGATCACCTCCATGACGCCGACGAACGGCCGGTGGGCCGTGAGCACCGCGGTCGAGGACCAGCGGTTCGTGAGATACCAGTCCAGCACCCCTTGGCGCTGGGGCTGCGGAAGGTGCAGCCGCTCGAGAAGACGGTCGACCTGGTTTTTATGAAGATCGATGTCGCCGAGCGCGAGATTCTCGAAGAACGCGCTGTCATGCTCGTGATCGTACTTCCGCAGCAGATACAGGATCATGTAGCGCATATCGAGGATGGTCCCGTCGATGTCGAAAAACACCACCAGCTCATCGTCGGGATAACGCGCGCGAATTCGGTCGTAATGACGCGCGAGCGTTGTCATCCAGTTATCCATTGGGGGGCACCTCGCCAGCCTTGCGGTGATTCCTGCTGGTCGCGTTACATGGCGTCCCGTGCCTTGCCTCGCAACCATTTTGTCCGGGATTTCCCGGATAGCACCTCCAGCCGGCCGAAACCACCTCGAAACGATGCCGTTTGGTGACTTATTGGTGACTTTAAAGGGGCATCCGCTTGCACGCCTATAACCCCCTGAAAAACTAGTGTCCCGATTCCGAAGTTCGCATGATTTTCGCCTGCTGTTCAGCGGTTTCGATTGTTCGGAGGCAGAAGCGCTGGATGGCGCCGAGGATGTCATCGGCGGATTTGGTCCATTTGAAGGGTTTGGGGTTCTGGTTTGTCGTGTCGATGTAGTCGAGGATGGTGCGCTCCAACTCCTTGGTGGAGCGATGGACGCCGCGCCTGATCTGCTTGTCGGTCAGCAGCCCGAACCAGCGCTCGACCTGGTTCAGCCAGGAGGCGCTGGTGGGTGTGAAATGGGCCTGCCAGCGCGGCCGTTTGGCGAACCAGTCGCGGATCGCCTTGGTCTTGTGGGTCCCGTAGTTGTCCATGACGATGTGGATGTCGAGATCACCAGGGACGTTCGCCTCGACGAGGTCGAGGAATTTGCGGAACTCTCGGGCCCGATGGCGCGGGAAACATTTGCCGATGATCTCTCCCGTGGCGATGTCGAGGGCCGCGAAGAGAGAGGTCGTGCCGTGGCGCTTGTAGTCGTGGCTGCGCCGCTCCGCCTGCCCGGGGCGCATCGGCAAGAGGGGCTGGGAACGGTCCAAGGCCTGGATCTGGCTCTTTTCGTCGACACAGAGAACCAGGGCACGATCCGGCGGCGCCAAATACAGACCGACGATGTCGCGGACCTTCTCCACGAAGAAGGGATCGCTCGACAGCTTGAAGGTCTCCGAGCGATGCGGCTGCAAGCCGAAGGCCCGCCAGATGCGATGAATGGTCGAGGGCGCGTGGCCGCTCGCCCGCGCCATCGAGCGAAGGCTCCAATGGGTCGCGTCCGGCGGCGTCTCTTCCAGCGTCAGCCGGACCGCTTCCGCGATGGCGTCATCGCCGATTTGACGCGGCGCGCCGGGGCGGGGTTCGTCGTACAGACCGTCGAGGCCCTCCGCCGCATAGCGGCGACGCCACTTGCCCACGGTGTCCGCGCTCGCCTCGAGACGAACGGCGATCTCCTTGTTCTCCAACCCTTCCGCCGCCGCCAAGACGATCCGAGCCCGCCGCGCAAGCCCCTGCGACGTCTTGCGACGACGAGACAGCGCCTCCAATTCGGCGCGCTCGTCATCGCTCAAAGAGATCGTCACCGCCACTCTCGCCATCAATCGCGCCTCCTGAAAACAAAGGGGATTATGAATGCTACTTGACGCCCTGCGGGAAATCCGCATGATGGACGGATGTTTGGAACCGAGGCATCCCTCCCCATTACGGTCAAAGAGGTGGGGGCGGTCGTGAGGCGCTTCTTATTAATGCTCCGCCTGCATCGGTGTCCGTGTTTCGATCGCACTCTCTTTTGGACGTTCTCATGGAAACTAGCGGATATATTTCGAGTTCTCGAAAGTCCTGACGTCTCTCCTGACGGATTTACGCATAATCACTACTTGGCAAAACGAGACGTGGAACGCATCACAGGAACGTTTAACATTGACTGTCCTGAAATAGACGCCGACACGGTAAGGATTTGGCTTCACTATATGGCGCTGCTGATTGATTCATGTAAAGACGGCAATCTGAAGGTGGCGAGGAATATTATGAGAGATCCCAATCTGAGATTCAGATCAGATGACTAGACCCAACTTCGCCAGCGGCCCAGAGCACGGGCAACAAGACGATGGCCGAATGGAGGGCCGCACAATGACCCGAGGCGTCCCTGTTCTCGACCCGGCGGTGCACCTGAAGGGTGCGACCCCGGAGAAACTGGCGAAGGCGCTCTTTCGCCGAACCGAGCCGCTACCGCCCCGCGTTGGAAAGCCCGTTGCTGGCGACGAGGTCGCGGTAGAGAAGGTTTCGACCGACGAGCCGGGCAACGGTGTCCCGCATTTGGGCAAGAGTGCCTGAGTCGCGGATGTTGTGCTTGCCAGCGAACTCCTGGACGTAACGGTCAAGATGCTTCGGACTGATCTTGTGGAAGGTTCCTTTGTGGGCGCGCTTGAGCATGCTCCAGAAGCTTTCAATACCGTTGGTATGCGCCATGCCGTCAACGTATTCGCCAACGCTGTGTTTGACGGTTTCGTGGTCGAAAGTCAGCCCCTTATAGGAGCCATGATCGTCCGTGTAGACCTTGGCATCGGACGCGGCGTGATCCGCGACGAACCCCTGCAATGTCTGGCCATCTGTGTCGTCAATGTGGAACGGCGTGCAAAGTTGACCCCTGTTGAGGGGTGATCGGCGTCCAAATTTGACCCCCTGAGCCTGGCTAGTCCAAGTCACCTCGTTTTTGGGCGGACGAGGTGGTGGGGGATGTTGGTCGTGGAGACGATAGCGCGGATCCGGCGGGAGTATTTCGTCAAGGGGAAGCCGATCAAGGAGATCGTGCGGGACGTGAAGGTCTCGGGCAACACGGTGCGCAAGGTGATCCGTTCGCAGGCGACGGCGTTCACCTACGACCGGCGGGTCCAGCCGATGCCGAAGCTGGGGCCGTGGACGGCCGAGCTGGAGCGGATGCTGGAGGCCAACGAGACCAAGTCGAAGCGGGAGCGGCTGACGCTGCTACGGATCTCCGAAGCCCTCGAGGGTCTGGGCTATGGCGGCGGCTACGACGCGGTGCGGCGCTACGCCAAGGCGTGGCGGTGGCGCCGTTCGGCATCGACGGCGCAGACCTATGTGCCGTTGGTGTTCTCGCCGGGCGAGGCCTATCAGTTCGACTGGAGCCACGAGTACGTGGTGCTGGCGGGGGTGACGACCAAGGTCAAGGTCGCGCACGTCCGGCTGTGCCACAGCCGAATGTTCTTCGTCCGCGCTTATCCGCGCGAGAGCCAGGAGATGGTGTTCGACGCCCACGACCGGGCATTCCGGCTGTTCCAGGGTGCCTGCCGGCGAGGCATCTACGACAACATGAAGACGGCGGTGCAGACCGTCCTCATCGGCAAGGAGCGCGCGTTCAACCGGCGCTTCGTGCAGATGTGTGGCCACTACCTGGTCGAACCGACAGCATGCACGCCGGGAGCGGGATGGGAGAAGGGGCAGGTCGAGAACCAGGTCGGGATCATCCGCGGTCGGTTCTTCACCCCGCGGCTGCGCTTCAAGACCTACGACGAGCTCAACGCCTGGCTCTTGGACCAGTGCGTCGCCTACGCCCGGCGTCATCCCCACCCGGTGTTCAAGGACAGGACTGTCTGGCAGGTGTTCGAGGACGAGCGTCCGTCCCTGGTCGGCTATCGCGGGCCGTTCGACGGCTTCCACGCGGTCCCGGCGTCGGTGTCGAAGACCTGCCTGGTGCGCTTCGACAGCAACAAGTACAGCGTGGCGGCGCGCGCCGTCGGCCGTCCGGTCGAGGTCCATGCCTACGCCGATCGCATCGTCATCCGCCAGGACGGCGAGATCGTCGCCGAGCATGCCCGGCGCTTCGGCCGCGACCAGACCGTCTATGACCCGTGGCACTACGTGCCCGTGCTGGCGAGGAAGCCCGGTGCGCTTCGTAACGGCGCGCCGTTCAAGGACTGGGCGCTGCCCGGCGCCCTGGGTCGCGTGCGCGTCCGGCTCGCCGGCCACGACGACGGCGACAGGCAGATGGTCGAGATCCTCACCGCCGTGCTGGCGGATGGGCTGGCGGCGGTGGAGGCCGCCTGTGCCGAGGCGCTCGCTGGCGGCGTGTGCAGCGCCGACGTCGTGCTCAACATCCTCAATCGTCGGCGCCAGCCGTCCGAGACGGCGCCGATCCCGACGCCCGCGAACCTGCGTCTTCGCTTTGAGCCGGTGGCCGATTGCACCCGCTACGACCGCTTGAGGGGGGTCGGCCATGGAGCGCCATGAGGTCCTGGAGATGATGGCCGCACTCAAGCTCGCCGGCATGCGCGACGCGTTCGACGAGGTGCTCGCCGACGGCCTCAAGCGCCAGCATCCGATGCAGCGAATCATCGGCGAGCTGTTGAAGGCCGAGATCGCCGACAAGCAGGCGCGATCCATCAAGTACCAGATGAGTGGCGCCAAGCTGCCGCTGGCCAAGGAGCTGGCCGACTTCGACTTCACCGACACCCCGGTCAACGAGCCGCTGGTCCGCGAGTTGGCGGTCGGCGGCTTCCTGGCCAACCAGCGCAACGCCGTGCTGATCGGCGGCACCGGCACCGGCAAGAGCCATCTCGCCGTCGCCATCGCGCGGGCCTGCATCCGCGATGGCGCCCGGGGCCGCTTCTTCAACGTCGTCGACCTGGTCAACCGGCTCGAGGCCGAAGCCCGCGCCGGCCGCCAGGGCCGGCTCGCCGATCAGCTGGCCCGGCGCGACCTCGTCATCCTCGACGAGCTCGGCTACCTGCCCTTCGCCCAAACCGGAGGCCAGCTGCTGTTCCACCTCGTCAGCCGGCTCTACGAGCGCACCTCGATCATCGTCACCACCAACCTGACCTTCGGCGAATGGCCGTCCGTCTTCGGCGACGCCAAGATGACCACCGCGCTCCTCGATCGTCTGACGCACCACTGCGAGATCATCGAGACCGGAAACGACTCCTGGCGCTTCAAGAATCGGTCCTAAAGGCAACCGATCCACCTGCCGCCCGGTCGCCCAGGTGGGCCCACAGGAACCTCCCACGCGCGGTCCGCCGCCAGCCGCGTGGTGGGCGCGTCGGCCCGCGCGCGGGCCCCTCCTATGGACTACCTGTACGACCTCCGCCGTGCATCCCCAAAGGGGTCAACATTGCACGCCGATAGGGGGTCAATGTTCAACGCCGATTGACACTTGCGGCAGTGTCGGAAGGCAATCCATGCGAAGAGTGGATTATCGGTGCGGTCGAATTTGCTCTTATAAATGGCGCGAATATCCATGACCGGGGCGCCGCCCATGGCTCGGGCGAGCGCACGTCGGTTGATTACCTGAAGGTCCGACATCGTCAGGCACCCGAGCGCCCAGGTTTCAGGTGCTCGACCTGACGCGGGCTTGCCCCGCATCTTCGCCGCCTGCGTCGCGCTTACTGCGTCCGCCGCCTCGCGAGCCGGACTCTGGTTCGCCGAAACGTAGCGGCTCGACATGGCCAATGTTCGGTGGCCGCCGAGATCACGAACGATGTAGGCGTTGAACCGCCCGCCGGCTTCGGTGAGATACGAATGCCTGAGATCGTGAAGTCGGACATCTTCGATACCGGCGCGGACCCGCACCTTATCCCAAGCGCGGGTGAGCCACCACCACGGCAGAGGCTTGCCGTCCTCGCCCTCGAAAACGTACTCGGTGGCGTCGTCGAGTTCGCGGAGAACGTCGAGCGCCGCCGAGCCGACGACACGGGTTTGCGGTCCGGTCTTCGTATCTTCGAGCTTGACGCGCCCTTGCTCGAAATCGACGTCGCCCCAGCGCAGGCCCAGCAGTTCACCCTTGCGGAAACCCGTCAGGTAAAGGAAGTGGATCGCGGTGGCCAGCGTCGCGGACAGCTTCCCTTCATCCTGCATCGTCGCCATCGCCTCGGACATGGCGACGGCTTCATCGGCCTTGAGTATCCGGTCGCGCTTGATCTCGGGCCATCGCTGAATGTGGCGGGTGGGGTTTGTATGCTGCGGGCGAAGCCCCCAAAGTTCGCTGAGGTTGAAAGCCTTGCTCAGCACGGCGAGAGTTTGGTTCGCGGTTCGTGGCGTGCCCTTCAGCTTATTGTGAAGCGCCATCACGTCCTCGGTGGTAACCTCGGTCACCTTCTTCGGGCCGAGTTTTGGGAGGACATAGCCGTTAATGATCCGGCGATACTCGACGGCCGTCGACTTCTTCACCCGCTCCTCGATGTGATCGGTATCGAATCGATCCATCAACTCGCGGACGTTCGGCGCCTCCCGTCTCTCACGATTGTCTTGGACCGGATCGGCGCCACGGTCGATCTCCCGCTTCAACTCCCGAACGCGCGCCCGCGCCTGTGCCACGGACCAAACGGACGGGAACTTCCCGACCGTGTAACGCCGTTGCGTGCCACCTCGATTCCGGTAGCACAACACAAACGATCGGCACCCGCCGGGGAACTTCCTCGACGGTGCGGTAACGCGCAGCCCGAAGCCGCCCATATCATGATGCACTAATTCTCTCGCATCGCCACGGCTGCGCAGAGATGCGCAGGGGTGCGATAAAGTAGCGGTTCTCCTATGTTTCTAGAAGATTTTCGCTGCCATTTCCCGCTTGCGTCTCCGCCAGGGACGCGCCATGATGCGCCCCGATTTGAGGGCGGTCGCTTGCATGGTGCTTACGGATCGTCCGGGCGGCAGAACGAGGATACGCGGGAACGCCATGCCGAGACGCCAGGAACGGGTTATCACCAAACGCACCGTCGACGCGTTGTCCGTCGAGCATCGCGACGCCGTGTTCTGGGACCGGGACCTCCCCGGCTTCGGCATCAGGGTCTATCCCTCGGGCCTGAAGAAATACGTCGTCCAGTCGCGCGGCCCCGGCGGGTCGAAGAGGGCGACGCTTGGACGGCACGGGAAACTCACCGCCGACGAGGCGCGGCGCCGGGCGGCGGAGGCCATCGACCGCATCAAGCGGGGCGAGGATCCGATTCCCCCTCCGCCGGAGCCCGAGCCGACGATGGCCGTTCTCGCCGAGCGCTACATGCGCGACTACGTGCCCTCGCACTGCAGGGCGTCGAGCGCGGAGGTCTACCGGCGGGCGCTCGACAACCACATCCTGCCGGCGCTGGGCGGGATGCGTGTTGGCGCGGTCGGGCGCGAGCAGGTGGCGGAACTGCATTACGCGATGCGCGGCGCGCCCCATGCGGCGAACGGGGTGCTGAAGATCGTGGCCAAGATGCTGTCGCTGGCCGTCGAATGGGGCCTGCGGGAGCACGGGCCGAACCCGTGCCGGGCGGTGCGCAAGTACCGGACGCACCCGCGCGAGCGGTTCCTGACCGGCGAGGAGTATTGCCGGCTCGGCCGGGCGGTCGATGAGCTGGAGGCGAAGGGGAAGGTGTCGAGGCATGCGGCGGCGGCGATCCGGCTGCTGGTGCTGACCGGGTGCCGGCGCAACGAGGTGCTGGAGCTCAGGTGGGACGACATCGACCGGACGGCGGGGGAGCTGCGGCTGCGCGACGGCAAGACCGGCGCGCGCATGGTGCCGCTGACACCCGCCGTGGCCGGCGTGCTGGCGGAAATTCCCCGGGTTCCGGACAACCCGTGGGTGATCGCCGGGCAGAAGCCGGGCGCGCGCATGACCAACGTCAACGATCCGTGGCTGGTCGTGCGTGCCCGGGCCGGGCTCGAAGATGTACGCATCCATGACCTGCGGCATTCCTGGGCGAGCCGTGCGCTGGCGCTCGGCGAGAGCCTGAGCATGATCGGGAAGCTGCTGGGCCACAACAGGATCGAGACCACCGCGCGCTATGCGCATCTCGCGCGCGACACCGAGAAGGCCTCGGCGGCCAAGATCGGCGGCAGCATCGGCGCCGACATCCTGCCGGCGGACGGCGCGGAGGCGGCGTAATGGCCAAGCTGAACCGGCGTTCGATCTCCCGGCGCACCGTCGAGGCGCTCAAGGTCGAGAAGGACACGGTGTTCTGGGATCGGGACTTGCCGGGGTTCGGCATCAGGGTCTACGCCTCGGGCACGAAGATGTACGTGGTGCAAAGCAGGACGAAAGGAAAGTCGGTGCGGGTGACGGTGGGCCGGCACGGGGTGATCTCCGCCGACGAGGCGCGGCGCCGGGCGGCGCGGATCGTCAACCGGATCAAGGCGGGCGAGGACCCGATACCGGAACCGCTGCCGGCCCGGCTCGCGGGCGGGCCGACGGTGGCCGGCTTGGCGGCGCGCTACATGGAGAAGCATGTCGCGGTGCGCTGCAAGCAGTCCACGGCGGAAGGCATCCGGGGGCTGCTCGGCAAGTACATCTTGCCGGAGTTCGGCAAACTCCCGCTGCTCGCGGTGGAGCGCGAGCGGGTGGCGGCGTTCCACGTCCGGTTGAACGGGGTTCCCTACGCGGCGAACCGGGCGGTGGCGCTGATGTCGCGCATGTATGCGATGGCCGCGGACTGGGAGATGGTCCCCGACGGCACCAACCCTTGCCGGTCGGTGCGCAAGTACCCGGCGCGCGGGCGCGAGCGGTTCCTGACCGACACCGAGTTCCGCCGCCTCGGCGAGGTTCTCGGCGAGGCCCCCACCGAGGGCGGGGTGTCGGTCCATGCCGTGGCGGCGATCCGGCTGCTGATGCTGACCGGCTGCCGCAAGAGCGAGATCCTGTCCCTGCAATGGACTGACATCGACCTCGAGGCCGGCGAATTGAGGCTCCGCGAAAGCAAGACGGGCCCGCGCGCGGTGCCGCTGTCGCCGCCGGCGGCGAAGGTGCTGGCGGAACTGCCCCGGGTTCCGGGCAACCCCTGGGTAATCCCCGGCCAGAAGCCGGACACGCACATGACCAACCTGGACGACCCGTGGCGGATCGTGCGGGAGCGCGCGGGGATCGAGAACGTCAGGATTCACGACTGCCGGCATTCCTTCGCGTCGCGGGCGCTGGCGCTGGGCGAGAGCCTGCCCGTGATCGCCAAGCTGCTCGGGCACAGCCAGATCCGGACCACCGCCCGGTATGCGCATCTGGCGCGGGATTCAGTCAAGGCCTCGGCGGCGCGGGTCGCCGCCAGCATCGCGGAGGATTTCCTGACGGGCGGTTCGGCAACGGCGAAGCTGCCAGGGCGACAGGGTACGGACAGTCCAGGGTGACGAGCTATCGCGGAACTGCCGGAACGGCAAAGCGACGGCAAGCCAGTTCATTGTCGCCGAGAGCACGCCGGGTGACATTGTCAGACGCCGGAAAGCCGGGAATCATCAACTTTAGCGAATCTGTCCGATGGCCGGTGGCGGAAAGGCCGGTTACCGGGAAAGCAAGCCGTGAGCGAATACCGGTACTATGAGTTCCAGGCGATAGACCGCCCGCTCGGCGAGGCGGACATGGAGGCGCTACGGACATTGTCGACGCGGGCGCGAATCACGGCCACGAGCTTCACCAATCACTACAAATGGGGCGACTTCAAGGGCGACCCGAATCGGCTCATCGGCCGCTCCCGGTTCGACCCCTTCCGGCGCGGCTGCGACCTCGCGGAAGTTGTCGAATCGGGCGAGTACCCCCAGAATCAAGGAATCTCTGCAGATTGGCGCGCCGATCGGCTTCGAACCTGCGTGCCGAATAACAGATCAGTGGCCGGAAGAGAGAGCAAGCCTGCTGCCTTCATCACCGATATCCGCTTCGCCGAGCCATTCATCCAGTTTCGACCAGCGCCGCCGTCCCGAGACATTGCGCACGGCGATGGCCACGGCCTTTTTTTGTCCGACCAGCACGACCAGCCGCTTGCCGCGCGTCACACCGGTGTAGAGCAGGTTCCGCTGGAGCATCGCGTAGTGCTGCGTCAGGACGGGGATGACGACGGCGGGATACTCCGAGCCCTGGCTCTTGTGAATCGTCGCGGCGTATGCCGGAACCAGGGTGTCGAGCTCGCCGAAACCATAGGTGAGCACGCGCCCGTCGAAACGCGCGGTCAACTCGTCTTCATCGGGATCGACATCGTCGACATAGCCGATGTCCGCCGTTATAGACCTCCTTGTCGTAGTCGTTTTCTATCTGCATCACCTTGTCGCCGGGCGCGAAGGTCCAGCCGAAGCGCTCGACCTTGCGCTCGCCGGCGGGATTGAGGGCGGCTTGCAACTCGATGTTGAGCGAGCGGGCGCCGACGCCGCCGCGGTTCATCGGGCACAGCACCTGGATGTCGCGCACCGGGTCGAGCCCAAAGCGCTTCGGGATGCGCGTCTTCACCAACTCGATGATCATGGGGACCGCGGTTTCCGGATCGTCCGCCCGCACGAAGTAGAAGTCGCTGTCGCCCTCGGGCTTGGAAAGATTGGGAATGGCGCCCCGGTTGATCCCGTGCGCGCTGGTGACGATCCGGCTTCGCGCCGCCTGACGGAATACCTCGGTCAGCCGCACGACCGGAACCGCACCGGAGGCGATGATATCGGCCAGCACCTGGCCCGGACCGACCGACGGTAGTTGGTCGATGTCGCCGACGATCAACAGAGCGGCTTCGTCGGGGACCGCCGTCAGCAACGCCCGCATCAGCATGACATCCACCATCGAGGTCTCGTCGACGACCAGAAGTCCGCAGTCGAGCGGATTGTCGGCGTTGCGTTTGAACCCTCCGCCCCTGGGATCGACCTCAAGCAGCCGGTGGATCGTCATGGCCTCGAACCCGGTGGCCTCCGTCATCCGTTTGGCTGCGCGGCCGGTCGGCGCGCAAAGCAGCAGGGTCACGCCCTTGGCGTCCAGGATGCGCAGGATGGCGTTGACGATGGTCGTCTTGCCCACGCCCGGACCGCCGGTGATGACCATGGCCTTGGAGTTCAGGGCCCGGCGAACCGCATCGGCCTGGCTTTCCGCAAGCGACAGGCCGGTCTTGCCCTCGACCCAGGGCAACGCCTTGCCGGCATCGATGTTCGGCCAGGGCAGCCTGCCGCCCGCGATCTTCAGAAACCGTTCGCCGATCGCCCGTTCGGCCCGGTACAGGCCACCAAGAAAAATACAGGGGGTTCCGGCAACCGTGTCCGCAACGACCGTTCCCTCGGCCAGTTCGAAGTCCAGAGCGGTTTGAACCAACTCCTTCGGGACTTCCAGCAATTCGACGGCGAGCGGCGCAAGCTCTGCGGCGGGAAGGCCGCAATGGCCGTCGTCCATCGCCTCGGTCAGCGCATGGGAAATCCCCGCGCGAACCCGGATCATGGCTGTTTTCTCGATGCCGAGTTTCATGGCGATCGCGTCGGCGGTCTTGAACCCGATACCACGAATGTCGCGGGCAAGGCGGTACGGATTCTCGGTCATGACCTGAACGGCATCCACGCCGTAGGTCTTGTAGATCCGCACCGCCCGCGCCGTGCCGACGCCATGGCTGTGCAGGAACACCATGATCTCCCGGATGATCTTCTGCTCGGCCCAGGCGTCGGTGATGCGTTTGGCGCGAACCCGGCCGATGCCGGTTACCTCGCGCAGCCGTTCCGGCTCCGCCTCGATGATGTCGAACACCTTCTCACCGAACGCCCTGACCATCTTCCCGGCATAGACCGGCCCGATGCCGCGGATCATGCCGGAGCCGAGGTATTTCTCGATGCCCTCGATCGAAGACGGCTCCGAGGTGCGCAGGAAACGCGCCTTGAACTGCTGACCATGAGTGCGGTCGTCGATCCATTCCCCCGATGCGGTTATCCACTCAAGGCGGCAGTCGAGGGCGGTGCGATGGTCCAAACCGCAGCGTGCTTCTACCGGGAAGCCGGCCTAGGAACACGTGCCATCAACGGTGCGCTCGGTCGCACCCTGCTGAAGGGACCGCGTGCAAACTTCTCCTCCCGCTTTCTGGCTGAACACGCGATCGGCCGGCCGGATGGCAACATATTGATCCGATGCGAATTCATTCATGAATCGCTGTAGCGTGTAATGTTTTCGTCCGGTTCATCGAGGGACGGTGGATAATCAGTGGGCACAAGAACGCACCCTGCCAGCCCACCACCGCACACCCTCGGCGACGCTACGGGATTTTAAGAGCTTGAGTCGGCGTATCCTCATCGGTTGTCACCGTTTGGTCCAACTGCTTCGCGTGCGACCGCTACGGCCTGCATCAGATCCGATCAAGATAGTGGCAGCCTTTCGAGACTTTTGCTCCGGATCAGGGACATGAAATGTTCCTCGATCCGCTGTGCGATGGCGTGTGAGTTGACTAGGAGACCGAGTTCGATGTTTCGTTCCTGAGCCGCTTCCGTGAAGTTCGCGGAGGTCACGAGGGCCTCCTGACCGTCGATAACCACACACTTTGCATGCATTGAGCTGGCCGTCCTGCCTGTGGGTTCCAGGGAGCGGGGGTCGTAGTAGACTAAAGGCAGACGGTTACCGGGCCACTCGTCACGCACGAATTCGTTTGCAAAACGCTGGACGACCTCCCGGTCCAGAGAGGTATCGCCGCGCTGGCGGCGTATATCGATGCAGAGGGTTGCTTCGAACGAGCCGTCGTTGTCGAGGCGGTCAGCCAACGTCTTGAACACGGACTTCCCCTGATGGACCGCGAAACCCACTGCAACGACACGCGTGCGCGCCTTGCCGAATAGTTGCCGCATGACAACGCCGGTATCACGCGCGCCGCCTGACGTGTCGGGCCCGCTGATGACGACCTCGACAGGCGCCGAAGCGGCACTGGCGGTCTGGCTGCCTGCGGCGAAGGCGCGAAGCAGGAGCGCGATATGGGCGGGCGCCATGTCCAGCTGAGCGAGTTCCCCGAGGCATTGCGCCACCGGTGCGGCGTGCGCGTTGGCGAGGTGGTCGCGCAGCGTTAACGGTGTCAATGGCGGGGTCAGCAGGCCGGCTTCCAGGAGATCCGCCAGCCGGAGCAGGTCGCTCAGATTGGGCGCGGCCAGACCGCTGAACTCCTTCACGACAACTGCTCGGCGAGGTCGAAGAACGCGGCATCCTGTACACCGACGGTCGGAACGACGAGCGCCCGGTCGAGGAAATCGTTGCGCTGTTCGCAGCTTGTTTCGGCGATCAGCAGGCAACCGTGACAGGCCGCGCCCTGCAACATACGACCCTCCAGTTGGGAGTTGGGCGCATGTTCGGCGCACACGGGGTCGTTAGAGCACAAGCGGCCATCGTCGAGAGCGCGCCGGAAGTGGGCAGCGAGACGCCGGCCCGTCCCGACCAGCCCGCCCAGCGTTCCTTCGGAGTCCGATGATCCCGTGTAGATCAGTATGCCGTAGCCTCCGTCGCCGGCATAGACGCGTTCGCGGAGGGAACTGGCGGGATAGCCGCAGTCGAGCGCGATCGAGGTCATTAGCATGTGCGAGAGCGAGTGCAGCATCACGTAGGGCAGACCAGGAAACCCTTCCTCAGGACGATGGCGCTCCTTGGCCCATGTTTGCCAGCCTTCCAGGATCAACTTTCCACGTGCCTGGACGCCAACGCGTGTCAACCATCTCTCCACGTCCTCGGTTCTGAACGACAGGAATACGCCTTCGCCCCGGTTCTCGACCGCGGGCAGCCAAGTGATCGTTTCAGCGAGCGAGGCCCTGATGACGTCGAGATCGAGCTCGCCGTCCTTGTCCGGGCTGATCGCCTCGAACCGAGTAAACCCAAGTAGCGAAATGACTTCGCGCAGGCGGTGCACCAGCACCAGCTTGTCGATGGCTGCAAGGACGGTGTCCCTGTCGAGATCCCAGTCCGCACGCGCAAGGGTTTCGGCGTAGTACTTGGAACGCGGGTCATCCTCTCCGATGAAGTTGTCGCCCTTGTTGAGAATCGCGAACTCCGCGGTCTTTACTGGAACATCTTCCCGTTCTGCTCCGCCCTGTTGCCGGCGGTATTCGGCAAGCACGGTTTCGTCGGCGATGCCGGCAAAGGCGGCGGCGAGTTCCGGAATCATCCGGAAATTCGCGAGCGCGCCCAGATCGTCGGCCGCCTTGAGACGCTCGAAGTGTGCAGAAACCTTCGCGGCCAGCCCGGCATCGAATTCCGGCAGGGAAATCACGCTCATCGTCTGCGGGAAGTACGCGTTGCTCGCCGTGCGCACGAGCAACCGATAGGGCTCGCCGCAGGCTTCCCGGGCAAATTGCCCGATCCACGGCCTTTTGCCCTCGCAGTGACCTAGTGCCCCTGTGCCGGGACTCGAAGCCTCGTAGAGCGAACGTTCCTCGCCGCAGCCGCACACGCCGAAGGTATCGCCGATGTCCGCGCCGGTCCCGCGTTCCTCGAGCCAGAGTGGTCTCTCGCATGTCCTGCCGCTTTGGTGGACGAACCGGCGCCAATCCAAATCGTCGATATGGCCGCGCCGGCAGCCACAGACAAACCGCACCGGGACGACTGGCTTGCGTTTGCCCTCTTCGTCGCGGAACCGGCCTCTGTCGAGATGGTTCCATCGCACCAGCCTGCGACGCAGCCGCTGCGGATCGCGGGGCGAGGGCTTGGCGTCCTTGACGATGAACCAGGTCGGGAAGATGCGCGCGCCGACGGGCGCCGCGTGGCGAGCATTCTCCTCATGACGCGGCGGCGTCCAGAGGTCGAGCGAGGGCACGTCCAACAACCGTTGCAGCTTGGCGACGAGGCGCGGCTCGTCGACCTTTTCCCGCCGCAGGTGGGACCAGTCCTGCAGGCCGGAGACGATGACCGAGCAGTCGGGAAGATCGATCATGGCTCCCGGCCCGTAGGTCGTGATCAATTGGCTCTGGCGAAGGATGTTGTCGGCCATGGCGCGCCTACGGGATGTCCTGTCCTTCGGGGGTCTTGATGCCGAGCAGCACGCCCGGTTCAACATCGCGCAGCGACCGGGGAGCCCGGAACCGAAGCTGGGTGTCGTTCAGCATTTCGCGATCCGGGTCGATCATCTCACGCAACAAGGGGGTGGAGGTGCCGCTGCCCCGGCCGCGCGCGTAGCCGAACGCCGCACCGTCCTGCCCGGCTTCGTGGGCGAGCCTTGCCCAATCGTCAATCAAGCTTTGTACGCGGTTCCCGACATGACCACCGAAACCATCAGGAAGAGCGTCAGCATGGTTTCGCGCCCGGTCACCCACCGCCCGAGCAAGGGCCGCGGTCTCCGTGCCGTGATTTTCGACGTTCCGGGCTGCCGGCATCGGTGTCAGTTCCGGGATTCCGAGCCGTGCCAAAGCAACCGCGACCGCCGGCAGGCCCCGGTCCATCGCGCGTGGAGAGAACGGTGTGACGCTGGTCGCCTCCACGCCGCGATAGAAAGTGTCATGCCAGGCGGAGAAGCGCTCATAGTGCGAGCGGTCGCGCGGCTTGTGGACATTCAGGAGCGTTACCACCAGACCGGGCCGCGACTCGGCGCGGCCGACCCTGCTGGTGGCCTGGATGTATTCGGCCGTGGTCTTCGGCTGGCCGGAGACGAGCATTAGACCGAGACGCGTGATATCGAGACCGACGGAAATCATGTTCGTGGCCAGGGCCACATCCACGCGATCACTATCGTCGAAGTCTAGGGAGAGCCGGCGTTTGGCATCGGCGACATTTGCGGTGCCGACACGCGAGGTCAGCTCGACTGGCTCGAAAGCGATTTGTCTGTCGGCGAATAGTCCTGTTGCATCGTCGAGGCGCTTGCGGCCGGCATAGGTCAGGAGCCGCGAACCGACCTCGTCCTCGACGATGCGCCGCGCGCTCCCCAACTCGCGCAGAGCGTTGAAGTAGGCGACGACCGTCATGTAGGGGTCGGCGGGGTTGAAGCCGCCGCCCTTGGCCGCGGCATCCCAGGCGGCCTGTGCCGCCGCCATCAATGTGACCGTGCTCCTCAGGAAGATGACCTTTGGACCGCGTCCCTGTGCGGCGATGCCGAGATAGAGCCGCGGGTTCACGTCGGTTTGCGACGCCTGTTTGGCAAAGAACGAGTCCCGGCGCTCGATCCCCGGCGCCGGGAAGACCGCCACCGAGGATCGGCCGAACAGAGCGCGAATCTGCTTCCGGGCGAGGCGCACGGTCGCGGTCGATGCGATTATTTTCGGGCGCACTTCCTTGCCGGCGATCTGGCGTCGGCAGAGGTGGTCGACCGCCGTTTCGTAGAGCCCCGCCATGGTGCCCAGCGGTCCGGAGATGAGATGCAGCTCGTCCTGAATGATGAGGTCGGGCGGTCGTGGATCGGCCGCATCACCCCCCCGGAAGAAGCCCGCAGTCTCACCGCTCCACGGCATGGCGGCGAACTTGTCGGCGGTCGCGATCATGAATGCCGGCAGGCGCTCGTAGATCGGTTCGTCGACCGCGACGATCGGCAAGTGACGCCTCCCCGCGAAATCGCAGCGCCGGTTGACGCAGCGCACCAGCAGGTTCTTCGGGTTATCGGTATCCGGGACCAGCCGGAAAGAATGCTTGCTGAACTTCGTGCCGCACCAGGGACATCGATCCAGCGGCAGCGGCGGGTCGCGCGAGGTATCGGCTTTGAAACGCAAGGTCTTGGCGCGTGCCGTGTCGTTCGACGGGTCGCCCTTCCGGCCCATATAGTTAGGTGTTGCTGCGCGGCCCACCCAGAGCGCGATCTCGAACGGCCACGTTCCAAGCCGTTCCGGCATTGCTTCGCGCTCCAGTTCGAGCGCGCAGATCAGTGCCGCGGCGCGCCCAAGCTGGTCGAGGGTCAGGAGCCGAAGCGTGTAGCGCATGAGCACCGACAGGCCGCGATGCACAGGGTCGGGGTCGCGCAGCCGGCGAAGGACGAGCGTGAACGCTGCCAGCCCGAGATAGGCCTCGGTCTTGCCGCCGCCGGTCGGGAAGAACAGAAGGTCGACGATCTCCCGCTCGACATGGGTCGGCTCGGCGATGCCTCGGAGGTTCATAAGAATGTAGGCGAGCTGGAAGGGGCGCCACTCAGGTAGGTCCACCGCCGCGGGCGTGCGGCCCTCCTCCTGGGACCTTCGCCGCCGCGCCGCCGCGGCCATGGCCCGGTTGGCGATGCAAAACGCTTCCAGCAGGTCAGGATTGTCGAGGAGGTCGATGCCGGCCTGGATGCGGTCCGCCGCGCGGGCAGCCCGGCCCACCAGTTCGTCAGCCACCTCTCGGCGTCCGCCGGAGAAAGTTTGCGCACCCTCGCGCTGGCCTTCGATCCAGTCGCGATAAGCGTGGACCAGTGGGTTCAGCAAGCGCTTCGCGTCCGCCGCCTCGTTCAGGGCACCGAGCGCCTCCATGCCGAACTCGACATCGGGAATATGCGACGGTTCCACACGTTCCACCGCCGCAAGGGGCATCCACTCGGTATGCACTCGCCGGCATTCGCCGTCGGCCGTTTCGGCGCGGGTGGATACATTGTGGCCGACGGCATATTCGGCCGCGTCCCTGTAATGCAGGTCGGCGAGGCGTTCGTCCCAGTCGTCGCTGTCGAGGCCGCGCGGATCGTATCTCGGGACGAACGGCCGATCCGCGGCAACGCTCATCTCGATCTGGAAGGCGAAAGCCGTGTCCTGCAAATCGTCGTCTTCCGTCGCGGCCCGCCGATTGACGACGAACAGGGAGACGGCGCGCGCATCCAGATTGCCTTCGACTCCCCGAACCTGGGTCTCCCGAACCAGACAGACGAACTCGAGGCCGCCGCTCGCCGGCACGTCGAACCGAACCGGCGTCCCGACTCGAATCGACGCAAGATCGACGTTGAGGGTCTCTGAACGCGGACGGCGGACCCAAGGTGCGAAGCGGTGCCGGCCCGGACCCGCGGTCGGCTCGTCCCCAGGCTCATCGCGCTGGTTTCCGGCATCGCCTGCCGGATCCTCGTCGGGTGCGTAGTCTCCCCAGGACAGCGCAATATCGAGGCGCATGGCGGACGCGTCCGCCAGGAAGCTCAGACCCATGGACGAGGGCAGAAAGACGCGTTTGCCGCTGCCCCGTTCGGGTGCGCTTGCGTCGTCGCCGCCCTGTGTCGGCTCGGACGGCTCGTCGAGTTCTTCCTCGGCGTCCTGCGCCCGTTGCGCGTCCGGCGCCCCTGTCGGCGCCAGGAACCCGGTCAGATACCAGCGGGACGGCGCGTAAGACAGCCGCTCGTATTGGAGCGCCCCGTCTCCAGTCCGAGGGCCAATCAGGTCGAGCCGCAACGCCTCGATCAGGTAGTCGCGGACAGAGGCACTATCGTTGACGGTAGACGTGGAGAGCACGGTCATGACACGAGTCTGGCGCTTCCAGCCGGAAGACGAACGCCACTTCCGGCCATACGCTCCTCGGCCGCGCGCCGGGCGTTGAGGGCCAACAGGCGCGCGAACACCTCGTCGCGGACTTCATCGGGCCAGCGATAGCTCCAGGGTTTCTTCTTCTTGCCCCAGGTCTCTTCGTCGATCTCGTAATCCAACAAGAACTCGCAACCGGTAGGAATGTCGGTCCAGCCATAGGCTTCCAGAACGACGCGGTCCATTGCGGCATGAAGCTGACGGAGCCGCGCGATCCGGGGATCGCGCTCGTCCGGATCGTGAAAACGGTTGTAGGTTTTTGTAAGTCCCTCGTTGTTCTCGACCATCAACGCCGCACGGAAATCATAGTAAACCTCACCCGCCGCTTCGAGCGCGGGTTGCGTTTCCCAGTTCTCGGGGAATGGAAAAGTCTCGAAGCAGTCGGAAGGGGTATAGCGAAGATCGTCCTTCATCGACGATCCGAAAAAACGGGCCCAGATTTCGTGGGGGCGGGACTGGAGGGCGCATAAGGCGGCGTAGGTATCGAGTGAGAAGACCTTTAGCGTATGGGAAAAGATCATGCGACTTGGCAAAAATGCGAACGCCCCATGTTGGCCAATCTCGGAAATTACAAGCACGCGATCCAACTCCTCGATGGCAGCGTACAGTTCTTTGGCCTGATGATAGAGCTGCCACCAAATACTCGCCCTTCTTCCATGGCTGGACTTGCTGTCATCTTCGGATTTTTGGCGTTCCGGCTTGACTCTTTCTTCAACGATAGCCAACAGACTTGGCCAATCCGCCGCCACCGGCTCCGGATAGTCCAAGGGCATGGCCCCATCGTGCCGCCAGTTGGCCTGCGTGTCGGGTGTGGGTCCGGTGTGGCAAACGTAAGTTATTGAAGTAGCGCGATTTCGCTGTCGAAACGGACGGCCGGAAACGGGGTTTCGTGACAATCGGCCATCCCAGGGGAGGATTTTGTCACGCCGGCAGGGCCGAGCGGGGGAAGGTGGGGACGCTCCGTACCGCAAGAGACGGTAGGATGCTGTGTGGAGAAGCCCAACATCAGGAGCGTTCCCATGTCAGTATCCCGCTCTCCGGCACCCTCGTCCATCGATCTTTCCGGCGTGCCTGCCCGGGTCGCCGAGGCGGTCGCCCAGGTGGTCGCAGTCTGTCACGAGCAGTTTCGCTCGGACCCGTGTCCCGAGGCGTTCGAGGAGGCGGAGTTGCGGGTGCGTGAGACCATGAACGCGCTCGCTTGTGAGCTTCTGGGCGCCGTCATCGAGAAGCGGGACGACGGCGCGTCCCGGATCGAGCGGGACGGGCAGAGCTGGTTCCGGGTGGCGGCGACGCCGAGGACGATCATGACCTCGCTCGGTCCGCTGACCTACCGGCGCGCCCGTTACCGTAGCGGCGCAAGCGGGTCATCGCCGGTGCCGGTCGACGAGAGCCTGGGTCTCGTCGACGATTACCTGACGCGGCCGGCGGCTCAGCTCGGTCTGCTGATGATGGGTCACTGCACGGCGCGGGAAGCGGCGGCGTTCTTTGCGAAGATCGGCGGCATGACGCCGTCGGTGAGCACCCTGCAGCGCCTGACACGGACCATGCACGAGCGCTGGGAGACCCTCGGCCCCGAGACGCTGGACAGCATCCGTGACGCCGAGGGCGTACCGCACGAGGCGGTCAGCGCCTCGGTGTCGCTCGACGGCGTCATGGTGCCGCTGCGGGCCGGCGAGGACGGCCGTGCCGAGGCCTCCTGGCGCGAGGCCGCCTGCGGCACGGTTTCCTTCCACGACGCCAGGGGCGAGCGTCTGAAGACCCTCTATCTCGGCCGCATGCCGGAGAGCGGCAAGGTCACACTGAAGGCGCAGCTCGCAAGCGAAGTCGCACATATCAGGCAGCTGCGCCCCGACGTCAGGATCGTCGCTATCGCCGACGCCGCCGCCGACAATTGGACCTTCCTGGAGACCCTGTCGCCCGAAACCGAGGTCATCGACTTCTGGCATGCCTGCGAACATCTCCGAACGGCATCCGACCATGCGGTGGTCTCCGACTGGTTCGAGAGGTACCGCGAGGTTCTGCGTCACGACCCCTGTGGCGTCGACAAGGTGATCCGGGCGTTGCGCCACCTTCGTGATAGCGCAAAGCCGGATCGGGCCGAGATCGAACGGGAACTCGCCTTCTTCCGCAAGCACCGCCAGCGCATGCGCTACCACGCCCTGAAGGCAGAGGGCGTCGCCATCGGCTCAGGCGTGGTCGAGGCGGCCAACAAGACCCTGGTGACCCAGCGCATGAAGCGCTCCGGCATGCGCTGGCGGATCGCCAGCGGGCAGGCTGTGCTGACCTTCCGCGCCCTGATCAAATCCGCTCGCTTCGACCGGGCCATGGAAGGCCATCATCGGCCGCAACCGACACACCGGCCAACGACAACATCAATCCCTGTGCCGTCATCGCCATCGCTGCCTGAACTCAATGAATGAAGCCGCTCGCTTCGACGGACGGCCGGAAACATCGTGACAATCGGCCATCCCAGGGGAGGATTTTGTCACGCGCAGGTCCGAGCACGCTCCGTCACCGGCAAGAGACGCCCAACATCAGCGTTCCCTGTCAGTAGGGCGTACCGCACGAGGCGCAGGTCAGCGCCTCGGTGTCGCTCGACGGCGTCATGGTGCCGCTGCGGGCCGGCGACGGGCAGAGACGGCCGTGCCGAGGCCTCCTGGCGCGAGGCCGCCTGCGGGCACGGTTTCGACGAGAGCCTTCCGACGATTACCTGCGCGGCCGGCGGCTCAGCTCGGTCTGCTGATGATGGGTCACTGCACGGCGCGGGAAGCGGCGGCGTTCTTTGCTATGACGCCGTCGGTGAGCCTGCAGCGCCTGACCATGGAGAGACCCTCGGCGAGACGCTGGACAGCATCCGTGACGCCGAGGGCGTACCGCACGAGGCGGTCAGCGCGGTGTCGCTCGACGGCGTCAGCGACGGTCGCCAGGCCTCCTGGCGCGAGGCCGCCTGCGGCACGGTTTCCTTCCACGACGCCAGGGGCGAGCGTCTGAAGACCCTCTATCTCGGCCGCCCGGAGAGCGGCAAGGTCACACTGAAGGCGCATCGCAAGCGAAGTCGCTCAGGCATGCGCCCCGACGTCGATCGTCGCTATCGCCGACGCCGCCGCCGACAATTGGACCTTCCTGGAGACCCTGTCGCCCGAAACCGAGGTCATCGACTTCTGGCATGCCTGCGAACATCTCCGAACGGCATCCGACCATGCGGTGGCCTCCGACTGGTTCGAGAGGTACCGCGAGGTTCTGCGTCACGACCCCTGTGGCGTCGACAAGGTGATCCGGGCGTTGCGCCACCTTCGTGATAGCGCAAAGCCGGATCGGGCCGAGATCGAACGGGAACTCGCCTTCTTCCGCAAGCACCGCCAGCGCATGCGCTACCACGCCCTGAAGGCAGAGGGCGTCGCCATCGGCTCAGGCGTGGTCGAGGCGGCCAACAAGACCCTGGTGACCCAGCGCATGAAGCGCTCCGGCATGCGCTGGCGGATCGCCAGCGGGCAGGCTGTGCTGACCTTCCGCGCCCTGATCAAATCCGCTCGCTTCGACCGGGCATGGAAGGCCATCATCGGCGCAACCGACACACCGGCCAACGACAACATCAATCCCTGTGCCGTCATCGCCATCGCTGCCTGAACTCAATGAACGAAGCCCCTGCTATCAATGCCATACGAGACTCGCACCCTGAACGAAGCCCCTGCTATCAATGCCATACGAGACTCGCACCCTCCAGATTAGTTCTGACTTGATGGTTTTGAAGAAGATCTCGACGACGGCGTTATCATAGCAATTTCCCTTACCGCTCATTGAGGCGAGGAAACCGAGTTCACCGAGGCGCGCCTGGTATGCGTCTGAGCAGTACTGGCTTCCCCGGACGCTCTCATGTTTGTCAAGCACTCGATGGGGCCGTGAGTTGGCCTTGCCGGACGATGCCGCTCTCGTCGTTAGCCAGTGCGGTCAGGGCCTTGTCCAGACTGCTTATCCGAACCCTGGTCTCGTCACGAAATCTTGCTCTTAGGCGCTCACTAATATCTGGCCTTGAGCGGCGGAGATCCGCAAGCCGGTGAAGCGCGTGCTGCTCGAATGGTGCACCGGGGTCGGTCTTGGCTCGCCCAAGAAGCTTGTCCATCCAATCTGCGCCGCCATCGGCGTCTGGCCATCGGCGTCTGGCATGACCGAGATCTTGGCCTCTGGGCTCCATAGACTTGCCTCCGCTTCAATTTTCTCGCGCGTCCGTTCCGGGCCGTCTCGGTCCAGAGCGTCGGCGATGTCGAATCCATGGTCACCAGCCGGCAAGTGGATGCGAATTGCGCCACCGGCGGCAGCCGCCAGATGCGTTGCGATATCGGACATGGCCCTGCGGCCGGCCTTGTTACCGTCGGCGAGCAACAGCACGTTCCGGCCCGCGAGCGGGCTCCAATTCGTATGACGCCAGGCGCTTGCACCTCCGGCCCAAGTCGTCACGGCGTGGTCGGCGAAGACCTTGGCTGCGGCAGTTGCGCATTTCTCGCCTTCGACGACGACAATGGGGGTGTCAGAAGCGGAGAGCATGTCCGGCAGGTTATAAAGCGGTCGCGGCCGCGTCATCGCCCTGAGCGCCCATTTGGTTCCCACCCAGCACACGGGGCGGACGATTTTCTTGCCGTCTCTGCCCATCCACCGGGCTACGACAAAGGCGCTCCCCCCGTTCCCGGTGTGGTAGGTCCACGTCTCCGTTGGCGCATCTGTCGTCGCTTCTTTGGGCCGCAGCGAGGGCCAGTTGGGCTGGGGTGCATCGGCGGGCACGGGCACGATCGGAGGCGGCCCGCTGTCCATATCCGCCTTTGCAGCCGCAGACCCTTCACCGTCGGTCAGGGGCTCGAACATTCCCGCGTTCGCGCTCATTTCCCGATCCCAAGCATTGCCGCCAGCGAACGCACAGCCTCGCCCTGTGACGTGCACGACAGGTACGCGGCCAGCGCTACTGGATCACCGCCCCGCGCGTCGTCGGTCGCGAAGTCGGCCCAACGTCCGGTGCGCAGGTTGATTCGGAACGAACCCGGCGACCGGTCGTGACGGCGTGGATTAAGCGCCACCCATTCGCCGCCCTCGCGCCGCCCGTGCGGCAACCACCGGAGCAACAGTGCGGGCAGGTGTCCGAGCGCGGCAGCGTTAACCTCCGCGAAGTTGACGCCTGCTCGATCTTCCCCAACGCCACCGCCATTTCCACGTCGGTGGCGAGCTAGACCGCGTCCCTTTCGACCGGTCCGGGACGGGCGGTGTTGTTTGCGGTACATCTCTGATCACGCCTCGGCGCTGATGCTGGCCGCGGCCTTTTGAGCCTCGATCCAGGCATCGACGACGGAGCGGGGCCAAGCGACTGCCCGCTTGCCGATGCGTAGGGGGCGCGGGAACTCACCCCGTGCCATGGCGGCATAAATCCAGGCCCGAGAAAGCCCGGTCAGCGTTTCAACATCAGGTCGGCGGAGCAGCGTATCGGTCATCAGAGCCTCCAGATTTCTTACGAGAGCTTCTAATGCCTCAACACGCGGCGCCCGTCGTGTGACACATAAGGCGAATGGCAACCTCGGTCTGTTTCGCGAGATGATCGACTTCACAGCCGAGCGGCTGAAGGAATTCGAGGCCCCGGGGCCTGACCGGAGCAGGTCACAGCGAGCGCTCGCTGGATCACTGCGACGGCTGTCGTGACCGGCGCTGAGATATGCTGGCGGACTTGGCCCATCGCGAAGATCCTGAAGCTGAGGAAAGAAAAATTCACCTCCAGCTCCCTGGCGCTGCAACGGACCGCCGAGAATCGCTTACGGCAGCGATCCAGAAAGCTTACATCAAGGCCCTGATCGGCTCGACTGAGTTGGGGGTAGCCTTTCCCGGAGCAACCGGGTCAGCGATATCCGACGACCACAGGGGCCAGAAGCCCGGCAGTCCCGCATCCTCGGCGTCAACTAGCAGAAAAGCCCCTCTGCACTGCAGGCTCGATCTGCCGGTCCATGTGCCCATGCCGGCAAGCATGGCTGACGTGTCGTCTCTACCTTCGCTCAGGAGGACGCCAACAGTGCCACCGCCCAGTGGCACCAGGTCGCCGCCCTCATGGAGGATGCCGAGCACGACATCATGACGCTGGAATCCGTCGCTCGGACGAGCGGCAGTCTACCCGTCGAGGGAGTCTCCGCGGGCAGGCCAGAAGGTGCGGCGGTAAGCCGCCAGCGCTCTTAAGACACTTCGGTAACTACTTCCAATTCGTGCACTCTTGCTCCCTGAATAATTCCCTGCCCGCCTCGCCTTCTTCTCCTCCTCCAGAACATCGGCCACTGCATCGCAGATCGAGTAATAGAAGCCTTGGGCCTCGGTGTCTTCGTTGCGCGTTGCGTAGAGGTTGGGGAAATGCTTCCTGACCTTGATAGCGGTCCATATCCCGTGAACTCCCATCCCCTCGGACAACGGCAGGTTTGTCATCTCCACCAGGTCGCTTGCGGTCAAGCCCTTGCCTTGGTCGCGATGCCCCCATGGGCGGGCGTTCATCCCGTTCAGGATCTCTAGGGTCCGCTCGATACCATTTGGAATCTTGAGGACATAATCGTTCCGGATCTCGTGGCAACGCTCGATGTCTTGCAGCCGCTCGGAAGCATGCCCGGAGCAGAGCTCCCCGAACGATTTTCCGCCGAGTTGTTCGTGCACTGCCCGCAAGTCCACTTGCAGCTGCCTCAACGTCCTTTCCTTTTCCCCGCAGAGAACGAGAACGTTGCTCCCGGTCGCCATCGCCTCGACCACCAACCCGATGCGATACTTTTGAGTCGCCTGCTGACTCCACCGCCCTGTCACTCTCTCGTGCTCGTGTTCCCATCTCTGCAACCGTTCCGGTATGGCCCCGCCCGCCCTGCGCATCTCATGCAAGAGGATTGTCAGGGCTTTGCGATACGCTGGATGCTTGCGATCCCTTTTGAGAAGGCTTTCGAGGACTCCGGAATCGGACCCGCGGTGTAGATAGCAGTGCCCCAGATAGGCGGCGCGAGCCGCAGACGGATCGTTGGGAAGTTGGATGGCTCCCAGGATAGCGGCGAGCATGGTCGCAGTCTCGCGCTCGCGATACTCGGGCGTCGATTCCTCATACGGCTCCACCACTCCGACGGCCTGCAGGTACGCGAGGGCGGTCTTCGTGGGGTCTTCGTATTCGATCTCGACCCCGGATCGTTCGTTTGCCCCGCTCACAGGCTTGGTTCCCTCGATTGCCGGGCCATCGGAACCACCGTGTCGCCGGCATCGGCCGCCAGATATGCAGCCCAGCGCTCCATCAGCTTGCGCCGCAGGTCCAGCAGATCCGAGCGGGCATAGGCGCCCTCGACACCCTTCACCGTGTGGGCCAGGCAGGCTTCGGCCACCTCGCGCGGCACGCGCGCGGACTCCGAACACCAGTCCCGGAAGGTCGAACGGAAGCCGTGCGGAACAGCGTCAATATCGAGCTCACGCAACAGCTTCGAAAGCGCCGAATCGGACATGGGCTTCCGCCCAGCCAGGGCCGGAAACACCAGGCCGCTCCCGTCATCGAGCGTCCGCGCCTCTTCGAGGATCGCCAGTGCCCGGTTCGACAGAGGAACGCGATGCTCGCGTCCGCCCTTCATCCGCTCGCTCGGGATCGTCCAGGTCGCCGCGTCCATGTCGAACTCGGACCACGATGCGCCCCGGACCTCGCCGGAACGCGCAGCCGTCAGAACCAGGAATTCGAACGCCAGCCGCGCCGGGAGCGAAGCCTTCGCTTCCCTCACCGCCCTGATCGCGTCGCCGGCTTCGGTGTGATGAACGGACCGGAAATGCCGGCGCCTGTTGCCGACTCTCGGCAACGCAGACGCGATGGCGTCGCCGGCAGGATTGTCGCCGCGATACCCCTGCGCGACTGCCCACTTCATGATCGCGCTGATGCGCTGGCGAACGCGGCGGGCAGTCTCGGCCTTTTCGGTCCATATCGGCAGCAGGACCGCCATCACGTCGGCCGTGGTGATTATATCCACCGGCCTGGCCCGCGAGACGCGGAAAAGCGTATCGCCGCAACGATGACGTCCATTGCCCGGCCGACTTTCCGCCATCGCGCCACGTCGGCTTGTGGATTTCGATCACCGTCCGGGCGGCCACCTCAAAGATCGGAATGTCCGATCGCCGCTTGAGTGCCAGCGGATCACCGCCGGCACGTGCCAGCTTGCGGCCGTCGAAAGCCGCCGCGCGGGCTTCAGCCAACGAGACCAGTGGATGGCCGCCAAGTCCTATGTCGCACCGCCGACCGCGCACGACGGTTCGTAGAACCCAGGACTTCGCGCCGCTCGGTTTGACCACGAGATACAAGCCATTGGCGTCGCCATGCCGTCCCGGCTTCGTTACCGTCGCGGCGACCTCGCCGTTAGTCCTCCAGCCACCGACGTACCCTCATTCACTCCCACACACGATATGGGAACGTAGTAGCACTGGGCAGAACTTTCAAGCCGTCAACGGCACCGGAATGCCCCGGTATTCATGGACTATAGAGCAGTGCCAAGAACTATGTGGAAGTGCCGAAAGCGGACAGGAGGTCCTCGACTTGGCGCAGCGACAGCGGATAGCGGACATACATCATCACCGCCAGGCGGATCACCTCGGGTGAACTGTTGAAGTAGCGAAAGGGATCCGTCATCGGCCGACGCTACGGATCGCCTCTGCCCAGCTCAAGCCGATTTCCTCTGACAGTGCCCGCCCGGGTTCAGTGGCGAAAGTGGCGCATGCTGGTGAAGACCATGGCAAGGCCGGCCTCGTCGGCGGCGGCGATCACCTCGTCGTCGCGTCGCGATCCGCCCGGCTGGATAACGGCGCTGGCGCCGGCCTCCGCCACCACCAACAGGCCATCGGCGAACGGGAAGAAGGCGTCGGACGCCGCCACCGAGCCTTGGGTGAACGGGGTCGCCAGACCCGCCGCGCTCGCCGCCTCACGGGCCTTGGCGCCGGCGATGCGGGCGGCGTCGACCCGGCTCATCTGGCCGGCCCCGATGCCGACGCTGGCGCCATCCTTGGCATAGACGATAGCGTTGGACTTGACGTGTTTGGCCACCGTGAAGGCGAATAGAAGGTCGGCGAGTTCGTCCGCCCGTGGCGCGCGCCGAGTCACCGTCTTGAGGTCCGCGCCGCCGATCACGGCATGGTCGCGCGTCTGCATCAGGTAGCCGCCAGCGATGGTGCGCAGAGTAGTGCCGGGCGCGGCCGCCGACGGTGGCGGCCCGGCGAGCAGCAGCCGTAGGTTTGGTTTCCTGGCCATGCTCGCCCGAGCATCGGCGTCCGCCGCCGGCGCGATGACGACCTCGGTGAACAGTTTGGCGATTTCGACGGCGGTGGCTCGGTCGAGGGGGCGGTTGGTTGCGACGATGCCGCCAAAGGCGCTGATGGGATCGCAGGCGAGCGCCCGCCGGTAGGCCTCGACCAATGTGTCCGCGACCGCGACGCCGCACGGGTTGGCATGTTTGATAATTGCTACCGCCGGCCGCTCGGTGAACTCCGCGACCAATTCGTAGGCGGCGTCGGTATCGTTGAGATTGTTGAAGCTCAGCTCTCGGCCCTGGACTTGCGCGGCGTTGGCGACGCCGGCGCGCGGCGCTCCGCCCATATAGAGCGCTGCTCGCTGATGCGGATTCTCGCCATAGCGCAGAACCGCCGCCCGCCGCGCCGAGATCACCAGCCGTGCGGGGAACGGTTGGTCCCCCTGGGGGGCGCCTCTCTCCCGGCCAAACCACGCGGCGATGGCGGCATCATAGGCGGCGGTGTGGCGGAACGCTTCCGTCGCCAGCCATCGCCGGGTCGCCAGGGTGGTCGCGCCGTCGTTGGCCGTCATCTCCGCGCACAACAGCTCATAGTCTGCCGCGCGCGCGATCACCGTGACGAAGGCGTGATTCTTGGCCGCCGCGCGGAGCAACGCCGGGCCGCCGATGTCGATGTTCTCGACGCAGGTCGCGGCGTCGGCGCCGGCCGCCACGGTGTCCTCGAATGGGTAGAGATTGACGACCACGAGGTCGATCGCGGCGATGCCGTGGGCCACCATCGCCGCGTCGTGGGCCGGGTCGTCGCGGACCGCCAGGATGCCGCCGTGGACGCGCGGATGCAGCGTCTTGAGGCGGCCGTCCATCATCTCCGGAAAGCCGGTGTAAGCGCCGATCTCGACGTGGGCGATGTCGGCGTCCGCCAACGCTCGGGCGGTGCCGCCGGTCGATAGAATCTCGACCCCGCGTTCGGCCAGGAAACGGCCGAGATCGACCAGGCCGGATTTGTCCGAGACCGAGATCAAGGCGCGGCCGATTGTCGCGCGGTCCGTTGTCGCGCGATCAGGCATGTCAGGCGGTGGTGGCGGCGCGTCCGGCCGGCGGCGCTGTGCTCGCGCCGCGGTCCGGGGCGGGGGTGTATTCGGGCACGATCCGACCGAGGATCGCCAGCGTCTCGGCGGTGTTGCGGCCGACTGCGGCCGCGATCAGGCGATCTAGTTCGGGCGCTAGCCGGCCATGGTCGATCAGGCGCGGCGCGGCCAGCATGATGCCGGCGCACGTGGTCGGCACTAGCCGCTCGGATGTGTGCAACAGCTCCTCGTCGAGCTTCTCGCCGGGCCTGAGCCCGGTGAAGACAATCGCGATGTCGTCGTCGGGTTGCCGCCCGGCCAGCCGGATCATCTGTCGCGCCAGGTCGTGGATGCGCACCGGCTCGCCCATGTCGAGAACGAACAGCCCGCCGCCCGCGCTCGTCTCTTCGCGCGGCAGCGCCGAGGCCTGGAGGACCAGCGCGACCGCCTCGCGCGTGGTCATGAAGTAGCGCCGAACGTCGGGGTGGGTCACCGTCAGCGGCCCGCCGCCGGCGATCTGGCGGCGGAACAGCGGCACCACCGAGCCGGTCGAGCCCAACACATTGCCGAACCGCACCGTGACATAGCGGGTCGGGTGGTCGCGCCCAGCCTCGGCCACGCCCAAGGCCTGGCACAGCATCTCCGCGACCCGCTTGCTCGCTCCCATGACCGAGGTCGGGTTGACCGCCTTATCGGTGGAGATCAAGACCATGACGCGGACACCGGCCGCGCGGCAGGCCTCGGCGACGACGCGAGTCCCGAGCGCGTTGTTCAGCACCGTCTCGTTCGGATTGGCCTCGCCCAAGGGCAAGTGCTTGAAGGCGGCGGCGTGAAACACCAGCTCCGGGCTCTCGTCGGCCACCAACCGGCCGATGCGGACGGCGTCTCGCACGTCGCCGAGAAAGGCCCCGCGCGACACCTGCGGGCAGCGCTCGGCGAGTTCCCGGTCGATCCGGTAGAGGTTGTACTCGCCGTTGTCGAGCAGGGCTATTCGCGCCGGCGCCAGCGCCGCGATCTGGCGTGCGAGCTCCGCGCCAATGGTGCCGCCGGCGCCGGTCACTAGCACCCGCCGACCGGCGATCAGGGCCGCCATCGCCGCGCGGTCGAGTACCTGCTGCGGCCGGCCCAGCAGATCCTCGACCTCGACCGGCCGAGGTTCGGTGCTATCGGCGGGCTCCGCCCCACTCTCGCCCCGGAAATTGGCCTCGCGCCGGAAATCGGTCAATCGCGGCAGCCGCGCGAGCGTCATGCCGCTGCGATCGGCGAGGTTGAACAGCTCCCTCATCGCGGTTCCGTCGATCGCCTCCGAGGCTACGATCAGCCGGCGCGGTCCCCGCCCACGCGCGGTCAAGCGCTCGATGATGGCGGCCGTTTCGGCGAGCGTTCCCAGCACCCGCACGCCACGGATCGCACCGCCGACCCTGCCCGCGCCGTCGTCGACGATCCCGACCACCGCATAGGCGCCCGCGCGCGCCCGCGCCATCTCGCGAACGAATGTCTCGGCTGCGTCACCGGCGCCGATCAGCAACACCGGCACCCGGGGCCCGTCCTCGCGAACGAAGACATGGGCGAGGCCGCGGTCCTTTACCAATCGCCACAAAAGACGCGGCACGCCCAGCATCAGCACCAGAAGCGGCCAGTTGATGAACACCGACGTGCGCGGATAGTCGGCGAGCCGCGTGACCGCGAACAGCACCGGCAGGAAGATCAGAATCGCGATCGTCACCGCCCGGGCGATCGCGGACAGGTCATTGAGCGAGGCGTAGTGCCAGATGCCGCGATAAAGTCCGGTCCACCAGAAAACAACGGCGCTCACGGCGGCGAACAATAGCGTGCCTTCCCACAGGAAGCCGATTGGCTGCACCGCCCCGAAGGTCCAATAGCGCAGCCACACCGCGATCTCGAACGAGGCCGCCGCCATGACTATATCGTGGACGGACACCGCGGCGATGCGCGGGTTGAAGGTCGGGGGAGCTGTTTTCGCGTCAGGCGGCATGATCGGAACGGGGCCGCGTAACCAGTGGTCGGCGGGTGGCAAGATACCACAACAGCGCCAGCGTCATCGCACCGCCGACAATCAGCCAAGTGAGCCGCTGGGCGGAGAGGACGGTGCTCAGAATCGCCAGCGCGATCAGGCCGAGGTTTGCGGTCAGGATCGCCCGCGTGACCAGATCGTGGCGGCCGAACGCCCGCGCCGCGCGCTGGTAATAGTGATCGACGTGGGCGCGCCACACCGGCTCGCCGCACGCCAGCCTGCGCGCCAGCGTCACGGTCGCGTCGGCGAGGTAATAGAGCGGCAACAACAACGCCGCCGCCCACTGCCCCGAGGCGGCCAGCGACAGCAACAGCCACCCGACCCAGAAGCCAAGCGGGACGCTGCCGACGTCGCCGAGGAAGATGCGCGCCGGGTGCCGATTCCACCACAAGAACCCGAGCGCCGCAGCGGCCAGGCACGGCGCGACGTAGGCGAGATCCGGACGGCTCTCGGCGAGGACCAGGACGACGAACGCGCCGAACCCGATCGCCACCGTCTCGAGGCCGGCGATCCCATCAATACCATCCATGAAGTTGTAGAGATTGACGAACCACAGCCACACTAACGCCGCGAGCACGCGATCGAGCGCCGGCCCGAGAAGCCCCTGGAACACCAGGGCCTCGGTTGGCAACGCCCACAGGCCCACGGCGACGGCGGCCGCTTGGGCGGCGAGGCGCGGCAGCACCGGCAGTCCGCGCAGGTCGTCGACGAACGAAACGGCGGCGAGGGCGAGGCCGAGGCCGAGCACGATCAAGATCTCGGGCGCTACTAGCGCGCTCGTGGCGATGCCCCACAGCCACGCGGCCGCGATGGCGACCACGACCGCCAGTCCACCGCCGCGCGGGGTCGGCGCCGCGTGGGACGAGCGCACGTTGGGCGTGTCGACCAGGCCCTTCTCGGCAAGCCACCACAAGGCGAGCCGCGTCAGCCCGAAGGCTAGCACGAGCGCCAGCATCACCCCCGCCGGCCCGGTCCAGCTCATTGACGGCTCCCCTCGATCACATGCGCCGCATGGGTTGGCATCAGCGCACGATAGAGCGCGAGGGTTTCGCCGACGAACCGCTCGACGGTGAATTTACTGGTGGCGATCTCGCGACCGCGCGCCCCGAGCTTCGCGCGCAAGGCGCCATCGGCGATCAGTCGCCCGAGCGCCACGGCGGTCGCGGCGCCGTCGCGGGCCGGGACCAGCAGGCCGTTCTCGCCATCGCGCACGATCTCGCGACAACCGGGCACGTCGGTCGTGACCACCGGCCGGGCGCAGGCGGCGGCCTCGATCAACACTCTCGGCAACCCCTCCATATATGAGGGCATGCAGACGACGTGAGCCTGGGCGAGCACGCTCGCCATGTCCTCGCGAAAGCCCCACCACTCGACATCGCCGGTCGCCTCCCAGCCGCGGATGGTCGGTTCGCCGATGTCGGTCGGGTTCTCAGGATCGGTGCGACCGACCAGTACGAAGCGGGCGGCCACGCCCTGGCGGCGGAGGATGCCGGCCGCCGCGACGAACTCGCGCACGCCCTTGTCGCCGATGACGCGGGCCGGAAACATGACCACGACCGGACCGTCCGGCTCCGGCGTCGCGCGAAAACACGCGGTATCGACGCCACAGCCCTTGATCATCACGGTGATGGCCTGATCGACAAGGCCCTCGCGGAGGAACAGCGCGAGGTCGTCGGGGTTCTGGAACACGGCGCGGGCGCGCCGGTGGCCGAGCGCGAAACGGTAGAGCCGCTTGATGATGGCGCGCTGCATCGCCGTCCTCGCGCCCGGCTTCAGGAACAGGTAACCGAGCCCGGTCACCGCGAGCACCGCCGCCGGTACGCCGAGCAGGCGCGCGACCAATCCGCCGAAGATCACCGGCTTGAGGCTGACCGCGTGCACCAGGTCCGGCCGCAACGCGCCGATCAGCCGCGCCAACGCGACGATCAGGCGCAGCTCGCCGCCGAGCGCGCGATTGCCGCGCCGCAGCGGGATGTCGTGACAGTGGACGCCAAGTGCGCGAATCTCCGCCACCGGCCGATCCTCGAACGGCACCGCCACGTGCACGTCATAGCCGGCCGCGCGCGCCGCGCGGGCAAGGCTGAGCCGGTGGGTGACGAAGAAGGGCGCGTCGGCGACCAGGAACAACAGGCGCCGGCGGCCGTCCGAGGGCGCGCGCGTCATGCCGGGCGGATCATAGTCGCTTGGCCCCGCGCCGCCACCTTGGCGTGACCCCTGTCATTGACAACGGCGCGACCCGCCCATACCAGAGGCACCTGCCAAGGGAGCGAGCTATCATGACAACAGTCACGCCAATCTCCGTCGTCGGACTCGGCTACGTCGGCTTACCGCTGGCGGTCGCGCTGGCGCGCCATCATCGCGTGATCGGCTTCGATATCGACTCCGATCGCGTCGCCGAAATTGGCCGGGGCGAGGACCGGACCGACGAGATCGAGTCGGCCGCCCTCCTCGACTCCAGCCTGCGCGCCACCACCACGCCCGAAGACATGGCCGGCTCCGAGATATTCATCGTCACCGTGCCGACGCCCATCGATGCCGACAAACGACCCAACCTCGGCCCCGTCGAGGCCGCCTGTCGGACCGTCGCCCCGCATTTGCGCGCGGGCGCCATCGTCGTGTTGGAAAGCACCGTCTACCCCGGCGTCACGGAGGATATTTGCGGGCCGATCTTGGCCGCCGGCTCGGGCCTCGAGTGCGGCCGAGATTTCTTCCTCGGCTACTCGCCCGAACGTATCAACCCCGGCGACCGCGAACACACCGTCGATCGCATCACCAAGGTGGTCGCCGGCCAAACCCCTGAAGTCGCCGAGCGGCTCGGCCGCGTCTACGGCGCCATCAACGGCGGCTTGGTGTTCCTGGCCCGTGACATCAAGACCGCCGAGGCCGCCAAGGTGATCGAGAACGCCCAGCGCGACATCAACATCGCCTTCATCAACGAAGCGGCGATGATCTTTCATAGGCTCGACGTGTCGGTATACGACGTTCTGGAGGCGGCCGGCACCAAATGGAACTTCCTGCCCTTCAAGCCGGGCCTGGTCGGCGGCCACTGCATCGGCGTCGATCCCTTCTACCTGGCCCACCGCGCCACCGAGCTTGGCCACGACCCCGAGGTGATCCTGGCCGGTCGGCGCATCAACGACGGCATGGGCGACTTCATTGCCGCCGAGCTCGATCGTCGGATCGACGCGGCCGCGCGGGTGCTGGTACTCGGCCTGACCTTCAAAGAAAATGTCCCCGACCTGCGCAACGCCAAGGTCATCGACCTCATCGATGGGCTGAAAACGCGGGGCCACCGGGTCGATGTCCACGATCCCGTCGCCGACCCGGCCGACGCCGCTCAGTGTGGGATCGAGCTTCTCCCGACGCTCGACGGGCTCACGGGCTACGACTGCCTGATCGGCGCGGTCTCGCACAACGCCTTTCGGGCGCTCGACGTCGACGCCTTCGCGGCGCTGCTGACGTCGCGCGGCCTGCTCGCCGACGTCCAGGGCATGTGGCGCAACCTCGAGCTACCCAACCCCATGCGCCGCTGGCAGCTCTAGATCCGTTCGCCCGCTAATCGCTCTCGAGGTAGCCGATGAAGGGGAGTTCGCGGAAATAGTGCGCATAGTCGAGGCCGTAGCCGACGACGAAGCGGTCGGGGCAGTCGAAGCCGACGAAATCGGCCTCGATATCAGTCTCACGTTTGCCGCGCTTGTCGAGCAGTACGCAAAGCTCGACTCGCGCCGCGCCGCGGGAAAATAGGCGGTCGCGCGCGAAAGCCACGGTGCGGCCGGATTCAAGAATGTCGTCGATCAGCAGGACAGAGCGCCCCGCGATGCGGTCGGCGAGGTCGCGGGTGACGGCGACGGCGCCCGAACTCGTGGTGCTCGCCCGTTAACTTGCGAGGGTCATGAAGTCGATCTGGGGCCGCATACCGGCGTGGTGGAGGGCGCGGATCAGATCGGCCGCGAACACGAAGCTACCCTTGAGGATAGCGGCGAGCAGCACGTCCTCGCCGATCGCGGCGGCGATCTCGGTGGCGAGCCGGTGAACCTGCGCCTCGATCTCGGCGGCCGAGAACAGGATCTCGATCCGTCGGTCGGTGATGGCCGCCGCTTCGCTCATGCCTGCCCCGTCCGGCCCACGCCCGGCCCACGCCGGGGCCCGAGCATAACATCGCGGGCCGGCGACGATGCTATGCTCGGCCCATGTTGCGGTTGAATGGCATTGTCGGGTTTGCTAGCGATGCGGCGCTCGCCGAGCCGCTGCATGGGCTGGGCCATCGCGGCGCCATCGAGTACTTGCTGCTCGACCGCGATGACACCCTGCGCCACCGCCTGCGCGCGGTCACCGACAAGGGCACCGAATGCGTGATCAGTCTCGCGCGCAGCGAGCGCCTCGGCGAGGGGGCGGTGCTGCTGATCGAGGACGAGCGCGCCATCGTCGTCCGGATGAAGGAAGAGGACTGGCTCGCGCTCCAGCCCGCCCACGCGGCGGCCGCGCTGGAGCTTGGCTACCACGCCGGCAACCTGCACTGGCGGGTGCGCTTCGAGGGCGAGGTGCTGCTGGTCGCGCGCGAGGGGCCCGAACAGGCCTATCTCGATCGCGTCCAGCCGTTCCTCGACGATGGGCGGGTGCGCAAGGTGGAGCGCGATGGCTGATGCAGCCGACCTGCTGGCGGTCCTGCAGCACGGCGATTCGTTCTTCCCGAGCGGCGCGATCTCATTTTCCTGGGGGCTCGAGACACTGCATGCCGACGGCGCGGTCACCACGGCCGAGACGTTGTCGCGGTTCGTGCGCGGGCAGATCGAACAGCGCTGGGCGTGCTGCGATCACCCGGCGCTGGCGTGGGCCCATCGTGCCGGCGATGACCTCGACGCGGTGGCGGCGGTGGACGGCGAGCTCGAGGCGTTGGCGCTGCCGGCCGAGCTGCGCTCGGGCTCGCGGCGCGCCGGCGCGGCGTTGCTCGGTGTACACGCGCGCCTGGGCGGCGGCCGGGCGGCGGCCTATCGCGAGCGGGTTTTGGACGACCGCGATGTGGCCCAGCTCCGGGCCGTGGGTCACCTCGCCGTGGTCCAGGGGCTGGTGCTGGGCGCCGCTGGCCTCACCGAGGGCGGGGCGGCGGCGGTGTCGGCGCATGCACTGGCGACGGGTCTGGTCGGCGCCGGCTTGAGGCTCGGCATCGTCGGCCACCTGGACGCGCAGCGCATTCTGGCGGGCCTCCGTCCAACGCTGGCCCGGCTCCTCGAAACGCCGCCGCCCGCGCGGCTGTCGTCGTTCAGCCCCCAGGCCGACATCGCGATGATGCGCTGTTGCGCCACGAGAGACAATCGCCCCGGCTGTTCGCGAACTGAGACGGCGCATCGAGAATCTCCCGCGGCCTCGTGCCGGGCGCCGGGCTGTCCTACACTCTTGAGCCTGGCCAATGAGGGGAGGCCCACAATGTATCTCACACCGACCGAGCTCGAGCGCCTGACGATCTTCTCGGCCGCCGAACTCGCCCGCCGCCACCGCGAGCGCGGGCTCAAGCTCAGCCACCCGGAGGCCATCGCCCTGATCTGTGACGAACTGCTGATGGCCGCCCGCGCGGGCCGGCCGCTGGCCGAGCTGATGGGCTGGGGCGCTAGCCTGCTGACGACCGATGACGTAATGCCCGGCGTCGCCGAGCTGATCCCGATGATCCAGGTCGAAGGGATGTTCCCGGACGGGGCCAAGATGATTTCGGTCCACGACCCCATTCGGCCGGGCACCGAAACCCAGCCGGAGGGCGCGGCCAGCCGACCCGGCGAGGTCATCACCCCGGACGGCGAGATTGAGATCAATGTCGGCGGGCGTAAGGCGAGCGTTGCCGTGCTCAACACGGGTGATCGCGCCATCCACGTCGCCAGCCATTTCCATTTCTTCGAGGCCAACAAGGCGCTTGAGTTCGACCGCGCCGCCGCTTTCGGTATGCGCCTCGATATCCCGTCGGGCGACACGCTACGCTTCGACCCTGGGCAGAGCCGCGAGGTCGAGCTGACGGCGATCGCCGGTAGCGGCGAGGTCACCGGCCTCAACAACCTGACCAACGGCTCGATCCATTCGACGGCGACCAAGAAAGCGGCGCTCGACCGCGCCCGCGCGCGCGGCTTCAAGGGCGCCTAACGGGAGGCAAACATGGCGAGCATCAGTCGCAAGGAATATGCGCAAGCCTACGGGCCGACCACCGGCGACAAGGTGCGGCTTGGCGACACCTCGCTGTTGGCCGAGGTCGAGCATGACCACGCCGTCTATGGCGAGGAGTGCAAGGTCGGCGTCGGCAAGACGCTGCGCGACGGCATGGGGTTCGCGGCCTCGGCCGACGCGGCCGGCGGCGCGCTGGACATCATCATCGAGAACGCGTTGCTGATCGACCCGATCCAGGGCGTCGTGAAGTGCGACATCGGCATTCGCAATGGCCTGTTCGCCGGCATCGGCAAGGGCGGCAATCCGACCATCATGGCCGGCGTCGATCACTTCATGGTGTGTGGCCCTGGCACCAAGGTGATCAACGGCGCCGGCCTGATCGCGACGCCGGGCGGGATTGACGTGCACACCCACTACATCAGCCCAAACCAATGTGAGGCCGCGCTGTCGAGCGGGCTGACGACGATGATCGGCTCGTGCCTCGGCCCCTTTTTCGCGATCGATTCGGGCGGCCCCAATCACCTCCACCTGATGTTGCAAGCAGCCGAGGCCTTCCCGCTCAACTTCGGCTTCTTCGGCAACGGCAGCACCCACAAACCTCACCCCATCGTCGAGCACATGGCGGCTGGGGCGATTGGCGTGAAGATCCACGAGGACTACGGGGCGATGCCGGCGACCATCGAGTGCGCGCTCGGCGTCGCCGATGAGTACGACTTCCAGGTCCAGCTCCACACCGACACCTTGAACGAAGCCGGCTATTTCGAGAGCACCATGGACGCCATCGCCGGGCGCACGATTCACATGTATCACACCGAAGGCGCAGGCGGCGGGCACGCGCCCGACATTATCCGCTGCAACGGTGAGCCCAACTGCCTGCCCTCGTCGACCAACCCGACCAACCCCTACACCGTGAACGCCTTCGACGAGCACCTCGACATGGTGATGACGGCGCACCAGATGAACCCGAACGTGCCCTCCGATGTGCTGTTGGCCGAGAGCCGGGTGCGCGGCCAGACCATGGGCGCCGAGGATGTGCTGCACGATCTCGGCGCGATCTCGATGTTTGGCTCCGACAGCCAGGGCATGGGGCGCATCAACGAGGTGATCTCGCGCTGCTGGCAGCTCGCCAGCAAGATGAAGGACCAGCGTGGCCGCCTGCCCGAGGACACCACCGCCGATGCCGACAATGGCCGCATCATGCGCTACATCGCGAAATACACGATCAACGCGGCGCGCACGTTCGGCATCGACGACTACATCGGCTCGGTCGAGCGCGGCAAGATGGCCGATCTGGTGATGTGGCGGCCGAGCCTGTTTGGCATGAAGCCCGACCTGGTGGTCAAGGGCGGCTTCGTGACCTGGGGCTCCACCGGCGACGGCGCCGCCTGTCTGCACACCTGCGAGCCCCGGATCGAGCGGCCGCAGTGGGGCGCCTTCGGCCTGGCGACCCAGGCGGTGAGCGCGACGTTCGCCAACCGGCTCGCGCTCGAGGCCGACGTAGCCGGCAAACTCGGCCTCCGGAAGCCGATGCTGCTCGCCTACGGCACCCGCAAGCTCACCAAGCATCACATGCTTCACAACAACGCCTGCCCCCACATCGAGGTCAATCCCGAGACCTTCGATGTCTACGCCGATGGCGTGCTCGCGATGTGCGACCCGATTTCGAGCGTGACCATGGGCCAGAAGTATTTTCTGCGATGAGATGGGGACCTGGGATGACGTGGCGGCCCGCGACGATGGGCGCACCCAGGGTGATGGGGCGGTCATGAGTGCGCTGGAACGAGCGTCGGGGGCGAGCGCCGCTCGGGTCGGCATCGGCGGCCCGGTCGGCTCCGGCAAGACGGCGCTGATCGAGCGTCTGATCCCCGCCTTCGCTGCGCGTGGCACTGAACTCGCCATCATCACCAACGACCTGGTGACGCAAGAGGACGCCGAACGCCTGCGCCGGGGCAACTTGATCGCGCCCGAACGGGTGGCGGCGGTCGAGGCCGGCGCCTGTCCGCACACCGTGATCCGCGAGGACCCGACCCTCAACATCGAGGCGGCGGAACTGCTGGAACGGCGCTTCGCCCCGCTCGATCTTATCATCATCGAGAGCGGCGGCGACAATCTGGCCTCGACCTTCTCGCTCGACCTGGTCGACTACTGGCTGTTCGTGATCGATGTGGCCGGCGGCGACGACATTCCGCGCAAAAAGGGACCGGGGGTGGTGCGCAGCGATCTTCTGGTCATCAACAAGGTCGACCTCGCACCCTACGTCGGCGTCGATATCGCGCGCATGACGGCGGAGGCCGAGGCGGTGCGGGGGGGGCGGCCGGTGCTGCTCACCAACTGTCCGAGCGGCGCCGGCATCGAAGCCGTGGTGGCCCGCATCGCCCGCGATGTCCTCTTCGATGAGTGATGCCGGTCGATGGGTGACGCCGGTCGAACGGCGATAACGGCGCCCGCCGCGCCAGCGCCGGGCGATTTGATGGCCGCGCCCCGCGCCGAGACCGGACACGCCGGCCGCGCCGAGATCGAGTTCGCGCGCGCGGCCGGCCGCACTTTCATCGCCCGCCAGCGGATCGCCTATCCGTTTCACCTGACCCGCCCGTTCTACCGCGACCGCTGCGCGCCAGGCTTGCTGACGGTGTATCTGCAATCGGTCTCGGGCGGTCTTTACGAGGGCGAACGGGTCGCCATCGCGCTGCACGCCGGCGCGGGTGCGCAAGTCCATCTCACCTCCCAAGGCTCGACCGTGGTGCACACGATGGCGGCCGACGAGGCGCGCCACGACGTGACCATCGAGGCGGCGGCCGACAGCCTGGTCGAGTACGTGCCCGATCCGCTGATCCTGTTTCCGGCGGCGCGGCTGGAAAATCGGGTGTCGGTGGTCGCGGCCGAGGGCGCGCGGGTGATCGTCGCCGACGCCTTCCATGCCCACGATCCGGCGGGCGGCGTGGGTGGGGCGCGGCCGTTCACCCGCCTGATGAGCGAACTCCGCGTCGTGCGACCAGACGGGCGCCTCGTCTGCCTCGATCGCTTCGACCTCGACGGTACGGCGTGGGCCGCCGGCACGCCCGGGATCGCCACTAGTGCCGGCGGTCAGGCCAGTCTGGTCGTGCTCGATCCAGTCGATCCGGCGGCGCTGGTGCAGGGCCTGGCCAGGGCCCTGGAGCCGATCCCCAACCTCTACGCCGGCGCCTCCGTTATCCCCGGCGAGGGCGGGGCCTGGGCACGGCTGCTCGCTGGCGACGGCATCGCGCTCCGGGCCGGGCTCACCGCCGCCTGGGTAGCCGCCCGCACCCACCTCACCGGCGCCGCCCCGGCGCTCCATCGGAAGTAGACGCCACGACCAGTTGACCGGGGGAGCGATCTGCGCTTCGCTAAACGAGCACGGGCCGGCAAGGCCGGCCGCAGGAGGAGGCAAAGGCATAGCCATCTACGTCATCGAGGAAGGCCTCTCCGAACGCGGGCTCGGCAATGTGCCGTCCGTCACCGGTATCGAACCGGTGCCCGGCATCCGGCGCTGATGGGCGCCCACGACCAGGTCTGGAACTGGTAACGGCGGGAACTGGCGCCGGCACGCGCGGGCCTTGGGCGTGGCGGGCGTTGGAGGCGGTGCTCACGGGCATCGGGCCGATGGCGGTGGCGGTGAGCGGCGGGGTCGATAGCATGACGCTCGCGGTGCTCGCCCATCGTATGGGGCATGGGGTGCGCGCGGTTCACGCCGTCTCGCCGGCGGTGCCGGCGGCGGCGACCGCTCGGGTGCGCGCCTACGCCGCTGCCGAGGGCTGGGCGCTCGACGAGATCGACGCCGGCGAGTTCGCCGATCCGAACTACCGCCGCAATCCCGTCAACCGCTGCTTTTTCTGCAAGACGCACCTGTATGGGGCGATCGCCCGAAGGGGCGCGCGGCGAGGCGGCCCGACCATCGTTTCTGGCACCAACCTCGACGATCTGCGCGATTATCGGCCGGGGCTTGAGGCGGCGCGCACGCACGGCGTGCGCCATCCTTATGTCGAGGCCGGCATCGATAAGGCCGGAGTGCGCGCGCTCGCCGCCGGGCTCGGCCTCGACGACATCGCGGAGCTGCCGGCGGCGCCCTGCCTCTCCAGCCGGATCGAAACCGGCCTGCGCGTCGAGGCCGATCAATTGGCCGCCATTGACCGGGTCGAGACGCTGCTTCGCGATGAGCTGGCGCCCCGCACCGTGCGCTGCCGGCGCCGCCGCGGCGGTTTCGTGATCGAGCTCGACGCCGAGACATTGGCGGCGCTCTCGCCGATCTCGCGCCAAGGCCTGGCGGCGCGGGTCGGCGCTATTCTCTTTGCGGGTGGCCTTGACCGGGACACCGCTCTTGATTTCGCCGCCTACCGCATGGGCAGCGCGTTCCTGCGCGGGCCGGCCGATGCCCCGGCCTGAGGCCCCAAGGCCTAAGTTTCCGGGGCCCGAGGTCCGCCCCGATCTCGACAGACGCGCGCGGATCGGCCTCGATGAGGCCATCCTTTGCGCGCGCAAGACGACCGCCCAACTCGCCACCATCGTGGATGGCGCGCGCGACGGGCGGCTGCTGCTGACCCGGCTCGATCCCGCCCTGTTCGCGACGCTGAGCGCAGCACACCGGGCGGGCATCGACTACGACCCGCTGTCGGGCACCGGCGTCGTCGGGCCGGTGAATGCACCGGTCGGCCCAGCGGCGGTCGCGGTCGTCACGGCCGGCACCTCGGATGTCGGGGTCGCGCGCGAGGCGGTCCGTACGCTCGCCTATCACGGCGAGGCGGCGCGCGAGATCCATGACGTCGGGGTCGCCGGCTTGTGGCGCGTGCTCGAGCACGTCGAGGCGTTGCGCGATCTCGCCGTGACGATCGTCGTCGCCGGCATGGACGCGGCGTTGCCGAGCGTCGTCGGCGGGCTGGTGCCGGGACTGGTGATCGCGGTGCCGACCTCGACCGGTTACGGCATCGCGCGCGGCGGCGAGACAGCGCTCCACGCGGCGTTGGCGAGTTGCGCGCCGGGGCTGGTGGTCACCAACATCGACAACGGCTATGGCGCGGCGTGCGCGGCCCTGCGCGCGCTGGGCGCGACCAGGCGGGCAATAAACTCGCCGTGATCGGCCTTGCGAGCGTGGTGCGTCCGGCAAACCTAAAGGGGAGGCTCTCCAGGTAAAGAGGTGGGTCATGAAGCCGATCGTCGCTGCCGCCGTTGTGCTCGCCACCCTTGGGGGAGGCATGGCGCTCGCCGCGCCTGGGGCCGGTGAGGATGAGAACGCCTCCCTCGAGCGTTTGTTCGTCGCCTCTGATGACGAGGTGTGGATCGCTAATCCCGGCCTCGGTCGCGCGCGACCGAGGCCGCAAGTCCAGGGAGAAGAAGAAGAGAAAGTAGTACGCTCGCCGGCAACGGTGGTTCACAGCCGGGCGGGGCGTTAATCAAATGGCAAGATCGGGAGTGCTGAAGTGCCTCAGGCGCTGTTGCGGCGGTATCGATCCGCGGTCGTGGCGCCGCTCCAGGAACCCACATCCGGAGGCACACCATGTATCGCCCACCGTATCATCACATGAATCGTCAGCGCCAACGCGGAGAGTTGGTCGCCTTTCTCAGTTTTCTCACGGTGATCATGGGCATCGGCTACATCATGTGGATCTGAGGCCCGTCGACCTGCGGTTCGCGCGCGGCGCTTGGGTTAGTCGCGGTTCTAGCCGTCGCGGGGCCCGTCGCGAGCGCCACGGCGAAGGCGCCGGTCTTCGTCAGCGGTAGCGAGCTCTATCGGCAGTGCGCCCACGGCACGGGCAACAAGAGCTTTTGCGCCGGCTACATGCCGGGGATCTTGGATGTGCTCGCAGCCGGCGAGGCCGTCGCCAGACAGCGCGCCTGCGCGCCGCTCGGCACTCAACTCGACGAGGCCGTGGCGATCGTGACCGCGTGGCTCGATGCGCATTCCCGCGAGGGCCATCGCAACGCCGCGCCACTCGCCGCCGAAGCCATCGCCGAGGCCCATCCTTGCGAGTAGCAAGCCAAGATTAGGTTGGGGTCCGACCCCGACTCTCGCACACGAGGGAGATGGGCTATTCGCCGAGGAACTTGATGAAGTCTTCGGCGATGTCGGTGCCGGCGGCTTCGATCAGGCGGGCGCCGGCCTCGGCCGTGGCGAGCGAGGGGTCAGAGCCGATGCGGCCGTCGGGATAAAGCTCGCGGTAGTGCTCGGCGCTTTGCCAGCGCCGCATCCTTGGCGCCACCCCGCTGTGGGTGGCGGCGCGAATCTGGTCGGGATGGGCGTGCCAGGTAACCGAGATCTCGCTCGGCGTCGCATGCATGCCCTCGGCCTCGCCATAGAGCTCGGCGCGGATCGCCTTGGCCCGTGGCGCTATCCACCAGTTGACGAACTTGCAGCGCGGCGCGTCCGCAAGCTCATCGATCTTCTTGAGCACCGTCGAGAGAATGCGGACGTTGCCGCCGTGGCCGTTGACGAAATAGAGGTGGCGGAAGCCGTGGCGGTGGAGCGAGGCGGCGTAATCTTCCAAAAGCGCGGTCATCGTCTCGGGGCGCAGCGTCATCGAGCCGGTGAACGCCATGTGGTGCTCGGCCATGCCGACGGCGATGGTCGGCGCCACCAACGCCTCGGCCAGGCGGCCCGCCTCGGCCGCGATGACCTCGGCGGCGATCGCGTCGGTGCCGATCAGGCCGCTGGGGCCGTGCTGTTCGGTCGAGCCGATGGGGACAAGAATTCCCTGACACTGGCGAAGATAGTCCTCGACCTCGGGCCAGGTGCGATGATGCAGGAGCATGGGCGCCGCCACTATGGCGGCGTGGGCGCGGCGGTCAAGGGGCTTCGCTGGTTCCGCCGTGCCACGACCGCACCCACCGCCGGGCCGGCCGCTTGCCGGGTTTTGGGTTAGCGCCGATAATCGCTGCGACCAGCAAGATCGATCGAGGGAGGCGCGCGTTTCATGTCGCACAACGTCGTTCATCCGGTTCCCGAGGGGTGGAAACAGCGCGCCTGGATCGACAATGAGCGCTATCTCGTCGAGTACCAGCGCTCGATCGACGACCCGGAAGGCTTCTGGGCCGAACACGGTAAGCGGCTCGACTGGATCAAGCCCTACACCGAGATCAAAGACTGCTCCTACACGGGCGATGTCAGCATCCGCTGGTTCGCCGACGGCACGCTCAACGTCGCCGCCAACTGCCTCGACCGACATCTGGCGACCCGGGGCGACCAGACCGCCATCATCTGGGAGGGCGACGATCCGGCCGAGGCCCGCCACATCAGCTACCGCGAGCTACACCGCGAGGTTTGCCGCTTCGCCAACGTGCTAAAGGGGCGTGGCGTCAAAAAGGGCGACCGGGTCACGATCTACCTCTCGATGATCCCCGAACTTGCCTTCGCGATGCTCGCGTGCGCGCGCATCGGCGCCGTCCACTCGATCGTCTTCGGCGGCTTCTCGCCCGATTCGCTCGCCGGGCGCATTCACGATGCCGATTGCAAGGTTGTCATCACCGCCGATGAGGGCGTGCGCGGCGGGCGCACGATTGCCCTCAAGGCGACGACCGACGCCGCGGCCGCGAAATCGCCGAGCGTGGAAACGGTGATCGTCGTCCGGCGCACCGGCGGCAGGGTCGACTGGGTCGAGGGCCGCGATCACTGGTATCACGAGCTCGCCACCGACGTTGGCGACGATTGTCCGGCCGAGGAGATGGGCGCCGAGGACCCGCTCTTTATCCTCTACACCTCGGGCTCGACCGGCAAGCCCAAGGGCGTGCTACACACCACCGGCGGCTACCTGGTCTTCGCCTCGCTCACCCACCAGTACGTGTTCGACTACCACGACGGCGACATCTACTGGTGCACCGCCGACATCGGCTGGGTCACCGGGCACAGCTACATCATCTACGGGCCGCTCGCCAACGGGGCGACCACCGTGATGTTCGAGGGCGTGCCGACCTATCCCGACTCCTCGCGCGTCTGGCAAGTGGTCGACAAGCACGCCGTCAACATTTTCTACACCGCGCCGACCGCGATCCGCGCGTTGATGCGCGAGGGCGATCGCCCGGTAACCAAGACCAACCGCGCCTCGCTCAAGCTGTTGGGGACGGTCGGCGAGCCGATCAATCCAGAGGCCTGGGAGTGGTATTACCGGGTGGTCGGCGAGAGCCGCTGCCCGATCGTCGACACGTGGTGGCAGACCGAGACCGGCGGCATTCTCATCACGCCCTTGCCCGGCGCGACCGACCTCAAGCCGGGCTCGGCGACGCGCCCGTTCTTTGGGGTGCGCCCAGAGCTGGTCGGTAGCGACGGCCGGGTGCTCGAAGGCGCCGCCGTCGGCAATTTATGCATCGCCGAGGCGTGGCCGGGGCAGATGCGCACCCTGTACGGCGATCACCAGCGTTTCATCTATACCTACTTCACGACCTATCCGGGCAAGTACTTCACGGGCGATGGATGTCGGCGCGACGAGGACGGCTACTACTGGATCACCGGCCGGGTCGATGACGTGATCAACGTCGCCGGCCATCGACTCGGCACCGCCGAGGTCGAGAGTGCGCTGGTCGCTCACGCCAAGGTCGCCGAGGCGGCTGTCGTGGGCTATCCCCACGACATCAAAGGTCAGGGCATCTACGCCTATGTGACCCTGAATGTCGGCGACGAGCCGAACGATGACCTGCGCCAGGAACTCGTGCGCTGGGTGCGCAAGGAAATCGGCCCGATCGCCACGCCCGATCTGATTCAGTGGGCGCCCGGGCTGCCCAAGACCCGCTCGGGCAAGATCATGCGCCGCATCCTGCGCAAGATCGCCGAGGACGATGCCGCTAACCTCGGCGACATCTCGACGCTCGCCGATCCGAGCGTGGTCGGCGATCTCGTCGACAACCGAATGAACCGGGCCGCCTGAGGTCTCAGGCCAAGCTTTCGGGCCGAGCCGTCAGGCTGAGGGTTCAGGCCCCCGCGCGCACCAGCGCGGTCGCGGCCCCCGGCCCTGGTAGGCACGGGCGAATCCCTCGGACAGCAGGGCGGTGGCGAGATCGAGGCCGGTGGCGGTGTGGACGCGGGCGATGACGCGGCCGGCGAGATCACGATCGGCCGCGCAGTGGCCCCTCAGTTCCGGCGCGTCGATTCCGGCGATGCGGGCCCGCACCGTCAATTCCTGGCCCAGCCAAACCCGCGCGCGGGCCGCGAGCGTGTCGCCATCGATGACCTCGACGACCTCGGCCGAGATGGGTCCTGGCAGCGCCTCGCCGGCGACGACAGGGGCAACCGCGACGAAGGCGATCGCGAGGATCATAACCATGACGGCCCCCACGTCCCGCGATCTCGATCTCCCTGATGGGTGGAACATATCCGAAGCGCCCGAGCGGTGGTACGTGGTGGAGCAGGCCGGCCGGGTATTGAGCTTCGCGGATGGCGAGGACGCCAGCCGTGCGGCCGTGGCCATCGACATCTGCGGCCGAGTCGATGACGGATCCAACGAGGCCGGCCTGCTCGGTCTCGCCTTCCACCCCGACTAACCCCGCCAATCGCGCGTGTTCCTGTCGTACACACGGGACGGATCGCCACTGGTCTCGGTGATCTCCGAGTTCGCCGTCGGGCCGGGCGGGACCAGCTTCGATCCCGACTCCGAGCGGATAATCCTCACGCTCGATCAGCCCTACGGAAATCATAACGGCGGCAAGATCGTCTTCGGGCCCGACGGCTATCTCTACATCGGCTTTGGCGATGGCTGCGCGGGCGGCGACCCTCAGGGCAACGGTCAGAGCACGCGAACGCTGCTGGGCGCGCTGTTGCGGATCGACGTCGATAGCGGTGCGCCGTACGCGATCCCGGCCGACAATCCGTTCGCGACTGGCGGCGGCGCGCCCGAGATTTACGCCTGGGGCCTGCGCAATCCGTGGCGCTTCAGCTTCGATTCGGCGACCGGGGCGCTATGGCTGGCCGATGTCGGGCAGGACAGGTGGGAGGAGATCGATATCGTCGAGCGGGGCAGCAACTACGGCTGGAACCTGCGCGAGGGCGCCCACCGCTACGCGCGAGGGACCGCGCCGCGGCCGCTCGTCGATCCGGTCTTCGACTATGGCCACGACCAGGGCTGCTCGATCACCGGGGGCTATGTCTATCGCGGCCGCGCCATCCCGGCGCTCGGTGGCATCTACGTCTTCGGCGCTGTTTTTAGCGGCCGCGTCTGGGGCCTGTTTGCCGAGGTCAACGGCTACGTCGCGCCGCGGTTGCTCGATGCCGACATCAACATCTCATCGTTTGGCGAGGGCCTGGATGGCGAGCTCTACGTGGTCGATCTGGGGGGCGGCGGTATCTACACGCTGGTGCCGGCCGAGGAGGCGCATCCGCCTAAAAGTCGCGGCAGATGCCGTTACGCTCCCAATCGCCGTAGCGAGTTGGCTCCGGCCCTTTGGGCCCGCCGATCTCGTGCTCGCGAATAGCGGGCGGCGTCGGTTTCGACTCGGGCTGGGATCGCGTCGGGGGGCGCGGCGCACGCGTCGGCTCGTCCATGGCCGTCATTCTAGTACGAAACCGCGCCGGTTGGGCGCCCTCATAGCGCCCGGGAGCTGTGCACTCGAGGGTGGCCGTGCTAAGGCCATCGCCATGGCGGACGCCGCGATTCCGGGTCTGGCCGCGCGCGAGGCCGCGCGGGTGCTGCTCGGCGAGGTGTTGATCAGCCGCCGACGGCTCGACGAGGTGTTCAGCGCCGCCGTCGCGCCGTTGCCCCCGCGCGATCGTGCCTTCGCACGCCTGTTGGTCGCCACCGTGCTGCGGCGCCTGGGGCAGATCGACGCAGTGCTCGCCGCGCGCCTCGAACGGCCGCTTTCCAAGAAGAATCGTTGGGTGCAGGACGTGCTGCGCCTTGGCGCGGCTCAGCTTTTGTTTATCGGCGCGTCGGCCCATGCCGCCGTGGCCTGCGCCGTCAGCCAATGCGAGGGCGCGCCGCCGCTCAAAGGCCTCGTCAACGCGGTGCTCCGGCGGATCGCTAGCGACGGCGCGGCCCTGACCGAGGCCCAAGACGCGGCGCGGCTCAACACGCCAGCGTGGTTGTGGCAGAGCTGGGAGGAGGCCCATGGAGCGGCGGCGGCGCGGGCGATCGCCGAGGCCCATCTCGGCGAACCGCCGCGCGACCTCACCGTCGCCCGCGAGCCGAGCAAATGGGCCGACCGGCTCGGCGCGCGCCAGCTGCCGTGGGGTAACCTTAGGATCGATCGCCCGACCGGCGCCGTCGAGGATTTGCCCGGCTACGCGGAAGGGGCGTGGTGGGTCCAAGACGCTGCGGCGGCCCTGCCCGCGACGCTGCTGTTGGCCGCGCACACCGGCGCCGGCACGCGGGTCCTCGATCTGTGCGCGGCGCCGGGCGGCAAGACCGCGCAGCTCGCCGCCGCCGGGGCGCGGGTGACGGCGCTCGACAGGGCGCCGGGGCGGATCGAGCGCCTGGGCACGAATTTGCGCCGCTTGAAGCTCGACGCCGAGGTGGTCACGGCGGACGCGGCGACCTGGCGGCCGCCCGAGCCATACCCGGCGGTGCTGCTGGACGCGCCCTGCACCGCGACCGGGACGGTCCGCCGCCATCCTGACATCCCGCGCTTGAAGCGGGCGGACGATGTGGCGCGTATGAGTGGCGTGCAGGACAAGCTGCTCGACGCGGCGGCCGCGATGCTCGCGCCGGGCGGAACGCTGGTGTATTGCGTCTGCTCGCTGGAGCCCGAGGAGTGCGAGCCGCGGATCGCGCGGCTGCTCGACGCCAGAGCGGGCCTGCGGCGAGCGCCCATCAGCGCCGCCGAACTCGGGGGTCACGGCGAACTGCTCACAGCGGCCGGCGATCTACGCACCCTGCCCTGTCATCTCGCCGGCGAGGGCGGGCTCGACGGTTTCTACGCCGCGCGGCTGCGGCGCGAGACCTAGTCGCCCCCCCCCCAAGTCTTGGCTATCCGTGGCCACGAAAAGATAATCGCCATCGCCCACGAATCCGGGTGCCGGGCGGCCGTCGGCGAGGCGGACGGCCGTGTAGCCGAGCGGGGCAAGGATGTCCCACGCCTCGGTGGCGTCGGTCCCGGCACGGGCGAGGTGAGCCGCGACCAGCTCGACCATGACGGCGGGGCGGTGGCGGGCCAGGCTCTCGCGGCCACCGCACAAGAGCCGCACCTCCCAACCCTCAATGTCGGCCTTGACGAAGTCGAGCCGCTCAAGCGCGGTCTCACGCACGAAGTTATCGAGGGTGGTTGCCCGCACGGTCTCCTGGGTGACGGCCCGGCCCCGATCATTCCCCACAGGTGGGCCAAGGTGCGCCAGCCCAAAGCCGAGGCTACCACTGGGCTTGATTGGCATCGCCAAGCGGGCCGTGCCCGCCGCGTCCGAAAGCGCCAGGGGCACCAGCGTGACTTGGCGTAGCCGACGCCAGCGCACCACCCGCGCGAGTATGCTCAAGGCATAGGCGCCCGGCTCGAAAGCATAGACCTGTCCCGATGGCGCAAGCGCCGCGAACAGCTTGGCGAACTGCCCGGCGTGGGCGCCGGCGTCGATCACCACCCCGTCGGGTGGCACATGGGCGCGAAGCAGATTCCACAGCTGGCGGTGATGCTGGCGAGCGAGCGCCTTGTACAGATGCGCGAGGTACGTCAGGCGCTGGCGCGGAGTCAGATTAGGGCGCGGCGTAAGAAAGGGGCCCGGCATGGGCCCGGATCGTCGCATATCGCGACGCGGCAAGGCCACCACTTGCCGGGGTCGCGTGAAGCTGGTAACTCAAGCCATGCGCCCGGTTCGGATCGCTCCCTCCATTCTGGCCGCCGACTTCGCCAAATTAGGTGACGAGATAGTGGCGCTCGGCGCAGCCGGCGCCGATTGCATTCACGTCGATGTCATGGACGGCCACTTCGTGCCCAACATCACCATCGGCGCTAGCATCGTACGCGCGCTGAGGCCGCACACGGCCCTGCCGCTCGACGTGCATCTGATGATCTCGCCGGTCGATCCGTTCATTCCCGCATTCGTCGAGGCCGGCGCTGACATCATCACCGTGCACGCCGAAGCCGGGCCGCACGCCCACCGCACCATCGAGTTGGTGAGGTCGCTCGGCGTCAAGGCGGGGATCGCGCTCAATCCCGCGACCCCGGCGACGGCGGTCCAGCCCGTGCTCGACATGGTCGATCTGGTGCTGGTGATGAGCGTCAATCCAGGCTTCGGCGGCCAATCGTTCATCGCCAGCCAGCTCGACAAGGTGCGGGCGCTGCGCCGCGCCATTGATAGGACCGGCCGGGATATCGCGCTCGAGATCGACGGCGGGATCACCGCCGAGACGGCAGGTCCCGCGATCACGGCAGGCGCCGACGTGCTGGTCGCGGGCACCGCCTCGTTCGCCGGCGGCCCGGAATGCTACGCCGCCAATATCGCTGCCCTGCGCGGTGCGGCGACGCAGGACACTACTGGACGCGGGGGCACGACTGGACGCGGGGCACGGCTGGCCGAATGACGAACCTGGCCTGGTCCGAGCGCCTGGTCGACCGGTTGAAGGGCACGGTCGGCTTCGGCTCGCCGGGCGGCGCCAGCACGGGCGGTCGGCCTGCGCGGCTGATCGCGAGCATTGAGGACCCCTACCCCGGCGAGGCGGCGCGCGCCGATGAGCTGTTGCACGGCCAGTATTGTTTCCTCGGCGAGGAGCGGGGCGCGCGCGGCGCCTCGCCCTGGCAGGTCGTCGACGCCTCGCCGGCGTGGTGGGCCGAGGCCGAAGCGTTCGACTGGCTGCGCGACTTTCGCGCCAACGGGGGCACAGCGGCCGGGCACAAGGCGCGCGAGCTGTGTCAAGGCTGGTTCCAGGCGCGCCATCCCGACGTCGCGTGGCGGCCGGATGTCGTGGGCCGCCGGGTGGCGGCCTGGCTGGCGCACGCCGGGTTCTTGTTGCGTGACGCCGACGCCAGGTTTCACGGCGCCTTTCTCGCCAGCCTGGGCGCCCAAGTTCGCCGCTTGGAGCGGACAGCGCATCGGGCGCCCGATGGGGCTGGCCGACTCGCCGCAGGCGCCGCGCTGGTCCTCGCCGGGCTCGCCCTGGCGCGCGCCGAGCGTCCGCGGGCCCGCGGGCTACGGTTGCTTGAAACCGAGGTCCGCCGCCAAATCCTCAGCGATGGCGGCCACGTCTCGCGCAACCCCTCGACCCTGTTGTTCGCGTTCGCCCAGTTGATTCGCGCCCAATCCACGCATCGCGCGCTGAATCGCGAGGCCCCGTCGTTTCTCGGTCACGCCGTGGAGCGCATCGCGCCAATGTTACGTCTGCTGCGTCATGGCGACGGCGGTCTCGCGCTGTTCAACGGTGGGGCCGAGGAATCAGCTCTGGTCATCGATACCCTGCTCGGCGAGGCCAAGGTCGACAGAGCCCCCTTGGTCTCGGCGCCCCACGGCGGCTACGAACGTCTGCGCGCCGAGCGCCTGGTCCTGTGCCTCGATGCCGGCGCGCCACCGCCCCGGCCCTTCGATCACGACGCCCACGCCGGCGTCGCGAGCTTCGAGCTCAGCGTCGGGCGCGAGCGCCTGGTGGTGAACTGCGGCGCCGCGCCCGTTCACAACGTCGATTGGTGGGCGGCGAGCCGCGCCTCGGCCGCGCATTCGACCCTGGTGATCGATGATACCAACGCCGTTGGCCTGGCCCCCGGCGGCGGCGTGAACCGCCGGCCGCCGCCGCCGCGCGTCCAGCGCCGCGACACCGAGGACGGCTCGGCGATCGAGATCGATCACGACGGCTATCGTGAGCTCTTCGATATCCAGCATTCGCGCGCGCTGGCGCTCGCCGCCGACGGCGCCAGCATCGAGGGCGAGGACCGGCTGAACGGCGGCCGCCCCACGCCCTATGCGGTGCGCTTCCACCTCCACCCCCGGGTAAGCGCCTCGCTGGTTCAGGATGGACGAGCGGCGCTCTTGCGTCTGGCCGAGGGCGCGGGCTGGGTATTCGCGACCGAGGGCGGACGGCTTGCCCTCGAGGGCAGCGTCTACCTTGGCGAGCGCGGCGAGACGCGGCGCGGCGAACAGCTCGTCATCAACGCCACTCACGCCGGTCGCGAGAGCCGAATCCGCTGGCGCTTCGACCGCTCGGCCTGACCGGGACGACTGGCCCCGCCCCATGCTCAGCTCTGATCGACTCAGCGATTATGAACGCGACGGCTTTCTGGTCATCAAGGGCTTCGCCCCACCCGCGACCTGCGCCACCCTGAGGGCGGCAGCCGACGCGCTGGTCGCCGACTTCGAGCCTGACGGGGCCGCCTTGATCTTCTCGACCCGTGATCAGGCGCACGTCACCGACGCGTACTTTCTCGACTCCGGCGACAAGGTGCGCTTCTTTTTCGAGGAAGAGGCGTTCGACGCGGCCGGCCGACCGCGCCAGCCCACGGCGCGCTCGATCAACAAGATCGGCCACGCGCTGCACGATCTCGATCTCATCTGCGCGGGGCCCGCGCGGCGTTACTTCAAGGATGGAGGCATTCTACAGCCGTCCCACAAGCCGGGATAGCGGGCCGGGCCCGGTGGGCTTCCAAAAACAATCCCCCTTGCTGAGGAGGCGCCAAGCATCGCCGCGAAGCCCGGCCCCGCGCCCTAGATCTCGCCCCCGCCCATGGCTTCGGCGATGTGCCCGGCTTGGCGCACCGCCAGGGCGACGATCGTCAGCGTCGGGTTGCCGGCCATCGCCGAGGCGAATTGGCTGCCATCGGAGACGAATAGGTTGGCCACCTCGTGGGCCCGGCCCCAGCTATCGACCACGCCATGGGCCGGATCGGCGCTCATGCGGCAGGTGCCCATGTGGTGGGCCGAGGGCCAGGCGCCGGGCGCCTCGTAGGTCCGCCGGGCGCCGATCGCCTCGTACAGCGCGCGCGATTTCTTGATGCCGTGATTCTTGATCGCGAGCTCGTTGGGGTGATCGTCGAGGTTGAGGCTGGGGATCGGCAGGCCGTGGTGGTCCTTCTCGCTTCCGTGCAAGGTGAGCCGGTTGGTCGCCAGCGCCAGGTCCTCGCCCATGATGACCAGACACGCGATGTGGTCGTAGGCCTCGATCCAGCGGGTGTGCGCCCGGCCCCAGAGCTTGTAGTCAAAGTAGGAGGCGAAGTAGGGCAGCCCATAGGCGAAGAGCGAGGTGTAATAGCCGCCGGCGAAGCCACGGGCCGGGTCGTGGCGGCACTCGTCGCGGATAAGCCCGGCGCACGGGTTGCCCCGGTGCATGTTCACCGGCTGCTCGAACTCGCCATAGACGAAGGCGAAGGTGTGGCGCATGTAGTGTTTGCCGACCATGCCTGAGCCGTTGGCGAGACCGTCTGGAAACAGGCTCGTCTCCGAGTTCAACAGCAGCCGCGGGCTCTGGATCGCGTTGCCGGCGACGCATACCACGCGGGCTTTTTGCAGGTGGTGGTGGCCGTGGCGGTCGGCATACAGCACCCCGCTCGCCCGCCCGGCCCGGTCGTGCTCGATCCGGAGCGCCATGCACGAGGAGCGAATCTCGCAGCGCCCGGTCGCCTCCGCCTTGGGCAGTTCGGCGTTCATCGTCGACCACTTGGCGCCCGACTTGCAGCCCTCGCGACAAAAGCCAATCTGGTCGCAGCCGTTGCGGCCATCGCGCGGCACGATGTTGATCGCCATGTGGTTGGTGTCGACCTGGGTGTAGCCGATCCGCCGGGCACCGGCGGCCATCACCTTGTAGTTGTTGTTGGCCTGGGGCCACGGCATGCCGTGGGTGCCGGTGACCCCCATCTTGTCCTCGGCGCGGTCGTAGTAGGGCGCGAGCTCGTCCAGCCGCAGCGGCCAGTCGGCGAGGTTGGCGCCCGCCACCTCGCCGTAGAGGGTCCGGGTCCGAAGCTCGTAGTCCTGGAAGCGCACGCTGGTGCCGGCCCAGTGCAGCGTCGTGCCGCCGACCCCCTTGCACGTCCACACCGGTGCCTCGGGGAAGTTTTCCGCCACCAGCGAGGACCCGGTCGCGGCGCACTTGTCGTGCCATGTGAGCTTGGCATGCATCGCAAACTCGTCGTTCTCGAAGTCGGCTTCCGCGAAGCGCGGTCCGGCCTCGATCACCACCACGTCGATGCCTTTGGCCGTGAGTTCACACGCGAGCGTGCCGCCGCCGGCGCCCGAACCGACGATCACCACCACGCTCCCGTCGTCGCGATCGAATGTAACGGTGGCGAGCTCGTCGCGGTCGCCGTCGGGCGGGCCGGTCATGGTCGGCTCACCCGGCCGCCGCGATCACAGTCGCGAATTTGCCGTGGATGCAGCAGTTGCCGAGCACGGCGACGCGATAGCGGCCGGCCTCGCCCATCAATCCGCCCCCTCGCGCAAAACTCATAGCTGCACGGCCTCCAGGATACGGCCTCGCGCCCGCCGACGAAAGTGCGCGGCTTGTTCAGCCGGTTTGCCGCGCGCGTGATTGACGCGCCTTTGCGTGATTACCGGCGGAGCAAAGATGCCCCACGCGAGGCGGCCGGGCGGTCCGGTCGCGGCGGCGCAAAAATGCGCCAGCTATGGTCCCTTGTCTGTTTTGGCGAGGGGCGGGGGATGTACGGCGTGGAGCTCTATGCGGCGGTTCGGCTGGCGGTTGTCGATGAGGGGTTGAGCCACCACGAGGCGGGGCGGCGGTTCGGCATCGACCGCCGGACTGTGAAGAAGATGCTGAGCTATGCGGCGCCGCCGGGATATCGCCGGACGAAGCCGGTACGGCGGCCGAAGCTGGACGGGTTCACCGGCATCGTCGACGCGATCCTGGAGGCGGACACGGATCCGGACGTGCCGCGCAAGCAGCGGCACACGGCGCATCGGATTTTCGAGCGTCTGCGGGACGAGCACGGGTTTTCCGGCGGCTACACGATCGTGAAGGACTATGTCCGTTCCCGGCGGCAGTCGACGCGCGAGGCCTTCGTGCCGCTGCATCACCCGCCGGGCCATGCCCAGGTCGACTTCGGCGAGGCGGTGGTCGAGCTGCGGGGCTGTCGGGAGAAGGTCGCCTTCTTCTGCCTGATCCTGCCCCATTCGAACGTCTGGTTCGTCAAGGCCTATCCGAGGGAGACGACGGAGGCCTTCCTGGACGGTCATGTCAGCGCCTTCGCCTTCCTCGGCGGTATCCCCCGATCGATCCTGTACGACAACACCACCCTTGCGGTGGCGCGGATCCTGGGCGACGGCACGCGGCGGCGCACCCAGGCGTTTTCGCATCTGCAATCGCATTATCTGTTCCGCGACCGCTTCGGCCGGCCCGGCAAGGGCAACGACAAGGGCAAGGTCGAGGCCCTGGTGAAGACGGCGCGGCGCAAGTTCATGGTGCCGATCCCGAAGCTGCACGACCTCGATACTCTGAACGAGCGGCTGATGGCGCGCTGCCTGGAGCGCCTCGATGCGCTGGAGGAAGGCGAGCAGGCGGTGGCGCTGCTGGCCGACCTGGAAGCCCTACGCACGCTGCCGGCTTCTCCCTTCGAGGCCTGCGAGCACATGCCCGGCCAGGTCTCGTCGACGGCCCTGGTGCGCTACCGGCTGGTGGATTACTCGGCGCCGACGATGCACGCCCACAAGAAGGTCATGGTCAAGGGCTATGTCGATCGGGTCGAGATCGCGCTCGGCGCCGAGATCGTCGCTCGCCATCGGCGCTCCTATGTCCGCGGCGACGTCGTCTACGACCCATTGCACTATCTTTCGCTGCTGGAGAAGAAGCCGGGCGCCCTGGACCAGGCGGCGCCGCTGCGCGGATGGAAGCTCGATCCGGCCTTCGATACGTTGCGCCGTCTCCTCGAAGCGCGCTTGGGCCCGCGCGGCAAGCGCGACTACATCCAGGTGCTGCGCCTGCTGGAGGACTTTCCGGAACGCCAGGTGACGGAAGCGGTGCGTGACGCGGTGAAGCGGCGCGTGATCGGCTTCGACGCCGTCAAGCACCTGCTGCTGGCCCGCATCGAGAAGCGGCCGGCGCATCTGGATCTGTCGCGCTATCCGCATTTGCCCCAGCCCTTCGTCGCCGCCACCCGCAGCGCCGACTACGCCACCCTGCTGGCCGCCGGCCATGGCTGAGGCCCCCCGCATCCTGCTCGAGCATCACCTGAAGAGGCTGAAGCTGCCCACCTTCCTGCGGGAATACGAGAAAGTCGCCCAACAGTGCGCGGCCGAGGGCCTGGATCATGTCCAGTTCCTGGCCCGTCTGGTGGAGCTGGAGCTGATCGACCGCGAGCGCCGGCTGGTCGAGCGGCGCATCAGGCAAGCCGGGTTCCCCGTCGTCAAACAGCTCGAGAGCTTCGACTTCAAGGCCATCCCCAGCCTCAACAAGATGTTGGTGCTGGATCTCGCGCGCGGCGATTACATCGACCGTCGCGAGAACGTGATCCTGTTGGGCCCATCAGGCGTCGGCAAGACTCATATCGCCCTCGCCCTCGGCCTCGCCGCCTGCCAGAAGGGCCTCAGCGTCCGCTTCGCCACCGCCTCCCAGCTGGTCCACGAGCTGATCGAGGCGCGCGACGAGAAGAGACTGCTCCGCCTCCAGGCCCAGCTCGCCAAGGTCAGCCTCCTGATCGTCGACGAACTCGGATACGTGCCCCTGTCGCAGACCGGAAGCGAGCTGCTGTTCGACGTCTTCAGCCGGCGCTACGAAAACGGCGCCACAATCGTCACCTCGAACCTGCCCTTCCAGGAATGGACCTCCGTCTTCGCCAGCGAGCGCCTCACCGGCGCCCTGCTCGACCGCATCACCCACCATGTTCATATCCTGGAGATGAACGCCGAGAGCTATCGGCTCAAGCAGAGCCGATCCCGACGACGCCCGTCCGAATAACCCCCCGCTTGCCCCCGTGGGCCCACAGGGACCTCCCACGCGCGGGCCGCCGCCAGCCGCGCGGAGGGGCGTCGCCCCGCGCGCGGGTCCCTCCTGTGGGCTACCGGGACAAGCTACCGCCGAAGCCCTTGGTGCAATTTTACGCCGCCGCGCCGGTACATTCTCTCCGCCGTTGACATTTGCGTGATAACTTCCCGCGTACCGCTACCGGAGGGATTGTATTGATGCCCAGCCCCAAGCTCCTCGACGCCTCGTTCGGCGCTCTCGCTAGTGTCAACGGCGGAGCAAAAAGGGGCCATGTGGCGGCGTAAGAAGGGGCCACTTAGCGCGGCTGGGGCTTGTCCCCCCGTAGTCCACGGGCGGGGCCCCGCGCGTGGGTGGGACCTGTGGGCCCACGGGGGCAAGTGATGCGAGGTGGTGGGATCAGGCGGCGTTCGGTTTCTGGCGCCCTCGGCTCTGATTGAGTCGGTAGCTTTCGCCGTTCATCTCGAGGATGTGGGCGTGATGGGTGAGCCGGTCCAGAGGTGATGCTCCAACAGCACCTGCGGCGTATCGGTCATGTACCGGCTCCAGACAGCAGGCTCATGTAGCTCCGGGCCGAGGTGGTCGCCACCATGGCCTTGGGCAGGTAGGGATAGACGTCGAGGTTGAGCCGCGGCGGCCGGCGCTCGATCCGGCACAGCATCAGGTGCTTGACCGCATCGAAGCCGATCGCGCCCAATCGCAAGGCATCGCGGGCCGCAGCTTCGACATCCTTGAGCCGGAATGTCTCCAGTAGCCGAAGGACCTGGACGTACTCGCGCTTTCCCGCCTTGCCCATGCGCGCCTCCATCAAGCGGCGCAGCGTGGCGAAGACCTCGGGCAGGTCCCAGGCCTGGAGTGGCGCGGCCTGGTCCAGCGCCGCGGTCTTTTGTTCGATCAGCGGCAGGTAATGCAGCGGACCGAACATCAGGTCCTCGCGCTCATAGGAGCGCGAGGTGCCGGGCTATCGTCTCCGCGCCGCAGCTGATGACCACCGCGTCGACATAACCCCGGATCAGCACCCCACGATGGCCATAAGCAACCGGCACGGAGTAGTCGTTGCTCTTGTAGCGGACCAAGGACAGTGAGCTCACCCGGTCGGAACGCCGGTCGCAGGCGTCATAGGGTCCCGGCGGCAAATCCTGGAACGCCGCGCAGTCGCGGATAAGCCGTTCGCCGATCGTCTCTGTGTGACGGCGCAGCCGATCGCCGAGCCGGCGAAGGCTGTGCCCCTCGAGCCGGGCATTGAGCGTCTCGAAGCTCTCCGCATGCGGGATCGGCACCAGGAAGTTGCGACGGGCATAACCCACCAGCCCCTCGACCTTACCCTTGTCGTTGCCCTTGCCAGGACGACCGAAGCGATCCTCGAACAGATAATGGGATTGCAGCTCCGAGAAGGTCCTGGTCCGTTGTCGCATGCCGTCACCGAGGATCCGCGCCACGGCGAGCTTGGTATTATCGTACAGGATCGAGAGCAAAACTTTGCCGAAGAAGGCGAATGCGGCGACATGGCCGCCGCAGAACGCCTCGGATGTCTCAGCCGGGTAGGCCTTCACGAAGAGCGCATCGCTGTGCGGCAGGTCGAAAGCGAAGAAGTGTGCCTTGCGCTCAGTGCCGCCGATCACCGCCAGCGCCTCGCCAAAGTCCACTTGGGCATGCCCCGGCGGATGAGCCAGTGGCACGAACATCTCCCGTGACCGGACACGCCGCTCGCGCACGTAGTCCTTCATGATCGTGTAGCTGCCCGTGAACCCATGCTCGTCGCGCAGTCGCTCGAGGATCCGCTTCGCCGTATGACGCTGCTTGCGCGGCGTCGTCCGGGCCTCCTCCAGGATCCGATCGATGATCCCGGCGAACCCATCCAGCTTCGGACGACTTGGCGGACCGCTTCGCTGGTAGCCCGGAGGCACCGAGAACATCAACATCTTCGCGACCGTCTTCCGGTCGATCCCGAAACGCCGCGCCGCTTCCCTCCGGCTCAGCCCTTCATGATGGCATGCAAGCCGCACTCGACGATCAAGGTCCACCCCGTACATCCCCCTGCCCTCAATCCAGTCGCTCCAGATCAAAGGCTAAACGCGGCCCACTTTCGCGCCGCCGCAGCCGGCCCAAACCAGCCGCTTCAATGGGGGATTATTCCGCCGCCGTTCTCAGTTCGCGCCCTTGAGCACGCCCCGGCGAGATGTGCCCGTCAGAAGTGTGGATTCCGGTTTGATCGGCATGATGTAACTTCGCGCCTCCCCTGCTGCGCCGTCCGCTCCATTCGCGCCGGCACGGTTACGGGTTTTATTGCACGGCCAAGCGCCGCGCACGTTGGGAAAACGCTGACGCCTCCGACTTGCGTTGTCAATCTCGCGCCGTCGATTGCGGGCGCCGATTCAGTCGTCGAAGCCGACGCGATCGACCAGCATCGTGGCCGCCGGACCGTAGGCGGCGATGGCGTCAAGGCCCAGCCGGTCGGCCTCGAACCCGCCCCAAGATTCGACCTCTGGATGCCATGGCACCCCAGCCTTGACCGGGTACTCGAGATTCCGCTCGGCGTAGATCCGCTGCCCCTCATCACCGCTTAGAAATTCGACGAACGCGACGGCGGCAGCCAGGTTCTTGGCGCTCTTGGCGACGGCCACGCCGCTGATGTTGACGTGGGTGCCCCACCCCCCCCGATCGGAGTCACCTTGGTTCGGGAAGAATATAGCGACGGCTTCCGCCCAATGGCGCTGCTCCTCGTCTTGCTTCATCAGGCCCATGTAGTAGGTGTTGCCGATGCTGAGATCGCACAGCCCCTCGGTGATCGCCTTGATCTGGGCGCGGTCGTTGCCCTGGGGCCGGCGCGCGAGGTTCGCCTTCACGCCGCGCAGCCACGTCTCGGTGGTCGCTTCGCCGTGATGGGCAATCATGGCCGCGATCAGTCCCCGATTGTAGATGTGGTGGCCCGAGCGCATACAGATACGGCCGCGCCAGCGCGGGTCAGCAAGATCCTCGTAGGTCGAGAGTTCGCCAGGTTCGATCCGGTCTCGGGCGTAGTAGACCACGCGCGCCCGCGTTGTCAGGCCGAACCACAGCCCGTCGGGACCGTGGTACGGGGCGGGAATATCGCGATCCAAGAGCGGCGACGAGACGGCGCGCAGAAGGCCGGCCTCGGCCAAGGCATCGAGGCGAGCGACATCGGCCGTGAGCACGACGTCGGCCGGGCTGTTGGGGCCTTCCGCCTTGAGCCGTTCGAGCAGCCCCTCCTTGATGTAGACGATGTTAACGGTGACGCCCTGGCGCTCGGTGAACCGCTCGATCAAGGGCTGGACGAGGTATTCCTGACGATAGGAGTAGACGTTGAGCTCGGTGCTCGCGGCCGCCCCAATCGCCGTCAGAAACGCCAGTCCGGATAGCGCCAATGCCGCCGGACTCGATAGCTTCATCCCGGTGATGGTGCCCATTGAACCTTTCTGATCTTTGTTGGGCCTCCCCTGCGCACGTACGTGGCTCTCGTCCCCTCTTATGCGATTGCCACTCAGTCGCATTCGCACTCGACCATCACAACGCCCGATTGTCAATTGCGAATGCGACTTATTCTCGTTGGTGACGAGCGAGATGGCCGCCGCGTAGCGGCGGCAGGGTGGGCCGGTCGCCGCGACCGACCCTCGTGCCGCGATTGCACCGTCTGGAACGTTATGCTACTGCGGCTCTCGGGCTGGGAGACCGTCGTCGAACCGTCGTCTTGGGAGCGGCATGACCTCTCGCATCGAGAAGCTCTGCGAGGATAAAGGCATCCTGATGACCGAGCAGAGACGCGTGATCGCGCGCGTCCTGGCCGGTGCCAGCGATCATCCAAGCGTCAAGGAGGTCTACAGCCGTGCGTCCGCGCTGGACCCCAGCATCAGCATCGCGACGGTCTATCGGACCCTGAAGCTGTTCGAGGAAGCCGGCATTCTGGAGCGCCACGCGTTCGGCGGCGGTGAGGCGCGCTACGAGGAGGCCCCAACCGAGCACCACGATCATCTGATCGATATCGAGACGGGACAGGTGATGGAGTTTCAAAACGAGGAGATCGAGCGACTACAACACGCCATGGCGGCGCGATTGGGCTACGAGCTGGTCGGCCATCGGCTCGAGCTGTACGGCCGCCGCCGCGACAACGGGGAGGACCAAGACCAATGAGCCGATTCGTGACCGTCGGCGGCGCCCAACTCGGGCCGATCGCGCGCTCGGAGTCCCGTCAGATCGTGGTCGCCCGGCTGCTGGAGCTGATGCGCGAGGCCGCCGCCCGGGGCTGCGATCTGGTCGTCTTCCCGGAACTGGCGCTAACCACGTTCTTTCCGCGCTGGTGGATGGAGGACGAGGCCGAGATCGACGCCTTCTTCGAGCGCGAGATGCCGAACGCGGCGACCGCGCCCCTGTTCGAGGAAGCCGCCCGGCGCGGCATCGGCTTTCATCTCGGCTATGCCGAACTGGCCACCGAGGGCAGCGCCACCAGGCACTTCAACACCGCGATCCTGGTCGACAAATCAGGTGCCATCGTCGGCAAGTATCGCAAGGTGCACCTGCCCGGCCACGCCGACGATCGCTCCCACTTCCCGTTCCAGCACCTCGAGAAGCGCTACTTCGATGTCGGCGATCTCGGCTTCGAGACCTGGCGGACCCTGGGCGGCGTGATGGGCATGTGCATCTGCAACGATCGGCGCTGGCCCGAGACCTACCGGGTGTTGGGCCTGAAGGGCGCCGAGATGATAGTGCTCGGCTACAACACGCCGGTGCACTTGCCGTGGGAGCCGATCTACGACCACCTCACCGACTTCCACAATCACCTCAGTATGCAGGCCGGCGCCTATCAGAACTCGACTTTCGTGGTCGGCGTGGCCAAAGCCGGCAACGAGGAGGGCAGCGTGCTGGTCGGCGGCAGCTGCATCATCGCGCCGTCAGGCGAAATCGTCGCCCAGGCGGCAACGATGGACGACGAACTCATCACCTATCGCTGCGACCTCGATCTGTGCGCTCACAACAAGCAGGCGATGTTCAATTTCGCCGAGCACCGGCGCATCGAGCACTACGGCATCATCACTAGCCAGACCGGCGCCACCCCGCCCGACTGAGCGGCGGCCGCGAAAGTTCCGGGCAGGCCGAAAAAAAGCCCGGCCTCGTTTGAGGCCGGGCTCGATGCGGCGCGCCGCTTCTTAGCCGTAGTAGCCGGCGTCCTCCAGGACCCGGGTGATACCCGCCTGCATCTTCTTGAGCGCGTCCTCGATGCTCTGCTCACCATTGACGGCATCGGCCACTTCGATTCCGTTTTGCGAAGAGATCGAAAATCCCTCGGGAATCATGAGGGCGTTGGTGATGCCGTATGGCATGCTGGCCATAAGTCCCCTAAAAAACAGCTTTTCGTCCTTGTGCCGATCGAGAATAGAGATCCTCCCCGGTTGTCCCCCGGCGGCGACTACTGCTTCGCCAATAGCGGGATCCACCGAGTCTCCGGACGCCAAAAACTTCGCAAATGCAATTCCTGCCTCTTTGTTGGTCGAATAGGTCGAGATAAAGGCGCCAAACCCGCCGGTACTCACCCGATGCGCGCCTTTTTCATTGTCTCCTTTAGGAGGTAGGTCTGCGTTAAAAACATGGCAGTATTCGGTGAAGCTACAATCGTTCAACGTGGCAGTACCCCAAGTTAACGGGCCGAATACGGCGCTCCCATTGCCGAAGGCCTTATTACACTCATCCTCCGACGCGTTGGCAGTCACAGGGTGGGCGTACTTCTGAATGTCGACCAGTGCCTTCAAGGCCAAGTACCCTTCCTCGGACTCGACGGTTGCATTCCAATAACCGGGCTCCTGGCGGTCCACCAAGTGGCCGCCAAAAGCGCGCAGTATCCCGAAAAACTGATAACCGGCCCAGAAGCTCCGCTGCATTGCACCTACGTAACCGTACTGTTCTGTGTTTGGCGAGTGCAGTTCTTTAGCTGTCTCGATCGCATCGGCCCAATTTCCCGGGACCGAGAGGCCGGCCTTGTCAAAAATGTCCTTACGGTAGAACGTCATCTGACAATTAGCATCATGGCATAAGCCGTAGAGCGTCCCGGTCTCAGTAGCCAACGGGATGCGGTAGAGGTTCTGCAATGCCTCCGGCACATCGCTCTGGTAGTCCGCAAACCATTCCGGGTCGGCGTCCATGTATGATTGTAGCGGTACCATCGCATCCATTGATTCGAGCGTTGGGTACTGACCATAATCCTGTGTTATCGAATCGAATGCATCTGATTCTGATTGCATAACGACGTTGATTTTCGGCAGCATCTCCGAAGCTGGAACCGTGACTATATTGAGTTTGACGTTCGGAAAGGCTTTCTCGAACAGCGGCTTTAGGGCACGCGCTACGCCGTCAAATCGCTTGCCACTGGCGGTTAGGTGGACTACCTCGCCGCTGACCTCGGCGTTGACTTCGCGCGGGCAAAAGTTTGCCGCGATGGCGGCGATCGCGGCCGCCGAACTCGCCTGCAGCATACGTCGGCGCGTCAGCGCGCCGCGCCGGTGTTGGGCTGCGTCGGCCATCGTCCTTACCAGAGTGTCGTGAGATCGGTCGTCCATCGGTTTCCTCCCGCCGGCGCGAGGGCCGGCCCATTGATTTCCTGGAACGCAATAGACCAAGGCATACGAACGCGGCGGCGACTCTAGCAGAGTTTGAGCCGATGCACCGGCCGGGACGGAGCTGTATGGTGGGGCGCGACGTTATGTGAGGAGCAGGGATGGCTGGCGGACCGCGCCCCTTTTGGGCCCACATCGACCTCGACGCCCTACGCCATAACTACGCCGAGGTGTGCCGGCTTGCCGGGCCCGACATCAAGATCATGCCGGCGGTCAAGGCGGACGGCTATGGCCATGGCGCGGTTGGCGTCGCGCGCGCCCTCTCCGACTTGGGCGCCTTCGCGTTGGTCACCGGCGCTTTCGAGGAGGCCTTGGCGATTAGGCAGGCCGGCGTCAAGACGCCGATCTTGATGCTCGGCCATTGCCCGTCTGAGGCGCTGCCCGAGGTGACGGCGGCCGGCTTCATCCCGACGATCGTCGACATGGCCGGGGCGGCGGCGGTCGCTACGTCCTCCGGCCCACCGGGGGCCGTCTATATCAAAGTCGACTGCGGGTTGCGGCGGCTCGGCGTCGCATTGGAAGCGGCCGATGCATTCGTCCGCGCGGTCGCCGCGATGCCTGGCGTGAAGATCGAAGGTCTCTACACCCACGTGCCATTTCACGACAACGCCGGGGCCGAGTGGTCGCGCGCGCGGCTGGCGGCGTTCGATGGCCTGGTGAGGCGGCTCGCGGCGGCCGGTATCGAGATCCCTGTGACGCAGGCCATGGCCAGCGCCAACCTGCTGGCCGGGCACAGCGACGCCAGCAACGCAGTGTGCGTCGGCCACCTTCTGTACGGGCTGCCGTGCGCCGACGCGGAAATCGGCGATGCGTCCGCCTTCAGGCCGGTCCTCGCGGCGGTCAGCACCCGCCTCATTCACGTCTCCACCTGTGCCGGCGCCCCCGCCGGCTCCGCGGCGGAACCAAGCCCCTATGGCCGGCGCAACGCGACCACCATCGGCGTGATCCCGGTCGGGCTCTCCGATGGGCTCAGGAACCCGCGCGAGGGCCAGACCATGGAGATGCTGGTGCGAGGCCGCCGGGTTCCGGTGCTTGGCGTTTCGCTCGAGCACTGTGTGCTCGATTTGGGCGCGGTGACAAATGTTGGCGCGGCGACGCCTGAGGTCGGTGATGAGGTCGTGGTCATCGGCGCTGAGCGGAATGAGCGCATCGACCTCGCGGACCTGGCGACGTGGCATGGCTGCAGCGAGCGCGAGGTCATGATGCTGTTCGCAGGTCGCCTGCCGCTCGACCACGACGGCCCACGACCTGCGCCGAGGCGGTGAAACCCCTTGCAACAGCGCACCTCATGTGTGCAAGGTTGAGGGCGCCGGAGGTGCCGCGCGAAGGCCTATTTTGGTTTGTTGGTCGCGCCACGCCGCCGGTTTTGGTGCCGTCGTGACCAGCGGGTGGGTGGCGACAACCCGCGAAGCGTGATGAGTGGAGCGAGGTAGAGCCGGTTGGCGGGACGACCAAACTACCGGGGCAAACGCCTTGACCGAGAGCGGAAAAAGGCGGCGAAGAGGGCCGCCAAGCAGGCCGACAGGGTGGAGCGCACGGCGCTTCGCCAAGAGGGTCCTGATGGAATGATGCCCGACGACACCAGGCCCGACGACATTAGGCCCGACGACACGCCGCCGGAGTCGGCGCTTGATACACAGCCTCGGTCGGCGGGCGGCGAGAGCTCTGCGGAGTAGCTCTCGGACGTCCGCACGGTGGCCGTAACGGCCACGCGCCGTTGAGGGACGGGAGCAAGATGAAACGCGAGACCGCTGGCGGTGATCGCTGCCAGGTCTTTCAGCCCGGCGAGTTGATATTCGCTGAAGGCATGCCAGGCGATGCTGCGTTCATCATTGAACGCGGCGAGGTCGATATTAGTCGCCTGCGCAACGGACAGCAGATGCGCCTCGGGCTGTTGGGCGAGGGCGAGATTTTCGGCGAGATGGCCCTCATCGACGACAGCCCGCGCACCGCCACGGCGCGTGCGGTCGAGGAGACCGAGGTCATCACGATCTCACCCGAACAGATTCAAAGTAAACTGCAGAGCGCTGATACCACAACCTCGATGCTTCTGCGCCTGCTCTTGAAGCGCTTCTGCGGAGTCCAAGAATTGATGGGCGGCACGCTCGCGCCGAGCGCGGCCCAAGCGCCTGGCCGGCCCGCCGACGAGGCCGATGAGTACGACCGCCAGTACGAAGGCGTTTCGCCACCATCTGAGGCTCGAGCAGGAACTTACCGATGGCATTTCGTGGGGCGAACTGCGGCTGGTCATGCAGCCCGTCATGTGGCTCGAGGGCCGCAGCGTCGCCGGTTACGAGGCGCTGATCCGCTGGCAACATCCCCGCCGGGGCTTGGTTTCGCCCGGCGAGTTCGTTCCCATCGCCGAAGCCGGCGGACTGATCCCCGACCTCGACCGGTGGCTGTTCCCCGCCGCCTTCCAGGCCCTGGCCCAAATTCACGAGCGTTGGGCGGACAGCGAGCGACCGTTTCTTAGCGTCAATCTCTCGGGCCTGCGCTTCGCCGACCTTAGCGTGGTGACGGATCTCCGCGACGCCATGTCCGCCAGCGGCATCGGGGCACAAGACGTCAAGGTCAAACTCACCGAGGGCGCGCTGATCGGTAACCCGCAGGTCGCGTCCGCCGTGCTCGATGGACTGAAGGAACTCGGACTGGGCATCGCCATCGACCATTTTGGAACCGGCTATTCGAGCCTCAGCGACCTCCACCGCGTCCCCATCGACACGCTCAAGATCGACCGAAGTTTCGTCACCACGATGTTGGGCAGCGACACCAGCCTGCGCATCGTCCAAAGCATCGTCGGCCTCGCCAAGGCGCTCGACATGACCATCGTCGCCGAGGGCATCGAGAACGAGCCGGAGGTTGGCGCCCTTGCGGGGCTCGAGTGCGAATACGGTCGGGGCTACCTGTTCAGCAAACCCCTTTCGCCCGATACGGCCACCGACTTCGCGGTGCGGGGGCGGCCGAACACCGCTTAGCAGCCGCGCCTCGACAGGGTAGTATGGGAAGACCGGCGTCGAGGCATGACTCAACACATTCGAACAACGGCAAAGCGCCTGTTACCGGCGGCCACTACGCGAAAGATTTAAGAATTATGAATGGCGCGTTCGTCAGGCTACGGTACCACTTGTACGGCGATTGGTTGGAGTACTTCCAAGACGGGTCCAGCTAGCGCTTTTGTCTGCGGCTGCAGAGGCACTAGAAGTTCGACGGATTGGCGTCAATGGGTTGAATGGTCCCGTGCTTGGAAATCCGCGGGACCATGGGGTCTTCCTGCCCTATGCCCAGAGTGACCGTTACAGCTGGCATCTCGTCGAAGTGATTCTCGAGCTCTTTGGCCGCGGGAAGGGCGGTACATTCGTCGATATTGGGGCGAATATTGGCCTCATGACCTTGCCAATAGCCGCTCAAGGGATCGACTGTGAAGCCTTTGAGGCTGATCCGGACGTGTTCATGTTGTTGGCGGACAACATCGCCCTCAGCGGGGTTGCAGACCGGGTGCGGGTACACAATACAGTGCTTTACGACACCGAAAGAAGCGTCGAGTTTTAGAGAGGCCCGACGAATCGTGGGGACAATCGAATCGCCGCGACGAACCACCGAGGCAAGGACGCCATGGGAGAGCATCGCAGAGAAAAGATCAAACTGACGACTTGTCGTCTCGATGACCTGATTTCCGCCGACAGCCTCTCACGACCCATTTTCGTCAAGATGTATACCCAGGGCGCTGAAGCGAGAATTGTTGGTGGCGGCCCTGTCTTTTTTGAGGGAGTCGATGCAATCTTGTTTGAGTTTTGGCCTTATGGTCTTGTCCGTCATGGCGAATACATGAGCGTTCTGTCTAAATATCTGAGCGCAAACTACAGCAAAGGAGTTGTTCTCCCTCCAACTTCAAGCTCGGTGAACGAGCACGACTTTAGGTCAATCGATGAAGTGGTCAGCCGAATGAAAATATTTGCGGAGACACTGCATCCCCACCGTCAAGTGGATGTCCTCGCTGTGCGCTGAACACAACGCGGGGGAGACGGCGAGGCCACGGGGGCGGGTACGCGGCCTGAGCGTGCGAGCGACGCAGGGTTAGTTAGATGCGATCGAGCACCGAACCCGGACCGGAACGTGGCCGGCACGCCACCGATGCGGAGATCGTCGATCTACTCTACGCGGCGTATCCGGCTTGGAAAGTAGATTGGGAGCGCGACGAGCCAAGGCGCCGTGCAGCGCAGTTCTCGACCGAAATGAGGCGAGCCGGTTTGGCGCCCGGCGCGCGGATCATAGAAATCGGATTTGGCGGTGGGGTCTTTCTCGACTGGGCACGGTCCGCGGGATTCGAGGTATTCGGTGTTGAGCGGAACGAAGCCTTCTGTCTCTCAGCCCGTGAGCGGGGGCACGATGTCGAGCGCAGAACACTCGCGACGCTTGAAGATAAGGATCGCGGACAAGCCGATCTCCCGGTTTGCTTCGATGTCCTGGAGCACCTTACCCTCGGCGAGATCACCGACCTCCTTACCGATGCGCGGGCTTTCCTCCGTACCAACGGCAGAGTGGTCGCGCGATTTCCGAACGGGGCGAGTCCATTCGGACGAGTGTGGCAGCACGGCGACCTTACGCACAAGACGACGCTGAGCGCAGATAGTATCGGACAACTTGGAGCCCTTGCAGGATATCGGCTGGTGTCGACCCACAATGCCGCGCGACCGATGGGAAGCTCCAAGCGCTGGCGCGGCCGTGCGGCTCTCCGAAGGTGCATCTATGGCCTTAGAGATATCGTGAATGTCGCGATTTGCGGCCTCTATTTTGGCAAGCTAATGCCCGTTGATGCGAATGTGACGGTAGTATTGGAGAAGACGGTGAAACCGCGAACGGACGGCGATTAGATCGTGGACACATGATGGACTTCTCTGTTGTCGGGGACGTTGGGCGGGCCTCGCCACCCGAGAGGGAACCGGCCAGATGATCGAGCTACCCAAGGGCGGCGGTTACGAACGGATGCGCTCCGCCGTGCGGCTCGCCATCCCCGAGTTCTACAATTTTGGCTTCGACGAGATCGATCGGCGCGCGCGTGAGGCCGACAAGACCGCGTTCATCCATGTCACGCGCAGCGGCGAGACGATGTCGCACCACAGCTTCTCCGACCTCGCCGCGGCGTCCAACCGCTTCGCCCGCGTGCTCATGGATCTCGGCGCCGCTAAAAGCGACTTCGCCTTCGTCATGATCCCGCGCGTGCCGGCATGGTACGAGGTCATGATCGGCTGCATCAAGGCCGGCGTGGTCGCGATGCCTGGCACCAATCTGCTGACGGCCAAGGACATCGAGTACCGCATCAACAAATCGCGGGCGAAGATCGCCGTCGTCAGCGCGGATGGGGCCGATAGGATCGAGGCGATTCGAGCCCGCTGTCCAAGCCTCGAACACTTGATTCTGATCGGTGAGAACAGGCCCGACTGGGTTACCTACGAGGACGCCTGCGCGGCCGCTTCCAACCGCCTCGAACGGGCCGACGCGCCGCCCTCGCGCGCTGCGGATATGATGCTCGCCTACTTCACGTCCGGCACCACCGCCTTCGCCAAGATGGTGCCGCGCGACCACGGCTATGCCCTCGCCCACGCCATCACGGGGCGCTATTGGATGGACCTCGGCGAGGACGATATCCACTGGACCCTGTCGGATACCGGTTGGGCCAAGGCGGCCTGGGGCATGTTGTTCCCGCCCTGGCTGATGGGGGCCACGGTGGTGCTCTATGACGGCGATCCCCGCTTCGATGCCGATGCCCACCTGCGCCTGATTGGTCGGCTGGGCGTGACCACGTTCTGCGCGCCGCCGACCGTCTACCGGGTCTTCGCCCAGGCCGCGCTCGGCGACTACGACCTCGGCTCGATCCGCCACTCGATCGGCGCTGGGGAGCCGCTCAACCCCGAGGTGATGCGGGTCTGGAAGGACGCCACCGGCACTGAGATCCACGACGGCTATGGCCAGACCGAGACCATCAATATCGTCGCCAATATGCCAGGCCTTACCGTCCGGCCCGGCTCAATGGGTCGGCCGGTGCCGGGCGTCGACGTCGATGTCGTCGACGACGAGGGCGCACCGGTCGCGGACGGCGAGATCGGCCACATCGCGGTGCGGATGACCGATCCTCATCCCCTAGGGCTCTTCCACGGCTACTACGCGGACGCGGCGGCCAACCAGCAGTGCTTCCGCCACGGCTGGTATTTCACCGGCGACACCGCGACCCGCGACGCGGATGGTTATATCTGGTTCGTCGGGCGCTCGGACGACATCATCGCATCGGCCGGCTATCGGATCAGCCCGTTCGAGGTGGAGAGCGCGCTGCAAGAGCATCCGGCGGTGGCCGAATCGGCGGTGGTCGGCAAGCCCGATGCGCTGCGCGGCGCCATCGTCAAGGCCTACGTGATCGCGGCGCCGGGCTATGAGCCCTCGGCAGCGCTCGAAAAAGAAATCCAGGACTTCGTCAAGGGCCAGACCGCGCCCTACAAGTATCCGCGCGAGATCGAATTTCGCGACGCCCTGCCCAAGACCGTGTCCGGCAAGATCCGCCGCGTCGAGCTGCGCGCCGAGGCTGAGGCCGAAACGCGCTGAGCCTCTCGCGATGCCGCGACTCAGACCACTGTGAAATCAGTTGAAGTCGGTGACCCCGGTCCAGGCCGCGCGCGGCGGCCGCGCCTTCAGTGTCCAGCAGCGATCGAGGAATATCTGAGTCGGGCGATCGTTCGGATTGCCGCGCAGCGCCTCGGCGAAATGGGCGGCGCCCTCGTCCCACTCTTGGGCGCGATAGTGCGCCAAGCCCTGCTCGTAGGCCGCTAGGACATTCTCGATGTTGGGGAACGAGTCATCGTCGTGGTAGTCGAGAATCTCGAACAGAGTCACCGGACCATCCCGGCCGATTACCCGCGCCTTGTCGATTTCGCGGATCCGATGGTCCTTGCGCAAGCGTTTCCGGGTGTCCTCGGTGACGAGAATTCGGGTGCCGTAGTATTTGTTCGCCGACTCCACGCGCGACGCGACGTTCACATGATCGCCGATCACGGTGTAGTCCATGCGCCGGGGTGAGCCGATCGTCCCGGCGACGACTTCGCCGGTGTCGATGCCAACGCCGATCTTGAGGGTGGATCTGCCTTCGGACTCCTGCCGCTGATTGAACTCGCGCAGCCGTGCCAGCATCTCGATCGCTGTCGCCACGGCATCGTCGGTATCATCCGCCGCGACGAACGGTGCGCCGAACACGGCCATGATCGCGTCGCCGATGAACTTGTCCAGGGTCCCGCCGTGCTTGAAGATGACATCCACCATGAGGGCGAAATAGTCGTTCAGGACAGCTACCATCTCGCGCGCGCCCAGCCGTTCGGACAGACCGGTGAAGTTGCGAATGTCGGCGAACAAGATGGTGACCTCTTGAGCGGCGCCCCCTAGCAGGGTCTCGTCGAGATCGAGCAGCTGCTCGACGACGCGGTCCGACATGAAACGGACCATCGTCCCCTTGATCCGCTTTTCCCGGGTGATGTCCTCCAGAACCAGCATGTACTCCTTGGCATGCCGGTCGAGACTGGCGAGCGGGGCCGACGTGACATTGACCGAGACCCGTCCCGAGTCGCCCAGGTCGATCTCGCGGTCGAGCTGCACGTGCGGCTGTCCGTCGTCGTCCGCCTCGGCGAGGCTGTCTAGCACCCATTGGTTCGCGGGCCCAAGCAGATCCGAGACCACGACGCCGACCAGATCGTCGACGTTGTCGCGCCCAAGAATGCGGAGCGCCGCGCGGTTGACCTTGGTAATGCGTTGCGCGCTATCAAGGGTGATGACCCCGTTCGAGAGGTTTTGCAGGACGTTCTCGTTGAAGTTCTTGACCGCAACGATCTCCGCGTGCGCCCGTCGCTCTGCCGTGACATCGCGCCCGTAGACGTTGACGTACTGTTCGCCCGGCACCGGCATGAAGACCAGCGCATAGGTCCGCTCGCCGCTCTCCAGGTCGGCCGTCACTGACTCAACGGTCGTGAAGGCGCGCGCGACCGAGGCCACGAGTCCGGCGGTCAGCATCTCTTGAGCATCTCCGCGCTCGAGCAAACCGACCAGCCGTTGGGCCGCGTCATTGGCATAGAGAGCCCGCCCCTGGGGATCGACCCGCAGTACCGGGTTGGGATTCTCGGACGGAAATTTCGCCAGCTCGCGCGAGCGCGCCTGGGCCCGGCGCTCCTCGGTGACCTCACGCCCGTAGACGTTGATGTACTGCTCGCCCGGAACCGGCGTGAAGGCCATCGCGAAAAGCCGCTGTCCGGCCGTGAAGTCGAGCTCCTGGGTCTCGCCGGTTCGGAAGGTTTCGGCGACAGCCTCGACCAGCGGGTGCGCAACGATGCGGCCGTCGGCCTCGGCGAGCAGCCCGCCGAGCGCCTCGGCCGCCGCGTTCGCATAGAGAACCGCCCCGGCGGCGTCGAGCCGGAGGACTGGATTTGGGTTCTCCGATGGGAACTTGCCCAGATCCTCGATCGTTTGCATCTCGGGTTCGTTTACCTCTGGGCGCGCCGGCCCTGTGCGGACCAATAAGGACGAGCGCCGCTGCCCTCGGAGTCCCAGAATCACCGGGCGGCCTTGGCCCGCCGCCGCTCTGGGTCATAATACGGCATGGGCGGTGGCGAGGAAACGCATCGAGGAGACAGATGAGCCGCGCGGCCGCGATCGCGCGCGCGGAGGCCCATTTCGATGGTGGCGGGTACATAGACGACCTGGCCCGTCGGGTCGCGATCCGCACCGAGAGCCAGGTACCCGAAAGCCGGCCCCATTTGTTCGCATACCTGCAGGACGAGATCGGCCCCAGGCTCGAGGAGATGGGATACACGGTCGAAATCCTTGTCAATCCGGTGGCGGCAGGCGGGCCGTTCCTCGTCGCCCGTCGGGTCGAGACTCCGGCCCTGGCCACGGTGCTGACCTATGGCCATGGCGATGTCGTGCGGGGCCTGGAGCGCGAGTGGCTCGACGGCCTCTCGCCGTGGACGCTGACGGCCCGCGGCGACAGGCTCTACGGGCGCGGCGTCGCCGACAACAAGGGCCAGCACTCGATCAACCTCGCCGCCCTAGCGCTGGTGCTCGCCGAGCGTGGGCACCTCGGATTCAACTCGACGATCCTGATTGAAACCGGCGAGGAGATCGGTTCGCCGGGCCTGCGCGAGTTGTGCGACCAGAACGGCGAGCAGCTCGGCGCCGATCTCCTGCTGGCGTCGGACGGACCTCGGCTCAGCGCCGATCGGCCGACGCTGTTCATGGGCAGCCGCGGCGCGCTCGATTTCGAGCTCAAGGTCGAGCTGCGCGAGGGCGGCCACCATTCGGGCAATTGGGGCGGCCTCCTCGCCAACCCCGGCATCATCCTCGCCAACGCCATCGCCTCGATCGTCTCGGCCACCGGGCGGGTGAACGCGCGCGATCTCGTGCCCCAAGCCATACCCGACTCGGTGCGCGAGGCGCTGGCCGATTGCGCGGTCGAACCCAGCGAGTCCGATCCAACGATCGACCCCGACTGGGGCGAGCCCGGCCTGACGCCGGCCGAGAAGGTGTTCGGGTGGAATACCTTCGAGGTGCTGGCGTTCAAGACCGGCAACCCGGAGAACCCGGTCAACGCGATACCGCCGCGCGCCAACGCCCATTGCCAGATTCGCTACACCGTGGACACCGAACCCGACGCGTTCATGCCCGCCCTACGGCGCCATCTCGACCGACACGGATTTGAGACGGTGAGGGTCGAGCTCTCGTCTGGTAGCCTCTTCCGCGCGACCCGGCTCGATCCCGACCATCCCTGGGTGCGCTGGGCGGCGCGCTCGATTGAGCGGACCGTCGGACGGCGGCCGGCGCTGTTGCCGAACCTCGGCGGCTCGCTGCCCAACGATTGCTTCTCCGAAGGGCTGGGCCTACCGACCGTCTGGGTCCCCCACTCCTACGCAGGCTGTGCGCAACACGCGGCCAATGAACACGGCCTCAAATCGATCCTGCGCGAAGGCCTCTCGATAGCTACCGGCCTATTCTGGGACCTCGGCGACGGCGAGGTTCCCGTCGAGCGCCCCCGAACCACGCCGCCACGGGATGGAGGAGGACCATGATGTCCAATGCCTGCGCCAGACTTGGCGTCTTGTTGGCCACACTGTTGGCCGTCGCGAGTCTGTGGCTGTCAGGGGGCGCCACCGCTCAGGAGCGCACCTACATTCTCAGTACGGCGACCACGGGTGGCACTTACTATCCGGTCGGCGTGGCGATCGCGACGCTCGTCAAGGTCAAGCTGGCACCGCGTGAAGACATCGCCATGGCGGCGATCAGTTCGGCCGGTTCCGGCGAGAACGTCAAGCTGTTGCGCGAAGACCAGGCGCAGTTCGCGATCCTACAGGGTCTGTTCGGGCGCTGGGCGTGGACGGGGACCGGCAAGGTCGCGGCGGACGGCCCGCAGGAATATCTGCGCTCGGTCACCATGTTGTGGCGGAACGTCGAACACTTCGCGGTCCGCTCGGAACACGCCGCGTCAGGGACGATCGCGGATCTGGCGAACCTCACGGGCCGGAAGTTCTCGATCGGCAAACGGAACTCGGGCACCGAGGGCTCCGGCCTCGAGATCTTGACCAATCTTGGCCTCGATCCCGAGGCGACGTTCGACATCGTGAACCTCGGCTACGGGCCAAGCGCCGATGCGCTACAAAACGGCACCATCGAGGGCTTCAACATGCCTGGCGGTGTGCCCATCGGCGCCGTGACGCGGGTGTTCGCCTCGGTTGGCGACGGTCTCGTCGTCCTCGATTTCACCGACGACCAACTTGATCAGGCCAACGGCGGCGGCGAGCTATGGACCCGCTACGTGATCGCGGCCGGCACGTATCCCGGCCAGGGCGCGGAGATCAGGACCATCGCGCAACCCAACTTCCTGGCCGTGCGGACCGACGTGGACGCCGACGCGGTCTACCTGATCACCAAGACGATCTACGAGAACCTCCCGTTCCTCCACAGCATCCACAAAGCGACCAAAGCGATGTCCCTCGACCAGGCCTTGGCGGGCTTGCCCGCGCCGCTACATCCGGGCGCCGCGCGGTACTATCGCGAGGTCGGCATCGAGATTCCCGCCGCGCTGATCGCGCCGTAGTCGGCGCCGATGGCGATGCGCGGTGACGGCCTCCTGGGCGGGGTGGTCTTTTGGTTCGGCGTCGTCGTTTCGGTCTTCCACTTGTATGCCAACACGTTCGGCACGCTGCCTGAACTGTGGCTCTCGGCGCTGCATTGGGGTGGTCTCGCGTTTCTCTGTGCCCTAACCGTTCCTATCTCGGCGCGCTGGTCCGCGCGGCGTCCCGGCGCGGTGATGGCGATCGACGCCGGTCTCGGCGTCCTGGCGATGCTGTGCGCCGTCTACGTCATCCTCGGCCTCGATCCGCTCTACGATCGCGGAGTCACGTTCAACGCAAGCGACTGGGTGTTCGCGATCCTCGCGGTGCTTCTGGGGCTCGAGTTCGCACGCCGTACGGCGGGCTGGTTGATCCCGGCGCTGTGCGTAGTAGGGCTCGCCTATGTGTTCTGGTGGGGTCATCTGATCGGCGGGATGTTCCGCTTTCCTGGTCTGACATTTGAGACCACCCTGTTCCGCAGCTATTTCGAGGTCTCGGGCATGTTCGGGCCGATCGCCCGCATCTCCTCGACCTTCGTCTTCATGTTCATCCTGTTTGGCGCCTTCCTGGTCCGTTCGGGCGCTGGCGATTTCGTGGTCGACATGGCGCGCGGCGTGGCCGGGCGCGTAGCGGGGGGACCGGGGTTGGTCGCCGTCATCGCATCGGCGCTGACCGGGACTGTTTCCGGCTCGGCCATCGCCAACACCGTGTCGACCGGCGTCATCACCATTCCGCTGATGAAGAAAGCGGGTTTTCCACCCCGCTTCGCGGCCGGGGTCGAGGCATCGGCCTCGACTGGCGGCCAGATCATGCCGCCGATCATGGGGGCGGGCGCGTTCGTGATGGCGAGCTACACCCAGATCCCTTATTTCACCATCGTCGCCGTCTCGGTCCTGCCGGCGCTGATGTACTTCCTGTCGGTGGCCTTCCTGGTGCGGATCGAGGCCAAGAAGCACCGCCTTCGTGGCCTCGACGACGATGCGCTGCCGTTCATGGCGGTCATGCGCCGGGGCGGCCTGACGTTTCTGGCGCCGATCGGCGTCCTGATCGCCATGCTCGCCTACGGCTTCACCCCGACCTACGCGGCGGCCGCAGGTATCGTCGCGGTGATCGTCTCGAGCTGGCTCACGCCGAACCGGATGGGACCACGCGCGATCCTGGAGGCGCTGGCGCTGGGCGCGCGCAACATGGCTGGCACCGCGATGCTGCTGGTCGCGGTCGGCCTGATCGTGATGGTCGTCGCGGCGACGGGCATCGGCAACACCATCTCGCTCCTGATGGCCGACTGGGCCGGCGGCAGCCTGATCCTCGCGATCATCCTGATCGCGCTGGCCTCCCTGATCCTCGGCATGGGGCTGCCGGTCACCGCAGCCTACATCCTGGTCGGCACACTGTCGGCGCCCGCGCTCTACGGGCTGATAGCCGAGGCCCACCTGATCGAGGCGGTCGCCAGCGGCGCGCTGCCCGACGGGGCCAGGGCCATTCTCGCGTTGGCGGCGCCCGACCGGACGGCGCTCCTGGGCCAGCCGATGGGCTCAGCAGACGCGGCCGCGCTGGTCGCGCTAGTACCCCCCGACCTCGTGCTAGTGCTTGTGGAGCAGGCGCTCGATCCGGCGCTGCTGACGACCGCGCTGTTGTCGGCGCACATGATCATCTTTTGGCTGAGCCAGGACAGCAACGTCACCCCGCCGGTCTGCCTCACCGCCTTCGCGGCGGCGGCGATCGCCGGGACCCGGCCGATGGCGACGGGTTTCACGGCCTGGCGGATCGCCAAGGGGCTCTACGTGATTCCACTGCTGTTCGCCTACACGCCGTTCCTGTCAGGCGACTGGGCGGTGGCGATAGAGATCTTCATTTTCGGCACCACCGGCATCTATTCCTTGTCGGCCGCCTATGAGGGCCATGGCGAGGCCCCTGTCGCGCTCGCTTGGCGGCCGGTCTTGGCGGCGCTTGGGATCGCTCTGCTGTGGCCGCTCGACCTATACTGGCACCTCGGTGCGCTCGCGAGCGCGGTCGCCGTACTAGCCTTCACCCATGTATCGGAACGCCGGCGCGCGGCGTGAAATTAGCGCGTCGCGCGCGATGGGTTGAACCTGCCGTGCCAGGGCTGGCACAGTCTCCCGAGTGCCCCCTCAAACACCGGTTCCGATGACGCATTCCGACCCCAGCGGCCGCCACTTCCTGCAGATCCCCGGCCCGACCAACGTGCCCGACCGGGTGCTGCGAGCCATCGCGCGCCCGTCCATCGACCATCGGGGGGCTGAATTTCAGACGATGACGCTGGAGGTGCTCGACGGGCTCAAGCAGGTCTTCCGCACCGTTGAGCCGGTGGTGGTCTTTCCGTCCTCGGGCACTGGCGCCTGGGAGGCCGCCCTGGTCAACACGCTCGCGCCCGGCGACCGGGTGCTGATGTACGAGACTGGCCACTTCGCCACCCTATGGCGCGCCATGGCGGCGCGCTTGGGCCTCGATGTCGTGTTAATGCAGGCCGATTGGCGCTCGGGCGTCGACGCGGCGGCGATCGAGGCGGCGCTGGTCGACGATTGGCGGCATCTGATTCGAGCGGTGTGCGTCGTCCACAACGAGACCTCGACCGGTGTCACCAGCGACATCCCGGCGATCCGCGCCGCCCTTGACGACGCCGGTCATCCGGCGCTGTTGCTCGTCGATACCGTCTCCTCGCTCGGGTCGATCGAATACCGGCACGGGGAGTGGGGCGTGGACGTGACCGTCTGTGGCTCCCAGAAGGGCCTGATGCTGCCGCCGGGGCTCGGCTTCAACGCCATCAGCGGCAAGGCCCTGGCCGCCTCCCACGACGCTGGGACGCCACGGTCCTATTGGGACTGGCAGGACATGCTGAGTGCCAATGAACGCGGCTTTTTTCCCTACACGCCGGCCACCAACCTGCTGTTCGGTCTCCGCGAGGCCCTCGCCATGCTACTCGAGGCGGGCCTCGACTCGGTGATCGCCCGGCACGCCCGTCACGGCGCGGCGGCGCGGAACGCCGTCGGCGCCTGGGGATTGGAGCTGGTCTGCCGCGATCCGGCCCAGGGCTCCAACGCGCTCACGGCCGTGCTGATGCCCGAGGGCCACGACGCTGACGCCTTCCGCCAGGTGGTGCTCGAAAACTTCGACATGGCGCTCGGCAATGGCCTCGGCCGGCTCGCCGGCAAGGTCTTCCGCATCGGTCACCTTGGCGACTTCAACGACCTGATGCTGATCGGCACCTTGGCAGGCGTCGAAATGGGACTCGCGCGCGCCGGCGTTCCCCATCGGCCCGCCGGCGCGCAGGCCGCGCTGGATTACCTCGCCGCAGTATGATCCCGCCGGCCGGACCCACGTCAACTGGGTGGTGCGGCCATCGGCCACCAGCTGCCATGGAACGTCAGCGGAATCGCCTGGGTTAACTGCACGCGGACCCGAGGTGTGAGCGTCCGCGCATCCAACACGGCCACGTGGCTGCGCGCCGTGTGGCTGTCGTAGACCAGGGTGAGCACCGAGCCACCGTTTTCGCGCCCGGTCTGGCTTTGCGCCAGCACCGGCTCCGAGCAGAGTTCTCCGGGCGCGAAGGTGTGGTGGCGCACGGCGCCGTCTTCGTCGATGCGGCTGATCTGGAAGTGCATCACGCCATCGACATAGCGGCTGCTTTGCCGCCAGATGTGCTGGTGGCGACCGCCCGCGACCTGCTCCGCGATTCGCGGGTACTCGCAATGCCCGTCCCATAGCGGAGCCGAGCGCAGCTTCTTCTTCGCGAGATCGATCCGGGCCCGGTGCAGCTCGCCGTGGACATGGGCGCTGGGGTCCGTCCACGACAGTTCGGTGCCGTCTCCGAGCGCCCCCAACAAGCGGCTGTCCGGGTAGCGGACATAGTCGACGACGATCTCTCCCCGGTCTTCAAAGGCGCCGGCAAAGTGAAACTGGCAGAAGGGATCGGTGCGAAAGCGGATCGGACGGTCGGGGGTGTTGATCGGCACCACGATGACCTCGGTTCCATCGGACGGGGTCCACTTGAAATTGTCAGTGAACGACCGCAGCGCCATCATCATCCGCCACACGACCAGGCGCACCGGTGAGACGAAGAGCACCAGATGCTTGTCGGTGGCGATTGAAGTCATGCAGCAGCACCGGGCGGGACAACGGGATCCGGCCCAGAAACCGGGCCGGCCCGTCGTCGGGCAGCGCGAACAACGTCAGTGTGGTCTGCTTCCCGTAGGACATGCCGAAGTTGTAAAGCGTGCGGCGACGGGCCACCCGATGTGGATGGGCCGAGAATGTCGTCGCAACGACGCCGCCCAGATCGGACTCGCCGATTGTGCGCAAGGAGTCAGGGTCGAGTTGAGTGGGCCTGCCGCCCTCGTTCAACGCTTACAACGCCCCCCGCCACTCGACCACGTGGGTGTTGGCGGTGTTCTTGAGCCGACCGGTGAGCATCCGGCGCACCCGGGTGGGCCAGGGCGCCGCGAAGCTGCTGAGGTGTCGGCCCGCCGCGCGCTCTCCCCGCAATCCGGCGCTCTCGATCACCCGTGCCGCCGCGAGCGCGCCACCATCGGCGAACCAGATCGCCGTGATCGCGCCGTCGCCCTCGAACAGGTGGTCATAGTGGCGTGCGAATTGTTCGAGGATGCCCGGACCGTTCCGGTACAGCGTGCCGCGAAGATGTACGGGGAGGGTGCCCTCGACCTGGACGGGCTCGAAGCCGTGCTCGCGGGGGGCGGTGCGGGCGCGTTCATCGCGACGTGTTGGGGGGGCGTGGCGCGGGCGCCGTTTGCTCGCCAGGCGGAACACTGGCACCCGACGGGTCGCTGTGCCGCGCCCGCTTCGTGAACCGTTCCAGTTGTTCGCGGATACCAATGGGCCACCCTGAGACGAGTTGAGCGAAGGTGTCGAAATCCTGAGCGAAAAGCGCGCGCGTGGCCTCTTCGAAGTCCGGTTGGTCACCGGCGATATCCCACATGAAACAGTGCGCGGCATCGATCGCCTGGCGGGTCTCCTCGTGGGGCGCGCCCTCTTTTCGGGCCGCGTCGACCAGTTTGCGCAGGGTCGCCGAAGTGCCGCCGCGCTTTGCGGCGAGCCAACGCCACTGGTGCGGCAGGAGCGACACCTCGCGCGAGACGACCCCGAGTTTGGGCCTGCCCGGCCCCCTTCGTTTGGCGGATTCTTGGGGTGGCGGCGCGACCATGGGGTGGGCCGCGAGCTTGGCCAAGACCGCCGCCTCGTCGCCAGTGAAATCAATGTCCACCGGACGCCCGGTCTCATGGTCGAACACCGCCACGCGCTCTTGCTCGCCCTGATCGAGCCGAGCCTTGCAGCGGCGCGCAACGTCGGCCGGCGCGCCTCGTGCGATGACGACGGTGCCGGCGAAGGCCACGAATATTTTAGGTGTGGTGCTCATCCGGCTAGTATTAGCCGGGTAAAATAGGATGTCAATATTACCCGGCTAATAATAGCCGGGGTCGCCCGTGGCCTATGCCGCCACCGTGACCTTGTCGCCGGCCTCGATGACCTCCCGCGGCCTCTCCACACCCTCGAAAGTCACTTCGATCTCGATTCCCTGGGGATCGTGAAAGAAGATTTGGTAGAGCTCGATATCCGGCAAGTTGGCCTCCCGGTAGGCCACCCCGAGCTTCTCCAGGTGAGCCTTGAAGCCGTCGCCCCCGCGCGCGGTGAAGGCGAAGTGATTGAACGCGGCGCTGCCTTCGCCAACATCCTCCTCAAAGGCAATGACATGGACGCGCGGCTTGCCATCGGCGGGATAGAGCCATATCCCCTTGACCCGGTCCGCGATCGACGGGGGTCGAAAGCCCACTTCAAGCCCGAGAACATCGCAATAGAACTTACGGGTCGCCTCCAGATCGTTGGTCGAGATCGTTACATGATCGAGCGTGTTCATTTCCATTGCCGCCTCCTAACCGCTTGGCCTTGGGATATCGAGCGATGGTAGGGAGGAGCGAGCGGCGCGGCAATGATCCAGGTTAGAAGGCGCGTCAAGGAAACCCGAATAGCGCTGACGAGCGTCTCGTCATGGCCTAGGCTCCGCTGTCGTCCCCGCCATTGGCGGCACACCTGGGAGCCAGCACATGACCGAGACCACTTTGCAACAGCAAGTCGAGCGCCTCACGTCCATCGAGGCGATCAAGGACCTCAAGGCCCGGTACTGCGCCTTCTGCGACGACGGCTACGATGCCGATGGAATCTGTTCGGTGTTCGTGCCCGACGGCGTGTTCGACGGCGGCGAGGAGTTCGGGGTCCACCAGGGACACGCCGCGATTCACACGTTTTTCAGCGGCGTCTCGAGCCAGATCACGTTCGCCGCGCACTTGGTGCTGAACCCGGTCATCTCGGTCGATGGCGATCGCGCGAACGCCAAGTGGTGGCTGTTGATGCCCTGTACCCTTCGCGACGAGGGCGGGCAGTCGGAAGGGCGTTGGCTGGTATCTCAGTACAACGACGACATGGTGCGCCGCGACGGGGTGTGGCGGTTTCAGGCGGTGCGCGCGGTCGTCCGGTTTTTCGTCCCCCATCTCGAAGACTGGGCCGAGCGGACCATCGCCCGCGACGGCTAAGCGCCTGAGCGAGGGACGACAATGGACTGCCAGCAGACCACCATCCACTTCGCCCATGCCGCCTATCAACTGTCGACGACGTTCTCGCGTCGCGACGCGGGCGTGCCGCACTTCCAGACTTGGACGCCTGAGGATACGCGCGCCCGGGTCGCCGAGGCCGAGGTCCTGGTCATCTCGGGCTTATGGCACAACGATCTGCTCGCGGACGCCCACCGGCTGCGCTTTATCCAGTCATGCGCCGCTGGTTTCGACCAGTTCGACCAGGACGCGATCCGGGCGAACGGCGTGCGCCTCGCCCATGCCGGCGGCGCCAACGTCAATGCGGTGAGCGATCACGCCCTGGCGCTGGTCTTGGCGCTCACCCGCCAGCTCCATACCGGGCGCGACAATCAGCGCGCACAACACTGGCGGGGCATGATCTCCGAGGTAGCGCGGCGCGAGGAAGAGCTCCCCGGCAAGATCATGCTCATCATTGGCCTCGGCAAGATTGGCGGGCGCATCGCCCGGCTCGCGAGCGCGTTCGGCATGACGGTGATCGGCGTGAAGCGGGACACGGCGGCGCCGATCGACCATGTCGACGAGCTTCATACGCCGGACGCTCTGCTAGAGCTGCTGCCCCGCGCTGATTTCACCGTGCTCGCCTGCCCCCTCACGCCAGCGACCCGCGATATCATCGATGCCGACGCATTGGCGGCGCTGGGGCCCTCGTCGTACCTGGTCAACGTCGCCCGTGGCGGCTGCGTCGATGAGCAGGCGTTGATCGACGCCTTGCGCAGCCGATCCATTGCTGGCGCCGGCATCGACGTTGTGGGGGAGGAGCCGCTTGGCCCCGATTCGCCGCTGTGGTCGCTCGAGAACTGCCTCCTCACGCCGCACACCGCCGGCGAGACCCGCAAGTACGAGGACAACGTCCTCGATATTCTGACCGAGAACCTCGACCGCCTGTCGCGGCGCGCCGACCCGCTGCGCAATCAGGTCGTTTGAGAATGCCCTGACATCACGCTCGAAGGTCGCCGACACGTCGCGCCCCAGGGTTCGCAGGTGGACGTAGAGCGGAAAGCCGGGGCAACATCACGAAGTTATGCCGCCGAGCTCCTGCCGAATGGTTAGTTCTTCTCCCTCTTCATACTGAAGAGAATCTCCTGCGATGATATGTGCAGAACCCTTAAGGCATTCCAGCAAGGACGGGTGGGGGAAGATCGACTCTAATATGTAGTTATAAGGGAGGTTCCGTTCGATCATGATCGCCGCAGCGCCAACAATCGCATCCGCGTTCGGGCCCACCGCGCGAACGCCGAGAATTAGATCGTCACCCGGAGGGCCGACAATAAGCTTCACGAATCCGATCGGCGGCTGAATGGGCATTGTCAGAGTAAGCCATGTTGGCCTGCGAAGGCCGCCGTGCTGAGGTCATCAGGCCGCCAGGTGTCGACACTCAGCCAGCGCGGCGGAGCGGTTTTGCTTGAAAGTGTCACGGCGGTTCAGGTGACGGTCTTGACTGAAGTGATTGTGGATCGAGGCGTGGACGGCGGCGAGCTTTTGAAGAGTCTTGGCGTCCCGGAATTTTGCCATTGCTCGCTCTCGTCGTCGGAAGGGTTGATGCGAGTTTTCGGCTCTGTTGTTGAGCCACCGCCCACACTCCTGAGACGAGGCATTCCCGATCAACACCATCGCGGCCCGGTATGAGGGCAGCCGGTCGGCCACGATGGCCTTCGGCCGCCCGTAGCGCTTCATCGTCCGCTTCAAGAACTTCAGCGCGGCCCCACGATCTCGACGTTTTGTCGCGAAGGCATCGAGCACCTCGCCTTCGTGATCCACCGCGCGCCAGAGGTAGTGCGCCTCCCCGTTTATCTTCACAAACACCTCATCGAGGTGCCAGCGCCAACGGGAGTAGCATTGATCCGGCTTCACTCGGCGCCTCCTGATCTCCGCAGCGAACATTGGACCGAACCGGTTCCACCAGAACCGCACGGTTTCGTGACAGATATCGATACCGCGCTCGAACAAGAGATCCTCTACCTGCCTGAGCGACAACGGATAGCGGACATACATCATCACCGCCAGGCGGATCACCTCGGGCGAGCTGTTGAAGTATCGGAAGGGATTCTTCATCGGCCGACACTACGGATCGCCCCCGCCCGGCTCAAGCCGATTTTCTCTGACAGTGCTCCACGGCGGTCGCGGCGCTGGCGATGCCGGTCATGTTGTGATGCTCGGCCAGCCAGTAGCGGGTGAAGCCCCATCTCTCGGCGTGGCGCGCCAGATCCAGCGTATTCGCGAGCGCGAGGGCGGCGTTTCCCTCCTCGTTGATGGGCGAAAGATCGAGAACGGACAGCGGTGGCAGGTGCGGCTCGGTCATTGGGCTTCACACCTGTGTCCAATTTCCTCGACGGCGTCGGGCCGGCGCGGCCGATAGTAGCCCGTCGCCATGCCGCGCGGCCGGCTCAATCTGGTCCCGGCGGGCCGAAGCCCTCGTCCTCGCCCGCGACCTCGCGCGCCAGCTCCGCGATGCTGCGGGCGAGCCGTTCGCCGTAGCCGCGATGATAGGCGGCGACGAAGCTGAGCCGTGGTAGCGGGCGGTCGGTCGGGATCCAGATCATTGGCGGGCTGAGGGAGTTCGCAGCCCGTTGGTGAGGGGCGCCGCCTCAGGGCCGGGCTGCCGCCCTTGCGCCCTGGCCCTTGGTGCGGGCAGTGTAAGCGCTCCGCCGCCGTCGCTCCGAAGGGGTTGACGGCCACGGGGTCGGCACTGCTTGGGATGATTGGCCATGGCGGAAAGACGCGCGTCCACGCTGGGTGGAACAAACGATCCGCTGCCCATGAACGACCTACCGGCTGTTACGCCGGGTCACGGGCTCGATCTGCTCGGCGGCGTCTTGGTGGTCGACATGACCACTTCGATCGCGGGACCCTACGCCACGATGCTGCTCGCGGATTTTGGCGCTCGGGTGGTGAAGATCGAGCGGCCTTCCGGCGGAGACGATTCGCGCGGTTGGGGACCGCCGTTTCTTGGCGATCAGTCCCTCTGGTTTTTGTCGGTGAACCGCAACAAGGAGAGTGTGGCGCTCGACATCGCCAGCCCCGAGGGATACGCAGTCCTGCTGGAACTCATAGAGCACGCCGACGTGGTCGTAACCAATCAGCCGCCGCGCGTCCAGGCCAAGTTGGGGACCGACTTTCAGACGCTCAAGGCGGTAAAGGACGATCTCGTATTCGCATCGATCACGGGCTTCGGATTGACCGGCTCTCGGGCCGACGGTGTCTGCTACGACCTCATCGCCGAGGGATACTCGGGCGTCATGGATCTTACCGGCGGGCCGGACTCCGAGCCGCAAAAGCTGGCCGTGCCGGCGGCCGACATGCTGGCGGGGCAGGACGCTGCCATGGCAGTCATGGCTGCCTTGGTCGAGCGTGGGCGCGGCAGGCGGCAACGGCTGATCGATGTCTCGCTCGTGGAGAGCATGACCCGGTTCTTATCCTGCCGTATCGTTCCTTATCTTGGCTCGGGCGAGGTGCCGCGCCGTTCCGGCGGCAAGAACAGTCCCATCGCGATCTACCAGGCTTTCGAGACGACCGATGAGCCCATCACCCTGGGCCTTGGAACGGACGCGATCTGGCATCGGTTCTGGAAGGCCGTCGGCAAACCGGAATACGGACTATCCGAGACGTACGCGACAAACACCGGTCGACGCGCTGGTCGTGAGGCGATCATCACCGAGATCCAGGCGGTTCTGCGGCGCCGCTCGCGGAAGTATTGGCTCAGGGTCTTCGCTGAGAACCGAATCCCAGCAGGGCCCATCAATCGAGTCGACGAAGCGGTCGAGGATGCCACTCTGCGTGAGCGCGGCCTCTTCTTCCGGCTCCGTGACGCCAGCGGGGCGGTGCCTCAGGTGGGGTTGGGGATCCATATCAACGGCCACGCCGCCGTGCCGCGCTCGCTGCCGCCCAGACTCGGGCAACATACCCGCCGCGTGTGCCGTGAATTGCTGGGATACTCTGAAGAACGAGTCTCTGAGCTTGAGCAAGCCGGCGTGATCTGAACGGAGGCCGGGAGCGGTGTCGTTCAATACCATCCTCTACGAAGAGCGCGGCCCTGTCGCCACGCTGACCCTGAACCGGCCCGACGACGGCAACATGTTCACGGCCGACATGTGTCACGAGATCCGTAATTGTATCAACGAGATCCGGCGCGAGACGCGGACTCGCGTCCTCGTCATTACCGGTGCGGGCGAAAAGTTCTTCTGCATCGGCGGGCGCAAGGGGGGTCTGGAGGACACCCGCCTCTACGCCGGCGTTCTTCCCACGCTCGAGATGTACGAGGCGATCGACCGTCTACAGAAGCCGGTGATCGCCAGCGTCAACGGCTCCGCCGTCGGCGGGGGCAATGTCCTGCAGATGGTCTGCGATCTGACGATCGCGAAGGCGAGCGCGATCTTTCGCCAAGTCGGCCCGATGATGGGGTCGTTCGATGCCGGCTACGGTACTTGGTACCTTGAGGATCTCGTCGGCAAGAAGAAGGCGAAGGAGATGTGGTATTGCAACCATAAAATCCCCGCCGAGGAGGCGCTGCGTATCGGGCTCATCAACCGCGTCGTGCCGGATGATCTGCTGCGACAGGAGACCAGGAACTTCGCCTTCGAGGTGGCCGCGCGCGGAAGCTTCGCTCTGGCCTCGGTCAAGGCTGCCTTCAACGCGCGCCACGGAGGGGTCTCCGGCCTGGCGCGAATGGCGCACGACCTTTTGTTGCGCGGTTATCTGGACGGCAGCGAGTCGAAGGAGCTGGGGGCGGCCTTCGCGGACCGCCGGGAGCCCGATCCGACGAAGTTTGGAAAATAGGAGCCGGTGCCCGCGTTTCTGACGTTGCATGATCCAAAGCGGGCCCGGGCCTATTACGACTCGGGCCTGTGGACGAGCGACACCTTCTACAGTTTGATGGTCGCGCACGCGGCTCGGGCGGGCGATGCCGTCGCTTTGCGGAGCGGTCGCGCGAGCTTGACCTGGGTGGAACTATTGCGCTGGGTCGAGAGCGTGGCGGCGGCCCTTCGCGCCGCAGGACTGACGATGGGTGATCGGGTATCGATGTGGTTGTCAAACCGCGTCGAGGCGGTGGTCACCTTTCTTGCCTGCTCGCGTGAGGGCTTCGCCTGCAATCCGTCGCTTCACCGCGCCTACGCCTGCCCCGAGGTCGCCGCGCTGCTGGCGCGGCTGAGGGCGGCAGCGCTCGTGACGGAGCCAGGTTGGGGGGCCGACCGTGACGAGCGCCAGCTCGATCGATTGCTTGCCGATCTCCCGTCCTTGCGTGTGGTCTGGCAGCCCGATGACTTCCCGAGGCGCGGCACCGGGTCGGATCGCGAGCCGTCGGATGACCCGGACAAGATCGTCTACCTGGCGTTCACGTCGGGGACCACCGGGGCACCGAAATGCGTCATGCACTCCGATAACACGCTGCTTGCGAATGCGCGCGATCTCGTCGCGGATTGGAAATTCGATGCCGAGACGCGCCTCCTCACCCTGAGCCCCCTCTCCCACCACATCGCCTGGGTGGCCGTCGGACAGTGGTTGGTCTCGGGCTGCCAACTGATCACCGACGATCCGCCTGCGGGCCACGGCAGGCTCGACTGGATCGTGGAAACGGGCGCGACCTACGTGATGGGGGTCCCAACCCACGCGATCGATGTTCTCGCGGAACAGAAGGCGCGCGGGGCGGATCGGATCGGCCAAGTGGAGGTTTTCTACATGGCGGGCGCCCCGATCCCGCCGTCGGTCGCCGAGACGTTGGCTCGCCAGGGCATCACACCGCAGAACGTCTACGGCATGACGGAGAACTCATCGCACCAGTACACCCATCGCGACGATGCGCCCGAGGTCGTCGTTGGCACCTGCGGTCGCGGAGGGCGCGCCTATCAGGTGCGCATCTTCGATCCTGACGATCCCGACAAGCCACTGGGGCCGGGACAAGTCGGTGAAATCGGGGGTCGCGGGGCGACGCTGATGCTGGGGTACTTCGGCAACCAGGATGCCACCGAAGCGAGCTTCAACCGTGAAGGCTGGTTCCTCTCGGGCGACCTCGGTTCGCTCGATGCGCACGGCAATCTTAAGATCGAGGGACGCCTCAAGGATCTCATCATTCGCGGCGGCCACAACATCCATCCTGCTCGTATTGAAGCGATTGCCCTGCGGCATCCCGGCGTGCACAAGGCAGCCGCGTTTCCGGTGCCCGATGATCGGCTGGGAGAGAAGGCCTGCCTTGCAGTAACCGGCGTGGCGGACGGCCAGGCGCTTTTGGCGTTCCTTCTCGCCGAGGGGCTGTCGAAATACGATATGCCGGAGTACTTCGTTGCCATGGAGGCTTTGCCGTTGACGGCCAGCGGCAAGATCCTCAAGCGCGAGCTGGTCGAGATGCTGAACCGCGGCGATATCGCGCCGGAACCGTTGTTCTTCCGACCGGGTCGGGCGGCGGAAGGCATGGACGGGTTCGAGGAGAAACGCAAGTCTCAGTTCAAGGATGTCTGACGGTCAGATCATCGTGACCGGCGGCAGCAGGGGCATTGGCGCCGCGATCGCGTCCGAGCTCGCCGGCCGTGGCCGTGCGGTGGTATGCCTGTCGCGCTCAGGGGTGGCGCCCGCCGGCCACAGCATCGCCTGCGACATGACCGATGAGATGACCGTGCGGGCGGCGTTGGCCGAGGTGGCGCGTTCAGGTCCCATCACCGGTCTGATCAACAATGCCGGCCTCCATTTGCGCGGGCCGGCCGCTGAGCTCTCGACCACCGATTACGAGCAGGTCATGGCGCTGAACGCGACCGCGGTCATGGTCGCATCGCGCGAGGCCTACCCTCATCTGAGGGCGGCAGGCGGCGGGATCATCGTCAATATCGGCTCGTTCTTCGACAAGTTGGGAGTTCGCGACAACCTCGCCTATAGCGCCTCGAAGGCCGCCGTGGGAGCGATCACGCGATGCTTGGCGGCCGAATGGGCCCGGGAGGGAATCGCGGTCGTGAACGTGGCGCCCGGCTACATCGAGACCGATCTCAACCGTGATTTCTTGGTTTGCGAAGGCGTCAGGCGGTGGACCGAGAAGCGCATTCCGGTCGGGCGGGTCGGGCGGCCCCAGGAGGTGGCGCGCCTTGTCGCCGCATTGGTCATTGAGAACATCTCGTTCCTCACCGGCGAGACCATCTATCTCGACGGCGGCCAGGGGATGAGCCACGGGTGAAAATCTTCGAGCAACTCGATCGCTGGCGGAACTGGGAGGGTACAGAGCGCATCGTCCTCGATCAGGTCCGGCGCGTCGCCGACGAGATCATCGGCCCGAACGCCGCGCCCCACGACCAAAGCGGGGGGTTCCCTTGGGACAATATCCGTGCTCTCAACGAGCTCGGACTGAACGCCATCTTCGTGCCCGAGGCCTATGGCGGCGCTCCGGCGCGGTATCGGCTGTACCTTGAGTGCGTGTCGATCATCTCCGAGGCCTGTGCGTCGACTGGCATCACCTACGCGACCAGCTTCCACGGCATGACGCCGCTGATCGAGTTCGGCACGGCGGATCAAAAATCTCGACTGCTGCCCCGCATTGCCCAGGGCGGACTGGCTTCCCTGGCGATCACCGAAACTGCGGCGGGATCCGATGCCACAGCGATGAAGACCCGGTTCGAGCCCGAAGACGATGCGATCGTGGTGACCGGGTCCAAGCTCTTCATTACCAGCGGCGACGTGGCTGATCTGATCCTCCTGTTCGGCAAGTGGTCCGAGATAGACGATGCCAGAGGCGCGCTCTCTGCATTGGTATTTGAGAAGGGGACTGAAGGTTTCGAGGTCGCGCGCAGGGAAAACAAGATGGGGCACCGCGCGTCCTCGACGGCCGCCATCTCGTTTGACGGTTGCCGCGTTCCCCGCGCCAATCTGCTGGGCGCGCCGGGTGATGGACTGGAGATTCTGCTCGCCTCGCTGAACAGGTCGCGCCCCAGCATCGCCGCCCATGCCGTCGGTATCGCACGGGCCGCGTTCAAGGACATGGTCGCCTACATGAATGAACGTGCCCAGTCGGGTCGCAGCATAATCGAGTTCCAGGGCAACCAGTTCATGCTCGCCGACCTCGCCAGCGAGCTCGCGTTGGTGGAGAGCTGGCTCGACCACGTCGCGGACCTGGTCGACGGCGCCGAGCCCGATTTCGGCATCGCCGCTTCTATCGCCAAGCTGCGTGCTTCCGACCTCGCCATGCGCATGACCACTGAGGCGGTCCAGATGCATGGCGGATACGGCTACTGCGCCGACTACCGTGTCGAGCGCCTCATGCGGGATGCCAAGATCACGCAGATCTGGGAGGGGACCAATCAGGTACACCGCCAGCTCATCGGCAGGAGCTTCAGGGCCAAATGACGACGGACGTCAGGACCGTTGGGGTATGTGGGGCCGGCGGGACGATGGGGGCGGGCATAGCCATCGTGGCCGCACGGGCGGGCTTCGCGACCGTATGCTTCGACATCTCAAGTGAAGCGTTGAACCGCGTCCGCAGTCAGACTGAGGGTTTTTTCGAGAAATCGGTGGAGCGCGGCAAAATGAGCGCCGAGGCGAGAGCGGCTGCCCTTGCCCGAATGACGCCGACGACCGAGCTCGAAGGGCTCGGCGAGTGCGATCTGATCGTCGAGGCGGTGGTCGAGGACCTCGGCGCCAAGCAGGGGCTGTTCGCTCGGTTGAACGCGGTTTGCCCCGCGCACGCCATTTTCGCGTCGAACACCTCGACCCTGTCCATCACCGAGATCGCCTCGGGCTGCGGGCGCGAGGACAGGGTGGTTGGCATGCACTTCTGTTTGCCGGCGCCGCTGATGAAGCTGATCGAGATGTCCTCTGGCCTGAACACCTCGCAGGAGGCGATGGCGGCGGCCTGGGCCTGGACGGAGGCCGCCGGCCAAAGACCCGTCAGAACCCAGGATCGGCCCGGCTTCATCCTCAACGCGCTTGTGGTCCCCTTCAACAACGACGCCATCCGCGCCGTCGAGGCCGGTGTCGCCACGCCCGGCGACATCGACAAGGCGATGAAGGTCGGCCTCGGCTACAGGATGGGGCCGCTTGAACTGGTCGACCTGATCGGCCTCGACACGCAAATCCGCTTATGCGAGGCGTTCTATTCCACAACTTTGGATCCGCGCGCCGCGACGCCGCCCCTGTTGCGCCGTATGGTGGCGGCGGGCCGGCTCGGCCGCAAATCGGGCCGCGGTTTCTATGCCTATGAAGGCAACGCGATGTACGGAGGATAGGCCCAATGCACTACCAGATCGTCAGACGGGGCCAAAGCCGCTCCTTCCCCGATGGCGATCCGTTCCTCGCGGCGGCGGTCGAGACGGCTGCGGTCGTGCTCTACCTCGGCGTGGCGCCGGTCGCCGACCGAACCAGAGCGGCCATCCTGGTCGAGCTTGGGATGGAGTGCCTGGGCGTCCACACAAACGAGGAGGCTGGCGAGGAAGGTTCCAACATGTTGGGGTTCGGGCGCTATCGTAACGGCGACGACGACCCGTCCAGGCTTATCGAGCTGGTCCGCCAGCCGCGTTCGCGATCCTCAGCCATCGAGGCGGCGACCGCGGTGTTCGAGGCCGCCGGATTCGAGGTCGTTTTGTGCGGCGACCAGGCCGGCCGCATCGTTGATCGCCTGGTACGCCCCAAATACAACACGGTCCTGCGCTTCCTCGATGAAGGGCTGGCGACCGCCGAGGACTTGGACCTGACCTGCCGACTGGGGCTCGGCTATCCAGATGGCCTCATCGAACGCGTAGAACGTGGCGGTTTGATCCACCACTACGAGGCCACCCGGGCTCTGTTCGAGGTTTACGGAACGTCGGCCTATGCGCCGGCCCGTCGCGCCGTGGTCGCCAAGGCGCGGGAGCGGCGGTGATGGCTGGGCCGCTCTCCGGGACGCGCATCCTCGATTTTACGACCCTGTTGCCAGGGCCCGTCGCCACTTTGCTTCTGGCCGAGGCGGGGGCCGAAGTGATCAAGATCGAGCGCCCCGGCCGCGGCGAGGAGATGCGGTCTTACACCCCAAAATGGGGATCGGACAGCGTGAACTTCGCCATGTTGAACAGGGGCAAGCGCAGCCTTGCGCTCGATCTCAAGGATCCGGCGACGCGGGCGCGGCTGAGGGGGTTAATCAAGACCGCCGATGTCTTGGTCGAGCAATTCCGGCCCGGGGTCATGGCGCGGCTGGAGCTCGGCTACGAATCAGTCGCCGAGATCAATCCCCGAATGATCTACTGCTCGATCAGCGGGTATGGCCAGACTGGCGCGAAGAGCGATGTCGCAGGACACGACCTCAACTACATTGGCGATGCCGGCCTGCTCTCGCTCAGCATGGGATCGGCGGAGCATCCGGTCATTCCGCCGGTGCTGATCGCCGACATTGCCGGTGGCGCCTACCCCGCGGTCATGAACATCCTGCTAGCGCTGCGCGAACGCGATCGGACCGGCAGGGGTTGCTGGCTCGATATCGCCATGGCCGACAACGTATTCCCCTTCCTCTACTGGGCGATTGGCAATAGCCGTGTCGCCGGACAGTGGCCCCGCAACGGCGATGAGCTGGTGACGGGAGGCTCGCCGAGGTATCAGCTCTACCCGACCTCCGACCATCGGTTTGTCGCCGCAGCGCCGCTTGAGCAGAAGTTCTGGGAGGCGTTCGCGGACGCGATCGGGCTCGAGGCCGAGCGGCGCGACGATGCGCGCGATCCGTCCGCGACCAGGCGACACGTCGCCCACATCATACGGGGCCGAACGGCCGATCATTGGGAGCCGCGGTTGAGGGCGGCCGACTGCTGCTGCTCGATTGTGCGGACATTGGCGGAAGCGCTCGCCGATCCGCACTTCGCCGGGCGTGGCATCCACGCCGAGACGCTTCTGAACGATGCCGGCGAAGAAATACCGGCGCTCCCGGTTCCCATCGTCCCCGGCTTTCGTGCCCGCCGAGGAGAGGCGCTGTCGGCCCCGGCGCTCGGCGCCGACAACAAGGAGCTGCTCTCATAAGGGCCGTCGTCGTCGACGAGTTCACGCGGTTTGATCGCGCGTCCTTTCGCGACCTGCCCGATCCGGTGCCGGGTGCTGGCGAGGTCGTCGTCGCGGTCAGCGCCGCGGAGGTGAATTATCCGGACATCCTGGTGATCGAAGGCAAATACCAAGTCAGGCCGCCGCTTCCCTTCTCGCCCGGCAAGGCCGCCGCGGGGGTTGTCGAGGCGGTCGGGGATGGCGTTCGCGGCGTGAAGCCGGGCGACCGGGTCGCGGTCCAGGTGGAGTACGGTGCCTATGCCGAAAAGCTGCGCGCGCCGGCGGCGAATTGCTACCCCTTGCCAGAGGCCCTGAGCTTCGACCAGGGGGCGGCGTTAGGGCTCGTGTATCAGACGGCCCACTTCGCGCTGCTCGACCGCGCTCGTCTCAAGGCGGGTGAATCCGTCCTCGTGCTCGGCGCTTCGGGCGGGATCGGCACGGCGAGCACGCAACTGGCGAAAGCTCTCGGTGCGGGCCAGGTGATCGCGGGCGTGTTGGGCAGCAAAAACGCGCGGGTGGCCCTGCAGATCGGTGCCGATTGCGTCGTCGATCTCGAGATCGACGATCTACGGGATGGACTACGTGACGAGGTTCGGAAACTCACCGATGGCCGCGGCGTCGATATCGTCATCGATCCGGTCGGCGGGCCGGCGACCGAAGCGGCGCTGCGCTGTCTAGCCTGGCGCGGCCGCATCGTGATCATCGGCTTCGCCGCCGGCTTCATACCGCGCATCGCGGCGAACTACCTGCTGGTCAAGAACATATCGGTGGTCGGCCTTCAGTGGTCAGACTACCGCGAGCGCGACCCGGGCTGGGTCGCCCGTGTCCAGGACCAGATTTTCGCCCTCGCCAGTGCCGGCCAGATCGATCCTTACATCAGCAGGATCATGCCGCTCGAACGATACGCCGATGCGTTGAGTCTTCTCCGTGACGGCAGGGCGCAGGGGAAGATCATCCTCTCAGTCGAATCTTCCGGGCCGGGCCCGGGGCGCGAACGAGAGACCGAGCCAGCGCGCCATCGGACGGAGCAAAAGCCATGAACATCCTTCTGATTCAGGGCGCCAACATGGAGTATCTCGGCAGGCGCGAGCCCGAGCATTACGGGACCACGACGGCCGAGGATCTCGACCGCATGCTGATGGACGAGGCGGGTCGACGCGAGATGAGACTCGACATCCGCTACACCAACCTCGAGGGAGAAGCGATCGGTTGGATCTATCAGGCGGATCGCGGTGACGGCGCCGGATTGGTGATGAACCCCGGTGGCTTCGTCTACGCCGCATACGCCCTGCGTGACTGCCTCAAAGGCGTGTCTTTGCCGTATGTCGAGGTGCACATGACCAACCTCGATCGACGGGGGATGCGCTCGGCCACGGCGGGCGAGGCCGACGGCATGATCATGGGCCTCGGTATCCGCTCCTATGTTCTGGCGCTTGACGCGATCAAAGCGATCATCGCTGGCGACTCCGCCACGAGCTGAGCCTCATCGGTCAGACGTTGGAAAGATCCGTCCAGTCGTAGCGGTTGCGGGCGAAGGCTTTGTCAGAGTAAGCCAGGTTGGCCTGCGAAGGCCGCCGTGCTGAGGTAATCAGGCCGCCAAGTGTCGCCACTCAGCCAGCGCGGCGGAGCGGTTTCTCTTGAAGGTGTCACGGCGGTTCAGGTGACGGTCTTGACTGAAGTGATTGTGGATCGAGGCGTGGACGGCGGCGAACTTTTGAAGAGTCTTGGCGTCCCGGAATCTTGCCATTGCTCGCTCTCGTCGTCGGAAGGGTTGATGCGAGTTTTCGGCTCTGTTGTTGAGCCAGCGCCCGCACTCCTGAGACGACGCATTCCCGATCAACACCATCGCGGCCCGGTATGAGGGCAGCCGGTCGGTCACAATGGCCTTCGGCGCTACACGCCCGAGGCCCAGGGCGCCGCCTTGGCCGTCGAGGGGACCGGGAACGATGTGGCGATGCCCTTGAGGAAGGGGATCAGTGACCCCGAACTCTTCGACACATACCCCGAGATTGCTGATCGCGGCGTTCTCGATCTCATGCTTGGGGAGGGCGGGTTCGCTGCCCACGGCGAGGACGGCTCCCCCTGGCTCGGGGTTGGAGTGACAGCGGAGTACAAGGCCGGCGGCGGGCGCGGCGAGCCACATCGGCTAGGCGGGTACCGGAGCCAAGGTCGAAGAACGAGCCAGTTTCATCCGCTTCTGGTGGTTAGCCAATAATTTTCTCAGATCACGTGGTGAATACCGATGAAAGGCTAGCGGGTATGGCCCGCGACCGGCCCCCGGGCCTTTGTCCCCGGCGCTCCGAGCACGGGATCCCTCAGGGCCCGACCTGCCCCAGGGGGGTGTGCCGAACGCCGCACGCGGGTCCATCCCGATAATCCGGTGGGCGACGAAGTGGATCGGCTCGGATCGTCGTGATCACACAGCCTGCTTCGCCCAGATGGACTCAAGGTGGGAGTAGGGCACGATGATGGTCTGAGCAGCGCTGCCTGCGCGCCTACTCTTCAGCATCTTTGATCCTGACCGGGGCGGCGATGAACTCAGGCCCCGCACTCTGTTCGGCGATGGTGTTGCCCCTATCCTTCCTCCGTGGCGACATGGTCGGCGATGGCGACGATGCGGTACATCGAGCGCAGCACAGGTTTCTCGATCAACTTGCCGTCGACGACAACGAGGCCGCTGTCGCCCGCCTCGAATGCCGCGATGACCCGCCGGGCGCGGGCGATCGTCTCCGCGTCAGGCGTGAAACAGTCATTGATAACCGGGATCTGCTTGGGGTGGATGGCGGCCTTTCCAGTCATGCCTAGCGCCGCGCTGGCTGCCGCTTCGACCGCTAAGCCTTCCATGTCGTCGAGATCAAGGAAGGGAACGTCGATCAGATCGAGAGCCGAGCCGGCGGCTGCATGGACCATCCGCGAACGGGCATAGACGAGAGTACTCCAGGTCGGTTCGACCCGAAGCTCGGCGGCCATGTCGACGGCGCCGAAGAGCAGCGAATCGATACGCGCACTTGCCCGGGCGATCTCATGGCACGCCTCAAGCCCTTCGTTGGTCTCGATGATGACGTGGAAGCGGATCGCCGCGTGGGCTCCGTCGAGCAGCTCCTCGATCAGGCGCACCTCGTCGGGCGACTTCACTTTGGGCAACATCAACGCGAGCGGTGCCTTAGGCGCGGTGAGGATGGCGAGCACGTCGGCGAGGCCATCCGCCGTGCGCAGGCTGTTGATCCGCACCATGCGCTCAATGCCATCCCCGCCCGGAGAACCAGCGACCGTCGGCAGAGTCTTGTCTCGCGCCTCGTTCTTGTGCTCAGGGGCGATGGCGTCCTCGAGATCGACGCACACAATGTCGGCGCCGGACTTCAGCGCTTTGGCGAACATGTCGGGCCGCGTGCCTGGTGTGAAGATCAGGCTGCGGCGCGACTGGTACGTCGCTTTGTCTATCATCCTGCCATGGTCTTCAAGTTGGCCGTTGAGAGCCAAGCGCACAATGGCGCAGCTTGGGTGGGTCGTACCACCTCGACGAGGTCACCGAGCGAATGTCGTTTGAGGGACGGGATCAAACCAATCCAACACGCCGCCTGATCAGCTCGGCGCCAACTTTCGGCCATAGCTCGCGGCGTCCTGCGAAGGGACCCTGGCGACCGGAAAAGTACCCTTTTGTTCCCAGCGCTGGGTGCGCGGGATCTCTCAGGGCCCAAGGGTCCCCCGGGGGTGTGCCGAACCGGCACTAGAGGCCATGCGGGAGGCCTCTTCGTGGGTGCCTCGCGCCTCCGGTCATGATGGGCAACCAGGCCATGTGTTGCCGAGCTTAGCACGCCTCAGCTAGGCAGCTAACGACACCAGGCGGACCTCCAAGCGACCTTAGAAGCGCGCTGCAGACGATAGTCAGACCATGACCTCCAGTGCCGCCACCCTCTCCTTGATCTCGACGATCTCTAACACGCGCCGATAGTCGTCCAACAGATCGCTAGCGGCCCTCGCCTCGTTGGGCGCGACCTCGCCCTTCGCGACGGTTTGAAGGAGCGCTCTCTGAAACGTCGAGGAGAACCGCTCGCGGACCTTCGCGCACCACGCCGGTATGAGATCGGCGCTGGTACCCGAATGTCTGCCTACAACCTACGCCGTCATGACAGCTCCTCCAGCAGCGCCTTCGCTTCGGATCAGGTTGCGTGTCTTGAAAGCCTGAGAGCTGATCGCCCTACGACTGGTCCACCAGGGACTTCGAGCCAAAGCGGCTAGCTCCCTGACGTCTCCCCCCCCCCCCCCCGCACGCGCGTTTTTGGGCAACGCCGCGCCCCGGAACGCCGCGCGGGTCCTCAGCCTGCCTTCGCGTTCAACTCTGAATGGACGGCCTCCAGCGTCTCGAAGATTTCCTCGATGACATTCTCCTTGCCGTCAAAGAGCGCATCCGGACCTCCGGCATGCAGGCTGTTGAACGGTGGCTCGTAGAGCGCGGACGCGTCCATGACGCCTCGGGCGGTGAGCTGGTCGATGACCAATTCGACGAAGCGGATACCAGCAAGCGTAAATGAACTGGTTTGAGAGAACGTCAGAGCAGCCGTCACCATATGTTCCGCGATTTCGAGCTCTCCCGAGACGAGAAAGACGAAATTCGTGACCGTGGTGTTGGTAGCCACCAGTGATCGTGAGCGCATTCCCGGCAAGCGTGAATGGGCCCATTCCCACAAACGTTTGGGGCGAACGTCAGAGCGTTGGCATCTATCTCGAGGATTTCCGAGATCATGTTGAAGCCATCATCATCGACCGGCATCGCATCCGTGTTCAGATCGTAGGTACCCTGTAGATTCCCGACCGTGAGCGCGTTCGGTTTCTTATCACCGACGCCAGCACACCCGATCACCACGAGCGAAAACACCGCGACGCTGCACAACCGCAAGACCGACGCTTTTATTTTAGTGCTGCCATACCGTGAGGCCGCCATCGACGAGGATGGTCTGGCCGGTCATGTAGCGCGCCTTGTCAGAGGCCAGGAAAACCACGACATCGGCGATGTCGTCGGGCTCGCCCACGCGCCCGAGCGGGATACGGTCCGCCGCCGCCGCGACCCCCTCGGGCCCGAGCGAGTGCTCCGCCGAAAGCGACTGGGCGGTGCGGATCAGGCCCGGCGCGATGCCCATGACACGGATGCCATCCTTGGCGAGTTCGATCGCGAGTCCACGCACCAGCCCCAAGACGCCGGCCTTGGCGGCGTTGTACTGCACGTGCTCATCCCAGCCGTAACATAGGCCCGAAATTGACGAGATGCACACGATGGTGCCGCTGCCGCGATCGCGCATCGCCGGCGCCAGCGGCCTGACCATGCGCATTATCCCCTTGAGATCGACCTCGAAGGTGTGATCCCACTTCTCGTCGGTCATCTCGGCCAGCGGTACGCGGTGGGCGATGCCAGCGTTGGCGACGACGCAGTCGGGCGGTCCATGCGCCGCTAGCACCGCCGCCGCCACCCGGTCCGCGTTCTCGGTGCTTGTGACGTCGAGGTGGTGGAATTCGGCCGAGCCGCCGTCCTGGGCGATCTCGTCGGCCGCCGCTGTCCCCTCCGCCGCCAGGATATCGGTGACAATGACGTGGTAGCCCGCGCCGGCGAACGCCGTGGCGGTAGCGCGGCCGATGCCGATACCGGCGCCGGTGATGAGAACCGTTGGTTTTGTCATCTCTTCACTCCGCTTGATCCGCTGATGGCCCCGACGTCGACAGCCCCGGGGCCAGTATACAAATTTGGCGACCGCGACGCCGTCGCTAGGCCCCGCCCCGATCGAGCCGGTGGTGACGCAATGCGGGATCGAGGAAGCGACCCAATTCGGACAACGACGCGGCGTCCTCGCGCAGCGGAAAATCGAAAAAGGCGCGCAACACGGACACCGTTGCCTCCATTTCATCGAGGAGAGAGCCATAATCGATGCGCAGTCGCCGCCCCCCCCCGGGGGTGTCACGATCGATGTGCATTTCGTATTTGTCGTAGAGGCGCGCCACTCGCTCAACCGAGAATGCACCGGAGAGGTATGGCGTCTCGCGGATCGATGCGGTCGCGTCCTCTCAAACTCGGCGCGTTGCCACCAACCACGGTCTGATCGCGAGTCGATCGAACACCGGCGGATAGATAGGGAGCAGCAGTGTGAGACGCGGATCTTTGATCCCGAACACCGGCAGCGTGCCAAAGTCACGCTAACTTATCTTCGCTATGCCCTCGGAGATCGCCCGCACATCCCTCCGCTTGGCCCATTTCCCAGGCAACGGCGATTCGTCCGACCAGTCAGAATCGAGGGCGCGGAGAATCCGCTTGTTGGCATCGGAAAGGTCGGCATGCTCGTAGTTCCCTTTCGCGTTCCAGCTATCCAGGAGCTTGAGCCGACCGGCGAACGGGACGCCCAGGATGTTGAGAGCACCAGAAAGGGCCGAGGTTTCGGAGCGGGCGATTCCGACCACGACGACCGCATTTCGCGGGGCCGGGCGCCGAGTCCCGACGCCAACGCAACCGGCACTCATGTGATGTCCGTCAACTCGCCGGTGGCACGAAGCATATACCGTTGTTACCCGAAGGCGTCAGAAAGCAACAAGACCAAAACTGGATGGCACACGGGGACGTCTCGCCGAGGATCGGTGTCGTGGGTACCGGTTACATTGGCCAACATTTCGCGGCGGCGGCGAGCCGCCAACAAGGGTTCGAACTCTCTCGAGTCCTTGCGCGCGGTCCTCTCCGGCAGGGCCGCGACTTCCCCTGGCCGTGCCAGCTGACGACATCGGTCGACGATCTTCTCGATAATTGGATCTGCTATTCGAGTGCGCGGGCGACGTGATCCATGCCACCAACGTGATCGATCGCGCACTCACTCACGGTCTCCCGGTCGTCACATTCGGTTCCGGGTTTCACGTGACGGTTGGGTCCTATTTCGTCGGCCGCGGCATGCCTCACCGAGGCGGAGGGCGACCAGCCCGGGAGCATGGCGGCCCTCGCGGAGGACATCGAAGCGATGGGCCTTCGGCCGCTTGTTTACGGCAACATGAAGGGCTTCCTCAATCGCAATCCAAGCCGCCGTGACATGAAAATCTGGGCGCGCCGTCAGGGCATCAGCTTGCGCATGGTCACCGCCTTCACGGACGGCACCAAGCTGCAGCTCGAACAGGCGTTGGTGGTGAATGGGCTAGGGGCGACGATCGCCGAGCTCGGACTCATCGGTCCGGAGAGCGATGATCTTGGGGTGGCGGGCTGCGAACTTGCGATACGGGCGAAGGCCATCGGGCACCCGATTAGCGACTATGTGCTCTCTTCCGAGAGCAGTCACGGCGTGTTCATCGTTGCCGAGCACGAGGACAACGAGCGCGACGCGTTGCGCTACCTCAAACTCGGCAGCGGCCCGTTCTACGTGCTGACCAAGCCGAACGTGCTCAGCTACCTTGAGGCCCTAAAGACGGTCAGGCGGGCGGCTCTGGGCGGACCGGTGCTTCTCGACAACTCGGAGTGTCCGATCATTAGCGTCGCCGCGGTCGCCAAGCACAACCTCGCCGCCGGCACCCATATCCCTTATGGCATCGGCAGCTTCGAGGTCTACGGGACCAGTGTATTCTTTCGTGGCAACGCGGGACACTTGCCGATCGGCCTCGTCCAAGACGCGACCCTGCGGCGCGACGTCGCGGCGGGCTAAACGCTGGCGATCGATGACGTTGAGCTGCCGGAGAGTCTCGCGCTCACGGCGTGGCGCGCGGTCGAGGCCAAAGCGCTCGCCACGGACTCCCAACGCGCCGTCCTCACCGGCTGAGCGGCGATCTCGGTGGTTGCAGGGCGTAGCGCGGCAGGCGCTCGTCGTCGATCGCGGTCAGACGGAGGCCGGCTGCGTCCCGCAGTGACAGCACCACGTCTTCGCGGGGCCACCGGATATCGATGTCCGGGTCGTTCCAGGCAATCGTGATTTCCGCTTCGGGCGCATAAAAGGCGGTGCATTTGTATGCGAACAGAGCCTGATCGCTGAGCACGCAAAAGCCGTGCGCAAAGCCCGCGGGGAGGTACACCTGCTTCTTGTTTTCATCCGAAATTTCAAGGCCGTGCCACAGCCCGTAGGAGGGTGAGCCGCGCCGCACATCCACCGCCACGTCGAAGACCGTGCCCGATAATGCGGTGACGAGCTTTGCCTGTGGTGAGGAATTCTGAAGATGAAGCCCCCGCAACGTTCCGCGACGCGAGAACGACACATTGTCTTGGGCAAACGGATCTAGAATGCCAGCTGCCGCGTAACGTTCGGCGTGATACGCCTCGAAGAAGTGGCCGCGCTCGTCGCCAACGACGTCGGGCTCGACAACAAGCACACCCGGCAGCGATGTCTCCGACACCCTCAATAGTGCGCGCCTCCGTAAAGATTGTTGTGCGGCTCGGGGCCATTCGCCGTCGGCCGGGAGATGCGCGTGGGCGCTCGGGCCGAGGTATTTCCTCCATCGCCCACACGCCATCATAAGCCGATTGGGTGCCGCGGTGAATGCATGGGCTATCTCGCGTTCTGGACGGGAAACAGTAAGATACTGTCCAATGCAGCCGCCGGAGAATGATCACGACCAAAAGCGCCAGGTCTTGCAGGAAGTCTTCGGCTTCGACGAATTCCGTCCCGGCCAGGAGCAGGCGGTGGATGCGCTGCTAGCTGGACGCAGCTTACTGGCGGTCATGCCGACCGGGTCTGGCAAGTCGCTCTGCTTTCAGGTGCCGGCGTTGGTGCGCGGCGGGGTCACCATCGTCGTCTCGCCGCTGGTGGCGCTCATGCACGATCAGGTGGCGGCATTGCGTCTCGCTGGGATCGCCGCGGATACCATCAATTCTTCGCGCGACCGTGACGACAACGTCGCGGCCTGGCGGCGCACCACCACCGGCGAACTGCGGCTGCTCTATATGTCGCCCGAGCGGCTGATGACCGGCCAGATGCTGGCGGCGCTCGGACGGCTCGATGTCCGCCTGATCGCGATCGACGAGGCCCACTGCATTTCGCAATGGGGGCCTGCATTCCGCCCGGAGTATCAGGACCTCTCGCGCCTGCGAGATATTTTCCCCGGCGTTCCCATCGCCGCCCTGACGGCGACGGCCGATCAGGTCACCCGCGAGGACATCGCCGCTCAGTTGTTCGCGGGCGATGCGGAGACCATCGTTCTTGGCTTCGATCGCCCGAACATCAAGCTCGTGGTGGAGATGAAGCGCGAGTGGAAATCGCAGCTGCTCTCGTTCGTCGAACGGCACGGCGGCGAAAGCGGAATCATTTATTGCCTATCACGCAAGAAGACCGAAGAGACCGCCGCCTTGCTCAGTCAGAAAGGCGTTCTCGCCCTGCCCTATCACGCCGGCATGGACAAGGCGGTGCGCGACGCCCACCAGAACGCCTTCATGACCGAGCCCGGCGTTGTCATCGTGGCGACCATCGCCTTTGGCATGGGAATCGATAAATCCGATGTCCGGTTCGTCTTCCACGCCGACCTGCCCGGCAGTATCGAAGCGTATTACCAGGAAATTGGCCGCGCCGGCCGCGACGACCAGCCGGCCGAGGCGCACATGCTATTCGGGCTCGGCGACATCCGCATGCGGCGAATGTTCATCGCCCAGGAAGAGGCCGGCGAGGAGCGCAAGCGTCGCGAGTATCAACGCCTCGACGCGCTGCTTGGCTATTGCGAGGCGGCGACCTGCCGCCGCCGCGACTTGCTCGCCTATTTCGGGGAACGGATCGAGCCGTGCGGGAACTGCGATGCCTGTCTTGACCCGGTCGAGATCGTGGACGGCACGACGGAGGGGCAATGGGCGCTCGCGGCGGTCGAACGGACCGGGCAACGCTTCGGCGCGGCTCACATCATCGATGTCTTGCGAGGGTCGCTGACGGAGAAGGTGGTCAAGGCCGGCCACGACCGCTTGGCCCCCTTCGGGGTCGGCGCTGGACACAAGAAGGAGGCGTGGCGGTCCCTGATGCGACAGCTTGTGGCCGGCGAATTCCTCCGCCTCGACGCCGAGGGCTTTGGCGGGCTGACGATCACCGACAAGGGCCGGATGCTCATGCGGGGCGAGGCCAGCTTCCAATGTCGCCAGGAGACCATGCACCCCACCCCACCCGCGCGGCGCGCAGCCCAAAGCGCCGCGGCCGCCGTGGAGCTGTCGGATGCCCAGGCAACGCTGTTTGGCCGGCTCAAGGAACTGCGCCTGCGCCTCGCCAAGGCGCGGGGCGTGCCGGCTTATGTTGTCTTTTCGGACCGATCGCTCGCCGACATGGCCCGGCGCCAGCCACGGAATACCGATGAATTCGGTGCGGTCAACGGGGTCGGCGCGGCCAAGCTGAAGAATTTCGCGGCGCCCTTCCTGGCGGCTATCGCTGCGAACGGAGGGCTCGCAGCCGACGAGTAGCCCACCGGTTCCCACTACGCCGATCGGGCCGTCACGCCGCCGCTTAGGGCGTTGCGGCAGTCCAGGTGCTTGGCACGCCGCAGCCCACCTCCGCCACGATTTCGAAGGAGCGCAGGCGGTTGGCGTGGTCGTAGATGTGCGAGGTGATGAGGAGTTCATCGGCTTGGGTGAGTGCGGCGAAGTCCGCCATCGCGGCCCGCACCGCTTCGGGCGGACCCGCGACCGAGCACGACAGGCTGTTGTCGAGCATCTGCTTTTCCTGTGGCGTGAGCGTTTCCTCGAACCCCTCCACAGGGGGTGGCAAAGGGCCGGGCCGTCCCTGCCGGAGACTGAGAAAGCTCTGTTGATGGGAACTGCGCAAGACTTTCGCCTCTTCAACGGTATCGGCCGCGAACACGTTGAGGCCGACCATCAGATACGGCGCCGCTAGCTGCTCCGAGGGCCGAAATTCGGACCGGTAGAGCTTGATCGCCTGCATCAGCGCGGCGGGCGCGAAATGCGAGGCAAACGCATAGGGCAGGCCGGCCAAGGCCGCGAGCTGGGCACCAAACAGGCTCGATCCCAAGATCCAGAGGGGCACCCCAAGGCCAGCGCCCGGCACCGCCTGAACGGCCTGACCTGGCTCGGTCGCGCAAAAATAGTGCTGAAGTTCCATAACATCGCGCGGAAACTCGTCGGGGTCGCTCTGCAGCGTGCGGCGGAGCGCCCGCGAGGTGAGCTGATCGGTGCCCGGCGCCCGGCCGAGACCAAGATCGATACGGCCAGGATATAGCGCTTCTAGGGTCCCAAACTGCTCGGCGATCACGAGCGGAGCATGGTTAGGAAGCATCACCCCGCCCGCACCGACGCGGATCGTTGACGTGCCCCCCGCGACATGGCCGATGACGACGGCGGTCGCGGCGCTGGCGATGCCGGTCATGTTGTGATGTTCGGCCAACCAATAGCGGTTGAAGCCCCATTTCTCGGCGTGGCGCGCGAGATCCAGAGTATTCGCGAGTGCCAGCGAGGCGCTGCCCTCCTCGGTGATGGGCGACAGATCGAGAACCGACAGCGGCGGTAGGTGCGGCATGGTCATCAGGATTCACGCCTATCTTCGATTTGCTTGGGGGCGTTTGTGAGCCGCCTCAGCATATGAAAGTCGAGGTCGACGCGGTCGATACTAGCCGCCTCGCCACGCCGCAACCACGGCGACGCCCACGGTTCAAATCGGCAAGGGATGCGGCTTTAGCGTATGCCCGGCGAGCGCCGTCGTGCTCATCCAGGCCGTCGAGCGCACGCGCGGTCAGCTTCCAATTCGTCGGACTGGTCGGTTTCAGCGCGGTGCGTTCGTTGGCCAACGCAAGGGCTAGCTTGTAGCGCTTGGCGCGCAGCGCCGCCTCCAGCAGAGTCCACGCGATGAGGTCTCGCTGAGCATGACTGCCTCCAAGGCGGTCGGTACGGTGTCGGATCGGCAGCAATAGCTCGACCACTTGGTCATAGTCACCGGTCGCGAAAGCCTGGGCCGCGCGGCAGAACGGAATGCCGATCTCGCGAGTCATCCCGACATTGGGTCGCTCGCGTGGTCGGCGTAGCGCTCGGTCGCGTTGGGCATTGACCGCGCCGTCTCGTCACGACCATCGCACACAAAGGTCATCATGGCGTGCACGTCATTGAACGCGTAGAGCGTGTCCTTGGCTGAACGTTCCCATTTTTCGGCCAATCCATGCCACCGGTCGCCGCTTCCCATTTTTCGGCCAATCCATGCCACGGTCGCCGACGTCGACGTTGAGTTTGAGACGCCAAAGAAGTGCGGAAGCGTCCAGCTCCTCGCGCTTATCGCCTTCCGGGTCAGCGGAGTTCAGGTGATCGTCGAAGATCTCGAGGGCCCTGTCATGCTGCTCCAAGTCGATGTGGAATAGCGCCAGATGCCACCACAAGTGGTTGGCAAAATTGCTGGTCGCCTAGTCGGTTTGGCGGGTCATCAGCCAGCCGATGCCCCCCTGCTGGCGTCCCTGCATTTCCATGACGTGAGCGACCGCATGACTGGCGTAGACGTCGTTCGGGTTCATGGCGACCGCCCGCCGGCCCAGTTCCTCGGCGCGTGGGAAGTCGCGGCACTCCTCTAGGCCAAAGGCATAGAACCCAAGGACAAAGCCATAGACCGGTAGGCCTTCGTCCCAGGCGGGCCAAACCCGGGCCACCACGTCGCGCTCATCCACGATATCGCCTAGCAGCACGTCGGTCAGGTGGACCAGCTGTAGGGCGAGCAGGTCACGCGGGTATTCCACGAGAACGGCCCGCCAGCGCTGCACCGCGCCATAGAAATCGCCATCCCCAGGCACGCAGGGCGGCGATGTGGCCGCGTTCCCGGTCGTTCGCCTGGTCCGCCAGAGCCTCCGCGGCGACCAAGCTGGCGCGCATGTCCTCGTAGATTCGAGGCTCCATGGTCTGGGTCAGCAATCCCGCCTTGAAGCAGTGCCCCATGACGAAGTCGGGATTCCGTCGCAGTGTCTTGTCGATCTCGGCGACAGCATCGCTCCGGAACGACAAACTCAGCTCGTGCGCTGCCTCCAGCTCGTCGATGAGGCCGCGTTGGGCGGTCGAAACCGGCATACCCCTCGAATCCGCGAGGCCGCTGGAATCTGCGGGGCTGCCGGAATCGGCAAGGCTCATGGCTGACGCCCTCGGGTCAAAAGCGCCCGTCGTAGGCTTGCGGGCCGATCTTGGCCGCGACCAGAGTGAAGGTCTCCGACCTCAAGCCGTCGAGGACCGCCCGATGAAGTTCCTTGCGATGGTCGACCGCGACACCCACCCCGCCCCGCGCCGCCAAGCGCCAGCGCCTCGTCCTCCGAAAACACGCCTTTCGCCTTGTAGGTCGTCAGGACCGGGATGTGGAACGTCCTGGCGAAGTCCGCGACGGCCGCCTCCGCGCGCTGGGCCAGGACCTCCAGACCGGCGATCAAGATCGGCCGTTCGGCTCGGGCCAGCGCCCGGCGAGCGGCGTCCAACGCCGGGCCTGGCGCCGGCGCCATCGCGCCTCGGCGCGTCGGAAGAAAGTCCCTCGCCGCCGGCTGTTCGGCGCCAGCGAGCGACATCGGCACGTCGATATGAACCGGCCCGGGCCGGCCTTCCATGGCGATCGCCAGCGCTTTGTCGACCAGGATATCGACCGCGCCGTCGACCAAGGTCAAGCTCGCCTTGGCTACGGGTCGCAAGACTGCGGTGTGATCGAAGACCTGGTGGGTGTATCCGGCAGCCTCCGCCGCGTCGACGCGGCCGGTGAGAAAAATCAAAGGCACCCGATCCTGAGCCGCGTTGGCCACCACGTTCACCGCATTGGCGACCCCGGGTCCCAGTGTCGCCAGTAGGATGCCAGGAGCGCCGGTCACATGGTAGGAACCCTCGGCCATGAAGCCGGCGGCGTTTTCGTGTTTGGCGAGATGGAAGGCGATGCCGGCGGCCGACAAGGCGTCCAAAACCGTTAGGACTTCGCCGCCAGGGATGCCGAACGCATGCCGGCAGCCGGCTTTGTACAGGCGCTCGGCCAGGATCCGTGCGGCGGTGGGCATGGCGCGTCCGGGAACCACGGTCACGACGCTAGATTCTCATACATTCGATGCCGACACGACCCCAGACGTGACTCGGCACCCTTCTGGGCTCCAACAGTGCTGCGTAGCGAGAGGTGCGTGAGCCAAGCGTGCTCCGGATTCCGCTATACCCCCGACGCGAGAAGGCCTCGCTCAACCACGTCGCCGCGACACGAACTCAGGGTCACACGGATTGTGCGCGATCGAGCACCTCCGCGCGGTTGTCGAGAAATGCGGTGGCAGCCATGACAAACCGGTCGAGGTCGGCTTGTTCGAGGGCGAGCGAGAGGCTCATGAAGCCGCGCCGGGCGAGATGCTGGCCCTGGGCGAGCATGTCGAGATGAAAGAGCGTCAGCGCGTCCTTGTTGGCGGAGGCGACGTCTTCCGGGCGGGTGATGGGCGCGCGCCGAACGTGCACGTTCATCATCGAGCCATAGCCTGTCACCTGGAACGGCAGGTCGCGTTCCCGCGCGGCGGCGTTGAGCGCTGTCCGAAGATCCTCGCCGCGGTCGTTGAGGGTTTGGGCCGCCTCGGCGGTGTAGACCTTGCTCAAGCCGGCGAGTCCAGCGGCCATGCTCAGGACGTTGTTGTTGAACGTGCCCGCGTGCTGAAAAGCACCCTCCCGGGTCAAGTCGAAGCGTCCCATGATGTCGGCGCGACCGCCGAACGCCCCGAACGTCATGCCGCCGCCGACGTACTTCCCGAACACGGTGAGGTCGGGGAGGATGTCGAGGGCCGCCTGCATCCCCCCGGGCGACAGCCGCGAGGTCATCACTTCGTCGAACACGAGGACGATGCCGTGCCGGGTTGCCGCCGCCCGCAGCGCCTCGAGGAACTCGCGATCCGCCGGGATGCACCCGCCGCCGCCCATCACCGGCTCGATCACGATCGCCGCCAGCACCTCGGCGTGAGCCTCGATGGTCGCGAGCGTGCGCTCCGCGTCGTTGAAGTGACCCATGACGTAGTCGAGGGGCACGTTCAGCTCCGAGTGGGGCGGGGCGAACATGAACACCCCGCCGTGGTAGCCGTACTCGAACACCATGACATGGGTGCGCCCTGTGAACGCGCGGGCGGCAAGCACCGACATCAGGCTTCCTTCGGTGCCCGAGTTGGTGAAGCGGACCAGCTCCACCGACGGGAAACGTGCGCACATCGTCGCGGCGAGACCCGTCTCGTAGACGTTGTTGGCGCCGAGCGAAACGCCGTCGTCGAGCGCCTCTTTCACCGCCGCGCGGATCACCGGGTCCGAGTGGCCGAACAGGCCGGCGGTGAAGTCGTTGAGGAAATCAGTGTAGTGGTGGTCGTCGACGTCCCACAGGTTGGCCCCTTCGGCGCGGCGCACGGTCAGAGGGAACGGCGTGTAGAAGAGGGAGGTGCGGGTGCTGCCGCCGGGGATCAAGGCCCGAGCCTCCTGCCAGCGCGCCTCGCTTCGCGGGTTGGCCGCCACATACGCGCGCTCGGCCTCGTAGATCGCATCGTGCAGTGTGAAGTTCGGGTCCGCCATGATTCGCTGAAGCCTCCGGCTATCAGTACCGTTCACTCCGGTACGACGATGCAATCCTCCTTGGGCCACCACAGGTGCGTGACCTGGGAGATATCGAGGGTACGATCCCAGATCCGCGCGCTCACCGTGCCGAGCTTGGTGTCCGCTGGCTGATCGAGATACTTGCCTTTGTAGATCGTGTTTCCGGGCCGGCAAGCGACGAGGTTGGGTCGATCGTTCCCGGCCGCATCGCCCAGCTCCAAACGTACCCGCTCGGCTCGAACGCCAACACACACGCGATCGCCCGGCGCCGGCTCGGCCCCTCCGCACCACATTCCCTGCACGGACACCTCGCCGAGGCTGACCACCGCGCTGATCCCGTTCTGGCGCTCCAAAACGCCCGAGAAGAGATTCTCGACGCCCATGAAATCGGCGACGAACCGGCTCGCTGGGCGATCGAACAGATCGCGCGGCGGCCCCTCCTGGACGATCCGCCCCCGGCTCATCAGGATCACCCGGTCGCTCATGGTGAGCGCTTCTTCCTGGCTGTGGGTCACGTAGATGAAGGTCATGCCGAGTCGGCGGTGGAGATCGAGCAGTTCAACCTGCATCTCGAGCCGCAGCTTCTCGTCGAGGGCACCGAGGGGCTCGTCCAGAAGTAGAATGGCCGGCTGCGTGACGAGCGAGCGCGCGAGAGCAATGCGCTGGCGCTCTCCGCCGCTCAGCTGATGGACACGGCGCTCGTATTTGTCAGACAGCCGGACGAGCTGTAGTGCCTCCATCGCCCGCCGTCGGCGTTCCGGCTGCGGCACCTTCCGTACCCGCAAGCCATACGCGACGTTCTCGCCGACCGACATATGGGGAAACAGTGCGTAGTGCTGGAACACTGTCGTGCAGTTGCGATCCGATGCCGGAACGTTTGAGACGTCCTGATCCGCGATCGACAGACGTGCGATCTCGCTTGGTGTCTCCAAGCCTGAGACGATGCGCAAGAGTGTGGTCTTGCCCGAACCGCTCTCGCCCAGCAGGGTCAGGAACTCACCGGGAGCGGCCGTCACCGAGACGCCGTCGAGCGCGACCACGTCGCCAAAACGATGGGTCGCGTTGACCACTTCCAAGATGGGCGGTGAGGTGGATTGGCTGATTTCTCGATCGGGCGTGCTCATGCTCTCCCCTTTGCCCCCTGTCGGCCTTTGCATGGGCCCTCTTCCGGACGGCGATACCGAGGCTCTGCGACTCCCGAGAAAGGCTAGCCGCCGGGAGCTGTCGCCGCAACGTGGCTTGCCACGCGCCGGAGAGGGGCCATGACAACGTCGGTCGCCGAGCGTAGTCTTTTCTACACGGCCTCCTTGGAACGACCGATATGGCTGTTCGCTGGGGCCTAACAAAGGAAGGCAATGTCATGGATGTACCGACCGAACATCGGCAGTCCGGTGCGACGCGTAGAAACGTGCTCAAAGGCGCGGCGGCGACCGGTGCGGCGCTCGCCGCGAGCAGCATCCCCGGTGCCGCAAAGGCGGCTGACAACGTGATCCGCGGGTATGGTGTGAACACCGGCGCACTCAAGGACTGGGGCCTGTTCGCCAATTCGACGGGCCTTGTCATGGACTATACCGAGACCAACACCGATCCGGGCGTCTTCATCCGCGATGTGGTCGCCAACGAGATCGGCGAGGACTACGACTTCTTCGTCTTTGATGGTGGCATGGAAGACGTGCTCGGTCCTCAGGGTATATTTCTAGAGGTCGACCAGAGTCACCCCGAGCTCACCTTGTGGGATCGCACGTCGAAGGACTTCAAGTACGCCGGCATCACCCAGGACGACGAGGGTCGGCAGTGGGGCTTCCCCATGGTCAACAACGCCGACAGCTTCGGCTTCTGGCCGGAGGACCTCGACATCGCCGATCCGCTCGCGCCCACGACCTGGGAGTTCGTCTTCGAGAGCGAAAAGACACGCGGTCGCGTCGCCGTCGACAAGGAATGGGCGGTCACCATGGTGCACGCGGGCTGGTGGCTGAACACCTCGGGCCAGGCCAAGATCGCCGATCCCACCAACATGCCGGGGGAGGATGCCAAGCTGGTCGCCGATTACCTTGTCGGGCGCAAGAAGGCCGGTCAGTTCCGCACCTTCTACGGCGGCTTCGACGAGCAGGTGGAGCTCCTCGGCAACAAGGAGGTGGCGGCGATCACCTGCTGGGAGCCGGCCGTCATCGAGGTCAACCTCCAGAACAACAAGGAGGTGGTGTTCTACGCGTTCGCCGAATACCACTACAAATGGGGCCACGTGTTCTACATGCCCTCGCAAGCCGCCAACCGGGCGAACCTCGCCGACATCTACAAGACGGCCAACTACTTCCTGGGCGGCGAGTACTGCGCCTACCAGGCGATCGAACGCGGCTACGTCGGGCCCAACTCGGACCTCGCCATCGAATACGCCAAGGCGAACGACTGGCCGGCGGAGCATATCGAGATCATCAAGAAGTCCGGGAGCAAGGTGAACCGGAAGTACGCGATCCCGCCGTTCTGGGGCGACTACGTACCGCCCAACGGGGACGTGATGGAGGAGGAGTTCCAGCGCGTCCTGAACGCTTGAGCGTTTCGATAGCGGGCGATTTGTTTCCGCCCGCGTCCGCCTGTCTCGGTGCTGGGTCAAGCGTGATCCAGCGCCGGGCGGGAGGCGCGTGGCCGTGTTCGCGATGAAGATGCGTCAGGATTCGGCGTTCGCGCGGTGGCGTGGCGCCCCATGGGTCTGGCCGGTGACCGGGTTCGTGGTGTTGTGGTCGATTCTTGTCGTCGTACCGCTCGTCCTCCTGGTCTTCTATAGTTTTCTGCAGGTGCGCGGCTTCAAGGTCGACTGGACCTTCAGCCTCGACACCTGGGCCCGCGTGTTCGAGTCGGGTCGCTGGCAAGTAACCACCCGTACCCTGCGCATCGCCGTGACGGTCACGCTGATCGAGCTTCTGATCGCGTTTCCCTTTTCGCTGTGGTTGGCCAAGGCCTGCAAGTCGAAGATCGTGAAGGCGGTGGTGCTGACCCTCCTGACAATTCCGTTCTTCCTGGACGTGTCGTCGAGGACGATCGTGTGGCGCCCCATCTTCGGCACGCAGGGTCCGCTAAATTCGGTTATGGTCGACTTGGGGCTGGTGGACGGGCCGATCGAGTGGCTGCTGTTCTCCGAATTCGCCGTCCACTTCGGGATGATCGCGCCCTACTTCCCGACCATGGTGTTCCCCGTCTTCCTGGTCCTGTCGCTCATCGATGACGAATACATCGAGGCGAGCCGCGATTTGGGCGCGAGCCCGCTCCAGACCCTGTTTCACGTCACCATACCGCTTGCGATGCCCGGCATCATGGCCGGTATCGTCTTCACCCTGGTGCCGACGATGGCTGAGTACGCGGTGCCGCAGCTCATGGGCGGCTTCACCGTCAATTTGCTGGGCAGGTCGGTGGAGAGCGCGCTGACGGCGCTCAAGTACCCGACCGCGGCCGCCCTCTCGACCTTCATCATCGCGTTGTTGGCGGCGCTGTTGGCCGCGCTCGTGCTCTTGTTGCACCGTCGCGGCGGCCTCGCCGGCGTCTTCGGAGCGCTCAGCCGATGACGGCGCGGCTGGCGGACAGCGCGCCCGGCCCTCTGGTCACGGCGGGCACGACGTTCTCGGGGCGCCGCTGGTGGCGGAGCCTGCAGCACGCGCAGGTGTGGATCCGGATCTCGGCCTGGCTCGGATTCCTGACCCTGGGGCTCACCTACATTCCGATTGTCTGGCTTGCCGTGATGTCCTTCAGCGGCCGGCCGCTCTCAGGCATCCCCAAGCCTCTCACACTGCGTTGGTACACCGAAATGACCCACGACCTGCGGTGGGTCGAGCCACTTGAGACCAGCATCGTGCTCGCGGTCATCGTCGGCCTGTTCTGCATGGTGATCGCCACGGCCGTCGGGCGGGCGATTCCCCGCCTACGCCGGCGCGGCAGCGTCCTGCTGCTGGCGACGCTGCCCATGTTCGTGCCCGGACTGACGATGGGCGCGGCGCTATTCTTCTTCTTTCGCTCCTACCTCACGCTCAAGCTCGGCGAGTGGTCGATCTTCTTCGGCCATTTGGTGTGGGCGCTGCCGTTCTCGCTGCTGCTGGTCCTGGTGCTGGCATCGCGGTTCGACCACCGCCTGCTCGAAGCCGCCGCCGATCTGGGCGCATCGGCGTGGCATCGATTCTGGCACATCGAGTTTCCGATCATGCGTCCGGCCATCGTCGGCGCCGGTCTGTTCGGGTTCCTGCTGTCCTTCACGGAGTTGCCGCGGACGATTTTTCTACACGGCCGGACCGTGTCGATGCCGCTCTTCCAGTGGACCCAGGCCTCGGCCCACCACTCGCAGGTGCCGCTCACCTTCGCGCTTGCCTCGGTCATGTTCGCGGTCACCCTGCCCATCATGGGCGGGTTCTTCTGGTTCCTGTTCGCGAAGCTCGACCGTAGCTGAGGCCTATCGGCATTCGACCAGATAATTGCCGTGGGCGTCGGTGGTGGCGACCTGATCGGGCAACAAGAGAATCGTCGTGGTCTCCTCCTCGACGATCGCCGGACCCTCAATGCGGGCGCCGGCGCCCATGCCGCCGCCGTCGTACACCGGCAGCTCGACCAGCCCCCCGCGGTCGTTCAAGTAGACCTGGCGCGCGCCCTTGCGGGCGAGGGCTCCGGACTGAGCCGGTCGATCGGCGCCGCCTCGGCCGGCGCCGCCGACATCGCCGATAGCGCGCACCTTCCAGGTCGTGAACTCGACCACGTCGTCCTCGTCCTTGATGGTGTAGATGCGCTCGTGCATCTGGTGGAATTGGGCCACCAGTTTCGCGAGATCATCGTCCTCGAGGCGGTCGCCCTTGACCGTAAACGGCACGTCGATCTCCCAGGACTGATATTGGTAGCGCCCCTGGAAGAAGTATTCGTAGCGCCGCTTGCCAGGCGGAACCCCCGCGCGGGCCAGAAATTCGTGGCCCCGTTCCAAGAGCGCGGCCAGCAGGGCGTTGACCTCGTTCCTGGCGAAGCGCCGGTCGTCGGTGTGTAGCGTCGCGATCTCCTCCCAGCGGATATCGGAGATCAGTCCACCGTAGGCGCTCAAACCTGCCGAGAAGCTCGGGATCATGAACCGCTTGATACCAAGCACGTTGGCCATCTCGCCGATGTGGCAGGCGGTGGCGCCGCCACCCGCCACGAGGTAGCTGTCGCGCGGATCGATGCCCTCGTTGACCGTGATGTCCTCGATCGCAACGATCATGTTGTGGTTGCTGGTGGTGTGGATGGCGTAGGCCGCCCCGATCACGCCGATCCCCAACTGTACGGCGATCTTGCTGACGGCCGCCTCGGCGGCGGCCTGGTCGAGCTTCATGCGGCCACCGAGGAAGTAGTCCGGATCGATCACGCCCAGCACCACGTTGGCATCGGTCACGGTCGGCTCGACCCCGCCAGCGCCATAGCAAGCCGGCCCCGGCCGGGCGCCAGCGCTGCGCGGCCCCACCCGCAACAGGCCGCCGACATCGACCCAGGCGATCGAGCCGCCGCCGGCGCCGATCGAGCGGACATCGACCTTGGGGATGCCCAACAGGTCCTTGCCGATCATGGCCTCCGGGGTGACAATGAGCTGGCTGTCGCGGATGGCGGACACATCGAAGGTGGTGCCGCCCATATCGATGACGATGACATCGGGCTCGGTGGTGAGGTTCTGGGCGGCGATCGGCGCCAAGGTCGGGCCCGACATCACGTTGTAAATCGGCCGTCTGATCATCTCCTCGGGCGGCATCATGCCGCCGACGCAGTTGGCCATCAGGAGCTCGTTCTTGAAGCCGGATTCGCGCAGAACCTCATTGAGATTGTTGACATAGGAGCTGACGATGGGCTGCAGCGAGGCGTCGATCGCGGCCGAGATGGTACGGCGATATTCGCGTGGGATCGGGTTCAGCTCGTGGCTCAGCGTGATCGGTATCTCCCGCCACTCCGCGTGAACGATCTCGCGCACGCGGCGCTCGTGGGAGCCGTCGACGATCGACCACAGGAAGCAGACCGCGATCGCCTCGACCTCGCATTTCTTGAAGTAGGCGACGGCGTCGCGCACGTCCTGCTCGCGCAAGGGTGTGATCTCGTTGCCGAGCGAATCGATCCGCCCTGATACCTCGCAGGTCCGGTTGCGGGGCACGAACGGCTCCGGGTAGTCGATCTTCCAGTCGAAGGCGCGCTTCCGCGGCGCCTCGCGCAACGTCAGGATGTCGGGGTGCCCGGCGTTGCAGATCAGGCCGGTGGGTGCGGATTTGCCCTCGACCAGCGCATTGGTCGCCACCGTGCTCCCATGCACGATACTATCGACCTGCTCCAGGAACCTGCCAAGGTCGTGTCCGTAGTGCTCGGCCGCGAGCCGCAGTACATTGATGCAGCCGCGCTCGAACCCGCCGGGTGTCGAAGGCGACTTGAAGATGTTGAGCCCGGCGCCGTGCTCGTAGACCACGCAGTCGGTGAACGTCCCGCCGATATCGATGCAAGCGCTGAAGGTCACGTCTCTCCCCCGGCAGCGTAGCCATAGCCACCGTAGGACTGGCATGGGCCGAGCGCAACAGCGCCCTTTTCCCGTGGCTTTGGCCTTCCTTGCGCAGTACCCTGGAACTCCCAAATCCACCCGCGACCCCGCGCCCTTGGGCGCGGGGTCGCGGACCAGCCGGGGAGGGGCGGGATGGGCGATCTGACGGCATCGAAGGCATCGGACGCCGAACCAACCGCCGGCGCGCGGGCCTCCCGGATCGATCCGGTCCTGATGTCGGTGTTGTCGAGGCGTCTCGAGGCGATCATCCGCGAGATGTGCAACACCGTCATGAAGGCGAGCCGCTCGGCGGCGGTCAAGAACGCGCGCGACATGTCGTGCGGCCTGCTCACCTATGACCACCGGTTGATCTGTGTCGAGGAGGCGATGCCGATCCACATCAGTGCGTTGGAGCTGACGACGCGGCCCATCACCGAGCTTTATCCCGACGATGTGAACGAGGGCGATGCCTTCTTCAACAACAGCCCCTACCACGGCGTCACCCACCATGCCGACATGACGCTCTGCGTGCCTGTGTTCATCGACGGCGAACCAATGTTCTGGACGCTCGCGCGCTCGCACCACACCGATACCGGGGCCCATATTCCCACCTCGATCGATGCCAACGCCGCCACCGTGTATGAGGAGGGAATGCATTTTCCCTGCATGCGGTTTCAGCAAAACTTCGAGGACAATCCGGACTTGATCCGCTTGTGCCGCGCTGGCATTCGCGTTCCCCATATTTGGTATGGCGACTACCGCGCCCAAGTCGCCGCTTGCCGTACCGCCGAGAAGCGCCTGAAAGAGCTGGCGGTCAAATACGGCAAGGCGTTGATCGCCGAGTTCATCGAGGAGTGGATCGACTATGGCCGGCGCCGCGCCATCGCCGCGATCCGTGTGCTGCCGGCCGGCACCTGGACCTACGCACTACGTCATGATCCGGTTCCCGGGGTCGCCGAGGACGGCGTCCCGATCAAGGCCGTGGTCACTGTCGATCCCGAGGAGGGCATGGTCACCGTGGACCTACGTGACAACCCCGACTGCGTGCCCGGCGGCATCAATCTCTCCGAGGCCTGCGCCACCGGCTCGTGCCGTATCGGGGTGTTCTACAACCTCGATCCGACCATTCCGCACAACGAGGGGAGCGCGAGCCGGGTGGCGGTACGCTTGCGTGGCGGCTGCGTGGTCGGGCGGCCGGTCTACCCGACCGGCACCTCCAACGCGACGATGGGCATCAACGACCGCCTCATCAACGCCGTCCAGTGCAGCTTCTCGCAAATGGGGGAGCCCTACGGCCTCGCCGAGGGCGGCGTGGAATTCTCGTGCGGCATGTCAGCGATCTCCGGCATCGATGACCGCAAGGGCCTTGGCTACGAGTACGTGAACTACATCCTCATCGCGCTCTCGGGCGGCCCGGGGAGCTACGGTCATGACGGGTGGCTCACGTATGAGGCGCCCAACGGTGGCGGCGTGCTCGCGCTCGATTCAATCGAGGTCGACGAGGCGATGTTCCCGGTCTTGGTCGAGAGCCGGCGCATCGCACGCGATACCATCGGCTGCGGGCAATGGAACGGGGCGCCTGCGACCGAGGGCTCGTATCATTCCCTGAGCGGCGCGATCACCGTCATCTACTCCAGCGATGGCGACGTAAATCCGTCGCGAGGCGTCCTCGGTGGGCTCGGCGGCGCGCCGTCCACGAACGCCAAACGCATAGCCAGCGGCGAGATCGAGAAGCTGCCGGGCTTCCACCTTGAGGTCTGCCAGCCCGGCGAGGCGATGCAGTTCCGGAGCGGCGCCGGCGGCGGCTACGGCGAGCCGCGACGGCGCGATCCGGCGCGCGTCGCCACGGACATCAATCGCAAGTGGCTGAGCGAGGAGCGCGCCGAGGAGGCCTACGGCGTGGCCGTCAAGCTCGCCGCCAACGGCGTCGATTACGTGGTCGATGAGGAGCGCACCGCGACCCTGCGCGGCGACTCCTAGACTAGGCCGTCCCGGCGATCGGCCGGGCTTCGGACACGACCGGGCCGCGCGGCGATGTAGCCGTGCGGCTTAACGACGTCGCGATGGGTCATGGCGTGATGGGTCAGGTGTCGGCGCCTGCCAATACCGCCTCGAACTCGACTAACAACCTGGCGTAAAGCGTCCGTTTGAACGGGACGATCAGCTCGGGCAGCTGGCGCGGGGCGGTCCACCGCCATTCGGTGAACTCGGGATGCTCGGTCTCGATGTTGATGTCAGAATCCCGCCCGGTGAAGCGCAACACGAACCACTTCTGTCGTTGGCCGCGATAACGACCGCCCCAGAGATTGGCGACCAGGTCCGTAGGCAAGTCGTAGGTGAACCAATCGCGGCTTTCCGCGACGATGTGTGCGTGGCGAGTACCGACTTCTTCTTCCAGCTCTCGTAGCGCCGCCTCGGTTGGCGACTCGCCTGGATCGATGCCGCCCTGCGGCATCTGCCAGTGTTCGCTCGGCATGTCGCGGCGGCGCGCCACGAATGCTTGGTCGTGGGCGTTCAGGAGCATCATACCAACCCCATCGCGATAGGCGCGCGGGCCTGGCGGCGTCTCGCTGGCGCTCATTGGTGTCCGTTCGCCATCGCTAGCGCCGAGACCGGCACCAGGACCAGCCCCTTCGCCTCCAGGGTCTGGGCCCAGATCGCGAGGCGCTCGATGGTGACGGGGTACGGAAGGCCCATCCCGACGGCGCTGCCGGTCGATTTGGCGATGCGCTCGAGCTCGAACAAGCGGGCATCGATTGCCACCCGCGAGGCCTCAAGGTCGAGGAAGCGGCTCGAGGCCGCATTCGGCACACCGAGCTCCGTCGCCAGTTCCTGCGCGACGCTGTCGCGACCGACCTTGGCGTCGAGAAATAGCAGGCCGCGCTCCTTCAGCTCCCCCAGGATGGGCTTCACGTGATCTCTCGAACTGGTGAAGCGCGATCCCATGAAATTGGTGATGCCCACGTACCCCGAGCCCCGCCCGAGCAGCCACTCAAGGCGTCCGATATTCTCCTCGGTGGAGAGCGAGGTGAGCAGGGTGTGCGGCCCGGGGTCGTTGGTCGGGTAGTTGTACGGCTCCATCGGGATCTGCAGCAAAACCTCGTGACCCGCCGCTCGCGCCTGACTGATCCAATCGGCCAGCCGCAGCGCATAAGGCGCGAAGCCCAAGGTGATCGCACCGGGCAGTTGCTGGATCGCGGTATGGGTCGCCGATTGGCTGTAGCCCAGGCGCCCGAGTACGATCGCGATGCGCGGTCGATCGCCGGTGTCCTCGTGGTATCGCGCATAGATTCGCCACGGCTCTCGTCCGTCCGGGCCAATGACGGGCAGGGGGCCGGATGGGCTTGCCGCCGTGAGCTCCGGGTCCGGAACCATCACGCCACGGAACTCCTCCATGGTCCGGGGCACCCCGCGCGGTAGCGCCGACACCGCGCCAGGCTCCGTCGGCGCGCTTGACTCCGTCGGTGTCAACGCGGCCATGTCTTCGGCCGCCATGTCTTCGGCCGCCATATCGTCGGCGGGCGATCCTGCCGGCTCATGAACCTCGGGCGCCCCGGTGTCCGCGGCCATCTCCGTCGATGGCTCCAGCGCCGAGGGTGGTGGGGTCGGCGAGTTTTCGGTGTTGTCCGCTGACATCCCGGGCTGGGCGCGGACTGTGATCTCGCTGCCGCCTGTGGTCGGTGTCGGCTCGGCGTGAACGGTCTCGCCGGACGTTGGCGGCATGTCGAGGATCACGGTCTGGCGCTGCCGGGCTTCCTCGATCGCCGTATCGTCAAAAACGACCGCCGCCCAACCGATCAAGCCGCCAAATATGGCGAGCAAAAGAAGCGATGCGACCGCGAGTACGATGGCTCCGCCGCCGCCTCGCCGCGTTGGGCCCACCGGCGTCCGTGCCGATTGCGCTCGGCGTTGCTTCCGGTCCGACCTGGGACGCCGCGCCACGCCGTCAGGTCCAGGCCGTCACTACGGCGTTGCGCTCAGTTCGTCGCCCTGCTGCCGAACAGCGACAAGCCGTGCAAGAGGTCGAGGGCGCGAGTGAGCTGATAGTCCTCTGGCGCCGCGTCGTCGCTTGATGCCTCTCCCTCGTCCTCGTTCCGGGTCGCCCCGTCTTCTGCGTCGGGCGCCTCCTCGCTGTCGAGGCGGTTTGGGAGGCTTGCCTCGGTGCGCCGTGGACCGAGATCGATCTCCTCGATATGGGCCTGGGCGACCGAGATGTCGGGGTCGATTCCCCGCGCCTGAATGGATTGGCCCGAGGGGGTGTAGTAGCGCGACGTCGTCATGCGCAAAGCACCGTGACCCTGGAGGGGGGTAACGGTCTGCACCGAGCCCTTGCCAAACGACGTCGTTCCCATGACGATCGCGCGATTGTGGTCCTGCAGTGCACCGGCCACGATTTCGGCCGCCGAGGCGGAGCCGCCGTTGACCAACACGATGATCGGCTTGCCGCCGCTGATATCACCTCGCTTGGCGTTGTAGCGCGAGATGTTGCCCTGACTGCGTCCGCGGGTCGAGACGATCTCGCCACGCTCCAAGAACAGGTCGGAGACCTGCACTGCCTGATCCAGCAACCCGCCGGGGTTGTTGCGCAGGTCGAGGACGTATCCCTCGAGCGTATCTCCTAGCTCTTCCTTCAGCTCGGCCACCGCCTTTTTCACGTCGCGGGCCGTCGCTTCGCTGAAGTTCGTGATCCGAACGTATCCAGTATCGCCCTCGGCGCGCCAGCGCACCGATTGCAGCTTGATGACGGCTCGGGTGATCACGACGTCGAAGGGCTCATCGACGCTTGGTCGCCGAATCGTGACCTCGAGGGTCGAGTCAACCGGGCCTCGCATTCGCTCGACAGCTTCCGTCAAGGTCAGGCCGAAAACCGGCTCCTGGTCGAGGTGGGTGATGAGGTCGCCCGGCATCACGCCCGCACGATATGCCGGGGTGTCATCGATCGGGGTGATCACCTTGACCAGCCCTTTTTCCATGGTGACCTCGATGCCGAGGCCGCCAAACGAGCCCCGTGTTTGCACCTGCATCTCTTGGAAATTCTTGGCATTTAGGTAGCTAGAGTGTGGATCGAGCGATGACAGCATACCGTTGATCGCGGCCTCGATCAGTTCGGCATCGTCAACCTGCTCGACGTATTCCGCGCGGACGCGCTCGAAGATGTCGCCGAACAGCTCGAGTTGCTCATAGGTTTCGGAACTAGCCGCCGAAACGGAGGCGGGCGTCAGCGCCATCAGCGCGGCGCCAGCCAGCAATGCCACGATGCTCTTGCGTCGGATCGTCTTCATCAGCCACTCACCTTGTCATCGTCCTCTGACAACCACGCGCCGTTTGATAGCCACGCGCCCTCTGCTAACCACGCGCGGGGGTTCACCGGCTCTCCCTCCCGGCGCACCTCAACATACAGAACAGGCTTCTTTTCGCGGTCGCTCATTTGGCCAACCGGCTCGCCGGCAAGCACCCATTGGCCCACTTCGCAGTCAATCCGGTCCAGCCCGGCCAGCAGCGTATGATATCCCTCGCCATGAGCGATGATCAAGAGTCGGCCATAGGAGCGGAAAGTGCCGGCGAAAACCACATGGCCATCATGGGGCGCGACCACTTGCGCGCTGGGATGCGCTTCGATCGAAACGCCGCGGGCTCGGATGCCGAGCTCGTTGAGTTCGCCAAATTGCGCCATCAGCCGGCCTTGCACCGGCGTCGGCATAGCGCCACGGTTGGCAGAGAAGGGCGTGCGTTGCTCGGGGGCCACCGCGATGTCCCCCGAGACGACCGGCGGCGCGGGCGCGGCGAGACTGCTCACCAAAGCGCGCAGATCCTCTGCCTCGGCGGCCATCCGGCGCAATCGCTGCTCCACCGACACAACCTCGGCGCGCGCGCGATGCCGCATCGTCGATTTGCGATCAAGCAGCCGGCGGATCAGTTGCTGCTCTTTGCCAAGGGCGGTCAACGCCCGAGCAAGCTGATGTTGTTCGGCGACAATCTCTTCGCGGAGTCGTTTGGCGACCTCGACCTCGGCGCCCAACGACTCGGCTTCGTCGACCAGTATCGGTATTGTTGCGGTGAGCAGCTTTGAAGTGCGCACGGTATCGACCGCCGCCACGGGCATCGCGATGAGTGCCTCGGTCGGTCGTCGGCTCAGGCGCATCAGGGCGCCGAGCGTTGCGTTGAGAGCGGCGCGCTGCCTCGCCAGGTCCGCCGACTTCGCTCGTTCCTCGGCCTCTAGCGACTCCAATCGGCGCTCAAGCTGCGTGACCTCCGCCTCGCGCTCTCGGGCCGAGGCCGCTGCTGAGATCAGTCCCCCGCGCAAGGCCGAGAGTTCAACCTCGGCGCGGGCCGCATCAGCCTCCAGGGATTCGCGCCGATCGCGCCCTTCATGTATGGCCTGCTCCAGGTCGCGCAGGCGGTCGGCTTCGGATGCTTCTTGCGCGGCCGGGGCGAGCGCGATCATCGCGCCCACGGTCGCGAGAGCGAGCACGCGGACGTGACTATGATGCGACGGCATGACGTCGTTGGGTCCCTGGCGCTGCGATAAGGCTGCGGCCGGTCATGTCGCCTGGCGCCGCCAGACCAAGGATCGCCAACAGCGTCGGCGCCACGTCGGCGAGGCGGCCATCGGCGAGCGCGAGCGTGGGCTCGGCGTTGGCGACGATCAACGGGACTCTGCACGTCGTGTGCGCCGTCATCGGATGGCCGGTGGCCCGATCGCGCATACACTCGGCGTTGCCATGATCGGCCGTGATGACGAGGACACCGCCTGCTCGCTCGACCGAGTCGAGAAGCCGGCCGAGGCCAGCATCGACCGCTTGCACGGCGCTGACAGCCGCCCCGAGCTGGCCGGTATGGCCGACCATATCGGCATTGGCGTAGTTCACGAGGACGAAGTCGTAGCGGCCCGAGTCGATCTCTTCCACCAGCTTGTCGGTGAGTTCATGCGCCGACATTTCAGGCATGAGGTCGTAGGTAGCAACCTTGGGCGATGGCACCAGAGTACGAGCCTCACCGGGAAACTCGGTCTCTCTGCCGCCGTTGAAGAAGAAGGTGACGTGGGCGTACTTTTCCGTCTCGGCGATGCGCAATTGTCGCAGCCCCGCGCCCGCTACCACCTCGCCCAAGGTATCGGCCAGCGCAAGCGGCGAAAACAGCGGTTCGAGAAAGTGGTCGAGCGCCGCCGAATAGGAGACCATGCCTGCCGCCGCCGCGAATGCCGGGGGGCGAGGACGTTCGAATCCGTGGAACGCGGGGTCGACCAACGCGGTCAATATCTCCCGCGCCCGATCGGCCCGGAAGTTGGCCATCAATATCCCATCGCCGTCCGCCATCCCGGCGTAGTCAGCAATCACCGTAGGCGCCACGAACTCGTCAGTCTGACCGATGGCATAGGCCTTCCGAATGGCGTCCATGGCCGAATCGGCGTGTACCCCGTTGGCCGCCACCATGGCGCCATGGGCGCGGGCGACCCGCTCCCAACGGTGGTCGCGGTCCATGGCGAAATAGCGTCCCGACACGGTGGCGATCCTGGCCGCATCGGGCCACGCGCCGACCACGTCGGCCATGAAGTCGAGCGCGCTCTGTGGCGGGGTGTCGCGGCCGTCGAGGAAGGCGTGCAGCAGGACGGGAATGCCCGCCGCGTCGAGGATTCGCGCGAGTGCCACAATGTGGTTCTGGTGGGCGTGGACGCCACCGGGGGAGACCAAGCCAATGATGTGGCACTTGCCGCCACTGTGACCCAAGGAGGCGATGAAACGCTCCAGGGTTTGGTTGGTGGCCAGACTGCCGTCGGCGATGGCGGTGTCGATCCGGGGCATGTCCTGCATCACGACACGTCCCGCGCCGAGGTTGGTGTGACCGACCTCCGAATTGCCCATTTGGCCGCTCGGCAACCCGACGTCTCCCGCCGACGCATCGAGCAGCGCATGGGGGCAATGCCGCCACAGGCGGTCGTAGACGGGCGTTGCCGCGAGGGCAATCGCGTTGTCCTCGGGGTCTTCGCGGTGCCCCCAGCCGTCCAACACGCACAAGACGAGGGGCCGGGGGCGACGTCCTGTCGGCATGACGCCAGCATATCACACCGCGAATTGAGTAGCCGCGCATGTCGCCGCCGGCCCTACTGGCGATGATAGGGGTGGCCGGTCAGCAAACACTCGGCACGAAACAGCTGCTCGGCCAGCATGCCGCGCACCAAAAGGTGCGGCCAAGTCATCGGGCCGAGCGACAAAACCAAATCGGCGCGCTCGACAACGCGGGCGTCATGGCCCTCCGCGCCGCCAATGAGGAACGCGATATCGCGACGGCCCCCGTCACGCCAGTCCTTGATTCGCGCGGCCAGGGCCTCGCTCGTGAGCGCGGTTCCGCCTTGATCGAGAGTGACGACCAGCACGCTCGGCGGCACTTTCCGCAGCAGCGCCGTGCCCTCGCGGGTGCGCCGCTCGCCAGCGCTCATGCGCCCCGCCACGTCCACTTCAATCAGCTGCAGCGGCCAGCGTAGGCGGCGCGAATACGCCTGAAATAGCGTGGTCGCGGTGCCGCCACGGGCGCGCCCAATCGCGATGATGGTCAGGCGCATTTCAGCCGGCCAACGCCGGGCTCAGATCGCCGCGCGTTCCGGCTCCGGTAGGTGCGCCGACCACATCTTTTCTAGATTGTAGAAGGCGCGGATGTCCGGGCGGAAGAGGTGCACGATGATGTCGCCCGCATCAAGCAGCACCCAATCGTGCAGCTCGGCGCCCTCCGCCTTCACGGCCATGCCGTGTCGCTTCAACAAAACGGTGAGATGCTCGCTCATCGCCCCCACCTGCCGGTGCGAGCGGCCGCTGGCGACGACCATGAAGTCGGCGATCGATGTCTTGCCGCCGAGGTCGATCACCACTACGTCCTCCGCCTTATCGGCCGCGAGACACTCCTCGACGCGTTTGAGCAGTCGCCGGACCCGTCCGGGAACGTTCTGGGCGCCTCTGCGTCTCCTCGTATCTGGTCTCGCCGTCACCACGGTTAACGTCGCCATCGCGATGTCACGAGTCAACCCCCGACCGCCTTGGCCCCGACCGCTTGGGGCCGGAAGCACCCTGGCGGATGGCGGTCGCTGAGGTCGAGTCGTGTACCGGCCACAGGAAAACCCATGCCGGCGGTCGCTGGGCGGCCAGTCGCCGCGCGAGTCGCGCGGGCAGGCGGTGGCGGCGATACCGGCTCGCCGCCTGGCTGGCCAAGGCGGCGTACGAGAAAGTCGGCCGGTCGAAAACGGCGATCGGCACGCTCGCCACCAAATCCCGCCAGCGGTGCCAGCGCGGCAGCTGGAGCAGGTTGTCGGCGCCGATGATCCACACGAAGCGCATCTGCGGATAAATCCGGCGCAGGTGCCGCATCGTATCGTGGCTTCGGTGGCTCGCGAGGCTGGCTTCCAAGTCGCTCACACGAATGCGCCGATGTTGGGCGCAAGCCTGGGCGCTGGCCATTCGCTCCGACAAGGGCGCCATGTCGGTGGTCGATTTCAACGGGTTCTGCGGCGATACGAGCCACCACACCTCGTCAAGCGCCAACCAGCGCAGCGCCAGCAAACTAATACGGCGATGCCCGTCGTGGGCGGGGTTGAACGACCCGCCGAGAAGGCCGACGCGGAGGCCGACGCGGAGGCCGGCGCGCGGCGTATGCGCGGCGCCTCGTGTGCGGACCTCGTCGTCACGCGGGTTCACTTGTCGCCCACAGAATTCAGGGGCGGACCTGCCCGCTGCCGCGCACGACGTATTTGTAGATGGTTAGCTGCTCAAGCCCACAAGGGCCGCGGGCGTGCAGACGCCCGGTCGAGATGCCGATTTCGGCGCCCATGCCGAACTCACCGCCGTCGGCGTATTGCGTTGAGGCATTGTGCATGACGATGGCGCTGTCCACCTCGCGCAAGAACCGCTCGGCGACGACGGCATCCTCGGTGACGATGCTGTCGGTGTGGTGGGACCCATGCGCCGCGATGTGGGCGATCGCCTCGTCGAGCCCGGCGACAACACGGACGGCGATCACCGCATCGAGGAACTCGGTGTCCCAATCCGCCTCGGTCGCCGATCGGGCTTGTGGATAGAGCGCCTGGACCCGTCGGTCGCCGCGAATTTCGCAGCCAGCCGCGGCCAAATCGTCAAGAATCGATGGCAAATATGTCGGCGCGACGCGCTCGTCGATCAACAGTGTCTCGGCCGCCCCACAAATACCGGTGCGGCGCATCTTCGCGTTCAAGGCCACCGACCGCGCCATCGCGAGGTCGGCGCCGCTCTCGACATAGACGTGGCAATTGCCATCGAGATGAGCGAGGACCGGTATGCGGCTTTCCTCGTGAACGCGCGCGACCAGTGACTTGCCGCCACGCGGTACGATGATATCGATGAACTCGTCGAGCCTCAGCATGGCGCCCACGGCCGCACGGTCACGGGTCGGCACCATCTGGATAGCTTCAGCCGGCAGGCCGGCCGCGATCATGCCGCGCCTGAGGCAATCGAAAATCGCGTGCGCGGAATGAAAGCTTTCTGAACCGCCCCGCAGAATCGCCGCATTGCCTGCCTTGAGGCACAGCGCACCGGCATCGGCCGTCACATTAGGGCGAGACTCATAGATGATGCCGATAACGCCCAGAGGGACGCGGACGCGGGCGATCCTCAGGCCATTGGGCCGCGCCCATTCGGCCACGGTTTGGCCGACCGGGTCGGGGAGGGCGGCGATCGCCTCCAGGCCGGCCGCCATCGCCTTGATCCGGGAGTCGTCCAGCCGCAGCCGATCCATCATCGCCGCGCTCAGGCCGCGCTCCCGCGCCATCGCCAGATCGGTCGCGTTGGCCACCTTGATGGTCGCGGTGTTGGCACGCAGCGCCGCCGCCGCCTCTACAAGCGCGGCGTTCTTGATCTCGGTCGATGCCAGGGACAGTCTCGCGGCGGCGTCCTTTGCCTGGCGCCCAATCCGCACCATCAGCGCGGCGATGTCGCTATCACCGTCACCGTCCGTCGCAGCGCGCTCGCGTCCGAGCACCGGCTCAGGCATCGCCATCGGTCATCTCCGCCATCGGACCCGCGACCGGGCGCAAATCCGACAAAACCAGGTCGTCGCGATGGATCATTTCGTCGCGACCACGGTATCCCAGCAACGCCTCTATATCACGGCTTTTGTGGCCCATAATGCGCCGCGCGTCCTCGATCGAATAGGCGCACAGACCGCGGCCCAGCGCGGCGCCGTCGGGATTTCGTACGATTACCGAATCGCCCCGCTGAAAGGTGCCCTCGACCTTGACGACGCCCGCTGGCAGCAAGCTCTTGCCGGCATCGAGGGCGCGCGCCGCGCCGGCATCGACGGTGACCGCGCCGATCGGCTCGAGGCTGCCGGCGATCCATTGCTTGCGAGCGGCTCGTGGTGTCGCGCTCGGCAGGAACCAGGTGCATGGGGCGCCATCCTCGATCGCCCGGAGAGGATGGTCCACGCGGCCGTTGGCGATCACCGTATGGCAACCGGCGGCATGAGCGATTCGGGCCGCCGCGATCTTCGTCACCATGCCGCCCGAACCGTCACCGGTGCCGGCGCCGCCCGCCATCGCCGCGATCTTGTCGTCGATGTCGGTCACTTCGGGGATCAGCGTCGCAGTGGCGTCGCGGCGCGGGTCAGCCGTATAGAGCCCGCCCACGTCGGACAGCAGCACCAAGCAATCGGCGCTCATCATCTGCGCCACGCGGGCCGCCAGGCGATCGTTGTCGCCGTAGCGGATTTCGGCTGTCGCCACGGTGTCGTTCTCGTTGATGACGGCGACCGTGCCGAGGCGCATGAGGGTGCTGAGCGTGTTGCGCGCATTAAGATAGCGGCGCCGGTTCTCGGAATCGTCGATCGTGAGCAAGACCTGGGAGACGCGCACGTCGCGGCGGCCCAGAGCCTCTCGGTAGGCATGGGCAAGTCGGATCTGGCCCACTGCGGCGGCGGCTTGGCTCACCTCCAGCCGCAGGGGGCCGGGCGGCAGCGCGAGCTCACGACGGCCCAGCGCGATAGCCCCCGACGAGACGAGGACAACTTCCTGCCCCCGGGCGCGAAACGCCGCGACGTCGTCAGCCAGCGCCTCGAGCCAGGTCTCGTGCAGCGTCCCGCTGTCGGGATGGACCAGGAGCCGCGAGCCGATCTTGACGACTATGCGGCTGGCGGCGGCGAGCTTGGAGGCAGGAAGCGATCGCGGGGTGGCTCGCGAGTCGGCCATCAGCCGACATTCTCGCTGGCGGCTTCGATTTCGAGCTCGGTGGTCGCGCCGATTGCCGCGACGATCCGCCGCAACGTGGGTGTCACGCCCTCACCACTGGCGCCCGAAACGGCCAGAGGCTCGCCGCCACTCACCGCTTGCAATCCGGCGAGGAGCTTGTGACGCGCCGGGACGGGCACGGCATCGATCTTGTTGAGGCCGACCACCTCCGCCTTGTCCTCAAGGCCACGGCCGTACGCCGCAAGCTCTTGCCGGATCGTTCGATATTGTCCGGCGACATCGTCGGCCGTCGCGTCGATCAGGTGCAACAGCACTCGGCACCGCTCGAGGTGGCTCAGAAAACGATCGCCGAGACCGACTCCATCACTGGCATTGGCGATCAGCCCCGGAACGTCGGCCAGCACGAAGCTGGCCTCGTCGACCACGACGACGCCAAGCTGCGGATGAAGTGTCGTGAAGGGATAGTCGGCGATCTTGGGTTTGGCCCGGCTGACGGCGGCGAGAAAAGTCGATTTGCCGGCATTGGGTAGCCCAACCAGACCGGCGTCCGCGATCAACTTGAGGCGGAGCCGCAGTCGTCGCTCCTCGCCAGGGGTTCCGGGCGTGGCGCGACGCGGGGCGCGGTTGGTGCTGGTCTTGAAACGGGTGTTGCCGCGGCCCCCGATCCCGCCCTGGGCCACGACCGTCCGTTCGCCCGCGCACGCGAAGTCGGCCAGCAACACGTCGTCCTCGATCGTGATCTCGGTGCCGACGGGGACCCGCAGAATCACGTCGGCGGCGGCCGCGCCGCTGCGCTGGCGGCCCGCGCCGGATCGGCCGTGGCGCGCCCGGAAGTGTTGTTGGTAGCGGAAATCGATTAGGGTGTTGAGGTTCGCGACACACTCGGCGATGACGCTGCCGCCCCGCCCGCCATCACCGCCGTCGGGGCCCCCGAGCGGCAAATTGGCCTCGCGGCGAAAGCTCACACATCCATCGCCGCCATTGCCGGCGCGGACTTCGATAACGGCCTCGTCGAGGAATTTCATGACGCTATCGCGACAGTACCGAGTTGGGCGCCGCCGAACTCGGCGTCGGCGCCCGGCAACTCGCCACAATGGGGCGCTCGCCCCGGTTTATGCCGAAAGGGCGAGGGCGCCTCTACTCGGCGGGATCGACCGAGACGAATGTGCGGCTCGCCCCACGCCGGCTAAAGCTCACCCGGCCATCGATCACGGCGAAGATGGTGTGATCCTTGCCCATTCCCACGTTGGCGCCGGGGTGCCACTTGGTGCCCCGTTGGCGCACGATGATGTTACCTGGCGCGATAGCCTCACCGCCATATTTCTTGACCCCAAGCCGCCTGCCCGCCGAATCGCGACCATTGCGCGAGCTGCCGCCCGCTTTCTTGTGCGCCATTAGCCGTTCTCCTCGGACGCGGCTTCCGTTTTCGCCCGGTCGTCCTTCACCGGCGCCGCCGTCTTGGTCGCGGTCTTGGGCTTGCCGGCGCTGGCCTTGATCTCGGTCACCCGCAGCAGCGTCAACGCTTGGCGATGTCCCTGCTTGCGGCGGTAGTTCTTGCGGCGTTTTTTCTTGAAAACAAGCACCTTTGGTGCGCGGAATTGGTCGAGAACCTCCGCCACGACGCTGGCGCCGTCGACCGCCGGCGTTCCCACGGTCACCGCGTCGCCCTCGCCCACCAGCAACACATCGTCGAGCGAGACCGTGGCGCCAACCTCGGCTTCCAACTTCTCGACTCGAATGATGTCGTTCTGGGCGACCCGGTATTGTTTGCCGCCGCTTCGCATGACCGCGAACATTGTAGCCAAAACCCTCTGGACAAAGGCCTGCGCAGCGATTCAAGCGCTCGCCGCCAGCTAAGGAGGCGACTATCCCCATGCCGGCTCGCTGTGTCAACGGCCAAGCGCGGTGACGTGGACCGAGATGGTAGGGAAATGGCGAGAGAAGGGATGATAGGATAGACGTACCACCAACGAAGGCATCCCCACGATCATGACGACAGGCCACTTCTCCTCCCCAGGATCGATGCTGCCGCTGGTCGTGCCTATGACCACGGCGACGGCAGGTCGGCCCGCCACCGCGGCGGCGCCGGGCCAGGAGACGCTGGCTGCGGTGGTGAAGATTGCCGCCGAGATTCCGTCCACGGGCCGCACGGCGGAGGCGCTCGGGACCTATCGGGAGGGATGCGGCGTGGTGATCGGCGATGATGGTCTGATCCTGACCGTGGGCTACCTGATCGTCGAGGCCAAGGCGGTGGCGGTGCGGGCCCGGGACGACGCGATGGTGCCGGCGACGGTGGTCGGCTACGACCACGAATCGGGCTTTGGCTTGGTGCGCGCCAACAAACCGCTGGGGGTCGCGCCCATGGAGCTTGGGGATTCCGATAAGTTGATGGAGCGCGAGCCGGTGGTCCTCGCCTCGGCCGGCGGCTCAGCGGCGGCGACCGGGGCCTATGTTGTGTCGCGCAGGGAATTCGCGGGCTATTGGGAATATCTTCTGGACCAGGCGATCTTCACCACCCCGCCCCACGACAATTGGGCCGGCGCCGCCTTGATCGGCCGCGACGGACGGCTCGGCGGCATCGGCTCGTTAATGGTGAACAACACCTTGGCCGAGGATCGCCCGCTGCCTGGCAACATGTTCATGCCGATTAACGCGCTGGCGGCGGTCATGGGCGACCTGTTGGAGCATGGCCAGCCGCTCCGGCCCCAGCGCCCGTGGCTCGGTCTGTTCGCGGGTGAGAGCTTGGGCCGTCTGGTGGTGACCCGCGTTTCGCCCGATTCGCCGGCCGAGCGGGCCGGTGTACGCGATGGCGACGTCATCCTCGGTGTCGCTGGGGAACCGGTGATAACGCTGGCCGCTTTCTTGCGACGGCTGTGGTCGCTGGGCGATGCCGGTATCGAACTGACCCTGATGCTGCTGTCGGAGACGGCGGTTCGCGAGGTGACGGTGCGGACGGCAAGCCGGCTGGACTATCTACAGATCCACCGATCGGATGAAAGCCCGGGCTGACCGCGCCCAGGCTCGCCGGCGGGAAGGGGCCAGCGGAGTTAAGCCTAGAGCGTAAGCCGATCTTTACTCTCAGGGCTTAGAACGGGCGGCGTGGCTCAAGCCTCCCCAACGATCAAGCGGCGCAGCTGCGGGCCCCTGCGCGCCATCTACCCAGTTTTGCCGATCGATTCCACCCCTGACGCCCGAGCTGGTTCATGAAGGCCGACATCGACGTGTTGATCGCGTGCGCGGATGCTCGCCAACGCGTGGCGATCGATCGAGCCCTTGCCCTGGCGCAAACGTCGGCGAAGGTTTGGGCCGTCGGCCATGGGCGGAACATAGCGTCGAAACTCGCCCGTGGCCGCATTGACTGCCTCATTCTCGATTCAGAGTTGCCGGGCCCCTGCGCGACCAAATTGGTGGGCCAGATACGCGAGCAAGGCTTCGACGTTCCGATCATTCTGCTGATCGCGGCGCTTCCAGACGACGCTTACGTCATCGCGCGAGTGGCTGGGGTGACCGAGTGCGTCGAGAAGACCGAACTGGCCACGGCGCGCGGCGCCCGCCGTCTGGCGGCGGCGATCCGGGTCGGCGTGGCCGAGGGACTGGCGAGCCGGGCAAAGAAGGAACTCGCGCGCCGCGCCATCTACGATCAACTGACCGACCTGCCCAACCGGGTTCTTCTCCTCGACCGCCTCCAACAACTGATAGCCATCGCCGGTCGCGAGGGTCACTTCGTCGCGCTGTTGATGATGGATTTGGATGGATTTGGGGACGTCAACAAATCGCTGGGCCACGATATCGGCGATCGGCTGCTGCAGGAAGTGAGTGCCCGGCTGCGTGCGGTCGCCCGCGATTCCGATACCGTCGCCCGCGTCGACGGCGATGCCTTCGCCTGTGTCGTCACGACCGGCACCCATCAGGCCGGCGCGGTGGTGGTCGCCGATAAGGTTCGCCAGGCGATGGCGTGCCCGTTCGTGATTCAGGGCCGCGAGCTGGCGATCGGACTGCGCATTGGCATCGCGGTCTACCCGCTGCACGCCACGGACGGCGCGACCTTGCTGCGTCGCGCCGCCGCCACCACCGCCGCCGCCAAGTTGGCGCCATCGGGTGTCGAGGTCTATGCCGGCGACGACAATCGCGATCTGCGGCGCCTGTCGTTGGTCAGCGAGCTCCGCACCGCGACCGACCGAGGCCAGATGGCCATACATTTCCAACCGAAGGTGGCGTTCACCGATGGTCAGCTGAACGGCGTCGAGGTGCTCTTGCGGTGGCTTCCGAGCGATCGTGAGCCGATTCCCCCTGACCAATTCATTCCGCTCGCCGAGGAGACCGGATCTATCCTGCCCCTGACACGTTGGGTACTGCGCGGCGTGCTCGCTCAGTACGGCGAGTGGCACCGCGCCGGTCACACGTTGCGTTTTCGGTCAATCTGTCACCACTGACTCTTCAAGACCGCAATTTTTCCGACGAGGTGGGCGCTATGCTCGATCGCGGCGAAATGCCGCCGCACCGCCTCACGTTTGAGATCACCGAAGGCGCGATCATGTCCGACATCTCGTGGGCGACCCAGACCCTGGAGCGGCTGGCGAGCATGGGCGTGCACCTTTCGATCGACGATTTTGGTACCGGCTATTCGTCCCTGGCCAATCTGCAGCGGCTGCCAGTTGAGGAGATCAAGGTCGACAAGTCCTTTGTCTGCAACATGACCACGCGCGCGGACGACGCGGTGATTGTTCGATTGGTGGTCGAACTGGGGCGTAATCTCGGCCTTCACGTCGTCGCCGAGGGAGTCGAGGACCAGGCAACCTGGGCGCATTTGGCCGGCCTCGACTGCCCCCTGGCGCAGGGTTGCTTCATCGGCCGATCTATCGATGCGCCGACCGCCGTGGAGCTTTGTCGGCGCCGATTCGGTGGGTGCGGCGAGATCGGCCTGACCGTCGCGCAAGGTCCTCGCAAAGAAAAAAAGGGCGCCAGAGGGCGGTCTGACGTAGACCAACCTCTGGCGCCCAGGGCGCCTCGCTAACGCCCTGGCACGGCGACGTACCACACCGCCCACCAGACGCCGGCGCCCGAAAGGCACGGGGTCGATAAGCGGCGGTCTCGCGACGGACACGGCCCGGGCGCCGGAGGTTGACGCCGTACTGGACCGCTGCGGCGGCTGCCAGGGAGAAGACAACCGCACAGCTGAAGCCGTCGCGCTACTGGCCGTCCCCCCGAGTGGCCGCTCATGACGTTGGCGGGCGCTGCCGCGCGCGCGCCGATCTAGCGGCCACACAGGATGGTCTTGCCAAGCCAGTCGCCCGATCTCGCGATGCGGGATCCTGGCCAGGAGCCTGAAGGACGCGGGCGGTGACACTAGGTCTCGTGCCGCCCATTCGCCACTCAAACCGCCACTCAACCGCGCGGCACAAGTATTCAAAACAACGGGGAGTATTGGCAATGAATATGTTGCCGCACCCACCAAATATCTGTGCACAACACTGCTTTTTCTTACACACGCCGTCCACAAACTATCCACATAGTTCTTCACAATGTCGACGCTCGAACAGGCGAAGCGGCGGCGGCGGCGTTTGCCAGTTGCTTTGGTCCCACGGAGATGAAAACATACGCGCCGAGACGATGGTTGGAGCGGGCCACCGTCGATGATTTCCCGTCGGGGAGCAGTATTGGGTTTGCTGACGTTGGCGGTCGCGGGGCGTGTTCGTCCGCTGGCGGCCGCGACGGGTGACGCCTCGCGCTTTATCGGCGAGCTTGGCGACCAGGCGCTCGGCGAACTGGGCTCGGACGGCGGCAGCCTCGATCGGCGCGAAGCGCGCTTCCGCGAACTGCTGCGCAATGGCTTCGACCTTCCGTTCATCGCCCGTTTCACGCTCGGCAAGACCTGGCGTCGCGCCACGCCCGATCAACAGAGCGAGTTCGTGGAAGCATTTGGCGCCTATGTGCTCCGGACCTATTCCATGCGGTTCGGCGGCTACGCAGGTGAGACTATGACGATCGTCTCGGAGCGCGCGTCGGGCGATAAGGACGTTGTGGTGCGGACGCGCATCGATCGTCCCCGTGGGGCGCCGGTCGACGCGCAGTGGCGTGTCAGAACGACGAGCGGGAAATTGCGCATTATCGACGTGATGGTCGAGGGGATCAGCATGGCGGTCACGCAGCGCGACGAATTCGCCTCCGTGATCCAAAGCCATGGACTCGATGGCCTGATCGAGATGTTGCGCGCGCGCACCAACAAGATGACGGCGGTGTCACAATGAGCGGAGCGGGCATTGCGAGATCGCTAATGCTGGCTCTGGCATTGGGGCTAGGCACCGGGGGTGGAGGCGCGCTCGGGGCGAATTTCGAGGCCGGGTGGTCGGCCTACCAGCGCGGTGATTTCGCGACCGCGCTCGACGAATGGCGCCCCCTGGCGGAGGCCGGCGACGCGCGGGCGCAATTCAACCTCGGCGTGATGCATAACGACGGCCGTGGCGTCGACCAGAACTTTGAGACCGCGATCCGCTACTGGCGACAAGCGGCCGAGTTGGGCTTCGCGCCGGCTCAGCACAACCTCGCGAGCAGCTATATCGCCGGGGTTGGTGTCGCCGAGGACCACCAACGGGCGATCGACTGGCTCCAACGAGCGGCTAACCAGCATTTACCGCGTTCTCAGTACACGCTGGGCAAGATGTACCTGAGCGGGTTGGGCGTCTCGCGCGATGCGCGCGAGGGGTTGTTCTGGATCCTCAAAGCCGCGGAAGTGGGGTTCGTGCCGGCCGCCTACAACGCCGGCAAGATGTACCGCGACGGGCTCGGCATCGCGGTTGACTACACCAGGGCGGTGCGGTGGTTTCGGGTCGCGGCGGAGCAGGACTACGCCAAGGCGCAGCGTGCCCTCGGTCAACGCTATGCCTTGGGCCAGGGCGTCGCGCGCAGCGATGTCGAGGGTTTGAAGTGGATGGCGCTTGCGGCCCGGCACGGGCTCGAGGAGGCCGAGCAGCTCCGTGAGGAGCTGGTCGCGAGCATGAGCGCGGCGGACATCGCGGCGGCCGAGGCCTTGGTTCGCGATTGGCGGCCCGCCGATCGCTGATCGGCAATCCGGCATGGTGGGGAGATGGAGAGGGATTGGGCCGCTGGTCATGGCGGCCTGGGCGATGCTCGCGAGCACGTCGGCCGAGGCGGCACTTCCGGCCGCGCTGGCGGCGCGCATCCAGGAGGCTGCCGCCCAATCACGGCATTTGGTGGCCCAGGAAGCGGCCTTTGCTGGCGGCCTCGATGACCAACGCTTGGGCGCCGCCTTCACCTCGAAAGCAGGTCGCCGGGCTGAGATGACGCTCAACAGCGTCGTCATCGGCGCGATCGCCCAGCATCCGGCGCTCACAGCCGAAATTGTGGTGGCCGCGATCAGTGCGGCGCCGGAGCAGCGGGCGAGCATAATGCGCGACGTAAGCGAGGCCTATCCGGGTTTCGCCGTCGCAGCTAGCCGTGCTGCTGGCGCGCCGCTCGTGATCGAGCGGCGATTCGTGGGTTCGACCGATTCGCCGTCGCGCGAGGCCGACTTTGAACCAGCGGGGGAGTTCGCGGGCGAGACCACGGACGCGCCCGGCCGCGAGGCGATCTCTGATCCGCTGGAAGGCCTGAACCGTGTCATCTTCACCCTCAACGATGGCCTCGACATTTCTGTCTTGCGTCCCGTCGCCGCACTGTACGGCTTTGTCATGCCGGCGATGGTCAAGCGCGGCGTCAGCAACTTCTTCGACAATCTGAATGCGCCGGTTGTTCTGGCCAACGACGTCTTGCAACTCGAGTTCGCGGACGCAGCGACGACGACGGGTCGTTTCGTCGTCAACTCGACGGTCGGAGTGCTCGGTCTGTTCGATGTGGCGGAGAACTTCGGCCTGCCCGACCATCCCGCCGACTTCGGCCAAACCCTGTACGCCTACGGGGTGGGGCCGGGACCCTATCTGGTACTGCCGTTGCTCGGGCCCAGCACCACTCGTCATGGCGTAGGCAAAGTCGTGGATACTTTCCTCGATCCACTCACCTACGTGCTCGAACCCGGCCCGAGCTTCGCGCGTGGGGCGGCCGAGGCGGTGGCGGGGCGCGAGCAGCTGCTGGCGCCGCTCGAAGACCTGCGCGCGACTTCGATCGACTACTACGCGGCGCTGCGTAGCGCCTATTATCAGGACCGCCGGGTGGTTCTGCGGAAGGGGAGCTTGGCGGATGCACCGGACCTCGACGCCATGTTCGATGCCGCCGAGTGAGGTGACGAACAAGACGGGTGAGGTGGCCGCCGACCGCGCACCCTCAGGCGCCGCCTTTGTTCATCCCAGCGCCGCGATTCATGGCGACGTGCGCCTTGGCGAGAGGAGTTCGGTGTGGGTCAACGCGGTCATCAGGGCCGAGATTCACGCGGTCGACATCGGACCATACGCTAACGTTCAAGCACTTCGTTATGCTCCATGCCGGCGTTCGGATCGGCGCCTACTGCTCGATCACGCATCACGCGACGATTCACGGCGCGACGATCGGCGAGAACTGCTTGATCGGCAGCAATGCCACGGTGATGGACGGTTGTCGCATCGGCGCGAATTGTGTTATCGGCGCCGGCGCTGTTTTGATCGAGGGCACAGAGGTGCCCGACAACGCGGTGGTGGTGGGTGTCCCGGCGAAGGTGGTGGCGCGGCGCGACAACTTCGTCGCCAATCGCCTCAATGCTTTCGCCTATTATCACAACGCTTTCGGCTATGCTTTCGCCTATCATCACAACGCTTTCGGCTATGGCCGGGGCGATCACCGCGTCTGGGCGAGCGCGGCGTACGCGCGCACCGAGGCGGCGGAGTGCGAGCGGTTGGAGGCGATGGGGCGGCGCAGCGCCGATCTCATCGAGGCGGGAGCAAGGGCGACATGAGCGAACCGGCGTTGAAGGCACCGTATCTCCTGTTTCTCGGCGATGCGCGCGACCAATTGGCCGCCAAGACGGCGAGTGGCGTGGCCGACTGGCGCCCCGAGTGGTGTCTTGGCCAAATTCGGCTTGAGGGCTGCGAGGCCGACCTTGGCCTCGACGACCTGAGTATCGCCGAGGCGGCCGAGCGCGGCGCGCGGACGCTGGTCATCGGTGTCGCTAACCAGGGCGGCTTCATGCCAAAGACCTGGACCGCCACCATGGTCGAAGCGCTCGAGCGCGGCCTCGACATCGCGAGCGGTCTCCATACGCGGCTTGGCGACATTGCCGAAGTGGGCGCGGCGGCGCAGCGCCTCGGCCGACGCCTGTTCGATGTCCGTCACCCTAGCCGGTCCTTCAAGACCGGCACGGGCGCCCGGCGGGCGGGCCAGCGGCTGTTGACCGTTGGGACCGACTGCAGTTGCGGCAAGATGTACACCTCGCTCGCCCTCGAACGAGAGCTGCAGGCGCGCGGCGTCAGTGCGGCTTTCCGGGCTACCGGGCAGACCGGAATCTTCATCGCCGGCAGCGGAGTGTCGGTCGACGCAGTCGTGTCGGACTTCATCTCGGGCGCCACCGAATGGCTATCGCCGGCTGGCCAACCCGCCGCCTGGGATCTGATCGAGGGCCAGGGTTCGCTGTTCCACCCGGCCTACGCCGGCGTAAGTCTTGGCCTGCTGCATGGCGCCCAGCCAGATGCGCTTGTGCTGTGCCACGAGCCAACACGCACCCACATGAGGGGGCTTGCGGATTATTCCATCCCCGAACTAGACGCGTGCATGAAGGCAAACTTGGCGGCCGCGCATCTCACCAACCCGAACGCCCGCTTCGTCGGCATAAGCATGAACACGAGCGCCCTCGATGGCGAGGCGGCGGGGCGGGTGCTCGCCGCGACCGGCGCCGCGACGGGCCTCCCTTGCGTTGATCCCATGGCCGGCGGCGTCGGACCGATCGTTGACAATCTCCTCTAGCCGCCGGCTGAGCGTGCGGCGGGAGAGCTGGCCGCTCAGAGGCACGTTCACGATCTCGCGCGGGGCTAAGACCACCGCCGACGTAGTGGTCGTTGAGATCGCCGAAGGTGACGCAGTCGGCCGCAGCGAATGTGTCCCCTATCCTCGCTATGGCGAGAGCCCCGACGGCGTCGTCGAGCTTATCGAGGGCGTGCGGCACGAGGTCGAATCGGGCATGACCGGCGCGGCGCTCCAAGCCGTCTTGAACGCCGGTGCGGCGCGCAATGCGCTCGACTGCGCGCTGTGGGACCTGGCCGCCAAGAAAACGGGGCGCTCGGTTTGGCAACTTGCCGGCCTGCTGCCGCCGCGGACGCTGACCACGGCGTACACGTTGTCGATGGACAGTCCGACAGCTATGGGCGCGGCGGCTCGTGCCGTGGCCACACGCCCGCTCCTCAAGCTCAAGTTGGGCGGGGCGGGCGACCTCGACCGGATTCGCGCTGTCCGCGAAAACGCCCCGGCGGCCCGGTTGATTGTCGACGCCAACGAAGGTTGGAGCCCGGCGGCGCTGGTCGGGCTCGCCCCGGCACTGGCCGAGGCGCGAGTCGAACTGGTCGAACAACCCTTACCAGCGTCTGATGACGGGGCGCTCGCGTCCATGGACCTGCCCATCCCCATCTGCGCCGATGAGTCGTGTCATGATCGAGCGACCCTCGACGGGCTCGCCACGCGCTACGACTACGTCAATATCAAGCTCGACAAGACCGGCGGCTTGACCGAGGCGCTGGCGATGGCGAGTGCGGCCGAGGCGGCGGGTCTTGGCATCATGGTGGGCTGTATGATCGGTACCTCGCTCGCGATGGCGCCGGCGGCGCTGGTGGGCTTACGCGCGGCCTTCGTGGACCTCGACGGACCCTTGCTGTTGGCGGCGGATCGGGTTCCCGCGATCACCTACGACGGGAGCCAGATGGCCGTGGTGGCACCGGCTCTGTGGGGTTGATCGGGCGTGGCGGTGAAGGGGACCCGCATTAGATTCCTCGATGAGTTCGAGGTCCGCGGTCGGCGCGTGCTGGTGCGCGTCGATCTCAACGTGCCGATGCGCGATGGCCGGGTCGGCGACGCCACGCGGCTGGAGCGAATCCTGCCGACGGTTGAAGATCTCGCCGCTCGGGGCGCGCGGATTGTTCTGCTCTCGCATTTCGGACGGCCGAAGGGAAGGCGCGATCCGGCCCTCTCGCTACGACCCATCGCCGACGCTCTCGCGGGGTTCCTCAACGGGCGTTCCGTCGCCTTCGCCGAGGACTGTGTCGGCGCGACGGCCGAAAGTGCGGTTGCCCAACTCACCGATGGCGATGTGGTGCTACTCGAGAATCTGCGCTTCCACGCCGGCGAGGAGGCCAACGACGGATCGTTCGCCGACGCCTTGGCGCGGCTCGGCGATCTCTACGTCGACGACGCTTTTTCGTGCGCCCACCGGGCCCACGCCTCGGTCGAAGCCTTGGCCCGCCGCCTTCCCGCGGCAGCCGGCCTGGCCATGCAGGCTGAGCTTGAGGCGCTCCATCGCGCGCTGGACGAGCCCCAGCGCCCGGTCATGGCGATCATCGGTGGCGCCAAGGTTTCGACCAAACTCGCGGTGCTCGAGCATCTGTGCACCAAGGTTGACGCGATGGCGATCGGCGGGGGCATGGCCAACACCTTCCTGTTGGCGCGCGGCCACGACGTTGGTCGCAGCCTGTGTGAGCCGGACCTGGTCGCGACGGCCCGTGGGATCGACGCCAGCGCGGCCAAGGCTGGTTGCCAACTAATTCTGCCGTTCGATGTGGTGACCGCAGCTGAACTCGCGCCTGGAGCGCAGGCGCTCACGGTGGCTAGCGGCGAGGTCGACGCCGCGTACATGATCCTCGACATCGGCCCGGAGTCGGCGGCCGCGCTCGCGACCGAGCTCAAGTCATACCGCACATTGGTCTGGAATGGACCGCTGGGCTGCTTCGAAACGCCGCCCTTCGACGGCGCCACCAACACGGTGGCGGCCGCGGCTGCGGAGCTGACCCGTGCTGGCGCGCTGCTAAGCGTCGCCGGTGGGGGCGATACGCTCGCCGCCCTCTATCATGCGGGGGCGGCCGCCGACTTCACCTACCTGTCGACCGCGGGCGGCGCGTTTCTCGAGTGGATCGAGGGTAGGGCACTGCCCGGCGTCGAGGCGCTGGCCGGCGCCGACCCTTGTCACCCCGGGCTTGACAATATGGTTCTACGATAGGTGTCGGGGCGGGCCGCTCATGACCGAGTCGTCGATTCCGGCGATGGTCAGTGTTTTCCTGAGCGCCTCGATCCGCGCGGCTCGCTGCGCGCTATCTTCGGCGCCGGCGAGGTATTGCGGCAGGAAATCCGGCTTGAGGAGGTAGCGGCCGGCAATCTGCCTCGCCATGTCGGCATTGTGCCCGGGCGTGAAGATATGCTTGGCGCACAGTTCGAGCAGACGGATGGCCTGGTCGAGGGTTCTGCCGCCCTCGCGGTCGATCCGGCCGAAGAACTTGGCTTGTTTTATTTAGCTCTCCTGGAGGCGCTCAAGATTGGTCTGAAAGCGTGCCCTCTTGTGCTCGCCGAGCGAGGACGCGGCCAGGGCACGGTGCAGGTCCGCGAGCGCCCCAAGTCGGGCGACATCGGTGCCGAACTCAGCGAATAGCTTCGTGCCGAACTCGCCGTCGTCCATGATGAAACCGACGTAGTTCCCGATTAGCGTGCGATTTGTGGTGCCAACCACGTTGTCGCCGATCTCGATCAGAATGTTGATTTATTCCGACTTCTCCGGCGCCGCGCGCACCTGCTCGCCGAGCCTTTCGAGGCTGAGGGTACGGCTCACGCGCTGTTCGACGAGTTGAATAGCGCGGGCGCCGCCCAGCACATGCTTCACCCGATGTAGATTCTCGAAGACATCTCTGATCGCGCGTAGCTCGTCCATTAACCTAGTTGACGCCAGCGGCGTCCAGGCTGACAGGATGCCGTACAGGTTCGAGATCAGCGCGGCCTTGACGGCCGGCCATTCGGCCTTGGACAGAAACTCGTTGAGCTCGCCGACGATCGGCTTGACGTCGCTCTCGGGCGGCGCCACGTAGGTGCCGCCGTGCAGATCGATAATCTCGTAGAGGCGGTCCAGAAGGCGCTTGTAGCCTCGGAGCACGCTGTCGAGGACAGCCTTGCTACGCAGCACCTCGGCGATCAGCACGTCAAGGTACTTGATCTGATCGACTTCCAAATCTTCGTTGAAAAGCTTGACCACCCGCCCGAGCTAAGTCTGCGATGTATCGGGGTTTAGAGATACGGTCCGAGTGTTTCATCAGGGAACCTCCACCCAGACTCCCTCTCTCACACATTCCTTGTCATAATCCCCATATGAGAAGACTGACCGCCACACTCTGCCTGACCCTTGTTGTCCTTCTGGGAAGTGCGGGGGTGGATTGTATTAGTTTATTTTCCCTGCATTAAACATTCCTATGGGCTCATCCGTCTACGAAGTTGGCAATGTCAGATAATGATTGACCTAAAACGAAACTTAAAAAAGGAACTACTTCCTGACAATGGAATTCGGTTCCGAAAATCTTCCATCTATACGCCTCACCAGACTGACGATTGTCAAATAATCAGGAGAAACTTCTCCGACTTTCTGACTTGTCAAAAATGCTTCTATCTCGATCGGGTGAAGGGTTTCGACTCCCCTGGCACGCCAGGTTGGATCCTCAACGAAACCACTGATCTACTTCTAAAGAAGGAATTTTACGTATGTCGCGACGCGAAACTTCCCCATCGTTTGTTCAAGGAAAATGGATTAGATCACCTCGTTCCATTTCGGCACCCAGATATGGGCAAATGGCGGGATGCCCTTCGTCATGGATTGATGTCTAGATTTGAAAATTCGAACATTATTCCTTGCCTATCCGGTTATCACCCACACCCACTATATGTAGTGTGCACCCATTTTCCTGAGTAAAGCTCGGTGCAGGTCGAAGCGGAGATATCTCCGGCGATGCCGAGCAGGGACTCGGACGGCATTGTAGCGGCTTTTAGGCGACACTTTAGCGTGGTGGAAATCCTAATCATTGAGTCGGATTTACGCCACGTTGCATAAAGGACCGTCACTTCATTGAAATTTATCTGAAATCGGAGGTGAACGACACCGATGGAATATTCCAGGAAATCAGAGCTTCATTGAATTGTAGGATTCGAGTGCCGGATTATTCACAAATAGCTCTGTGAACTGGTTTTCAAGTTCGCTCAATACGTCATATGGAGTAAACGGATTGAGGATCACGTTCTTGCGTGTCGCTTCGTCTTCGCTGCGACTCAAAACGCGCAGGAGAATAACAGGCGCGGACGGGTTCTTCGCAACGATTCGTGCCAGCGCGTCGCTTTCTTCGACTAGTGCCGTCAATCGCTCAGACGATGTCGTTTCATCAGCAGCTTCCCGTCTGGCCGTGGGTTTCTTCGTTTTCCCCTTGGTCGCCACCGTTCCGTCCCCCGATGTTAAGTACGTGACGTGAATTAAACTCCGGTTCGGTTTTCAGAACAATCAAGAATTAGCCGGATCGCCTCCTCAATGCGCCTGCCCTTGCCTGCAGTCCTGACACACTACATATAGTGGGTGTGGGTGATAACCGGATAGGCACGCATTATTCTTGCAGGTGGAGTTGATGATATCTGGCAGGATACCACGGACGATAGACTGGTCGTTGTTGACTATAAATCTCAGGAAACTGCCTATTTCCTTGATACCTGCAAGGGGGACAGGGGTGCAGAAGGGTTTTTGGAAAAATGAATTTCAGTGAAACTTTTATACCCTATATCTGGAGTTCGGATTGGGTTCCCGGAAAGGTCTCAGAGATGACTGATCTGATAAATAGACCTGAAGTTCCAGAAGGACATACAAGTTGCAGAAATTGCGTATACGCAAAACAGAGGGCGGCCTTTGAAACTAGTGTCTGACCCCGTACAACTCTTAGAAGCACAGAAAAGTACCCGTGAATGTGTCCTTAGAAAATACAAAGGGCGTTGAGCAGAACTCCACCCAAAAGCCAATTATACCGCCTACAATCAACGACGTAGACTCGACGACACCTCTTCGAGTCCCTATATGTTAGTAATAACCCATAAAAAATAGATGAGGTGCAACATGATAACGAAAGTTGCGTTGTATTGTCGTGTCTCGACCTCCGCAAAAGACCAGACCAGAGAGGACCAGTTACGGGAACTGAACTTTTACCGCGACCGTATGGGATATGAGGTCGTGAAGGTCTATGGGGATGAGGTCTCTGGTGAGAAATCCAGAGAGTCTCGTCCCGAATAGTCTGAACTTTGCACCGATGCGTTCCTCAAAAAGTTCGATATCGTCATCGGATGGGATGTTTCACGGTTCGGGAGGTCGATGAAGGAGTTCCTGCATTTCCTATCAGATATGGACGAGAAGGGTATCGGTGTCATTGCGGTGAAGAACGGGTTGGACACCAGTTCGAGTTCCGGACGGATGATGATGAAACTCATCGGTGTCCTCGAGGAATGGAACCGTGAGATGTTGATTGGGAGGGCGAATGCGGGACTCGCACGAACCGTTGCGAATGGAACCAAGTTAGGACGGAAGTCTGTCCTGACACCTTCCATCAAGAGGAAGGTCCTCGACGCAAAGAGGAACGGTGCGGCCATTCGCAAGATTGCGGATGAGGTCGGTATCAATCGTGGTGCAGTGCAGAGGTTCCTACAGGTTGCGGAAGTGACACAAAAACGTCCCTGAAAATCCCAAACTTTACCACTGAAAACACACGATAATTGTCCCCCTTCTACGCTGACACAAACTCGGTCGATTTCGTGTCACACCAAAATCCCCCAACAAGTGGAATCCAAAGATGGTTCAGGAAACCCTAACCAACAGGGAATTCCAATGGACGGGTCTGACCTACGATGACCTGTGCAAAGTCGTGAATGACACCTATCGGGGAAATCCCGTGTGGAACGGCGTGCAAAGTTGACCCCTGTTGAGGGGTGATCGGCGTCCAAATTTGACCCCCTGAGCCTGGCTAGTCCAAGTCACCTCGTTTTTGGGCGGACGAGGTGGTGGGGGATGTTGGTCGTGGAGACGATAGCGCGGATCCGGCGGGAGTATTTCGTCAAGGGGAAGCCGATCAAGGAGATCGTGCGGGACGTGAAGGTCTCGCGCAACACGGTGCGCAAGGTGATCCGTTCGCAGGCGACGGCGTTCACCTACGACCGGCGGGTCCAGCCGATGCCGAAGCTGGGGCCGTGGACGGCCGAGCTGGAGCGGATGCTGGAGGCCAACGAGACCAAGTCGAAGCGGGAGCGGCTGACGCTGCTACGGATCTCCGAAGCCCTCGAGGGTCTGGGCTATGGCGGCGGCTACGACGCGGTGCGGCGCTACGCCAAGGCGTGGCGGTGGCGCCGTTGGGCATCGACGGCGCAGACCTATGTGCCGTTGGTGTTCTCGCCGGGCGAGGCCTATCAGTTCGACTGGAGCCACGAGTACGTGGTGCTGGCGGGGGTGACGACCAAGGTCAAGGTCGCGCACGTCCGGCTGTGCCACAGCCGAATGTTCTTCGTCCGCGCTTATCCGCGCGAGAGCCAGGAGATGGTGTTCGACGCCCACGACCGGGCATTCCGGCTGTTCCAGGGTGCCTGCCGGCGAGGCATCTACGACAACATGAAGACGGCGGTGCAGACCGTCCTCATCGGCAAGGAGCGCGCGTTCAACCGGCGCTTCGTGCAGATGTGTGGCCACTACCTGGTCGAACCGACAGCATGCACGCCGGGAGCGGGATGGGAGAAGGGGCAGGTCGAGAACCAGGTCGGGATCATCCGCGGTCGGTTCTTCACCCCGCGGCTGCGCTTCAAGACCTACGACGAGCTCAACGCCTGGCTCTTGGACCAGTGCGTCGCCTACGCCCGGCGTCATCCCCACCCGGTGTTCAAGGACAGGACTGTCTGGCAGGTGTTCGAGGACGAGCGTCCGTCCCTGGTCGGCTATCGCGGGCCGTTCGACGGCTTCCACGCGGTCCCGGCGTCGGTGTCGAAGACCTGCCTGGTGCGCTTCGACAGCAACAAGTACAGCGTGGCGGCGCGCGCCGTCGGCCGTCCGGTCGAGGTCCATGCCTACGCCGATCGCATCGTCATCCGCCAGGACGGCGAGATCGTCGCCGAGCATGCCCGGCGCTTCGGCCGCGACCAGACCGTCTATGACCCGTGGCACTAGGTGCCCGTGCTGGCGAGGAAGCCCGGTGCGCTTCGTAACGGCGCGCCGTTCAAGGACTGGGCGCTGCCCGGCGCCCTGGGTCGCGTGCGCGTCCGGCTCGCCGGCCACGACGACGGCGACAGGCAGATGGTCGAGATCCTCACCGCCGTGCTGGCGGATGGGCTGGCGGCGGTGGAGGCCGCCTGTGCCGAGGCGCTCGCTGGCGGCGTGTGCAGCGCCGACGTCGTGCTCAACATCCTCAATCGTCGGCGCCAGCCGTCCGAGACGGCGCCGATCCCGACGCCCGCGAACCTGCGTCTTCGCTTTGAGCCGGTGGCCGATTGCACCCGCTACGACCGCTTGAGGGGGGTCGGCCATGGAGCGCCATGAGGTCCTGGAGATGATGGCCGCACTCAAGCTCGCCGGCATGCGCGACGCGTTCGACGAGGTGCTCGCCGACGGCCTCAAGCGCCAGCATCCGATGCAGCGAATCATCGGCGAGCTGTTGAAGGCCGAGATCGCCGACAAGCAGGCGCGATCCATCAAGTACCAGATGAGTGGCGCCAAGCTGCCGCTGGCCAAGGAGCTGGCCGACTTCGACTTCACCGACACCCCGGTCAACGAGCCGCTGGTCCGCGAGTTGGCGGTCGGCGGCTTCCTGGCCAACCAGCGCAACGCCGTGCTGATCGGCGGCACCGGCACCGGCAAGAGCCATCTCGCCGTCGCCATCGCGCGGGCCTGCATCCGCGATGGCGCCCGGGGCCGCTTCTTCAACGTCGTCGACCTGGTCAACCGGCTCGAGGCCGAAGCCCGCGCCGGCCGCCAGGGCCGGCTCGCCGATCAGCTGGCCCGGCGCGACCTCGTCATCCTCGACGAGCTCGGCTACCTGCCCTTCGCCCAAACCGGAGGCCAGCTGCTGTTCCACCTCGTCAGCCGGCTCTACGAGCGCACCTCGATCATCGTCACCACCAACCTGACCTTCGGCGAATGGCCGTCCGTCTTCGGCGACGCCAAGATGACCACCGCGCTCCTCGATCGTCTGACGCACCACTGCGAGATCATCGAGACCGGAAACGACTCCTGGCGCTTCAAGAATCGGTCCTAAAGGCAACCGATCCACCTGCGGCCCGGTCGCCCAGGTGGGCCCACAGGAACCTCCCACACGCGGTCCGCCGCCAGCCGCGTGGTGGGCGCGTCGGCCCGCGCGCGGGCCCCTCCTATGGACTACCTGTACGACCTCCGCCGTGCATCCCCAAAGGGGTCAACATTGCACGCCGATAGGGGGTCAATGTTCAACGCCGATTGACAATCAATCGCCATGACGACATTCCCGCAGCCAAGATAAGGCACAAAATCGCGAGGCTTGTTCCCACATAGCGGAAGGCACGGGTAGCCACGCGGCTATGCTCGCGCAGATAGAATGGCCAGAATTCGCCGTAGCGGCGAGAGGTGTCCACATTCTGCGACGCCATCCAGCGCCTCGCCAGGATATGTTGACGTTAACGTAAACGTAAACGTAAATTGGTAGGGAGGCAATCGGCCGAGACGAACATTGGGGCGTACGAAGCATGATATTGGCGCGACCAGCGGGGGCGGCGCGGACAGCGGAAACGAGCAGCGCCGACTTCTTCTCGATCGGCGACCTCGCCCATGAGTTCGACGTGACGCCGCGGACGCTCCGCTTTTACGAGGACCGCGCGCTGTTGCGGCCGCAGCGCGACGGCCAGGCGCGCATTTACAGTCGGCGCGACCGCACCCGTCTCAAGCTTATCCTGCGCGGCAAACGGCTCGGATTCGCGCTGGCCGACATTAAGGAGATGATCGATCTGTACGACCTCGGCGACAGTCAGGTCGGACAGTTGCGCGTAACCCTACGCAAATGCCGCGAGCGAATCGCCGCCCTCGAGAGCCAGCGTGACGATGTCGATCAGGCGCTCGATGAGCTGCGCGAGGGCAGCTTGGCCATCGAGGCGACCCTACGCGAGAAGGGGGTATACGCGATCGAGGAACCGTCATGAGGTACCAGCGCGAGACCGGCGGCCAAAACCTTTACGCGATCGACACCAACGCCCGCTCGCGCTTGCGCGAGATCGACGCCGAGGAATTCGCGATCCGCGACCCGCTACTCCACGACTTCGGCGGCTGGGTTGGTGAGACGGTTGAGGCGGAGGCTGCGTATACCGATCGCCACGGCCGACCCACACTGGGGTCCTATGATCGCGACGGCGGAGCGGTCAACACGATCAGCGGTAATCCCGGCTGGGACGCCGCCTCGCGCGAAGTCTATCAGCGCGGCGTCGTCGGTCTCAACTACGGCGCCGCGCCCGCCCCGTTCACGACCACCTTCGCCATGGGCTACCTCCTTTCTCAGGCCGATGTGTCGCTGCATTGTCCGGTCACCATGACGGGCGCGGTGGCCTACGTGTTGGATCGATTCGCGCCCGAGCCGGTGCGCGAGCGTTACTTGCCTGAACTCATCCGGACCGATGGTCAGGCCCTGACCGGAGGCACGTGGGCGACCGAGCTTCATGGCGGTAGCGATGTCGGCGCGACCACAACGACGGCGCGCGCCGAGGGCGATGGCCTTCGCCTTGACGGACTGAAGTGGTTCGCGAGCAACCCGCTGGGCGGCCTGGCGCTGGCGACGGCTCGCCCCGATCCAGCGGTGTTAGGGGCGCGCGGCCTCGGGCTCTATCTGGTGCCGCTGACGTTGCCTGAGGGCACGCCCAACCCAATGCGGCTGCGCCGCCTCAAGGACAAACTTGGCACGTGTGGCGTGCCAACGGCGGAAATCGAGCTCACCGGCACCTGGGCGGTCGAAGTGGCGCCACCGCCGCTCGGACTGCGGGTGATGATGGAAGCCCTCGGCTTCAGCCGCATTCACAACGCGATGGCGTCGGTCGGGCTGAGCCGCCGCGCGTTTCTCGAGGCGGTGAGTTATCTCTCCCACCGCGAGGCGTTCGGCGCCCATGTCACCGGCTTTCCGATGGTGCAGCAGGAGCTGATCGAGCTTGTGGTGAGGCTGGAGGCGGATTTCGAACTCGCGCTCGTCGCGGCCATGGCCTTTGACAAAGGGGCACCCGACAGAGGGGCACTCGACAGCGCCGCGCCCGACAACAGCGCACAAACATGGTCGCGGCTGGTGACGGCCTTGGCCAAGTATCAGACCGCCGAGAACGCGAACGTCGCGTGCCGGTCCGCGATCGAGCTGATCGGCGGCAACGCCTACACCTACGATCTCATCACTCCTCGCCTGCTTCGCGACGCACAGGTGACGACGGTGTGGGAAGGCCCGGCCAACATCCAGGCGCTCGAACTGCAGCGCGTGCTGGGCGCCCCCCACGATGGTTTCAGGTTGTTCGAACAGCGCGTCGAGGCGATCCGCGCCTCGGCCCCGCTGGCGCTCGGCGACATCGCCGACGCCGTCGGTGCCGCCGTGGCCGAGTGCCGGGCGGCGGTCGCGCTGATGGCGCAGGACGGCGACGCCGCACGCCACCATGCGCGGCGGCTGATGGCCCTGATGGCAGAGACGCTCGCCGCCGCGTTGCTACTCGACAACGCCACCGCGCGTCTTGCCGAGGGCGACGCGCGCAAAGCAACCGTCGCGCGCCTATATATCGAGCAACGGTTGGCGCCGCCGCCGCGGCGCGGCATCGTCGAGGGCGGTCATTGGGGTTGTCGTTACTTCGACGCGTTGATCGGCTATGAGCCGATCCCCGCCGCCGAGGATCGTGCCCGACCGCTGCGTGCCGCGACCGCGTGAACTGACCCGGACCGGCACCGCCCGGCCTGGGCTTTGAGGGAGATGGTGATGAAAAATGTTGTGATCGCCGGTTATGCCCGCTCGCCCTTCCATTTCGCGCGTAAGGGCGCGCTGGCCAAGGTCCGCCCCGACGATATCGCCGCCCAGGTCGTGCGCGCGTTGATCGAGCGGAGCGGCATCGATCCCGCCGACATCGAGGACGTGATTGTCGGCTGCGCCTTCCCCGAGGGCGAGCAGGGCTTCAACGTCGCCCGCATCATCGAGTTCATCGCCGATGTTCCGATCACCGCGGGCGCCACCACGGTGAACCGCTTCTGCGGCTCCTCCATGCAGGCGATCCACATGGCCGCCGGTGCCATTCAGTTGGACGCGGGCGAGCTGTTCGTGTGCGCTGGCGTCGAGTCGATGACCCGGGTGCCGATGGGCGGCTACAACCCGGCCCCAAATCCAGCCCTCAACGAGCGCTACCCCGAGGTCTATATCGACATGGGGACGACCGCCGAGAACCTAGCCAGTGCGTACGACATCTCGCGTAGCGAACAGCAGGACATGGCGGTCGAAAGCCACGCCAAGGCGACCGCGGCCCGGGGCGCCGGCAAGTTCGAAGACGAGCTTGTGCCGATCGTCGAGGGCAACCTGCGGGTCGAGGAGGACGGTTGCATCCGCCCCGATACCAGCCAGGACGTGCTCGACGGCCTCGATCCCGCCTTCGAGGCCGATGGCACGGTGACCGCCGGCACGTCGTCACCGCTTACGGATGGCGCGGCTGCGGTGCTGGTGTGCAGCGAGGCCTACGCCGACGCCAACGGACTCGACAAGCTCGCGCGTCTGAAGAGCATTGGTGTCGCTGGCTGTCGGCCCGAGATCATGGGCATCGGCCCCGTCGTTGCGACCGCCAAGGCGCTCGATCGCGCCGAGCTGACGTTGGACGACATCGACATCATCGAGCTCAACGAAGCCTTCGCCGCCCAGGCCCTGGCGGTGGTCAAGAAGTCCAAGATGAACATCGACAAGATGAACCTCGACGGCGGCGCGATCGCCCTCGGCCATCCGCTCGGCGCCACCGGCGCGCGCATCACGGGCAAGGCGGCGGCGCTGCTGCGACGAGAAGGCAAGCAGTACGCGCTAGCCACCCAGTGCATCGGCGGCGGACAAGGCATCGCGACGATCCTCGAGGCGGTGTAGATGGCCGATATTCGAAAAGTCGGGGTCCTCGGCTCCGGCGTCATGGGCAGTGGCATCGCCGCTCACGTTGCCAACGCCGGGGTGCCGGTGGTGCTGCTGGACATCGTCCCTGAGGGCGCCAACCACCGCAACGCGCTGGCCGCGGGCGCGATCGCGCGGATGGTCAAGACCAAGCCAGCGCCCCTGATGGATCCGGCCAATGCCAAGCTGATCACGCCGGGCAACCTTGAGGACGATCTCGGTCTGCTCGCGGATTGCGACTGGATTTGCGAAGCCGTTGTTGAGAATGTCGCGGCCAAACATGCCATCTACGCCAAGGTCGACGGCGTGCGCCGACCCGGCTCGATCCTGTCCTCGAACACCTCGACGATCCCGCTCGCCACGTTGTTGGAGGGGATGCCGGCAGGGCTCGCGGCCGACTTCGCCGTCACCCATTTCTTCAATCCAGCGCGTTACATGCGACTGTTGGAGATCGTCGCCGGGCCCGAGACCCGCGCCGACGCGATCGAGACACTGCACGTGTTCGCCGACCATCGCCTCGGCAAGGAGGTCGTGTTCTGCAAGGACACCCCCGCCTTTATCGCCAATCGCATCGGCATCTTCTGGAGCACGGTAGCGATGGCGGAGGCGCTCGACATGGGGCTCAGCGTCGAGGAAGCCGACGCCATCGTCGGACGGCCCATGGGCATACCCAAGACCGGCATTTTCGGGTTGATGGACCTGACCGGTATCGACCTCGCCCCGCACATCAACGAGAGCATGCTGGAGCTGTTGCCGGCCGACGACCCGTTCCGTGAGGTCTTCGACCCCCAGGGGGCGCTAGCCAAGCTGATCGCCCAGATGATCGAGGAGGGCAACACCGGGCGCAAGGGCAAGGGCGGCTTCTACCGCCTTGCCCAACACAACGGCGCGCGCGTCAAAGAGGCGCGGGATCTGGTGACTGGCGAGTATCGGATCGCCGACAAGCCGCGCTTCGAGGGCGTCGACGCGGCGCGGCGGGGGGGGCTGCGGGCGCTGGTCGAGCACCCCGACAGGGGCGGGCAATATGCGTGGCGCGTGCTGCGCCAGGTTCTGCGCTACGCGGCCGCGCTGGTGCCCGAAATATCGGACGACATCGTCGCGGTCGATCGGGCGATGCGGACCGGCTATGCCTGGAAGCAGGGACCGTTCGAGCAGATCGACGCGCTTGGGCCCGCCTGGCTGGCCGAGCGCCTGCGCGCCGACGGCCTGCCGGTGCCGAAATTCCTGGAGGTGGCCGGCGAGCGGCCGCTCTACCGCGAGGACGACGCCACGGTCCGCTACCTGGGCGTCGAAGGCGCCTACCACGACATCGCGACACGGGGGGGGGCCTGGCGGCTCGCCGACATCAAACGCGGCGCCGAGCGCATCGCCGGAAATGGCGCGGCGAGTATCTGGGATTTGGGCGACGGCGTCGCCTGCCTCGAATTCCACAGCAAGATGAACTCGATCGATGGCGACATCATCGCCATGATCCGCGAGGCGGCCAAGATCGACAAGCGCGGCTATAAGGCGCTGGTGATCGGCAACGACGCCCAGAATTTCTCGGTCGGCGCCAACATCGGGCTCGCCTTGTTCGCCGCCAACACGGCCATGTGGCCGCTCATCGAGCAGTCGGTGCGGGGCGGCCAGGACGCGGTCCTGGCCCTCAAGTACGCGCCCTTCCCGGTGGTCGGCGCGCCCGCCGGCATGGCGTTGGGCGGCGGCTGCGAGGTGCTCCTTCATTGCGACGCCATTCAAGCCCACGCCGAGAGCTATATCGGGCTGGTCGAGTTAGGGGTCGGTCTGATCCCCGGTTGGGGCGGCACCAAGGAGTTGGTGATGCGCAATCACCTGGCGGCCGGCCGTCCGGGCGGGCCAATGCCGCCGGTGGTGGCCGCGTTCGAGACCATCAGCCTGGCCAAGGTCGCGACCTCGGCGGCCGAGGCCAGGCGGCTGATGTTCCTGCGCGCCTACGACGGCATCACCATGAACCGCGATCGGGTGCTCGCCGACGCCAAGGCCCGAGCGCTCGAACTCGCGGTCGACTACCAGCCGCCCGAGCCGGCTGAGATCGTCCTGCCGGGACCGACCGGGCGGATCGCGCTCGAGATGGCGGTGGACGGTGTCGTCAAGCCGGGCAAGGCCACCGCCCACGACGGCGTCGTTGCCCGCGCGCTCGCCCGAGTCGTCTCCGGCGGCGAGACCGACGTCACCGAGACGATGAGCGAGAAGGACCTGATGGCGCTCGAGCGCGACGCCTTCCTTGGCCTGATCCGCACCCCGGCCACGCTCGACCGCATGGAGCACATGCTCGCGACCGGCAAACCGTTGCGCAACTAACGCCCACATCTGAGATACCCATCATGTCCAGCTACCGCGCCCCCTTACGCGATTTGCGCTTTGTCCTCGACGAGGTTCTCAACCTCGAGGCCTACGGCAACTTGCCCGGTTTCGCCGAGGTGGGCCCCGATATCGCCAGCGCTATCCTCGACGAGGGCGCGAAGCTCGCCGAGGAGGTGATCGCCCCGCTCAACCGTTCGGGCGACGAGGCGGGTTGCCGCTTCGAGGACGGCGTCGTCACGACGCCGGCGGGGTTCAAGGAGGCCTTCCGCGCCTATGCGGAGGGCGGCTGGATCGGCCTTGGCGCCGATCCCGACCATGGCGGTCAGGGCCTGCCGCACGTCTACGCCTCGGCGATGAGCGAGATGATGGCGAGCGCTAACCTCGCCTTCGAGACCTATCCGGGATTGATCGCCGGCGCCATCGCGGCGATCGAGCAACATGGCACCGCGGATCAGAAGGCGACCTACTTGCCGAAGCTGATCAGCGGCGAGTGGGGCGGCACCATGAACCTCACCGAACCCCACTGCGGCACCGACCTCGGGCTCATGCGCACCCGCGCCGAGCCGCGCGAGGACGGCGCATATTCCATCACCGGCACCAAGATATTTATCACCGCCGGCGAGCACGATCTGACCGAGAACATCGTCCACCTGGTACTGGCGAGGATTCCCGGCGGCCCTGAAGGCGTGAGGGGCATCAGCCTGTTCATCGTGCCCAAGTTCCTCGTCAACGGTGATGCCAGCGACTCAGTCGGCGGGCTGGGCCCGCGCAATGGGCTCGCGTGCGGCTCGATCGAGCACAAGATGGGTCTGAAGGCCTCGGCGACCTGCGTGATGAACTACGAGGGCGCGACCGGCTTTCTCCTCGACGAGCCGCACAAGGGCATGCGGGCGATGTTCACGATGATGAACGCAGCGCGCCTCGGCGTCGCCATCCAGGGCCTCGGGGTTTCCGAGGCCGCCTATCAGATGGCGGTGGCCTACGCCCGGGAACGGCGCCAGGGGCGCGCGCTCAACGGCCCGGCCGAGCCCGAACAACCAGCCGATCCCATTATCGTCCACCCCGACGTGCGGCGGATGCTAATGACGATGCGGGCGTTCAACGAGGGCGCGCGGGCGCTGGGGCTGTGGACCGCGTTGCAGATCGATCTCGCACGTCGACATCCCGACGAGGCGACGCGCCGCGACGCCGAGGACTTCGTTGCGTTGATCACGCCGGTCATCAAGGCGTGCTTCACCGACATGGGCTTCGAATCGGCCAATCTTGGCCTCCAGTGCTTCGGTGGCAGTGGCTATATCGCGGAGACCGGCATCGAGCAATTGGTGCGCGATGCCCGGATCACCCAGATCTACGAGGGCACCAGCGGCATCCAGGCGCTCGACCTGATCGGCCGCAAGCTGCCGGCCCACACCGGCCGCTACCTGCGCCAGTTCTTCCATCCTGTCGACCGTTTCATCCAGGAGAAGGGCGCCGACCCCGACCTCAAGGACTTCGTCATGCCGCTCGCCAAGAGCTTTGCGCGGTTGCAGCAGGCCACGGCGTGGATCGGCGAACAAGGCTTGCGCGATCCCGAGCAGGCCGGCGCCGGCGCGTCTGACTACCTGCGCATGTTCGGCTTGGTCGCGCTCGGTTACATGTGGGCGCGCATGGCCGAGATATCGGATGCCCAGATCAAGGCGGGGGCGAAGGACCACCAGTTCTACCAGAACAAGCTCCAGACCGGCCGCTTCTTCATGGCCCGCATGCTGCCCGACACTTCGTCGCTGCTATCCAAGCTGACCTCTGGCGCGGCGCCCGTGATGGGCTTGCCGGCGGCGGCATTTTAGTCGACATGCATCAGTATCCACAGGGGAGATGGCCGCGATGAGCCTCGAGACGCTGACGGAAGGACTGCGCGACCGGGTCGGCACGGAATCCGACCTCAATGCCACCGTCAAGTTCGACCTCGGCGATGACGGCGTCATCTTTGTTGACGCCGCGACTATACCCAGCTCAGTCACCAACGAGGACAAAGAGGCGGACTGTACCGTGCGCATGACGATGGCCGACTTCGAGAGCATCGTGAGCGGCGATCTCGACGCGATGACCGCTTTCATGATGGGCAGGCTCAAGGTCGACGGCGACATGGGTATCGCGATGAAGTTGCGCGAGGTTCTCTAGCCGGCTGGGACCGCTCGCTCGGTAATCTCGGCGCGGACGATGTCGGCGCCCGCGACCATCGCCTCGAGCTTGGCGAACGCGATCTCCCGCGGCAGATATTTCATGCCGCAGTCCGGCGCCACCAGTAGGCGATCGGGGGCGATGTGGCCAAGCGCGACGCGCAGGCGCGTGGCGACCAGCGCCGGCGTCTCGACCTCATGGGCGCCAAGATCGATGACGCCGTAGAGCACCTGTTTGCTCGGTAGGCGCGCGAGGATCGCGGGATCGAGACCCGGCTGCGCCGCCTCGATTGAAATCGCGCCGGCGCGACAACCGTCAAGCTCGGGTAGGAACGAGTAGCCAGACGGCTTGTCCTTGACGGCATACGCATAGCCAAAGCATAGGTGCACAACCGTGAGGCCGTCGATGCCATCGAGCGCGCGGTCGATGGCGGCGATACCCCAGCGCCGGGCGTCGTCGGCGTGCGCCTGCAAGTAGGGTTCGTCGATCTGAATGACATCGGCGTCGGCGGCCTTGAGGTCGCGGGCCTCCTCGTTGACCGCCGCCGCGAACGCCATGACCAGGGCCCCGAAGTCGCGGTAGTGCTCATCCAGGGCCAGCTTGGCCATGGTGAAGGCGCCGGGGATCGTGATCTTGAGCGGCCGGTCGGTGTGCCGGCGCAGGAACTCAATGTCTCGCACCTGTACCGGTTTGGCGCGCCGGATGGGGCCGACCACGCGCGGCACGTGGACCGGCTGGCCGGTTCGGCTCGGCACGGTTCCCGGTCGATTGAGGTCGAGGCCGTCGAGGGCGGTGGCGAAGCGGTTGAAGTAGCTCTCGCGACGAACCTCGCCGTCGCCAACGATATCGATGCCGGCGCGCTCCTGGTCGTACAGCGCAAGCAGCGCGGCGTCGTCTTGCGCTTCCTCAAGCGTGGCCTCGGGTACTTGCCACACCTCGCGCATACGCACCCGTGGCGGCGCGCTCGACAACAACTTCTCCTTGTCGACCAGCCAGTTCGGTTGGGGGTAACTGCCGACCAGAGTGGTCGGGAGCAGCCGATGCTTCAAACCGTGCTCCCCGGTGCGGAGGATTGTGTCAGCTGGCTACGATAACGGGGTTGAGCCGCGGCCGCGAGGGCGAAGGGGGATTGAAGCGGCGATCCCGTCAGCATTTTCGGGCGCTAGAGAAAGGTGTAGGGGTCGATGTCCACCCGGACGCGGACCGCGTTCGGTATCTTGACGCGCTCCAGCCATGCCCGCACCACCGCCTGGACGTTGATCGCCCACGTCGTCTTCAGAAGCAGGCGTTGGCGATGGCGACCGCGCAGCATGGCGAGCGGCGCCGACGCCGGTCCGAGCACCCGCGTGCCGGCGCCATGGGGTGCGCGCGCTCCCAAGTCGCGGGCGGTCTCGCGCACCTGCGCTTCGCTCGGACCCGAGACGATGAGCGCCGCCAGTCGACCGAACGGCGGCATGCCCTGGGCGCGACGTGATTCCGATTCGCGCCGCAGGAACTGGTCGCGATCGCCGGACGCCAGCGCTTCCATCACCGGATGTTCGGGCATGTAGGTCTGCAGCAGCACGTGCCCGGGCCGCTCCGCCCTGCCAGCCCGCCCCGAGACCTGGTGCAGAAGTTGGAAGGTGCGCTCCGCGGCGCGTAGGTCGCCGCCGGCGAGGCCGAGATCGGCGTCAACGACGCCGATCGTGGTGAGGAACGGGAAATGGTGGCCCTTGGCGACGATCTGGGTGCCGATCAGGATGTCGATGTCACGCGCCGTCATGCGCTCGATCAGCGCCTCGGCTGCGTTTGGGCCCATCACCGTGTCGCTCGCCATGATGGCGATGCGGGCGCTGGGGAATCTCTCGGCCGCCTCCTCGGCCAAGCGCTCGACGCCCGGTCCGCACGCGGCGAGGCGGTCGGCGGCGCCGCATTCGGGACAGAGTTTGGGTGGTGCCGCCCCATAGCCGCAGTGGTGGCATTGCAGCCGCGCGGCCAGCCGATGCTCGACCAGCCAGGTCGAGCAGTTGGGGCATTGGAGCCGATGTCCGCACGCCCGGCATAGCGTCAGCGGGGCGTAGCCGCGCCGGTTGAGGAATAGCAGACCCTGCTCGGACGCCGCGAGTGTGTCGTCGACGCGCGCCGCCAGCGCATCGCTGAGCCAACGCCCGCGCGGCGGCGGCGTCGCACGCATGTCGACAACCTCGATTGTGGGCATGGCGGCGGCACCGTGCCGCGCCGGCAGTTGCGCCAATTGATAGCGCCCGCTCGCGACATTGACGGCTGTCTCGAGCGAGGGCGTGGCCGAGGCCAGCACGATGGGAATGCCGGCAAGATGAGCGCGGACGACGGCCATGTCGCGGGCGTTATAGACGACGCCGTCGGTCTGCTTGAAGGCGCCATCGTGCTCCTCGTCGACGACGATCAAACCGAGGTTGGAAAACGGCAGGAACAGTGCCGAACGTGCGCCGACCACGACCCCCGCCCGCCCCCGCGCGATCGCGCGCCAACTCCAGCGCCGCCGAGGCGGCGGGATATCCGAATGCCATTCGATCGGACGAACGCCGAAGCGCCGCTCGAAGCGGCCGAGCCACTGGGCGGTCAGGGCGATTTCGGGCACCAGAACCAACGCCTGCTTGCTGGCGGCGATGGTCGCCGCGATCGCCTCGAAATAGACTTCGGTCTTGCCGGCGCCGGTGACGCCATCCAGCAGCGTCACGCTGTAACCTCCGCCGAGCCGGGTGCGGATCTCGGCGACCGCGCGGGCCTGATCGTCGGACAAAACGACACTGGGTCGGGTGAGGTCGGGCGGCGGCGCGGCGGGCTCGTCGATGAAGCTCACTTGCGAGAGCGCACCGGAGAGGACCAGCCCCTTGACGACCGAAGCGCCGACCCCCGCCTCGCGGGCGAGTTCGGCCATGCCGCGCGCGAGCCCGTCCTCGCACACCGCTAGCACACGCCGGCGAGCGGGCGTCAGCTTTGCCGGTGGTGTTCCGGTGGGTCGATAGGCGATTCGTGCGCGCGGCGGCTCGAGCGCGTTCGGCGCCCGGAGCGCCATGCGCAAAACCGCGCCTCGGCTTGACAAGGTATAATCCGCCACCCAATCGACCAGCCGGCACAAGTCGTCGGGCAGCGGCGGACAGTCGTGACGGTGGAGGACCGTCTTGAGGCGCCCTTCGGGAACTTCGTCGGTGCCCTCGCCCCACACCACCCCGGTTACCGTGCGGCTGCCGAGCGGAACCCGCACGATGTCGCCTCGCCGCAGCTTGAGGTCGTCGGGGCCCCGGTAGTCGTAGGCGCTACTAAGCGGCAGCGGCAGCAGCACCTGGACGCGGGCCCGAAGTTCTGAAGGCCTCCGAGCGGGCGCGGTGGAACTGGCGCCGGAATCAGCCATCCGTTACACTCCGCGCACAATCGCGGTCTCCAACCGGCGTACTCGCACGCGGAGTCTCTTGTCCCCTTTCGTAGGAACTCGGACCCTCATGAAATTTTTCGTCGACACGGCCGATGTCGAAGAAATCCGCGATCTCGCCGCGACCGGTCTGCTGGACGGCGTCACCACCAACCCCTCGCTCATCGCCAAGAGCGGTCGCGATGTCTTCGAGGCGTTGGCCGAGATCTGCGATCTGGTCGAGGGGCCGGTCAGCGGCGAGGTGACGGCGATCGAGCATGACGGCATGGTCACCGAGGGGCGGCGCCTGCGCGATATCGCCGATAACGTGATGGTCAAAGTGCCGCTCACCTGGGAGGGTCTCAAGGCCTGTCGCACCCTCAACCAAGCCGGCATCCAGGTCAACGTGACGCTGTGCTTCTCGCCAACCCAGGCCCTGTTCGCGGCCAAGGCCGGCGCCACCGTCGTCTCCCCGTTCGTTGGCCGGCTCGATGACATCAGCCAGGACGGGATGGCCCTGATTCAAGATATCCGCACCATCTTTGACAACTACGAGCCGTTGACCACCGAGATCCTCGTGGCCTCGATTCGCCATCCCATGCATGTGGTCGAGGCCGCGCGCATCGGCGCCGATATTTGCACCGTGCCGCCGCAAGTCATGCGGTCGCTCGCCTCTCACCCCCTGACCGACAAGGGCCTGGACGCGTTCCTTGCGGATTGGGGGAGGACCGGCCAGCATATTCTTGAACAGTAGCCAGAACACTGTTCGGACGTGAGCAGTGGCGGCACGCACTGAGACAACCAAACCCGGTGGGGCGCCGAGCGGCGCCCGGCCTGAAAAGGTCACGGCCGCGGCCGTCGTCGCATACCTGCGGGCGCACCCCAAATTTCTGGCCCGCCATCCCGAACTCTTCGCCGATCTGACGCCGCCTGCCCATCGCAATGGGCGCAACGTCCTCGACATGCAGAGCTTCATCATCGATCGTCTGCAATCTCAGATCGACGAGGGGCGCGATCGCGAAGGCGAATTGGTCTCGGCATGTCGCGGCAATCTCTCCAGCCAGGGCCGGATTCACGCAGCCGTGCTCGTGCTCATGGAGGCGCGCAGCCTCGAGGAGTTGATCGAGACGGTGACCACCGACCTGGCTAATCTCCTCGATGTCGACGTGGCGTCGCTCTGCGTCGAAGCCTCGGAGGCGGATCAACTCCATGCCGACGGCCCAGCTCAGGGCGTGGCCGGAATTTTCATGCTCGAGCCGGGCGAAGTGGATGCGCGCCTGGGGCCCGAACGGGACTGTCTCCTGCGCGGCGACATTATCGCCGACGGGCGCTTGTTCGGTGGCGGGGCCAGCCTCGTAGCCGCCGAGGCGCTGTTACGATTGCAGTTTGGCAAAGAAGGTCCGAGCGGGCTGTTGGCGCTCGGCTCGCGCGATTCCGAGCGCTTTCATCCGGGTCAGGGAACCGAGCTCTTGTCCTTTCTCGCGGCGGTGCTTGCCCTGTGCATCCGGGGCCGCTTAGCGGCGGACGGCTGACCCGGCGACGCCCGCAAGCGCCGATGGCGCCGGCCGTGCCGGCCGAGGCGGCGGTATTGGCGGCGCTCGGCGACTGGGAGGCATGGCTCGCGCTCGAACGGCGGGCCTCCGATCATACCTGCGAAGCCTACGTGCGCGACCTCCGCGCCTTCCTCCAATTTCTCGCCCACCATCTCGGCGATAGCGTTCGCATCGACGATCTTCGTGGTCTGAGAGCCGCCGACTTCCGGGCCTATCTCGCCCGCCGCCGCGCGGACGGGCTGTCGGCGGCCTCGCGGGCACGTGCCCTCTCGGCGATCCGCGGCTTTTTCGCCCATCTGCACCGTACCGGCACGCTCGTCAATGAGGCCATCGGGGGGGTACGGGCGCCTAAACTCGGCCACGGCGTGCCCAAGCCAGTCTCGGAAAGCGCGGCGCTGGCGATGTTGGCGGAGGTCGCCGTGGCGGGCGCGCGCCCATGGGTCGCGGCGCGCGACGTGGCGATCCTCACTATGCTCTACGGCTGTGGACTGCGCATCTCCGAGGCCCTGGGACTGGATTGCGCTGACGTCCCCGAGCGTGGCGCGGATTCGCTGATCGTCTCCGGCAAGGGCGGCAAGGAGCGCCTGACGCCGTTGTTGCCGGCGGTGGTCGAGGCGATCGCTGCCTACCAGGCCGTCTGCCCCCACCCCCGGGGCCGGCGCGATCCGCTGTTTGTCGGCGTGCGCGGCGGGAGGCTCGATCCCGGCATCGTGCAGGCAACGGTGCGTCGGCTGCGCGCTAGCCTCGGGCTGCCCGATACCGCGACCCCACACGCGCTCCGCCACAGCTTTGCGACTCATTTGCTGGCCCGGGGCGGTGACCTCCGCACCATTCAAGAGCTACTCGGTCATCAATCGCTCTCGACCACTCAACGCTATACCGAGGTTGAGAGCGGGCACCTGCTCAAGGTCTACGCGGCCGCCCATCCGCGCGCCGCGCGCCGCGCGGGGAGCTGACCGGTCAGGTAGCGCCGAAGCGCACCGCCGAGAGCGTTGCGCCCATGATGACGTCGGCGAACACGCGCGCGCCTGGTTCGTGCCGGGCGGCGCCCGACGCAATCATTAGTGAGATTAGGTGTTCCTCGCGGGGGTGCGCTTCACGCGCCGCCGGCGCGGCTTCCCAGGCGGCCAAAGTGCGTTCGCGATCGTCGCCGGTGGTGGCGACCGTGGCGGCGATCCAGTCGTCGAACGCGTTGGAGGCGGCCGCCCCCTTTCCGGCCATTATGCCGCGCAGGTTGTGATAGCTGGAGCCGCTGCCGAGGATCAGCACGCCCCCTTCGCGCAGTGGTGCGAGCGCGGTGCCGAGTTGCTGGTGGAAGAGCGGGTCGAGATCCGGGCGCAACGATAGCGCGACCGTCGGGATATCGGCGTCGGGCGCCGTCACTTTGAGGGGCACGAAGACGCCGTGATCGAAGCCGCGGTCGCGGTCGAGGGTAGCGGCGATTCCGGCTCGCCCCAACAGCGCCTGGACACGCTCCGCGAGCTGTGGGGAGCCCGGGGCGGGCCAGGTAATCTCGTATGTCTCGGCGGGGAACCCATGATAATCATAGACGAGCGGGGGGGGGGGCGGCAGCGGTCACGCGCACCGGGTCCGCCTCCCAGTGCGCGGTCGCGACCAGGATCGCCGTGGGCTTGTGCGAAAGCGCGGAGATCAAGCCCTCAAGCCAGGTGCGGAGCGCGTTCCACGCGTCGGGCGGCGACCATTCCATGAAGAAACACGGGCCGCCGCCGTGCGCGATGTAGAAGGTCGGCTGGCCCATGCCAGGAGTTTCCTAACTCTCTCGCCCGATGAATTCGATCACCGCATCGGCAACCGCTTGCGGTTGGTCGAGTTCCGCGAGGTGTCCAGCGTCGGCGATCACCGACGTCGACACATCTCCCGCGATGCCGGCTTCGAACTTACGCGCATATTTCAACGGAACCACCTGGTCCGAATCGCCCCACACCAGATGTGTCCGTTGCGTGATGCGCGGCAGTCGTTTTTCCAGTCCCGTGTCGCCGAGCGGCCAGAGGAAACGCGCCGCGGATTCGTGGGCTCTCGTTCGAATAACCTCGTTCTCCAGTTCGTCCTCATCCGCTTCGCCAGACGTTACCGAATCGTAGTTATCCGGATTGTTGCACATCAAGTTTCGAATACGTCCCGGCCGTTGCGCGAATATGTCGGCCACCGGATCCGCCACGTCGAACAGTCCGAGCGGAGAAACCAACGTCAGCGTCTTGGCAATGCCTGGCCACGACGCGGCTGCTTCGGCGGCGAGAGAACCGCCCATCGATACACCCATCAAATGGCAATCCGAGAGACCAGACCCTACCAACAGATCGTGGGTCGCCAATAGCCAGTCGAGGTGACTATCCATCTCAGCATGCAGCGTTCCGCCGCCGGGAAATCCCGGTGGTGACGGGGCGATGACGCGGTATTTGGCCGCGAGACAATCGAGGAACGGAGGCCAAGCGGTAAGGCCACCAATCCCCGCCAGGAAGCCGATCGTCGTTCCTGTTCCTTTCTCCCACACCCGGCACGGTTCTCCGTTGACCTGAGCGTACCGTGTTACGGGGGCGCTCACTGTCCGGGGATCCTTACGGGCGCGCGCTGGTCGGCCGCGACCGGTGTAGGCCACCAATGGTCTTCCCACTCGTCGTCGAACAAGTCCGTGAGCTGCGGCATTACCTTTTCGGCGAAAAGCCGCGTGTTGTACGTGGTGAGGTCCCGACCCATGTTGCCGAACTGCAACAGCATCATCATGTGGCCGACGTTGAGAGTAGTGGCGACCTCGCGCAGACGCTCCGCGACCTCGTCGGGGGTGCCGGCGATAACGTACCCCGCGTCGAGAATGGAGTCGAAGTCGCGCGCGGTGCCCTGGGCGGCCGACGGCCCGCTTTGTATCTGGGACCTGACCCGGGCGCGGGTGGTCGCCTCGGTCCGGTAGCCGGGCGGGTTGGCGAACCGTGGGTCGAAATGCAAGCAGCGGTCGTAGAAATACTCCGCCGGCTCTTTGTAGAGTTCTATCGCTTCCTTGTGGGATTCGGCGACGCCGACAAACTGAAGGAATCCCGCGCGGTAAGGATTGCGATCCTTGCCCAATTCATCCATCAGGTCCCAAAAGCCCTTCATGGTCGCCCGGCCCGCCTTGTATCCATAATAGGAGAGGTACGCGTACACATAATCCAACTCGGCGCACCACCGCCACGTCTCGATCGAACCCCCACCCGGAACCCAGACCGGGGGGTGCGGCTTTTGCACCGGTCGCGGCCAGATATTGACGTATCGCAATTGGTTGAAGCGACCATTGAACGAGAACATTTCCTCTTCTTGCCACGCCCGCATGATGAGGTCGTGGGCCTCGAAATACCGCGCTCGCAAGGTGCTCGGGTTCTGGCCGTACGCGAAGGCCGTATCCATCGGCGTTCCGACAGGAAATCCCGCGATCAGGCGCCCCCCGGACATACAATCGATCATCGCCATTTCCTCGGCCACGCGCGTCGGCGGATTGTACAGCGCGAGCGAGTTTCCCATGATGCAAATGGCGCTTTTGTCGGTCAGCCGCGACAACGTGGCCGCGATAAGATTCGGTGACGGCATCAAACCATAGCCATTGGAGTGATGTTCGTTCACGCACACCCCATCGAACCCGACCTCAGCGGCGTACTCAAGCTCATCGACGAACTCGTTGTACATAAGGTGGGCGCGACCGGGGGAGAAGTAACGCGACGGAATGTCGACCCAAATAGAGGGGTTCTTTTCACGGAAGTCCTCTGGCAATTCCGTGTACGGCATCAGGTGAAAGAAAAGCATCTTCATGACGTTGGCCTCCACAGGAGGAGAATCGGTCGGGGTAGAGCGGACAAAAGCCGGATCCTCCTCGGCCGTGGAACGCTGGGCGTAATCGTTACTCTCCGGCCGCCGCTCGGGCCACGGGCTTGCGTGCCTGACTTGGCCACACACGATCAATAATGCCAAGCGCGCGGTCGATGTCCGCCATGGCGTGGGCGCCCGAGACCTGCACCCGGAGCCGCGCAGTGCCCTCCGGCACCACCGGGAAGCCGAAGCCGACCACGTAAAGGCCTTCCTCCAGGAGACTCTGGGCGAGCGCGATAGCGGTACTCGTCTCGCCGACGACGATCGGGATGATGCCCGACTCGCCTGCGATCGGTTCGATCCCCATGTTCGCCAATCCGCGCCGGAAATGACCCACCTTCTCGCGTAGGTCGGCGACGATGCCGGGATCGCCCTCGAGCACCCTGAGGGCCGCCAGTGCTGCGCGACACGAGGAGGCTGGAATCGCGTTCGAGAAAATGTGCGGGCGTGAGAACTGGACCAGCGTGTCGATCGCGCTCGCCGGGCCCGCGACGAAGCCGCCAGAAATGCCGCTCAGGGTCTTGCCCAGGGTGCCGGTGTAGATATCGACCGCGTCCATCAATCCGTAGTGCTCGGCGATGCCGCGCCCGGTGTCGCCCAGCACACCGAGGCCGTGGGCGTCGTCGACGATCAGCGTCGCTTCGTACTTTCGGGCAAGCGCGGCGAGCTGGTCGAGCTTGGCGAGATCGCCCTCCATCGAGAAGACGCCGTCGCTGACGATGAAGCGGCACTCGGCGTCTGCGTGCGCGGCGAGCTTGGCCTCAAGGTCCGCCATATCGCTGTGTTTGTAGATCGCCCGCGTGACCTCGCGATGGCACAGGCGCACGCCGTCGATGATGCTGGCGTGGTTCAGTTCATCGGAAAGGATTACGTCGCCGGGCTTGGTGAGGGCGGGGAAGACGCCGTTGTTGGCGGCGAAGGCCGACGAGTAGCAGATGGAGGCCTCGACCTTGAGGAACGATGCGAGGCTCGTTTCGAGGTCGCGGTGCGCGGTGGTCGTGCCGCAGATGAAGCGCGCCGAGGCCGTGCCGGCGCCAAACTCGTCCAATCCCGCGTGAGCCGCGGCCACCACGTCGGGGTGGTTGGCGAGCCCAAGATAGTCGTTGGCGCAGAAGATCAGCGTGTCGCCGAGGCCCTCGATCGTTGTCACGGCCCCGGCCGGTCCGGCGAGGAATTTGAGCGTCTTGTAGCGGCCCTCCGCCCTGAGGGCTTGCAATCCTTGCTCGCACCGTTCGCCGAATTTGTTGCTGCTCATGCCGCTCTCCCTTGCATGCTCGCGAAATCGAGGACGACCTTGCCGCAAGCGCCCTGGTCCATCAGCTGGAACCCCTTCGCGTACTCGCGAGCGGGCATCACGTGGGTGACCACCTTGTCCATCAGGTCCGGCGCCCGCAGCATGAAGGCCTCGACCTCGTACCAGGTCTCGAACATGCGCCGGCCCGTGATGCCGTGCAGTGTCAGGCCGCGCATGATGACATCCTCGCTCAGATTGATCTCGACCGGCCCCGGCGCTAGGCCCAGCAGTGAGACATCGGCGCCGTTGCGCGCATCCTTAAGCGCGGCGTTGATGGCGGGCCCATGGCCGCTCATCTCCAACACCGCGTCGGGCCGCCACTCGGTCGGGCTCTCGCGCCACCGCGCCATTGCGTCCAGATCGCCCGGGTCGAGCACGAGATCGGCGCCGATCTTCCCGGCCAGCTCGGCGCGGTAGGAGTTCGGTTCCTGCACGGTAATCGAGCGGGCGCCGTGGGCGCGGGCGATGGCGATGGCGAACAAGCCGATCGCGCCCGCGCCCACGATCAGAACGTCGCGCCCGGTGACGCCGATTGCCGTGGCGGTGTGCATCGCGTTGCCGACCGGGTCGAACACGGCCGCGTGATGGTTCGGAATGTCCGGGTGCACCTTCCAGACATTGACCGCCGGCACCGTGATCGCCTCTGTGAAACAGCCGGCCCGGTCGACGCCAATGATCTGGGTGTTGGCGCACAAGTGCGCCCACCCGGTCCGGCACTGCCCGCAGTGCCCGCAGGCGATATGGCTTTCGCAGGAGACCCGCTCGCCAATCTCAATATGCCCGACGCCCGCGCCGACGGCGTCGACCTGGCCGACGAACTCATGGCCCATGGTCAGCGGCGGGCGGACCCGCCCGGCCGACCACCGATCCCACGTGTAGATATGATAGTCGGTGCCGCAGATGCCGGCCTTGGCCACGCCGACGCGCACTTCGCCGAAGCCGGGCGGAGGCGCCTCGGCGACCTCGCCGCCCCAAACCCCCCGCTCGGGCCGTTCCTTGGTGATGGCGAACATGAGCTGAACCGTCCTGGTGCGGCGATGATAGACGGCACCCGGTGGCCATCAAAGCTCTTTGCGCGCGAACTTGATTGAGATCAATTGCGAGCGCGGCGGAAGACCCCATATCGTAGTGATGGCTGGACCGTTAACGCGCTACCCGATGGCGGCGCCGCCCATCCGCCCACCGGCCGTGCCGCACATCGGGAATCATGCGGTCGCGGCACCGCGCTGGCGTGGCGTGCTCGCGCTCTCCGCCCTGGTCATGTCTGGCGCTCGCTGGCTACGCGCTGATGGTATTCGCCATCAGTTTGTATAACGGAGCATGAGCTGAGGCGCAGCCGGCAAGGCCGCGCCCGTAGGGATGATCCGCGACCGCTCGGCGGCTATTTTCGGTAGCCTGCCAGGGCGCGACGACAAAGCCCTTGAAGCGCCGGCGGGATTCGGCAACTCTCGCGCCCGGAGCTGACGAACAATAACGAGGGACCGCGCAGCGCGGTCCCGGCCGGGGGAGAATGGCGGCGCCCGCCAAATATTCATTCTGGAGCCTGCTCAGGAACGCCGGCTCCTATCACCAGGGCTGGCAGCGGGTGTGGCGCCAGCCAGAGCCCAAATCCGCCTATGAGGTAGTCATCATTGGCGGCGGTGGGCACGGTCTGGCCACTGCCTACTATCTCGCCACGGTCCACGGCATCACCGATGTGGCCGTGATCGAGAAGGGCTGGCTCGGTGGCGGCAACACCGGCCGCAATACCACGGTTGTTCGCTCCAACTATCTCTACGACGAAAGCTCCGGGATCTACGAGCTGTCGATGAAGCTGTGGGAGGGCCTGTCGCAGGAGCTCAACTACAACACCATGTTCAGCCAGCGCGGCGTTCTCGGCCTCTCGCACGATCGCCACGGCAACGACGAGCAGTGGCGACGCGGCGGCGCCATCCGGCTCAATGGTATCGATTCCGAGTTCCTGAGCGTGGCTCAGGTCAAGGCTTTCGTGCCGATCATCAACACCTCGACCAACATCCGCTATCCCTTGTTCGGCGGCATGCTCCAGCGGCGCGGCGGCAATGCCCGTCACGATGCGGTCGCCTGGGGCTTCGCCCGCGGCGCCGACGCGCACGGCGTCGACATTCTGCAGGAGACCGAGGTCACGGGTCTGGTGCGCGAGGGTAGCGGCATCAGCGCCGTCGAAACCACCCGGGGCACCATCCGCGCCAAGCGCGTCGGCATTGCGGTGGCCGGACATTCGGGGGTGCTCGCGGGCATGGCCGGGTTCCGCTTGCCGATTGAGAGCTTTCCGCTCCAGGCACTGGTCTCGGAGCCCATCAAGCCCGTGCTCAACACCGTCATCATGTCGGGCAAGGTGCATGTCTACCTGAGCCAATCCGACAAGGGCGAGCTAGTCATCGGCGCCAGCCGCGATGCCCACAACTCCTACTCCCAGCGCGGCAGCTTCCACCTCATCGAGGAGCAGATCGCCGCGTTGGTCGAGTTATTCCCGCTCTTCGGGCGCTTGCGCATGATGCGGCAGTGGGGTGGCATCGTCGATGTCTGCCCCGACGCCAGCCCGATCGTGGGCAAGACCCCGGTCGATGGGTTGTACATCAACTGCGGCTGGGGCACCGGCGGCTTCAAGGCGACGCCCGGGTCGGGTTGGGTGTTCGCTCATACCCTGGCGACCGGCGAGCCGCACCCGATCAACGCGCCGTTCTCCCTCAATCGCTTCTCGTCGGGTTATCTGATCGACGAGCACGGCGCCGCTGGCGTCGCTCACTGACGAGGCCCGGATGTTCCAAATCGACTGTCCTTATTGCGGTCCGCGCTGGCAGACGGAGTTCGTCTGCGGCGGCGAGGCGCATATCGACCGGCCGCCCGAGCCCGACAAGCTCTCGGACGACGAGTGGGCCGACTATGTCTTCATGCGGACCAACCCCAAAGGGTTGCACCGCGAGCGCTGGTGTCACGTGCACGGCTGCCGGCAGTGGTTCAATGTCGCGCGCGACACCGTGAGCGACCAGATCAAGGCGGTCTATAGGATGGGCGAGAAGTCGCCCGAGGGCTTGAGTTGAGGGCCGTCGCGCGATGAGCGCGCAGCCCTTCCGCCTGCCCAGCGGCGGCCGTGTCGATCGCGGCCGGCCGCTCAATTTCACCTATGACGGCCGCCCCTACACGGGCCTGGCCGGCGACACCCTGGCGTCGGCCCTTTTCGCCAACGGCATCCGGCTGGTCGGCCGCAGCTTCAAGTACCACCGTCCTCGCGGCGTGATGACGGCGGGCTCGAACGAACCCAACGCGATCGTCCAGCTGGAGACGGGCGCCTATGCCGAGCCCAACAGCCGTGCCACGCAGGTGGAACTGTACGAAGGCTTGACCGCGGCTTCGCAGAACTGTTGGCCCGGCGTCCGCTTCGACTTCGCCGCCTGGACCGGCCGGGTCTCGGGCTTGTTCCCAGCCGGATTCTACTACAAGACCTTCATGTGGCCACCTTCGGCTTGGATGCGCTACGAGTACTTCATCCGCCGGATGGCGGGCCTTGGCTCGGCGCCGCGCCAGCCTGATCCCGACCGTTACGAGAAGTTTCACACGCAGTGCGACGTGCTGGTGGTCGGCGGCGGCCCGGCCGGCTTGGCGGCGGCGCTCGCGGCCGGCCGGGCGGGCGCCCGTGTCATCCTCGCCGACGAGCAGAACGAGCTCGGCGGCAGCCTCTTGGACGAGAATAGCGAGATCGAGGGCAGGCCCGCGCTCGATTGGGTCGCCGAGGTCGAGGCCGAGCTTGTGGCGATGCCGGAGGTGCGCGTGCTGGTGCGCTCCACAGCGTATGGCTACTACGATCACAATCTCCTGATGATCGCCCAGCGCGTGACCGATCACCTCGGGCCGCGCGGCGCGCCAGACGGAACGCCGCGCCAGATCCTATGGAAGGTCCGCGCCAAGGAGGTCGTGCTGGCCGCTGGCGCGCACGAGCGCCCGCTGGTCTTCCCCGACAATGACCGCCCCGGCATCATGCTGGCCTCTGCCGCCCGCGCCTACGTCAACCGCTACGCGGTGCGGCCCGGCGGCCGCGCCATCTTTTTCACCAACAACGACAGCGCCTACAGCGCCGCGCTCGATCTCCACCGGGCCGGCATTGATATCGGCGCCATCGTCGATGCGCGCGCCGAAGCCACCGGCGCCTTGCCGGTCGCCGCGCGTGAGGCGGGACTCCCCGTGCTCGACAACCATGTGATCGTCGCCACCCATGGCGCCAAACAGGTGCGCGGAGTCACCGCCATGGCACTCAACGCGGCCGGCGATGGCGTCGATGGCGCCGCCCGGCCGCTTGGCGGTGACTTTCTGTGCATGGCGGGCGGGTGGAGCCCGGTGGTGCACCTGTTTTCGCAGTCGCGCGGCCGGCTCCGTTTCGATTCGGACCGGAGCTGCTTCGTCCCTGGCGATTCGGTGCAGGCGGAGCGCTCGGCCGGCGCCTGCGGTGGCGCCTTCCGCCTTGAGGATTGCTTGCGCGAGGGCTTCGCCGCCGGGGCCGACGCGGCGCGTTCCGCCGGCTTGCCCGATGTTGCCGTGCCGGCCACACCGGCGGCTCCCGAACCTGAGGCCATGCCAGCGCGGGCGCTGTGGGAAACACCGACCAACCTGCCGTCAGGCAGGCATCGCAAACGCTTCGTCGATTTCCAGAACGACGTCAGCTCCAGCGACGTCGAACTGGCCGCGCGCGAAGGTTATCTCTCGGTCGAGCATCTGAAGCGCTATACCACGCTCGGCATGGGCACCGATCAGGGCAAGCTATCCAACGTCAACGCGCTCGCCATCTTTTCGCGCTGTACCGGCCATGACATTCCGGCGCTGGGGGTCACCACGTTCCGACCGCCGTATACGCCGGTCACCCTCGGGCTGATCGGCGGGCGCGATATCGACGACCTGTTCGATCCGGTCCGCAAGACGCCGATGCATGAGTGGCACGTCGCCGCGGGCGCGGCCTTCGAGGATGTTGGCCAGTGGAAGCGCCCCTACTACTACGCTCGCGAGGGCGAGGATATGGCGGCGGCGGTCAAGCGCGAGTGCGAGGCGGTCGGCAACGGGGTCGGCATTGCCGATGCCTCGACGCTCGGCAAGCTCGATCTGCGCGGTCCCGATGTGGCGACAGTGCTGAACTGGGTTTACACCAACGCCTGGAGCCGGCTCGAGACGGGGCGCTGTCGCTACGGCCTGATGTTGGGCGAAAACGGTATGATCTTCGACGACGGCGTCACCACCAAACTCGGCGACAACCACTACCTGATGAGCACCACTTCGGGTGGCGCCGCGCACGTCCACCACTGGCTCGAGGAATGGCTACAGTGCGAGTGGCTGGACACCAAAGTATGGGTGACCAACGTCACGACCCAGTACGCGGTCGCCCAGATCGCCGGGCCGCGCGCCCGCGACCTCCTGGCCGAGCTCACCAGCGATATCGATCTCGCGCGCGAGGCGTTCCCGTTCATGTCGATGCGCACGGGCACGGTCGCCGGCATTCCCGCACGGGTATTTCGGATCAGCTTCACCGGTGAGCTCTCCTACGAGATCAACGTGCCGGCCAGCTATGGCATGGCGCTGTGGCAGGCACTGATGAACGCCGGCGAGAAATACAACATCACTCCCTACGGCACCGAATCGATGCACGTGCTGCGCGCGGAGAAGGGCTTCATCATCGTCGGCGAGGAGACTGACGGCACCGTGACGCCGATCGACCTCGACATGGATTGGATCGTCAGCAAGCAGAAGACGGATTTCCTCGGCAAGCGCTCGCTCACCCGCGCCGATATGGTCAAACCCGACCGCGAGCAGCTGGTTGGCCTGCTGACCGAGGACTCGAGCTATGTCCTCAGGGCCGGCGCGCAGATCGTCGCTCAGGTCCACCAACAGCCGCCGATGCCGATGGAGGGCCACGTCACCTCGGCGTACTACGGACCCCGCGTCGGCCGTTCCATCGCCATGGGCCTTCTGGCCGGGGGTCTCAAGCGCAAGGGTGAGACGGTCACGATCTGGGACGCGGGCGAGATCGTGCGCGCCAAGGTGACCTCGCCGGTGTTCTACGATCGCGACGGGGAGCGGATGCATGCCTAAGGGGGCCGGCATTGCGTCGTGGGCGTCACGGGCGTCGTGGCGGCAAGGACCGCTCGATCGACAGCACCTCGCGGCGCGACCACCGCGCACCGCCGTCGGCGCAAGCCTGTCCGAGGTCCGCTTCACGGGCAAGATCAATCTGCGCGCAAAACCCGATGTCGCGATGATCGAGGCGGTGCAGGGCGCGCTCGGCTGCGCCCCGCCGGTCGAGCCTGGCACCACCGCGCGATCGGATAGCTGCACGATCCTGTGGATCGGCCCGACCGAGTGGCTGGTGATCGTTCCGCCGGGCGCCGAGGCCGCGACCCTATCGTCGCTCGAAGGTACGCTCGCCGGCCAGCACGCGGCGGTGAACGATGTCGGCGAAGGATTGCACGTGATCCGCTTGAGTGGCCCCGACAGCCGGCTGGTGCTGGCCAAGGGCTGTCCGCTCGATCTCCACCCGCGTGTCTTTGGGCCGGGCCGCTGCGCCCGCTCAATCGTCGCCAGGGCGACGGTGCTGATCCACCAGCTCGACGATGGCCCCAGCTTCGACCTCTATGTCGACCGCACTTTTGCCGAGTATCTCTGGCGCTGGCTCGAGGACGCGGCCTCGACTCTGGCCGGTATCAAGTAGCGCGAGGACCAGGCCTGGCGGCGGACGGCATTGGGGCCGGCCGATGTTCCGGCCGGCCCCCTACGCAAGAAAACTACGGCTACAGGAGCTCCATGTCGCTCAAGAGGTTCTGGATCGCCGGCTCGTTCATATTCTCTTTGGTCACGACTTGCGCCGGGATCAGTACTGTCCGTGGCTCCACTTTCTGGCCGTTCACCACCTTGTCCAAGGCGTAGACGCCGTCATAGCCCATCTTGAACGGGTCTTGAAGGATGAGCGCGTCGATATGGCCCTCCTTGAAGAGTTCGAACTCTTCGGCCGAGCTGTCGAAGGCCACGATGCGCAGGTCCAGGCCCTTTTGCTTGGCAAGCTGCCCGGCTCCGGTACCGCTTCCATCGCAAGCGCCATAGAACCCGACGATGTCGGGATTGCCGGTATAGATGTCGGTCGCGATGTTCAGCGATTTGGCCGGACTGCACCCCGAATACTGCACCGGCAGGACCTCGATGTCGGGGAAGGCCTTCATCCCCTGAAGGAAGCCTTCTTCGCGCTCGTAGCCGGTCTGTGAACCGGCGGTAATGCCGATATCGCCAACCTTGCCCTTGCCACCGATTAGCTCGGCCAACTTTTCCGCGCCAAGCCTGGCGGCGCCGAGATTATCGGTGGCGATGTAAGCGAGTGACGTATCCGGATCGACGCCTGAATCGACCGTGATGACGGGCACGCCGGCCTCGATCGCTTTCGCCACTGCTGGCGACAGCGCTTTGGCATCGGTCGCGGCGATCAGAATCCCGTCGATCTTGCGCGTCACCATGTCGTGGACCAGATTGATCTGGCCGGAGATGTTGGTTTGGTCCTGCACGCCGACGTAGAGGACCTCATAGCCCAACTCGGCGCCCGCCTTCTCAGCGCCGCGTTTGACAGCGAGCCAGAACGACGAGTCGGTCGACTTCGGGATCCATGCCAACGTCTTGTCGGCCGCCACGGCGTCTGAAACCAGCCCGCCCATGGCCGATGCCCCGAGCAACGCCGCCATCGCCACCGCGCCGACCGCCTTTGATATGAACGCAAGTTTCATGCTGCTTCCTCCCCTGCCTAACGATTAACCTCCCCGACCCACCCAACGGCGGGCCTCAGCGGTACATGCTATTCCTCGCCGCCGCGCCGCCGCCGCCAGTTGTCGATGTATACCGCCGCGATCAATATAGCACCGATCGCGACCAGTTGCCAGAATGCGTACACGCCGAGGACGTTCAACCCGTTGCGCAACGAGGCGATGATGAGCGCCCCGATCAGCGACGCGATCAAGCTGCCCTGGCCACCGAACAGGCTGGTTCCGCCAATGACCACGGCGGCGATCGAGTCGAGCTCGTAGCCGACGCCGCCGGCGGGCTGTCCGCTGCCGATGCGCGAAGCTTCGGTCAATCCTGCGATTGCGGCGGTGATGCCGCTCAGGGTGTAGATGAGAACGATATAGAGCGGGATATTCACGCCCGAGAAGTTCGCCGCCTGCTGGTTACTGCCAATCGCCAAGGTGTAGCGTCCAAGCCGGGTGCGCATGAGGATGAACAGGCCGATCGCGTATAACGCCAGGGTCGTGATCGTGGGTACCGGCACGACGTTCCACAATCGGCCCTGGCCCAGCACCTCGAATCCGTCGGCCACCTTGAAGACCGGGATGCCGCTGGTGATGATCAGCGCGTAGCCGCGAGCGATTCCCATCATCCCCAGGGTCGCGACAAAGGGTGGGATTCGTAGAACGCCGACCGCGACACCGTTGGCGGCGCCAAAGACCGCGCCACACAGCAGGCCGGCGAGGATGCCGGCGCCAAGGCCATAGCCATCATCCATCACCAACGTCGAGGTGACCGCGGCGGCGGCGAGTATCGAGCCGACCGACAGGTCGATGCCCTTGGCCAGGATGACGAACGTCTGCCCCACTGCGATCATCGCGATCACGGCCGCCTGCACCGTGATCTCGAACAGGTTGCTGACGGTGAAGAAATAGGGCGAGAGTTGCGATAGGATCAGCCACATCGCCAGCAAGATGCCCGCCGTGAAGAAGGTCGGGTTATCGAGGACGGCGTCTCCCACCGCACCGAGGACGCGCGCGGGCCGAGAAGCCGCGCTCGGATTGGGGGCGCCGGGCGTGGTGTCGGAACGGGCCAATACGCTACTTTCGCGGGGGCGGGCTCGGTGCGCAGTCTATGCAACGCCACCGGGTCGCGCAAATTCGCCTTGGGTCGAGCTGGGCGTTGCTTGACGCACCTTGCCGCGCTATCGAGAATGCCCGTGCCACCGCAAAGCCCGTATTGCCCTGGTGCCACGTGAGGACCCCCCGATGGTCGCCCCGCCGCTCGTCGAGATGCGCAACATCTATAAGAGCTTCGGCGGGACCCACGCCGTCGAAGACGTTTCGGTAGCGGTCGCGCCGGGTGAAGTGCTCGGCATCGTCGGCCACAACGGAGCGGGCAAGTCGACGCTGATCAAGATTCTGGCCGGCGCCTACCGCATGGACAGTGGGGACATCTATGTCGCGGGCGGAAAGGCGTCGATCAACACCCCGCGTGACGCCAGGAACCTCGGCATCGAGACTCTATATCAGGACTTGGCGTTGGCGGATCACCTCGACGCCGTGGCAAACCTGTTCTTGGGCCGCGAGATCATGACCCGCTGGGGTACGCTCGCCAACGATGCCATGGAACGGGCCGCCCGCGAGGTGATCGCCCGCATCAACCCGAACTTCGTCAACCTCAGGGAACCGGTCCTCAGGCTGTCGGGCGGTCAGCGCCAGTCGATCGCCATCGCGCGCGCTCTCTACTTCAATGCCAAGGTTCTGATCATGGATGAGCCGACTGCGGCGCTTGGCCATCGTGAATCGGCGGTGTTCAAGGAACTCGTCCTTCGGCTCAAGTCCGAAGGCATCGGCATGTTCATGATCAGCCATGACATCCACGACGTGTTCGACCTGTCCGACCGGATCACGGTGATGACCAACGGTCAGCAGGTCGGAACTCGCCGCACTGACGAGGTGACCAAGGACCAGGTGCTGGGCATGATTATCCTCGGCAATCAGCCCGAGGAGGAAACCGCCGAGGACATCGCCAAGTTGCACTGACTCTCGGTGGGACCTCGGACCGCCGCCAGGGTGTTGCGCCCTGCGCGCGGCTGTCTCTATAGTCACCCACACACTCGGGGGAGCCGACCCGGCTGAGAGGTTCCGCTTGCGGAACGACCCCTCGAACCTGATCCGGATGGGACCGGCGGAGGGAGAGTGCTTCTGAAAAGCTCCGCGCCACCAGGTGGCCGCGTCGCGGCGTCCGCGAGCGAGAGCGACGCCGTGGCCGTACGTGGCGTCCGCGTCAGTCATGGCGGGGCGCCGCTGTTGGATGGTCTCGACGTCGTATTTCCGGCCCACCGGACCACCTGCATCCTCGGCGCGAGCGGGGTCGGCAAATCGACCCTGCTGCGCCTCATTGCTGGATTGCCGCCGGACCCGGAACGGGGCTTGGCCCGCGACGGCGCTGGGCGGTCGCTCGAGGGTCGCCTGGCCTATATGGCCCAGGACGACCTCCTGTTGCCGTGGGCCAGCGTCGCGAGCAACGTAATCCTGGGCAGCCGTTTGCGTGGCGAGCCGATCGACAGTTCCCGCGCCGCGGCGCTGATCGAGGCGGTTGGACTTACCGCTTATGCCGATGCGCTGCCCCATACCCTTTCGGGCGGAATGCGGCAGCGTGCCGCGCTCGCGCGAACGTTGATGGAGGAGCGTCCCATCGTTTTGATGGACGAGCCGTTCTCTGCGCTCGATGCGCTGACGCGCCACCAGCTGCAAGACCTCGTCGCCGAGCTTTTCCGCGGCCGAACCATCATTTTGGTGACGCACGATCCGATCGAGGCGCTGCGTCTCGGCCATGCGGTGCATATAATGGCAAACCAGCCGGCCCAGTTGGACGAACCGCTGATCGTGGGCGGCGAACCGACCCGCGATCCGACCAGCCCGGAGATCGTCGCCCTGCAGCGCGAGCTGATGGCCAAGCTCGGCGTCGGTCGGTCGGCACGAATGCCGTACGCGCCGCGCCTGGCGGCACACGGCTAGCCATCGTGCGGACCCTTCGCATGGCGATCACGGTGCTCGGGTTGATCGGCCTCTGGCAGTTTGTCGTGATGGTCTCCGAGGCGCCGCCCTATCTGCTGCCAGGACCCCTCGCGGTGCTTAGGGCGTGGATCGCATGGCGCGACATCATCCTCGGCCATGCCGGCGTGACCCTGGCGGAAATCGTGATCGGGCTCGTCGCCGGAACCACGGTCGGCATCGCCAGCGCGACGATCATCGCGCAGGTTCGCCCAGTGGGACGTTGGTTGTTGCCGGTGTTGGTGATTTCCCAGGCCATCCCAGTGTTCGCGATCGCCCCGCTGCTGGTGCTGTGGCTGGGGTATGGGATGGCGTCGAAGATCGCGATGGCGGCGCTGATCATTTACTTCCCGGTCACCGCGAGCTTCCTCGATGGATTGAGGCGCACCGATCCGGGCTGGCTCGATTTGGCGCGGACGATGACCGCGGGCGTCTCGGTCCGCCGCTGGCGCGGCGCCTGGGCTGCGTTACGTCACGTGCGAATGCCCGCCGCGCTCCCGGCGCTGGGGTCGGGAGTTCGGGTCGCCGCCGCCGTTGCCCCGATCGGCGCGGTGGTTGGGGAATGGGTCGGCTCGAGCGCCGGGCTCGGATACCTGATGCTGCACGCCAACGCGCGGGTCCAGATCGACGTCATGTTCGCAGCGCTCATCACGCTCGCGGCCATCGCGGTGGCCCTCTACTTCGCCGTCGACTGGATAATGCGCCGTCTTCTGCCTTGGCAATCCGACACCCTGCCGGGCGATGAACTCAAGGGGGTCGCGCGATAGCACGGTTGAAATCAATGAACCAACTACTCAAGACGATCTGGCGCGGACTGCTGCCCGTGGTCGTTGTGCTGGCCATGACGGTTGGCGGCGACGAGAGTCGCGCGGCCGATAAGCTGACGCTGTTGCTCGACTGGTTCGTCAATCCCGACCACGCGCCGCTGTTCGTCGCCGCCGAGCGCGGCTATTTCGCCGACGCCGGCCTTGAGGTCGAGATGATCGCGCCCGCCAACCCTAACGATCCGCCCAAGCTGGTCGCCGCCGGCAAGGCCGACCTCGCGGTGTCCTATCAGCCGCAGCTTCATCTGCAGGTCGCCCAGGGACTGCCGCTGCGGCGCATCGCCACGCTGATCGCGACGCCGCTGAACAGCCTGGTTGTTCTCGCCGACGGACCTGTCAAGTCGATCGCCGACCTCAAGGGGCGCAAGATCGGCTTTTCCGTGGGCGGTTTCGAGGACGCGCTTCTCAAGGCGGTGCTCGCGCGCCATGACCTCACCCTCGACGACGTGACGCTGGTCAACGTCAATTTCTCGCTGTTGCCGTCCCTCCTCAGCGGTCAGGTCGACGCGGTGATCGGCGCCTACCGTAATTTCGAGCTCAACCAGCTCGACTTGTTAGGACGTCCGGGGCGCGCGTTCTATCTTGAGGAGGAGGGGGTTCCGGCGTACGACGAGCTGATCGTCGTGGCCCACGCCGCGCGGCTCGACGATCCGCGATTGGCGCGCTTTCTCGATGCGATCGAGCGCGGGGTTCAGTTCCTCGTCAATCACCCGGCGGAGAGTTGGGAGCTGTTCGTGCGCGGCCGTCAGGAACTCGACGATGAGTTGAACCGGCGCGCCTGGCGCGACACGTTGCCGCGTTTCGCGCTGCGTCCCGGCGCTCTCGACGTCAGGCGCTACCGGCGCTTCGCCCAGTTCCTCGCGAACCAGGGCCTAATCCCACGGGCGCTGCCGGTCGAGGACTACGCCGTCCAGCTGCCGTGAGACTCGCTCGCCGTCAGCGCACCGCGCCCGGCGCGAAGACCTATTCCTCATATCGCGCGAGTTGGCACAGCTCTTGATACATCGCGTGTCAATGACACGTAAAGATGTCCGGATTAGGTAGCACATTAAATGTCCGCTGCTGTTGTTGGGCCTGTGGGGAAGTGGGAAGGCGCGGAGCGGCTTGCCACTTCCCCACAGGCTTGGTCGCCGAGCGGATTTAGGCGGCCCGTAAGCTTGACTTGTCGGTTTCGAGGTTGCCCTCCTGATCGTAGCGTCCGAGGCATCTGGGGCCGTGGAAGACAGCGAGCGTGCCGTCGGGATATTCATGGACGCGGACGCTGGCCTTGACGAAGTGCCGGCGGTGGGACTGTTCGGGGATCTGCAGGAGCAGCCCGTGATAGCGCACGGTGTTGTCGTTCTGGACCTGACGGGCTTCCTGGATTGAAAGGATGTCGGTGAGCTCGGGCCCGAGGTAGGCGACGAAGGCGGAGCCTGGCTCGGCTGCCGGCACGGCGAATTGGGCGTTGAAGGCCAGCAGGAAGACCTCGCGGATGTAGCGGTTGGCCGCCTCGATGTCGCTGATCCCGGCCAGTCTGAGCTCTTGCGGCAGACGGTTCTGGAGCGTGCCGAAGAGCCGCTCGACCCGCCCCCGGGCCTGTGGCGAATAGGAGGGGATGTGCTCGATGCCGAGCTGCGAGAGCGCCCGCCCGACCTGCGTCGGCCGCTCCTTGTCGACCTTACCGCCGGCCTTCGGCGTCACGAAGTAATGGCTCCCCCGGTCGGTGTAGAAGCTGCAGAACAGACCCTTCGCCTCGATCGTCTCCTGGAGCCCCCGGAAGCTCGAGTGCGTGCTTTCCTCCTCCACCAGAAAAGCCGAATAGACCTCGCTCGTGGCATCGTCCATGCTCGCCACCAGGTCCAGCTCTCGGTCCAACGCCGCAAGCCAGCGGAAGGGCGAGGCGTCCTGGAACACCAGCATGCCGGGAAGCGGCCGCCTGGGCCGCCGCCGGCGGTGCACCCCGCGGCGCTTCGCCGGCTTCACCAGACCCGCCCGCTGAAGCTGAAGCTTGGTCCAGGTGTAGCCGTAGGCGAAGCCATGATCGCACACCAGGTGCTCGTGAAAGTGCTTCGTCGTGAAGTCCCAATAGCGCGTCCGGTACTGCTCCAGCAGCCACTCAATCTGGTCCACTGGCGCCCGCCGACCAGAGGCTCGGCCGCGGCGCCGGTCGATCAGGCCCTCCGCCCCCTCAGCCTCGTAACGATCCCGAAGCCGGCGAAAGTGACGTTCGCTCATCCCCAACACCTCCGCCGCCTCCAAACAACTCAACCGGCCACTGCCATACCGACCAAGCGCCTCGACAATCCGAGCCACTCTGACCTCCGGTAGCATCCGACCTCCCCGGTTTCAAATCGTTCCAAAAACCGGACAGATCGTCTGCTACCTAACCCGGACATATCATCTGCTACTGACAACGGCCCCATCGAGTGCTTGACAAACATAAGAGCGTCCGGGGAAGCCAGTACTGCTCAGACGCATACCAGGCGCGCCTCGGTGAACTCGGTTTCCTCGCCTCAATGAGCGGTAAGGGAAATTGCTATGATAACGCCGTCGTCGAGACCTTCTTCAAAACCATCAAGTCAGAACTGATCTGGAGGACTGTGTTCATGTCAAGAAGCCAAGCTGCTGGGATTCAGCTGAAACTGCCATAGCCCGATACATCGATGGGTTCTATAATCCAGTCCGTCGGCACTCGACGCTGGACTTCACAAGCCCCGTCAAATTCGAGGCAGAAGCAATGCAAACGGTGTAGGGCGCCTCCACTTTTCCTGGATGGGTCCACTTCGGCGCGCGACCAGTGTGTGCGCGTCAGGTGGGACGACGGCCGGGTGAGCGAGTTCCATTGCCTGAGGCTGCGCGACAGCAGTCCTTGCGACGCCTGTCGGCACCCGCACACGCGCAAGTGAACTTTCGATCTGTCGACGGTGCCCGCTGGTCTGGGCGCCGCCTCGGTCGGGCTGGCGGGATCGGGCGCGCTCGAAGTCACTTGGGCCGGCGACGAGCATCCGAGCCGTTACGACCCCGCCTGGTTGCGGATCAACGACTACTCGGCGAAATCACGGCGCGGGGATAGCGAGTCGCCAGTTCTCTGGGACGCCGCGCTCGCCGAGGTCCCGAGCGTGTTGCACGATGAGGTGATGGCCAGCGACGCCGGGCTGCTCGCGTGGCTCGGCATGCTACGCGATCTCGGCATCGCCCTGATGCGCGAGGTGCCGGGCCGGCCGTTGCAAGTGCTCGAAGTCGCTTGCCGCATCACCTATCCGCAGCCGACCAACTTCGGCACCCACTTCGATGTCGTTGCCACGGCCGCGCCCAACAGCAACGCCTACACCGCACTGCACATCAAGTGCCACACCGACCTGCCGAACCGGGCCACGCCGCCCGGCTATCAGTTCCTGCACTGCCTGGAGAATCAGGCGAGGGGCGGCGAGTCGCTATTCGTCGATGGCTTCATGATCGTCGAGACTCTGCGCCGGGCCAACCCCGACGCCTTCGAGCTGCTCGCGCGCCAGCCGCTGCCCTTTCGCTTCCACGATGAGCGTTCGGACATTCGCTTCCGGGCGCCGGCGATCGAGCTGGACGAGCGAGGCGATGTCGTTCGCGTGCGCTTTAACGTGGGGATTCTTGGTGTGCTCGATCTGCCGGGGGAGACGATGGACGAGGTCTACTGGGCCTACCACGCTTTGGCGGGTCTCATGCGTGAGCCGCGTTTCGAGCTGCGGCTCCGCCTGGCGCCGGGCGATCTCGTGGGCTTCGACAATCATCGCGTGCTGCACGGCCGAATCGCTTTCGACTCCGACAGCGGCCGCCGCCATCTGCAGGGCTGCGATGTCGATCGCGACGACCTGCGCAGCCGCCTGCGCATGCTGGAGCAGACAGCCCCGGACGGCGCTGTGTCGTACGGGCGCGCTCGCGGCTTCAGGCTGCTTCGCCGATCTTTATCGGTTTGCCAGCACGCCGTCGAGCCAATCGGGGTCCATTTCCGGCACCGACGACAGCAGCAGCTCGGTGTATTCATGATGCGGCGGGCTGAGGACCTCTGCCTTGGGGCCCTGAACGACGATCTTGCCCTGGAGCATGACGACGATCTCGTCGGCTATGGCCTTGACCGTGGCGAGATCGTGCGTGATGAACATGTAGGTGACGTTGAGTTCATCCTGCAGGCGTTGCAGCAGCTTTAGAATTTCCTCGGCAACCAACTGGTCGAGGGCCGAGGTTACCTCGTCGCACAGGATAAGCTCTGGCTCGGCGGCCAACGCACGCGCGATACAGATGCGCTGCTTCTGACCGCCGGATAGCTCGCCCGGGTAGCGGTCGATGAAATCGCCGGGTTCGAGCTCGATCGTCGTCAACAGCTCTCTCAGCCGCTGCTCGCGCACATCTCCCTTGAGCCCGAGATAGAATTCGAGCGGCCGGCCGATGATCTCGCGAATTCGCTGGCGCGGGTTCAGCGCGGTATCGGGCATCTGATAGATCATCTGCATCCGCCGCAGCTGTTCGCGGCTGCGCTGGGACAACGCCGGCGGCAGTACCTCATTGCCGTAGAGGACGCGGCCTTCGGTCGGCGGCAACAGGCCGGTGATGGCGCGGGCGAGCGTGCTCTTGCCGCTGCCCGATTCGCCAACGATCGCCACCGTCCGCGCCTTGTGGATTTCGAGCGTGATGTCTTGGAGCACCGGGGCCCCGCCAGTGCCGTCGTAACTCGCCGAGACGTGCTCCACCGTCAGCAGTGGTCGTTGATCCTCGGCCTTCTCCGACGCCTCCTTGCTGAAGCCGCGCACCGCGATCAGCCGGCGTGTGTAGTCTTCCTTGGGGTTGGCGAGGAGCTCGCGACCGTTACCTTCCTCGACCAGGTGGCCATGTCGCAGCACCATGATGCGGTCGGCCATTTGCGCCACCACGGCGAGGTCGTGGGTGATGTAGATGGCCGCGGTTCCGAACCGCTTGACGACATCCCTGATCGCGGCCAGAACCTCGATCTGGGTGGTCACATCGAGCGCGGTGGTCGGCTCGTCGAAGACGATGAGGTCGGGCCGGCACGACATCGCCATGGCGGTCATCGCGCGCTGGAGTTGCCCGCCGGAAACCTGGTGTGGGTAGCGAAACCCGATGCTGTCGGGGTCCGGCAGCCGCAGCCGGCGGTACAGTTCGATCGCGTCTTCCTCCGCTTCCGCCCGCTTCTTGATGCCGTGCTGTACGGGGGTCTCGGTATATTGGTCGATCAGCTTGTGGGCGGGGTTGAAGGCCGCGGCGGCGCTTTGCGCGACGTAGGCGATGCGCGAGCCGCGCAACCTGCGCTTTTCGTCCTCGGAAGCGCCCCGAAGGTCGATGCCGTCGAACAGAATCGTGCCGCCCGAGATCCGACAGCCGGGCCGCGCGAAGCCCATGCTGGCGATGCCGATGGTCGATTTGCCAGCGCCGGATTCGCCAATCAGCCCCAGCACCTCGCCGCGCCGCAGCTCGACATCGACGCCATGGACGATTTCCTGCCATTGATCGTCCGCCTGGCCCTCGATCTTGAGGTCCCGCATCTCAAGCAGGAACTCGTCGCCGCCACCCTTTTCTGTCTCATCAGTCATCGCGCAACCCGCTGGTTATGTTGAGGAACCAGTCGACCACGAAGTTGACGCCGACCGTCAGTAGGGCGATGGCGGCGGCCGGCAGCAGAGGCGTAATGTCGCCGTAGGTGATCAGCGTCGCGTTGTCGCGCACCATGCTGCCCCAATCGGCGGTCGGCGGCTGAATGCCGAGACCGAGGAAACTCAGCGCGCTCAGGAACAAGAACACGAAGCAGAAGCGGAGCCCGAACTCCGCCACCAGCGGCGCCATCGAGTTGGGCAGCACTTCGCGGCGTATGATCCACCACAGGCCTTCGCCGCGCAGGCGCGCGACCTCGACGTAATCCATGACCACGACGTTCATCGCCACCGCCCGCGCCAAGCGGAAAACCCTCGTCGAATCCAATATGCCGATAACCAGGATCAGCGCTGGGATCGAGGTGCCGACGATCGTCAGGATCAACAACGCGAAGATCAGCGCCGGGATCGCCATCAGTACGTCGACGAGGCGGCCCAATGCCTGATCGATCCAGCCGCCGACCGCCGCCGCCAGGAACCCGCCGAGCGCGCCGACGAAAAAGGCGAGCAGCGTGGTAATGAAGGCGATGCCGATCGTGTTGCGCGCGCCGTGGATCAGGCGCGTGAAGGTGTCGCGCCCGAGGTTGTCGGTGCCGAGCAGGAACTCGGCGCTCCATTCCTCGTATGGGGAACCCACCACCTCGGTTTCGCCGTGCGGCGCGATAATCGGCGCGGTCACGGCGATGATCACGTAGAGCAGGATCACCACCAACCCAAACTGGGCCGACAGCGGCGCCTGGCTCAACTCGCGCCAGAACCGGACGGCCAGGAAGGCGCACAGCTGGACCAGAACGAGGCCGAAGAACGTGGCCCAGGGCCAGGCGCTGAAGGTGCCCCAGAACAGGACGGCGATGAGCACGTATTCGAGCGTCAGCGCGACGATCACCATATCGTCCGCCGTCGATCGTTTCAGGCCACTCCAGAGGCGCAGCACCACCACCGTGTAGCCATGGATCAGCAAGAACCCGAAGGCGGCGTCCCACGTGGCGTCGCGGACGTTCTGCAGGAACAGGACGAGCACGAAAAAGTGCACCGCCGTCACGGCGAGCCGACTGGGCCAAGGCGATGGCGTGGTGGGGAACGTTGTCTCGATGGTCGCCGTCGTCATCTCCCGTCCCGCCCCCTCATCGCGGGTGCATGAGCCGCGGGTTGGTCATGATCGACAGAACATCGGCGGTGAGGTTCAGCAGGATATAGGCCGCCGCGAAGATCAAGGCGCTCGCCTGGACCACCGGAATGTCGCGCTTGGACACCGAATCCACGAGCAATTGCCCGAGGCCGGGATAGACGAACACCACCTCGACGATGACGACGCCCACCACCAGGTAAGCGAGGTTGATGGCGATGACGTTGATGATCGGCGCCAGCGCGTTCGGCAGTGCGTGGCGGACGATGATGTGCGAGCGGCGCAAGCCCTTGAGGTTGGCCATTTCGATATAGGCGCTGGCCAGGAGATTGACGATCGCCGCCCGCGTCATGCGCATCATGTGGGCGATCACCACGAGGGTCAGGGTCAGGGCCGGCAGCGCACTGCGGTACACGATGTCCCAGAAGCCCAGCTCGTCATTGATGTTCGAGATACTGGGGAACACTCCCGTCTCGACCGCGAGGAAGAGAATCAGGATGTAGGCGATGAAGAACTCCGGGAAGGAGATCGAGCTCAACGTCACGATGTTGACGGTGCGATCGAAGATGCTGTTGCGGTAGAGCGCCGCTAGAACGCCGAGCGTCACGGCCAGGGGCACCGATATGACCGCGGCAAGCAGTGCCAGCGACAGGGTATTCGCCAATCGTCCGCTGATGAGCTCGGAAATCTCCCGCTGGTTGGCGAGCGACCTCCCCAGGTCGCCCTGCAGCATGCTGAAGAGCCACTCGATGTAGCGCTCGTGCGGCGGCAGATCGAGCCTGAGCTCGCGCCGGAACGCCTCGACCGTCTCGGGCGTCGCGGACGCGCCTAGGATTGTCTCGGCGAGGTCGCCGGGCAAGAGCTCGACGCCTAGGAAAATGATGAGCGAAACAACGAACAGGGTGACGAGGCCCAGTGCGAGACGCTGCGCCACCATGATCGCCAGCTTGTTCACCGGTGCGTGTCGCTGGCGTCCGGCCTACGATCCGTTTCCCTGGGGCGCGGGTCCTAGGTGAACCACCAGCGCTCCATGCCCTTGTTGCCGTCGAGCTCAAGGTTCGCCGCCATCTCGTTGTGCTCGACCCCCGTTGACATGGCGATGACATAGTTCGCGAACATCGGCACCACGACGCCGCCCTCGTCGCGGACGATGCCCTGCATCTCGGCGTACATCTCGCGCCGCTTCGCCTGGTCGAGTTCGGCACGCGCGGCGCGCAGCAGCACGTTGAAGCGGTCATGCACCCAAAATGTATCGTTCCACGGGGCGCCGTCGCCGTAGGCGGTCGAGAACATCCAATCCTCGGTGGGTCTGCCGCCCCAATAGACGGCGCACCAGGGCTTCTGCATCCACACGTCGCTCCAATAGCCATCGTTCGGCTCGCGGACCACATTGATGTTGATGCCGGCCTTGGCCGCGTGTTCCTTATAGAGAACCGTGGCATCGACCGCGCCCGTGTAAGCCGCCTCGGCGGCGCTCAAGTCCAGCGTTAGGCTGCCCACACCTGCCTTCTCGAGGTGGAACTTGGCCCTGTCCGGGTCATACGTGCGCTGGGGCAAATCGCCCGCATGGAACGGGTTGGACCGGCCGATCGGGTGATCGTTGCCGACCACGCCATGGCCGAGCAGTATGGTCTTGATCAACGCCTCCCGGTCGATCGCGTATTTGAGCGCCAAGCGCACGTGGTTGTTGTCGTACGGCGCGGTGTCCGTCCGCATCGCGAACGTATAGTGCTGCGTGCCGCTGGTTTCCTCGACACGGATTTTTTTGTTGCGGCTGAGCAGATGCACGGTCTTGAGGTCGGCGCGGTCCATCGCGTCGATCTCGCCGGTGGTGAGCGCGTTGGTGCGTGCCGTCACATCGACGATGGCGAGAATCTCGCACTCGTCGAAGTGCGCGCGATCCTCCTTCCAATAGTTAGGATTGCGCTTGAAGGTCGCCCGCACGCCCGGCTCGAAGTTCTCGATCACATAGCCGCCGGTGCCGACCCCCGACGCATCGACCACGCCGCCCGAGGCCGGCATGATCCCGATGTGGTAGTCACTGACGATGTAGGGGAAGTCAGCGTTGCCGTCCTTCATCCGGAACACGACGGTGTCGGCGCCATCCGCCTTGACCTCGGCGATCGGTTCGAGAATCCCCTTGGCGGCCGAGGTCGAGTCCTCGCCGAGATGATGATTGACGGAGGCGACGACGTCGTCGGCGTCCATGGTCTTGCCGTTGTGGAACTCGACGCCCCTACGCAGTTTGAACGTCCACGTCGAGGCATCGGCCGATGCCTCCCAGCTCTCCGCGAGCTCAGGCACGAGTTCGCCCGTATTGCTTACCTCGGTTAGGTTGTTGCGCAGGCCGAAACCCAGGAACTGGGTGAAATTCTGAAGGTATGTGGCCGGATCGAGCGAATCGGTGGTCGATCCCGCCCCGATTCCCACGCGCAGCCGACCGCCGCGCTTGGGGGCGGCTTGCACCGCCTTGCCGGCTATGGTCGTCGCTGCCATCGCCGTGGCGCCGAGCGCCACCGCGCGTCCGACGAACTCACGGCGGCTGATCTCGCCTCGCTGCAAGAGCTTCGTGTAGTGGTCCAATTCCTTCATCTCAAGACTCCTGGCTAGGTTCCCGCACGTGAGTCGTGCACCGCGCAGACGATCCGGACCCTGGGCTCGCCGCGGCCAGAATGACGTGACGCCCCCGCCGCGCTGGCGGTAGCGAGACCGAAGAAAGGGCCCTGAGACGTCGGCGCCGTTGTTAGGACCGGTCCGCGACGGGGATTGCTCTCGGTTTCCTCTTGGCTCCACCGAGCCCGAAGATCGTTTATCGTGTGTTTAATCCCAACGCGGGATGGTACGGGGGCGCTCCCCTGGTTGCAAGGCGTTTAGGCTGCGCGGCTGGCGGACGCCATGAAATGCCATCCGCAGTGACTTCACTTTATTGCTTCCGTTGGCGGCCGTTGCTGACCTACTACCAGTCGTTGTTCTGGTGCCCGATCAAACGATGTCTGCGACCCGAGCCGCAGCCCACCAGCCGGTCGCGATAGGCGGACGCGGCGAACGTCGCGCCCGCGATCCCACGCGGGATCTGCGAACTCCACAACCAGGTCGCTTGCCGCTTTCACGTCACTCGGCCCCACCGCGAAGGCCATCATGACCATCCCTGTTATGCATAACAGGGAGATTATCGGACCCATGGAGACGGCCTCCTTCACGGTTTCCTCTTGGCAAATTCTAGAGAACACCCGGCGCGGCACAACACCAACTTTGCCTAAACGTGTCAGCCACCTTGGCCTCCATGAAGTAGAACCGCGCGACGTGAGTAGGCAGCTCGGGCGGCTGGTACTCCGTGTGGCCGTGCTGCGCCCACTCGCCGGCTTCCATGTTCTCCCGGCACCAAGCGAGCATCGTGTCGAGACGGCGGCCCAAGCCGTCATCGGGGACGGGGATGTCTACCCGGTGTGGGAAGCGCCGCTCGGCCCATTCCTTGCCCGAAATGCTCTTGTGGCGGCCCCGACGCCCCATAGGAACACCTTAGGAACACAGAAGGCGTCTGGGAAGGCCATAGAGGGGTCTAGAATTGCGATCTCGGGGTTGGGCGGTGGCGGTTGGTGGCGACGCGGAAGGCGGATCGAGTGCCGGCATCGTGGCGCAAGGCGCGGCGGGATGATCGCCGACGAGGCCTTGCCGTGGCTGTCGTATGTGTTAGTCAGGGCCGTCGCCCTAGAGATCGTTGCGCCGCATTTGTTCGGCGATGTACTCGGCTTGGCGGATGGCGAGCGCGACGATGGTCAGCGTTGGATTGCCAGCCATCGAGGAGGTGAACTGGCTGCCATCTGAAATGAAAAGATTATCGATGTCGTGGCTTTGCCCCCATCTGTTGACGACGCCCTGCGCGGGATCGTCGGCCATTCTGCACGAGCCCATGTTGTGCGAGTTGGGAAACGGGGGCGCCTCGAAAATGCGCTTGGCGCCCACCGCCTCGTACAACGCGCGTGCGCGCTTGTGAGCGTAGTTCTTCATCGCGAACTCGTTGGGGTGGTCATCGATGTGGATATTGGGGATCGGCAACCCGAATCGATCCCTCTCTGTGGGATGCAGGCTTACCCGGTTGGTCTCGATCGGCAAGTCCTCGCCGAGCAAGGCAACACTGGCGATGTGGTCATAGTGTTCAATCCAGCTTGTATAGTCGGCCCCCCACCTCTTGGGGGCGAGAGAGGCGGCGTACAACGGCAGCCCGTTCCCGAAGATCATGGTGTAGTAGCCGCCGACAAAACCGCGGCTGGGGTCATTGTGCGCCTCGTCGCGGATCACCCCGGCGACCGGCTGGCCGCGATGAAAATTCACGGGCTGGTCGAACTCGGCGTACACAACCCCCAACATATGGCGCATGTAGTTCTTGCCGACCTGTCCCGAGCCATTGGCCAGTCCATCGGGTGAGGCGCCAGACTCCGAGTTCAAGAGCAGCCGCGGCGTCTCGATCGCATTCCCGGCGACGCAGACGATGCGCGCTCTTTGCGACTGGTGATTGCCCTCGGCATCGGCGTAGATGACGCCCCGAACCCGTCCGTCTCCATCGCGCTCGATCCGCAGGACCATCGCGTTCGCCCGCACCTCGCAGCGGCCCGTCGCCTCGGCCTTTGGGATCTCGGCGTTCAGGGTCGACCATTTCGCGCCCGACGTGCAGCCCTGACGACAGAAGCTGATCTGGTCGCAGGCGTTGCGGCCATCGCGCGGTTCCGAATTGACCGCCACGTTGTTCGTATCGATCCGGCCATAGCCAAGCCGCCTCGCGCCCGCTGCCATCACTTTGAAGTTGTTGTTGGCGGGAAGCCGTGGGATGCCGTGAGTGCCGGTGACTCCCATCTTGTCCTCGGCCCGGTCGTAGTACGGGGCGATGTCTTCGAGGCCAAGCGGCCAATCGGCGAGATTCGCGCCGGCGACGTCGCCGTAGGCTCTGCGCGTCTTGAACTCGTGGTCCTGGAAGCGCGGGCACATTCCGGCCCACAGCAACGTCGAGCCGCCGACACCCTTGCATATCACGGTCGGAGTATCGCCAAAGTTCTCCACGATGGCGGACGAGCCGCTTGTCGTGCGCTTGTCGTGCCACGCAAACCGCTCGTGCATCGCCCACTCGTCGTTCTCGAAGTCGGCTTCCGTGAAGCGGGAACCGGCCTCGATAACGACCACGTCGATACCCTTACTGGCGAGTTCGTTCGCGAGAGTCCCCCCTCCGGCGCCCGAGCCAATGATCACGACCACCGAAGCGTCGTCCTGATCGAAAGTGACGGCGGCGACATCGTGGTCGTCGTGATGGTTGCTCATGGGTGTCGCGGAGATGTCCCGGTCGATGTTGAAAAGTTGAGGTAGGTGTCGCTCTCCTGGAGCCGTTAGGCTCCGGGTGCTGCAAACCCAAGAGGGAGAACGACACCATGGGAAAGAATATCCGTAGTTCCAGTAGCCCGAAAGCCCTTGCCACCTCGTTTCCTATGCCGCCGCTGGCAGACGCGATGGACGCAGTCCGTCTCAGCGTGGATCGGTTCTGTCTCCTGGCCGGGGTCGAGGCCTTGGCCGAGATGATGGAGGAGGACGCCACGACCGTGTGCGGGGCCCGACATCGTCGCCATGGGAACCGTCGGGGTTATCGCTGGGGCCATACGCAGAGCGAGATCGGCGACCACGGCGGCCGCGTGAAAGTGCAGCGGCCACGGGTTCGCGACCATGCTGGCAAGGAGGTGGGTTTGGAGAGCTGGCAGGTGCTGCGCGACGGCAACCTGTTGCTCGAGTGGGCGCTCAACCTGATGGTGCTGAACGTGCCGACCCGCAAGTACCACCGCGCGGTCCGTCTGCCCGAGGGCGACCTGGCGAAAGCGCGTGGCGACGGCACCTCGAAGTCGGCCGTTTCCCGGCGCTTTGTGGCGCTGTCGCGCAAGAAGATGAAGGCCTGGCTTGCCTCGGACCTCTCGGAGCTCGACCTGCTGGTCATCCAGATCGACGGTCTGCATGTCGGCGACCATGTCTTGGTGGCGGCGATCGGCGTCGATGGCAACGGCGACAAGCATGTCCTGGCCGTGGTCGAGGGGGCGACGGAGAACACTGTCGTCGTCCAGGCCTTGCTCGACAATCTCCTCGCCAGGGGGCTCGATCCGACGCTGCCCCGGCTGTTCATCGTCGATGGCGCGAAGGCGCTCAGCAAAGCGATCCGCAACACCTTCGGTGTGGCCGCCGCCATCCAGCGCTGCCAGGTCCACAAGGGCCGTAACATCATCGAGCGCCTGCCCCTGCATTTGCATGCGAGCGTCAAGAAGGCGCTCCGTCAGGCCTGGGACCAGGACGACGCAGACAAGGCCGAACGGCTGCTGCGCAACCTGGCCCGGCGTCTGGAGCATGAGGAACCGGGCGTCTCGGGCAGCATCCTGGAGGGGCTGGACGAGATACTCACCGTCATCCGCCTCGGCCTGCCGCACGAACTCCGGCGCTCGCTCGCCTGTGGAACGGCGTGCAAAGTTGACCCCTGTTGAGGGGTGATCGGCGTCCAAATTTGCCCCCCTGAGCCTGGCTAGTCCAAGTCACCTCGTTTTTGGGCGGACGAGGTGGTGGGGGATGTTGGTCGTGGAGACGATAGCGCGGATCCGGCGGGAGTATTTCGTCAAGGGGAAGCCGATCAAGGAGATCGTGCGGGACGTGAAGGTCTCGCGCAACACGGTGCGCAAGGTGATCCGTTCGCAGGCGACGGCGTTCACCTACGACCGGCGGGTCCAGCCGATGCCGAAGCTGGGGCCGTGGACGGCCGAGCTGGAGCGGATGCTGGAGGCCAACGAGACCAAGTCGAAGCGGGAGCGGCTGACGCTGCTACGGATCTCCGAAGCCCTCGAGGGTCTGGGCTATGGCGGCGGCTACGACGCGGTGCGGCGCTACGCCAAGGCGTGGCGGTGGCGCCGTTGGGCATCGACGGCGCAGACCTATGTGCCGTTGGTGTTCTCGCCGGGCGAGGCCTATCAGTTCGACTGGAGCCACGAGTACGTGGTGCTGGCGGGGGTGACGACCAAGGTCAAGGTCGCGCACGTCCGGCTGTGCCACAGCCGAATGTTCTTCGTCCGCGCTTATCCGCGCGAGAGCCAGGAGATGGTGTTCGACGCCCACGACCGGGCATTCCGGCTGTTCCAGGGTGCCTGCCGGCGAGGCATCTACGACAACATGAAGACGGCGGTGCAGACCGTCCTCATCGGCAAGGAGCGCGCGTTCAACCGGCGCTTCGTGCAGATGTGTGGCCACTACCTGGTCGAACCGACAGCATGCACGCCGGGAGCGGGATGGGAGAAGGGGCAGGTCGAGAACCAGGTCGGGATCATCCGCGGTCGGTTCTTCACCCCGCGGCTGCGCTTCAAGACCTACGACGAGCTCAACGCCTGGCTCTTGGACCAGTGCGTCGCCTACGCCCGGGGTCATCCCCACCCGGTGTTCAAGGACAGGACTGTCTGGCAGGTGTTCGAGGACGAGCGTCCGTCCCTGGTCGGCTATCGCGGGCCGTTCGACGGCTTCCACGCGGTCCCGGCGTCGGTGTCGAAGACCTGCCTGGTGCGCTTCGACAGCAACAAGTACAGCGTGGCGGCGCGCGCCGTCGGCCGTCCGGTCGAGGTCCATGCCTACGCCGATCGCATCGTCATCCGCCAGGACGGCGAGATCGTCGCCGAGCATGCCCGGCGCTTCGGCCGCGACCAGACCGTCTATGACCCGTGGCACTAGGTGCCCGTGCTGGCGAGGAAGCCCGGTGCGCTTCGTAACGGCGCGCCGTTCAAGGACTGGGCGCTGCCCGGCGCCCTGGGTCGCGTGCGCGTCCGGCTCGCCGGCCACGACGACGGCGACAGGCAGATGGTCGAGATCCTCACCGCCGTGCTGGCGGATGGGCTGGCGGCGGTGGAGGCCGCCTGTGCCGAGGCGCTCGCTGGCGGCGTGTGCAGCGCCGACGTCGTGCTCAACATCCTCAATCGTCGGCGCCAGCCGTCCGAGACGGCGCCGATCCCGACGCCCGCGAACCTGCGTCTTCGCTTTGAGCCGGTGGCCGATTGCACCCGCTACGACCGCTTGAGGGGGGTCGGCCATGGAGCGCCATGAGGTCCTGGAGATGATGGCCGCACTCAAGCTCGCCGGCATGCGCGACGCGTTCGACGAGGTGCTCGCCGACGGCCTCAAGCGCCAGCATCCGATGCAGCGAATCATCGGCGAGCTGTTGAAGGCCGAGATCGCCGACAAGCAGGCGCGATCCATCAAGTACCAGATGAGTGGCGCCAAGCTGCCGCTGGCCAAGGAGCTGGCCGACTTCGACTTCACCGACACCCCGGTCAACGAGCCGCTGGTCCGCGAGTTGGCGGTCGGCGGCTTCCTGGCCAACCAGCGCAACGCCGTGCTGATCGGCGGCACCGGCACCGGCAAGAGCCATCTCGCCGTCGCCATCGCGCGGGCCTGCATCCGCGATGGCGCCCGGGGCCGCTTCTTCAACGTCGTCGACCTGGTCAACCGGCTCGAGGCCGAAGCCCGCGCCGGCCGCCAGGGCCGGCTCGCCGATCAGCTGGCCCGGCGCGACCTCGTCATCCTCGACGAGCTCGGCTACCTGCCCTTCGCCCAAACCGGAGGCCAGCTGCTGTTCCACCTCGTCAGCCGGCTCTACGAGCGCACCTCGATCATCGTCACCACCAACCTGACCTTCGGCGAATGGCCGTCCGTCTTCGGCGACGCCAAGATGACCACCGCGCTCCTCGATCGTCTGACGCACCACTGCGAGATCATCGAGACCGGAAACGACTCCTGGCGCTTCAAGAATCGGTCCTAAAGGCAACCGATCCACCTGCGGCCCGGTCGCCCAGGTGGGCCCACAGGAACCTCCCACACGCGGTCCGCCGCCAGCCGCGTGGTGGGCGCGTCGGCCCGCGCGCGGGCCCCTCCTATGGACTACCTGTACGACCTCCGCCGTGCATCCCCAAAGGGGTCAACATTGCACGCCGATAGGGGGTCAATGTTCAACGCCGATTGACACTCGCCTGCACCAACATCGTCGAGAACGCGCTCGGCACGGTGCGCCAGGTCACCCGCAACGTCAAACGCTGGAGACACGCCGAGATGGCGCTCAGATGGACCGCCGCCGGCCTGCTGGAGGCCCAGAAAACCTTCCGTCGCCTCAAGGCCTATCGTCAGCTGCCCATCCTCCGAAATGCTCTCCAGGAACACTTGAGAAAGGCTCAGGCCGACAGTGCCATTGAAACCATCATGAAGGCAGCATAGCATCATCAACCAGCGACGCCTGCCCCACGAATTTCAACAGAGATAGGGACATCGCCGGTGTCGCTCTGGTAGTCGCAGATAACAAACTCCTTCATCTCCTTCCGCAGATGCGGTCGCATTTCATCATGGAGCGCCGCTTGCTGATAGTTTTGTGAGCCTTGACGCTCTTGAAGACGGTGACGAGGATGTGCGTGAAGCCTTGCACGTGGCCTTTGCTGGCGTGTGGCGCCGAGTACTTCTGGGCCGCGTTCTCGCCATAATAGCAGCTCACCGCCCCGGGTAGTTCCTTCGCGACGTCGCGGCAGAACTTCTTCATGCGACGGTGAATGTGCGGGTCGTGGCCCCGCTTGTACTTGATGAGAACGATGTGGTGGAACATGTGGCTCTCCTCTTCGCGGTCCGCCCGGCCCCTCCCAAGCCACCTTGGCGAACGCTGCCACCCGGCCCAAACGCCGCGCGGTTCCAAGAGTACAGGCAAACTCGGGTTTCTAGCCTATCTCGTTTGCGTGGCAGGCGGCCGGGCGACACACGCCGCTCGGACCACGCCCGAGACCCGCGCGAAGCTCCAGCCCGACGTTGACACCTCGGCGTGCGCGTCTCGGCGAACCGTCTCGCTCGCCATCACCAATGGCGTCGCGCTCAATGAGGTGGATAACCAAGCGGTGGCCTGTGTGACGCCCTGTGCCGCGCCTGCTTTACACCTCGGCGAAGCCTAGGAGTTCGGTGACCCTCGCGAGGTCATCACCTTGATTCCTCCCCGCTCTCTAGTCCCGCCGCTTCATCCTCACCCCAGGCTGGTCGCCGTTGGTGAACTCGACGCCGGCTGATTCGAGGGCTTTCTTGACGGCAGTCGCGTTGCTACCGAGCTACGGGCCATCCCCAACTTTTCCATACGCTGAATAGTCGGCAGCGACACTCCGGACGTGGCCGCCAACTGCTTCTGGTCCCACTCGGCAAAAGCCCGAGCCGCCTTCATCTGTTGCGGCGTAATCATGTTTTATTCCATCATACGTGACATCCTGCGATTGACGTGGGGAACGTCTCTCTCTATGTTTTGTACATAACTGGTGGTCTCTCGTCAATCAAGGGAGAGTGGAAATGCCTTACCAAGCAACCCCGACCCAATGCACCGTCCCCACCTGGCGCATCAAACAACTCAAGACGCTGGCCCGGACCGTGCGCGCCGCCGATGCCCGGCTCACCGAGGCGCTTGACGACCTGGCCGAGGGGCCAGAGCCGGCCGCCGACATTTCGCACTGAGCTACCACGAGGGGCGCGCTGACAATGCGCTCAGGCGCTTCCGAGAAGCGGCCACGTCGCTGGCCGACTGGTCAGACTCGGCTGCGCGTACCAGCAAAGAAGAAGAGGCCTCACGGTGCTGTCACACCCGCGACCCCTGTTGTTTCCACCCCCATCGCAAGGGAAGCAAGTAGGGAGAAGGGCCATGACCTTATCAGCCCGTTGAAAAAGGCGTCATTGACCGGGTTTCACGCCACGGCGAAGCATATCGCGGCGAAGGCGGTTTCGCCATCCTCCGAGACGATGAGGACGATCTGAACGACCAGGACGGCTCCAGCGGCGTAACAAGCACGAACAAGGCGCCAATTCCGCCCGCCACGGCCTCCTTCGGGGTGCCGGCGCCGATGAGTTGGCGCATCAGCAACGATAGGTTGTGGCCGGCGACGTGAAGCAGGTATCGCTTGTGCACGTTCTCGCGGCCCCGAAGCCAGGTCCGGCGCATACCGCCGCGATCGAGGTTGTGGGCAAAGGAGCGCTCGACGATCTCGGCGCGCAGCTTGAAGGCTTCCCTGGCCACCCCCGATAACAGCCGGGTCCGGTTGTTGGTGACCGCCCGGCGAGCCGCATCATCTCCGTGCCAGCGCGCAAAACCCTTCTGCTTGGGCTCGGAGATCCGGCTCTTCCAGGGGCCGTCGTCGAGCGCCTTCAAGACCAACCGTGAGTGGTAGCCCTTATCGGTCACACATTCGGCCGGATCTTCGGCCGTCGGCGCCACATCCACCGCCTCGAGGTTTGCCTCGGCCGCCGCCAGGGTCTTGGGAAGCGTTGTCGTATCGCCCTCGTCGGCCGGGTGCAGCTCCGCCGCCACCACCGCGCCGGTGTCCAGATCCACCGCGTGCTCGGGCTTGTAGGCCAGGTGCGTGGTGCCGTCCTTCATCTTGGCGATCTTGGCCTCGGGGTCGCTCCTGGAAACCCAGTCCTGGTTCGAGAGCTTCTTGCCCTTGCGCTTGCGGTCCAGACGCGCCAGGTCCTCAGCCGTGGGTGTCTCGATACCGCTCTCCTGGGCCAAGCGCTCCAGCATCCCCCGGTAACCCTCGCCCGTGTCCCTCCGCACGATGTTGCGCAGCGCCGCGTTGGCCTCCATGGTCGAGGCATCCACCCCGATGCGCTCGCCCTTCACCAGACCCGCCTCGGCGATCAGCGCCAGGACCCAGTCAAACACCGCCGTGTGGACTTCATGGGGCAGGCGCGCGCGGGTCCGTGACAGCCAGGAATGGTCCGGCACCCGTTCCCGCATCTCCAACAGCAGGAACTCCCGTAGCGACAGGGAATCCGAGCAGCGCCACTCCAGCCCACGCTCAGAGTCGATACCCTCGAAGTAGCCCACCAGGTGCATACGGAAGTAGCGCCCGGGTGGCACCGAAGGCGCCCCCATCCTGGCCGCGTAATAGGGCTGGCAGACCGCCTCGGCGAAGCCGTCGAAGCCGCCCTCGATCAGTACCAACTGCAGGCGGTCGTAAAATACATGACCTGGCGAGCGCGGCATCTCCGACCAGCTCACCATCAAGTCCCCCTGACGATCCTTCTGCTGTCCCATCGCCATCAGCGACCCCCCTTCAGGCCAGGACACCAGAGAATCAGACCATGCCGACTTCGTCCAGGGAAGACTTCGTCAACGGGCTGCTATGCCCGCCGCTTAGCCCAGTCAATTGGCTGACGAGATCGCTGACGCCCAGTCCTTGATGACCTACTGGCACCGGATGACCCGGCTGACCATCGTCACCCTACGCCAGCGTCGCCGGTCGATGGTCGCCTACCCCGACCAGGCGGAAGTGATCCGCGCGGAGGCCGCAGACCTAGAGGCCGACATCCGCCAGGGATTCGGGTTCTACAGGAAGGCCCAAGCCCGGCTGCGCATCCTCACAACCCGCGCCCGAGCTACCAGCCAGGAGGGCGGCATGACCAAGCTCACGCGCCGTCAGGCGATCGTGACGGCCGCAGCAAGCGCCGTCGTCGCCACCACCATTCCGTCCGCCGTCGTCGACACCTTCGACCCAGCCGCCTGGTTTGGCGGAGGCCACCCGGCTCGGACACCGCATTGCGCTGTGGGACACCCACGGTGATGGGCATTTCGGCATTCTCGATATCTACCCCGCGGGTGGACCACAAGGCTCCCGCGGGCTCTTGACCGTCGCGAGCGTGTATGCTCTGCGCTGGACGGGCTTTGGTGGTAGGCTCGACGAGATCTGCAAAATCCAAGCTTCGACGTGCTCTGCGCCGAAGGTGGCAAATCGATTACATGGAGAATGCGATGAACAAATTTAGTGAATGGCGGAGCCTCGTCATCGGCCTTGCGATTGGCTTGGTAGCGGGGCCAATCATCACGAGCATTGTTGGCTGGCAGGTCAGCAGCGGTACGATGGAAGAGCAGGTGAGCGCCGCCGTTGTCGAGCAGCAGGCACTATTCTGCGAAGAACGGGCAATGGCAGACCCAGCCTATGTCGACGCTGCCACTTTCGACGCGCTCGATTTCGCTGGGAAACGTGATTTTACCACCCCGCATGCGCAGATGCCGGGCCAGGACGCCGCCGACCGCGCAGTGGTTAATGCCTGCACACGTAACCTCAGAGAGGGATAGCCGGGCCCGCCGCGAGGCACGCAGGCCATGTTGGAGGCGTCGCCGATTGCGAGGACGCCGGACAGTGACCAGCGGCAGGCCCATTGGGGTGGCCGTTGGGGCGGTGCGCGACGGCATCTAAGAATTCCACGTGATCGCGCCCAATCCCGTCTGTGTGTTACCCACGCTCTCCTTTTCGAAAGTGTGGGGCGCGCAAAGCATTGAATTAGCGAGAGAAATACGAGCTATAACCGAATCTTGTGTACGGCGTTGAAATGAAGGCGGCGTATCCTGGTGATTGTTGATGTCACCACTTGAGCTAAGCCAAGGAAGGATAGGCCATGAAAGAGAATACCGTTGTTGCTTTTCAAAACCCATCTGATTTTCAGAAAGATCCGTTGACGGAAGTTCTACAAGCTGGAGCTCGCGAGTTGTGTGGCCCAAGCCGTTGAGGCCGAGGTCTCCGTGTTTTTGGGTAGCCATGCGGCGCTTGTTGATGCCGCCGGCCGCCGCCGGGTTGTCCGCAATGGATATCTGCCGGAACGCTTCATCCAGACCGGGATCGGCCCGGTGAGCGTGCGCCAACCCCGTGTGCGGGACCGGGGGGACGGCGCCATCCGGCTTCACGTCGGCGATCCTGCCGCGCTATCTGCGCCGCGCCAAGAGCCTGGAAGACCTTTTGCCATGGCTGTATCTGAAGGGCATTTCCACCGGCGACTTCGGGGAAGCCTTGGCGGCGCTCCTGGGGAGCTCCGCGCCGGGGCTTTCGGCCTCCACGATCACCCGGCTGAAAGAGGTCTGGGGGGTTGAGGCGGAGCGCTGGCAACGGCGCGACCTCACGGCCAAGCGCTACGTCTATTTCTGGGTGGACGGCATCTATTTCAGCGCCCGCATGGAGGAAGAGAAGCAGTGCATCCTGGTGATCGTCGGGGCCACGGACAAGGGACAGAAGGAACTGATCGCCATCGCCGACGGCTATCGCGAAAGTGAGCAGTCCTGGCTCGAAGTTCTGCTCGATCTCAAGCGGCGCGGCCTTGAAATGGGTCCGCAACTGGCGCTCGGCGACGGCGCGCTCGGCTTCTGGAAGGCGCTCCGCCAAGTCTACCCAGGCGCCCGCGAGCAACGCTGCTGGGTTCACAAGACGGGCAACGTCTTGAACAAGCTGCCCAAGGGTCTGCAAAAGAAAGCCAAGGGGCGCCTGCAAGACATCTGGATGGCCGAAACCAGGAAGGATGCCGAGAGCGCCTTCGACTTCTTCCTGGAAGCCTACGGGCCGAAGTACGACAAGGCCGCGGCCTGCCTGGCCAGGGACCGCGACGTCCTGCTGACGTTCTACGACTTCCCCGCCGAGCACTGGAAGCATGTACGCACGACCAACCCCATCGAGAGCACGTTCGCCACGGTTCGTCTGCGCACCTACCGGACCAAGGGCTGCCTGTCGCGCAAGACGGCGATGGCCATGGTCTTCAAACTATGCCAGTGCGCCCAGAGAAAATGGAGAAAACTCGATGGATCGAACCATCTCGCCGAGATCATTCGCGGCGTCAAATTCGTAGATGGAGAACGCCAGGATCGCGCCGCCGCATGATCAGCCCATACACAACTTTTGACAATAGCTCTGGGGTAATGGCTGGGTGACGCACCAGTACCAGAACCCAGGCTGGAGAGATCCTGTCTACCAACTGGCCTACTCCAACATTCGCATCGACCCGCGCGCCTATGACGGCAAGCAGGAACGGGCACGCGTCCAAGCGCTGCTGGCGCAGGTGGCGGCCTATGATGGGCAAGCTTTTCCAGACCATATCGACGAGGAGTTTGCCGCTTTGGCGGCTGAGAAGGCTGCCGCAAACCCGCTGCGCCATTGGATCCTACGGCCGCTGGAGCGGACCACGCGCATGTGGTTCAACCCCTACAACAGCAGCGGGTGGCCGGTATCGCTGGATACCTCGGAAATGACGGGCAGCGGTGGAGTTGGCGACGGGGTGTGGGCGTTGGTCGTGAGCAATCCCTTGCCGGCGATGGTCAAGGGCAGCACGGCCGTGTACCGGGTAGGTTTGATCGTAGCCGGATTGTCGCTACTGGTGTGGAGTCTGTCCCGCGTCCCCCGCCGTTTCGGGCCGTCATTTGGCTGGCGGCGCTGTACGCGGCCTCCAAGACCGTGTTTTTCAACGCCCTAGCAGCCTGTCGGACTGAGGTCCGCGAGAATGGGTGTGGACGGATCGCGATGTGGAGAGGTCATGGGATCGAGCGCCTTTCGTGAGGACACGGAGTGCGGTCGCTTGGCCGCGCGTACCGCAGGGTGAGTATACTCTTATGCCCTCTCGTGAGGGCACGAAGTACGTTCGCTTGCTCGCGCGTGCCGCAAGGCGAGCATACTCTTATTCCTTTTCGCGAGGTACGGAGTCCGGCCGCCTGCTCAAGCGTATTGCAAGGTGAACATTCTCTTTATGTTCCAGGCCAGGGTCACCAGGTTCCATTCGCCCGTGACCTTGTCCAGGCCGCGTAGCGAGAACTGGCGGAAGCCCATGGCCGATTTGATGATGCCGAACACCGGTTCCGGCGTTTGCTTGCGCAGGGCGTAGAGTTGCCGGCCCTCGGGCGTCGCCAGTCGATGTGTCATCGCTTCCAGCGGCGTCGGGTTCTCCGGGGGCGGCGGCGCGCCGGCGAAGCGGTCCTTCCAGGAGAGATGATGGCGTTCCCGGCCGGGCGTGATCAACGGCGCGATCTCGGCCTCGGCGCAGGCGTTCACGTTGGCCTCGCTGAAGTAGCCGCTGTCCGCCAGCAGGGTCTCGGGCGCGCCCAGCGCCTCGGGAAGGCGGGCGAGCGCTTCCAGCGCCGGCTCGATTTGCCGCTTGTCGTTGGGGGCCTGGACCACGTCGTTGGTGACCACCAGCAGGCTGTCGGCCGCCACCAGGGCTTGGGCGTTGTAGGCCTGTTCGAAGCCGCCGCCGGCCACCGGCATGATGCGCGAGTCCGCGTCGGTCAGATTGACCTGGTCCTTCGGCCCGGGCCCGGCCACCGGCGGCTCGGGTGGACGGCCGCCCGGCTTGCGGCCCGTCTTCTCGGCCTTCTCCGCGCGCGCCTCGAGCTTCGCCTCGTACTCGGCCCGTTCCCGCTCAAGGCGTTCGCGCGCCCGCGCCTCGATCACCGCCTTAGCCTCGGCGATGCGGGCCAGACGATCCTCGCGCCGGGCCAGTTCCTCGGGCACCGACATCCCGTCGGGCACATCCGCCCCATCGGCCGCCTCCGCCAACGCCATCAACTCCGCCACCTCGGCCTTCAACCGGGCTTCGAGCTCGCAGGCGTGTTTCCACGACAGCGCGCTGTGCCGGCTCGCGTTGGCGTGCACCTTGGTGCCGTCCAGCGCCACCGTGCCGAGCTTCAGCACCCCGGCTTCCCGGGCCAGCAGCAGCACCTCGACGAACAGCCCTTCGATCCGGTCGAGAAAACGCCGCCGGAACGCGGCGATGGTATCGTGGTCGGGATGATCGTTGGCCGCGATGAAGCGGAAAGCGACAGAATCATAGGTCGCGCGCTCCAACTTGCGGCTCGAAAACACCCCCGTGGCGTAGCCGTAGACCAGAAGCCCCAGCAGCATGCTCGGGTGATAGGACGCCGAGCCCGAGCCGCGATAGGCCTTCACGAACGCCGAGAGGTCCAACTGCTCGATCACCTCGACCACGAAGCGCGCCAGATGCCGCTCGGGAAGCCATTCCTCCACCGACGGCGGCAGCAGAAACCCCGTCTCCCGGTCGACCGGTCGGAAATTGCTCATGACGGCCTCCATCACGCGCGGGCAAATCAACTGATACCATCGAATCCTATTTCGACTCCCGGCTCAAGTCCGACAGGCTGCTAGGATGAACCTCATAAGGCTATCCTAGTTAGCCGCTATGATTGCTACGCGACTCGTCTCTCGGCTTCATTGTAAGCGAGTGCGGTCTTCACATCGTCGTCTGTTAGGGAAGGATATTCGCGCAGAATGTGAGCCGTGGAGAAACCGGCCTCATGGTAACGCTTGATTGTGGCCACAGGGATGCGCGTACCATCAATGGTCGCTGCGTTGCGGGCTACGAAACGGCTCTTTCTTATCTTGCCAATCTGGTCGCGTTTGCGCTGCCTCAAGTCATGCATGCCGCGCTCCCTTCGCTAATTACGTTCTTGAGGAACACGACTGGGGCCAATTGACCCTCAATATTCTCCGCAAAATCACTTCCTGGTTCGCCTACGTAAAATTCTCTGCCCAACATATAGACCTGTGACCTCGCCCACAGAGATGGTTCGTAGTTGGCGAGCCGTTCAGCGAATTTCCGAAGCCGTTGCAGCGAAACGTCATATTGGTTTCGGCGCAAGGAGAGCGTGCGTAACCCTACTGCATCGCGAAAGGAGTAAACGCGACTGTACGGCGACCTGCGGTTGTCTGCCGCGTATTGAGGGGAAAAGAAGCCGAGCTTGTCCCAATAGGCTAGCTGGCTCTTGGTGAGCCTCGTGAGCTGGGTCACGTTGTCTGCGCTGAACGCGAAGACCACGTTTCCAACGTCCGTCATCGAGCACTTCCCCGTCGCCGTGCAGCATATCGGGGCCCAGCAACCCTGGCACCCGACAACCCCCATAGGTCCGCACCGCCGCGACGATCGCCGCAGCCGGGGCCGGCGGCACCAACGTCACGCGCTCAAGGATATCGTTGGGCAGCGCATTTGGATCAAGCTCATCGTGGTGTTGCATCGGCTCACCTCACTCAATCCTGCCCTGTAGGGCACGCGCCGACATCGCCCTCCGGGCCGCGCACGGCGCTAATCTATCTCATTCACGACGCTATTGCAGCGCGGCGCCGCGCGATTGTCGTGGCGTTCGAGCCGACATCGGGGCTAACGTCGCGCCCTTCCTCTCACCCAGGACACCACAATGACGCTCGCCGTCCCGCCGCGGCCAACGCTGGCGATTCTTATCGGGCTTGCCGCCATCGGTCCGCTGGCGCAGAGCATTCTGATCCCCTCGCTGCCGGGGCTCCAGCGGGTGTTCGAGACCGACTATGCGACCGTGCAATACCTGCTCACGCTCTCGCTCCTCGGCATCGCCCTCGCCCAACTCGTGTACGGGCCGGTGTCGGATCGCTACGGGCGCCGGCCAGTGCTGCTCGTGGGCGGGCTGATATTTCTCGCCGGCAGCGTGGCGTGCATCTTCGCGCCCGATATCGAGACCTTGATCGCCCTGCGCCTGGTGCAGGCGGTCGGCGGCTGTGCCGGCATCGTGCTCGTGTCCGCCGTCTTGCGCGACCTCTACGAGCGCGAGCGAGTCGCGAGCATGTTGGCGTACGTGACCATGGGGATGGTGGTCGCGCCGATGATCGCGCCGACCATCGGCGGTATTCTCGAGGAGTGGATCGGCTGGTGGGCCAACTTCGTCTTCGTCGGGATCATGGGCGCCATCATCCTCGGGTTCGCGCTCTCGACATTCCACGAGACCAACCACGCCCGCTTGCCGCTCGCCAACCCGCTCGATATCAGCCGCGCTTTCGGCCGGCTCCTCGCGGTTCCGGCGTTCCTCAGCTACGCCGTCGTCAACGCCTTCTCGCTGGCGATGTTCTTCGGTTTTCTGGCCGGCGCACCGTACGTGATGATCGAGCTGATGGGGCGAAGCCCGAGCGAATACGGCCTCTACTTCATGCTCGTCTCGGGCGCCTTCATGGCCGGAAACTTCATTTCGGCACGGGTCTCGCCGCGCTTCGGCATCGATCGCATGATTTGGGCGGGCACCTCGCTGACCCTGCTCGGGATGATGGCGTTATTCGTGGTGGCGGCGCTCGACCGGCTGACACCGGGACTCCTGTTCGGACTTCCGACCCTGATGGCGCTCGGCAATGGCCTCACGATGGCCAACGGCATGGCCGGCGCCGTCAGCGTGAACCCGCGCGCCGCCGGGACCGCCGCAGGGCTGGTCGGTTTCATGCAAATGTTTCTCGCCGCCGTCGCCTCGTTCATCGTCGGCGTGCTCATCGACGATAGCGCCATGCCCCTCGTCAGCGTCATGCTGATCAGCGCGTCGCTCGCCTTCGTCGCGCACGCGCTTGGCGGTGTGGCTCGCGGCCGGTCGAGGCGCCAAGGCGCCAAGGCGCCGCTGCACCGGCCGAGTAGGCGCCGGCGCGCTATCGGCGTTGCCCACCGGTGGTCGCGCGCGCGGCACGCGGTCGGCTCGCGCCGCTGAGCCCGAGCCGATACTCCCAGCCCTTGCGGACTCCGCCGCGCAGCGGATAGTGGCCGGTCGTCACGCCGCGATAGGTGAACCCGACCTTTTAGAGGACGCGGGCCGAGGCCGGGTTGTCAAGAAAGACATGGGACATCAGCGCCTCGACGCCGCGCTCGCGCGCATGACCCACGACCGCGCGCACCGACTCGGTAGCGAAACCGAGACCCCACGAGGGGCGGCCGATCCAGTAGCCGAGTTCGGCCGCCCTCGTATCGTCGCCAAACCCCGCACAGCCGACCAACGCCCCGTCGCTCTGGCGCAGGACGGCGAACGTGGTTCCGCCGGGGCCGCTCCGTCGCGCGATCCACTCGCGAACGCTGACGGTCGTACAGGGATACGGCATTGACGCGAGCTGCTTGCCGGCCTCCCAATCGCGGCCGAGCAGCGCTGCGATGAAGGCTGCGCCGGCGCTCTCCAAAGGCCGCAGCCACAACCGCTCCGTCACCAGACGCACATACATGGTTCGCGGCCCCAAGTCCTTGCCAGGCCACATCGGCCGCGTCCGAGCGCCTAGAACTGATCCCGCATCGACTCAGGATCGGGTCCGGCCGGCTCGCGGTTGATCCAGTAGGTCTTGGCCTCGGGCTCGAACTGTCGGCGCAGCGGATCCTTGCCAAAGACACGCATCAACAGCGCCACCGGGGTGACCGCGCCGTAGAACAAGATGCCCATCACGAGCGGCGTCATCACCTTGTGCAACACCAAACCAAAGGCGATCCACAGCCGGTTGAAGGGACTCAACACACGCGGCAGCGCCATACCGAGAATCGCGAGCACGACGGCAGCGGCCAACGACCACCAGCGTGGGGCGGCAGCGCCCACAAGTGGCGCTAGGCCAACGATGGTGAAGACCGCCGCCATCACCAGCCCGAAGCTGCGCTCCGAGGCGCGCGCCACCTCGTGGGTGCGCCGAAAATCCTCATGAAGACTCATGGGCGGCGAGTTTAGCGGGCCCCGGTTTCGAAACAAGTAACATTGCCGGGCCAAGCCGTATCGCGGGTCTTGTAGAATCACGCTACAAGGGGCGCCTCATGGCATCATATCAGTACATCTACGTCACCTCGCGCCTCGGCAAGAGCTATCCCGGCGGTCGCGAAGTGCTGAAAGACATCTCGCTTTCGTTCTTGCCGGGCGCCAAGATCGGCGTGCTCGGTCTCAACGGCGCGGGCAAGTCGACGCTGCTCAAGATCATGGCCGGGCTCGACGCCGAGTTCGCTGGCGAGGCGTTCGCCGCCACTGGCGCGAGCGTTGGATTCCTGCCCCAGGAGCCCGCGCTTGACGCCAGCAAGGACGTGCTCGGCAACGTCGTCGAAGGCGTCGCGGAGACCAAGGCGCTGGTCGATCGCTACGAGGCGGTGAGCGAGCGCTTCGCCGAGCCCCTTGACGACGACGAAATGACCGCTTTGATCGCCGAGCAGGGCGAGCTCCAGGAGAAGATTGACGCCGCCGAGGCGTGGGAGATTGACCGGGCGGTCGAGATCGCCATGGACGCCCTCCGTTGTCCCCCCGGCGACACGCATGTCTCGACGCTGTCAGGCGGCGAGCGGCGGCGGGTGGCCCTGTGCCGGCTCCTGTTGCGGCGCCCTGATCTTCTCTTGCTCGACGAGCCGACCAACCATCTGGACGCCGAATCGGTCGCCTGGCTTGAGCGCTTCCTCCAGGACTATCCCGGCACCGTCGTCGCCGTCACCCATGACCGCTACTTCCTCGACAACGTCGCCGGCTGGATCCTTGAGCTCGATCGCGGGCGCGGCATCCCGTGGCAAGGCAACTACTCGTCCTGGCTCGACCAAAAGCAGCAGCGCCTCGCTCAGGAGGAGCGAAAGGACGAAGCGCGGCAACGCACCCTCGCTCACGAGCTCGAATGGATACGCCAATCGCCGCGCGCTCGCCAAGCCAAGTCGAAGGCCCGCGTGAGCGCCTACGAGAACCTGCTCGCCGAGGAGAAAGAGCGGGTGCCGGGCACCAGCCAGATCGTCATCCCAGTGGCCGAGCGGCTTGGAGACCTGGTGATCGAGGCCGAGCATTTGCGTAAAGGGTACGGCGACCAGCTGCTGATCGACGATCTCGAGTTCCGCTTGCCGCCCGGCGGAATCATTGGCGTCATTGGACCGAATGGCGCCGGTAAGACGACGCTTTTTCGCATGATTACCGGACAGGAATCGCCCGACGGCGGGAAACTGCGGCTCGGTGAGACAGTCACGCTCGGTTACGTCGATCAGTCGCGCGACTCGCTGTCGGCCGACAAGACCGTGTGGGAAGAGGTTTCCGCGGGAGCCGACGACATCGCCCTCGGACGGCACACCATCGCGAGCCGCGCCTATTGCGCGTCGTTCAACTTCCGCAGCGCCGATCAGCAGAAAAAGGTCGGTCAGCTCTCCGGCGGGGAACGCAATCGCGTCCACCTCGCCAAGGTGCTCAAGACCGGCGCCAACCTACTTCTCCTCGATGAGCCGACCAACGATCTCGACGTCGACACCTTGCGGGCTCTCGAGGAGGCGCTCCTCGCGTTCGCGGGCTGCGCCGCCGTCATCAGCCACGACCGCTGGTTCCTTGATCGAATCGCAACCCACATCCTCGCCTTCGAGGGTAACAGCCACGTCGAGTGGTTCGAGGGCAACTACGCCGACTACGAGGCCGATCGCCGCCGGCGCGGGGCGGACACCGACCAACCCCACCGCATCCGCTATAAGCCGCTCACGCGCACCTAGAACCGGCGTCCCCAGAGCTGGCGCCCGCTAGAACAGGCGCCCACCGTTTGGCACCGCCGGATCGACGCTCACCAGGCACACTGCGCCGTTCTCGTCGGGAAAGCCGACCACCAATACCTCAGACATGAACTTACCGATCTGGCGCGGCGGGAAGTTCACGACCGCCGCCACCTGCCGACCGACCAGGCCCGCCGCCGTATAGTGCTCGGTGATCTGAGCCGAGGACCGTTTGACGCCGATCTCTGGCCCAAGATCGACCTTGAGTTTGTAGGCCGGCTTGCGCGCCTCCGGATAATCCTCCGCCCCGACGATCGTGCCGACGCGGATATCGACCTTGAGGAAGTCCGCGAAGGCGATGGTTTCGCCGCTCACGCCGGCTTGGGCTCCGACCCGCCTCGCGACGTCGCGCTCGCGCGGCTACGCGGCCGCCAGCACAGCGTGGCGATCGTCCGATCGGCCTGACCCAAGCGGCGGTCGAGCGCGGCCATGGTTTTGCCCATGTCCTCGCTGTCGTCGTCGAGCCATACACGCAACGTGTCGAGATAGATCAGCGCGAGCCCTTTGATACGAACGAGCCCTTGGAGGCCAGAGGCGCCGAGGCCCGCCGCCTCAAGGGTCAGCGCCATCGAACACGCGATGCGCGGCGAGCGGCAGACCGCCCGCAACGGTCGCCGCGTCAGATCGCGCACCATCGCCCGCGCCGCCTCCTTGTCAGGGCGCATGGCATCGAAGCGGCGCATCAGCGCCTCGAACAGCCGATCGCGGGCGCTCTCGCCTTCGGTGATTTGTTCGGTGGCGGCCAGCATCGCGAGATCGACCTTGCGCGCGAAAGCGTTCATCACCGCGCCCCGCGACGGGTAGTGCCGCAAGAAAGTGCCTAGCGGAACCTCGGCCGCCGTCGCCATCGCGGTGAGCCCGACATCGGACCAGCCCTGGCGCGCCACCAGGTCGAGCACGTTGTCCAACATCCGCTCGGGGGTAATGGGTCGTCTTGCCATGGCCTGCGTCTCCCTGCCGCGACACCCGCAGCCGCATTATAGAGATCACCGCCCCCAGCGTCGCCGGGCCGTTTGCGGAAGGGGGCTAGCCGGCGAGTTCGCGGGATCGCTTGGTCGCGGCGGCCACCGCCTTGCTCATCAGCGGCTTGAGGCCATCGGCCGCCATCAACACCCGAAGTGCGGCTTGGGTGGTGCCGCCAGGGCTTGTCACCCGTTCGCGTAAGATCGCCGGCGCCTCGGGCGCCACACGGGCAAGCTCGCTCGCGCCCGCCACCGTCGCGAGCGCCAGCTGGTGCGAGAGTTCAGCCGGCAGTCCGGCGTCAACGCCGGCCGCGGCCAGGGACTCGATCAACAAGAACACATAGGCCGGACCGCTACCCGAGACGCCCGTCACCGCGTCCATCAGGCCCTCGTCCTCGACCCACGCCACCTCGCCGATCGCGGCCAGCAGGGTCGTGCAGGTGTCGCGCTGCGCCGCGCTCACCTGGGCGTTGGCGCACGCGACTGACATCCCTCGGCGCACCAGCGCCGGCGTATTGGGCATCGTCCGGATGACGGCGATCGCCTCTCCCAGCGCCGCTTCGAGAACGCGAATCGGCGTGCCGGCGGCGACCGAAACGAACACCGGGGCGCCAGCAGTATTCCGATAGGCCGGTATGACCGTGGCCATTTCCTGGGGCTTGACGGCGATGACGACGACATCGGGCTCGAACGCCCTATCCAGGGCCGTCGGCACCGCCACGACCGCGACGCCGCGCGCGGTGGCGGCGGCCGCATTGGCGGGCGCGGGCTCGACCACGGCAATATCGCGGCTCGCGACGCCCTGCTCTATCCACCCGCCCAACATAGCCGCGCCCATGTTGCCGCAGCCGACCAAGAGTATACGACACGGCATTATCTGTCCTCGTCCCGTCGATTTATGTGCTGGCCGGCGAAGCAGGCCTCATGCTTCGCCGACCGTATCGATCATGGCGGCGGCGACCGCGTCGGTCGGCGACTTGCCGCCCCAGATGACGAATTGGAAAGCCGGATAGAAACGCTCGCACTCGCACAATGCGACGCGGACCAGGCCCTCGAATTGCGCCGAGGACGCCGCCACCCCGCCCATCAACTGCGCGTGACGAAACATCAGCGTCCCGTCGTCCGCCCAGAGGGTGAAGTGGCCGAGCCACATGCGACTATTTATGAGGGCGAGCAGCGTCCGCACCTGGCCGCGTCGCGGTTCGGGCACCACAATATCGAAGGCGCAGGTAAATTGAACGGCGGCGCTCTCGGGCAGCCAATGGAACCACAGGTGATAGCGACACCACGGGCCGTCTACGTTGACACTGATTTCCTCTTCGTTAAAGCGCTCGAACGGCCACTCATGGGCCGACAAGATGGTCTCCACCACGTCCAAGGGATTGGATTGGGGATCGCTGGTCTGGGCAACTGCTGACGCCATCGATCGCGCTCCGAGGTGCCATATGTTGTATGGGGGAGCCTACACGATACAACATCTACAGATTGCCAAAAGGTCGCCGGGGACGCAAGCGCCGTCTCGGCACTCGTTTGGCGGCACGGCTTTCAGCGCGCCAGGGCCGCCCGCCGCTCTAGGCCCTGGTTCGCGTTGTCGTGGCGGCGCTGGCCATTCCACCCGGGTTGGCGGCCGCCGATTTTCGTGCGCGCGGTTTGCGAGGCTGCTTTTCTAGCCTCGCGATCCGCGCGGCCAGCGCCTCGTTTTCCTCGCGCGCCCTGGCCGCCATTTCCTTCACCGCCTCGAACTCCTCGCGGGTTACCAGGTCCATGTTGGCGAGAATGCTCTCGAATTGCTCGCGCAGGCGGCCTTCGACCTCTCCGCGAGCGTCCCGCAATGTACCAATGGCGCCGGTCGCGAGCTTGGCGAGATCGTCGAGTAGACGATTCTGGCTCTGCATTGTCATGTTATGGGTGAAAGTCCGTCGGGGTTCAAGGGCGCTTCCTTGCGGGCGTGGGGGCCCATGCCTATAACCGCGCGGCGGCGAGCGGAGATCCACAGCGCATGCTCTTCCTTCAAACACTGCCGATCATCGCCTACCCGGCGATCGATCCGGTGTTGCTCGAGATTGGGCCCCTGGCGATCCGCTGGTATGCACTCGCCTATGTCGCGGGGCTCATGCTGGGCTGGCGCTACGTCATTCGGCTGGCGCGGCGGGACGCCGAGGTGGCTTCGCGCCAGGACATCGATGAGTTCCTGGTCTGGGCGATGCTGGGCATCGTCATCGGCGGCCGGCTCGGCTCGGTGTTGTTCTACCACCCCGCCTACTATCTCGATCATCCGCTGCAGATCCTCTTCATTTGGCAGGGCGGGATGGCGTTCCACGGCGGCCTTCTCGGCATAATCGCCGCGCTCGTTCTGTTCGCGCATCTGAGGCGATTGCCGCTGCTCGGTCTTGCCGACTTGATCGCGTGCGCCGCGCCAATCGGGCTGTTTCTCGGGCGCCTCGCCAACTTCGTCAACGGCGAGCTTTACGGCCGGACGAGCCAAGCGCCGTGGGCGATGGTGTTTCCCCATGCGGGTGCCGAACCGCGCCACCCGAGCCAACTCTACGAAGCATTGCTCGAGGGGTTGGTGCTGTTCGTCCTCTTGTGGGCGATGGCGCGCCGCGGCGGCGTCAGGCGACGCCACGGCCTGCTCAGCGGCGTCTTTCTATGTGGCTACGCCATCGCGCGTGTGATCAGCGAGGTATTCCGCGCGCCCGATGCGCACATTGGCTTTCTCGTCGGCGGAATAACGATGGGGCAACTGCTTTCCTTGCCGATCCTCGTAGCCGGTGCGTACCTGATCGCGCGGGCTCGACCGGCGCTGTCGTGATGAACGCGCTCGGGTGCCACCTGGTGGAGGTGATCCGCGAGCAGGGCCCCGTCACCATCGGGTACTACATGGCGGAAGCCTTGGGCCACCCCGTGCATGGCTACTACATGCGCCAGGACCCGATCGGCGCCGATGGCGATTTCATCACCGCACCGGAGATCAGCCAGACCTTCGGTGAACTTCTCGGTCTGTGGTCGGCCGCGGTGTGGAAATCGGGCGGTGCGTCGGTACCGATCCGGCTGGTCGAGCTTGGCCCCGGCCGCGGCACGCTGATGGCCGACGCGCTGCGCGCGCTCGCGCTCACGCCGCGTTTTCGCGAGAGCCTCGAGGTCCACCTGGTCGAGACCAGCCCTGCCCTCAGGGCCACACAGAAAGCGGCATTGGCCGAGGCCCATCCGGTCTGGCACCTGAGCTTCGCCGAGGTGCCCGACGGCCCCCTGATCGTGATTGCCAACGAGCTCTTCGATGCCCTGCCCATCCGTCAATTCCAGCGCTCGGTGGAGGGGTGGCATGAGCGCTTGGTCGGTCTCGATCGCCGGGGCGAGCATTTTCGCTATGTGTTGTCGCCGCCGATCCCACCCGCCGGCCTCATCCCCCAAGAGCTCGTCCACGCGCCGCTCAATAGCGCCATCGAGATATGCCCCTCGGGCGAGGCTCTGGCGGCGGAAATCGCCGAGCGAGTCCAACGCTGCGGGGGCGCTGCCCTGTTCATCGACTACGGCGCCGCGGCGTCGGGCCCGCGCGATACCTTTCAGGCGGTGCGACGGCACGGCCGCCACCCGCCCCTGGAAGCGCCGGGCGAGGCCGATCTTGCGGCCCACGTCGATTTCGGCGCGCTCGCGCGGGCGGCGGCGGCGGCGGGCGCCGATATCCACGGCCCCCTCGAACAAGGGCTCCTTCTTGGCCGCCTCGGCATTCATGAGCGCGCCGAGGTCTTGGGGCGAACAGGCGGGCGCGAACGGCGAGAGGTCGCGTCAGGCGTCGCGCGCTTGATCGAGCCGGATCAGATGGGCAGCCTGTTCAAGGCGTTGGCAATTGTCCCCAGTGGCGCACCAACGCCACCCGGCTTCGAGACATGAACATGCTGAGAGCCGACGCGCTCGGGCAGCTGCCGCGCGTGCGCCACGCCTTCTTCACACGAGAGGGTGGCGTTTCCGGTGGCGTCTATGCCTCGCTCAACTGCGGCTACGGCTCAGGCGATGTCCACGAGCATGTCGCGACCAATCGTGTGCGAGCCAGCAAGCTCCTCGGTATCGACCCGGGCCGCCTGTGCACCGTCCGCCAGCACCATGGAAGCGCGATCGTGGTCGTCGACCGCCCCTGGTTGCCGAGCGAGTCTCCGCGCGCGGACGCCATGGTGAGCAGCGTCCCGGGGGTTGCGTTGGGCGTGCTCGGCGCGGACTGCGCGGCAATTCTCCTCGCCGATCCCATAGCAGGCGTTATCGGCGCGGCCCACGCTGGCTGGCGCGGTGCGCTCGCCGGTATCGTGGTGAAGGTCGTGCAAGCGATGGTCGGCATGGGCGCCCGTCCCGACCGTATGGCGGCAGCGATCGGCCCCTGTATCGGCGCCGCGTCCTATGAGGTTGGGCCTGAGTTTCCAGCACCGTTCCTTGCGGAGGATGGCGCCAATCAGCACTTCTTCCGGGAGGCCAGCCGCCCGGGTTACTTCCTGTTCGACCTACGCGGCTTGGTCGGCGCCCAGCTCATCAACGCCGGCATCGGCCATACCACCGCGCTCGATGCCGACACGTTCGCCAACCCGGACACCTTCTTCAGCTACCGTCATGGACGCTCGAAGGGTGTACACAGCTATGGGCGTTCCCTTTCCGCCATCGCACTGGCGTGAACCCCGATGCCTTACCTGTTCATGTTCCTCGTTTTCTCCGTCCTCGGGCTGCTCGTCACCTGTGTCCTCATGTAGAGGCCCGCCACCGTTTACAGCCCCAGTGTGCCCTGATACATTCCACGCGCGGCGAGCTGCGGCTCGGGCCGTCCACAGTCAAGAAAAGCGCACGATGCCATGAAGTTGGTCGCCGGCAACGCTAACCGGCCGCTCGCGGACGCCATTGCCACCGTGCTGGCAGCGCCGATCACGAACGCGAGCATCCGCCGCTTCGCCGACATGGAAGTGTTCGTGGAGATCCTCGAAAACGTCCGCGGTGAGGACGTTTTCGTGCTGCAGCCGATCTCCTACCCGGCCAACGACAACCTCATGGAGCTCTTGGTCTCGATCGACGCCCTGCGGCGCGCGTCGGCCCGGCGCATCACCGCCGTGCTCCCCTACTTCGGCTACGCCCGTCAAGATCGGAAGCCAGGGCCGCGAACGCCGATTTCCGCCAAGCTGGTCGCCAATCTGATCACCACGGCGGGCGCTGACCGGGTATTGACCCTCGACCTGCATGCCGGCCAGATCCAAGGCTTCTTCGACATTCCCACCGACAACCTGTTCGGCGCGCCGGTCATCATCAAGGACATACTCGATAGCTACGGCAAGAAGGATATTCTGATCGTCTCGCCCGACGTCGGCGGCGTCGTGCGGGCCCGCGCCATCGCCCGCCGGCTCGACGCTGGCCTCGCGATCATCGACAAGCGCCGCGAACGCGCCGGCGTCTCGGAGGTGATGAACATTATCGGCGAGGTCGCCGGCCAGCACTGTATTATGGTCGACGATATCGTCGACTCGGCGGGGACCTTGTGCAACGCCGCCGATGCGCTGGTGGCCGCCGGAGCCAAGACCGTCGCCGCCTACGTAACTCACGGCGTGCTCTCTGGGGGCTCGGTTTCGAGAGTGGCAAGCTCGGCTCTGGAAGAGTTGGTGATCACCGATACCATCCTCGCGACCGACGCTGTTCGCGTCGCCCCCAACGTGCGGCGTATCTCCATCGCGCCCCTGATGGGCGAGGCCATCCGGCGCATTAGCGCAGAACAATCGGTCTCAAGCCTATTCGACTAGACGCCGCCCGGCACGATCGCCGGCAAAGGAGTTCCAGATGCAGGAAATAACGAGCTTTATCGCCGAAATTCGCGACCAAGGCGGACGCGGACGGGCGCGCGAAACCCGGCGCGCCGGTCGCGTGCCCGCCATCGTCTACGGTGGCCGGGGAGATCCCGTGATGATCAGCGTCGGTCTCGCCGAACTCGCGCGGGCAATGGACGTTGGCGGATTCACTAATCGGCTCTACGACCTTGTGGTCGCGGGCGAAAAGCAACGAGTCTTGCCGCGCGAGGTCCAACTCGACCCGGTCTCCGACATCCCGTTGCACGTCGATTTCCTGCGCCTCAGCGCCGACGCCGAGATCACCATCATGGTGCCGACGGAGTTCATCAATGAGGAGGAGGCGCCAGGTATCAAGCGCGGTGGCGTGATCAACGTGGTCCGCCACCAGATCGAAGTGCGGTGCCGAGCCGATGCGATTCCCGAGATCATCACCATTGATCTCACCGGCTTTGACATCGGCGATTCGATCCACATGAGCCACGTCAGCCTAGCCGACGGCGTGGACCCGACGATCACCGATCGTGATTTCACGATCGCCACGATCGCCGCACCGACCGTCTTCGTGGAAGAGGTCGAAGAGACAGAGGAAGAGACCGATCTCGAAGGCGACGCGCTTGAGGGCGAAGGCGAGGGCGAGGGCGCCGGCGCCGAGGACGCCGACGCGAACGAGGAATAAGCCTTCATGATGCTCCTGGTAGGCCTGGGAAATCCCGGGCGGGAGCACGCCGGCCATCGGCACAACGTCGGCTTCATGGTGGTGGATGCGATCATCGACCGTTTTGGGTTGGGGGCGCCGAAACGGCGCTTTCATGGCGCCGTCGCCGAGGGCCGGATCGACGGCGCCAGGGTTCTCGCGCTGAAACCGCTAACTTGGATGAACCGCTCCGGCATCGCGGTACTCGAGGCGGCGCGCTATTACCGGCTGACGGCCGCCGAGGTCATCGTCTTCCACGACGAACTCGACCTGCGGCCCGGCAAGATCCGAGTAAAACGCGGCGGCGGCAGTGCTGGCCATAACGGATTGCGCGATATCGACCGCCACCTCGGCAGTGATTACCGGCGCGTGCGCATCGGGATCGGTCATCCAGGAAACCGCGACAATGTCATGCCCTATGTTCTCCACGACTTCTCCAAAGCCGACCACGAGTGGCTCGACGAGGCATTGGCGGGGATCTCGGCGGCCGCGCCGCTGCTGGTCGCCGACGATGACCCTGGTTTCATGACCAAGGTGGCCCTTTTGGTCGGCCCGCCACCCCGCAAAACGCCTCCCCCATCGGCGGCCTTGCCCGATGGGGCCGGAGCCGGCTCCACGCCAACCCCCGACGAGGACGATTGATGGGCTTTCGCTGCGGCATTGTTGGCCTACCCAACGTCGGCAAGTCGACGCTGTTCAATGCCCTGACCATGACCCAGGCGGCCACGGCGGCTAACTATCCCTTTACCACCATCGAACCCAACGTCGGCCAAGTCGCGGCGCCCGACACGCGGCTTGGCCATCTGGCTGATATCACCGGGTCACCGCGAATCATTCACGCCCAGCTCGGCTTCATCGACATCGCCGGCCTCGTGCGAGGGGCGAGCAAGGGTGAAGGCCTCGGCAATCAGTTCCTCGGCCACATTCGCGAGGTCGACGCGATCGTCCACCTCCTGCGCTGCTTTGAGGACCCGGAGGTGAGTCACGTCCACGCCGTGGTCGATCCCGTGTCCGACGCCGACGTCGTCGCGACCGAACTCATGCTCGCCGATCTACAGTTCCTCGAACGCCGTCACGAGGCACTCGCCAAGCGGTTCCGGGGCGGCGACAAAGAAGCCCGCGTCGAGCTCGAGGCCCTAGAAGGCGCGCTTGAGGAGCTGCGCCGAGGTCGGCCGCTCCGCGATTTGCCGGCCGAGAAAAGGCAAGCCCCCGCCTTGCGTGCGCTCAACCTGCTTTCCGCCAAAGCCGAGCTCTTGGTCTGCAATGTCGAGGAGGCGGCCGCCGCTCTCGGCAACGCCCATTCGCACGCCGTCGAGGCCTACGCGCTTCAACGGGGCTTGCCAGCACTGACCGTATCGGCGGCTCTCGAGGGCGACATCGCATCGCTTGACGACCCCGACGAGCGCGCCGCGTTCCTCGCCGACGCTGGCCTCCCCGCGTCCGGCCTTGAACGCCTCATCGCCACAGGTTATCGCCTGCTCGATCTCACCACCTTCTTCACCGCCGGCGAGACCGAAGTCCGCGCCTGGACCATTCCCGCCGGCGCCTCGGCGGTCGAGGCGGCCGGCCAGGTTCACGCCGACATGGCGCGTGGCTTCATTCGTGCGGAAACCATCGATTGGCAGGAACTAATCGCCTGCGGTGGAGAGGTAGGCGCCCGCGATACCGGCAAGCTTCGTCTCGAGGGCCGCGACTATGTCGTCCGCGACGGCGAGGTGTTGCGGTTTCGATTCAGCGTCTAAGTAGGGTCCGAGCCGGCGCCGGTGTATAGTCCGCTCGACCAAGGGCACAGGGAGGAAACCATGGGCGAGTCGATAACCCTGACGGCCGAGGGCGGACATCGGTTCGACGCCTATTTGGCCAAGGCGGCGGGCGACGTCAAAGGGCGGCTCGTCGTGTTCCAAGAGATTTTTGGCGTCAACAACCATATCCGCAACGTCTGCGACCGTTTCGCGGCCGACGGATACACCTCGCTCGCGCCGGCGCTATTCGACCGCGCCGAGCGCAACGTCGAACTGGGCTACACCGCCGAAACCATGGAACAGGGCCGTGCGCTGCGCGCGCGCATCGAATGGGACGACACGACCCGCGATGCTCGCGCCGCGATCGATCATCTGCGCGGCGAGGGCCCGGTCGGTGTCATCGGCTATTGCTGGGGCGGCTCGGTGGTATGGCTCGCGGCCTGCCGCATCGAAGGTTTGGCTTGCGCTTCGGGCTACTACGGCGCCCAGGTCGCGATGTTCAACGACGAGCAGCCGAAGTGCTCGACCATGCTCCACTTCGGCGAGCACGATCCCTTTATCCCGCTAGACGACGTCGAGAAGGTTCGCGCCGCGCATCCCGATGTTACGGTCCATGTGTACAAGGGCGCCGACCACGGGTTCGAGTGCGACGAGCGCGCCACCTATGACGAGGCGAGCCGCGATCTGGCCCGCGCCCGCAGCTTGGCGCTGTTCGCGCAGCACATGAGCTGAGCCGAACGGCCCGACGGCCCGTCGACCTTTATTCGCCCTCGAAGGCGCACAGCGCGGTGACCGCGTGGCCGGCGTCCTCGAGCCGCCGCCGACCGCCGAGGTCGGGCAGATCGATGACGAAAGCGCAGCCGACAATGTGGCCGCCGGCCTGCTCGATCAATTGTATCGCCGCCGCCGCCGTACCGCCGGTGGCGATCAGGTCGTCGATCAGGAGTATCCGCTCGCCGGCGGCTACGGCGTCGGTGTGAATTTCGACGCGATCAACGCCGTATTCCAGCTCATAATCCTGCCCGATAGTCGTCCACGGCAACTTGCCCTTTTTTCGCACCGGTACGAAGCCGCTTCGCAGGTGATCCGCGACCGCGCCGCCAAGAATGAAGCCGCGCGCCTCGATGCCGGCAACCTTATCGATGGGCCGGTCGGCGTACGACGCGACCAAACGTTCGATGGTGAGGCTAAATCCCTGTGGATCGAGCAGCAGCGTCGTGATGTCGCGGAACATAATCCCAGGTTTGGGATAATCGGGGATCGTGCGAATCCGAGACTTGATCGGCATCGCCTGAGCGACCTTAGTTGGCCGCCAAAACGCGCCCGGCGACCGCGTCCAAGTCGGCGAGCATCGCCAGTTCGCGAGCCTCGGGGGGCGTGATCAGCGCGCTGTCGAGCGCCCGATCGCAGCCATGGGGGCAGGCGCGAGGGCGCGTCGCGAGGGCTGGCGCGACACCCTTGATCAGTCCTCGCGCCTTGTCGCCATTGTCGGTCAGCACGCGAATGATATCGGCGACTTGGACGTGGTCGTGGTCGGGATGCCAGCAATCGAAGTCTGTGACCATGGCGACGGTCGCATAGCAAAGTTCGGCCTCGCGGGCGAGCTTGGCCTCCGGCATATTGGTCATGCCAATGACCGCACAGTCCCACGATCGATAGAGGTTGGACTCGGCCAGACTTGAGAACTGCGGCCCTTCCATCACCATGTAGGTGCCACCCCGAGCCACCGGCACCTCGGCGCCCCGCGCCGCACGCTCAAGTGCATCGCCAAGTCGGGCGCAGACCGGATGCGCCATCGAGACATGAGCCACCATTCCGGGCCCGAAGAAGGATTTCTGGCGGGCGAAAGTGCGGTCGATGAACTGGTCGACGATGACGAAGGTGCCCGGCGGCAACTCCTCTCGAAACGAGCCCACCGCACTCAACGAGATCACATCGGTGACGCCAACCCGCTTGAGAGCGTCGATATTGGCGCGATAGTTGACATCGCTCGGCGAAAGTCGATGGCCGCGACCGTGTCGGGGCAGGAAAACCAGCCGCTGGCCATCGAGCTCGCCAAACAGCAGTTCATCGGAAGGCGCGCCGAATGGCGATCGCACCTGCCGCCAGTGCGGATTTTCCAGTCCATCGATGTCGTAGACGCCGCTCCCGCCGAGCACACCTACAACCGCTTGATACGTCATCTTGATGTCCGTGCCCGCCACGCCATTCGCGCGGCCAGTGCCACGGCTGCGAGCTTGGCCGCGCCGCCGCTACTGGCTGGTGGTCTTGCTCCGAAGCTCGTTCAGGAGACCCTCGACGGTGCCTCCGTTCTTTTGGATCACGGCCGCGAACTCATCACGCTGGGTCAGCGCCATGCTGACTCCTTCCAGCACGACGTCAACGATGCGATAACTCTTATCGATCGTCCTGATCCTCCAGTCGACCCGAATTGGCGGAAAGTTCGGATCCAGGATTTCGCTGCGCACCAGAGTGTCACCATCGCCATCGGGGATGGTGCCGACCACGCTGAGTTGCTCGCCGCCGTACCGGCCTAGACGACCAACGTAGGTCCTGACGATGAACTCTTCGAACAGGACCCGGTATTCCGCGCGCTCGTCGCGCGTCGCACGCCGCCAGTAACGGCCGAGCGCGAACCGCGCGATGGCATCGACATCGAATCCCTCATCCAGCAGGTAGCGAAATCGGGTCTCGCGCTCACCCTCACTGAGCGACGCGTTCGAGAGCATGCGGATCGTCCGATCGCCGAGAGTGGCGACGAACTCGACGGGACCTTCAGCGCCATCCTTGGCAAGGGCCGCATCGACGCCCGTCGCCAACCACGGCAGAACGCACAATACCGCAAGGAACGCCCTAGCCCTGCCGCCGATCATCGATCAGGCTATTCGGTCGCGCTGAAAAGCTTGTCGACGCCGTCACCGTCCTCGAACGTGATCTCCGGCATCATTGGCACCTCGGACGGATCACCATTCCTGATCTCGTCCATGCGTCGCTGTCGGTACAGACTGCGGATGGTGGCATAAAAGTCGATCGACGTTCGCTCGATCTCATCCAGGGCCTCGATCAGGCCCGAGCGCGCGCCTACCCCGCGGACGCCGAAGCGCACATAGGAGAGCCACTCAGCGTCGGAGAGCCACTCAGCGTCCTGATTGTCCAGGATGTAGGTGACTGGATCAAGGAAATAGTCGACGACCAGGCCGACCGTCTCACGCGGCGGGGACGGCCCCAGCACGGGCAGCATCAAGTACGGCCCTGCATCGACACCCCACACCCCCAGGGTCTGGCCAAAATCCTCATCGTGTTGGGCTAGGCCGACCGTCGTCGCGGGATCAAGCAGCCCGCCGATGCCCAAGGTAGAGTTCATGATAAACCGAGTCAATGTGACCCCCGCCCGATCGGGACTTCCCTGCAGCACATCGTTGGCAAGGATCACTGGCGCTTCGAGGTTGTCCAGGAAGTTCCGCACCATGGAACGGCCCGGCGCAGGGATGACGGTGCGATAGCCTATCGCGACGGGACGCAGGACCGCTCGATCGAAACCAAGATTGAACGCGAAGATGCTTCGGTTAAGTGATTCGAGTGGATCGTTCGCGGCTTCGAACTCGGCCCGGGCATCCGGGTCTTCCGGCGGCATCGCACAGCCCGCCATCGCCGCGAGCGCTATCAGTCCACACCAGCGCGACAAACCACTCCAAAATCCGACTGACTTCATATGAAAGCGACTCGGCTAATAACTGCTGGCCTCACCATCGGAGCCCGTGCGCTGGATGGGCGCCCATGCGCTGGCCGACCTATCACGGTGCATACCTGCAAATCCACCCCTCCGGCTACTCACATCCCAGACGCCGGCCGCCACCGAGAACAAACGCGAGAGATTTCCTACCACAACCCCCTACCGGTGGCCAGATGGGCCGCCCCGACCTCGATACGATGACAACGCCTGTTGCCAAAATGCCGCGCATGCCCGCCCCGCCCTGGCGAAAGCATCCGACCTACACAGGTGCCACGAGCTGTGTTTTAGTGCCCACGCCCCCCACCCTACGCCAAGGAGCTGTCAATGCCGGATACCACCGCCCAGGGTGTGCTCAAGTATGTTTCCGAAGGCCAGCTCGAGCGCACGCTGCGCCAAGGGCGCTTCGCGGTCACAGCCGAGATCACGCCGCCGCTCTCATCGGACCCGAATGCGCTGCTCGACAAGGCGCGGCCACTGCGCGGCCTGGTCGACGGCGTCAACGTCACCGATGGCGCCAGTGCGCGCACCCACATGGCGAGTCTGGCGGCGGCAGCCATCCTCGCCCGCGATGGCATCGAACCGGTGCTTCAGCTCAACACCCGCGATTACAACCGCATCGCCTTGCAGAGCAGCCTGATCGGGGCGGCCGCTCTCGGCATCCACAATGTCCTTTGTCTGACCGGCGATTGTCCCGAGGCCGGCGACCAGCCCGATGCCAAAGCGGTCTTCGACCTCAAGAGCAGCGAGCTGGTGGCCTGCGCCGCCACTATGCGTGATGAGGCCAAGCTGCCTTCAGGCCGCGCGATCGAGGTGCCGCCACGACTCTTCATAGGCGCCGCAGACGGCCCGATCGACCCGCCGCCTGACTGGAGACCCGAGGCACTTCTGGCCAAAATCGCCGCCGGCATCGATTTCGTTCAGACCCAATTTTGCTTCGATGCCGCGGTCGTTCGCCGCTATGCCGCGCGGCTGATCGAACTTGGGCTGACCGAGCACCTCTTCGTCTTGATTGGGATCGGCCCCCTGGCCTCGGCGCGCTCGGCGCTCTGGATGCGCGCGCACTTGTTCGGCACGATCATTCCTGATTCGCTGATCGACCGTTTAGAGAGCGCCGAGGACGAGCGAGCTGAGGGCCAGCGCATCTGCGTCGAACTTATCGCCGAGCTTCGGGATATCCCCGGCGTGGCCGGCGCGCATCTGATGGCCCCGCTCAATGCCGCGGCGGTCCCCCTGGTTATCGAGGAATCGGGTGTGCGGCGCGCGAGCGCCCCAAGCTAGCTCGGCGTGGGCGCCTACGGCTGGCGCCGGCTGACAGCGAAGGACTCGTCGTTGAACCACAGGCCGTTGTATTTCTGCAACACCCGCCGCGTCGGCGCGAGGTAGGCGCCGCTGGTCATCGCTTCGGTCAGCTGGCGATCGTCGATCTGGGCGACATACGCCGCCGCGTTCCATGCCGCGAGCAGCGTCGAGGTGCCGATACTGCTGAGCTCCGAAGGCAAGAAGTGCAGGTTGTATCGGAAGATCGATCGATTGTCGGGATAGCCGTGGAATCGCAGGTCCGGATGGGCATCCTCCAGGACCCCGCGCATATTGTCGATCAGAGCCTCCCGCCCGGTCTGGAATGGCGCCTCATCGGGCCACAGCTCATTGATGATCTCCATGCCAGGATCGTTGCCGTAAGATTGGATCACCAACATACGGCCGCCGGGCCGAATCGCTCGGGCGAGCGGCGCCAACACATTGCGGACCTTGGCCTCGGCGTCGAGACGGGCGCGAAACGGCTGCGAGGCCATGACCAGGTCGTAACCATGTTCCTGGCGCCCCGGCTGTGGGATGACACGATCGAGCTGGAAACGCTGATCCTCGCGATAGAGCACCAGGACCGAGGGGCGGACGTAGAGCGGATTGCCGGTGCGCTCGCTCGAACGCACTTGCCAACCCTCCGCCAGCGTCGGCTGCAAGTTCCTGATTTGCGCGTCGAAGTCGTGCGCGCTGTTGCCGCTTAGGGGTACGTCGAACCAGTTGAGCTGCGCCGCAGCCTTGGCGGAGTTCGGGATCAGCCCCGGCGCCTCTGCATAATACAGATTGGTGAGCACCAATACCGTCTGCGGATGCTCGCAGAATCGATCCGCCATCTTCTCGAGGCTGAGCCGGACATCCTCAAGGCTAATTTCCTTGCCGACAACGAACAACGGTACGGTCGGAAACTGGCTATGCGCGTGACGCAGCACACGTGTGAGCACGGTCGCGTCGCCCATGCCGGCATCGAAAATGCGTAGCGCCGGCGGCGACGGCGCGAGCTGCGCAAGCTCCTGGCCGACCTGTTCTGCGACCACCCACTTCTCACTGCACGTGGTGACGAACAGCAAGTATTTTTCGCGATTGTCGAAGAAGCGGAAGTGCGCCGCGCCCTGATCAGGCGTCGCGGCGGCGTCACTTTCGTGAGGCGCCGCAGCCGACGTGACCTTTGCTGTCACAACATTAGTCTCCCTATGCGAGGGGTGAGATTATCGGGGAGCGGCCTCCGCCTCGCAACACGGGCCCCAGATCGATCGAGCTTTCTCGCCTCGTGCGAAGGCGCCACCATGCGCCGAATCGAGACGCGGCTAGACCCGCGAAGCGCACCAGCCATGCCAACACAAAACACGCCCCATCGCAAAAACAGCCGCGTCTGTACCGGCTGCCCAACTGCCTCAAGGCCATGGCTAGAGGCGGTCGGCCGCCTCCCGAGACGCTCGATATCGGCGTTATCGACGAGGTCGAGTGGACGCCGGACAATCACGCCGAGCTACTCGACAAATACCTCGACAAGCTCCTTGCCTACCACGATTGGGCGACCGGGGCGCCCCACGCCGAACGCTCCGCCGCCTTCTCCGCCATGAACCGGATCGCCGAGGAGATCCGGCAGCGCGGTGGCCAATCCGATTATCCGCTCACAGCGCGCTTCGCCAGCTCGCTCGTCGACTTCACCTCGGTCGGCACCGAACGCACCGACAACTACCTGAAGATCGTCACGGCCCACATCGACGCCATGCGGGCCATCGTCCACGGCGGCATCAAGGGTGACAGGGGCGCGGTCGGCGCCGAGTGTTACAATCGCTCCGCCAAGCGATCCACCGGTATTCACGACCATGATCGCTAGGTTCTGTATTCATAAAGGGGGTTCGCTTGAGAGGCGACTTGTAATTCAAGCTTCCAAACGACGGAGGCTTGAACGATGGCTCGATTTGACCTTGCGGATGCGGAGTGGGGGATCATGGCGCCTCTGTTGCCGAACAAGCCGCGCGGGGTGCCGCGCCAGGATGATCGGCGGGTTCTCAATGGCATCTTCTTCATTTTGCGCACGGGCTCGCCATGGGCGCGACCTGCCTGAGCGGTACGGGCCCTACACGACGGTCTATAACCGTTTCAACCGATGGGCCAAGAAAGGCGTGTGGCTGAGGATATTCGAGGCACTGGCGGAACAATCGCCGGCTTCGCTGCATCTGATTGACACCTCGATTGTCCGCGCCCACCAGCACGCCGCTGGCGGTAAAAAGGGGGCGCCGATAACGCCATCGGCCGTTCTCGTGGAGGATTGAGGGCCGCCTATGGCCTGCCGGTCCGTCTCGTGCTGACGCCCGGCCAGGCTTCCGACAAAACGACGTTCCCGGTGTGGAACGGCGTGCAAAGTTGACCCCTGTTGAGGGGTGATCGGCGTCCAAATTTGCCCCCCTGAGCCTGGCTAGTCCAAGTCACCTCGTTTTTGGGCGGACGAGGTGGTGGGGGATGTTGGTCGTGGAGACGATAGCGCGGATCCGGCGGGAGTATTTCGTCAAGGGGAAGCCGATCAAGGAGATCGTGCGGGACGTGAAGGTCTCGCGCAACACGGTGCGCAAGGTGATCCGTTCGCAGGCGACGGCGTTCACCTACGACCGGCGGGTCCAGCCGATGCCGAAGCTGGGGCCGTGGACGGCCGAGCTGGAGCGGATGCTGGAGGCCAACGAGACCAAGTCGAAGCGGGAGCGGCTGACGCTGCTACGGATCTCCGAAGCCCTCGAGGGTCTGGGCTATGGCGGCGGCTACGACGCGGTGCGGCGCTACGCCAAGGCGTGGCGGTGGCGCCGTTCGGCATCGACGGCGCAGACCTATGTGCCGTTGGTGTTCTCGCCGGGCGAGGCCTATCAGTTCGACTGGAGCCACGAGTACGTGGTGCTGGCGGGGGTGACGACCAAGGTCAAGGTCGCGCACGTCCGGCTGTGCCACAGCCGAATGTTCTTCGTCCGCGCTTATCCGCGCGAGAGCCAGGAGATGGTGTTCGACGCCCACGACCGGGCATTCCGGCTGTTCCAGGGTGCCTGCCGGCGAGGCATCTACGACAACATGAAGACGGCGGTGCAGACCGTCCTCATCGGCAAGGAGCGCGCGTTCAACCGGCGCTTCGTGCAGATGTGTGGCCACTACCTGGTCGAACCGACAGCATGCACGCCGGGAGCGGGATGGGAGAAGGGGCAGGTCGAGAACCAGGTCGGGATCATCCGCGGTCGGTTCTTCACCCCGCGGCTGCGCTTCAAGACCTACGACGAGCTCAACGCCTGGCTCTTGGACCAGTGCGTCGCCTACGCCCGGGGTCATCCCCACCCGGTGTTCAAGGACAGGACTGTCTGGCAGGTGTTCGAGGACGAGCGTCCGTCCCTGGTCGGCTATCGCGGGCCGTTCGACGGCTTCCACGCGGTCCCGGCGTCGGTGTCGAAGACCTGCCTGGTGCGCTTCGACAGCAACAAGTACAGCGTGGCGGCGCGCGCCGTCGGCCGTCCGGTCGAGGTCCATGCCTACGCCGATCGCATCGTCATCCGCCAGGACGGCGAGATCGTCGCCGAGCATGCCCGGCGCTTCGGCCGCGACCAGACCGTCTATGACCCGTGGCACTAGGTGCCCGTGCTGGCGAGGAAGCCCGGTGCGCTTCGTAACGGCGCGCCGTTCAAGGACTGGGCGCTGCCCGGCGCCCTGGGTCGCGTGCGCGTCCGGCTCGCCGGCCACGACGACGGCGACAGGCAGATGGTCGAGATCCTCACCGCCGTGCTGGCGGATGGGCTGGCGGCGGTGGAGGCCGCCTGTGCCGAGGCGCTCGCTGGCGGCGTGTGCAGCGCCGACGTCGTGCTCAACATCCTCAATCGTCGGCGCCAGCCGTCCGAGACGGCGCCGATCCCGACGCCCGCGAACCTGCGTCTTCGCTTTGAGCCGGTGGCCGATTGCACCCGCTACGACCGCTTGAGGGGGGTCGGCCATGGAGCGCCATGAGGTCCTGGAGATGATGGCCGCACTCAAGCTCGCCGGCATGCGCGACGCGTTCGACGAGGTGCTCGCCGACGGCCTCAAGCGCCAGCATCCGATGCAGCGAATCATCGGCGAGCTGTTGAAGGCCGAGATCGCCGACAAGCAGGCGCGATCCATCAAGTACCAGATGAGTGGCGCCAAGCTGCCGCTGGCCAAGGAGCTGGCCGACTTCGACTTCACCGACACCCCGGTCAACGAGCCGCTGGTCCGCGAGTTGGCGGTCGGCGGCTTCCTGGCCAACCAGCGCAACGCCGTGCTGATCGGCGGCACCGGCACCGGCAAGAGCCATCTCGCCGTCGCCATCGCGCGGGCCTGCATCCGCGATGGCGCCCGGGGCCGCTTCTTCAACGTCGTCGACCTGGTCAACCGGCTCGAGGCCGAAGCCCGCGCCGGCCGCCAGGGCCGGCTCGCCGATCAGCTGGCCCGGCGCGACCTCGTCATCCTCGACGAGCTCGGCTACCTGCCCTTCGCCCAAACCGGAGGCCAGCTGCTGTTCCACCTCGTCAGCCGGCTCTACGAGCGCACCTCGATCATCGTCACCACCAACCTGACCTTCGGCGAATGGCCGTCCGTCTTCGGCGACGCCAAGATGACCACCGCGCTCCTCGATCGTCTGACGCACCACTGCGAGATCATCGAGACCGGAAACGACTCCTGGCGCTTCAAGAATCGGTCCTAAAGGCAACCGATCCACCTGCGGCCCGGTCGCCCAGGTGGGCCCACAGGAACCTCCCACACGCGGTCCGCCGCCAGCCGCGTGGTGGGCGCGTCGGCCCGCGCGCGGGCCCCTCCTATGGACTACCTGTACGACCTCCGCCGTGCATCCCCAAAGGGGTCAACATTGCACGCCGATAGGGGGTCAATGTTCAACGCCGATTGACAATCGAGTGTATTGGTGTGGACCCACAGGCGCGAGGGATGGCACGCCCAGGCGTGGCGGATGGTCCAGTTGAGAAAATAGCCGCCCAGCCGGTGGCCGATGAATTGCGGCATGATACCGAAATAGCACAGCTCGATCTCCGGCGGCTGGCGCCGGTCGAGCTCGGAAAAGCCGGCCGGCACGCCGCCTACATACAGAACGTTAATCTCGACCTGGTCGTCTTCGATGATGACCTTGAGGTCGCGATCGCTCAGGACCTTGCGCTCGGTCCAATGGTAGCCCTGGCCGACCTCGTCATAGAGGAACTTGTAGAAGGCGAGGGAAGGGTGCTCGACCCGCATCAGCGCTAGTTTGCCGAGCGGCGCGCGAAGTTCGGGCAGGGCGGGTGGCTCACGCATCTCGAGAAAGGTGATCACCGCCTCGATCAACGCTGGCGAATGGGGCGCGCCGCTGGCCATGGCGTTAGAGTTCGAGCGGCAGGTCCGTGCGCCCGCCCCATTCGGTCCAGCTACCGTCATAGACCGCCGCGCCCTCGTGCCCGAGCAGGTGCAGGCCCAGCGCCAATATCGACGCGGTGATGCCCGAGCCGCAGCTGGTCGCCACTGGCCGATCGAGGTCCACGCCCGCCCGGGCGAACGCCTCGCGAAGCTGGTCGAGTGGCAGGAAGGTCCCGTCGGCGCCGATCAGTTCGGTATAGGGCAGGCTTCGGCTGCCCGGGATGTGCCCACTTCGGATTCCCGGGCGTATCTCGGGCTCGCTGCCCGTGAACCGACCGTGGCTACGGGCATCGACGATTTGTTCGCCGTCGCCGCCGAGGGTAGCGCACACCTGGTCCACGGTACGCACCAGCTCGACGCGAACCGGAGGCGCATCGAACCGCTGTTCGTCCGTGGCCGCCTCGCCACCTTCGATGGGGCGCTTTTCGGCCTGCCACTTGGGCAGTCCGCCATCGAGAACCGACACGTTATCGTGGCCGAAGGCGCGAAACATCCACCACACCCGTGCGGCACTAAACAAACCCGCGCCGTCATAGGCGACAACGTGGTCGCCATTGCCGATGCCCAGCGCGCCCACCGCCGCGCCGAACGCCTCCGGCGTCGGCAACATGTGGGGCAGGGGGCTATCCTGATCGGAGGTGGCGTCAATATCGAAGAATCGCGCACCCGGAATGTGAGCGGCACGATACTCGGCCTTGGCGTCGCGGTTTTGCGGCGGGAGGTACCACGAGCCGTCGAGTACGCGCAGCCCCGCACTTCCTAGTCGCTCGCCGAGCCAGGACGTGGCTACGATCGCCGGGGGATTTGGACTGGGCATGGGAAAGCCTCGGCTAGCAGCCTGTCGGACTGAGGTCCGCGAGGATGGGTGTGGACGGATCGCGATGTGGAGAGGTCATGGGATCGAGCGCCTTTCGTGAGGACACGGAGTGCGGTCGCTTGGCCGCGCGTACCGCAGGGTGAGTATGCTCTTATGCCCTCTCGTGAGGGCACGAAGTACGTTCGCTTGCTCGCGCGTGCCGCAAGGCGAGCATACTCTTATTCCTTTTCGCGAGGTACGGAGTCCGACCGCCTGCTCAAGCGTATTGCAAGGTGAACATTCTCTTTATGTTCCAGGCCAGGGTCACCAGGTTCCATTCGCCCGTGACCTTGTCCAGGCCGCGTAGCGAGAACTGGCGGAAGCCCATGGCCGATTTGATGATGCCGAACACCGGTTCCGGCGTTTGCTTGCGCAGGGCGTAGAGTTGCCGGCCCTCGGGCGTCGCCAGTCGATGTGTCATCGCTTCCAGCGGCGTCGGGTTCTCCGGGGGCGGCGGCGCGCCGGCGAAGCGGTCCTTCCAGGAGAGATGATGGCGTTCCCGGCCGGGCGTGATCAACGGCGCGATCTCGGCCTCGGCGCAGGCGTTCACGTTGGCCTCGCTGAAGTAGCCGCTGTCCGCCAGCAGGGTCTCGGGCGCGCCCAGCGCCTCGGGAAGGCGGGCGAGCGCTTCCAGCGCCGGCTCGATTTGCCGCTTGTCGTTGGGGGCCTGGACCACGTCGTTGGTGACCACCAGCAGGCTGTCGGCCGCCACCAGGGCTTGGGCGTTGTAGGCCTGTTCGAAGCCGCCGCCGGCCACCGGCATGATGCGCGAGTCCGCGTCGGTCAGATTGACCTGGTCCTTCGGCCCGGGCCCGGCCACCGGCGGCTCGGGTGGACGGCCGCCCGGCTTGCGGCCCGTCTTCTCGGCCTTCTCCGCGCGCGCCTCGAGCTTCGCCTCGTACTCGGCCCGTTCCCGCTCAAGGCGTTCGCGCGCCCGCGCCTCGATCACCGCCTTAGCCTCGGCGATGCGGGCCAGACGATCCTCGCGCCGGGCCAGTTCCTCGGGCACCGACATCCCGTCGGGCACATCCGCCCCATCGGCCGCCTCCGCCAACGCCATCAACTCCGCCACCTCGGCCTTCAACCGGGCTTCGAGCTCGCAGGCGTGTTTCCACGACAGCGCGCTGTGCCGGCTCGCGTTGGCGTGCACCTTGGTGCCGTCCAGCGCCACCGTGCCGAGCTTCAGCACCCCGGCTTCCCGGGCCAGCAGCAGCACCTCGACGAACAGCCCTTCGATCCGGTCGAGAAAACGCCGCCGGAACGCGGCGATGGGGCGATGTCCCTATCTCTGTTGAAATTCGTGGGTCAGGCGTCGCTGGTTGATGATGCTATGCTGCCTTCATGATGGTTTCAATGGCACTGTCGGCCTGAGCCTTTCTCAAGTGTTCCTGGAGAGCATTTCGGAGGATGGGCAGCTGACGATAGGCCTTGAGGCGACGGAAGGTTTTCTGGGCCTCCAGCAGGCCGGCGGCGGTCCATCTGAGCGCCATCTCGGCGTGTCTCCAGCGTTTGACGTTGCGGGTGACCTGGCGCACCGTGCCGAGCGCGTTCTCGACGATGTTGGTGCAGGCGAGCGAGCGCCGGAGTTCGTGCGGCAGGCCGAGGCGGATGACGGTGAGTATCTCGTCCAGCCCCTCCAGGATGCTGCCCGAGACGCCCGGTTCCTCATGCTCCAGACGCCGGGCCAGGTTGCGCAGCAGCCGTTCGGCCTTGTCTGCGTCGTCCTGGTCCCAGGCCTGACGGAGCGCCTTCTTGACGCTCGCATGCAAATGCAGGGGCAGGCGCTCGATGATGTTACGGCCCTTGTGGACCTGGCAGCGCTGGATGGCGGCGGCCACACCGAAGGTGTTGCGGATCGCTTTGCTGAGCGCCTTCGCGCCATCGACGATGAACAGCCGGGGCAGCGTCGGATCGAGCCCCCTGGCGAGGAGATTGTCGAGCAAGGCCTGGACGACGACAGTGTTCTCCGTCGCCCCCTCGACCACGGCCAGGACATGCTTGTCGCCGTTGCCATCGACGCCGATCGCCGCCACCAAGACATGGTCGCCGACATGCAGACCGTCGATCTGGATGACCAGCAGGTCGAGCTCCGAGAGGTCCGAGGCAAGCCAGGCCTTCATCTTCTTGCGCGACAGCGCCACAAAGCGCCGGGAAACGGCCGACTTCGAGGTGCCGTCGCCACGCGCTTTCGCCAGGTCGCCCTCGGGCAGACGGACCGCGCGGTGGTACTTGCGGGTCGACACGTTCAGCACCATCAGGTTGAGCGCCCACTCGAGCAACAGGTTGCCGTCGCGCAGCACCTGCCAGCTCTCCAAACCCACCTCCTTGCCAGCATGGTCGCGAACCCGTGGCCGCTGCACTTTCACGCGGCCGCCGTGGTAGCCGATCTCGCTCTGCGTATGGCCCCAGCGATAACCCCGACGGTTCCCATGGCGACGATGTCGGGCCCCGCACACGGTCGTGGCGTCCTCCTCCATCATCTCGGCCAAGGCCTCGACCCCGGCCAGGAGACAGAACCGATCCACGCTGAGACGGACTGCGTCCATCGCGTCTGCCAGCGGCGGCATAGGAAACGAGGTGGCAAGGGCTTTCGGGCTACTGGAACTACGGACCCAGGTCTGATTGGCCCGATGCGTGTTGTATGTGAGGGATCGTGGGTTTGCAGCACCCGGTAGCGGTAACGGCTCTCAGGAGAGCGACAGTTGGGGGACTTAGTTGCAACGGATCGGGATGACCGGGACAGGACGTCCCAGCCTTGCATCATCGGTCGATGGCGATCGACGGCTTACGAATGACCTGGCAAGAACGTCGTACGCGATCCGCTCGCGAGAGTCGGGATAGTGTTCCGGAGCATTTTCAACCAGTTTGGCCATTCTGAGGTCACGTTCGGCCTCATTGTTGTATGCTGGCGTGCGCGGTCGGTGAGGAATGCGCAGGCATCCCTCCTTGCGCTTGCCGAGGCGGAGCGCGAGGTCTATGACCGATGACGGTGTATCTTTCGTCCGCGCTTGCCATTCCCGAGCAGGCCGGCAAGTACCTCGTGGCCAAGGCGATCCGGCGTGGCCAACAGGATGCGCGTCCCATCGCCCGCGAGATCGCTGTGCATGAACCCGAAAATCATGCACGTCGACGAGCCGTTCACACTCGGAAGCTCGATCCCTGAGATGCTCAAGGAGGCGGTGCATCGCGTCTATGGTGAGTCTTCCTTCCGACGTCATGACGATGCCTGGCGTTCACCCACGAGATGGGCGTTCGCAGGCACCGTGGCGCACGACCCATGATCTTCATGGATGGCGGCAAAATCGTCGATGGCCGCGGATGCCTTCGACATTCTTCTCGAACCCCCGCAACGAGCGTCACCGCAGCCGATTCGCTAGGACGGCCAGGATATGGGGTGCACAGCACGTGAACGCCGCGGGCCGGGCGGGCGAGCCGCAATCCGGTTTCGTCGCGGTGGCTTGGGGTCGGGGTCCAGGTAGACGGATCACGCCGCGCATAGGGGGCGAAGCCCAGGCGCTCGATAGAGCCTGGCAGGTTCGCGCGGATGGCGAGTGATGGAACGGCTGTGCAAAGTTGACCCCTGTTGAAGGGGTCGATCATGAGTTCGTCCAAATTTGCGCTTCTCCTGAACGAACTGGGCTAGTACCAGGTAGTCACCCTCGTTTTTGGGCGGCCCGTAGGTGGACCGGGGCGGTCACGCCGTCCGGGAAGACGGCGCGGATCACGGCGGCGCAGTATTTCGCAGAGGCAGCGATGGGCCGATCTAAGGAGACCTCCAGTGCGGGCGTGAAGGTCTCGCGCACATCGAAGACCTGTCGACAGACGGGCGCGCGGTGACGGTCGGCGTCCGACAGCGGTGCGCCGCAGCCCGAACAGGCGGAGGGGTCATGATCGGCACGAGCATGGAGCGGGATGCTGGGGCCAACGCCAGACCAAGTCGTTCCCTTGTGGAGCGGCTGGACGCTGCTACGGATCTGCCGAAGCCCTCGCCGGGTCTGGGCTATCGGCGTGCGGCTACGACGCGGTGCGGCGCTACTTGCCAAGCCGTCGCTGGCGGGTGGCTTGCTGCTGTTGGTGCTGTCGAGCGGCGCAGACCGATGTCGCCGTTGCGTGTTCTCGCAGGGTCGAGGCGTATCAGTTCGACTGGAGCACGAGTACATGGTGCTGGCGGGGGTGACGCCGTGGCCAGGCGCAACAGCCCCTGGCCCCATTCCCGGAAGTTCTTGACGACTGTGGTTGCGAAGGATGAGCCAGGTCAAGAAGATGTTCGCAGCCCACGACCGAAGGCATTCCGGCATGTTCGGCAGAGGTGCCTCGTGCCAGCGCGACAGCGTCTACGGGACAACATGAAGACGGCGGTGCAGACCGTCCTCATGGCGGCAAGCACCGCGAGGCGTTCAACCGGCGGCTTCGGCAGATGTAACGCCGGCCACCACCTGGTCGAACCTTACAGCATGCACGCCGCTGAGCGGGATGGGAGAAGTTCCGGCCTGCGTAGGTCGAGAACCAGGTCGGGCGCGAAGTTGAACCATCACGACGGTCGGTTCCGCACCCCGCGGCCTGCGTCTTCAAGACCTACACGCGCTCAGACTGCGCCAGCTCCGACCAGCATCTCGTCCTAGAGCGCCGAGCGTCATGGCCCGAGACCATCACCTGTTCAAGGACAGACTGTCTTGGCAGGTGTCGAGGAGCGAGACATGGTCGACGTCCCTGGTCGAAGCTATCGCGCCGTGCCGAACGGCGGGTCCACGCGGTCCCGGCGATCGCTGTCGAAGACCTGCTCTGGTGCGCTTCAGAAACAGCAACAAGTACAGCGTGGCATGGCGCGCAGCCGCACCGGCTCGTCCGGTCGAGGTCCATGCAAAGGCCGATCGCATGCGCATCCGCCAGGACGATGCGAGATCGTCGCCGAGCATGCCCGGGCTTCGCGCCGCGATCAGACCGTCTACCGACCCGTGGCACTAGGTGCCCGTGCTGGCGATGGAAGCGCGGTGCGGCTTCGTCAACGCAATCAGCGCCGTGGCACAGGACTGGGCGCTCGTCGCCGGCGACCCTGAAATATCGCGTGCGCGTCCGGCTCGCCGGCACACGACGACGCGCAACATAGACGCGATTCTATGGAGTCAAGAGATCGATCACCGACGCGTGCTGGCGGATGGGCTGGCGGCGGTGGAGGCCGCCTGTGCATCGAGGCGCTCGCTGGCGGTCAGTGTGCGGCGCCGACGTCGTGCTCAACATCCTCAATCGTCGGCGCCAGCCGTCCGAGACGGCGCCGATCCCGACGCCCGCGAACCTGCGTCTTCGCTTTGAGCCGGTGGCCGATTGCACCCGCTACGACCGCTTGAGGGGGGTCGGCCATGGAGCGCCATGAGGTCCTGGAGATGATGGCCGCACTCAAGCTCGCCGGCATGCGAAAACGCGTTCGACGAGGTGCTCGCCGACGGCCTCAAGCGCCAGCATCCGATGCAGCGAATCATCGGCGAGCTGTTGAAGGCCGAGATCGCCGACAAGCAGGCGCGATCCATCAAGTACCAGATGAGTGGCGCCAAGCTGCCGCTGGCCAAGGAGCTGGCCGACTTCGACTTCACCGACACCCCGGTCAACGAGCCGCTGGTCCGCGAGTTGGCGGTCGGCGGCTTCCTGACGGCCTCCATCACGCGCGGGCAAATCAACTGATACCATCGAATCCTATTTCGACTCCCGGCTCAAGTCCGACAGGCTGCTAGAGCATGATTCGGTTTTGAACCGAAGGGATTCCCTAAGCGGTTGGTTTGTGATTCAAGATGCTGGCTAGAGATGGAGGCCAGCATGCATGGGAGGACCGTATTCGGAGGATCTTCGATCTCGCGTGATTGGTCGGGTTGAGGCTGGGCGCCCGGTTCGCGAGGTGGCGGCGGCATTCCAAGTCAGCGTCGCCAGTGTGGTGAAGTGGTCACAACGCTACCGGGCGACGGGGAGTGTGGCGGCGAAGCCGATGGGCAGCCGGATGGCGCGATTCGTTGATTGGCGAGCGGGCGTGGCTGTTGGAGCGGATTGCCGCCTCGCCTGACCTCACGCTACGTGCCTTGGTGTCCGACGCGGGGTGCGGGCGAGTTACGGATCGCTCTGGCGGCTGTTGCACGACGAGGGCATCAGTTTCGAAAAAAAAGCCTGTACGCCAGCGAACAAGATCGACCTCCGACGTGGCCCGGCGACGGGCGCGCTGGAAGAAGTATCAGGCCGGCTCGACCCCTCGCGTCTGGTCTTTATCGACGAGACCTGGGCCAAGACCAATATGACACGCCGCCACGGCCGCTGCCGGAAGGGGGAGCGGCTCATCGCCAAGGTGCCGCACGGCCGTTGGCACACCTTGACCCTTCCTGGCCGCCCTACGTCACGACCGCATCGACGCGCTCTGCGTCCTCGATGGGCCGATCAACGGTCCCAGCTTTCTCGCCTATGTCGAGCAGTTCCTGGTGCCGACGCTCCGCCCTGGCGACATCGTCATCATGGACAACCTTGGCTCTCACAAGGGCTTCCGGGTGCGCCGTGCCATTCGCGCCGCCGACGCCAAGCTCCTGTTCCTGCCACCCTACTCGCCAGACCTCAACCCCATCGAACAGGTCTTTGCCAAGCTCAAAACCTTGCTACGCAAGGCTGATGAGCGAACCATCGAGGCAACCTGGCAGCGCATCGGTCAATTGCTCGACCGTTTCAGCCCACAGGAATGCCAAAACTACATCGCCAACTCTGGATACGCTTCAAACTAAGTGGATCGTGCTCTAGCCGACTCCCTGGCACCCTCGGGCATAACTTGAGGGTCCACCGCCACCCTGGATGCTCACGTCAAGCGCGAGCATCGCAATAGGTAGGGAGGGGCGGCACCCAATACCTTGTCACCCTCGGGCTTGACCCGAGGGTCCACGCGTGAGGCCGCGCGACTCGGTCAGGTGAACGTTCGCGGCTCGCGCGCGAAGACCCAGCGGACCATCGGCTCGAACGCCGAAAGCGGCAGGGAGTCATAGTCGGGATCGAAGGCGCACATGTCGACTGGGTGCGCCAAGTTGACGCCGCGCATGCGCGAGAACAACGCCAGGATGCGACTCGCGAAACCCTCGCGGTACGTCGCAATGGCGGCGTCGGCCAGGTCGTAGTCTTGGCGCGTCGAGTCGCTCATGTGCACGAAGCCGACCATCGGGTCTGCCATCGTCGTTTCCGCCATCAGGCCGCTCCGCGAAGTTCGGTTGTGCGCGCCTCGTCGACTACGTAGTCGACGCCGTTATCGGCTAGCCCAAGCGCGACCCTGTACACCGTCTCGGCTCGTTCCTTACTTAGCCACTTGCGGTTGACGTCCCTGGCGACGCGCGCGGGCTCGCGCCGCGTCGGGTCGCCGTAGCCACCGCCCGCATTCATGCGGAAGACGATCGCCTCGCCCGGTCGGGTGCTCTCCTGGTGGAAGGACGGGAGCTTCTCGAGCTGGCCGTTGGCATGGCGCTTCCAATTCGCCGCAGGCGCGGCGTCGGTCCCCCCGAGCACGCCCTTGGGCGGGTTGAGATCGCCGTCGCTGCAATAGGCCACCGTCATGTCGCCCGACAGCGAGCCATAGGCGCCCATGGTGGCCGGCGCTCCGTTCCACCGACCGCAACCCATCGTGTCCTCCGAGACATAGCGCGAATCGAAGAGGATTGGGTACATCCCCTCGTCGATCTCGATCGAATCGAGACAGCAAACGCCGCCGCCGTCGGGCGCCTCGTAAGTGAGCCAGCCGTCATGGCCGTGGAGACCCGGCCCGCCCGAGAGCCCGGCGATGAGCTGATTGATGTAGGGCACGTCCTTGCCAGAACGGGAGTCGACGCCCGAGAACACCGCCATGCCGGCGGCGAAATCCCCGCCGCCCTCGGCGAAGCCAAACGGCTCGCCCATCTGGGCAAAGCAGCATTGAATGGCATTGATCAAACGGTCATTGACGTTGGTGGTCGCGACCGAGGTCCCGGCCGGGTAGGTCGGCCGCCCCACAACGCAGCCGTCGCGCAACAGCATATTCACCCGACTGGCGCTTCCGGCGTTGTGGGGGATGGTCGGATCGAGGTTGTAGAACACCCCGATCCGGCACGAGCCGGTCGCGCAGGCTTCGGAGAGGTTGATGCCACCGGGCACGCAGTCCGGGTTGTCGCGTAGGTCCACCGTGACCATGCCCTCCTCGGGATCGACCGTGACAGTGGCTTTGATGGGCACGCCGTCATCCGCCACGCCCGGCACCGGATCGTGGGCCGTACTGTAGCTCCACGTGCCGGCCGGCAATTCCCGGATGGCGGCGATAGCGCGGCGCTCACCGTACTCCATCCACTCCTCGATGAAGGCCTTGATGGTCTCGACCCCGTAGCGCGCGATCAACTCATGGAGGCGGCGTTCGCCGATCCGACAGGCACCCACCTGCGCGCGGTAGTCGCCGTACCAGATCTTGCTGACGCGGATCTTGTGGAGCCCGATGCGGACGATGTCGGCCTTGTCCTCGAAATCCTCCTGAATACGCACGCAGGGGAAATGCACCCCCTCCTGGTAGAGCTCGGCTGCGTAGGGCAGATAGGTCGTGGGTTCCGGGGCCCCAACATCGGCGTGGTGCGAGCGTGAAAGCGTCCAGAACAAAGGCTCGCCGTCGTGGAACACCGGCACCGACAGGGTCATATCGGCGTGATGGGTAACGCCGTGGTAGGGGCTGTTGTTGAAAAACGCGTCGCCCTCCTTGACGTCGTCGAACAGCTCGGTGTTGGGCCGGGTGGTGAGTTCGAGCGCGGAGACGTGGATCGGCATCGCCTCCTCGACGCTCACCAGACGGTGATCGTAGGTCAGTACCCCGCACGACATGTCGCGGGCGTTCTTGATCACCGCCGACCGACTGGCCTTCATCACGGTGTTCGACATCTCACGGATGATGGCCTCGAACCGGCTCGACAGAACCGCCATCAGCACCGGATCGATCTTGTTCGAGGACGCCTCGGTGCTGTCGCTCATCGCCCGTTTCCCTCCGCCACGTGCCAACAAACGCCATTCTGGGGGTGGCGCCACCGGCATGGCAAGCGGCGATGGGCACGGCGTGCGCCAGGGCCAGGGTGTGGGCTAGCCAGGGTGTGGGCTAGTATGAGAGCGCGACCGCAAGGAGCCAGCGGAGGCGACCATGAACCTGATGGACTTCAGCGCCAAGCGCGTCCTGATTACCGGCAGCACCATGGGCATCGGCTACGGTGCGGCCCGGCGTTCCGCGAGGGCGGCGCGCGGGTGGCCATCAACGGCCGTTCCGCCCACGGCGTGAACGACGCGATCGAGAGCCTGGGCGGCGGGCCAGACCTTGTCGCCGCGCCCGGCGATCTTCGTAGCATCGCCGTGTGCCAGACGGTGGTCGCGCAGGCGGTCGCGGCCCTTGGTGGGCTCGGTTGTCTCGTCAACAACACCAGCATCTGTCCCCTCGCTTACCCCGAGGAGGTCACCGAGGCGCATTGGGACGAGGTCGTGCAGGTCAATCTCCGGTCGGCCTTCTTCTGCAGCCAAACCGCCCTGCCGGCGCTCCGCGAAGCGCAGGGCAACATCATCCACATCGCCTCGATCGCCGGCCTGTGCGCCGGGCCGACCGACAGCGCGGTCTACGCGATCACCAAGGGCGGCCTCGTCCAGATGACGCGCGCCATGGCGCTCGAACTCGCGAGGGACGGGGTGCGCGTCATCTGCGTCTGTCCGGGCTACATCAATACGCCGTTATGCCAGATCGAGAACGAGATGACCGGCGGCCAGATCGACCGGTTCGTCGAAGCGGAGACACCGATGAAGCGCATCGGAGCGGTCGAGGAATGCGTCGCCAGCATCCTCTATTTCGCCTGGGACCGCGGGAGCTACTGCACCGGATCGATCTTGTCGGTCGATGGTGGCAACGCCGCCGCCGTCAGCATGGGCGGGCGGAACTGAGCGGCCGCGGCGGAGCGAGGCGATGACCATGCGGATGGACTTCACCGACAAGCGCATCCTGGTCACCGGCGGCAGCACGGGGATTGGCCGCGCCGCGGTGAAGGGTTTCGCCGAGCTCGGCGCGACGGTCGCGGTGAGCGGCCGCACCGCGCACGGTGTCGAGCAGGCGATCAAGGATCTGGATGGGGCCGGCCGTCTGATTGCCGCCGCTGGCGACCTCCCGCAGGTCGCCGAATGCGAGCGGGTGGTGGTCGGCGCGGTGACCGCGCTCGGCGGACTCGAAGTGGCTCGTCAACGGGGCGCACCGCCGTGAGGACAGGGACACTGACGATGTCACCGAGGGCCACTGGGAAGCGATGCTGTCGGTCAACGTGAAAGCGGCGTTCTTCTGCGCGAAGTCCGCAGCGGCGGCACTGCGCGAGTCCCGGGGCTGCATCATCAACATCGCATCGACCTTGGGCGTTGCCGCCGGACCCGATGGCAGCACCGTCTATGGTGCGACCCAAGGCGCGCTCGTGCAGATGAGCCGATTGCTCGCGCTGGCGCACGGGCGCGACACCATCCGAGCCAACACGGTGTGCTCGGGCTGGACCGAAGCGGTGCCGCTCGGCCGCACCGGCACCCCCGACGAGGCCGCCGCCGCGGTTCTCGCGCTGGCCTGGGACAAGGCCAGCTACACCACCGGCGCGACGCTCGTGGTCGACGGCGGCTTCGCCTCCGGCCACTGCGCCGGTGGCGCCACGCGAGTCTCGCGCTCAGCGCTCGGCGTCACGAAAGAAGAGCAGCCGTAACGCCAGCACGACGATGAGAACGCTCGCGATCGTGACCAGCGTGCTCATGCCGTAGATCAGAGGTATCGAGCTCTGGTGCGCGGTGCTTTCCGCCCATAGGTGCAGCGGCAATGTCGTCTGGCCCGCGCGCATGTAAATGCTGAGCGGCAGCTCGTTGAACGACAAAAGGAAGCCAAAGAAGCCCGAGGCGATGATGCCCGGCCTGAGGAGCGGGACCTCGATCTGCCAAAAACGTTGCCAATTAGTGGCACCAAGGTCCGATGCGGCCTCGTTCATGCGGGTATCGAAGCGCGAAGAAACGACGAGCATCGCCAGCAGCGCGAACGGGAACGCCCAGACGAAATGGGCCAGTACCAAGGACCAGTCGCCAAGCTTCACGCCGACAAAGGCGCGGTAGAACATGAACATCGAAACACCGGTCACCAGCCCCGGCACGAACAGCGGCGCGAGATAGGCGGCGAGGAGGCCGCCGCGCCGACGCAACAGCGGCAGCACGCGGCCGACCAGGGTCGCCGCGACCATGCACAGCATGGACACGATCAGCCCGAGGATCAGGCTGCGCTCAAGCGGGCCCGACCACCGCATGTCGCCAGAGAAGAGGGCATCGTACCATTCCAGGCTGAGCGGATACGGTACGCCTGTCAGCGGCCGCGAGCTCACGGACATGACCGCAAGCCAGACGATCGGAATGTAGATCAGCAAAATCCAGAAGTAGCCGATCGCGATCCCAAAGGGCCGGCCGACCCGCATCAGGCGATCCATGACCAGATCGCGGCCGGGCGCCACGGTGGCGGCGAGGACAGTCATCGCCGCAAGCCCTCAAACACATGGGCAATGCCGCCGGAGCGCTGGAGGACCAACCACAGCACGAATTGGAACAAGACAACGAACAGCAGCGCGAAGGTCGAGACCGCCGCCGCGACCGGGTAGTTCATGACCGAGAACAGACTGTTGATCTCCGAGCTCAGCATCAGCACGGTCCCGCCGCCGACCGTTTGCGGCACGACCGTATCGCCCATCATCGGCACGAACGTGAAGATCATGCCGGCGACGATACCCGGCAACGACAGCGGCAGTACGATGTGCCAGAACGTGTGGAACCGTCCCCCGCCCAGATCACGGCTCGCCTCGAGCAGATCATCGTCGATCAAACTGATCGACAGGAAAATCGGCCACACCATGCTCGGAAAATAGGGGCCGAGGAAACCGAAGTGGACCGCGGTCTCCGAGAACAGCAGCCAGTCGAGCGGCTCATCGATGAGGCCGATCTCCAACAGGACCGTGTTGATCAGCCCGTTTCTGCCCAGGATGACCCGCCACACGATCGTCCGTGATGCCGGGCTGAGGAAGAACGGGACCGTGAGCGCGGTAAACGTCGCGAGCTTCAGCAGCGGCGATCGTGCCGACTTCGCGAGCCACAACGCGAACGGATAGGCCACCACCAGCTCGATCAGGGTGACCGTCGCCGTGATGCGCGCCGAACGCAACAGCACCTGCCAGCCGGAGTGACTGAACGTCGACTCGTAAGCCGCGAGCGTGGGCTCGAAGATGAACGTGACGCCACGACTGCGGAAGAACGAGAACACCACGATGCCCAGCACCGGAACGAGGACACCGAGCACCCAAACGATCGTGAACGGCGCGATAAAACCGCCGCCTGCGGCCAGTTGGCGGAGACGCGGTAGGGGATTCATGAACGGAGCGCGGGGGGCGGCCGAGCAGGTGCCCGGCCGCCCCTTTCGGTTAGGTGTTCAAGAAACGGGCCATTTCACGCTCGTGCTCGGCGAGCGTGTCGGGCACCGCGAGGAACCAGAACTCGGGGTTTGAGTACTTGAACTTGAGCTTGTTGATGTTGTCCTGAATCGCCTTGATGTCCTCGGCGGCGTAATCCCGCTCCTTGGCCCAGTCAAGCGCGAGGTCGGGCCGCGGTGTCGCGTAACCCCGCAACGGACCCAACAGCGCCCCATAGGCGCCGCCGCAGAACCAGTCGAAGGCGCGGTAGATCTCGTCGAGGTTGCCGTGGTCCTGCGCTTGAACGGGGATGAACCCGACGGTCATCCACTTGATGTAGAACTCAGGCGTCCAGGCGTACTCGATGTCGGCGCCCTGCTTGCGCGATTCCTTGACCGCCGGCTCCCAACAGACCTGCGCCAGTGTCTCGCCATTGACGAAGTTGGAGATCTGGTCGTCGAAGGTGGACCAGTAGGTCCGGAACTGGCCGGCCTTCTTGCGCTCGATCATCCAGTCGGCGACGCTCGCCACCTCGCTCGCGGTCATGTTCTCGACCTTATCGATGGTGGCGAGTTTGTGGTACTTCATGTAGGCCGCCGCGAAGGTCAGCGTGTAGAAGTTGTCGCCGACGGCCGACTGGCCAAGCGTCTTCTCGTTGTCGAACACCAGGCTCCACGATACTTCCTCGGGCGGCCTGGGCTCGCCCAACTTCTCCGGGAAGTAGCCGAAGGTGTCGGCGTTCATATAAATCGGCACGCCCCACAGCACGTCGGTGGACATGCCTGAAAGCTGTGGGTTGTTCTTGACACCCGGTTCGACGCCGGCCCAGTTGGGAATGCGGCTCTGGTCGATCGGGATGATCCAATCGCCCTCCACCAGCGGTCCCTGGA
>CBDDBU010000025.1:0-175879 GCA_965226045.1 Alphaproteobacteria bacterium
CCCACCTCCTTGCCAGCATGGTCGCGAACCCGTGGCCGCTGCACTTTCACGCGGCCGCCCGTGGTAGCCGATCTCGCTCTGCGTATGGCCCCAGCGATAACCCCGACGGTTCCCATGGCGACGATGTCGGGCCCCGCACACGGTCGTGGCGTCCTCCTCCATCATCTCGGCCAAGGCCTCGACCCCGGCCAGGAGACAGAACCGATCCACGCTGAGACGGACTGCGTCCATCGCGTCTGCCAGCGGCGGCATAGGAAACGAGGTGGCAAGGGCTTTCGGGCTACTGGAACTACGGATATTCTTTCCCATGGTGTCGTTCTCCCTCTTGGGTTTGCAGCACCCGGAGCCTAACGGCTCCAGGAGAGCGACACCTACCTCAACTTTTCAACATCGACCGGGACATCTCCCAGTGGGACCATGTATCGAGGAGAACGCTCGCGGCGACTTCGTGCCAGCTTGGCATGTCACGCCGGCCGGCACGCTCACACCAGTCCAACAGGACGCGGACCACCAATCGTCGATCCATGATCTGAGAGGGCCCCGAGAGCGCGTTCATGCTGATCCCCCATTCTCCATGGCGCCGTTCGGCAGGCGCCGATGGCGCCCATGGTTAACTCGAGGTACTTAAGAAGGCATGAACGGCGCTGCGACGGCTTTCTCGGCGCGCCGGGCGAGGCCTGCTATGTTACCCCTCTGACGCGCAAGGGGCCCACCGGTGACCCACACGATTCTCGTTCTCAACGGCCCGAACCTCAATCTGCTGGGGACCCGCGAGCCGGACATCTACGGCCGCGAGACGCTGGCCGACATACAGGCACGTCTCGAGGCCCGGGCCACGGCCCTGACGCTGGCGATCGACATGCGCCAATCCAACCATGAGGGCGAGCTGATCGGCTGGATCCAGGAGGCCGAGGACGGTGCCGCCGGGATCATGCTGAACGCGGGCGCCTACACCCACACGTCGATCGCCATCCACGACGCATTGCGGACCTGTTCGCGGCCGGTGATCGAGGTGCATCTCTCGAACCCACACGCCCGCGAGCCGTTCCGGCATCGTTCGTATGTGAGCCCAGTCGCGGTCGGCGTCATCAGTGGCTTTGGGGCCGCCAGCTACCTGCACGCGCTCGAAGCGATGGCCGAACTTTTATCGCGGTAGATGGCGCGAACATGGCCGAGCTGAAGATCGACAAGGACCTGGTGCGCGAGCTCGCGGCGCTCCTCGACGAAACCGGACTGGCGGAGATCGAGTGGGAGCAAGAGGGCCAGCGGATCCGGGTCAGCCGCGCTCACGGGGTGAGCATGGCGCCGACCCTTGCGCCGAACCCGACGCCGCCGACAACGGGGGCTGCGGTAACCCCCGAGGCCGAGCCACCGAGCGCCGATGTCCCGGGCGCGGTGCGATCACCCATGGTGGGCACGGTGTACCTGGCCCCAGAGCCTGGCGCTGCGCCCTTCGTCGCGGTCGGCGGCGACGTCGCCGAGGGTCAGACGCTGTTTATCATCGAGGCGATGAAGACCATGAACCCCCTGCCCGCCCCACGCTCCGGCCGGGTCGCACGAATTTTGGTCGGCGATGGCGCGCCAATCGAATATGGCGAGGTGTTGTTGATCCTCGAATGAGTAGCAAGCGCTGATGTTCGAAAAGGTACTGATCGCCAATCGCGGCGAGATCGCGCTGCGTATTCACCGCGCCTGTCGCGAGATGGGCATTCGCACCGTGGCCGTGCACTCGACCGCCGACGCGGGCGCGATGCACGTTCGCCTCGCCGACGAGGCCGTGTGCATAGGACCGCCGAGCGCCGCCGAGAGCTACCTGAATATTCCCGCGGTGCTGTCAGCCGCCGAAGTCACCGACAGCGACGCGATCCACCCTGGCTATGGGTTTCTTTCCGAGAACGCGCGGTTCGCCGCGATGGTGGAAGAGCACGGCCGGACCTTCATCGGCCCGACCTCGGAGCACATCGCCCTCATGGGCGACAAGATCGCGGCCAAGGAAACGATGCGGCGTCTTGGGGTGCCGGTCGTGCCAGGCGAGGACCGCGCCGTCGACAACGACGCCGAGGCGACGGCTATCGCCGATCGGGTGGGCTATCCGGTAATCATCAAGGCGGCGGCAGGCGGCGGCGGGCGCGGCATGAAGGTCATCGATCGCCCCGAGGTGATGCGTGAGCAATTTCACGCGGCGCGGGCCGAGGCGCAGGCCGCGTTCGGCGATGGATCGTTGTACATCGAGCGCTATCTGGTCGGACCACGGCACATCGAGATACAGGTGCTGGCCGACGATCACGGCGCGGTCGTACATTTCGGCGAGCGCGACTGTTCGCTCCAGCGTCGCCACCAGAAAATAGTAGAGGAGGCGCCCTCCCCCGCGCTGAACGCCGATGAGCGAGAACGGATCGGCGGGCGGGTCGTCGAGGCGATAAGGGAACTCGGCTACCGCAGCCTCGGGACGGTCGAGTTTCTGTACCAGGCCGGCGAGTTTTATTTCATCGAGATGAACACCCGCCTTCAGGTCGAGCATCCGGTCACCGAGATGGTTACCGGCGTCGATCTCGTTCGCGAGCAGATCCGGATCGCGGCGGGCGCACCGCTCGGCTACACCCAGGACGCGGTGCGGTTCATCGGACACGCCATCGAGTGCCGTATCAACGCCGAGAACCCACGCACACTGATTCCCGCACCGGGCACCATCTCGGACTACCACGCGCCCGGCGGGCCGGGTGTGCGGGTCGATTCGGCGCTCTACTCCGGCTATCAGGTGCCGCCCCACTACGACAGCCTGATCGCCAAACTGATCGCCCATGGCAACAATCGAAACGAATGCCTGATGCGCCTGCGCCGGGCGCTCGAGGAGTACGTCATCGACGGCATCGAGACCACGACCTCCCTACACCTCGATCTGCTGGCCGAACCCGATTTCGTCAATGGCGCGTACGGCATCAACTGGCTGGAGGCGTTGGTCGCGCGCCGGGCGGCGTGACCCGACTGACGCCGGAGATACTTCTCAAGGCCTACGCGCTTGGCGTCTTCCCGATGGGGGAAAGCCGCCACGACCCGAGCCTGCATTGGGTCGATCCCGACCTGCGCGGCATTCTGCCGCTGGATCAGGTTCACGTGTCCCGGCGGCTCCGGCGGGTGGTGCGCGAGAATCGCTTCGAGGTGCGCCGCGATACCGCGTTCGAGGCCGTCATTCGCGCGTGCGCCGCACCCGCGCCGCAGCGCTGGAGCACTTGGATCAACGACCAGATCATCTCGCTCTATGGCGAGCTGCATGAGATGGGGCGCGCCCACAGCGTGGAGTGCTGGCACGAGGAACGGTTGGTGGGGGGGCTTTACGGCATCTCGCTTGGTGCCGCGTTCTTTGGCGAAAGCATGTTCAGTCGCCAGCCCGACGCGAGCAAGGTGGCCCTGGTCCACCTCATCGCCCGCCTACGCGGGGGTGGGTTCCAACTCCTCGATGTTCAGTTCGTGACCCGGCATCTGGCCCAGTTCGGATCCATCGAGATCAGCCGTGAGCTCTACCGTGGCGCCCTGGCCGCAGCCCTGAATCATCAGGGCGATTTCTCATCGATGCCGGCCGGTCTCTCGGGCGCGGAGGTTCTGCAATCGGTCACCCAGACATCGTAGACCGGATGCTCCAGCGCCGAGAGCGCGGGGCTGGACGCGAACATCCAGCCGGTGAAGAGCCGCTGGCGGGGTTGCCCGGGCTTGACGTCGACGATATCGAGGAAAGCGGTGACCTCGGGCGGCTCCTCGGGCGGCTGCTTGGCGCAGGTGTGGGCGGTGATCTCGAGGGTGCCGAAGCGAACCGGCGCCTCGATCGGCGCCTCGATGGTCGAGACCCGCGCGGTGACTTTGTCCAGGCCCTGGAGGACGGCGACGGGCTCACCGCCGATCGGTTCGGCCCAAGCGGACGGGCTCAGCACGGCGACCGCCGCGAGCCACGGGCCGATGCGGCCCGCCGCGACCCTCACGGCTCGGCGGACGTGGACTCGGCCGACTTGGAGTCGACGCCCCCGAAGACGAACTTGCCGATCAGTTGCTCGAGGCTGATCGAGGCCTGGGTGTAGAGAATCTTGCCGCCGGGCTCGATCATGTCCTCTTCGGCGCCCGGCGTCAGCGCCATGAACTTGCCACCCAACAGGCCATCGCTGATAACTGCGGCCGACGAGTCGACGGGCAGCCGCACCGCCGGGTCGACACTCATCCGGACCACCGCGAAGTATGTTTCCGTATCGAGCGTCTGCTCGATGACAGTCCCGACCTTGATACCGCTGACCCGCACATCGGCGCCGACGCTCAGGCCGTCGATGCGATCGAAATTGGCCACGACCTCGTAGCCCTGCACCGCGCCAACATCGGTGCGCGAGACGGCGAAGATCACGAACGCGACCGCGACGACGAGGACGAAGGCCCCGACCAGCGTTTCAATCACATTTCCGCCCACCTCGACCTCCTAGAACCTCAAGAGGGCCGCCACGGCTCGTAATCGCCGGTCGCGGGATCGCGTTCGCCACCCTCGATCAAACTGCCGGGCGGATGATAGGCATCGGGCGTGCCGGTCGTGTTGCGGATGTGCTCGCGCTCCCAAGGCCGGCGGCGCGATGTCGCCCGCCGGCGCCTCGTCAACCGTGTGCTGGAGCCACGCGTTCCACTCCGGCGGCACCCGCGAGGCCTCGACCTCGCCGTTGTAGAGCACCCAACGGCGATCGCCGCCACGCTCGCGGAAATAGCGATTGCCCTGCTTGTCGGCGCCAACGGGCTCGCCCCTGCGCCACGTATCGAAGCGCGTGCCCCAGGTCGGCTCCTGCCACCAGGTGAACAAGCTGTGAAATAGGCTCATCGGCCTTGAGTACCCGTGCTTTCAGCTCCGGTTGGCGGCGACTATGACACCGCCCCGCGCGACCGTCCAGGGCTTCGCGACAACCGCGGGCTACAACATGTTGTAGAAAATAGCCCATCCACCACATAATCTCGTTGCGCTGCCGTCGCCCATTGCATAGGGCGTTGTGCGCCCTCCCGTCGCGAACACCAGATGATGTATCTCGCGGGGGGAGGTTTCGGGGTTGCTGCGCTTCTTGGGGGGTACCATGCGGATCGAACGAGTCTATACCGCGCAAGGCGGCTCGGCCTATGCCGGGATCGAATTTCGGACCACCACGAGCGAGATTCGCAACCCCGACGGCTCGGTTATTTTCTCGATGAAGGACATCGAGGCGCCGGCCGCGTGGTCGCAGGTCGCCTGCGATGTCATCGCCCAGAAGTACTTTCGCAAGGCCGGCGTCCCGGCCCGTTTGAAGGCGGTCGCCGAGGACGGCGTTCCGCAGTGGCTGTGGCGCCATGTCCCCGATGAGGACGCATTGGCCGCGCTGCCCGAGGAGGAGCGCGATTCCCACGAGGCCTCGGCCACCCAGGTGTTCGACCGTTTGGCCGGGACCTGGAGCTATTGGGGCTGGAAGGGCGGCTATTTCGATGCCGAGGCCGACGCGCGCGCCTACTTCGACGAAATGCGGCACATGCTGGCGCGCCAGCTCGGGGCGCCGAACTCGCCGCAGTGGTTCAACACCGGCCTGCATTGGGCCTATGGCATCGACGGACCGGCGCAGGGCCATCATTACGTCGATTATCGCACCGGCGAACTGACCCGCGCCGAGAGCGCCTATGAGCACCCCCAGCCCCACGCCTGCTTCATCCAGAGCATCGCCGACGATCTCGTCAACGAGGGCGGCATCATGGACCTGTGGGTGCGTGAGGCGCGGTTGTTCAAGTACGGCTCGGGCACCGGCACCAATTTTTCCTCGCTGCGCGCGGGGAACGAGAAGCTGGCCGGCGGCGGCAAGTCGTCAGGGCTGATGAGCTTTCTCAAGATCGGCGATCGGGCGGCTGGCGCCATCAAATCGGGTGGCACGACCCGCCGCGCCGCCAAGATGGTGATCGTCGATGTCGACCACCCCGACATTGAGGAGTTCATCGACTGGAAGGTCACCGAGGAGGAGAAGGTGGCGGCGCTGGTGTCGGGCTCGCGGCTCGCCGAAAAGCACCTGAACGCGGTGATTCAGGCCTGCCATGCCATGTCTGGCGCCGGCCGCTTCACGCCGAGCGACAATCCCACGCTCAAAAAGGCGATCGCTGAGGCGCGCCGGGCGATGATCCCGGAAAACTATATCCGCCGCGCCATCCAATTCGCCGAACAGGGTTTCAAAGTCCTGGAGATCAAGACCTACGATACCGACTGGGACGGCGAAGCCTATGCCACCGTCTCGGGCCAGAACTCCAACAACAGCGTGCGCGTCACCAACGAGTTCCTCGTGGCGGTCGAGGCAAACGGCGACTGGGCGCTGACCGAGCGCACCACCGGCGCCGTCGCCAAGGTCGTCGCCGCCCGCGATCTGTGGGAGCAAATCGGCTACGCCGCGTGGGCATCGGCCGATCCCGGGCTGCAGTACCACACCACCATCAACGAATGGCACACCTGTCCCGAAGGCGGGCCGATTCGCGCCTCCAACCCGTGCTCGGAGTACATGTTCCTCGACGACACCGCGTGCAATCTCGCATCGCTGAACCTCAAGGGCTTCCAGCGGCCCGAGGGCGGTTTCGACGTCGAGCGTTTCGCCCACGCGGTGCGGCAGTGGACCATCACGCTCGATATATCGGTGCTGATGGCGCAGTTCCCGGCCGCCCGGATCGCCGAGCTGTCCTACCGCTACCGCACGCTGGGGTTGGGCTACGCCAACATCGGCGGGCTGCTGATGGGGATGGGGCTGCCCTACGACAGCCACCAGGCGCGCGCCTTGTGTGCCGCGATCACCGCCTTGATGACCGGCACCTCCTACGCCACCTCGGCCGAAATGGCGCGCGAGCTTGGTCCCTTCCCCGGATTCACCGCCAACCGCGAGCCGATGCTGCGGGTGATGCGCAACCATGCGCGCGCCGCCGCCGGCGCGCAGGACGGCTACGAGGGACTCAGCGTCGGGCCGGTGCCTCTGGACGTCGAGCGCTGCCCGGACCGGGTGCTCACGACGGCGGCGGTCGGGGCCTGGGGCCAGGCCCTCGCGCTCGGCGAGGCCCACGGCTATCGCAACGCCCAGGCCACGGTGATCGCGCCGACCGGCACGATCGGGCTGGTGATGGACTGCGACACCACTGGCATCGAACCCGACTTCGCGATGGTGAAATTCAAGAAGCTCGCTGGCGGCGGCTATTTCAAGATCATCAACGCCACGGTGCCCGAAGCGCTAGCGAAGCTCGGCTATGACCAGGGCGAAATCGCCGACATCATTCGCTACACCACAGGCCATGGCAGCCTGCGCGACGCGCCGGGGGTGAACCACCAAACGCTTGCCGCCAAGGGCTTCACCAAGCAGGCGCTGGGCGCGCTGGAAGAGACACTCGAAGCAGCCTTCGACATCAAGTTCGCGTTCAACAGGTGGACCCTCGGCGAGGCCTTTTGTACCGAAACACTGGGCCTTGACGCGGCGGGGCTCGACGATCCGGCGTTCGACATGCTAGCCCGACTAGGCTTCGCCACCAGAGATATCGACGCCGCCAACCTGTACTGCTGCGGCGCGATGACGCTGGAAGGGGCGCCGCATTTGCGCGACGAGCACCTGCCGGTGTTCGACTGCGCCTCGCCGTGCGGCAAGCTCGGCCGGCGCTACCTCTCGGCCGAGAGCCACATCCATATGATGGCGGCGGCCCAACCGTTTGTCTCGGGGGCGATCTCCAAAACGATCAACATGCCCAACCAGGCGAGCGTTCAAGACTGCCTCGGGGCCTACAAGCTCTCGTGGCAGCTCGGGCTCAAGGCGAATGCGCTCTATCGCGACGGCTCCAAGCTTTCGCAGCCGCTCTCGGCCATGATCCTGGGCGCCGGCGAGGGCGAAGAGGAGGTGGCGGTGGCGGTGGCCGGTGCGCGGCCCCAGGTTGTCGCCGAGCGCCTGGTCAAGCAAGCCATTCGGCGCCGGGCCGAGCGCCTGCGCCTGCCCGAACGCCGCAAGGGCTACACCCAGAAGGCCACGGTCGGCGGCCACAAGGTCTACCTGCGAACCGGCGAGTACGACGACGGGCGGATCGGCGAGATCTTCATCGACATGCACAAGGAAGGCGCCGCCTTTCGCAGCCTGATGAACAACTTCGCGATCGCGATATCGATCGGCCTCCAATACGGCGTGCCGCTTGAGGAGTTCGTCGACGCCTTCACGTTCACCCGCTTCGAACCCTCCGGGCTGGTGACCGGCAATGACGCGATCAAGATGTCGACCTCATTGCTGGACTACTTCTTCCGCGAACTCGCGATCTCCTATCTTGGCCGCAACGACCTCGCCCATGTCGAGCCAGAAGACCTCCGGTTCGACGCCGTTGGCGGCGGCGCCGCCCAGAACGTCGGCGACGAAGGCGAGGCGCTCGCGGCGCCGGCCGCCGCCTCGAACGGATACATGCGCTCGAACCTCTACGTGGTCACCAGCGGCGCACGAGACGGTGGGGCCGCGACGGCGCTCGCGTCAGCGGAGCTGGCTTCGACGGAGCTGGTGACAGCGGAAGTTACGTTTGGCGCGGCGCTAGCCGGGCCGCCCGCAGGCGGCCGGGAGCAGCAGGCGCGCCTCAGGGGCTACGAGGGCGATGCGTGCGGCGAGTGCGGCAACTTCACGCTCGTCCGCAACGGCACCTGCCTCAAGTGCAACACCTGCGGCGGCACCAGCGGCTGTAGTTAGACCGCGAGCGCGCCATCACGTTCGCGCATTGAGAAGCCGCCGGAAATGCGCTTCACGTCGGCGCTCCTGAGAGGAGGACGGCATGCCCACCCACGAAATTGCAGAAGCACCCCGCGAGACCCGGAAGAATATCGTGTGGCTGGCCAAAAGGGAGGACCCCGGCACAGTTATGTGGGGAAGCGCCAGCGTGGAAGCATGTCTGACCAACTTGATAGCCGACCATATGCCCAGCCTTTCCCGACGCATGCACCAAAAGCTGTTTATCGGCTATGGCCCACTTTCAAGTTTTCGGCCAAAATCGACCTCGCATATTGCGTGGGGTATATCCTAAACAGCTTACGGCGCAACCTGCATGCTATTAGGGAAGTACGCAACGCGTTCGCCCACGCCACCGATTTGCTTCATTTCGATGATACCCAGTTCGATCCGTTGTTGGGAAAATTTCCCCACTACTACGACGAAGACCGAGTTGAGTTTTCCTGAACACGTGCCGCGAATGCGCGGAGACGCTACATGACCTTGGGCACACACCGAAGCTTGCTAAAGCTCTTGCCAACTATGAGCCGGGGAGGCCTGAAGCCTCGTCCGAAACAGCTTAACAGCCGTCACCCACCGCCTCTCCCGCGCTGTGGATGATAGGCGTCAAGTGCGATCGCAACACAGGAAGCAACGCCGGATCACCCTCGGGCTTGACCCGAGGGTCCACCCTGGATGCTCGGGTCAAGCCCGAGGGTGACAGAGGAACCATAGCGTAGTCTAGCCGGCGTCGCGCTCCGGCTCGGGCGCGACGGTGCGGATGTGGAGTTCGCGTAGGTGGCGTGGGCTCGCGGGTGCCGGGGCGCCCAAGAGCAGGTCCTCGGCCTGTTGATTCATCGGGAAGGCGACGACCTCACGGATGTTGGGTTCATCGGCCAACAGCATGACGATGCGATCGAGGCCGGGCGCGATGCCGCCGTGGGGCGGCGCGCCATAGCGTAACGCCCGCAACATGCCGCCGAAGCGCGCCTCGACCTCCTCGCGGCCGTAGCCGGCGATCTCGAAGGCCTTGTACATGATGTCGGGACGGTGATTGCGGATCGCGCCGGACGACAGTTCGAGGCCGTTGCAGACGATGTCGTACTGGTAGCCGAGGACCTCCAGCGGATCCTGGGTCTCCAGCGCCTCGAGCCCACCCTGGGGCATCGAGAAGGGGTTGTGGCTGAACTCGATCTTGCGCTCGCGCTCGTCGAACTCGTACATCGGATAGTCGACGATCCAACAGAAGCGGAAGCAGTCGCGTTCGAGGAGATAGAGCTCGTTGCCCAGCCGGTCGCGCGCCGCCCCGGCCAGCGCGGCCGCCCCGGACGGCTGGTCGCACGCGAAGAATACGGCGTCGCCATCTTCGACCGACGCCGCCTTGCGAATCATCGCGATCCGGTCGGCGGGGAGGTTGCGGGCGATCGGGCCCTTGGCCTCGCCCTCGGCGAAGACGATGTAGCCAAGCCCCGGCCAGCCGGTTTCCCGCGCCCACTCGTTCATCTTGTCGAAGAAGCTGCGCGGCCGGCTCGCGGCGCCGGGCGCTGGAATCGCCCGCACCACCGCACCATTGCCGATCGCGCCGGCGAAAATCGCAAAGCTCGACTCGCGAAATGCCTCGGTCACATCGGCGATGCGAATGGGGTTGCGCAGGTCCGGCTTGTCGGTGCCGAACCGCACCATCGCATCGGCGTAGGCGAAGCGCGGGAACGGCGGCGGCGTTACCGCCCGGCCGGCGCGGAACTCCTCGAACACGCCGTGCATGACGGGCTCGATGGCGGTGAACACGTCCTCTTGCACGACGAACGACATCTCGACATCGAGTTGGTAGAACTCGCCGGGCGAGCGATCGGCGCGCGCGTCCTCGTCGCGAAAACACGGCGCGATCTGAAAGTAGCGATCGAATCCGGCCACCATGTAGAGCTGCTTGAACTGCTGCGGCGCTTGCGGCAGCGCATAGAACTTGCCGGGGTGGAGACGGCTGGGCACCAGAAAGTCGCGCGCGCCCTCGGGCGAGCTCGCGGTCAGAATCGGCGTCTGAAACTCGGTGAAGCCGCTTGCCGTCATGCGCTGGCGGATGCTGGCGATGATCGCGGAGCGCAACTTAATGTTGCGATGCAGGCGCTCCCGGCGAAGGTCGATGAAGCGGTGCTGAAGTCGGGCGTCCTCGGGATACTCCTGCTCGCCAAACACCGGCAGCGGCAGCTCGGCCGCCGCTGATTGAACCGCGAACTCGCGAATACGTAGCTCGACCGTGCCGGTCGCGATGTTGGGGTTGACGGTATCGGCCGTGCGAGCCACGACCTCGCCGGTCACGGTCACGACGCTTTCGGGCGATACGCCGTCGCCGGCGGCAAAGACCGCCGCGTCGAGTTCGACGACACACTGAGTCAGGCCGAAGTCGTCGCGCAGGTCGATGAACAGCAGATGGCCGTGGTCCCGCTTGCGATGCACCCAGCCCGAGAGTCGCACCGTCTCACCCACATGCGACTCGCGTAGTTCGCCACAGGTGTGCGTGCGATAGACGTGCATGGCGCGCGGAAAAGCGCATGGAAGCCGGCCCCTGTCAACCGCGCGCGGGCGGGTCGTCAGGTGGCGCGACATGAGACCCGCGCGCGGCCAGTCACCGAGACGGCGGGCACGCGATCGTGTATAGCTCGGCGGGCATGACCCTGATTACCTCGACCGAGGCGCTGGCCCAGGCGTGCGCCCGCTTCGGCCGTCTCCCCTACGTCACCGTCGACACCGAGTTCGTTCGCGAGCGGACCTATTGGCCCTGCCTGTGCGTGGTGCAACTCGGCGGCGAGGGCGAGGCCGTCGCAGTCGATGCGCTGGCCAAGGGGATCGATCTTGGGCCGTTGGTCGACCTCCTCGCCAACCCGGACGTGCTTAAGGTTTTTCACGCGGCCCGTCAGGATATCGAGATCTTCGTGCGGCTGAGCGGCGAAGTCCCAAAGCCGGTTTTCGACACCCAGATCGCCGCCATGGTGTGCGGATTTGGCGATGCCGCGTCATACGAAACGCTGGCCGCCAAGCTCGCCGGCGAATCGCTCGATAAGACGTCACGCTTCACCGATTGGACTCGCCGACCGCTGACCGAGCGGCAGCTTCTCTACGCGCTCGATGACGTGATCCACCTTCGCACGGTTTACGAAAAGCTCGCCCAGTCGCTCGACAGAACCGGCCGGCGCGGCTGGCTCGACGAGGAAATCGCGGCACTGTGCGATCCGGCTTTGTATCGAGCCGAGCCGAGGGAGGCCTGGCGGCGCCTTAAGGTGCGTTCGACCAATCGGCGTATGCTGGGAATCCTGCGCGACATCGCGGCGTGGCGTGAAAGCGAGGCGCAGGCCCGCGACCTGCCGCGCAACCGCGTCGTTCGTGACGAGGCGCTGGTCGAGATCGCCGCCCACGTGCCCGAAACCGCCCAACAGCTCGCGCGCGTGCGCGGCCTCGACCAGCGCTTCGCCTCTGGCGAAAAAGGCGCCGCCCTGCTCGCCGCCGTGGCGCGCGGCAACGCCCTCGACGACAACGCGCTGCCCAAGGTGGACAAGCCCAAGCGCGTGCCGCGCCAGGCCGGCCCCCTGGTCGAGCTCCTAAAGGTGCTGCTCAAACTGCGCTCCGAGGAGCAGGACGTGGCGCAGCGGCTGCTGGCCAATACACGCGATCTTGAGCGTATCGCGTGCGGCGACGCCAATGTCCCGGCGCTCAAAGGGTGGCGGCGTGAGATCTTCGGCGCCGACGCGATCGCGCTCCGCGACGGCCGGCAGGCCATTACCGCTGGCCGGAATGGAGTCCGGCTGATCCCGATCGATCGAGCGCACGCCGCCGCAACCGTGACGCTTCCGGCAGCGGATGGCGGCGGCTCAGGCGAATGCAAGCCGCGGGCGCCGGTCGACCAGGCGAGCGAGCGCGGCCAACCTTAGCTCGACGGCCTCGCCGCCAAGCGCGCCTGCGTCACCCGCGAGCCTCAGCGTCAAATGGCGCGGGTCGATCGTCAATCTCACTGCCGCCGCCGTTTCCGCCGCCAAGACCGCGCGACCGAGGCGCAACGCGTTGCCAATGACCGCGGCGCGGTGAAGCGCCGCCGTCATGAGCAGCGAGGCCACACGGGCCGCCGTCGCGGCGCTCGCGGCGCCGCCGTGGCGGGCGTACACGGCATGACCGATGAAGGCGCGTGCGGGGTGGTCGATGCCAATGAGCGGCGCGTACAGCAGCGTGTTCAGGGCGCCCTCCGCGCGGTACTCGGGATGCAGCGACCAGCCCACCTCACTCAACGTGCAGGCCGCTCGCCGCAGTCGCGCCATCGCCGCGTCCTCGGTGGGAAACAGCGGCGTCATCCAATCGAAAAGGACATCGGCGAGGTCGCTCTCCGGCGCTTCGCGGCGCGCGAATTTCGCGCTCGACGCAAGCAGGGGGTCCTGCCGCCGCATCGCGGCGCTCAAAGCGCTCGAAAATCAATCCTTCGCGGACCCCGTGGGCGGAGAAGAGCACGGCCGAAGGGCGCAACCTACGCAGAACCGCGATCACGGCCGCGGCGACCAGCGGGAGGGTGGCGCGGCGTTCCAGCGGGACACCAGCGAACACTCCATCCTGTCGCGAATCGCCATGCAGGAGGGTCCGCGCCACCTGATCGATCTCCGCTCTCGTCATCGTATAGTGGTCGACCATTCGCAGGGGATGATCGATCCGCGCCATGTGCGCCCGCGCCAGCGCGCGTGGCCCGCCACCGACGGCATACAGGCGCGCACCCGCGCCGTCGGCGAGCCACGCGGCAGAGCTGAGCGCCGTCTCGCAATGGGCGAGCGCCTGCTCTGCCTCGAGCCCCGCCAGCCGGAGTGGCCCTACCGGCAGCGTCGCCGACGCGACGATCTCGCCGCCCTCGAGCCGCACCAACTCGAGGCTCCCGCCGCCGAGGTCCATCACCACGCCATCCGCCTCGGGTATCCCGAACAACACCCCGCCGGCCGCCAGCGCCGCCTCGGCATCGCCGTCCAAGACCGTGACCGGCAACTCCAAACGGCGTTCGAGATCGGCCACGAAAGCGGGCCCGTCGACAGCTTCTCGCACGGCCGCGGTCGCCAATATCAAAGGGAAAGGCGCGCCGGCGCCACGCGCCAAGCCCACGAACCGTTCGATAGCGGCCCGGGCTCTCTCTACCCCCGCCAAATTCAACCGCCCAGTCTCGGCGATCCCATGGCCAAGACCGCACAGCACCTTTTCCTTGGTAACCAGAAACGGCGTCCGACTCAGCTCGTCGAATACCACCAGGCGTACCGAGTTCGAGCCGATATCGATGACGGCGACCGGCGCCCCGGTCGCCGGCGGCGCCTCAATCGGCGCGGGTATCGAGGACGAGCCGAGGAGCATCGTCGGGTTCGAACAAGCCCTTGCCCCGACCCGACAGGGAAGGATTGGTGAGGAAATATGTATGGGCATCGAAGGGTCGGCCCTTGGCCTCGACACGCTTGTAGCTTCCGTCGGACAGCAATTCCCACGATCGGCAGTCGTCCTTGAGGTTGGCGACCATGATCTGGTCCAACACCTGCTGGTGAACAGTTGGATTCTCAATCGGCACCAACGTCTCGACCCGCCAGTCAAAATTACGCGGCATCCAGTCGGCGGAACCGATGAAGACCTTGGCGAGCGGCGAGGGCAGGCCGTGGCCGGCACCGAAGCAGACGATGCGGGCGTGCTCCAGAAACCGACCGATAATGCTCTTGACGCGGATCCTCTCCGAGAGCCCGGCGACGCCCGGACGAAGACAGCAAACGCCGCGCACGACCAGGTCGACAGAAACGCCGGCCTGGGACGCCCGGTACAAGGCGTCGATCGCGGCGGGGTCCACGAGCGCGTTGAGCTTAATCCAGATGGCGGCCGGCCGACCGGCGCGCGCGTGCTCTATTTCCTCTTCGATCAGTCCGAGAATCCGCTCACGCAGATTGAGCGGCGCCACCGCCAACTTCTCGAATTTCGCCGGCTGGCTATATCCGGTCATGAAATTGAAGACGTAGGTGGCGTCCCGGCACAGCCCAGGATCGCACGTGAAGTACGAGAGATCGGTGTAGGTCTTGGCCGTCACCGGGTGATAATTGCCGGTGGCGAAATGGACGTAGGTGCGCAGGCCACCCTCCTCCCGCCGCACCACCAACAGCACCTTGGCGTGGGTTTTTAGCCCGATCACGCCGTAGACGACCTGGACCCCCGCGCGCTCGAGTTGACGGGCCCAGCGGATGTTGGCCTCTTCGTCGAAGCGCGCTTTCAACTCAACCAGGGCGGTGACTGGCTTACCAGCCTCGGCCGCCTCGACCAGGGCCTTGACGATGGGTGAATCGTCACTGGTGCGATAAAGAGTCAGCTTGATCGCCATGACGTCCGGGTCCTCGGCCGCTTGGCGGATGAACTGGACCACGACGTCGAAGGTCTCGAACGGATGATGGACGATGATGTCCTTGGCGCGGATCGCGGCGAAGCAGTCGTTGCCGTGGTCGCGAATGCGACCGGGGAAGCGCGCCGGATGGGGCGAAAACTGCAGATCGAGGCGCTCGTCGACGATCAGCTGGTTGGTGTCGACCAGGCCAAGGATGCCATCGACGATGGTAATCTCGTCGTAGTCGTACTCCAGCTTGTCGGCAACGAAGCGGCGTAGTTCCGCGGGCGTGTCGGCATCGATCTGGAGGCGAATCACGTCGCCGCGCCGGCGCCGTTTGAGCGCGCTTTCGAACAAACGAACCAGGTCCTCGGCTTCCTCCTCGATCTCGACGTCGCTGTCACGCAGCAGCCGGAACAAGCCCCGGCCACGCACCTCAAAACCTGGAAACAGCTTATCGAGGAACAGCTGCACGAGATTCTCGAGCGAGATGAAACGAATCTCGGCGCCGGGCAACCGGATGAAGCGGTCGATCTTGTACGACAGAAGAACGACCGCGTTCATCACGCGCGAATCCGAGGGACGCTCCAGCTGCAAGATCAGGCCGAAGCCGCGACTGGGGATGAACGGGAACGGATGGGCCGGATCCATCGCGAGCGGCGTCAGCACGGGCAGGTAGTGAGTCTCGAACCGACTCTCAAGCCATGACACGTCGTCGTCGCTGAGATCTTGGCGGTCTAGGACGCCGACACCGGCCCGACCGAGCTCGCCGCGCAAGCTCCGCCAACAGCTCTGCTGCGCGGCCATCAGGCGCTCGGTCACCGCATGGATCTGGCTCAGCTGCTCGCTCGGAGACATGCCGTCAACGCTCGGCTCGTTGATCCTGGCGCGGACCTGGCCCACCAATCCGGCGACCCGGACTGTATGAAAGCGCTCCAGGTTGTCGGCGGATATCGACAGAAAGCGCAAGCGCTCCAGCAGCGGGTAGGCTTCGTTATTGGCCTCCTCGATCACCCGTTCGTCGAAGCGCAGCCAGCTCAGCTCCCGATTGATGAATCGATTCGGCAAATCAAGCCCGATCTTCCCAGGGCCAGGGGGGCCGACGAGCGTAAGCGTGGCGCGATCAGTCACGAACGGTCTCCAAATCCCCGTCGGTCTCCTCAGGCAGTCCACGCATGGCCCCGGTCCGGGCTCGCAAGACCGTGCTCTGGGCTTGGTTGGTCTTACTCGGGTCTCGCATGATCAGTCCGCACTATATAGAAGCATACTGGCGAAAATATGAGCGTGACGAACGCGCCCTTTGTAGCCAGCGTCAAACCGATGCCGCCACTTTCGGAGTGCTGGGTTGAAATACCTTTTGCTCATGCGCCACGCCAACTCCGAGAGTGGCACGATAGACGTATCCGATCACGATCGCACGCTCAGCGACCGCGGCCTATCCGCCTGCGCGCGGGTCGGCGCGCTGCTCGCGCCGGAGCCTTGTGCCGCCGAGCATGTCTTGTGCTCGAGCGCCACGCGAGCGCGCCAGACCCTGACGGGGGTGGCGATCGACGCGGGCTGGGACTTACCGGCGGGCAAGCCCACGGTGGAGTACGATCGGCGCCTCTATGTGGCGAGCTGTCAACAGATCATCGATGCCATACGAGCGAGCGACGACGATGTCTCGCGGCTGATGGTCGTCGCGCACTACCCGGGCTTGGGCGATGCCGCGCGCCTGCTGACAGGAAGAGGCGACGAGACTCACTACGCGCGGCTGTTGGAGTCGTTTCCACCCGCCGCACTCGCCCGCCTTGAGTTTAGCACGGGCAGCTGGCGCGAGATCGGACCGGGCGGCGGCGTCCTGACCAGGTTCGTGGCGTGAGCAGCCGCGCGGTCAGCGCAGGCGCCGCCAGATCTGGGTCTGCCCGAAGATCGATAGGCCGACATAGCCGCGCACCTTCAGCGTCCCATCGCCCTGGAGGGTGAGCTTGCACTTGTAAGTTTTGCCGTCCTCGGGATCGTAGATGTGGCCGCCGCCCCACTTGCCCGGCCCGTCAGCGACGAAGCCGGTCAGCAGCTCGATGCCGACGATCGGCCGCGAGCGCATCATCTCATCCTTGTTGCGCCGGTCGCGTTTCTCGTTGCCCTCGTCGTCGAGGGGTTCCTTGAGCGAAATAAGGCGCCCACACAGCGCCGGCCCGCACGCGTAGACCTCGGCATTCGAGTTGGCTTCGGGCGTCTCCCAGACCCCGAGCAGGCTCGCCTCGTCGGCCCGCGCCGCCACGACGAGAACGAGCAGCACCAGGCCCGCGCCGAGCGCGCGCCAAGAGCACGGCGCGTCAGATGTGTCGCCAACACGTCGCTCCACCGACCCTGCTACATCGTTCCAGGGTACGCGCCACCATCCAGCAGCAGATTGTGTCCGACGAGGTAGCCTGCATCGGCGCTGCACAGAAAGGCGCAGGCATGTCCGAACTCGCGTGGATCGCCGAAGCGCTCGGCGGGAATCAACAAGCGTCGCCGTTCGAGTTCGGCATCGGGGTCAAGCCCGTTCGCCTCCGCCATGGCCCGCGTCACGCCGGTCATCCGCTCGGTGGCGAAGGCGCCCGGCAGCAGATTGTTGATCGTCACGTTGTGCCGCGCCGCCGTGCGCGCGAGGCCGGCAACGAACCCGGTCAGGCCGGTGCGTGCGCCATTCGACAGGCCCAGCACGTCGATCGGGGCTCTTACGGCGCTCGACGTGATGTTGACGATGCGACCGAAACGCCTCACGATCATCCCGTCGATGACCGCCTTGATCAATTCGATCGGCGTCAGCATGTTGTTGTCGATCGCGCGGATCCAATCGTCGCGGCCCCAGTCGCGGAAATCACCGGGCGGCGGGCCCCCGGCGTTGTTGACCAGAATGTCGGGCGCCGGGCAGGCCGCGAGAATATCGGAGCGCGTCTGTTCGGTCGCGATGTCGCCGGCCACCGTGATGACCGTGGCGCCGGTCGCGCTCCGAACTTCGTCGGCGGTCTGCTCTAACCTATCGCGGTCGCGAGAGTTGATGACGAGCTTCACGCCCTCCCCCGCCAGGGCCATCGCGCAGCCCCGGCCCAACCCCTTGCTGGCCGCGCAGACGATGGCCTTCTTGCCGTTCAAACCAAGGTCCATGTTCCCTAATCCTTCTCGCAACTAGCACGCAACACCTGACGCGCCAGGGCGATACTCACCTTGCGATGCGTCACCAACGCGGCGGCGTCGAGCGCCGCGACCGTCTCGCGAGCGGCCTGGAAGGTACGCTCAATGCGCAGACACAAGAATTCTACGAGGTCTTCGCTCACCTGCAACTGCCGGTCGGCGAATAACTTGACAACGACGGCCCGCAGCGTGGCCTCGTCGGGCGCTCTCACCGCGACCGCCGGCAACGCGCGAAGTCTCGATCTCAGATCGGCCAAGTCCACCGACCATCGCGCGGGCGGGCGCCGGCTGGCCAGCAAAAGGCTGCCGCCGCAGTCGCGCAACATGTTGAGGAAATGCAGCACCACGCGCTCGTCGGCGCGGCCCTCAGCATCATCGAGGACAAAGGCCGGCGCGGTGGGCAACGAACCCGTGTGGGCGGTCACGTCCGCAAGCGTGGAGGGGGCCACCACCTCGGCCCCCGAGACCGCGCGCCAGACCTCGGCCAGATGGGTCTTGCCGCAACCGGCCGGTCCGTGGACGGCAAGTGTGCGTCCCGGCCAATCCGGCCAGCGGTCGACCCACGCGACCGCGTCCGAATTGCCTGGCGTGACCAGCAGGTCGTCGCGGCCTAGGGCGGGGCGCGCACCGAGCTCGAAAACGAGCTGACGTCCCGTCACGCGCCGCCCGCGCCAACGAAATAGCGGCTCTTCAGGTAGCGCGAGATGAGAAAACGGACCAACACACCAGCAATGGCGGCGATCGGCACAGCAATCAGGACGCCCAAAAAACCCGCCAGCGCGCCCCCCGCGAACAAGGCGAAGATCACCCACACCGGATGCAGGCCTATCCGGTCGCCGACCAGCTTCGGCGTGAGGAACGTCCCTTCGATAAGCTGACCGGCGAGGAAGATAGCGATGACGATGACGATAGGCAACGGTTCGGGCCAAAATTGCACGACCGCCACACCGACCGACAACGCGAGCGTCAGAATCATGCCGACGTAGGGGATGAAGGCCAGCGCGCCGCCAATGAGCCCGATAGCGAAACCGAAATTAAGCCCCGCGAGCGAAAGCGCGATGGCATAAAACACGCCCAGAATGATGCACACGGTGGCCTGGCCGCGTACGAAGCCGGCGATCGCATCGTCGATAAGCCGCAGTTGTTCGCGAACCGTCGTGGCGTGATCGCGCGGCAGCCAGCCATCGACGCGCGCGACCATGCGATCGTAATCGCGCAACAGATAAAACGCGATGACCGGCGTGATGAACGCTAGCGACAGCAAGTTGAAGAGGGCGAGCCCGCCGCTCCAAATGCCAGAAACCACGCCGCCCAGCCACGCGATGGCATTGCCGGCCGGGCCCTGAGCCGCCGTCCGCACACCGCCGGCTTCTTCGCCCAACAGCCGGCTCAGAACGTCGCGCACCAGCGGGGTGTCGAACGACTGTTCGATCCAGTGCGCGGCTTCGGGGAGTTGTCCGACAAGCCCGATCAACTGGCGCTGCAAGGTGGGGAACAGGACCACGATCACCGCGATGGCGATGGCGAAGAAGAGGACGGTGACGAGCGACGTCGCCAGAGTTCGCGACGGCCCCCTCGCCTCCACCCAGTCGACGAGCGGATCGAGGAAGTAGCCGACCAGCATACCGGCGACGAAGGGCAGGAGAATGCTGCGCAAGAAGAACACGATCGCGATAAGGACGACGAGCGCGGTCAACCAGAAAATCACCTGACGCCGCGGGCTCATCCCACTTCCTCTTGTCGCGCGACGCCGCGCGTCCACTGGACAAGGTAGTTGGCGCCCGACGCCACGGTGGTGGCGGCAACGCAGACAATCATGACGGTCGGCAGTTCGCCAAGCGGTATCGCCAGCGCGGCCTCCCCGAGAACTACCGCCGCAAGCACCATCTGTAGCGCGGTGTTGATCTTGCTGATCGTCGCCGGCTGGGGGCTGAAGCGGTGCGACAAGGTATAGCTCAGCATAAACCCACCGACGATCAATAGATCGCGGGAGACGACCAGGATCACGAGCCAGTCTGGCAACTCGCCGATCCGCCCCAAGGCGATGTAAGTGCTGACCAGCAGCGCCTTGTCGGCAAGCGGGTCGAGGTAGCGGCCCAAGCGCGTCCCCATGTCGAAGCGCTTGGCGATGAAGCCATCGACCGCATCGGAGGCGCCGGCGGCCACGAACAGCCAAAAGGCCACCTCCAGCTGATCGGCCAGCAACAGCCAGATCACCACCGGAACGGCAAGCAGGCGCGCCAAGCTTATGAGGTTGGGGAGGTTCACGGTGCGCTCCCGGGTCCGCGCAGCCGCATGACCCAAAAGCCGTCCTCTTCCCTCAAGTCCAGGTCAAGTTGGGCCAACGACAGCACGAGCTGCTCGGCGCCGCCGAAGTAGTGAAGGACGAGACGGGCGTCGGCGCGCGAGATCGCGGCCAATTCGATCTTGCGGATGATGGCGGTCACGCGGAGACGCTCGCGCACTGCCAGCCAGTCCGCGAGGGTGGTTAGCGGCACCCGAGCACTGAGACGCCCCTCGACATCGAAACGCAGCAGCGTGTCCTGCTTCCAGCGTTCCTCTAGACGCTCCTGCACCTGTCGCACGCCGGTCGCCAGCAGTGCGCTGACTTGATCGCGGACGTCGCCCACGATGGCCTCGACCAGTGTCGATTCACCGGAAGGGCCAAAGCGTTGAAGACCGATGTGAAGCCTCGGCACGTTGTTGGCGAGGTCGACGACCATCGCCGCGTGGACAACCAGGGTATCCTCGACCTGATAGCGCCGCGCGATGGCCCGAAGTTGACCGGCGTCGCCGGCCAGCGCCTGGCTGGCCCCGATGGCGGCGACATCGGCGAGGTCGCCACGCGGCAACACCAACCGAACCAGGCTATCGGGGTTGGCCGGTAGATCCGACCACGCCTGACGCCACGGGTTGGGCGCGTCCCACAGGAAGAAAGCGCCCGCCGCTTCATAGACCGGCAACACCAGCAACGGTTTGCTACGGGTCTCGGTGTAGGGAATGCCCGCGTCGTCGAGCAGCGCTCGCACCGCTTTTGGCTTAAACCTAACCGTCAAATTAGCGAGGTAACGTATTGAAGATGACTTTTCTTCCTCCACGCTTATGTCTTGAACCATGGTCGCGATGTCAGTGTCATCGGCCGCCGGGAGGTTGGCGTAATCGCGGCGCAGGGTGATGCGGCGCAAGAGCCGGTCCAGGGCCCCCCGCTGCCCCTCGGCGAGAGCCGTCGTGCGCGCGCTCGCGGCCGCCTCGGCGGTCACATCGACGACGACGCCCGAGACCGTGAACACGTCATCGCTCGCGGCGCCGCCACCGCCGAGGGCAACCCCGCCCACGACCAGCGCCACGCTCGCAAGGCGTCGGATGATGTGCATTTTTTTTTCGAGTGCGCCGCGCCGGGCGAACCGGTCGGCGACTCCCATTGCAAACCGCCGGCTATGGAGTACGATTCGCGGCGACGTGAGACCATATCCGATCCCCTGGGACAGCATCAACCACTACACCCGTAGGGCATTCGCGCCAGCCGGTCGGCGCCCCGGCGGTTGAGGAGACCCATCGTGGCGCTCCAGATCGGAATTCTCATATCCGGGCGAGGCACCAACCTCCAGGCCCTGATCGACGCCTGCCGGGAGCCCGAGTTTCCGGCCCGCATCGCGCTTGTCCTCTCTAACAACGCCGAGGCGCCCGGTCTGGCGCGGGCGACCGACGCCAACATTCCGGCGCGGGTCGTCGATCACCGCGATTTCGGGGACCGCGATGTCTATGACGAGGCGGTGGGCGCCGCGCTCGAAGAGGCCGGCGTGGAGCTGGTCTGCCTCGCGGGTTTCATGCGGCTTCTCTCCGAGAGCTTTGTCAGTCGCTGGCGCGATCGGATCATCAACGTGCATCCCTCGCTGCTGCCTGCCTTTAAGGGCCTCAATGTACACGAGCGCGTTCTCGCCGTCGGCGTACGCTTCAGCGGCTGTACAGTCCATTTCGTGCGGCCGGAGATGGACGACGGACCGGTCATCGTGCAGTCCGTGGTGCCGGTGACCCCGGACGATACGCCCGAGACTCTCGCGGCGCGGGTGTTGGTGACCGAGCACCGTTGCTATCCGCTGACAGTGCGGTTGATCGCTGAAGGACGGGTGCGAGTGCGCAACGAGCGCGTGTTGATCGAGGGTGGAAAGCTCACCGAAGGCGTGATGATCAACCCGGCGATCGACTAGGCCCGGCCCGCTAACCGACCACTTCGATCTTGCTGAAGAAGAACGCGATTTCTTCGGCCGCCGCCTCTGGAGAGTCAGATCCGTGGACGGAATTGGCCTCCACGGATTCAGCGTAGTCCTTGCGGATGGTCCCCGCCGCCGCGTCGGCTGGGTTGGTCGCGCCCATGACTTCACGATTGCGGGCGATGGCGTTCTCGCCCTCAAGAACTTGGGCCACGACCGGACCCGAACTCATGAAGGCACACAGGGTGGTGTAGAACGGCCGTTCCTTGTGAACGGCGTAGAACGCCTCGACCTGGTCGCGGCTGAGCCGTAGCCGCTTTTGGGCTACGATGCGGAAGCCCGCCTCTTCCAGACGTTGGTTTATGCGGCCGGTTAGGTGGCGGCGCGTTGCATCGGGCTTGATGATCGACAGGGTGCGTTCGGTGGCCATTGTCTATTGTCGCCGATTATTGTCGGTGCTGATGAGTGCGCCGCTGGCGGCCGGCGCCTTATAAGAGCTTTGCGCGCATCAGACAACCGGCCGGCACGCCCGGGCCTAGTCAGTCGCGCCGCTCCCAGCCACCACGCTCCGACTGCTGCCAATAGGTCACCGGCTCGCTCGCGGCCTTGAGTGCGCGCCAGCGCTCGCGCGCGGCCTCGAGCGCCACCGGATCGTCGCCATCGAACAGATTGAGGCAACGATCGAACTGGTCGGTCGCGAACGGCTCCGCGCCATCGACGAGGACGAGCACCGACGCCCCGTTAGGGTTCTCGGTCGCCGTCGTGAGATAGATGGGCTGGGCCTCGGCGAAGCCATCTGACGCCGCCCCGTGGGCCAGGAACGAGCGCTCTTCGTAGGTCCACAGATGGCGGTTCAAATCCTCGAGGCGCGCCTCGGAACCGACCCGCACCACCGCGCGCAGGCCGCGTTCCGTCACCTTCTCGAGCAGTTTGGGAAGGGCGTATTCGAGAGGCGCCCGCCGCAGGTGATAGAAGGCGAAATCGTCCATCCGCCGCTAGCGCTCGTAGCGGTTCGCCACCCATCGGTCGAGCAGACGAACGCCGAACGCGGTCCCGCCTTTGGGCACCGTAGGCGTGTCCTTCTTCGACCAGGTCACGCCCGCGATGTCGAGGTGCGCCCAGGGGCGCTTGTTGACGAACTGCTCCAACAGTTTGGCGCCGGCGGTGCCGCCGGCGCTGCGCCCCGCACCCACGTTGTGCATGTCGGCAATCCGAGACTTAATATCGTCGTCATAGGACGAGTCGACGGGCATCCGCCACAGTCGCTCACCCTCGCTCTTGCCCGCGGCGGTAAGCTGATCGGCCAGGTCATCGTCGTTGGAAAACAAGCCCGCGTGCTGGTGACCGAGCGCCACAATAATGGCGCCGGTCAACGTCGCGAGATCGATCATCGCCTCGGGCTTGAAACGATTCTGGGTGTACCAAAGGACATCGGCCAGAACGAGCCGGCCCTCCGCGTCGGTATTGATGACCTCAATGGTTTGGCCCGACATCGTCCGCACGACGTCTCCCGGACGCTGCGCAGCGCCAGAGGGCATGTTCTCGACCAGGCCAATAACGCCGACCGCGTTGACCTTTGCCTTGCGGCCGGCGAGCGCGGCCATCAGGCCGGTCACGACGCCGGCGCCGCCCATATCCCACTTCATGTCCTCCATGCCGCCGGACGGCTTGATCGAGATGCCACCGGTGTCGAAGGTAACGCCCTTGCCGATAAAGGCGGCGGGCTTTTGCCCGGCCCGCCCGCCGTTCCACCGCATGACCACAAGCTGGGGCTCGTTGACGCTGCCCTGGGCAACGCCGAGGAGCGCACCCATGCCGAGCTTTTCTATACGGGCGCGATTCAGCACCTCGACCTTGAGCCCGAGGCGGGCAAGCTCGCGGGCCCTCTTGGCGAAGCTGATCGGATAGAGCACGTTGGCCGGCTCGGAGACCAGATCGCGCGTGATGAAAACGCCGTCGGCGACCTTGTCAAGCGAACGGTGGGCGGAGCGCGCCGCGGTCGCACCCTTGACCAGCACCTTGAGGGTCTTGAGCGACGGCCGGTCCTCGGGCTTTTCCTTGGTGCGATAGCGATCGAAACGGTAGCCACCGAGGCGGGCGCCAAAGGCCGCGTTCGCCGCCGCCTCGGCCGTGCCGAGCTTGCTCCCCTTGATCGCGTCGACACACAGCGCGACCTCGGTCTCCCCGCTGGTAGCCAGGCGCGCCACGACGCGACCGCCGAGGTCTTGAAATTGGCGCGCATCCACCTCTTCGGCCTTGCCGAGTCCCGCCAACAACACCCGGTTGACGCCGATCCCCTTGGGCTCCCGGAGTTCGACGAATTCGCCGGCGCCACCTTTGAAACGCCCACGACCCATGGCGCGAGTGAGTGCACCATCCACACGCTTGTCGACCCCGGTGGCGGTTCGCGTGAGCGTGCGATCGGCCGTCGCGGTCACGACTAATGTCCCTGAGCGCGGCAGAGCGATCTCGGCGAAAACGATCTTCATCCTGGACCTCGGCAATACGTGACGACGGCGCGATCGCGCCGCGCGGTCATCTTAGCCTCCACCGCGACAAAAAAAAGAGCCCCGCCCCGCCGCCCACGCGCCCCTGTCAATGTCTATAATTCCCCCAATGCGGGGCTCCACCCGATACATCCTGCGCCAATTGGCGCCGCCACTCGTTGTGGTCACCATCACGTTGACCGGCGTCGTATGGCTGAGCCAAGGCCTGCGCTTCATCGACATGATCGTCAACATGGGCTTGTCGGCATGGACATTCCTGGAACTCACCCTGCTGCTGCTGCCCACCGCGCTCGTCTATATTCTGCCGATCTCGCTCTTCTGCGCGATTCTGTTCACGTACCATCGTCTCAACGCGGATAGCGAACTGATCGTCATGCGCGCGGCCGGTCTGAGCCCGCGCACCCTGGCGGCCCCAGCCCTCCTGTGCGCGGGGATCGTCAGCATCATGCTGTATGTCGTCACGCTCTATCTGATGCCGGCTGGCATGCGGACCTTCAAAGGCATGCAGTTCTCGATTCGCCACGATTACGCGGCGGTGCTGCTCAAGGAAGGTGTGTTCAACAATCTCACCGATGGCCTCACGGTGTACGTCCGCGAGCGCGGGGCCGGCGGCGAGCTGCTGGGCATTCTGGTCCACGACAGCCGGATTGCGGACAGACCGGTCACCATGATGGCGGAACGCGGGATGATGATCCGCACCTCGGAGGGGCCGCGATTCGTTCTGGTGGGCGGCAACCGCCAAGAGGTAGAGGCGGAGCTCGGCCACCTATCAATGCTGTATTTCGACCGCTACATGCTGGATCTTGGACAGTACACCAGCCGCTCGGACTACCGCTGGCTGGAACCGAGCGAGCGCTACCTGCACGAGCTGATCGATCCCGGCGATACGCTCGACGACGTGAACAACGCCGACAAGATGCGCGTCGAGGTCCACCGGCGGCTGCTGGCGCCGCTCTATTGTTTCGCCTTGGCTCTGATCGCCGTGGCCGCGATCCTGTCGGGGGAGCTTGATCGGCGCGGGCAGTGGCGCCGGGTCGTGGCCGCCGTTGCCGCCGCGATCGTACTGCAACTCATTGGACTTCTTGTCCTGCAACTTGCGGCCCGGGCGCCGTCGCTCATCGTGCTGGCCTATCTCAACCTAGCCGCGGCCAGCGCCGCCAGCGTGTACGTGCTGATGAGCGGAGGCCGCAAGTGGCGCTTCGCGCGATGGTTGGCGGAAACGCCCTAGATGCGTCTTTCATTGACGCTGACCGGTTATCTCGGCCGCCGCTTTCTCGCCAGCATCGCCGGTGTGATGGTCATCCTTCTCGGGTTGGTGGTGCTGTTCGAAATGGTCGAGTTATTGCGCCGCGCGGCCGGACGTGAAAGCGCCAACTTCGGCATCCTGCTGGAGATGGCGCTGCTGAAAACGCCGCTTCTGGCCCAGAAGATCATACCGTTCGCGGCCCTGTTCGCGGGCATGTACAGCTTCGCGCGCCTGACCCGCGCGAACGAACTCGTGGTGGCGCGGGCGGCGGGCGTATCGGTGTGGCAATTTCTCATGCCGGCCCTGGCGACCGCCCTGATATTGGGCGGACTCGTGGTCACGGTGTTCAATCCGCTCTCGTCGGCCATGGTCTATCGCTATGAGCAGATGGAAGCCAAACACCTGCGCGGACGACCCAGCCTGCTCGCCGTCGCGAACTCTGGCATTTGGTTGCGCCAGGCCGACGAGAATGGACAATCGGTCATCCATGCCCAAGGAGTCTCCCAGCAGGGCCTAGAGTTCCAGGGTGTGATCATCTTCTTGTTCGAGGACGCCGATCGCTTCGTCAGTCGCATCGACGCCCGCACCGCCACGCTGCACGACGGGTACTGGGAATTGACGGACGCCGTTCTCACCGAACCGCGGGGATCACCCGAATTTCGCGCTACCTATCGCCTCAAGACGTCGCTGACCTACGGGCAGATCCAGGACAGCTTCGCGTCGCCCGAGACCATGTCCTTTTGGGCCCTACCCAAATTCATCGACATGATGCAAAAGACGGGCTTCTCGGCGGTGCGCCATCGTCTCCACTGGCACGCCATGCTGTCGGGGCCGCTGTTGCTTTTCTCGATGGTGCTGATCTCCGCCACCTTCGCGCTCCGGCTGACCCGCTATGGCAGCACGGCACTACTCATCGCGGGCGGCATCCTCGCTGGTTTCGTCCTTTATTTTCTGTCCGACATCATCTTCGCGCTCGGCCTCTCGGGCGCCATTCCACCGATCCTCGCGGCGTGGACTCCGGCCGGCGTCGCCACACTCCTAGGCCTTGGGATGCTTTTCCACCTGGAGGACGGCTGAAGCGAATGCAGCATTTGGGGGCGACCCTTGTTGTCGGCGCGCTGATGGCCGCGCTGTCGGGTGGCCTGGGCGCTTTGTGGGGTGGCATGGGCGAGGCCAGCGCCCAGGAACGCTCACCCGCGATCGAACCAGAACACCCGCTTCAGTTGCTTGCCGATAGCGTGACCTACGACCTCGAACGGGGCGTGGTTGTCGCGTCGGGCCACGTGGAGATCGTCCATGGCGAGCGCATCCTGCTCGCCGACGAAGTCCGCTACGACACCAAGAACGATACCGTGGTCGCGTCGGGAAATTTGAGCCTGCTCGACCCGGACGGCGACGTGATCTTCGCGGACCGCGTCGAGCTAACGAACACGCTGCGCGAGGGGTTCGTAACCAGCATTCGCATCCTCATGGCTGACGAGTCTCGCCTCGCCGCGAACGGCGCGCGGCGCGGCGCCGATGGCCGCACCGTCATGAGCAAGGCGGTCTTCTCGGCATGCTCGGTGTGCCTGGAGCATCCCGAGGAACCACCGCTATGGCAGATAAAAGCGGTGCGCGTCATTCACGACAAACGCGAGCGACGGATCGAGTACGAGGATGCATTCGTAGAGTTCTTCGGCGTTCCCATCGCCTACACGCCGTACTTCTCGCACCCCGATCCCACGGTCAAGCGACAGTCCGGTTTTCTCGCGCCAAGCTATGGCAGCAGTACGCAACTCGGCCTGAAGCTCGAGACGCCGTACTACTTCGCCCTGCGGCCCGACCTCGACGCGACGTTCAGCCCGCTTTTCACGACAAGGGAGGGGCTGGTGCTCCGCGGCGAATACCGACAGCGATTCGAGACCGGGCGCCTAGAGGCGAGCGGTAGCATCACGCGAGGCCAACGACGGGACGAAAACAACGCCGAAATCGGCGGGCGCGAGATCCGTGGCCATCTCGCGACGAGCGGCCGCTTCGCGATCGATTCCACGTGGCGCTGGGGCTTCGACGCCGAGCGCACCACCGACGATACCTACCTGCGCCGCTTCGACATCGATGGCGCCGACACGCTCACCAGCAACATCTTCGTCGAAGGATTCCGCGGGGGCACCTACGCCAGTGTGAATACATACGCGTTCCAAGGGCTGCGCGACGAAGACGACCCCGGCAACACGCCGATCATCTTCCCCGAGATCGCCTATCACTTCGTCGGCGAGCCGGGCTCGCTCGGCGGCCGTTTCACGATCGACGCCAACGCGTTGATCCTCGAGCGGAGCGACAGCACCGATAGCCGACGACTGTCGCTGGGAACGGGCTGGCATCTGCCCTACATCGCACCTCAGGGCGATATCTACGAGTTGCATGCATCCCTACGAGGCGATCTGTATCAGGCCGACGATGTGGGCGATCCCTTCGATCCGACCCTGGCACCCAGCGATGGCTTCAGCGGACGCCTCTATCCCCAGCTCGTCCTCGATTGGCGCTATCCGTTGCTGCAGCGCGACGGGGCGCTGTGGATGGTTATCGAGCCCATCACCTCGGTCGTGCTCAGTCCGTACGGCGGCAATCCCGATGACGTTCCCAACGAGGACAGCGTGTCGTTCGAGTTCGATGACACCAACGTGTTGCGACCGAACCGCTTCACCGGTCTCGATCGAGTCGAGGGCGGTCCGCGCCTGAACTACGGCTTCAGGTTCGGCCTCTACGACCCCGACGGCGGGTACGCGACCGCGATGTTCGGACAAAGCCTGCGCGTCAAGGCCGACACGACGTTCGCCGACAAGACCGGTCTCGAGGACCGACGGTCGGACTTCGTCGGCAGACTCACCTGGGCGCCCTCGACACTGCTGGACCTCAGCAACCGCTTCCGGCTCGATCGAGACACCTTCTCGATTCGCCGCAACGAGATTAAGCTTTCCGCCGGACCCAAGCTTCTGCGCGCGAATGTCGACTACGTGTCGTTGGCGCGCGAACTCACCGCCGACGAGCTGACGAGCCGCGAGGAGATCAACTTTCGCGGACGATTGCAGGTGACACGCTACTGGGCGGTCGACACCAACGCGCGGCGCGACCTCAGCGGTGACGGCGACACCCTGGATTACGGAGTCGGCATCATGTACGAAGACGAGTGTTTCATTTTTTCGTCGCGCTTCGAGCGTGATTTCACCGCCGATCGCGACATCCAGCCCTCGACATCGCTTAGCTTTAAGATCCGCCTGAAACACCTTGGCTAGCCTCACTTTGTGGTACTCTGACCGCTCGGGCAGTTCGCGGCTGCGCGCCCGGGTGCGGCGAGCGAAACTTATGGCGAGGCGATGATGCGGCTCGCTCTGTTGTTCTTGATCTTGGTTCTCGCGGCGCCATCGGTCGCCGCTCAGGACGTGCTCCGCATCGCCGCCGTCGTTAACGACGAGGCGATTTCCGCCCTCGACCTCGAGCAACGGTTGAGATTGTTCCTGGCCAACGCGCAAATTCCTGATCGGCCCGAGGCGCGACGACTTTGGCGTACCCGGGTCCTTCGCGTCCTCGTCGATGAGCGCCTGAAACTGCAAGAGGCGGCGCGACTGGGTATTAGCGTCACTGACCGCGAGATCGAAAGGGCGATGCGCTCGATCGAGGCACAGTCTGGCTGGGGCGGCGGCGGGATTGACGCATTCTTGCTGCGGCAGGGTCTCGAGCGTTCGGTGGTGGACGGCGAAATCCGGGCCCAGCTCGCCTGGGACAAGATCATCGGCATGCGGTTGCTGCCGACGATCTTCGTGGGCGACGACGAAGTCGACGCCGCGATCGAGCGCGTGGTCGAGAACGAGGGGCGATCGGAAAGCAACGTGCTCGAAATATTTCTGTCGGTGGACACCCCAGAGCAGGCCCAGGAGATCTCGCGCACGGCAGACAGTCTGGTCGAGCAGCTCAGGAACGGCGCCCGGTTCGAACCTTTGGCGCGCCAGTTCTCGGAAGGATCGACTGCCACCCAGGGCGGCCACCTTGGGTGGGTGCAGCAAGGCCAACTCGCCCCGGAACTCGACGCCGCCATACTCGATCTCGAAGTGGGTACGGTCTCCGATCCGGTCCGCTCGGCGGGTGGCGTGTACATCATCAAGATCGCCGATCGACGCTCCTCGAGCTCGGATCGGGCGAGCAAGGCCGAGCTTCATCTGGCCCAAGTCATCGTGCCTGTATCGAACACCGCCACGACGGTGGACCTGCGGCGCGCCGAGGCCACGGCCGGGAGCATCGCCGAGCGGATCGAGGGGTGCGAGGACATCGCGGCCGTGGGCAACGAAATCGGCGGCGCCCCCGGCACCGGCGACCTTGGCACTATCGCGGTGCGGGAACTGCCCAAGCATATCGCGGACGCGGTGAAGGACATCGACGTGGGCGGAACCAGCGCGCCGGTGTCCCTCGGCGACGGCTTGCACGTGTTCGTGGTGTGCGATCGCATCGAGCCCGAAGACAGCGGCCCCGACCGCGACAGCATCGGCAACGCCATCGGTCAACGCCGCCTGACGATGATGGCGCGGCGCTATCTCCGCGACCTCCGCCGTGACGCGTTCCTCGACGAAAATCGCCTGTGACGGAGACCGAACTCCGCCTACGAATAGTCCCACCGATAGCGGTGACCATGGGCGAGCCGGCGGGCATCGGCGGCGAAATCGCTCTGCTCGCATGGCAGCGCCGCAACCGGCACGGCCTCGACCCCTTCTTCCTCCTCGACGACCCGGCGCGTCTGACGGCCCTCGCAAAGCGGCTCGACCTCGCCGTGCCCGTGCGCGAAATCGTGGCGGCGGACAAGGCACACGCGATATTCGGCCAAGCGCTGCCGGTCCTACCGATTGGCGGCCTCGGTCAGCCGCCCTGCCCCGGCGCGCCCGACCCAAGCCACGGCGGCGCTATTCTGGCGTCGATAGAACGCGCCGTCGCGCTCGCCCGGTCGGGTGAAGCGGCCGCGGTGGTGACCAACCCGATCCACAAGCAGGCGCTGCGGCAGACGGGATTTAACCACCCGGGCCACACCGAATATCTAGCGGCTTTGACCGAATGCACGACGCCACCGGTCATGATGCTCGTGTGCCCGGCGCTCCGCGTCGTGCCGGTCACCGTGCACCTGGGATTGGCCGAAGCGATCGCGACGCTCACCACCGAGGCCATCGTCGAAAAGGCGACGATCACCGTTCAAGCGCTGCGCACGGACTTCGGCATACCCGAGCCTCGAGTGGCAGTGGCCGCACTCAATCCCCATGCCGGCGAAGGCGGTCTGATGGGCTGCGAGGAGATCGAGGTTATCGCGCCGGCCATCGACATCCTGCGCACGCGCGGTCTCGACGTTAGCGGGCCGAGTCCCGCCGACACCCTGTTCCACACGGCGGCTCGCGCCCGATACGATGCCGCCATCTGCATGTACCACGACCAGGCCTTGGTCCCCCTCAAGACCATCGACTTCGAGGGCGGGGTCAACGTCACGCTGGGTCTGCCGATCGTCCGGACGTCGCCCGACCATGGCACGGCGTTCGATATCGCCGGCACCGGACGCGCCAGTCCGGCGAGTCTGATAGCCGCGATCGCGCTCGCCACCGACATGTCGAGGCGACGCCACCGCGCGGGCCGTGCCGAGTCCGCCGATGAGTCATGAGGCGGCGCCCAGACTGCCGCCTCTGTCAGAAGTCATCTCGCGCCACGGGCTCACACCACGGAAGCGCTACGGTCAACACTTTCTGCTCGATCCTCACATCACCGAACGCATCGCCCGACTGGCCGGAGACTTGAGTGGGGTCGAGGTGTTGGAGATCGGATCGGGCCCCGGCGGACTGACGCGGGCGCTGGTCGCGGCCGGGGCAAAACGGACGATCTGCGTCGAGCGGGATGCGCGTTTCCTGCCCGCGCTTGGCGAAATCGAAGCCGCGTTTCCCGGCCGCGTCACCGTGATCGGCGCCGACGCGCTAAAGATCGACGAAGCCAGCCTCCTGCACGGCCGGGCACGGATCATCGCCAACCTGCCCTACAACATCGCCACCCCGCTGCTGTTCAAATGGCTCGCACTCGGCACCCGGCTGGAGGGCATGACGCTCATGTTCCAAAGGGAGGTCGCCGAACGCTTGGTGGCGGCGCCGCGCACGCGGGCGTACGGCCGTCTAGCGGTGATGTGTCAGTGGCATTGTGACGTGCGCCGCGCGTTCGAGGTGCCGCCCGGCGCCTTCGTGCCCGCGCCCAAGGTCACCTCGGCCGTGGTGCTGCTCACGCCCCGCGCCGCGCCGCCGGCGCCGGCCGATCCGCGCGCGCTGCGGACCGTGGTCGGCGCGGCGTTCGGCCAGCGGCGCAAGATGCTGCGGTCGAGCCTGAAGAACCTCGGAACCGATCCGCTGGCGCTGCTCGACGCCGCGGGGATCGCGCCGACCGTGCGCGCCGAGACGCTGTGCGTGGAGGAATTTTGCGCCCTCGCCCGCGCCTACGAAGACGTCGCGTCGCGCGTCGCCCCTGGACCCTCGGGTCAAGCCCGAGGGTGACAAAAAGGGGGCGGCCTAGCGCCCTTCGCGCAGTCCGGCGACGAAATCGACGAGCCCGGTCTGGCGGTCGCGACGCAACCGCTCGGCGTTGAGTATGGCTCGGACCTTCGCCACGGTGTCGTCGATGTCGTCGTTGACGACGATGTAGTCGTACTCGCGCCAATGGCTCATCTCGTCCGCCGCCTTGGCCATTCGCCGGGCCACGACCTCGGCGCTGTCTTGGGCGCGGCGCTGGAGACGTCGTTCGAGCTCCAGAGTCGAGGGCGGCAAAATGAAGATGCTGACGAGGTCTCCACGCGCACCCTGGGCGACTTGCTGGGTGCCCTGCCAATCGATGTCGAACAGAACGTCGCGGCCCGCGGCAAGCACCGCCTCGATCGGCGCGCTGGGTGTCCCGTAGTAATGGTCGAAGACCTTGGCGTGTTCGAGCAACTCTTGCCGATTGAGCATGAGGTTGAATTCGATGTTATCGACGAATTCGTAGTCGACCCCCTCGACCTCCCCCGGTCGTCGGGGCCGCGTGGTCACCGACACCGACATGGTCAGGTCGGGGTCGTCGAGCAATCGACGCGAGACGGTCGTCTTGCCGGCGCCCGACGGCGACGAGAGCACCAGCATCAGTCCCCGTCGCGCGATCATCTCGCCGCGCCCGGCGGTTTGCTCATTCGACATTCTGGACCTGTTCGCGGAAACGATCGATCACCGCCTTGAGCTCCAGGCCGATCCGCGTGAGCTCGTTGTCGGCGGCCTTGGCGCACAGCGTGTTGGCCTCGCGATTGAATTCCTGGGAGAGGAAATCGAGCTTCCGCCCGATCGGTTCAGCCTGGGCGAGCAGTTCGCGCGCCTGTCCGACATGGGCGTCAAGGCGGTCGAGTTCCTCGGTGACATCCGCTTTGACGAGCAACAGGGCGACTTCTTGAGCGATCCGTTCTTCGGGCAGCGATGGCGCGGCCTCCGCCAAGATCGCCAACTGCGACTCAAGGCGCTGGCGCAGTGCCGCGGGATGGGCCGCTGCGCACTTGCGGGCACTCGCGGTCAGATCCGCGACCTCTTTGATCTGGCTGGTCAGAATTTCCACCAGCCGCGCGCCCTCTTGTCGGCGGGCTGCTTGCAGTGCCTCTAGGGCCACATCCAGGCTCCGCAGCACCGCCGCCTGACGCTCGCAAAGCACGTCTTCACCTTCTTCGACCTCGCCGGTCTCGACGACGCCGCGCAGGGCGAGAAGACCGTCAAGACGCGGCCGTTCGACCTTGCCCTCGGCGTGCAACGCGTCGGCTAGCTCCAAGAACCGATCGAGGAGCGGTCGATTGATCGTAACCTCAAGTGCTTGGGACGAGCGATCGACCTGCAAGTTGATAGAGATGCTGCCGCGCCGGAAGCGGCGCCCGAGCGCCTCGCGCGCATGGGCCTCGACCCCCTCGGAGCGGGGTGGCAGACGGAATCTGAGATCGAGATTGCGCCCGTTAACGCTCCTGAGCTCCCACGTCCAACGCGCGTCGGCGCCCTGACCCTCGGCCCGGGCAAATCCCGTCATACTGGCTACTGACACGTGGCGAGCCTCTATCATGTTCCAGCGCCCACGAGCGTGCAGCGAAGTGGCCTCGCCGTCCTCATCGGTGTCGAACCACGCCACCTGTCGCGCTATGATGTCGCCGCTCGTTACCGTCATCTTTCATCTCGCAGTAGCGGCGATCATAGGGTCAATCGTGGTAAGCGCGAAGCGCGCGCCAGCGGTCCGCCGGCGGACTGTTGGGTGGACTGGCGGAGTGGGGTGTCTGGGTGGACTGGCGAGCGTCGATGGGCTACAGGTTACACCATACGAATGCAGCCGACGGCCCGTGGCGGAAGGACGAAAGGACAGCGTTATGGCGAAGTTGGACGAGCACACGACGAAGACGCTGGTGCAGATGGCGCGCCAGCTCTATCCGCACGATTTCCTCGGCGATGTGTATTACGCCAAGGTCGTCGAGACCGTCGATGAGGAAGCCGAAGACGCGCGCGTCAGCCTGTTGAACGACGGGGTCAAGACGCTCGATGGGGTGTTCAACATTCCCTTCGTCGATCTCTCGAATGGCTACAAGCTCGAGGCGCTGAAGTCGATCGAAGGCTCGGATTTCTTCGAGGACATGCGCGGCGCGACGGTGCGCCACCTCTACAACAACCCGTTGGTGTGGCGGTATTTCGGCTACGAGGGCCCCTCGGCGCACCTCGGCGGCTACATCAACCGTGGTTTCGACGATATCTCCTGGATCCCAGACGCGTAGGTGTAGCGCACTCACCTTGGTGAAGCGCACGGACTGATCCTGGTCGCTGGGCGCGTCCGATGGGCGCTCCTCGCAAGACGGGGGCACGACTTAAAGGGAGGACGGCAATGTCCGACGATTTCCTCGACGACGAAGTCGCCGCCGTCACATACGACCACAACGATGAGTCGGTGGTCGTTATCGTGGGCTCGGGCCCCGGCGGCGCGACGCTCGCGAACGAGCTGTGTCACAAAGGCATTAGCGTGGTCATGTTTGACGCCGGTCCCCGCTTCAAGATCGCCGACTTCGAAAACGACGAGCGATACATGGGCGATATGCTGGCCTGGAGCGACAAGCGCACCACCTCGGGCAACCATCCGCTAGCTCAGGACTGGCCGGGCAATCCCGCCATCCATGTTAAGGCGGTGGGCGGCTGCTCGATCCACTGGGTCGGCAACTGCCCGCGCATCAAGGCCCACGAATTCGAGGCGCTGTCGACCTATGGCGCGGTCGAGGGCGCCGACCTCGCCGATTGGCCGATCAGCTTCGAGGACATCGAGCCCTATTACGTTCGGGCCGAGGACAGGATGGGCGTCGCCACCACCAGCGGCCTGGCGCCGATGCGCCCGACCAACATGACCAAGATCCTGTTCCATGCGGCCAAGACCGTGGGCTACAAGGAATACCACAGCGGACGGGTAGCGATTAATCAGTTCCCGCGCGATGGCCGCAACGCCTGCGACGAGATCGGCTTTTGCATGTCCGGCTGCAAGTCGGGAGCGAAGTGGTCGTCGCTCTACACTGAAATTCCCAAGGCCGAGGAGACCGGTCGGCTCGAGGTGCGGCCCAACTGCATGGTCCTGCAGGTACAGCACAACGACCAAGGCCGGGCGACCGGTGTCTTGTACGCCGACAAGGCCGGCAATCAGCACGTGCAAAAAGGCCGCATGGTCGCGGTCGCCTGCAACTCGATCGAGAGCCCGCGGTTGCTGTTGAACTCGGCCTCGAGCCAATTCCCAGACGGCCTCGCCAATTCATCGGGCTGCGTCGGCAAATACCACATGGTCCATACCAACGCCCAGGTCTATGGCAGCTTCGACCAGCCGGTGAACGCCCAGCGCGGCCGGACCGGTGCCGGCAGCATCGAGGACGAGACGCGCTTCGATCCCGCGCGCGGCTTCGTCGGCGGTTATGTAATGCTGTCGATGGGCGGCGTCGGCCTGGCCGGAATGCCCGAGTTCGTGGGCGTGGGCGCGTGGGGGCGCGATTTCAGCTCATTCATGGAAGACTACAATTCCGTCGCCGGAGTCTATGCGATCGGCGAGGACATGCCGCTCGCCGGCAACCGGGTCACGCTGAACACCGACGTCAAGGACCAACACGGCCTGCCCGTGCCGCATTGCCACTTCGACGAGCACCCCAACAACCTGGCCATGAAGAATCACTTCTACAAACAAGGCTCGGCGCTGTGGGACTCGATTGGGGCCAAGCGCATCTACGAAGCCAAAATGCCGCCTTCGACCCATAACCTCGGCACCAACCGTATGAGCGACGACCCGCGCGCCGGGGTGGTTAACAAGTGGGGCCAGAGCCACGACATCCCCAATCTGTTCATCTCCGATGGCAGTCAGTTCACGACCGGCGCCTCGTGCAACCCAACGCTGACCATCGTCGGCCTGGCCATCCGCCAGGCCGAGTACGTGGCTGAGCAGCTGCAGAAAAACGAGTTCTAGGCGCCCCCCGCTCCCGGTGTGACACCCTCAGGCTTGACCCGGGGATGCTCGCGTCAAGCGCGAGCATGAGGCGTTGGGACGTGGGGGACGAGCACGCGGTCGCCCTCCCGCGCTGGTCGGACCGGTCGTTGGCTCAGGCCTTGGCGGCGATTACCTCGACCTCGACGAGCCAATCGGGTTTGGCCAATGCCTTGACGATCACCCCGGTCGAGGCCGGCCGTGCGTCGCCCAAGAACTTGGCGCGCGCCTGCGCCATGGGCCAGAAATCATCCTCGCTGATGACGTAGGTCACGACCTTGACCACGTCCTCGATGCCCATGCCCGCCGATGCCAAGATCGCCACGAGGTTGGTCCACACAACCTCGGTCTGCGCCGTGATGCCTTCGGGGGTGGTTCCGTCGGTCCGCAGACCGACCTGGCCGGCGGTGTGCAGGATCCGCGCGTTGGCCGGTATCTCGACACCGTGGCTATAGGCCGCGATCGGCGCCGCGATGGTGTCAGGAACATGTCTCTTGTTCATGGGTCTCCCCTCCCTCAATTCGGTAAGCGGCGATCATAGCATCGCGGGGCGCAGGTCGCCGCCGCTTGTCGTGCGCGGTACAAAACGGGCACCATGCTCGCCATGGCGCACCCCGCGAGACTATGGCACTCAATCCTGGGGCGCCAAGTCCTCGCGGCCGTGCCGCTGCTGGCGCTTGGGCTCGCGCCGCCCAATGCCAGGGCCGAGACCGTCGACCTCGAGTTAATCCTGGCTATCGATGCGTCGGCGAGCGTGAGCCGCGAGGAGTTCTTTCTTCAGGTTCACGGGCTCGCCGAGGCGTTCCGCGATCAAGCCGTGGCCGCCGCCATCGAATCGCTCGCGCCCGACGGAGTCGCCGTCGCCGTCGTCCAGTGGTCGGGGGCTGGGCAGCGCAGGTTGGCGCTGGAGTGGTCAGCCATTCACGATGCCGCCGGGGCGCACGCGCTCGCTGCGCGGCTCGACACGATGCCGCGCTATTTCGCGGCCGGCGCCACCGCGATCGGCGCGGCGATCGATTTCGCGACCCTGCTGTTGGCGGAGAGCCCGTTCGCGGGGCGGCGGCAAACGATAGATGTGTCGGGCGATGGGTCCAGCAACGAAGGCATTCTCACCGTCCTCGCGCGCAACCGGGGAGGAAGCGCGGGCATCACCATCAACGGACTCGCCATCCTCAACGAGGAGCCCGACCTCGACGCCTACTACCTAGCCAAGGTCATCGTCGGCGCCGACGCATTCGTGATGTCAGCCGCCGACTACGAGGACTTCGCCCAGGCGATTCGCATCAAATTGGTGCGCGAGATCGGCGGCCTGCCAATGGTCTCGCTGCCGGCCGCCACGGCGAGTCTCGCCCCGTGAGGATTGTGGCTCCGCGAGGATCAGGGCCCGCCGAGAGTTCCGGCACAGGCTCAATATCGGTGCGCGCCGCGCCCTCTCGCGGGCCAGGCGGTCACGTACCGCTGAGGCTATCGCGGCGGTCTTAGTCTCCCCGGTGATCCGCGTTAGCTCGTCTATCAGCTTGCGCGCTTCCTCTACCACGGCGCCATCATCGGGTCGCCGTTGGGCCGCGGGGTGATGGTTGAGGGCCTGGCGCGTGAGCGCTAACGTGCGCCGGCCGGCCTTCCCCTCCCATCTCCGTGCGCTCGACCCCGCCGCGCGAACTCCGGCACCCGGAGCTTAATCTTGAACGAGCCTTTTCGCGACGTTTGGAACCGGAACTACCGGTTCGTTGTCCTGGTCGCATCGCTGCTGCTGCTGGTCGTCGGCAGCGGCGCCATGTTCGCGCTGGTGATCGCCCTCAAATCCATCGCCGCCGAGTTCGGATGGCCGCGCGCGGTGCCGTCATTGGGCTATTCCCTGCAGTTCATCGGCGGCGGGCTGGGCGGCATCGCCATGGGATATTGGCTGGACCGGCGCGGAATGGCGGGTCCGGCGACCATCAGCGGGTTCATGATCGGGCTCGGGGCGGTGGCCACCGCCTTCGTCGCGACCGAGTGGCAGTTCTACCTCGTCTGGGGCTTGATGATGGGGCTGCTGGGTCAATCGACCCTATTCACCCCACTGATCGCTAACGTCATGCGCTGGTTCCCAACTGGTGGCGGCGGCGCCGTCGGCTTCGTCGCCAGCGGCCAAAGCCTCGCCGGCTTTTTGTGGCCACCGCTGCTCCGCTACCTCAACGAGTCCATCGGCTGGCGCGAGACGTTTTTGTGGTACGGCATTTTCGCCATTTGCATGATGGTGCCGCTGAGTGTGCTCTTGCGCCGCAACCCCGACCGGCCAGCGTCCAGCGCCGGCAGCGCGGCCGCCGCGAGTGTGCGTTCGCCGCGGCTAAAGTCCGTGTCGAGAAGCAACCTTGGCCTCTCGCCGGGCCAGCTTCAGGTCGTGTTGTCGGCCGCCATCATGGGCTGCTGCGTCGCGATGTCGCTGCCACTTGCCCACCTTGTCGCCTACGCCAGCGACCTCGGCATCTCGGCGGCGCGCGGCGCCGAGATGCTATCGTTGATGCTGCTCGCCAGTTTTTTCAGCCGCATGTTCGGCGTCGGTCTGCTGACGAAACGCCTGGGCGGGCTGCGCGCGCTGTTCGTGTTCTCCAGCGTGCAAGCCGTGATGCTGGCGGCGCTCGCCCTGGTCGACGGCGTCGGTGCCCTCTATGTCGTGGCCGCGATGTACGGCCTCGGGTACGGCGGGCTTACACCCTGCTATCCCGTCGTCATCCGCGAGTACATGCCGGCCGGCCAAGTTGGTCGGCAGACCGGGGTCGTGATCTTCGGGGGGACGATTGGGATGGCGATTGGCGGCTGGCTGGGTGGGTTCGTGTTCGATCTAACCGCCTCCTACCAACCGGCGTTTTTCATCGGCGTCGGCTTCAATCTGATCAACCTCGCGATCATCGGCACCCTCATTGGGCGCTCTGGCCTTCACCGCCTCGGCACCCTGGCTCCGGTCAATCGCCCCGTGTGACAGCTAGGGGGTCGTCGCCGCCCCATGCGCGCCCGGCCGTGAAGCGCGGTGTGGCGTTGCTGACCGAACTGCCGGAGAGCCGGGCGATGACGGATCGGGATGGCAGACGATGTACGGCTCGATCCAATTCGCCCGCCACTAGATGAGCTAGCGCCTGGAGTTGCCTTTGGCCTTGGTGGCTTGGCCCTCCGCGCGGCGGCGACCGAGCCTTCCGCCCATCCGAGAAGCGCGCCCGCCTCCTCCATGACCGCGGGCGGCACCTGGTAGTAAGGCATCTTGCCGTGGGGCTTTATGCCGGCGGCTTCGAAGGCGGCGCGGTTCTCGTCGCCAGCCTTAAGATGGAGCACCTCTCGGCACGGGTGATCAACGCGAACATCAGGTCATCCACGAACAAGCCATGCCCGCCGAACATCGGGCGCGACTGCACCTCGCCGAGTGGGGTTAACCGCCGCACCAGACCCTCGACGAACTCGCTTCGACCCGCCATCTCGCGCCCTCTTCGTCACCGGCTGCCATACCCGCAACATCATGGCGCATCCACGTCCGCTACGACCGCGTCTGGAACTTGGCGCCGGGCTGAGCTAAGACCTTGGTGGACTCAACCGCGCCGGCGCCCGCTGAGGGCCATGCACGACGAAACCGGGAGGCTCACGGTGGCCCAAACCTTGAAAGCGATGACCCAAACCCGCCGCCCCAAGATCGGCACCATGCTGGTCGAGTTCGATACGCCAGGCATCGGCCAGATCATGAAGGCCGCCGGCTGCGAGTTCGTGTTCGTCGACATGGAGCATTCGGGTTTCGGTTACGAGAGCCTGAAGAGGACCCTGCGCTACACCCAGGCGGCCGAGCTGCCGACGCTGGTACGGGTGCCATCGAACCGCTACGACCATATCGCGCGCGGCCTCGATATCGGCGCCGAGGGCATCATGATCCCGATGGTCGGCTCGGCCGAGGAATGCCGCCACATCCTCGATTGCATGAAATACCCGCCGCAAGGAAACCGCGGCGTCGCGCTGCAGGTAGCCCACGATCGCTACGCGCCTGGGCCGGTGATGCGCAAATTGCGCGCCGCCAACCGCGCCACCACATTTTTCGCCTTGATCGAGACCGTCGAGGGAGTCGAGAACGCCGACGCGATCGCCGCCATCAAGGGCGTCGATTGCCTGTGGATCGGTCACTTCGATCTCACCTGTTCGCTCGGCATTCCGGGCGAGTTCGGCGACCCGCGCTTCAAGAAGGCCGTGCAAAAGGTCATCGACGCGGCCAAGAAGCACGACAAGTCGCTTGCCCGCATGGTGCCGGACGTGGCGACCGGGCTCGCCCTTAACAAACAGGGCTTCGACTTCATCGCCTACTCCGGCGACATCTGGGTGTACCAGGCCGCTCTGCAAGCGGGAGTCGACGAGTTGCGGCGCAAATGCAAGACCCGCCGGGCCCGCTCGGCTTGAGGCGCGGGTAACGACCTTGGCGACCATGAAGGAAATGACGGCGTCGCGCCGGCTCAGCATCGGCACGATGGTGGGCTGGGCCGACGAGGTGCGCCACGTGCTCGACACTGGTGCTTGCGGGCGAGCGCGACCCGATCACGCCGGTCGCCGACGCCGAGAAGATCGTGGCTGCGCTGCGCCCGAACTCGTTCGATTCGAGCGCTTCGCCGATTGCGGCCATGGCGTACAGCGCGACGATCCCGACCGCACCGAGCAGCTGTAGCGCGCGTCGTGATCCCAAACCAGAAGGAAAATTGCCATGGCGCCCCATTTTTCCGACTTTGCGCTTCTCGATCTGGAGGGCGGCTGGGAGCGACCGGTCGGTTACCCGGAGGGCGTCGGCAGCAAGGTGCTGGCCGGCTACCTCGACGAAGCGAAACAAAAGGGTCGGCAGACCTCGCTGACGCGCTGGGAACCGGGCACCCGGTTCGACAAGGTACTGGCCCATGACTACGTCGAGGAGGTCCTAGTTCTCGAAGGAGAGCTGCTGTGCATTGATGACAGCGGCGCGGTCGTCGACCGCATTCCCCGCAACAGCTACGTGTGCCGGCCGGCCGGTGTGCCGCACGGTCCGTTTCGCAGCGATACCGGATTCGTGTCGGTTGAGTTCTGCTACTACCCCAACAGCGAATGAGCCTGGCCATGGCATCACCCCACGAGTTGACGGCGAGCGCGGCGGCCGCTCGAATCGCCGTTGGCGAGCTCACCAGCGAGGCCCTGGTCGAGGCGTGCCTGGCGCGGACCGAGGCGCGCGAGACGGAGATCGGCGCGTGGCAGCATCTTGATGGCGCCCACGCGTTGGCCCAGGCTCGCGCGCGCGACGGCGAACCGGCGCGCGGTCTCCTGCACGGCGTTCCGATCGCCATCAAGGACATTATCGATACTGTCGACATGCCAACCGCCTATGGTTCGTCCATCTATGGCGGGCACCGGGCGCCATGGGACGCGTCGTGCGTCGCCGCTTGCCGCGAGGCCGGCGCGGTCATCATGGGCAAGACGGTGAGCACCGAGTTCGCCTATTTCCATCCCGGCAAGACCCGCAATCCGCACAATCTCGCACACACGCCTGGCGGCTCGTCGAGCGGCTCGGCGGCAGCTGTCGCCGAACACATGGCGCCGCTCGGCTTCGCCAGCCAGACCGCCGGCTCGGTGATCCGCCCGGCCTCGTTCTGCGGCGTCGTCGGCTACAAGGGCACCTACGGGCTGTTCGCCATGGCCGGCATCAAGCCGTTCGCCCAATCGCTCGACACGCTCGGTGTGTTCACCCGCGATGTCGCCGACGCCGCGCTGATGCGCGCAGTGCTGCTCGGCATTCCGCTGGTTCACACCGCCATTGGCGCGCCGCCGCGCGTCGGCCTGTGCCGCACCCACGAGTGGGCGCAAGCCGATGCCGCGATGCGCGATGCGGTCGAGACGGCCGCCGGGCGCTTGGCCGACGCGGGCGCCGAGGTGGCCGAGGCGCCGTTGCCGGCGAGTTTTGGCCGGCTGGTAGCCGACCAGCTCACCGTCATGACCTTCGAGGCCGGGCGCTCGTTCAACTACGAGCATCGCGAGCACCGCGCGAAGATGAGCAAGACGATGGTGAAGATCATCGAGGACGGCCGCGCCATCCCCCACGCCGCATATCGCGAAGCCCAAGAGCGCGCCGCCACGTGCCGGATCGAGCTCTCGGCGGTGTTCGCCGATTATGACGTACTGCTCGCGCCGAGCTCGGTTGGCGCCGCGCCCGAAGGCATCGGCGCCACGGGCGATCCGTTGTTCAACCGTATCTGGACCCTGCTCGGCGTGCCCTGTGTCAACCTGCCGCATTATCGCGCCGAGAATGGGCTGCCGCTCGGCATCCAGCTGATCGGCCCTCACGGGCGCGACGAGAATTTGCTGGCCGCCGCCGCATGGGCCCAAACCAGCCTCGGCGACGGGAACTAGTGCCGCTCCACTTCAGCGCCGGGGAGCTCGCCGGCCGCCGCGACGCGGCCTGTCGCGCGATGGCGGCGGAGGAGCTCGATGGGCTGCTCATGTTCCGCCAGGGCAGCATGTACTACCTCACCGGCTACGACAGCTTCGGGTACTGCTTCTTTCAGTGCCTCTATCTCGGCGCCGACGGGCGGATGTTCCTGCTGACCCGCTCACCCGATCTCCGTCAGGCGCAACAAACCTCGATCATCGAGCAGATTCGCGTCTGGGTCGACGGACCCGACGCCGATCCGGCTGGCGAACTGCGCGAGATCTTGCGCGAGGTGGGCTGCGCCGGCCGTCGGCTCGGGGTCGAATACGAGGCCAATGGGCTGACCGCCCGCAACGGCCAGCGCCTCGACGCGGCGCTCGACGGGTTCTGCGCGCTGACCGACGCCTCGGAGCTGGTCAGCGCCCTGCGCCTGGTCAAGAGCCCGGCCGAGATAGCCTATGTTCGCGAGGCCGCGGCGCTCGCCGACGCGGGGCTCAACGAGGCCCGCACGCTCGCCCGGCCCGGCGCTTTCGAGGGCGAGATTCTGGCCGCGATGCAAGGCGCGGTGTTCCGCGGCGATGGCGATTACCCCGGCAACGACTTCATCATTGGTTCAGGCGCGGCCGCGCTCCTGTGCCGCTATCAGGCCGGCCGCCGCCATCTGGCGGCCAACGATCAGCTGACGCTCGAATGGGCGGCGAGCTTTCGCCATTACCACGCGGCGATGATGCGCACCATCTGCCTCGGGACGCCGCCGCAAGCCCAGATCGAGATGTACTTGGTTGCCCGTGAGGCACTGCTCGCAGTCGAGACCGAACTGCGACCCGGGCGAACGATCGGCGCGGCCTTCGATGCCCACGCCCGGGTATTCGACGACGCCGGCTACCGGGCCCATCGCCTGAACGCCTGCGGCTATTCACTTGGCACCACCTTCGCGCCGTCGTGGATGGATTGGCCGATGCTCTATCGCGGCAACCCGATTGAGGCGGCGCCCGGCATGGTGTTCTTCGTCCATATGATCATCGCCGACAGCGACTCTGGCCTCGCCATGACGCTCGGCCGCACCAGCCTGGTCGGCGAGACCGGAGCGGAGCCGCTGTCCCGGGCCCCGCTCGACCTGATCGTCAACTGAAGCGCACCGAAGCGCGGGTGGCGGCTATAATGTGGGCAAGGGATTCGCTAGCAGGAGACGCGACCATGGCCGACTTGGAAATCATCGACGGTCACCACCACCTCTGGGACCTCGAGAACAACCCCTATTCGTGGCTGACCGGCGAGGCCCACGAGATGGCGCTGCTCGGCGACTACGGCGCCATGTGCAAGAGCTATCTGATCGAGAACTACCTCGACGACTGCAAGAACCAGAATGTCGTCAAGTCGGTCCACCTCGAGGCCAACTGGGACGAGGACAAGGACCCGGTAGCCGAAACTGCGTGGCTCCAGGGCGTCGCCGACAAGCACGGCTTCCCGCACGGCTTCGTCGCTGCCGGCCTACCCCACGACCCCGGTTTCGAGGCCCTGCTGGATCGGCACTGCGCGTACCCCAACGTCTGCGGCATCCGCCACATGGTCAACTGGAGCGACAACGAGGGTTATCGGTTCGCCGACCGTGGCGACTACCTCAGCGACAATGCCTGGCGGACCGGCCTGAAGGCCCTCAGGAAGCACAACCTCTCCTATGACCTCGGCGTCAATTTCAACCAGCTTGTCGACGCGGCGGCGGCGATGGCGACGATTCCCGACACCACGGTGGTCCTGAACCACATCGGCTTCGCGTTCGACCGCAGCGACGAGGCGCTGGCGCGCTGGCGCACCGATCTCGCGACGTTCGCCAAGGTGCCCAATACGACGGTCAAGCTCTCGGGCTTCGTCATGTTCGACCAGGACTGGACGATCGAGAGCCTACGGCCGATGGTCTTGCACTCCATAGAGTGCTTCGGCCCGAGCCGCTGCATGTTCACGTCGAACTATCCGGTCGACAAGCTGTTCAGCGATTACGATGGCCTGTTCGGCGCTTACAAGGAGATCGTCAAGGACTTCTCGGACGACGAGAAGCGCCAGCTGTTCCACGACACGGCCGCCCGCGTCTATCGGCTGTAGCGTGCTGACGGCGGCGGAGATCGCGCGCTATCGGGACCAGGGCACGCTAAGCATCTCTCGAACGACAGTGGAACATGCGGCATCTCGGCAACGCACTTGCGATCGTTTTCGGTTGCATGGTCGCCTTCTTGATGGCGGAAGCGGGCCTACGCCTATTTTATCCGGTCGAGTTTCGCGTCCGAGGCGACAGGATAACGCTGCCGGAGAACGTTACCTACAAGTACCAGTGTGAGCATTACGGCCCCGACAGTAATGTCGTCGTCTCAAACACTTAAATGGGATGACGTGGCCCATCTATACTAGATAAATAGAAAGATCACATTAAACGTATCACGGTAGGCGGTAGCACGACCGAGGCTTTAGGGATTTTCGATGGTAAGACTTGGACAGACTTTTGGCCCAATAGTTGAGCTCGACTCTTTCGAATATTTGGATGATAATCTCCGGTTTATATGGTCATTAAATCTACAGTTATCTTGTTCTATTCGAGGGCACGTAGTGAACTTTAATCCGACTATATGGTGATTTTAGTTGGGATTAATGATGTAGCCACAGACATTCCAAATAAGTTTTATCGGGATGTCTTGCCGTGGAATTGGGATCTGTTACCTCCGAAACAAATCCTGAGGTATACTGCGGCGTTGAGGGGGCGGCCGTCGGCGCCGACCTGGTTGGGCAGCCGGTGGCCCGTCAGGATTCCGACGGCGCCGTCCGCCGGTACGAACTGCGAGAGCGGGTCGGGGCGATCGGGAGCGCTCGCGAGCAACCCGACGGCGACCGCGTTGGCGGTGCGTTCCGGCGGCTCGACGCCGCAGCTCTCGCCCTCGGTGAACAGCGTTCGGGTGCCGCCGTGCTGGGTCTCCTGGCGCACAAGTTCGCCATCCTTGGTGATGGCGGCATCGGTGATGAACCCACCGATCGAACCGCGCGCCACGGTCTCGACCAACCTCAGCGCCCGAAACGCGGCCAGCCCGGCGTTCGGTCCGAAGGCGCCCAGCGCAAATGTCATGGCCTCCCCTGGTGTCATGGCCTTCCCTATCGCGGCTCGAATCCTCTCGCGGCTGGAGTCCAGGCCGGCCCCGCGCCTTGCCCGCGCGTACGAAGGTCTCGCGGATTTTCTGATCACGTCCCGGCTTGGCCACCATCGCCTCGGGCGCGGTCCACACCTCGGGCTCCGGCCAGTGCCCCGGCTACCGCCCGGCACCCTCCTCGGCGGCGGCCAGCGGCGCCTCCTCGTCGATGGCGGGCGTTTCCAGAACCTCAATGCTATCCTACGAGATCTCGATCGGCAGGCCATTCGGATCGTGCCTGTGGAAGGACTACACCATGCCGTAGTCTAAAACCTCCGAGACCTCGCGGCCGGCCGAGTTCAACCGATCGCGGAAGCCGAACAGCGCCGCCTTGTCGGCGACGGTAAACGACACATGGTCAAAGCCGAGGCGCTCGGCCTGCGGTCGCTCTTCCCGAGGTTTGGCGTCGCGACACTCGAAGAAGGCGATCTGGTTGGGACCAAAGCCGAAAGATATAGTGGCGGAAGCCGTCGACCCCCTTGCCGAGGAACAACTCCATGCCCAGCAGGTCGGGGTAGAACCGCACCGTCTTCTCCATATCATTGGTGATGCAGGCCAGGTGGTTGATCACTTCAAGCGCCGGGCGCATGCCCTTCTCCTCGGTTGAAATGGCTCCTCAGTCGAAATGGAGCTGACGTCCTTTAACGACGCGCGCCGGAAACGGCCGATTACCTTCGCGTACCCAGATCGCCGAATCACCGTCCGCCGTGACGGCGTAACAAGCCCAATCGCCAAAACGGAAGAGCACGCAATACTCGCCCTCCTCGGTGAGTCGCCAGCGCCCGTTGGCGGGCTCGCCGCCCTCCATGAGCCAAATAGTCTGGCCGTCGGGGTAGTAGTATTGGCGGAACGCCGTGCCACCGGTGACGCCCATGGCGGTGTTGCCGGCGAGGAGATCGAATATCTCGTGCCCAGCGAGCACGCGATGCTCGGCGTGAGAGACGGTGCTCGCAGCGAGCAACAGGCCCACGACGAGCGCCAAGCCCGGGACGAGCGGCAAGCCCGGGGCGAGCACCAATAAAAGGCTGCGCCGGCCCACAGTCACGCGAGTCGTCCAGGCCATTTCCGCCTCCTCGGAACCTCCGCTCGCCGCGAATAGTAGTACAATTTCGCGAACCCTCGTCCGAGTGCGCGAGCCGTCCGACAAGAGGAGCGGTCGAAAATGGTGGGACTGACCCAAAGCTATGTACACGGCGCCTCCGCGACGGCGCTGATCGGCGAGACCATCGGCTCCCATTTCGACCGTGTCGTCGCGCGCTGGCCCGATCGCGAGGCGCTGATCGTTCCTCACCAGGACGTACGCTGGACCTACGCCCAGCTGAGCAAGGAGGTTGACGCCTGTGCCGCCGGTCTGCTGGCGCTGGGGCTGGAGCCCGGCGATCGGGTCGGCATTTGGTCGCCCAACAACGCGGAATGGGTGATCACCCAGTTCGCCACCGCCAAGGCCGGTCTTATCCTGGTCAACATCAACCCGGCGTATCGGTTGACCGAGCTCGAATACGCGCTGAACAAGGTCGCCTGCAAAGCGCTGATCACGGCGACGGCGTTCAAATCGAGCGACTACGTCGGCATGCTGGCAGAGCTTGCGCCAGAGATCACAGGCGCCGCGCCGGGCGCCCTGCGCGCCAAACGACTGCCCAGCCTGCGCACGCTGATTCAGACTGATGGCGCGGCGCCGGGCTACCTGCGGTTCGCCGACGTGCTGATGCGAGGCGAGGCAAGGCATCGGGAACGGCTCGCCGAACTGGCGGCTCTGCTGCAGTTCGACCAGGCCATCAACATTCAGTTCACGAGCGGGACCACTGGGCACCCCAAAGGCGCCACGCTCACCCATCACAACATTCTCAACAACGGCCTGTTCGTCGGTCAGGCCCTGGCGCTGACCGGCGCCGATCGGGTGTGCATCCCGGTGCCCCTGTACCACTGTTTTGGCATGGTGCTCGGCAACCTCGCGTGCATCACCCACGGCGCGGCGATGGTCTTCCCCGGTGAGGGATTCGACCCGTTCGCGGTCCTCGAGACCGTGCAGATGGAGCGCTGCACGGCGCTCTATGGCGTGCCCACCATGTTCATCGCCGAACTCGAGCATCCTGAGTTCGCGCGTTTCGACCTAGATTCCTTGAGGACCGGCATCATGGCGGGCTCGCCCTGCCCGACCGAAGTCATGAAACGGGTCGTCGAGGAGATGCACATGGACGAGGTGACGATCGCCTACGGTATGACGGAAACAAGCCCGGTTAGTTTTCAGACCTCGATCGACGATCCCCACGAGCGGCGGGTCGCGACGGTCGGCCGTGTTCATCCTCATGTCGAGGTGAAGGTCGTCGACGACGAGGGCCGCGTCGTCCGCCCCGGCGAGTCGGGCGAGCTCTGCGCGCGGGGCTACTCCGTGATGCTCGGCTATTGGGGTGACCCCGCACTCACCGCCGAGGCCATCGACGCGGCCGGTTGGATGCACACCGGCGACCTCGCGACGATCGACGCGGCGGGCTATTGCAACATCGTCGGCCGCATCAAGGATATGGTCATTCGCGGCGGCGAAAACGTCTATCCGCGCGAGATCGAGGAGTTCCTCTACGGCCACCCCAAGATCGCCGACGTGCAGATCATTGGCGTCCCCGACGACCGATACGGCGAGGCGCTGTGCGCGTGGGTCAAGCTCCGCGACGGCGCGGCGGCGAGCGAGGACGAGATCCGTGAATTCTGCCAGGGCCAGATCGCTCACTACAAGATCCCGCGCTACATCCGCTTCGTCGATTCGTTTCCGATGACGGTGACCGGCAAGATTCAGAAATTCGTGATGCGCGAGACCATGATCGCCGAACTCGGGATCGGGGAGCGGCTGTCCGCCTGAGCTACAGCGATTGCCCGTCGTCGATGACGACGACGCTGCCGGTGATGAAGCGCGAAGCGTCGGACACCAGCAGCAGCAGCAGCCCGTCAAGATCGCGGGGCTCGCCGATCCGCTGACGCGGGAATTGCGCGATCGCCTGCTGGCCTTGCTCGGTCGCGAAGAACCCCCGGTTCATGTCGGTGAGAATGAAGCCGGGCGCGATGGCGGTGACCTGGATATCGTGGCGCGCCCACTCCCTGGCCATGGCCCGGGTCATCAACTCCAGTCCCGCCTTGGACATGCCATACAGCGAGAGCTGCCGGCCGACGTCGAACGAGGCGACCGAGGACATGTTCACGATCTTGCCGCCATGACCGTGGCGGATCATGTGGCGCCCGAGTTCGGTGGCAACGAGCCAGGCGCCCTTGAGATTGGTATCCATGATGTGGTCGTAGTCGGCCTCGTCGTGATCGACGATAAACCGGGGCCGCGCCACCCCGGCGTTGTTGACGAGGATCGTGATCGGGCCGAGTTCGGTCTCGGCCGTCTCGACCGCATTCCGCACACTATCGCCGTCGGTGACATCGAGCGCGATCGCGATCGCTCGGCCATCGAAGGCCTCGACCTCGTCAACCAGAGCGGCGAGACGCTGCGCATGCCGAGCACAGACCGCGACGCGGGCGCCGGCGCGGGCCAGTGTCAACGCGATATGGCGGCCCAGGCCGCTCGACGCGCCCGTGACCAACGCGTTCTTGCCGTCCAGCCTGTGCGCCATGCCACGCTCCTCCCGCCATAGCCGACGTGCTCGTAGCATCGTTGGCCAGCCACGGCCGCGCGTCAAACGCCGCCGCCATCGGGGCAATTAGTTGTTAACCCTCCCCCGGTAGATTTAGTTGTTAACCCTCCCCCGGTAGATTGTGTGTGTGTCCCTTCTCGGAGCCCCACATAATGACTGTCGCCGCCAAAGTCGTCGTCTACGAAGCCGGTGCCGCCAATCCCTTTCCGGCCGACGCATTCCGCCGCCGTGGCTATAACGACATCACCATCCACGACTTGGGGGAGGCGCCGTTGGATACCAACGGGACGCGTCCAGACTGTGGAACGGCGTGCAAAGTTGACCCCTGTTGAGGGGTGATCGGCGTCCAAATTTGACCCCCTGAGCCTGGCTAGTCCAAGTCACCTCGTTTTTGGGCGGACGAGGTGGTGGGGGATGTTGGTCGTGGAGACGATAGCGCGGATCCGGCGGGAGTATTTCGTCAAGGGGAAGCCGATCAAGGAGATCGTGCGGGACGTGAAGGTCTCGCGCAACACGGTGCGCAAGGTGATCCGTTCGCAGGCGACGGCGTTCACCTACGACCGGCGGGTCCAGCCGATGCCGAAGCTGGGGCCGTGGACGGCCGAGCTGGAGCGGATGCTGGAGGCCAACGAGACCAAGTCGAAGCGGGAGCGGCTGACGCTGCTACGGATCTCCGAAGCCCTCGAGGGTCTGGGCTATGGCGGCGGCTACGACGCGGTGCGGCGCTACGCCAAGGCGTGGCGGTGGCGCCGTTCGGCATCGACGGCGCAGACCTATGTGCCGTTGGTGTTCTCGCCGGGCGAGGCCTATCAGTTCGACTGGAGCCACGAGTACGTGGTGCTGGCGGGGGTGACGACCAAGGTCAAGGTCGCGCACGTCCGGCTGTGCCACAGCCGAATGTTCTTCGTCCGCGCTTATCCGCGCGAGAGCCAGGAGATGGTGTTCGACGCCCACGACCGGGCATTCCGGCTGTTCCAGGGTGCCTGCCGGCGAGGCATCTACGACAACATGAAGACGGCGGTGCAGACCGTCCTCATCGGCAAGGAGCGCGCGTTCAACCGGCGCTTCGTGCAGATGTGTGGCCACTACCTGGTCGAACCGACAGCATGCACGCCGGGAGCGGGATGGGAGAAGGGGCAGGTCGAGAACCAGGTCGGGATCATCCGCGGTCGGTTCTTCACCCCGCGGCTGCGCTTCAAGACCTACGACGAGCTCAACGCCTGGCTCTTGGACCAGTGCGTCGCCTACGCCCGGGGTCATCCCCACCCGGTGTTCAAGGACAGGACTGTCTGGCAGGTGTTCGAGGACGAGCGTCCGTCCCTGGTCGGCTATCGCGGGCCGTTCGACGGCTTCCACGCAGTCCCGGCGTCGGTGTCGAAGACCTGCCTGGTGCGCTTCGACAGCAACAAGTACAGCGTGGCGGCGCGCGCCGTCGGCCGTCCGGTCGAGGTCCATGCCTACGCCGATCGCATCGTCATCCGCCAGGACGGCGAGATCGTCGCCGAGCATGCCCGGCGCTTCGGCCGCGACCAGACCGTCTATGACCCGTGGCACTAGGTGCCCGTGCTGGCGAGGAAGCCCGGTGCGCTTCGTAACGGCGCGCCGTTCAAGGACTGGGCGCTGCCCGGCGCCCTGGGTCGCGTGCGCGTCCGGCTCGCCGGCCACGACGACGGCGACAGGCAGATGGTCGAGATCCTCACCGCCGTGCTGGCGGATGGGCTGGCGGCGGTGGAGGCCGCCTGTGCCGAGGCGCTCGCTGGCGGCGTGTGCAGCGCCGACGTCGTGCTCAACATCCTCAATCGTCGGCGCCAGCCGTCCGAGACGGCGCCGATCCCGACGCCCGCGAACCTGCGTCTTCGCTTTGAGCCGGTGGCCGATTGCACCCGCTACGACCGCTTGAGGGGGGTCGGCCATGGAGCGCCATGAGGTCCTGGAGATGATGGCCGCACTCAAGCTCGCCGGCATGCGCGACGCGTTCGACGAGGTGCTCGCCGACGGCCTCAAGCGCCAGCATCCGATGCAGCGAATCATCGGCGAGCTGTTGAAGGCCGAGATCGCCGACAAGCAGGCGCGATCCATCAAGTACCAGATGAGTGGCGCCAAGCTGCCGCTGGCCAAGGAGCTGGCCGACTTCGACTTCACCGACACCCCGGTCAACGAGCCGCTGGTCCGCGAGTTGGCGGTCGGCGGCTTCCTGGCCAACCAGCGCAACGCCGTGCTGATCGGCGGCACCGGCACCGGCAAGAGCCATCTCGCCGTCGCCATCGCGCGGGCCTGCATCCGCGATGGCGCCCGGGGCCGCTTCTTCAACGTCGCCGACCTGGTCAACCGGCTCGAGGCCGAAGCCCGCGCCGGCCGCCAGGGCCGGCTCGCCGATCAGCTGGCCCGGCGCGACCTCGTCATCCTCGACGAGCTCGGCTACCTGCCCTTCGCCCAAACCGGAGGCCAGCTGCTGTTCCACCTCGTCAGCCGGCTCTACGAGCGCACCTCGATCATCGTCACCACCAACCTGACCTTCGGCGAATGGCCGTCCGTCTTCGGCGACGCCAAGATGACCACCGCGCTCCTCGATCGTCTGACGCACCACTGCGAGATCATCGAGACCGGAAACGACTCCTGGCGCTTCAAGAATCGGTCCTAAAGGCAACCGATCCACCTGCGGCCCGGTCGCCCAGGTGGGCCCACAGGAACCTCCCACACGCGGTCCGCCGCCAGCCGCGTGGTGGGCGCGTCGGCCCGCGCGCGGGCCCCTCCTATGGACTACCTGTACGACCTCCGCCGTGCATCCCCAAAGGGGTCAACATTGCACGCCGATAGGGGGTCAATGTTCAACGCCGATTGACACCCGGTGGCGCATGACCAAAACTACCGCACTCGACCCGCGCCGGGCCAGGCCCGGCCCCGTCGCGCGCCCGTCATCAAGATGGCCTACGCTCGTTCAGCGAGCGCCGCGTTCTCGACCGTGATGCGATGTCGCAAGATGGCCAGGTTGGCGAGGGTGAAGCCGAGCGCCAGTTCCCAGGCCCCGAAGGCGAGTGGCAGAACGGCAATCTCGGCGCTGACAACGACATAGTTGGGATGGCGCAGGAAGCGGTAGGGGCCGCGACGAACGAGCGGCGCGTCCGGTAGCGTGATGACACGGGCGGTCCAGAAGCGACCGAGGCTCCATAGTATCCAAACGCGCGCCAGCTGCAGGGCCAGGTAGAGAACGAGGAATGGCCAACTCGGCGCCGTATCGGCGTCAACCCAGAGAACAAGCGCCGCGAGCCACGCAAGATGCACGGCGACGATGAGCGGATAGTGGCGAGCGCCATGCTCGACCCCGCCCTGGTCGAGCAGGCGTCGCGTGTTGCGACGAGACAGCCAAAGCTCGCCCAGCCGCTGCACCGCGACCACTCCCACGATCCAATAGAGGGCGCTCCCAACCCCGCTCAAGTCGCCCTCAACGTCAGGAGGCCGCAGGTGAAACCCGGGCCTAGCGCTGACATGAGATGAGTGCCGCGCCGACCGGCCCGCCGGACCTCGTCGAGCACGAACAACGCCGTAGCCGCAGACATGTTGCCGTAACGCTTGAGAACCCGGCGCGACAAGTCGAGCCCGCCGGCAGCGAGCCCGAATACCTCCTCAAGTGCGTCGAGCACCTTGGGACCGCCCGGGTGACAGATGAAGGTGTCAATATCTGCCAAGCCAAGACCGTGGCGCTCCAGGAAGCCACGGCACGCCTCATGCACGCGCCCGCGCACCAGCTCGGGGATGTCCTGGGAGAAGAGAACGCCAAAGCCGTCGTCGAGTACCCGCCACCCCATGATGTCGAGCGAGTTTGGCCACGTGTACTCACCCCAGGCGGTAACCTCGAACCCCTCCCCGTCGCATCCCACGACGGCGGCCGCCGCCCCGTCGCCAAACAAGGCCGTGGCAACGACGTTGCTCTTAGTAAAATCAGTGTTGCGGAAGGTCAGTCCGCAGAGCTCGACGACAAGGAATAAGAAGTTTCGATCAGGTTCAGCGCGCGCCAACGCCGCGGTACGGGCAAGACCGACCACCCCGCCCGCGCACCCGAGGCCAAATATGGGGAGCCGTTGCGCGTCACGGCGCAAACTCAGCCGCTCCATTAAAAGCGCATCGAGACTGGGCGTCGCGATCCCGGTCGAGGACACCGTAACGATACCGCCGATATCGTCGAGTTGAAGGCCCGCCTGCTCGATGGCCGCCACGGCCGCCTCGGCGAGCAGCTCGACCGCATTCTCGATGTAACAGCGGTTGCGCTCGGCGAAGCTGTGACGCTCGCCGTACCAAGCCATCGGCACACAGGAGTAGCGGGTCTCGATCTCGGCGTTGGCAAAGATGGGCTCGAGCCGCGCGAAATCCCCGAACGAGCCGGCGAAATGGGTTGCCGCTTGGCGCGCCACCTCAGCCTGATCCAAAACAAAAGGGGGGACCGCGGTCGCAAGCGACCGAATGTGGGGTACTATGCTCATTGAACCGCCACGACCGCGAAACAGGATGGACCGAGTATAGCCGGTCTGGACAGGCGCGAGGCCGGTTCCTATGTCAGCTTATTGGACGACGCCCATCGCAGCGGGCGCCACACGGGAGCAAGGATGAACGAGAACGCCGAACCTGTGCCGCCCAAGCTGGTGCAACCGGCCGGTCGGCGGCCATTCCGACAGCTGCGCAACTATTTTCTGACCGGGACCATCGTGGCCGGTCCGATCGGGATTACGATGTACCTGGTCTGGCTGATCGTCACGTTCATCGACAATCGGATCACGCCACTTATCCCCGAGCGCTACAACCCCGAGTTCTATCTACCCTTCAATATTCCCGGACTGGGCCTGGTCATCGTTCTGGTGGGCCTGACCTTGGTTGGCTTCGTGTCCGTCCATGTGCTCGGTCGCACGTTTTTCCGTCTCGGCGAGAGTCTGGTCAACCGCATGCCGATCGTGCGCTCCGTCTACGGGGCGCTGAAGCAGATATTCGAAACCGTGCTGGCGCAATCGTCGACCTCGTTTCGCGAGGTGGTCCTGGTCGAGTATCCCCGCCACGGTCTGTGGGCGCTGGCCTTTGTCACCAGTGTGACCAAGGGCGAGGTGCAGCGCCTCACCGAGGTAGATGTCGTCAACATCTTCTTGCCGACCACGCCCAACCCGACCTCCGGATTTCTTCTGTTCGTCCCGCGCGCCGCTCTCATCCACCTCGACATGTCGGTGGAGGAGGGAATCAAAATGGTCATCTCGGGCGGCTTGGTGACGCCGGAAGATCGCGCCGCCGGTGTCCAAGCCCTGTCGCGCCCGGTCGCGACCGGGCCTGAGTCGGGCGACATCCAGGACGACAACCGCCAGCGTGACTCGGCCGGCTGATCAGCCGGAGCGGAGGTAGCGCACGGCCGCGTCGCGCTCAAACAGGTAGAGAAGAACACGTAGCGCTGGGCCCCGGGGGCCGGTCAGTTCTGGGTCCTCGTCGAGCAAGCGCCGGGTATCGTCACGGGCGGCCGCCAGAAGCTCCTCGTGGGCGGCGACATCGGCGAGCCTGAAGACCGGCAGCCCGCTCTGGCGGGTGCCAAGGAGCTCGCCGGCGCCGCGCAGCCGCAAATCCTCTTCCGCTATACGAAAACCATCGTTGGTCTCACGCACAACGTCCAAGCGCGCCCGGGCCGCCGGCCCCAGCGGCGGCGCGTAGAGAAGCAGGCAGGTGGAGGCGGCCAATCCCCGACCGATCCGCCCCCGCAATTGATGCAGTTGGGCAAGGCCGAAGCGCTCGGCATGCTCGATGACCATGATCGTCGCCTCGGGCACGTCCACGCCGACCTCGATCACGGTCGTGGCGACCAGAATGTAAATCGCTCCCCCCGCGAAGGCCGCCATGACGCGATCCTTCTCGGGCCCTGAGAGGCGGCCATGAACCAGCCCGACCCGATCGCCAAACCGCGCCGCCAGCTCGCGATGACGTTCCTCGGCGGCGGCCAAATCAACGGTCTCTGACTCGCTCACCAGCGGGCACACCCAGTAGGCGCGCGCGCCGCGCTCGACCTCGCGCGCGACGGCCGCGATCACATCGTTCAACCGGCTCGATGGCAGCGCACGCGTGTCCACCGCTTTGCGGCCCGCCGGCTTATCGGGCAGCGTCGAGACCTCCATATCGCCGTAGGTGGTGAGCGTGAGGGTGCGCGGAATCGGCGTCGCCGTCATCACCAGGATGTCAGGAACCGCGCCCTTGGCGGCCAACGCGAGGCGTTGGTGAACACCGAATCGATGCTGCTCGTCGACAACCACGAGGCCAAGGTCGGCGAACTCGACGCCTTCTTGGAACAGGGCGTGGGTGCCGACCACGATCCGCGCCTCGCCGCTGGCCACGGCGCGTCTGTGGGACTCGCGCTCGCGGCTCTTGGCGCGCCCGGTCAGGAGTTCGACGCCGACGCCCGCTTGAGCGGCGAGCGGCGCCAGCACATCGCTGTGTTGTCGCGCGAGAAGTTCGGTCGGCGCCATCAGGCAAGCCTGCGCGCCGCTCTCGACGGCCATCAGCATCGCCATCAGCGCGACGATTGTCTTGCCGCTGCCGACATCGCCTTGCAGCAATCGCAGCATGCGCCGCGATCCGCGCAGATCGGCCTCGATTTCGGTCAACGCCCGGCTCTGAGAGGCGGTCAGTTGATACGGCAACACCGCCATCACTTGCGCGCGGAGCCGACCGTCCCCCGACAGCGCCCGCCCGCGCTCGCCCCGGGAGTGGGCGCGGATCAGACCGAGCGCGAGCTGATTGGCAAGGAGCTCGTCATAGGCAAGACGGCGGCGGGGCGGCGAATTCAACCCGAGATCGGTCTCATGCTCGGGGCGATGGGTCTGAAGGAGCGCCTCGCGCCAATCGGCCCAGCCCTGACGCCGCACGAAGCTCGGCTCCTGCCACTCCGGGAGCCGCGGCGCACGCTCCAGGGCGGCCTCGATAGCGCGCCGCAACGGTTTCGCGGTGATCCCGGCGTACAGCGGATAGACGGCCTCGACAGCTTGCAACTGGGCCAGCTCATCGATGGTGCCGATATGGTCGGGGTGCGTGATCTGAAGTTCATCACCAAAGCGCTCGAGTCTCCCGCTGACCACGCGAATCTCGCCTTCGGGCAGGGTCTTTTGAAGGTAATCACCGCGGACGTGGAAGAAGACGACGGCGATGGCGCCGGTATCGTCGCTACAGCGCACCTTGTAGGGACCGCGCCGGTTGCGCGAGGGCTGATGGCGCCCGACGCGGACCGTCAGAGTGACGACGGCGTGCAGCGGGGCCTCGGCGATCTTGGGGGCGAAGCGGCGATCGATCAGGCCGCTGGGGAGATGCCATAACAAGTCGACGACCTGGGGGCCGGCAAACGTCGAAATCACTTTGCCGAGGCGCGGCCCGACCCCCGGCAGCTTGGTCACCGGCGCGAACAGGGGAAACAGAACTTCGGGCCGCATGGCGCACTCGTCGGGGCTTCTCCGGACGCGACACTAGCGAAGCGCGGCGGCGGCGGCCAGGCCATGCCAAGCCCGCGCCGATATAGCGGGCTCGCGCCCATCAAGGGCTCAGGATATGCTCGCGTCCGCAGCCGCGATCAGTTGAGGCCCGCGCCCACTGGTACGCCCACTGGCAGGTGAGGGATGTCTTCCGACGAGGGGCTCTTTGAACGGCGCAAGCGCCTCCGGTTTCGCAGCCAACACCGTGGCACCAAGGAGATGGATCTGATCCTCGGAGCCTTCGCCGAGCACCACCTTGTTGCCTTCGACGCGGCCGAGATGAACGAATACGAGAAGCTTCTAGAGCTCGACGACTCCGATTTGTGGTCGTGGGTAGTCGGCCGCGCGCCCGTCCCCGTGGCTCACGCCGGCACCATAATGGACCTGTTTGTTAACTTTAAATATGTCATACATCCAACTGATAAATAATCAACAAGTATCGCTGTCTCGGGGACGGCACACGATTAGCGGCGCGCCTGAGGGCGCGGATGCGATGGCGCTCGCTCAAATCGCCGCCGCGACACCGAATACCGTCCTTCATGTGGCTCGCGACGAATCCCGGCTGATGGCGATGGCGCAAGCACTCGCGTTTTTCGCGCCGGGCATGGATGCAGTGATCTTGCCGCCGTGGGACTGCCTCCCTTACGACCGTGTCTCTCCCACCGGCGAGGTGGCCGCGCAGCGGTTGGAGGCGCTGGCAAGACTGGCGGCCAGCGAGGATGGGGCGGCGCCGCGTTTCGTCTTGACGACGGTGACCGCCGCCCTCCAGCGGATGCCGGCGCGCAAGCTACTGGCCGGCGTCCGCCAAACCATCGCGGCCGGCGCTCGCCTCGACCCGACGACATTGCTCGGCTATCTGGAGCGCCACGGCTACCGTCGCGCCGGCACCGTGCGGGAGCCCGGCGAGTATGCCGTGCGCGGCGGCATCATCGACCTCTTCGCCCCTGCCGCCGCCGAACCCGTCCGGCTGGATTTTTTCGGCGACACGATCGAATCCATACGGCGCTTTGATCCGCTCAGCCAGCGCACCACTGGCGCGATCGAGGGGCTGCAACTCGGGCCCGTGAGCGAGGTGATGCTGGACAACGATGCGATCACCCGCTTCCGCGCCGGCTACGCCGCCCTGTTCGGCGTCGCGACCGACGATCCTTTGTATGAGGCGGTGTGCGCTGGGCGTCACCACATCGGCATGGAGCACTGGCTGCCACTGTTCCACGAGACCTTGGAAACGATTTTCGACTACCTCCCGGAGGCGACCGTCAGCCTCGATCACCACGCGCAAGCCGCGTGCGACAGCCGGCTGGCCATGATCCAGGAGCACTATCAGGCGCGGGCAAGCGGCGGGGCGGGCGGAGGCGCCGCGTTGCCCTACAAGCCGCTGCTCCCCAATCGGCTCTACCTCGATGAGGCCGAGTGGGCGGTGCACCTTGCTAGCCGGGCGGTGATCACATTCTCACCGTTCGCCGAGCCAGAGGACGAACGGACGCTTGACGCCAGCGGACGTCCGGGTCGCGATTTCGGCCCTGACCGCGCACAAGCCGACCGCAACGTTTTCGAGGCCGTAATCGAGCACATCGACGCGCTGCATGCTCAGAGCCGGAAAGTCCTGATCGCGAGCTTCAGTGCCGGCGCCCGCGACCGCCTGGCCAGCGTGCTCGGCGACCACGGTCTGCACGGCGCCGTCGCGGTGGAGAATTGGGGCGAGGCCTCGGAGCTGCGCGCCGGCACGGTGGGGCTTGGGGTGCTTGGTCTCGAACGTGGTTTCGAGACCGATACCGTCGTCGTCATCGGCGAACAGGACATCCTCGGTGATCGCATGGCCCGGCCACCCCGGCGCAGCCGCCGCGCCGAGCATTTCATCACTGAGGTGTCGAACCTCGATCAAGGCGATCTGGTGGTTCACATCGATCATGGGATCGGTCGTTTCGAGGGCCTGCAAACTCTCGACGTGAGTGGAGCGCCGCACGATTGCCTGTGGCTCACCTATGACGGTGGCGACCGATTGTTCGTTCCGGTCGAGAACATCGAGGTGCTGTCGCGGTACGGCTCCGAAGAGGCGCAAACGCCACTGGACAAACTCGGCGGCGCCGGCTGGCAGTCCCGCAAGGCGCGCGCCAAGAAACGGATCAATGAGATCGCCCAAGCCTTGATCAAGGTGGCCGCCGATCGCGCCGTGCGCAGCGTCCCGCCGATATCGCCGCCGGTCGGCAGCTACGACGAGTTCTGCGCCCGCTTCCCGTATCACGAGACCGAGGACCAGGCCCGCGCCATCGACGAGGTCCTGGCCGACCTCGCCGCCGGCAAGCTACTCGACCGCCTGATCTGCGGCGACGTCGGTTTCGGCAAGACCGAGGTGGCCCTCCGGACCGCGTTCACCATCGCCATCTCCGGCCAGCAGGTGGCTTTGGTCGCGCCGACCACGCTGCTGTGCCGCCAGCATGCGCAGACGTTTCGCGAGCGCTTCGTCGGACTGCCGATCCGCATCGGCCAGCTGTCGCGGCTGGTGCCGGCCCGCGAGGCCGCCGAGACGCGCCGCGGCATCGCGAGCGGCGAGATCGACATCGTCATCGGCACCCACGCGCTCTTGGGCAAGAACGTGAAATTCGCCGACCTGGCCCTGGTCATCATCGACGAGGAACAGAGATTTGGGGTGGCGCACAAAGAGCAGATCAAGGCGCTGCGCAGCGATGTACATGTGCTGACGCTGACGGCGACGCCGATCCCCCGGACGTTGCAAATGGCGTTGAGCGGGATCCGCGAACTTAGTCTTATCGCCACGCCGCCCGTCGACCGCCTGGCGGTGCGCACGTTCGTCATGCCGTTCGATCCGGTCACGATCCGCGAGGCGGTGCTGCGCGAACACTACCGTGGCGGCCAAAGCTTTTTCGTCTGTCCGCGCATCTCGGAACTACCCGAGGCCGAGAGATTCCTGAAAGAGCGCGTGCCTGAGGTCAAGTATGCGGTGGCGCACGGCCAGCTGCCACCGCGCACACTCGACAGCATCATTCAGGCCTTTTACGACCGCCGACTCGACGTGCTCATCTCCACCGACATCATCGAATCCGGCCTCGACCTGCCGGCCGCGAACACGTTGATCGTCTATCGCGCCGACCGCTTCGGGCTAGCCCAGCTCTACCAGCTGCGCGGCCGTATCGGCCGGGCGAAGGTGCGGGCTTACGCCTATCTGACGCTGCCGCCGCGCCGCATCCCCACGGCGGCGGCCGACCGACGCCTCCAAGTGATGCAGTCCTTGGACGAATTGGGCGCCGGATTCAGCCTGGCGAGCCATGATCTCGACATCCGCGGCGCCGGCAACCTGCTGGGGAGCGAACAATCCGGCCACATCCGAGAGGTCGGTTTCGAGCTCTACCAGCAAATGTTGGAGGAGGCGGTGGCCAGCCTGCGCGCCGATGGTGGAACCGCGCGCGCGGAGGTCGACGAACGCTGGTCGCCGCAAATCGCCATCGGCGCGAGCATCCTGATACCCGAAGCCTACGTCGAGGATCTGACGGTGCGGCTCGGCCTCTATCGGCGATTGTCGCGGCTCGAGACGGCGGCCGATATCGACGCGATGGCCGCCGAGCTGGTCGATCGGTTTGGCCCCCTGCCCGAGGAAGTCGATCATCTGCTAGAGGTCGTGGCCATCAAACAACAGTGCCGCATCGCCGGCATCGAGAAGCTCGATGCGGGCGCCCGTGGCGCCACACTCGGATTTCGCAACGACAGCTTCGCCAACCCGGCCGGGCTCGTTGACTACATCAGCCACCAGGCCGGCACGGTCAAACTGCGGCCCGACCACCGACTGGTGATTCGACGCGATTGGCAGGCGCCGGAGGATCGATTGAAGGGCGTGCGGATGGTGGCGCAGCGCCTAGCGGCGATCGCCGCTCAGGGCTTCGCGGCGGGCGCCAAGGCCTCGGCGCCCGCGCCAACCGCGCCGAGAGAGTCGAACGCCTGAAGAAACACCGCCGGATCTTGTGCGCCTGAAACCGCGTAGCCGCCCTCGAAGATGAAGCAGGGAACCCCGCTCACGCCCATCCGCGCCGCCTCGTCGGCGGCCCGGCGCACACGCTCAACGTCCTCGTCGGTCGAGAGCCGCGCGGCGATGGCCGCACCGTCCATGCCCGCCTCTTCGGCGGCCCCAACCAGCACGGCCTTATCGCCAACGTCCTTGCCATCCATGAAATAGAGGCGGAACAGGCTTTCGACCACGACGTCCTGGCACTCCGCGTCGTTCGCCCAATGGATCAGCCGGTGCGAATCGAGGGTATTGGGCACCCGCCCGATGTCCTCGAAGGCGAATGGAATACCCTCCGCGTGTCCGGCGGCGCACACCGCGTCATAGATGCGCTCGGCGGCGCTAGCCCCCCCGAACTTGCGGTCGAGGTACGCCTTGCGATCTATACCCTCAGCGGGCATCTCGGGGTTGAGCTGGAACGGATGCCAGGTGATCGTGAGGTCGAAATCGGGCCGCTGGCCGAGCGCCTTCTCCAAGCGGCGCTTTCCGATTAGGCACCACGGACAGATTGTGTCGGACACGATATCAAGCTGCATGGGTTGACTCTATCGTTCGCCCCCCGGAGCGCCAAACCGCCGGCTGCGTTCCTCGATCAACTCGCATGGACGCCGCCGAGGCCAGTCTGAAATACTCCCGCCCCTCACCGGAGCCACGAGGGGCGAATTTCTTGATCACCATCTATTCGGATGATCATCGGTTGCAAGCGGGGCGCGCGGAGCTCATCGATGGCGCGATGGCGCCGTGCCACGAGTGTCGGGCGCGGGCGGACGCCGTGCTGGCCCGGGTACGCGAGGCGGGACTTGGCGAGATCGTGGCGCCCGCCGACCACGGCTCAGCGCCGCTGAGCCGGGTTCACGCCGATCCCGTCCTGACTTTATCTTCGTACCGCGCACGAGCAGTGGCGCGCCGAACATGGCGATACTGACGCCTTGCCGCTCAGCTGGCCGGTGCGGGGAATGACAAATCGAGAACCCGAGACCATCGACGGCAGGCTCGGCTATTTCTCTTTCGACGCGGGCACACCGATCACCGCAGGCACTTGGCGGGCCGCCCGCGCGGGGGCCAACGTCGCGCTAAGCGTGGCAAAAAGCATCCCCAACGGCGCGGCGGTCGCGACGCAGGCCTTGCGAGACGGTGGCGCGGAGCGCATCGCGATCCTCGATGGCGACTATCATAACGGCAACGGGACCCAATCAATTTTCGCGGCGCGATCGGATGTGCTATTCGTCTCGTTGCACGGTGATCCGGCCCAGGAGTACCCATATTTTCGGGTTATGGCGACGAGACTGGCGTAGGCCGGGGCGAGGGCTTCAACCTGAACCTACCGATGCGTTGGGGTGCGGAATGAGCGACCTACGCGGCCGCACTGGAAGCGGGGCTACGGCGGATAGCCGAGTTTGCGGCAACGGCGCTGGTGATATCATTGAGCGTCGATACTTGTGCCGAGGATCCGATCTCGCGCTTCCGGCTAGTGTCCCGATTCCGAAGTTCGCATGATTTTCGCCTGCTGTTCAGCGGTTTCGATTGTTCGGAGGCAGAACCGCTGGATGGCGGCGAGGATGTCATCGGCGGATTTGGTCCATTTGAAGGGTTTGGGGTTCTGGTTTGTCGTGTCGATGTAGTCGAGGATGGTGCGCTCCAACTCCTTGGTGGAGCGATGGACGCCGCGCCTGATCTGCTTGTCGGTCAGCAGCCCGAACCAGCGCTCGACCTGGTTCAGCCAGGAGGCGCTGGTGGGTGTGAAATGGGCCTGCCAGCGCGGCCGTTTGGCGAACCAGTCGCGGATCGCCTTGGTCTTGTGGGTCCCGTAGTTGTCCATGACGATGTGGATGTCGAGATCACCAGGGACGTTCGCCTCGACGAGGTCGAGGAATTTGCGGAACTCTCGGGCCCGATGGCGCGGGAAACATTTGCCGATGATCTCTCCCGTGGCGATGTCGAGGGCCGCGAAGAGAGAGGTCGTGCCGTGGCGCTTGTAGTCGTGGCTGCGCCGCTCCGCCTGCCCGGGGCGCATCGGCAAGAGGGGCTGGGAACGGTCCAGGGCCTGGATCTGGCTCTTTTCGTCGACACAGAGAACCAGGGCACGATCCGGCGGCGCCAAATACAGACCGACGATGTCGCGGACCTTCTCCACGAAGAAGGGATTGCTCGACAGCTTGAAGGTCTCCGAGCGATGCGGCTGCAAGCCGAAGGCCCGCCAGATGCGATGAATGGTCGAGGGCGCGTGGCCGCTCGCCCGCGCCATCGAGCGAAGGCTCCAATGGGTCGCGTCCGGCGGCGTCTCTTCCAGCGTCAGCCGGACCGCTTCCGCGATGGCGTCATCGCCGATTTGACGCGGCGCGCCGGGGCGGGGTTCGTCGTACAGACCGTCGAGGCCCTCCGCCGCATAGCGGCGACGCCACTTGCCCACGGTGTCCGCGCTCGCCTCGAGACGAACGGCGATCTCCTTGTTCTCCAACCCTTCCGCCGCCGCCAAGACGATCCGAGCCCGCCGCGCAAGCCCCTGCGACGTCTTGCGACGACGAGACAGCGCCTCCAATTCGGCGCGCTCGTCATCGCTCAAAGAGATCGTCACCGCCACTCTCGCCATCAATCGCGCCTCCTAAAAACAAATAGAAATATAATCATATCCATTTATCGATCAGGACACTAGGGTCTGACGATTATTGTCGCCTCGGTGACCGTATCGCCGGAGCATCCACACCAACCCCCTTCGTCCTCGAAGGCGGCTATGCGCTGCCGGCGCTTGGCGCCAACGTTGTCAATGTCCTGGCGGGCTTCGAGCTGGCGCGCGGCTGAAGGAAAGGAGCCACCATGGCCGACCACAACATAGCGACCATCCCCGGTGACGGCATCGGCAAGGAGGTCATGCCGGAAGGAATTCGCGTCTTAGAGGCAGCCGGCAAGCGCTTCGGCATCAGCTTTGATTGGCGCGAGCTCGACTGGGGCTGCGAGGCCTATCAGCGCACCGGGCGAATGATGCCCGAGGGCGGCCTCGCGACGCTCACACGCCACGATGCCATTTATCTCGGCGCGGTGGGCGATCCCGCGGTCCCCGACCACATCTCGCTGTGGGGGCTTTTGATCCCGATCCGGCGCAACTTCGATCAATACGCGGTTCTGAGACCGTGCCGGCTGCTCGAGGGCATCTCATCACCGCTCGCCGGCCGCGGCCCGGCGGACATCGACTTCGTCGTGGTCCGCGAGAACGTCGAGGGCGAATACTCCGAAATCGGCGGCAGGCTGTATGCCGGCACCGAGCGCGAGATGGCGGTGCAGGAATCAGTCTTCACGCGGCACGGCGTCGACCGCATTCTCACCTATGCCTTCGAGCTCGCACAAAGCCGGCCCAAACGCCACCTCACGTCGGCAACCAAGTCGAACGGTATCATTCACACGATGCCGTACTGGGACGAACGGTTCCACGAGGTCGCGCGCCGCTATCCCGACGTCACGACCGACCAGTTTCATATCGACATCCTCACCGCCCACTTTGTCCAACATCCAGATTGGTTCGATGTGGTCGTTGGCTCGAATCTGTTTGGCGACATTCTTTCCGATCTCGGGCCGGCGGTGGCCGGCAGCATTGGCATCGCGCCGTCGGCCAACATCAACCCCGAGCGCCACCACCCCTCGATGTTCGAACCGGTGCACGGATCGGCGCCCGATATCGCGGGCCGAGGAATCGCCAACCCGATCGGGCAGATCTGGTCGGGAGCCATGATGCTCGACCATCTCGGTCACGGCGAGGCCGCCGCCGCGATCGTCGCCACCATCGAGCAGGTCGTCGCCGAGGGCGCGGTGCGCACGACCGATATGGGCGGCACGGCTTCCACTTCGGACATGGGGCAGGCGATCGCGCAGAGGCTTTAGAGCCCACACCCCATCGCGCCCAGGCCCATGAGAGCCACACCCCACGCCCATGAGCGAGAGACGCCGGCACCTCATTGCGCCGCGTCGCCTAGGGTGATCTCTATGGTCGTGAGACGACGATCGACATCGGCGACGAGACGGTCAACGCGCGTGACCAGTTCCTCCATCCGCGCGGCGAGGTCGGCAAGGCTCTCGACCACCCTCGCCGCCTCCGCCTGCCGAGCGCATTTCGCGCCCTCGCGCTCGGCCGAAACGCCGGCCAGGATCAAGCGCTCTTCGCGGGCGAGTCCGCTGTCGGGACGTAATTCCACCACCGGCCGGTAGGCCTCGGCCGTCGTGAAATGAGCTTCGACATTGTCGGGGTCGGAGGCGAGTGCCAGCTCAAAGAACTTGATCGCCGCGTGGTGCAGGCCACGGGAGTGGAAGGTGTAGGCCTGGGCCAGCGAATCATGGTCGGCGTCCTCCTGCGCCACCGCCGTACCAGCGGCGCCCAGGATGAACACAACCGCAAAGAAAGCGCGCGCGCAGCGCCACAACCGAACGCCATCGGCACCCGCGTCCGCCATGGATTTCAACAGCTCCTCCCCTTGACCGGTCGGCCCACGTGCGGCGATTAGACACTATCGTCGCGCGGCGCGGTGAAACCCGCAGGCGAACCCACTTGGACAATTCTCCAGCCCGATTCGGCGCGCCCGATCAACGCCCCTGATGCCGCCGCGCGGCACCGCCCGGCGTCTTGACGCGACCAGACTTTTGCGTCCCTACTACGCGCGCCAAACAGGAGGCAAGTGGATTTCCGCGACGACAAGGGCCCGACAAATGGGCACGTGGGCCGGTTCGTGCAGCTGCCTGCATGATCGGGCCAGCAGTCGTGGCCGAGATCCGAGGGACGTGTAGGTGCTGCAAACCATAATTCAGAACGCCGTGGACGCCATTAGCCTCGGCAGTCTATTTGCGCTGTGCGCGCTCGGCATCGGCCTCATCTTCGGTGTTATGCGGCTGATCAATTTCGCGCACGGAGACTTCATCATGGTGGGCGCTTATGCACTGATCGTGCCGTCGGCGGCGGACGCCGCCATGATGTTCATCGGCGCATGGCCGGCGCCGATCCTGGTGATCTCGATCATCTCGGTTCTGATTGTCGTGGCGCTGGCGTCCGAGCGAGTGGCGTTTCGGCCGCTGCGCACCGCCGACCCGTCGATCCTCTTGATCACCTCATTCGCGCTCAGTTTCTTCCTTCAAAATCTCGTGCTGATGGTCTATTCGGGACGGCCAAAGGGCATTCCCTTGTGGGCCAATCTCATCCAGCCGGTTCTCGTCGGAGAAATCCGGATTCCTCAACTCCACATCATTACGATTTCCGTCACCCTCGGGCTCCTGATCCTGCTGGTGTTGTTCCTCAAGCGTACCGCCATCGGCATTCAGATGCGGGCGGCGTCCGAGGACTTCCACATGGCGCGACTCCTAGGCGTTCGGGCCAACCGGGTCATCGCCGTCGCGTTCGCCATCAGCGGTCTCCTGGCCGCCGTCGTCGCGCTCCTGTTCGTCGCGCAGACCGGCACTCTTTCTTACAAGATGGGCGTACCGCTGGTGCTTTTCGCTTTCGTCGCGACGGTCGTCGGGGGGATGGGAAGCCTGTCGGGGGCGGTGCTCGGTGGCTTCGTGGTAGGCATCGCAAGTGTCGTGTTCCAGGCCATCCTGCCGGCCGATATGCGCCTCAACGACGATGCCTGGGTGTTCGGGCTGATTCTGTTGATCCTACTCGTGCGCCCGACCGGTCTGGTGGCCGTGAAGGCCCTCCAGGAGCGAGTCTAGGTGTCGGACGCTGCCATGGATGGGCGGGACACTGCGGCCGTGCGTATCGTCGCGGTTGTACGGTTTTTCTGGACGCCGATCATTCTCTCCCTGTTTGGTCTCGCGGTCGTGGTGATCGTGTGGGCAAGCGGCGATGGCGTGATCGCGCGCACCATTACCGATGCGTTGATCCGGACGGTGCTGGTGATCGGGCTCTATATCTTCATCGGCAACTCGGGCGTGCTGGCCTTCGGCCATATCGCCTTCATGCTGATCGGCGGCTACGCTGTCGCGTGGTTCACGATGTCGCCCTTCAAGAAAAGTTTCGCGCTGGAGCTGCCGTCGATCCTCGCCAACAACGAGTTCCCGCTGTTCCCCTCGGCGATCGCCGCCGGTCTGCTGCCGGCACTCGTCGCGGCCATAGTCGGCATCCCGATCATGCGGCTCTCGGGCATCGCCGCCTCCATCGCCACCTTCGCCGTCCTCGCGATCTTCTACACGGTGTACTCGAACTGGGATTCGTGGACCTTCGGCGCGAGCACGCTGGTCGGGATTCCGATCTACGTCAACATGTGGATCGCGCTGGCCTGGGCGGTTTTCGCGATGTTCGTCGCCTACATCTATCAGCAGACCAAGTTCGGACTCGCGCTGCGCGCCACGCGCGAGGACCCAGTCGCGGCGCGCGCCGCCGGCATCAACATTCCAACCCAGCGTTTGATTGCTTTCGTCGTCAGCGCGTTCTTCATGGGCATTGCCGGCGCGTTGCAAGCGCATTTCCTCGGCTCGCTGATCGTCAACGGCTTTTGGCTCGGCATCACCTTCCTGTCGTTGGCGATGCTGATCGTCGGCGGCCAGCGTAGCTTGACCGGCGCCGTGGTCGGGGTGACGGTGGTCTCGACGATCGTCGAACTCTTGCGCCAAGTCGAGGCGGGTGTCGAGGTCGGCGGCATGACTTTCGAGCTGCCGGGCGGTTTTCAGGAGCTCGGGCTGGCTGTGCTCATGATTGTCATCTTGATCTACCGGCCGACCGGTATCATGGGTGGGCTTGAAGTGCCGTGGCCGTTCGGCGGCAGCAGACGCGTCCTGGCCGGGGGCTTCACAATCGTTCGCGCCGAACGCGGCCCGGCCGGCGCATAAGCGAGGAGGTCGCAACGGTGGCTCAAAGAGCGCTGCAATCAGGCGTCGCCAACACGCCTGACGATACACTTGAGGCGTTCGATATCTCGATCCATTTCGAAGGCTTGGCGGCCGTCGACAACGTCACGATCGCGATGAAGAACAAAGAGATTTTTGGTCTCATCGGTCCCAACGGCGCCGGCAAGACGACCCTTGTCAACGTCCTCACCGGGTTCCAGAAACCGACTCAGGGCCGGGTCTTGCTGGGCGGCACGGACATCACGGGATGGGCGCCCCATAAGCTCGGTCGCGGCGGGCTGGCGCGGACCTTCCAGGCGGTGCGTCTGTTTCGCGACCTGCCGGTGGTGGAGAACCTCGAGGTGGCGGCGGTCGGCACCGGACTCGGTCGCCGTGAGGCGTCGAAGCGCGCGCTGGATATCCTGAAGTGGATGAATTTCGAACAGAAGGCGTTCGATCAGGCCGATACGCTGCCCTACGGCGAGGAGCGGCGCGTCGGCATCGGGCGCGCGCTCGCGATGGCGCCGCGGTTCCTATTGCTCGACGAGCCGGCGGCGGGCCTGAGCGATGCCGAATGCGACGACCTGATGGGCGTGATCTCGCGGATCCCCGACCGATTCAAGTGCGGCGTCTTGTTGATCGAACACAACATGCGGGTGATCATGGGGGTTTGCCATCGGATTCACGTGATCGACAGTGGCAAGACCATCGCCGAGGGAACGCCCGACGAGATACAGGCCAACCCCGAGGTGATTCGCGCGTATCTGGGATCAAAATCGGAGGAGAGCCGTGCTTGAAGTCGAAAACCTCCATGTTCATTACGGGCGCATTCCGGCGGTGCGAGGTGTTTCGCTCAACGTCAACGAAGGCGAGATCGTCTGCATTGTGGGGCCCAACGGCGCCGGCAAATCGACAACCCTTCTCACCATTGCTGGCGCGCAGGGCGCCACTGAGGGAGCAATACGGCTGGGCGGGACGTCGGTCATTGGTCAGTCGCCCGAGACAATCGCCAGGTTGGGAATTTCGTTGGTGCCAGAGGGTCGGCACGTCTTCACCCAGCTCACGGTCGAGGAGAACATCCGCCTTGGCACCAGCATCCGGAAAGATCGCGATCACATCGAGAGCGACTTCCAGGACATGCTGAAATACTTTCCATTTCTGGCCGGACGGCTCAAAACCCCCGGCGGCAAGCTCTCGGGCGGCGAGCAGCAACAATTGGTGATCGCGCGCGCCCTGATGACACGACCGCGCATCATCCTCTTGGACGAGCCATCATTGGGCCTCGCGCCGATCATCGTCGACACGGTCTATGGCATCCTTCATACCCTGCGCGAGCAGGGCATTACGTTGTTGGTGGTCGAGCAGAGCACCCACCGGGCGCTCGAAAACGCGGACCGCATCTACGTGTTACGACGCGGCCAGATCGAGCTACACGGCAAGAGCGGCGAGCTTAGCGACGAAGAACTCGAACGTGCGTATTTCGGGTTCGATGAGGCGCCCGCGGCGGCCCCGGCGGAGGTGCACTTCTAGGCTGAATACACCGTCGGCTCGGTCTCAGGAAGGCCGGCCGCTCCTTAGGACGGAATGTAGCAAGCGCCGTTTACGTGCAGCGTTTCGGCCGTGATGAAGTTGGCATCCGACGAGCACAAGAAGGCGATCGCACTCGCGATCTCCTCCGGATGGGCCAATCGCTTATAGGGCGACTCGTCGCGCAATACCTGCAAGACATCCTCGGGTAGCTCGCCGAGCATCTCGGTATTGACCATTCCCGGCGAGAGCCCGTTGCAGCGAATGCGTGGCGCGAGTTCGCGCGCGAGGCTGCGGCTAAACGTCAGAACCCCGGCCTTGGTCGCGGCGTAAGCGGAATGGTCGATGGCGCCGCGGTGCGCCGCGGTCGATGCGATGTTCACGATCGCCCCGCCATCGCGCAAGATCGGCAGAAATGCGCGGCACATGTAAAACACGCTGTCGAGATTGCCGGCTACGACCTCGCGCCAGGTTTCATCGCTCATCGTCGCGACCGAGCCCATGCGCAGGATCGCCGCGTTGTTGACCAGAAAATCCGCGTGGCCAAAACGATCTCGGCACTGGGCAGCGAAGCTGTCGCAGGCCGCTGACGATGTGAGGTCGACGTGCGCGAGGAGTATGCGCTCCCCGGCCGGATCGAGCTCTGTCGCCAACGCCTTGATCTTTTCATCGCTGCGGTAGGTGAGCGCCATGCTGGCCCCGCAGTCGAAGAAATACTTGGCGGTGGCACGGCCGACGCCGCCACTCGACCCGGTCAGCACCAAGACCTTGTCCGAGAAGTCATAGTTGGCCATCGCGTTCACCCGCGCGGTTAGAGTTCGGCGCGATTATCGGGCTGGTCGACCAACTGTCAAAGCACCATCAGCCCTGGCGCCTGTGCTAGGCTCGTGGCCCGGACAGCGACATGGTGCGAGACAATGAGCGAGGCCGAGGCCAAGTTTTCGATCGGACAGCTGGTCCACCACGTCAAGTTCGACTATCGCGGCGTCGTGTTCGATGTCGACGCTACATTTGATGGCGACGATGAATGGTACGAGCAGGTGGCGCGTTCGCGGCCGCCCAAGGACAAGCCGTGGTACCACGTGCTGCCAGATGACGAGAACCACGCGACATACGTCGCCGAGCGGCACTTGGCGGCGGACACCACGGGCGAGCCGATAAGGCATCCGGCGCTCGCCGACTTCTTCCTCCCGCTGCAAAAGGGGCGCTACCTACCCAGGAATCTCGCCAGCTAAATGGCGCCGGCGCTGACGCATTTGGCGCTGCACGTGCGCGACATTGAGGCCTGTATCGCCTTTTACCAGGACTATTGCGACCTGACGCTTGTTCATGAGCGCGCGGCCGGAACAGGGCGCGTGGCATGGTTGGCGGCGGCAGGAGAAGAACGACGGTTCGTCCTGGTGCTGCTTTCCGGCGGTCGTGGGCGCGATCAGGACGAGCGCGATTTCAGCCACCTCGGCTTCGCTGTCGACGCGGCCGAGAATGTCGATGCCCTCGCCGCGCGAGCGGAAAGCGACGGCAGGCTCCTGTGGGCGGCCCGCCAGGAGCCGTTCCCGGTCGGGTATTACTGCGGGGTCCGCGATCCCGACGGCAACTTCGTCGAGTTCAGCTACGGCCAGCCGCTTGGCCCTGGCGCGGAGGCCTACGATGAAGCCGAAGGCGCATGACCCGCAGAGCCCGTTCAGCTGCGGCGACGTCATCATCGACGGCCACGAAACCCTCTTTCAAGGCTACTTTCGCGTCGATCGCTACACACTCCGACATCGCCTGTTTCGCGGCGGCTGGAGTCGGCCGATCCAACGCGAGATTTTCGAACGCGGGCACGCGGTCGCCGTCCTGCCCTGCGACCCAGTTCTCGATTCGGTGGTTCTGATCGAGCAGTTTCGTGCCGGACCGCTCGCGGCCGGTGACGAACCCTGGGTGATCGAGGCGATCGCCGGCATCGTCGAGGACGGTGAGAGCGCGGAGGATGTAGTGCGACGCGAAGCGCACGAGGAAGCCGGGCTCAACTTCGACGCGCTGACGCGAATCGCGGATTACTACGCGAGCCCTGGGGGCAGCAGCGAGCGCATCGGTGTCTATTGCGGGCGCACGGACCTCCAAGGTGCAGGCGGAATACACGGTCGGGCGGATGAAGACGAGGACATCCGAGCACTGGTCTTGAGCCGAGATGCGGCGCTCGAAGGGCTCGCCTCCGGGCGCGTGCGGGCGAGCCCGGCGATCATCGGATTGCATTGGCTGACCCTCAATCATGCGCAGCTTCGTGCCGAATGGGCGCCGTCGGCGGCTTGACTTGCCTCGCCGGCGGGAGCCTCGTTAGATTGCATTCTTTGCAGCGGCAGTGAGCGCAATGGACATCAGGAACGGGCTGTGCGAGGCGATCGGGAACACCGCGATGATCCGGCTTCCTCGTCTTTCCGAGGAGACTGGATGCGAGATCTACGGGAAAGCCGAGTTCATGAATCCCGGCGGTTCGATCAAGGATCGCGCGGCGCTCTACATCATCCGCGACGCCGAGGAGAAGGGCTTGTTGCGGCCCGGCGGCACGATCGTCGAGGGTACCGCCGGTAATACCGGCATCGGCCTGGCGCTGGTGGGCAACGCGCTCGGCTATCGCACCGTGATCGTCATTCCCGACACCCAAAGCCAGGAAAAGATGGACATGCTGCGGCTGTGTGGCGCCGAGCTGCTGCCGGTCCCCGCCGTCCCGTACGCAGACCCTAACAACTACGTGAAGTACTCGGGGCGGCTCGCCGGCGAACTCGCGCAAAGCGAGCCTAACGGCGCGATCTGGGCCAACCAGTTCGACAATGTGGCCAACCGTCGCGCGCATTTCGAGGGGACCGGCCCGGAGATTTGGCGGCAGACAGAGGGTAAGATCGACGCCTTCACGTGTTCCGTCGGCAGCGGCGGCACCATCGGCGGCGTCAGCATGTACCTGAAAGAGCAGCGCAAGGACATTATGATCGCGGTCGCCGATCCGATGGGCGCGTCGCTGTACAACTACTACACCCACGGCGAGCTGGAGGCGCAAGGATCCTCGATCACGGAAGGGATCGGGCAGGGGCGGGTGACCGAGAACCTCGTCGGGGTCGAGGTCGACGAGGCGTTTCAGATTCCCGACGAGGAAGCCCTACCGCTTATCTTCAATCTACTGCGCGACGAGGGCTTGTGCCTCGGCGGCTCAAGCGGCATCAACCTCGCGGGCGCCCTCCGGCTGGCGCAGAAGATGGGGCCGGGCCACACCATCGTCACGATCCTCGCCGATTTCGGCACGCGCTACCAAAGCAAGCTGTTCAATCCCGCCTTTTTGAAGGCAAAGGGCCTGCCGTTCCCCGACTGGCTGAACGTGGAGGCGGCATGACCGAGTTTATTTTTCGGACCGATCCGTACGCGAAAAGTTGCGAGGCCACGATCACCGCGATCGGCGAGCACGGGATCGAACTCGATCGCACCGTGTTCTATCCGATGGGCGGCGGGCAGCCCGGCGACAGCGGCGTGTTGCGGCCGCTTGAGAGGCCGGGCGCGCCGGTGCCGATCGAGAACGCGCGCAAGGGCGACGCGGTCAATAGCGTGCTTCACGTGCCTGCCGAACAAGGCGGCCAGCTCGCGCCCGGAACCCGCGTCAGCGCCGAAATCGACTGGGCGCGACGCCACCGGCTGATGCGCGTGCATAGCTGTCTGCATTTGTTGTCCGCAGTGCTGCCCTATCCGGTGACTGGCGGCCAGGTCGGCAACGGCAAGGGACGGCTCGACTTCGACATTCCGGAATCGATCCTCGACAAGGATGAGATCACCGCCCAACTCAATGCCCTGGTGGCCGCCGGCCATGCAATTGAGAGCGAGCTGATCGACGATGAGGAGCTTGAGTCGAGGCCAGAACTCGTCAAGACGATGGCGGTCAAGCCCCCGGTCGGCCAAGGAAAGGTGCGTCTCATCCGCATCTCGGGGCTCGATCTCCAGCCCTGCGGCGGCACGCACGTCGCATCGACGGCCGAAATCGGCGAGGTCATCGTCACCAAGATTCAAAAAAAGGGCCGCCTCAATCGACGCGTGTCGATAGAGCTCGTCGACCCGACGTCCTAGCAGCCTGTCGGACTTGAGCCGGGAGTCGAAATAGGATTCGATGGTATCAGTTGATTTGCCCGCGCGTGATGGAGGCCGTCATGAGCAATTTCCGACCGGTCGACCGGGAGACGGGGTTTCTGCTGCCGCCGTCGGTGGAGGAATGGCTTCCCGAGCGGCATCTGGCGCGCTTCGTGGTCGAGGTGATCGAGCAGTTGGACCTCTCGGCGTTCGTGAAGGCCTATCGCGGCTCGGGCTCGGCGTCCTATCACCCGAGCATGCTGCTGGGGCTTCTGGTCTACGGCTACGCCACGGGGGTGTTTTCGAGCCGCAAGTTGGAGCGCGCGACCTATGATTCTGTCGCTTTCCGCTTCATCGCGGCCAACGATCATCCCGACCACGATACCATCGCCGCGTTCCGGCGGCGTTTTCTCGACCGGATCGAAGGGCTGTTCGTCGAGGTGCTGCTGCTGGCCCGGGAAGCCGGGGTGCTGAAGCTCGGCACGGTGGCGCTGGACGGCACCAAGGTGCACGCCAACGCGAGCCGGCACAGCGCGCTGTCGTGGAAACACGCCTGCGAGCTCGAAGCCCGGTTGAAGGCCGAGGTGGCGGAGTTGATGGCGTTGGCGGAGGCGGCCGATGGGGCGGATGTGCCCGACGGGATGTCGGTGCCCGAGGAACTGGCCCGGCGCGAGGATCGTCTGGCCCGCATCGCCGAGGCTAAGGCGGTGATCGAGGCGCGGGCGCGCGAACGCCTTGAGCGGGAACGGGCCGAGTACGAGGCGAAGCTCGAGGCGCGCGCGGAGAAGGCCGAGAAGACGGGCCGCAAGCCGGGCGGCCGTCCACCCGAGCCGCCGGTGGCCGGGCCCGGGCCGAAGGACCAGGTCAATCTGACCGACGCGGACTCGCGCATCATGCCGGTGGCCGGCGGCGGCTTCGAACAGGCCTACAACGCCCAAGCCCTGGTGGCGGCCGACAGCCTGCTGGTGGTCACCAACGACGTGGTCCAGGCCCCCAACGACAAGCGGCAAATCGAGCCGGCGCTGGAAGCGCTCGCCCGCCTTCCCGAGGCGCTGGGCGCGCCCGAGACCCTGCTGGCGGACAGCGGCTACTTCAGCGAGGCCAACGTGAACGCCTGCGCCGAGGCCGAGATCGCGCCGTTGATCACGCCCGGCCGGGAACGCCATCATCTCTCCTGGAAGGACCGCTTCGCCGGCGCGCCGCCGCCCCCGGAGAACCCGACGCCGCTGGAAGCGATGACACATCGACTGGCGACGCCCGAGGGCCGGCAACTCTACGCCCTGCGCAAGCAAACGCCGGAACCGGTGTTCGGCATCATCAAATCGGCCATGGGCTTCCGCCAGTTCTCGCTACGCGGCCTGGACAAGGTCACGGGCGAATGGAACCTGGTGACCCTGGCCTGGAACATAAAGAGAATGTTCACCTTGCAATACGCTTGAGCAGGCGGCCGGACTCCGTACCTCGCGAAAAGGAATAAGAGTATGCTCGCCTTGCGGCACGCGCGAGCAAGCGAACGTACTTCGTGCCCTCACGAGAGGGCATAAGAGTATACTCACCCTGCGGTACGCGCGGCCAAGCGACCGCACTCCGTGTCCTCACGAAAGGCGCTCGATCCCATGACCTCTCCACATCGCGATCCGTCCACACCCATTCTCGCGGACCTCAGTCCGACAGGCTGCTAGCCGAGGCTTTCCCATGCCCAGTCCAAATCCCCCGGCGATCGTAGCCACGTCCTGGCTCGGCGAGCGACTAGGAAGTGCGGGGCTGCGCGTACTCGACGGCTCGTGGTACCTCCCGCCGCAAAACCGCGACGCCAAGGCCGAGTATCGTGCCGCTCACATTCCGGGTGCGCGATTCTTCGATATTGACGCCACCTCCGATCAGGATAGCCCCCTGCCCCACATGTTGCCGACGCCGGAGGCGTTCGGCGCGGCGGTGGGCGCGCTGGGCATCGGCAATGGCGACCACGTTGTCGCCTATGACGGCGCGGGTTTGTTTAGCGCCGCACGGGTGTGGTGGATGTTTCGCGCCTTCGGCCACGATAACGTGTCGGTTCTCGATGGCGGACTGCCCAAGTGGCAGGCCGAAAAGCGCCCCATCGAAGGTGGCGAGGCGGCCACGGACGAACAGCGGTTCGATGCGCCTCCGGTTCGCGTCGAGCTGGTGCGTACCGTGGACCAGGTGTGCGCTACCCTCGGCGGCGACGGCGAACAAATCGTCGATGCCCGCAGCCACGGTCGGTTCACGGGCAGCGAGCCCGAGATACGCCCGGGAATCCGAAGTGGGCACATCCCGGGCAGCCGAAGCCTGCCCTATACCGAACTGATCGGCGCCGACGGGACCTTCCTGCCACTCGACCAGCTTCGCGAGGCGTTCGCCCGGGCGGGCGTGGACCTCGATCGGCCAGTGGCGACCAGCTGCGGCTCGGGCATCACCGCGTCGATATTGGCGCTGGGCCTGCACCTGCTCGGGCACGAGGGCGCGGCGGTCTATGACGGTAGCTGGACCGAATGGGGCGGGCGCACGGACCTGCCGCTCGAACTCTAACGCCATGGCCAGCGGCGCGCCCCATTCGCCAGCGTTGATCGAGGCGGTGATCACCTTTCTCGAGATGCGTGAGCCACCCGCCCTGCCCGAACTTCGCGCGCCGCTCGGCAAACTAGCGCTGATGCGGGTCGAGCACCCTTCCCTCGCCTTCTACAAGTTCCTCTATGACGAGGTCGGCCAGGGCTACCATTGGACCGAGCGCAAGGTCCTGAGCGCTCGCGACCTCAAGGTCATCATCGAAGACGACCAGGTCGAGATTAACGTTCTGTATGTAGGCGGCGTGCCGGCCGGCTTTTCCGAGCTCGACCGGCGCCAGCCGCCGGAGATCGAACTGTGCTATTTCGGTATCATGCCGCAATTCATCGGCCACCGGCTGGGCGGCTATTTTCTCAACTGGACCATCCGCCACGCCTGGGCGTGCCATCCCTCGCGCCTGTGGGTCCACACCAATACACTCGATCATCCGCGCGCCCTGCCGCTCTATCAGCGCCTGGGCTTCGCCCCCTATGCGCGGCGCACCGTCTACCTGGACCCCGACCCCAACCCACCGCGCGACCCGGATTAGGCTGCCCGCCCGGCGCGGCGTTCAGTGCTCCAATATCTGGCTTAGGAACAGCTGGGTGCGCTCGTTGCGGGGGTTCGAGAAGAATGTTTCGGGCGCCGCGGCCTCGATGATTTTGCCTTCATCCATGAAGATCATGCGGTCGGCGACGGTGCGGGCGAAGCCCATCTCGTGGGTGACGCATAGCATCGTCATGCCGTCGGCGGCGAGACTCACCATAACGTCGAGCACCTCCTTGATCATCTCGGGATCGAGCGCCGAGGTGGGCTCGTCGAACAGCATGATTTTCGGGTTCATGCACAGCGATCGGGCGATGGCGACGCGCTGCTGTTGGCCGCCGGAGAGTTGGCCAGGGTACTTGTCGGCCTGCTCGGGAATGCGCACCCGTTCGAGATAGGTCATCGCGAGATCGCGCGCCTCGGCGCGCGGCATCTTGCGCACCCAGACCGGCCCCAGCATCAAATTGTCGATGACGGTCAGATGGGGAAACAGGTTGAAGTGCTGGAACACTATCCCGACCTCGCGGCGGATCGCGTCGACGTTCTTGAGGTCATTCGTAAGCTCGATGCCATCGACGATGATGCGGCCGCGCTGATGCTCCTCAAGTCGGTTTATGCAGCGGATTAGCGTCGATTTTCCCGAACCCGAGGGGCCGCACACGACGATCCGCTCGCCGCGATCGACGTTGAGATTGATATCCTTGAGGACATGGAAGTCGCCAAACCACTTGTGGACGCCGACCATCTCGATCATCCAGCGCTTGGCGGTATCGGGCGGAGGGGGGACGGCGCCACCGCGGGGTGCTGCTTCCGTCATCGGCGATGCCCGGTCTCAAGTTCGCGCTCAAGGTAGAGGCTATAGCGCGACATGAAAAAACAGAAACAGAAGTATATGACGGCGATAAACACATAGCCCTCGACGAAATAGGCGCGCCATTCGGGATCGGAGATCGCCTGACGGGTGGCGAGCAGGAGGTCGGTCAGGCTAACGATGGCAACAAGCGAGGTGTCCTTGAACATGCCGATGAAGGTGTTGACGATCGGCGGAATCACCAGACGGATGGCCTGGGGTAGGATGATGTTGCCGGTCATTCGCCAGTAGCCGAGGCCCAGGGCACGCGCGGCCTCGTATTGCCCGGCCGGAACCGCCTGAAGCCCGCCCCGGATCACCTCCGCCAGATAGGCGGCGGTAAACAAGATGATCGCGACCTGGGCGCGGAGAAGCGCATTCAGGTTTACGCCGCTCGGCAGGAACAGAGGCAGCATGAACGAGGCCATGAACAATAGGCTTATCAGCGGCACTCCACGAATAAGCTCGATGTAGGCGACCGAGAACGCGCGCACCACCGGCATCTCGGATCGCCGCCCCAGCGCGAGAAGGATCGACAGAGGGAAAGCGACCACGACGCCAAAGACGGAGAGGATCAAGGTCAGCGGCAGTCCACCCCATAAACTGATCTCGACATAGGCGAGACCAAACACACCGCCCCACATCAGGGTCCCGAACAGGGCGAGCCCGCCGACCCACAGGACCCCTAACCACAGCTTCCAGTTGGCGCGACTACAGCTCATCGCCAGCATCACGATCAACAGAACCACGCCGAGCAGCGGACGCCACTGTTCATCGAACGGGTACCGGCCGAACAGAATCAGCCGGTACTTTTCATGCAGGAAGGCCCAGCACGCCCCCGCCGCCGCCTTGCAGACATCGGCGCCGACCGCCCCCCATACGGCATCGAGAAAAACCCAATCCACCGTCGGTGGGACGATGCTCGCCAGCAGGACGAGTGCGAACACGGTCAGGATCGTGTTCCACGGGCCATCGAACAGGTTGGTCCTCAGCCAACCCACCACACCGACCGTGGCGCGCGGCGGCCGCACCGTCACGCTCGGGTCCAGGCGATCGACCATCTCAGCGCTCCACCAGCGCGGCGAGCCGGTTGTACCAGTTCATGAACGTCGAGATAGCCAGGCTGATAGTGAGGTAGACGGCCATGAGAATGGCGATGCACTCGATGGCCTGGCCGGTCTGGTTGAGGCTCGTGTTGGTGACGGCGACGAGATCGGGGTAGCCGATCGCCACCGCCAACGAGCTGTTCTTGGTGATGTTCAGATACTGGCTGGTGATCGGCGGAATGATGACGCGCAGCGCTTGCGGCAAAACCACTAGTCGGAGAACGCGTCCGCGCCTCAGGCCCAGCGCCAGGGCGGCCTCGGTCTGGCCCCAATCCACGGCCAGCAGGCCGCTTCTCACGATCTCGGCGATAAAGCCCGCAGTGTAGATCGTGAGGCCAAACAACAGGGCCATGAACTCGGGCGTGATCTCGTCGCCCCCGGCGTAGCGGAACCCCTGCCACTCGGGCATGTCCAGGGCGAGCGGGGCGCCGCCAAGCGCGAACACGGCGAGCGGCGGCGCCAACACCAGCGCCAAGACCGGCCATACGATGGGGCGCTGCTCACCCGCCTCTTCCTGGCGCGCGCGGGCCCAGCGGCGATACAGCCAGGCGCCGATGCACCCGATCGCGAATGCCGCGATAAGGTAGGGGTGCAGCGGGTCGTACCGGGGCACGGCGTACGCGAGCCCGCTCTTGTTGAGGAAGATCCCGGCCAGCGGGCTGAGCGCCCCCTGGCCGGCCGGCAGCGCGCCGGTGATGAGGCTGTACCAAAAGAACAGCTGAAGCAGCAGCGGCACGTTGCGAACCGTCTCGACATAGACGGTCGCCATCTTCGCGATGAGCCAGTTGCGAGAGAGCCGGGCGATGCCGACGACCACGCCGATAACGCTGGCGAAAACGATGCCGATGGCGGCGACGCGCAGGGTGTTGAGAAGCCCGACGAAGAAGGCCCGCAAGTATGAATCGGCGGCGTCGAACGGAATCACCGTCTCGCCGATGAAAAATCCCGCCTCCTGATCGAGGAAGCCGAAACCGGTGCGGATCTCGCGTTCGGAGAGATTGTCGAGGGTATTCGAGACGAAATAGTAGGCGGCCCCGACGACCGCCGCGACGAGCAACGCCTGATAGAAAATGGCGCGCGCGCCGCGATCGTTCCAAATCGACCCGCGCGATGGCCGCGCTATCTCCACGCCGGCGGTTTTGTCGCTCATCGACCGCCTACACGCAACGACCGACTACGCGCAACGGCCGACCGCGCGCCGAGGGGGCGCTACCCGTGGTGCAGCGCCCCATCCGGTTCAGCGCGCTGGCATCGCGTACATCAAGCCGCCCTCGGTCCACAACGCATTGATACCGCGCTCCAATCGAAGCGGCGTGTTGGGGCCGACATTGCGATCGAAGATCTCGCCGTAGTTGCCGACCGCCTTGATGATGTTGAAGGCCCAATCGTTGTCCAGCCCCTGAAGTGCGCCCATCTCGCCCGCGGTGCCGAGCAGGCGCTGGACGACCGGATCGGTGGTGTTCGCCCTCGTGTCACCGACATTGGCCGCGGTGACGCCCTTCTCCTCCGCCTCGATGGTGGCATAGATGACCCACTTGACGATGGTGAACCACTGCTCATCGCCGCGCCGCACGACAGGTCCCAAAGGCTCCTTGGAGATGATCTCGGGTAGAATCACGTAGTCGTCGGGGTTAGGCGCATCGACGGCCCGGATCGACGCAAGACCGGAGGCGTCGGTGGTGTAGACCTGGCAACGGCCGTTGAAGAATCCGACCTTGGACTCGGCCAGCGATTCGTACACGACGGGCTTGAACGACATGCCTCGGGATCGAAAGAAGTCGGCAAGGTTGAGCTCGGTCGTCGTCCCCGCCTGCACGCACACCTCCGCCCCGTCGAGCTCGAATGCGCTGGCGACGCCGAGTGATTTTGGCACCATGAAACCCTGGCCGTCGAAGTAAGTGACGCCGGCGAACACCAGACCCAACGAAGCGTCGCGGGTCAGCGTCCAGGTGGTGTTGCGCGAGAGCACGTCGATCTCGCCCGATTGCAGGGCGGTGAACCGCTGCTGGGCGCTCAACGGTGTGTATTTGACCTTGTCGCCGTCGCCGAGCACGGCGGCCGCGATGGCCTTGCAATAGTCGACATCTAGGCCGGTCCAACCGCCCTGGCTGTCGGCGATCGCGAAACCGGCAAGGCCGGTGTTGACGCCGCACTGAACAAAGCCCTTGGCGCGGACGTCGTCCAACGTGCCTGCCTGCGCCGTCATCGCCAACGTCGCAATGGCCCCGGCGGCCGCGATAATCCTCCAAGCGTGCATCGTTACCCCCTTGCTCGCATCCCCACGAATATGGCGGGCCTCAAGCGGCGACCGCCCCTCCGCGACGGTACCACAGCGTTCCGCACGGTCTCAAGGCGGCCACCCCCGCGCGGGTGCCCACCGACTGGCGCGGCCTGACCCGTAGTGACATGATGTGGCCGCCGTTCAACCACCGGCGGCGCACCAAGACAAGCGACGCACTCCATGAAAGATGAGACGCGTATCACCGCCGAGGGACGCGGCGGGAGCCACGGCATCGTCAACATGCCGGTCTATCGCGCCTCGACGGTACTGTTTCCGACCGTGGCGGACCTAGAGGCCTGTCGGACTTGAGCCGGGAGTCGAAATAGGATTCGATGGTATCAGTTGATTTGCCCGCGCGTGATGGAGGCCGTCATGAGCAATTTCCGACCGGTCGACCGGGAGACGGGGTTTCTGCTGCCGCCGTCGGTGGAGGAATGGCTTCCCGAGCGGCATCTGGCGCGCTTCGTGGTCGAGGTGATCGAGCAGTTGGACCTCTCGGCGTTCGTGAAGGCCTATCGCGGCTCGGGCTCGGCGTCCTATCACCCGAGCATGCTGCTGGGGCTTCTGGTCTACGGCTACGCCACGGGGGTGTTTTCGAGCCGCAAGTTGGAGCGCGCGACCTATGATTCTGTCGCTTTCCGCTTCATCGCGGCCAACGATCATCCCGACCACGATACCATCGCCGCGTTCCGGCGGCGTTTTCTCGACCGGATCGAAGGGCTGTTCGTCGAGGTGCTGCTGCTGGCCCGGGAAGCCGGGGTGCTGAAGCTCGGCACGGTGGCGCTGGACGGCACCAAGGTGCACGCCAACGCGAGCCGGCACAGCGCGCTGTCGTGGAAACACGCCTGCGAGCTCGAAGCCCGGTTGAAGGCCGAGGTGGCGGAGTTGATGGCGTTGGCGGAGGCGGCCGATGGGGCGGATGTGCCCGACGGGATGTCGGTGCCCGAGGAACTGGCCCGGCGCGAGGATCGTCTGGCCCGCATCGCCGAGGCTAACAGCCCGTTGACGAAGTCTTCCCTGGACGAAGTCGGCATGGTCTGATTCTCTGGTGTCCTGGCCTGAAGGGGGGTTCGCTGATGGCGATGGGACAGCAGAAGGATCGTCAGGGGGACTTGATGGTGAGCTGGTCGGAGATGCCGCGCTCGCCAGGTCATGTATTTTACGACCGCCTGCAGTTGGTACTGATCGAGGGCGGCTTCGACGGCTTCGCCGAGGCGGTCTGCCAGCCCTATTACGCGGCCAGGATGGGGGCGCCTTCGGTGCCACCCGGGCGCTACTTCCGTATGCACCTGGTGGGCTACTTCGAGGGTATCGACTCTGAGCGTGGGCTGGAGTGGCGCTGCTCGGATTCCCTGTCGCTACGGGAGTTCCTGCTGTTGGAGATGCGGGAACGGGTGCCGGACCATTCCTGGCTGTCACGGACCCGCGCGCGCCTGCCCCATGAAGTCCACACGGCGGTGTTTGACTGGGTCCTGGCGCTGATCGCCGAGGCGGGTCTGGTGAAGGGCGAGCGCATCGGGGTGGATGCCTCGACCATGGAGGCCAACGCGGCGCTGCGCAACATCGTGCGGAGGGACACGGGCGAGGGTTACCGGGGGATGCTGGAGCGCTTGGCCCAGGAGAGCGGTATCGAGACACCCACGGCTGAGGACCTGGCGCGTCTGGACCGCAAGCGCAAGGGCAAGAAGCTCTCGAACCAGGACTGGGTTTCCAGGAGCGACCCCGAGGCCAAGATCGCCAAGATGAAGGACGGCACCACGCACCTGGCCTACAAGCCCGAGCACGCGGTGGATCTGGACACCGGCGCGGTGGTGGCGGCGGAGCTGCACCCGGCCGACGAGGGCGATACGACAACGCTTCCCAAGACCCTGGCGGCGGCCGAGGCAAACCTCGAGGCGGTGGATGTGGCGCCGACGGCCGAAGATCCGGCCGAATGTGTGACCGATAAGGGCTACCACTCACGGTTGGTCTTGAAGGCGCTCGACGACGGCCCCTGGAAGAGCCGGATCTCCGAGCCCAAGCAGAAGGGTTTTGCGCGCTGGCACGGAGATGATGCGGCTCGCCGGGCGGTCACCAACAACCGGCCTGTTATCGGGGGTGGCCAGGGAAGCCTTCAAGCTGCGCGCCGAGATCGTCGAGCGCTCCTTTGCCCACAACCTCGATCGCGGCGGTATGCGCCGGACCTGGCTTCGGGGCCGCGAGAACGTGCACAAGCGATACCTGCTTCACGTCGCCGGCCACAACCTATCGTTGCTGATGCGCCAACTCATCGGCGCCGGCACCCCGAAGGAGGCCGTGGCGGGCGGAATTGGCGCCTTGTTCGTGCTTGTTACGCCCGCTGGAGCCGTCCTGGTCGTTCAGATCGTCCTCATCGTCTCGGAGGATGGCGAAACCGCCTTCGCCGCGATATGCTTCGCCGTGGCGTGAAACCCGGTCAATGACGCCTTTTTCAACGGGCTGCTAAGGCGGTGATCGAGGCGCGGGCGCGCGAACGCCTTGAGCGGGAACGGGCCGAGTACGAGGCGAAGCTCGAGGCGCGCGCGGAGAAGGCCGAGAAGACGGGCCGCAAGCCGGGCGGCCGTCCACCCGAGCCGCCGGTGGCCGGGCCCGGGCCGAAGGACCAGGTCAATCTGACCGACGCGGACTCGCGCATCATGCCGGTGGCCGGCGGCGGCTTCGAACAGGCCTACAACGCCCAAGCCCTGGTGGCGGCCGACAGCCTGCTGGTGGTCACCAACGACGTGGTCCAGGCCCCCAACGACAAGCGGCAAATCGAGCCGGCGCTGGAAGCGCTCGCCCGCCTTCCCGAGGCGCTGGGCGCGCCCGAGACCCTGCTGGCGGACAGCGGCTACTTCAGCGAGGCCAACGTGAACGCCTGCGCCGAGGCCGAGATCGCGCCGTTGATCACGCCCGGCCGGGAACGCCATCATCTCTCCTGGAAGGACCGCTTCGCCGGCGCGCCGCCGCCCCCGGAGAACCCGACGCCGCTGGAAGCGATGACACATCGACTGGCGACGCCCGAGGGCCGGCAACTCTACGCCCTGCGCAAGCAAACGCCGGAACCGGTGTTCGGCATCATCAAATCGGCCATGGGCTTCCGCCAGTTCTCGCTACGCGGCCTGGACAAGGTCACGGGCGAATGGAACCTGGTGACCCTGGCCTGGAACATAAAGAGAATGTTCACCTTGCAATACGCTTGAGCAGGCGGCCGGACTCCGTACCTCGCGAAAAGGAATAAGAGTATGCTCGCCTTGCGGCACGCGCGAGCAAGCGAACGTACTTCGTGCCCTCACGAGAGGGCATAAGAGTATACTCACCCTGCGGTACGCGCGGCCAAGCGACCGCACTCCGTGTCCTCACGAAAGGCGCTCGATCCCATGACCTCTCCACATCGCGATCCGTCCACACCCATTCTCGCGGACCTCAGTCCGACAGGCTGCTAGCCGAGGCTTTCCCATGCCCAGTCCAAATCCCCCGGCGATCGTAGCCACGTCCTGGCTCGGCGAGCGACTAGGAAGTGCGGGGCTGCGCGTACTCGACGGCTCGTGGTACCTCCCGCCGCAAAACCGCGACGCCAAGGCCGAGTATCGTGCCGCTCACATTCCGGGTGCGCGATTCTTCGATATTGACGCCACCTCCGATCAGGATAGCCCCCTGCCCCACATGTTGCCGACGCCGGAGGCGTTCGGCGCGGCGGTGGGCGCGCTGGGCATCGGCAATGGCGACCACGTTGTCGCCTATGACGGCGCGGGTTTGTTTAGCGCCGCACGGGTGTGGTGGATGTTTCGCGCCTTCGGCCACGATAACGTGTCGGTTCTCGATGGCGGACTGCCCAAGTGGCAGGCCGAAAAGCGCCCCATCGAAGGTGGCGAGGCGGCCACGGACGAACAGCGGTTCGATGCGCCTCCGGTTCGCGTCGAGCTGGTGCGTACCGTGGACCAGGTGTGCGCTACCCTCGGCGGCGACGGCGAACAAATCGTCGATGCCCGCAGCCACGGTCGGTTCACGGGCAGCGAGCCCGAGATACGCCCGGGAATCCGAAGTGGGCACATCCCGGGCAGCCGAAGCCTGCCCTATACCGAACTGATCGGCGCCGACGGGACCTTCCTGCCACTCGACCAGCTTCGCGAGGCGTTCGCCCGGGCGGGCGTGGACCTCGATCGGCCAGTGGCGACCAGCTGCGGCTCGGGCATCACCGCGTCGATATTGGCGCTGGGCCTGCACCTGCTCGGGCACGAGGGCGCGGCGGTCTATGACGGTAGCTGGACCGAATGGGGCGGGCGCACGGACCTGCCGCTCGAACTCTAACGCCATGGCCAGCGGCGCGCCCCATTCGCCAGCGTTGATCGAGGCGGTGATCACCTTTCTCGAGATGCGTGAGCCACCCGCCCTGCCCGAACTTCGCGCGCCGCTCGGCAAACTAGCGCTGATGCGGGTCGAGCACCCTTCCCTCGCCTTCTACAAGTTCCTCTATGACGAGGTCGGCCAGGGCTACCATTGGACCGAGCGCAAGGTCCTGAGCGCTCGCGACCTCAAGGTCATCATCGAAGACGACCAGGTCGAGATTAACGTTCTGTATGTAGGCGGCGTGCCGGCCGGCTTTTCCGAGCTCGACCGGCGCCAGCCGCCGGAGATCGAGCTGTGCTATTTCGGTATCATGCCGCAATTCATCGGCCACCGGCTGGGCGGCTATTTTCTCAACTGGACCATCCGCCACGCCTGGGCGTGCCATCCCTCGCGCCTGTGGGTCCACACCAATACACTCGATCATCCGCGCGCCCTGCCGCTCTATCAGCGCCTGGGCTTCGCCCCCTATGCGCGGCGCACCGTCTACCTGGACCCCGACCCCAACCCACCGCGCGACCCGGATTAGGCTGCCCGCCCGGCGCGGCGTTCAGTGCTCCAATATCTGGCTTAGGAACAGCTGGGTGCGCTCGTTGCGGGGGTTCGAGAAGAATGTTTCGGGCGCCGCGGCCTCGATGATTTTGCCTTCATCCATGAAGATCATGCGGTCGGCGACGGTGCGGGCGAAGCCCATCTCGTGGGTGACGCATAGCATCGTCATGCCGTCGGCGGCGAGACTCACCATAACGTCGAGCACCTCCTTGATCATCTCGGGATCGAGCGCCGAGGTGGGCTCGTCGAACAGCATGATTTTCGGGTTCATGCACAGCGATCGGGCGATGGCGACGCGCTGCTGTTGGCCGCCGGAGAGTTGGCCAGGGTACTTGTCGGCCTGCTCGGGAATGCGCACCCGTTCGAGATAGGTCATCGCGAGATCGCGCGCCTCGGCGCGCGGCATCTTGCGCACCCAGACCGGCCCCAGCATCAAATTGTCGATGACGGTCAGATGGGGAAACAGGTTGAAGTGCTGGAACACTATCCCGACCTCGCGGCGGATCGCGTCGACGTTCTTGAGGTCATTCGTAAGCTCGATGCCATCGACGATGATGCGGCCGCGCTGATGCTCCTCAAGTCGGTTTATGCAGCGGATTAGCGTCGATTTTCCCGAACCCGAGGGGCCGCACACGACGATCCGCTCGCCGCGATCGACGTTGAGATTGATATCCTTGAGGACATGGAAGTCGCCAAACCACTTGTGGACGCCGACCATCTCGATCATCGAGCTATAACCGAATCTTGTGTACGGCGTTGAAATGAAGGCGGCGTATCCTGGTGATTGTTGATGTCACCACTTGAGCTAAGCCAAGGAAGGATAGGCCATGAAAGAGAATACCGTTGTTGCTTTTCAAAACCCATCTGATTTTCAGAAAGATCCGTTGACGGAAGTCCTACAAGCTGGAGCTCGCGAGTTGTTGGCCCAAGCCGTTGAGGCCGAGGTCTCCGTGTTTTTGGGTAGCCATGCGGCGCTTGTTGACGCCGCCGGCCGCCGCCGGGTTGTCCGCAATGGATATCTGCCGGAACGCTTCATCCAGACCGGGATCGGCCCGGTGAGCGTGCGCCAACCCCGTGTGCGGGACCGGGGGGACGGCGCCATCCGCTTCACGTCGGCGATCCTGCCGCGCTATCTGCGCCGCGCCAAGAGCCTGGAAGACCTTTTGCCATGGCTGTATCTGAAGGGCATTTCCACCGGCGACTTCGGGGAAGCCTTGGCGGCGCTCCTGGGGAGCTCCGCGCCGGGGCTTTCGGCCTCCACGATCACCCGGCTGAAAGAGGTCTGGGGGGTTGAGGCGGAGCGCTGGCAACGGCGCGACCTCACGGCCAAGCGCTACGTCTATTTCTGGGTGGACGGCATCTATTTCAGCGCCCGCATGGAGGAAGAGAAGCAGTGCATCCTGGTGATCGTCGGGGCCACGGACAAGGGACAGAAGGAACTGATCGCCATCGCCGACGGCTATCGCGAAAGTGAGCAGTCCTGGCTCGAAGTTCTGCTCGATCTCAAGCGGCGCGGCCTTGAAATGGGTCCGCAACTGGCGCTCGGCGACGGCGCGCTCGGCTTCTGGAAGGCGCTCCGCCAAGTCTACCCAGGCGCCCGCGAGCAACGCTGCTGGGTTCACAAGACGGGCAACGTCTTGAACAAGCTGCCCAAGGGTCTGCAAAAGAAAGCCAAGGGGCGCCTGCAAGACATCTGGATGGCCGAAACCAGGAAGGATGCCGAGAGCGCCTTCGACTTCTTCCTGGAAGCCTACGGGCCGAAGTACGACAAGGCCGCGGCCTGCCTGGCCAGGGACCGCGACGTCCTGCTGACGTTCTACGACTTCCCCGCCGAGCACTGGAAGCATGTACGCACGACCAACCCCATCGAGAGCACGTTCGCCACGGTTCGTCTGCGCACCTACCGGACCAAGGGCTGCCTGTCGCGCAAGACGGCGATGGCCATGGTCTTCAAACTATGCCAGTGCGCTCAGAGAAAATGGAGAAAACTCGATGGATCGAACCATCTCGCCGAGATCATTCGCGGCGTCAAATTCGTAGATGGAGAACGCCAGGATCGCGCCGCCGCATGATCAGCCCATACACAACTTTTGACAATAGCTCTCGATCATCCAGCGCTTGGCGGTATCGGGCGGAGGGGGGACGGCGCCACCGCGGGGTGCTGCTTCCGTCATCGGCGATGCCCGGTCTCAAGTTCGCGCTCAAGGTAGAGGCTATAGCGCGACATGAAAAAACAGAAACAGAAGTATATGACGGCGATAAACACATAGCCCTCGACGAAATAGGCGCGCCATTCGGGATCGGAGATCGCCTGACGGGTGGCGAGCAGGAGGTCGGTCAGGCTAACGATGGCAACAAGCGAGGTGTCCTTGAACATGCCGATGAAGGTGTTGACGATCGGCGGAATCACCAGACGGATGGCCTGGGGTAGGATGATGTTGCCGGTCATTCGCCAGTAGCCGAGGCCCAGGGCACGCGCGGCCTCGTATTGCCCGGCCGGAACCGCCTGAAGCCCGCCCCGGATCACCTCCGCCAGATAGGCGGCGGTAAACAAGATGATCGCGACCTGGGCGCGGAGAAGCGCATTCAGGTTTACGCCGCTCGGCAGGAACAGAGGCAGCATGAACGAGGCCATGAACAATAGGCTTATCAGCGGCACTCCACGAATAAGCTCGATGTAGGCGACCGAGAACGCGCGCACCACCGGCATCTCGGATCGCCGCCCCAGCGCGAGAAGGATCGACAGAGGGAAAGCGACCACGACGCCAAAGACGGAGAGGATCAAGGTCAGCGGCAGTCCACCCCATAAACTGATCTCGACATAGGCGAGACCAAACACACCGCCCCACATCAGGGTCCCGAACAGGGCGAGCCCGCCGACCCACAGGACCCCTAACCACAGCTTCCAGTTGGCGCGACTACAGCTCATCGCCAGCATCACGATCAACAGAACCACGCCGAGCAGCGGACGCCACTGTTCATCGAACGGGTACCGGCCGAACAGAATCAGCCGGTACTTTTCATGCAGGAAGGCCCAGCACGCCCCCGCCGCCGCCTTGCAGACATCGGCGCCGACCGCCCCCCATACGGCATCGAGAAAAACCCAATCCACCGTCGGTGGGACGATGCTCGCCAGCAGGACGAGTGCGAACACGGTCAGGATCGTGTTCCACGGGCCATCGAACAGGTTGGTCCTCAGCCAACCCACCACACCGACCGTGGCGCGCGGCGGCCGCACCGTCACGCTCGGGTCCAGGCGATCGACCATCTCAGCGCTCCACCAGCGCGGCGAGCCGGTTGTACCAGTTCATGAACGTCGAGATAGCCAGGCTGATAGTGAGGTAGACGGCCATGAGAATGGCGATGCACTCGATGGCCTGGCCGGTCTGGTTGAGGCTCGTGTTGGTGACGGCGACGAGATCGGGGTAGCCGATCGCCACCGCCAACGAGCTGTTCTTGGTGATGTTCAGATACTGGCTGGTGATCGGCGGAATGATGACGCGCAGCGCTTGCGGCAAAACCACTAGTCGGAGAACGCGTCCGCGCCTCAGGCCCAGCGCCAGGGCGGCCTCGGTCTGGCCCCAATCCACGGCCAGCAGGCCGCTTCTCACGATCTCGGCGATAAAGCCCGCAGTGTAGATCGTGAGGCCAAACAACAGGGCCATGAACTCGGGCGTGATCTCGTCGCCCCCGGCGTAGCGGAACCCCTGCCACTCGGGCATGTCCAGGGCGAGCGGGGCGCCGCCAAGCGCGAACACGGCGAGCGGCGGCGCCAACACCAGCGCCAAGACCGGCCATACGATGGGGCGCTGCTCACCCGCCTCTTCCTGGCGCGCGCGGGCCCAGCGGCGATACAGCCAGGCGCCGATGCACCCGATCGCGAATGCCGCGATAAGGTAGGGGTGCAGCGGGTCGTACCGGGGCACGGCGTACGCGAGCCCGCTCTTGTTGAGGAAGATCCCGGCCAGCGGGCTGAGCGCCCCCTGGCCGGCCGGCAGCGCGCCGGTGATGAGGCTGTACCAAAAGAACAGCTGAAGCAGCAGCGGCACGTTGCGAACCGTCTCGACATAGACGGTCGCCATCTTCGCGATGAGCCAGTTGCGAGAGAGCCGGGCGATGCCGACGACCACGCCGATAACGCTGGCGAAAACGATGCCGATGGCGGCGACGCGCAGGGTGTTGAGAAGCCCGACGAAGAAGGCCCGCAAGTATGAATCGGCGGCGTCGAACGGAATCACCGTCTCGCCGATGAAAAATCCCGCCTCCTGATCGAGGAAGCCGAAACCGGTGCGGATCTCGCGTTCGGAGAGATTGTCGAGGGTATTCGAGACGAAATAGTAGGCGGCCCCGACGACCGCCGCGACGAGCAACGCCTGATAGAAAATGGCGCGCGCGCCGCGATCGTTCCAAATCGACCCGCGCGATGGCCGCGCTATCTCCACGCCGGCGGTTTTGTCGCTCATCGACCGCCTACACGCAACGACCGACTACGCGCAACGGCCGACCGCGCGCCGAGGGGGCGCTACCCGTGGGGCAGCGCCCCATCCGGTTCAGCGCGCTGGCATCGCGTACATCAAGCCGCCCTCGGTCCACAACGCATTGATACCGCGCTCCAATCGAAGCGGCGTGTTGGGGCCGACATTGCGATCGAAGATCTCGCCGTAGTTGCCGACCGCCTTGATGATGTTGAAGGCCCAATCGTTGTCCAGCCCCTGAAGTGCGCCCATCTCGCCCGCGGTGCCGAGCAGGCGCTGGACGACCGGATCGGTGGTGTTCGCCCTCGTGTCACCGACATTGGCCGCGGTGACGCCCTTCTCCTCCGCCTCGATGGTGGCATAGATGACCCACTTGACGATGGTGAACCACTGCTCATCGCCGCGCCGCACGACAGGTCCCAAAGGCTCCTTGGAGATGATCTCGGGTAGAATCACGTAGTCGTCGGGGTTAGGCGCATCGACGGCCCGGATCGACGCAAGACCGGAGGCGTCGGTGGTGTAGACCTGGCAACGGCCGTTGAAGAATCCGACCTTGGACTCGGCCAGCGATTCGTACACGACGGGCTTGAACGACATGCCTCGGGATCGAAAGAAGTCGGCAAGGTTGAGCTCGGTCGTCGTCCCCGCCTGCACGCACACCTCCGCCCCGTCGAGCTCGAATGCGCTGGCGACGCCGAGTGATTTTGGCACCATGAAACCCTGGCCGTCGAAGTAAGTGACGCCGGCGAACACCAGACCCAACGAAGCGTCGCGGGTCAGCGTCCAGGTGGTGTTGCGCGAGAGCACGTCGATCTCGCCCGATTGCAGGGCGGTGAACCGCTGCTGGGCGCTCAACGGTGTGTATTTGACCTTGTCGCCGTCGCCGAGCACGGCGGCCGCGATGGCCTTGCAATAGTCGACATCTAGGCCGGTCCAACCGCCCTGGCTGTCGGCGATCGCGAAACCGGCAAGGCCGGTGTTGACGCCGCACTGAACAAAGCCCTTGGCGCGGACGTCGTCCAACGTGCCTGCCTGCGCCGTCATCGCCAACGTCGCAATGGCCCCGGCGGCCGCGATAATCCTCCAAGCGTGCATCGTTACCCCCTTGCTCGCATCCCCACGAATATGGCGGGCCTCAAGCGGCGACCGCCCCTCCGCGACGGTACCACAGCGTTCCGCACGGTCTCAAGGCGGCCACCCCCGCGCGGGTGCCCACCGACTGGCGCGGCCTGACCCGTAGTGACATGATGTGGCCGCCGTTCAACCACCGGCGGCGCACCAAGACAAGCGACGCACTCCATGAAAGATGAGACGCGTATCACCGCCGAGGGACGCGGCGGGAGCCACGGCATCGTCAACATGCCGGTCTATCGCGCCTCGACGGTACTGTTTCCGACCGTGGCGGACCTAGAGGCCGCACAACAGCCGAACCAGGGCGAGAGGCGCCTCACCTATGGGCGTCAGGGCACGCCGACAATCTGGGCGCTCGAAGACGCGATCGTCGCGCTCGAGGGCGGACATGCCTGCACCGTGGTCTCATCAGGTTTGGCCGCCATTACCACTTCGCTTCTGGGATTCCTCGGTGCCGGCGATCATTTGTTGATGGTCGACAGCACCTATGGCCCGACCCGACGGTTTTGCGACGAGATGCTGACCGATCTCGGTATCGAAACCACCTTTTACGATCCGCTGATCGGCGCCGAGATTGGATCTTTGATGCGACCCCATACCAAGGTCGTATTCCTGGAATCGCCGGGTTCGCAGACCTTCGAGATTCAGGACGTGCCGGCCATCGTCAAGGTCGCGCGCGAGCGTGGCGCGGTGACCATCATGGACAACACCTGGGCGACGCCCTTGCTGTTCAAACCGCTCGAACATGGCGTCGACGTCTCCGTTCTAGCGGCGACGAAGTACATCGTGGGTCATGCCGATGCGATGCTCGGCACGATCACGGCGACGCCGGAAGCGTGGCCGACGGTCAACCGGTCGCGCGGCAATCTCGGCGGCTTCGCGAGCCCGGATGATTGCTATCTCGGATTGCGGGGTTTGCGAACACTCGCGCTACGTTTGGCGCGACACGAAGCCTCCGCGCTGCACGTCGCGCGCTGGCTGGACAGTCGACCGGAAGTCGCGCGCGTTCTGCACCCCGCCCTGCCGCACGACCCAGGGCACGACATTTGGCGGCGTGACTTCACCGGTGCGTCGGGGCTGTTCGGCGCGGTGTTCGAACCGTGCCCCAAGGCGGCGATCGATGCTTTTCTGAACGCGACGGAACTGTTTGAAATGGGCTATTCGTGGGGCGGCTTTGAGAGCCTGATCATCCCTACCGATCCCGCCAAGGGTCGCACGGCGACGGCGTGGACCGAACCAGGACCGAGTGTGCGGATCCATATCGGACTCGAGGACCCCGACGACTTGATCGCCGACTTGGAACAAAGCTTCGCGCGAATGGCTGCGGCAGCCTGAGCCATGGATAGTGACCAGGAGTTCGATGACATCCTCGCCGGAGTCCGGTTCGACGAGCAGGGATTGGTGCCGGCCATCGCCCAACAGCACGATAGTGGCGAGGTGCTGATGATGGCCTGGATGAACCGCGACGCGATTGTCCAGACGTTGAGGAGCAAACAGGCGGTTTACTGGTCGCGCTCGCGCGGAAAATTGTGGCTCAAAGGCGAGACCTCGGGTCAGACCCAGGCGGTGGTGGACTTTCGCATCGATTGCGACGGCGACACGATCCTGCTGCTCGTCGATCAAGAGGGAGTCGCCTGCCACACGGGGCGGCGAAGCTGTTTCTTCAACGCCGTCCGGAGCGGGCAGGTGCGCGTAATCGCGGCTCCTGAGGTCGACCCCAAGAGCCTCTACTCGTAGATCGCGGCGGTGCCGGGACCCGAGGCAATGTTCGTAGCGCTGGCCCGGGTGGCGACGATGCTCGTCGTCGGGGCGTTCACCGTCGGCCCGGCGCTGGCCGAGACCCTGACGCTGTTGGCCGCGGCGAGCACCGTCGAGGCGGTCGAAGAGGCACTCGGTCGTTTCCGCGCTGCTCACGATCAGCAAATCCAAGCCTCGTACGCGTCGAGCTCGGCGCTGGCACGCCAGATCGAGTACGGCGCGCCCGCCGATATCTTCATCTCAGCCAACACACGGTGGATGGATTACCTGGCCGAGCGGGGCCATGTTGCAGCGGCGCTGCGCCGCGACCTGCTCACCAACGAGCTGGTGTGGATCGCCCCTGACGATGGGGCTCCGGCACCGGCCTCGCTCGATGCACTGGGCACGCAATTGGGCGCGCGACTAGGCGCGGGCCGCCTCGCGGTCGGCGATCCCGACCATGTGCCGGCGGGAATGTATGCGCGACAGGCACTCGAAACCCTCGGCCTGTGGGACGTGGTGCGCGACCGTCTGGCGCCGGCCCAGAACGTGCGCGTGGCGTTGATGCTGGTCGCCCGGGGCGAGGCGCCGCTCGGCATCGTCTATCGAACCGACGCCACCGCGGCCGCCGGCGTGCGGATCATCGACGCCCTTCCAGCCGCGAGCCACGCCCCCATCGTCTACCCGATCGCCGTGGTCAGGGGGCACCAACGCGAGACCGTCAGGTCCCTGTTCGATTTCCTGACATCTGCCGAGGCGGCCGAGGTGTTCCGTCGCCACGGCTTCGGCATCCCCTAAGGCGACGGCGTGTTGACGGAGATCGAGCTCCAGGCGCTCTGGCTCTCCCTTCGCGTCGGTTTTTGGAGCACGGTGGTCGCGTTGCCCTTGGCGCTCCTGGCCGCCTGGGTGCTATCGCGACGGCGCTTTCCCGGACGGCGCCTGCTTGACGTTGTGGTCCACGTGCCGTTGGTCTTGCCGCCGGTGGTGGTGGGTTATTTGCTGTTGATCCTGCTGGGCCGCCAAGGTCCGCTCGGCGGGCTCCTCCACCAATGGTTTGAGGTTACCGTCGTTTTCACCTGGCAAGGCGCCGCGATCGCATCGGCGGTCATGGCCTTCCCGTTGGCCGTGCGCGCGATCAGATTGTCCCTCGACGCGGTCGATCGGCGCTTGGAAACGGCGGCGCGAACCCTTGGGGCCTCGCCCGTACGGGTCTTCGTTACGATCACGCTGCCGCTGACGGCGCCCGGCATCCTGGCCGGCGCGGTGCTTGGCTTCGCCCGATCGGTGGGCGAATTTGGGGCGACAATCACGTTTGTCTCCAACATCGCCGGTGAGACGCGCACGCTGCCCTTGGCGCTGTTCACGGCGGTGCAAACCCCCGGCGCCGAGCCGGCGGCGGCCCGTCTGGTCATCATCTCCGTGGTGATAGCGCTGGTCGCGCTGCTGGCCTCCGAGCTGTTGGCCCAGCGCTTCGCCCGCCACCTCGAAGGCCGCCCATGATCGAGGCGACGCTGCGACATCGGCTGGGCGCCTTCGCGCTCGATCTGAGCTTTCGCTCGGAGGGCGGCGTGGTCGCCCTGTTCGGCGCGTCTGGCGCGGGCAAAACCACCGTCGCCAACCTGATCGCCGGCCTGCTGCGGCCCGACGCCGGGCGCATCGTGGTGGGCGGCCGCGAGCTGTTCGATTCCGAGCGTGGCATCGATGTGCCGCCCGAGCGGCGCCGGCTCGGCTACGTGTTCCAGGAGGATCGGCTGTTCCCCCACATCAGCGTGCGGCGCAATCTGACCTACGGGCGTAGGCCCGCGTCAGCCGCCGACCCGCGCGTGACCCTGGACCAGGTGGTCGACATCCTGGGGCTCAGCAAGCTTCTGGGACGGCGGCCGGCCGGCCTCTCGGGTGGTGAAAAACAGCGGGTCGCCATTGGCCGCGCGCTGCTGGCCAACCCTCGCCTGCTGGTGATGGACGAACCGCTCACCAATCTCGATGCCGCGCGCCGCGCCGAGATTCTGGGATTTGTCGAGCGTCTGCGCGACACCTTCGCCATCCCGATTCTCTATGTGAGTCACAGCGTCGAGGAGATCGTGCGCCTCGCCGATCAGGTCGTGGCCATCGCCGAGGGCCAAGTGATAGCGGCCGGCAGCGTCGAGGACGTCATGAGCCGCCGAGAGCTGAGCCCCATCCTAGGGCCCTTCGATGCCGGCGCGGTCATGGCGGCCCATGTCGAGGCGCATGATCGCCGGTTCGAGCTCACCCGTCTGGGCGTGAAGGCTGGAACTCTGACCGTCTCGCGGATAGATCTCCCGGTTGGCGCGCGGCTGCGGGTGCGGGTGCGAGCGCGCGACGTAATCCTCGCCCGCACCATGCCCGAGCACATCAGCACGCTCAACGTGCTGAGGGGAACCGTGGTGGAAGTCGCGGCCAGCGAGGGCCCACAGGCGGAGGTCCTGCTCGACGTCGGCTCGCCTTTGTGGGCGCGGGTGACGCGGCGGTCGGTCGAGGCCCTGGGCCTGGTTCCCGGGATCGAGGTACATGCGCTGATCAAGGCGGTCGCGATCGACCGCGAGGCCACCGGATATGGGGGCGCCACGCTCTCCGTGGACGATCATACCTGATCGCCCTAGCCTCCCGGTTGGGCTTTGTCAGACTAACGCCGATCAGGTTGAAATAGTGGTTTTGGGCCGTCCATGATTCGCGCAGAATAGTTGTGATTTTCTATAACTATTAGGTGATTGAAAGTGGCTAGAATTTTAGTCTGACAATGCCCTCGCGCTCCATCATCGCCGGGAAGCTGTGCACCACCATGCGGGCGGACGACGTGACCGAGACCCTCACGCTAGCCCTGCAGGCATCAGGCTGGGAGATGTCCCGGTCGATGTTGAAAAGTTGAGGTAGGTGTCGCTCTCCTGGAGCCGTTAGGCTCCGGGTGCTGCAAACCCAAGAGGGAGAACGACACCATGGGAAAGAATATCCGTAGTTCCAGTAGCCCGAAAGCCCTTGCCACCTCGTTTCCTATGCCGCCGCTGGCAGACGCGATGGACGCAGTCCGTCTCAGCGTGGATCGGTTCTGTCTCCTGGCCGGGGTCGAGGCCTTGGCCGAGATGATGGAGGAGGACGCCACGACCGTGTGCGGGGCCCGACATCGTCGCCATGGGAACCGTCGGGGTTATCGCTGGGGCCATACGCAGAGCGAGATCGGCTACCACGGCGGCCGCGTGAAAGTGCAGCGGCCACGGGTTCGCGACCATGCTGGCAAGGAGGTGGGTTTGGAGAGCTGGCAGGTGCTGCGCGACGGCAACCTGTTGCTCGAGTGGGCGCTCAACCTGATGGTGCTGAACGTGTCGACCCGCAAGTACCACCGCGCGGTCCGTCTGCCCGAGGGCGACCTGGCGAAAGCGCGTGGCGACGGCACCTCGAAGTCGGCCGTTTCCCGGCGCTTTGTGGCGCTGTCGCGCAAGAAGATGAAGGCCTGGCTTGCCTCGGACCTCTCGGAGCTCGACCTGCTGGTCATCCAGATCGACGGTCTGCATGTCGGCGACCATGTCTTGGTGGCGGCGATCGGCGTCGATGGCAACGGCGACAAGCATGTCCTGGCCGTGGTCGAGGGGGCGACGGAGAACACTGTCGTCGTCCAGGCCTTGCTCGACAATCTCCTCGCCAGGGGGCTCGATCCGACGCTGCCCCGGCTGTTCATCGTCGATGGCGCGAAGGCGCTCAGCAAAGCGATCCGCAACACCTTCGGTGTGGCCGCCGCCATCCAGCGCTGCCAGGTCCACAAGGGCCGTAACATCATCGAGCGCCTGCCCCTGCATTTGCATGCGAGCGTCAAGAAGGCGCTCCGTCAGGCCTGGGACCAGGACGACGCAGACAAGGCCGAACGGCTGCTGCGCAACCTGGCCCGGCGTCTGGAGCATGAGGAACCGGGCGTCTCGGGCAGCATCCTGGAGGGGCTGGACGAGATACTCACCGTCATCCGCCTCGGCCTGCCGCACGAACTCCGGCGCTCGCTCGCCTGCACCAACATCGTCGAGAACGCGCTCGGCACGGTGCGCCAGGTCACCCGCAACGTCAAACGCTGGAGACACGCCGAGATGGCGCTCAGATGGACCGCCGCCGGCCTGCTGGAGGCCCAGAAAACCTTCCGTCGCCTCAAGGCCTATCGTCAGCTGCCCATCCTCCGAAATGCTCTCCAGGAACACTTGAGAAAGGCTCAGGCCGACAGTGCCATTGAAACCATCATGAAGGCAGCATAGCATCATCAACCAGCGACGCCTGCCCCACGAATTTCAACAGAGATAGGGACATCGCCCCGAGGAAGGCTGGGTGTTCGACAACGAGTCGGCCAAGCATCGCGACGCCTGCCTCGGGACCAGCGCGCTGCGGGAGGTCTACACGATGGCCGATCCCAGGTACTCCGGGCGGGTCACCGTGCCGGTGCTGTGGGACAAGGCGCGGCGGACCATAGTCAACAACGAATCGGCCGAGATCATCCGCATGTTCAACAGCGCGTTCGCGGCCTTCACCGACGACGAGCACGACTATTACCCCTCGTCGTTGCGGGCGGAAATCGAGGCGGTCAACGCGCGCATATACAAGACACTTAACAATGGCGTGTACCGAACCGGCTTCGCGCGCACCCAGGACGCGTACGAGGAGGCGGTCGTCGAGGTCTTCGCGACCCTCGATTGGCTCGAGGCGCGGCTCGACGGGCGGCGCTATCTAATCGGCGATATGCTGACCGAGGCCGACTGGCGATTGTTCCCGACCTCGGTCCGCTTCGACGCAGCCTATCACGGCGCCTTTAAGTGCAACCTCCGCCGCATCGTCGACTACCCCAACCTGTGGGGCTACACGCGCGAGCTTTATCAGATGCCTGGCATCGCCGAGACCATCGACCTGGACGCCTACAAACAGGGCTACTATTCGCCCAGTCCCATGCGAAACCCGCTCGGGATGGTTCCGATGGGTCCCCTTGTCGATTTCTCGACGCCGCACGGCCGCGCGTAAGGCATCGACCGCTGTCGTCCATGCCATGCCCATGGCGGCCCCGAGCGGGCTGATAGTTAACCTATGATGATGCCTAATCTCCCCCGCAGGCGGCGGGACGGCGATGGGAATCCACTTTTCGGCGCGCCGCGAATATAATCACGGGCGGGCCGGCGAGGTGTGGCCGCTAACGCCGTTAGGGGCCATCACCGGGCTCCCTCTTCGACGGCGAGGTCACGGACGACGGCCATCGCGGGCCTCAGGGGAGAAAAGCCGATGACGCAGGACGCCAACAACACGCTGCCGGAGGGCGCAGCACTTCTCCAGGTCGGCGACGGGGGCGGCGACAATGCACTGCTGCTGCCGCTGATGCATGGCAGCGTCGGCCCCTCGGTCATCGACATACGCGCGCTGTATGGGTGCACGGGGCACTTCACCTACGACCCCGGCTTCTTGTCGACGGCGAGTTGCGAAAGCACGATCACCTACATCGACGGCGACGAGGGTGTGCTGCTGTACAGGGGCTATCCGATCGAGCAGTTGGCGCAGAGGAGCGACTTCTTGGAGACCTGCTATCTGCTGTTGTTCGGTGAGCTGCCGAGCCCCGGCGAGACGGAGCGCTTTCGCGGGGCCGTGATCCGCCACACGATGCTGCACGAGCAGCTCAGCTATTTTTACCGCGGCTTCCGCCGCGATGCGCACCCCATGGCGATCATGGTTGGCGTGGTGGGCGCACTGTCGGCATTCTACCACGACAGCACCGACATCACCGATCCCGACCAGCGCCGCGTCGCCTCGATCCGCTTGATCGCCAAGATGCCGACGATCGCCGCGCAGGCCTATAAGTTCTCGATTGGCCAGCCGTTCACCTATCCCCGCAACGATCTGGGCTTCGTCGAGAACTTCCTGCACATGACCTTCGCCGTGCCGTGCGAGCCCTATGTCATCAACCCGGTGCGGGCGCGCGCCCTCGAGAAGATTTTCATTCTGCACGCCGATCACGAGCAGAACGCGTCGACCTCGACGGTGCGCATCGCCGGCTCGTCGGGGGCCAACCCGTTTGCCTGCATCGCCGCCGGTATCGCGTGCCTGTGGGGACCGGCGCACGGCGGCGCCAATGAGGCCGTCCTGAACATGTTAGGTGAGATTGGGACCGTCGATCGCATCCCCGAATTCATCAAGCGCGCCAAAGACAAGGACGATCCGTTCCGGCTGATGGGCTTCGGCCATCGCGTGTACAAGAACTTCGACCCCAGGGCCACGGTGCTGCGCGAGACCTCTCGCGAGGTCCTCGAACAGCTCGACATGGGCGACGAGCCGCTGCTTCAACTGGCCGTCGAACTCGAGCGCATCGCCCTGGAGGACGAATATTTCGTCGAGCGCAAGCTCTACCCCAATGTCGATTTCTACTCGGGCATCATCCTGCGCGCCATGGGCTTCCCGACCAGCATGTTCACGGTGTTGTTCGCATTGGCGCGGACCGTCGGCTGGGTCGCTCAGTGGAACGAGATGATCGAGGATCCGCTACAAAAGATCGGCCGCCCGCGGCAGCTTTACACGGGTGCCCCGACACGGGATTATGTCGATATGGAACGCCGAGCTTAAGCCACTGGTCGAGCGAGCCTCCCTGCCGCAGCCGGCCCTCGCCGCCCAGCCCCTCGTGCCCAGCACGCGGATGGTCTGGCTGCCGCTTCCCGCCAACGACAACCGTTCGCCCCACCTGGCGCGGTTCGCTATGCTAGCGGGATGGATGGTGGCGGGCGCGGTGCTGGCGGCGCTCCTCTGGTCGCTTGCCGACTGACGGACTAAGCTGGCGCGGAGAGCGACGGTCAGCGTGGTGATGCGCCGCTTGCCCACATAGGGTCAAGATCGCTCTCTTGGGAGCGGTCGTCGTTGCGTTGATGGCGGCTCAACTTTCAAGCGCCCCCTACTCTCAGGACCCGACGTTCCACATGTTCGCCAACGGACGCGCGTGGTTTGGTATTCCGTTCGCCGGCAACGTTATCTCGAATCTCGCCTATGCGATCGTCGGCGCACTCGGCCTGGCTTTCGTCTGGGGTCGGCGAGGTAGAAGCCTGTTTAGCCAGCCGCGAGAGTCCTGGCCGTTTGTCGTCTTTTTCGTCGGTGTGACGCTCATCAGCCTATGCTCGGCGTACTACCGCTGGGCGCCCACCAATGAGACGCTGTTCTGGGACCGCCTGCCCATGAGCATTGCTTTCATGGCCATGTTCGCGACGTTCATCGCCGACCGCATTCACGCCCGGGCGGGGCGAGGTAGCGCTACCGGCTCTGGTCGTTCTGGGGCTCGCGGGTGTGCTGTATTGGCACCTGACCGATGGCGCCGGGCATGGCGATCTGCGCCTCTACTATCTGGTGCAGGCGATTCCCATAGTGACCGTACCCGTGATCTGTCTGCTGTTTGAAGGCCGCATTACCAACGCGCGCTACGTCCTATATATGACCGGCTGGTACGTGGCGGCGCTTGCGTGTGAGAAGCTTGACCATGAGATTTACGAGGCGGCGGGGCAGTCGGTGAGCGGCCACACGGTCAAGCATCTACTCTCGGCGATCGCCATTGGCGTGGTGTTGGCAATGCTCCGCTCGGCGGCCGCACGCCAGCGAGTTGGCGACCCGGCCGATCGTCGGTTGGCTCGAACCGGGGTATGACGATGCGATCATCCAATCCGTCCGATGGGTTGGTCGGCTAGAGGACGTGGCGCGATGGCGATCAGGCGCATTTAGCACGGCTGGACGACGCTTGAGAACGCCGATGCATACGAACAGTTCTTGCACGATGAGGTGTTCCCGGAAATCGAGGCGAAGAATATCTCCGGCTACCGTGGCATTGAATTGCTACACCGGGACCTCGATGGCGAGGTGGAGTTCATCACGACAATGACATTCGACTCGATTCAGAACGTGATCGCATTCCAGGGGAAGGATTACCAACGCTGCTATGTGCCTGACTCCGCACAGCGCCTTCTCAAACGCTGGAATCAGGTGTCGGATCATTATGATGTCAAAGAGGTAAGGCACTACGACTAGCCACAATCCTCTTAGCATCATAATGCGGCCCAGGACTGGCGCTTGGCCCAGACCAGCGCCAGTCCTGGCGGCGGGCCGGCTCGAATCACTCAGGCACTGTTCGCCGGAGCCGCCCAGGTCCGCGGGAAAATCCTTCAGCTTGGGGAGCCCGTCCTTCATGGGCAGAATCGTCTCCGCGTAATTGACATGGGCCCCAGGTTCGAATTTTAAACTGGGCAGAGTCGCGCCGTAGACATCCATCAGCCCGATGGGTGGATGGGCCGTCATGATATGGGCCACACTTGGTGCAATATTGCCGCTCGCTGGACGCGGTCTTGTGGTATTCGCCGACGTGCTCCGAGCCCCGGGTGATCCGCACAGCGTCGAATTTTCATAGGGTGAATGCGTTCACCGGTCCCGCCGACCAAGAGCGGCAGGATTCACAGTGGCAATACCCATGCCTTCGGGCGAGCCGGTCACTTCGATCTCAATCGCTCCGCAGAAACACGTTCCCTTGTGGATGTCACCCATCGACACACTCCCTCCAACCTGAACTTCCGAAACAACACATGCCGGCCCGATCGGTCGTCACGCCCAAGTCCGGCGGGCGGCCCTGATCAGCGCTCGATTAGTTCGATCTTGTAGCCATCGGGGTCTTCGATGAAAGCGATGACCGTGGTGCCGTGCTTCATCGGTCCGGGCGGGCGCGGGATCGACGCCCCTTCGGCGACTAGCTGTTCACAGGTGCCGTAGATGTCGGGCACACCGAGGGCGAGGTGGCCCCAGCCGTCGCCCAGGTCGTAGGCTTCGGCTTGGTCCCAGTTGTGGGTAAGCTCGACGACAGCGGTATCGGCCTCATCGCCATAGCCGACGAACGCGAGCGTGAAACGGCCCTCGGGGTAGTCATGCTTGCGCATCAGGGTCATGCCGAGAAGCCGAGTGTAGAAATCGAGTGACTTGTCCAGGTCGCAAACCCGAATCATGGTGTGCAGCAGGCGGAAGTTTCCGGTTTTCTCAGCCGTGGCCGTCGTCATCGTCTTCTCCCTTTGTCACTTGCCCTCGCTGGCAGGCGCGAGACGTGTCTCCCGGCGGCCCAGCACGTCTAAGACGACCTGTGCCGCGCAATGACTTGGCGCCATATCGGCGATGAACAGGCGCCGTCGCACCTCGCGAGCCGCATCAATTTGAACGTCACAGGCCGATCGATCAACGAGAATGCGCGCGACCGCGGCCTCAAGGCGATCAGGCGTGCACGCTTCTTGCAAGAATTCTGGCACCACGGCGCGGTTCACGATCAGATTGACGAGGCAGGTATGATCGACCGATACCAGACGCCGCACGACCGCGATAGTCACCGGATTCATGCGATAGGCGACGACCATCGGGACCTCGGCCATCGCAAGCTCCAGCGTGACCGTACCCGAGGCGGCGAGCGCCGCATCAGACGCCGCCAGGGCGTCCGCTTTATCGGCGCCGCCCCACACGACGATCGCGTTCAGTCCGCGCCCCCTCAGCCCAGGATCCGCGAGCCGGCGCTCGACCGAGTCGGCGAGGGTCGGTAGAGTCGGCACGACCACGCGAAGCTCGGGCATACGAGCCGACAGGCGCGCCGCCGCCTCGGCGAACGGCGTCAGCAACCGTTCGATCTCGCCGCGCCGGCTACCAGGTAGAAGCGCCAACAGCGGCGCGCCTCGCGCTATGCCGTGGCGCGCGCGGAAGGCCGGGCCGTCGGCGTTCTGGCCCTCCTCGACCGCCGGATGCCCGACGAAAGTGCAGGGCAGCCCAACCTTCTCAAAGTACGGCGGCTCGAACGGCAGGAGGGCGAGCAGATGGTCGAGAAAGCGCGCGATCTTGCGTGCCCGCCCAGACCGCCAAGCCCACACGCTCGGCGCGACATAGTGAATGAGCGGGATGCCCGAGCGCGCCAGCCGCCGACCGACACGAAAGTTGAAACCGGGCGCGTCGATGGTGACGAGGGCGTCGGGCCGGGCCGCGCGTACGGCATGAACAGTGTCGCGCACACGGCGCATGAGCTGCTGCGCCCGGGGCAGGACCTCTACCAGCCCCATCACCGAGAGCTCGGCCATCGGGAACAGGTCATCGAGACCCTGCGCCAACATCCGCTCGCCGCCGACGCCACGGAAACTGACCGCGCCGCCGGACCGCTCCTCAAGCGCTGCCATCAGACGGCCGCCCAGCGCGTCGCCCGACGGCTCGCCCGCCAGCATCATGATGTCGAGCGGCCGACCCACCGCCGCCCTATGTCGTCGTCAGCCCATAGAGGAACAACCCCAACCGATCGGCGAGTGCCACCGCTTCGTCGCGGTCATGGGCCAGCGCGCCGTCAGCCTCGACCGCGATGCCCGCGAGGCCCGTGTTGGCCGCGCCCTCGACGGTGCGCAACCCAATCGTCGGCATGTCGGCGCGCCGCTGTTGCCCGGGTTTGCTCATCTTGACCAACACGCCGGCTGGGCCTTCATCAAGACGCAGATCGGCGCACCGCGCGATCAGAATATCGGTACCCTCCGCCGCCTCTACGCCCAGGATCCGGCCCTGTTGGACGATCACGGCTTGCCCAATGTCGAGCGCCCCTAAACCCTGAATCACCGCGACCCCTCGTTCGATGTCCGAGAGCGCCGCCGCATCGGGCTGGTGGACCCCCCAACGACCGGCCGGCGCCAACAGCTCGGCCAGCACCTCATCGGCGCCGATCACGCGGAACCCCTCTCCCTCGAGTTCCTCGATGACCACGGCCAACAACGAGTCGTCGCCCCCGCGCGCCGCGACCAGGCGGCCGAGAATCCGAACCCCCCGGCGATCGGGACGCAGGGTCGAGAGCGATGGTCGTGTGATCGGACCCGCGAGCACGACATCCTCGCAGCGCTGTTGGCGAAGCAGTCGGATGAGCTTTCCCGCCGCGCCGATGCGCACGTGGGCATGGGGGACATCACCGATGACGGCGCCGTCCGCCTCACCCTCGAGCGCAACCACGAACACCGGGCGACCTCGGGCGCGACAGGCCTCGAGAAGCTTGCCCGGCAGTGATCCTCTACCGGCCACGATCCCCAGCTTGCCGGTCACGGCCCCGCTTTGGGCTGGCATATCGAGCGCGACGAATCGACGCGCATGAACTCGATGATGTCCATCACGACATCGTTAGCGGCGAACAGCACGGCGACATCGTCGAGGCGTTCTTGCAAGGTGCCCTCCTGCGCGAACAAGAGGCGATAGGCGGCGCGCAGGTCGTGGATCGCTTCGCGTCCAAAACCGCGGCGTTTGAGGCCGACGATGTTAAGGCCGACCAGGGCCGCTCGATTGCCGGTGACCGAGCCGAACGGGATCACGTCCTGCTCAACTCCGGTCATGCCCCCGACCATGGCGTGCTTGCCAATACGCACGAACTGGTGGACGGCGGAGAGGCCACCGACGATCGCGAAGTCGTCGACGGCGACATGGCCGCCAAGGGTCGCGCTGTTGACCAGAATCACCTGCTCGCCGATGCGAGAGTCATGGGCCACATGGGCGCCGGCCATGAACAAGCAGTCATCGCCAGTGCTGGTCACCATGCCACCGCCCTCGGTGCCAGGGTTCATGGTGACATGCTCGCGAATCACGTTGCGCGCGCCGATCACCAACTCGGAGGACTCGCCCCGATACTTAAGATCCTGGGGCCGATGGCCGATCGAGGCGAACGGAAAAATACGAGCCCCGGCCCCGATGCTGGTGCGCCCCGTCACGACGACATGGGATTCGAGAACTGTTCCCGCCCCGATAACGACGTTCGGACCGACGCAGCAATACGGACCGATGCGAACGCCGGCGCCAATCTCGGCCCCCGCGTCGACGATAGCGCTCGGATGAATTGACGCCTTGCCAGCTTCGACGCCGCTCTCGACGATGACTTGCCTCATGATCTACTCGTCCAGGATCATCGCGGCGAACGTCGCTTCCGCGACAACCTCGTCATCAACCCGCGCGACACTCGCGAACTTCCAGACCGGGCCACGGCGGCGGAGCTTGGTCACCTCGACCAGCATCGCGTCGCCGGGCACCACCGGCCGGCGGAAACGCGCGTTATCGATGCTCATGAAGTAGACCAGTTTGCCCTCAGCGTCGGCGCCAAGGGTATGAACCACCAGAACCGCCGCAGTCTGGGCCATGGACTCGATGATCATGACGCCGGGCATGATCGGCCGCTCGGGAAAATGACCCTGGAAGTACGCTTCGTTCACGGTGACATTCTTGACGCCAGTGGCGGTCGAATCAGCCGCCATTTGCACGATCCGATCGATCATCAACATCGGATGCCGATGCGGAATCATCTCCATGATCCGCACGATATCCAAATTCTCCACGTCGCCCGCGGGCTTGGCGTCACTCGTGGTCACGTGCCCTCCTCCGCGCCAACCGGCTCAAGGAGACGGTCTGACGGTGCCATTGGCCGATCGGGACGGCCGGCCTACCACCCCATTTCTCCCCGGGTGGAACGTCGCGTATCACGCCGCTCTGACCGGCGATCTGAGCGCCGGCACCGACCGAGAGGTGGCCGATGATGCCAGTCTGACCGCCGATCATCACGTGATCGCCGATCGTCGAACTGCCAGCAACCCCGGCCTGGGCCACGATCACCACGCCGCGACCAAGTTCCACGTTGTGCGCGATCTGAACCAGATTATCGATCCAGCAATCCGGCCCGACGACCGTGTCGCCCCCACTGCCGCGATCGATCGTCGAATTGGCGCCGATCTGCGCGTCGTCGCCGATGACCGCCCGCCCAAGTTGCGGAACCGCGACATGACCGGCCGCATCTGGCGCGAAACCAAACCCTTCCTGACCGATACAGACACCGCGATATATGTAGACGCGGTCACCGACGACACAGTGGCTAAGCACCGCGCACGGCCCAATGGTAACATCGTCCCCGATCTGGACGGCATGTCCGATCACCGCGTTCGCGCCGATCACGCAGCGGCGTCCAATCTCCGCTCCGTCCTCGATCACCGCCGATGCGTCGATCCGACAGCCTTCACCCACGCGCGCCGTTTCGGCGATGACAGCGCTGGGCGCGATGCCGGGTTCGGGTCGGGCCGTGGGATAGAACGATCGGGCGATCCGCGCGTACGACATGTAGGGCCGGCCGCTCAACAACAAGGCCATGCCGGGCGGGGCACGATCGGCGTGGCGCGGCGAGACGACGCACGCGCCGGCGCCGCTAGCCTCGAACGCCGCCAGATAACGGGGGTTGTCGAGAAAGCTTAGATCGTGGTAGCCCGCCGCGTCCAGGGGCGCTACGTCCTCGATAACCGCGTCAGGATCGGCGCTGGCGTGCAGCTCCGCCGCCGCCGCCGCCGCCAGAACGGCGAGCGTAAACGGCCCCGCTCTGGTATGGAAGCGGCTGTCGGGCATCACTGATCCGTCGGTACCGCGACCGTTACCGTCGATAACCGTTTGTTGAGCTCCTCCATCACCACTTGAGTGATATCGAGAGATTTGGCCACGAACAGCGTCTGGGAGCTGTCGAAAACGATATTGAACTTCCGGTCCTCGGCCACTTCCGTCACGATCACCAGGACCGTCCTGAGTATCTCGTTGCGCGCCGTGCCGAGCGCGCGATCAAAGCGTCGATTGCGCTCCAAGACTTTCTGCTGAACGGCCTGGGTCTTTTCCTCGAAGGCGCGGCGCTTGTCGTTGAAGACCTCCGGCGCCAATATCGTGCGCTGGCGCTCCAGCTCCTGAGCTTCGGCGCGGAGCGCCTCCTCGCGCGCCGATATCTCGGTCTGGTAGGTGTCGCGATAGGCGTTGACCTGACCGATCACGTCCAGCGCCGCATCCGATTTCTGCTCCAGCAACCGGTAGTCAATGATCGCGATAACGGCCGGCGGCAGCGGCTCGGCGTGCGCCGTGGCCATGCTCGCGGCCAAAACGACCGCGAGGGCGACCGACGTCAGAGAACCCTTCATCTAGAACCTCGTGCCGAAGCTGAAACGAAAAATTTGAGCCTCGTCCACCTCCTCTTGAGCAAGGGGATAGGCGAAGTCGACCAGGACCGGCCCGAACGGCGAACGCCAAGTAAACCCGACCCCCGCCGTGGCGCGCGCGCTGCCCACATCGAAAATGCCCGCGCCCTGGTCGTCGACGGACGCCAAGGACCCGACCTCGCTGAAGACCCGGCCAAGAATACCGTAATCCTCAGGCAGCCCAAGCGGGAACCGTAGCTCCGCGACACCGACATAGAAGAGGTTGCCACCCAACGCGTCCCCGGTCGCCTTGTCGCGCGGCCCGACGCCGGCCACCTTGAAGCCACGGAAATTATTGCCACCGAGGAAGAAACGGTCGTCGATCCGCACGTCCTGATTCAGCCCGAAGATATAACCCTGCTCCACACCCAGCAAGCCGACAACGCTATCGGTGATCGGGAAATAATGGCCGTACTCGACCGTGGTTCGAAGATAGCGGACATTGCCTCCCAGTCCCGCGAGTTCCTGTGCCCCGGTCAGGACCCATCCGCGAGTCGGATCGAACCGATCGTCGCGCACATCGTATACGAGGGTGTAGCCGACCGAGGAGGTCGTGGCGCTCCCTTGCTGCTCGCGAACGAAGCGAGACGCATTGTTGCCGACATTCTCGATTTCGGTGACGTCGAAGCTGTAAGTCAACGTTTGGCGAAAATGCTCGGCGATCGGATACCCCATCCGCAGCTTGAAGCCGAGTGTGCTGAGATCGAACGAGCTTTCGTCTTGCAGCTCGCGACGACGGCGAAACACGTCGAACCCTGCGGCGACGTCGCGATCGAGAAAATACGGTTCGGTGAACGATATATCGATGAACTGACGGCTCTTGGAGACGCTGATCGATGCCTCCAGCTCCTGGCCTTTGCCAAGGAGATTCTTTTCGCTGATACGGACATCGCCGATGATCGCATCCCTGGTCGAAAAACCCGCGCCCAGTTCGAGCGCGCCAGTCGATTGCTCCTCCACTTCGACCTTGACCACGGTCTTGTCGTCGGTGCTCCCCTCTTCCGTCGTCAGTTTCACCGAGTCAAAGAAGCCGAGGGCACGGATGCGCTGCTGCGACCGCCGCAGCTTGGCGCTGTTGAACGCGTCGCCCTCGACCAGACGAAATTCGCGGCGGATGACCTTGTCCAGGGTGCGCACGTTGCCGGCGACATCAATGCGCTCGATGTAGACGCGCGGCCCCTCGTCGACTTCGTAGGTGAGCCCTATGACTCGCGCCTCACGATCGCGATCGAGGCGGGGCCGAACGTCGACGAAGGCATAGCCGAGCCGGCCGACCGCGAAGGTGATGTTCTGGATCGAGTTCTCGATCGCCTCGGCGTTGTACGTTTCGCCCTCGAGCGACTCGAGCTGATCGCGCAGCACAGCCGGATCGAGATCGCGCAGCGATGTCTGGAGGTCGATGGGCCCGAACGTATAGCGCTCACCCTCCTCGACCGAAAAGGTGACGAAGAAGTCCTCGCGATCGGCCGTGACCTCGGCGACCGCCGAGTTGATGCGAAAATCGGCATAGCCGTTCTTGCGATAGAAGCGGTACAGCAAGTCGCGGTCGAGGGTCAGCCGATCGGGGTCGTAGGTGTCGTCGCTGGTCAGGAAGCGGTACCAGCGCGTCTCCTTGGTCGCGATCGCCGACCGCAGCTTCGAGTCGCTAAAGCGGCGATTGCCGATGAACGCGATGCGGCGAATCGCTGTGGGCGGCCCTTCGTTGACTTCGAAGATAAGATTGACACGATTCTGGGGCAGCTGGACGACCTTGGGCTCGACGGTGGCCGCGAACCGACCGCTGAGGCGGTACAGCTGAGTGACGCGCTGCACGTCGCCATGGATGCGGGTCTGCGTGTAGACCTGACGCGGTCGCAGCTGCACCTCGGCCTCGAGGGTCTCGTCATCGATCTTGTTGTTCCCCTCGAAAACGAGCTGGTTGATGATCGGGTTCTCGATGACGTTGACGATGAGGCGCGCGCCTTGGCGGCTGATAGCCACATCCGCGAATAGGCCGGTCGCGAACAGGGCCTTTAGCGAGCGGTCGACTTTGGCCGTATCCATCTCATCGCCGATACGTATCAGCATGTAGGAACGAACGGTGTCGGCTTCGATCCGCAAGTTGCCGACGACATCGATGCCAGCAACAAGCGGGCGCTCCTGAGCCTGGGCCTCAACGTTCAGCGCCCCTAGCAGCAGCACAAGGCCGGCCGCCAGCGTGCGGCGACGCCCTTGACACGGCCAGCGCGGGCGCCAAACCCTCCTCAGAGCAGACAACACCCTTGGGTCCCCCGCCCGTGGTTTAGGACAAGAGCCGGGCGATGTAGTCGAACACCTTGAGGTTCTCAAGGTCGTTCCAGGTTACGAACACCACTAGGCATAGCACCAGCGCCAGGCCAAGGCGAAACCCGTAGTCCATGATGCGATCACCGACCGGCCGGCCGCGCAGCGCCTCAATCGCGTAGAACAACAGATGTCCGCCATCGAGCATCGGGATCGGGAACAGGTTGATGAGCCCCAGGTTGATCGAAAGCACGGCCGCGAACGAGATCAACGCGACCATGCCCAGTTGCCACATCTGGCCCGACATCTGCGCTATTCGGACCGGTCCGCCGAGTTCCTCGGTCGAGCGTCGACCCATGATCATCTGACCGACGTAGTCGAGCGTGGCGGCGCTGATCGACACGGTCTCGCCGGTCGCGCGCCAGAGCGCCGTGAACGGGTCGTAGCGGATGTATTCCAAACCCTCGCCGGTGATGCCAAGACGGCCGATGCGATAGGCATTGCCGAATCGATCCGTTGCCTCGACCAGGCGCGGCGTAGCCATCAGCGTGAGCGTCTCGCCGCCACGCTCAACGACCGTTCTGATGGGGCGCTCGGGGCTCATGCTGACGATGCGCTGCATCTCCTGGAAACGCTCGATCACTGTCCCATCCATGCTGACCACCCGGTCATTGGCGACGAAACCGGCCGCCGCCGCCGCGCTGTTCTCGAGCACGCTCCCCACCACGGGCGGCGTGAACGCTTGGCCAACGAACACGAACAGGCCGGCGAAGAGCACGATGGCCAAAAGAAAGTTCGCGGCTGGGCCGGCGACGATCACGGCGGCGCGTTGGCTCAACCGCTTGTGGTGAAAGGAAACGGCGCGCTCTTGCGGGGTGAGGTCTTCCAAGCCCTCGGCCGGCGCGCTCGCGGCGTTGGCGTCGCCGAAGAAACGGACGTAGCCGCCGAGCGGTATCCAGCTGATGCGCCAGCGGGTCCCTGAACTACCGGTCCAGCCGTAGGCCTCGCCTCCGAACCCGACCGAGAACACCTCCACACGCACGTCATTGTACCGCGCCACCAAGTAGTGACCCATCTCATGGACGAAGACCAGCACCGTCAGGACAAGAAGAAATGGAACGGCGTAGTTCCACACAAAATCAACAATCGCCATTGGTTGTTACCGTTTAGTGGGCGCGGCGAACCGCATCAGGATGGACCCAGCAATTCCTGGGCGGCAGCGCGGGCGCGGTGGTCGATGTCGCGAATTTCGCTGAGATCTGAGACATCGGGTTCATCCACCGTCGCCAGCGTTTCCTCGACGATCCGCGCGATGTCGAGAAACCCGATGCGACCGGCGAGGAACCCCTGGACAGCGATCTCGTTGGCGGCGTTGAGGATGGTAGGAGCCGCTCCGCCGGTTTTCAGGGCCTGGCCGGCCAGACGAAGGGCGGGAAACCGTTCGAGATCGGGGGGCTCGAAGGTGAGCTGGCCGAGCTTGGCAAGATCGAGCCGGGCCGCCGGCGTCGAGATCCGCTCCGGCCAGCCCAACGCGTGGGCGATCGGCGTGCGCATGTCCGGGGCGCCGAGATGCGCCAGTACCGAGCCATCGACATAGGCGACCATGCCGTGGATCACCGACTGCGGATGGATCAGGATTTCGATCCGCTCCGCCGGCAACCCAAACAGGTGGTGCGCCTCGATCAGCTCCAATCCCTTGTTCATCAACGTCGCGGAATCGACCGAGATTTTCGCCCCCATGTCCCAGTTGGGATGGGCGATCGCCTGCGCTGGCGTCACATGGGCCATGACGGCGCGGTCCATGGTGCGAAAGGGCCCGCCCGAAGCGGTGAGGATGATGCGCTCGACCGACTCCGGCTGCTCGAAGTCGAAGACTTGGAAGATCGCATTGTGCTCCGAATCAACCGGCAGCAACGTCGCGCCGGCGGCGCGGACCTCGTCCATCATGAGCCGGCCGGCGCTGACCAGGCATTCCTTGTTAGCGAGGGCAACCACGGCGCCGCGCCGGATAGCCGCGATGGTCGGCTCGAGCCCAGCCGCGCCGACGATCGCCGCCATCGTCCAATCGGCCGGCCGATGCGCAGCCTCGACGAGGGCCTCAGGCCCAGCGGCCACAGCGACACCCGTTCCCGACAGCGCTTCCTTAAGCTGCCGGTACGCGGCGGCATCGCCAATCACCGCGACCCGGGGGCGAAACATGATGGCCTGAGCCGCCAACCGCTCGACGTTGCGATGGGCGGTCAGCGCCTCCACCACGAACGCATCGCCGTGATGTTCGATGATGTCGAGCGTGCTGCACCCAATCGAGCCGGTCGAACCCAGGATGCTCACGCGGCGCGGCACGGCCACGGCATCGTGCGCCGTTACCGCCACAGCGCCCCGCCATCGCCGCGAATCGCCATCAGGCCGGCCGCCGTCGGCGCGGCGAACAGGAGCGAATCAAGCCGGTCGAGCACGCCGCCGTGGCCCGGTATCAGTGCGCCGCTGTCCTTGACCCCAAACCGGCGTTTGATGGCCGATTCGAACAAATCGCCGAGCTGTCCCGCCACCGACAAGAGCAGGCTGAGGCCGAAGGCCACCGCAATCGCCGACCGCGACGGCGCGAGCTCGGTCAGAGTCGCCACGCCGAGGCCAACCAATGCCCCTGCCAGCAGGCCGCCGACAGCGCCCGACCAGGTCTTCGCGGGACTGAGCCGGGGCGCCAGTATGGGGCCACCGACGAGCCGCCCGGTGGCGAAGGCGCCCACATCCGTTGCCCACACCACACCGAATACCCACAACACGGAAGCCAGTCCGGTTTCAGGCTCCGCACGCAACCAAATAAGCGCGATGCAAGGGACTCCGATGTAGACGCCACCGAGCGCCATCCAGCCGAAGTCACGATCGACGACGGCGGACGCGAGGACGAGAACCAACGCGACGGCCGCGACGAGCACAAGCGCCCCGCCCGGTTCGCCCAGCACCGTCGCCACGCACGTCACAAGCGCCAGCGCGGCATACGGCGCGAACCACCGACCCGCGCGGTCGAGCAGCCCGCCCCACTCGCGCGCAACCAACAATGCCGCCACGAACACGATGACGGCAAACGCCCAGACGCCCCCGAATGTGGCCGCGACCGCCAGCGGCGCGAGGACCACCGCCGAGGCGAGTCGCGTGCGCCAGTCGTCGCGACGCTCAGCCACGCGATGCGCCGTATCGCCGCTCGCGGCTCTGATACTCGGTCACCGCCTCGCGCAGGGTCTCCTTCGAGAAATCCGGCCAGAGCGTGTCGAGAAAAACCAACTCCGCGTATGCCAGTTGCCACAGCAAGAAGTTGCTCAGCCGCTGTTCGCCGCTGGTTCGGATAAGGAGGTCGGGGTCCGGCAAGTCAGCCGTTTCGAGTTCCTGGGCAAAGGTCTCCTCGTCGATGTCATCGGCATTGAGCCGACCGGCCGCGACCTCTCCGGCCAGACGCTGGCAGGCGCGAACGATCTCGTAGTGGCTGCCGTAGTCGAGGGCGACCGAAAAGGTGAGACCCGTGTTCGCCCCGGTCAGCGCCTCGGCCTCTTCGATCAGGGCGACGATGTCAGTCGGCAGTTGGCCGCGATTGCCGATGAAACGCAGTCGCACGTTGCCGGTATGCAGCTCCGCCAGCTCGCCCCGGATGTAGACCCGCAACAAACCCATGAGGTCATCGATTTCGGTCGCCGGGCGCTTCCAATTCTCCGATGAGAACGCGTAGATGGTCAGGCAGCGGATGCCCAGTTCCTGACACCCCTGGACGGTGGTGCGAACGGCCTCTGCACCACGCTGGTGGCCCGCGACCCGCGGCAATCCGCGCGCCTTGGCCCAGCGCCCGTTGCCATCCATGATGATGGCGACGTGGCTCGGCAACGATTCCGCAGCATGGGATGGTGCGGTTCTCATGGCCGGTGCGCGCACTAGACTTGCATGATTTCGGCTTCCTTGGCGGCAAGCGCTTCGTCGATCAGTTTGACGACACCGTCCGTTATCTCCTGGATATTGCCGCCCGATTTGTGGTGCTCATCCTTGGATATCTCGCCATCCTTCTCCATTTCGCGCAACGTCTCGATGCCGTCACGACGCACGTGCCGCACCGCCACCCGTGCCTGCTCGGCGTATTTCCCAGCCACGCGGGTAAGCTCGACGCGGCGCTCCTCGTTCAGTTCCGGGATCGGCACGCGGACCAGTTGGCCATCGTTCGACGGGTTGAGGCCGAGACCGGAAGCCTGGATCGCTTTCACGACCGTTCCGACCAAAGACTTATCCCAGACCTGAACCGTGAGGAGGCGCGCCTCCCCCACGCTGATGGTCGCCACCTGATTGAGTGGGGTCTGGTTGCCGTAGGCCTCGACAGTGATGGGTTCAAGCAGCGAGACCGAAGCGCGCCCCGTGCGGAGGCCCGCGAACTCCTGCTGGAGCACATCGAGCGACGCGCGCATTCGGCGCGACAGATCGGCTTCGTCAAGCTCGGCCATGATCAATCTCCCCCGCTAATGACGGTGCTGATCCCCTGGCCGGCGACAACATCGGCCAAGGCTCCGGGAGTATGAATCGAGAATACCACGATCGGAATGCGGTTCTCGCGTGCGAGACTGATGGCTGACGCATCCATCACCTTGAGATCACGCGAGAGGACTTCCTTGTAGGTGAGCGCGTCATAGCGGGTGGCGTCCGCGACTTGGTGGGGGTCGGCCGAGTATACGCCATCAACCTGAGTCGCCTTGAGGAGGGCATCGCAACCCATCTCGGCGGCGCGGAGGGCGGCCGCGGTATCGGTCGAGAAGAACGGATTTCCCGTGCCGGCCGCGAATACCACGACGCGGCCGCGTTCGAGGTGGCGAATCGCCCGGCGACGAATATAGGGCTCGCACACCGTCTGGATCGGGAGCGCCGAGAGGACCCGCGTCTCCGCCCCGACCTTTTCCAGCGCGTGCTGCACGGCCAGCGCGTTGAGGACGGTCGCGAGCATACCCATGTAGTCGGCGCTCGCCCGCTCCATGCCGCGCTCGGCCGTGCTAGCGCCGCGAAATATGTTACCGCCCCCAACGACGAGGCACAACTCGGCGCCGAGCTGCTGGACCGCCAGCAGTTCGGTCGCAAGGCCCTCGACGAAATCCCAGTCGATCCCATAAGCCTGGGCTCCCCCCAGGGCCTCACCCGAGACCTTCAAGAGGACGCGGCGATATATTGAGGGTGCAGCCATTATTGAACCGTGGAGTCCATGCCGGGGCGCGACCCGAAACGGCGCTCGGACATGCGACGTCCCCGCCCGCGAGCTGGCGAGCCCGAACGCCACGCCGTGCCCACGGATACTACATCATGGGGGCGGGGCGTGTACGGCATCGGGGCGGCGTGCGTGAATGGCGAGAGTGCCCGGACAAGCGGGCGCCTTCAGCGACCAACCTGCGCGGCGACCTCGGCGGCGAAATCCGCGTCCTTGCGCTCGATGCCCTCGCCGCGGCTGTAGCGGATGAATCCGCTTACCTCGATCGACGTCCCGAGTTCCGAAGCGACGGCCTCGATCGCCTGGGCCACGGTTTGGTCGGGATCGATGACGTAGCGTTGCTCCATGAATACCGAGTCCTGATAGAACTTGCGCAAGCGGCCCTCGACCATCTTCTCGATGATCTCGTCCGTCTTTCCGGTCTGGCGGGACTGCTCGCGGAGAATGCGGCGCTCCTGGTCCACCACGGCGGGATCGAGCTCAGCTGCGGTGACCGCGAGCGGATTCGCCGCCGCGATGTGCATGGCGATTTGATGGCCAAGAGCGCCCAGCGGTTCGCTGTCGGCATCCGACCGAAGGGCGATCAGCACCCCAATCCGGCCGAGCCCCGGCGTGAGCGCGCCGTGCACATAGCCAGCTACAACACCGGGCGAGACCGTCAGACAGGCGGTCCGCCGCAAATCGAGCTTCTCGCCAAGTGTCGCGATCTGGTGTGTGATCTCCTCGGCCGCGCTGTGACCGGTGTCGGGATAGGGCGCCGCGCGAACCGCCTCGACATCACCTTCGTGGCGCAAGGCAAGTTCGGTCAGGCGGCGCACGAGGCCCTGAAACACCTCGTTGCGGGCAACGAAATCGGTCTCCGCGTTGAACTCGACCAAGGCACCCCGCCCCGGTTCCAGCACTAAGCCAATCAGCCCCTCAGCGGCGACCCGCCCGCCCTTTTTGGCAGCCGCCGCGAGGCCCTTTGCGCGAAGCGCCTCGATCGCCGCTTCGATATCGCCATCACTCTCGCCGAGCGCGCGTTTGCAATCCATCATGCCAGCGCCGGTGCGCTCACGAAGCTCTTTAACTTGGGTTACCGAAACGTCCGCCATATCTCACGCCTTACATCAGGTATTCACGATAACGGTCGAGTAATATTCCATATTTCTATATTTACGATTTGCTGGGTGCGACGGCCGCCGGCACGGGTTCGGCCGCCGGCTTGGGTTCGGGCGCGGCGACTGGGGCGGGCGCGGCGACGACTTCGGGCTCGGGCTCAGCCGGTAGCTCCTCCATCAGGATCGTCTCGGCCCCACCAATGTCTTCGCCGCTCTCCACCATTTCCGTGCGAAGGCCATCGAGGACGGCGCGCGCGACGAGATCGCAGTAGAGGCTGATCGCTCGCAACGCATCGTCGTTACCGGGAATCGGATAATCGATGCCATCGGGATCGCTGTTGCTGTCGAGAACCGCCACGACCGGGATACCAAGCTTGCGCGCCTCGTTGACGCCAATACCCTCTTTGTTGGTGTCGATCACGAACAAGAGATCGGGGACTCCGCCCATTTCCCTTATGCCGCCAAGCGCGCGATCGAGCTTGTCGCGCTGGCGGGTCAGATTGAGCATCTCCTTCTTGGTCAGCCCGATGGTCTCCTCGGCCATCTGTTCGTCGAGTTCGCGCAACCGGCGAATCGACTGGGAGATCGTTTTCCAATTGGTAAGTGTTCCGCCGAGCCAGCGGTGATTCACATAGTATTGGCCGCAGCGTACCGCCGCCGCCGCCACGGTCTCCGACGCCTGACGCTTGGTCGACACGAACAGAATCCGCCCGCCGCCGGCCACCGTGTCGCGAATGACTTCCAACGCCCGGTACAGCATCGGCGTTGTCTGCTGTAGATCGATGATGTGGATCTTGTTGCGGGCGCCAAACAGATACGGCGCCATCTTCGGGTTCCAGCGTCTGGTCTGGTGCCCGAAATGAACACCAGCCTCAAGCAGCTGGCGCATAGTGAATGTCGGCAGCGTCATATTTCGTTCTCCGGTTGGTCCGCCGTGGGCCGCTTGCCCCAGCCGCCTATCGCGAACCAGAGACCGGAACGACTCGCCGCATCGCGGCGGCCGTTAGCCCACGTGTGTGATCGACCACTAGTGGCCGTCGCACGTGATAGCCCCGGGGGCCGACGTTTGCAAGGCCGTCCAACCGCCACACCGGCGCCGGGGGGCGTATCAGGTGTCGTCGATCCGGCTGACGCCGGCGAGCCGCGCGATCGTCTCGCGCACGTCAGGCGAAATGGCGAACAGGCCAGGCAGCGCGATATCGACCTCCCGCGCCCCGTCGATACAGATACTGGCCTTGACGGCGCCCCGACCGGGGCCACCCCGGTCGAGAGCCGCCTTCAGCCGCCCAAGGTCATCGACGCCGGTCAAATGGATCGTCAACCCGGCCCGACTGTCGGCCGCTTCCGCCCCGAGATCTTTGATGCCGTGGACGATCAGTCGGGGTCCGTCGGCCTCCATGTGCGCCTCGACCTCCAATAGCGCCGCCTTGCCGGGTTCGAGCAGTTCCCGCGCCGACTCGAGCAGCTCGGAAAAGATTTGCACCTCAAACTGCCCGGTCGGATCGGAGAGCATGACAAAGGCGTAGCGGTTGCCGCGCGCCGAGCGGCGTTCCTGCCCGCGCTGCACCATGCCGGCGACGCGGAGCCTCGTTTCCTTCCCGTTGACCCTCTCCGGAAGCGCGCGCGCGGTGACCACCTGGAGGCGATCAAGCGTGCGGGTGTAAGCCTCAAGGGGGTGTGCGGACAGCCAAAAACCCATCGCCTCGAACTCACGGCTCAGTGTTTCGGAAGGGAGCCAAGGCTCGGCCTTCGGCAGGGACGGTTTCCGGCCCTCGCTCATGCCCGCCTCGAAGAAGTTGGTTTGGCCGCGGGCGGCTTCTTCATCGCGGCCAGCATGACGCAACAAAAGGTCCACCGCCCCGAACACTTGGGCCCGGTTCGGGCACAGCGAATCGAACGCGCCGGCCTGGGTCAGGTTCTCGAGCTGGCGTTTGTTGACGACCTGAGAGCCGATCCGCCGCGCGAAGTCGAACAGGTCGACGAAGGGACCATTGGCCTCGCGCTCGGCCACGACCGCATCCATCGCCTGCTCGCCGACATTGCGAATCGCGGCAAGCCCGTAACGGACGGCTCCGTGCGCCTCGGTGGCGCCATCGCCGCCCTCACCCGCCCTCTCGACCGTGAACAGGGCGCCCGAGCGATTGATGTCGGGCGGCCGCAGCTCGATCCCGAGGCGAGAGACTTCGCGCCGGAAAACGTCGAGCTTGTCGGTGTTGCCGGCATCGAGGCTCATCGTCGCGGCCATGAACTCGACCGGGTGGTTGGCCTTGAGCCACGCCGTTTGATAAGCGATCAGCGCGTAGCCGGCCGAATGGGCCTTGTTGAACCCGTAGCCGGCGAACTTGTCGACAAGATCGAAGACCTGGGCGGCGCGGTCACGGGGCACGTCGCGGGCGACAGCGCCCTCGACGAACGACTCGCGTTGCGCCGCCATCTCGGACTTGATTTTCTTGCCCATGGCGCGGCGCAGAAGATCGGCTTGGGCGAGCGAGAAACCGGCGAACACCTGCGCGATCCGCATCACCTGTTCCTGGTAGATGATGACGCCGTAAGTATCGGCGACCACGGGCGCGATCGTCTCATGCAGGAACTCGGGCTCTTCACGGCCATGCTTGCAGGCGACGTATTTCGGGATGTTCTCCATCGGTCCGGGCCGGTAGAGCGCGACCAGCGCGATCAGATCCTCGATGCGGGTCGGCACCGCCTCACGAATCAGATCGCGCATCCCCGCGCTTTCAAACTGGAACACGCCCACGGTCTCGCCGCGCTGCAATAGCTTGTAGGTCGAAGCGTCGTCGAGCGGCAGCCGCTCGAAATTCACCGCGACGCCCCGCGCCACCAGCCTCCGGCTCGCGTTCTCCAGCACCGTCAGCGTCTTCAGGCCGAGGAAGTCGAACTTGATGAGACCGGCCATCTCGACATATTTCATCGAGAACTGCGTCGCCGGCATGTCCGAGCGCGGATCAAGATAGAGCGGCACCAGTTCGTCGATGGGGCGATCGCCGATGACGACACCGGCAGCATGGGTCGAGGCGTGTCGATAGAGCCCTTCGAGCTGGCTGGCAATTTCCAGCATGCGCGCAATTTCAGGGTGCTCGTCGCGCTCTTGGCGCAGCCGCGCGTCACCCTCGATCGCCTGAGCCAGACTGACCGGATTTGCCGGATTGTTGGGCACCATCTTGCAAATCCGATCGACCTGGCCGTAAGGCAGTTCGAGGACCCGGCCGACATCGCGCAAGGCCGCCCGCGCCTGCAATGTGCCGAACGTGATGATTTGGGCCACCCGGTCGCGCCCATACTTTTGTTGGACGTAGCGGATCACTTCGTCGCGCCGATCCTGGCAAAAATCGATGTCGAAGTCGGGCATCGACACCCGGTCGGGGTTGAGGAACCGCTCGAACAAGAGGTCGAAGCGCAGCGGATCGAGATCGGTAATCCCCAGCGCCCACGCCACCAGCGAGCCGGCCCCCGAACCACGGCCCGGTCCCACCGGAATGCTGGACGCGCGCGCGAAGCCGATAAAATCGGCGACGATCAGGAAGTAGCCGGCGTAACCCATCGACAAGATGACGCCGAGTTCGAACTCGAGCCGTTCCCAGTATGGCGCCTCTTCCCCGGCGGCATCGTTTTCCCGCGCCGCGAGGCGAGTGGTCAAGCCGTCTCGCGCGAGCGTGCGGAGTTCGTCCTCGGTGGAGCGGCCGCTGGTCGCCTGAAAGGCCGGCAGGATCGGCGCGCGCGGGGCCGGACGATAGGCACAGCGTTGGGCGATCACCAACGTGTTGTCGATCGCCTCGGGCAAATCGGCGAAGATCTCGCGCATCTCGGCCGCCGACTTGAACCGGTGTTCGGGCGTGAGCCGTCGCCGATCCTGGACCCCGACGGTGGTCCGCTGTTCGATGCACAGAAGCGCGTCGTGGGCCTCGTACATGGAGGCATCGCCGAAATAGACCTCGTTGGTCGCCACCAACGGCAGGTCGCGCGCATAGGCAAGATCGAGAAACGCTGGCTCGGTATCTCGTTCCTCGTCCATCCCGTGGCGCTGGAGTTCGACGTAGAGGCGCCCGCGGAATATCTTCTGGAGCGCGGTGACCAGTTTCTCCACGGCGGCCGTTTGGCTCGCGAGCAAGAGCCCGCCCAGCAGCCCGCGCGGCCCGCCCGTTAGGGCGATCAGCCCCGCCGAACGGGCCCGCAACAGGTCCAGGGTGATGCACGGCGTTTCGCCGGGCGCGGTGTCGAGGAACGAACGGGTGGAGAGCGCCATGAGATTGCGATAGCCGCCCTCATCTTGGGCCAGCAGCACCAATCGCCCCGGTTCCGGTCGGCGGCCCAAGCCCGATCCACCGCGCTCCTCGGGCGTCGCGTCGAGTGCAATCGCCGAGCCGATGATGGGCTGTACCCCCGCGTGCGCGCACGCCTCGGAGAACTCCAGAGCGCCAAACAGGTTTCCAGTATCGGTGATCGCCACCGCCGCCATCCGCTGCTCGCGGCAAAGCTCGACCAGTGGGCCGGTTCGGATCGCGCCTTCCAACAGGGAGTACGCAGTGTGGACCCTGAGATGGACGAAGTCTGCGTACGCCATATGGCTCTGGCTGGTGACGAAAGACGCGAGGCCTGCAGTCTCCCACAACGGTGCGGCCAGAGTCATCGGGAACGAAGTCAGACCGCCGCTATTTCCTGTGGACTATTGGGGGATGAGCATGCCGTCTTGGAGCACAAGCACGCGATCGGTGGCGGCGGCGAGATCGCGATCGTGGGTCGCGATAAGGGCGGCGAGGCCCCGTCGCCGTGCCAGCGTGAGCAGTTCGGCGAACACCGTATCGGCGGTGCCCTGGTCGAGGTTGCCGGTCGGCTCGTCGGCCAGCAGCACCGACGGACCATTGGCGATAGCCCGTGCGATCGCCGCTCGTTGCTGCTCGCCGCCCGACAGCCGAGACGGACGATGATCGAGACGCTCGGCGAGGCCGAAGCGGGTCAGGAGATCGGCCGCATGTGCCTTGGCGGCGGCTCGCCGGCGCCCGGCGATGATCTGAGGCAGGGCAACGTTCTCCAACGCCGAGAACTCGGGCAGGAGATGATGAAATTGATAGACGAACCCGAGTGACGTCCGCCGCAGCCGGGTGCGCGCGGCTTCCGAGAGGCGCGCGCAGGACTTGAGACCGACAATAACCTCGCCCGAGGTGGGCGGTTCCAACAGGCCGGCGATCTGCAAAAGTGTCGATTTTCCCGAGCCCGACGGGCCGACCACGGCGACGATCTCGCCGCGCGCCACGACCAGCGACGCGCCGCGCAGAATATCGAGGCGCCGACCGCCCTGAACGAAGGTGCGGTGGATGTCGCGCAATGTCAGCGCCGCCGGCCTCTCCCCATTCGCTGCGGTGCTCATTCGTGACGCAGCGCTTCGACCGGATCGAGTCGGGCGGCCCGCCACGACGGGTAGATCGTGGCCAAAAGCGAGAGCCCAAGCGCCATACAGACGACGACAGCGACCTCGCCGGGATCGACCCGCGCCGGCAGATGAGTCAAGAAATAGATCTCCGCCGCGAACAGGTCGGTGTTGGTCAGGCCCTCGACCCATCCGCGCAGTGCCTGGATGTTATCGGCGAACGCGAGACCGAGGGCTAAACCAAGCGCGGTGCCGGCGACGCCGATGCTCGCGCCGGCGAAAAAAAACACCCGCATGATCATCCCCCGCGTCGCGCCCATGGTGCGTAGGATGGCGATGTCCCGCCCCTTGTCCTTCACGAGCATGATGAGGCTGGAGATGATGTTGAACGCGGCTATCAGGATAATCAGGGTCAAGATGAGGAACATCACGTTGCGCTCGACCTGAAGCGCGGTGAAGTAGTGCGCATTGAGTTGCCGCCAGTCCTTGATCTGGCGCTGACCACCTGCGGCCGTGAATACGCCGGGTCGCACCGCATCAACGGCGTCCGGATCGTCGATTACCACCTCGAGCGCCGCGACCGCGCCCGGGAGTCGGAAAAACAACTGCGCGGCCTCGAGTGGCATGAAAATGAAGCTCGAATCGTACTCGTACATGCCGATGTCGAACGTCGCCGCGATCGTGTAGGCGCGGCCCCGCGGCACCGTGCCGAAGGCGGTCGCTGTTCCCCTCGGCGAGATCAACTTTATGGAGTCGCCCGCACCGAGTCCGAGGCTGCGCGCCAGCCGATCGCCAATGACGACCGTATCGTGGCCACCGAAGGTGTCGAGGGTCCCGCTCGCGATGTGGCCGGCGATGAGCTCGTGGGCGCTCAAATCCGCCACCCGCATGCCGCGCACCAGCGCGCCCGACGCCGTATCGCGGCCGATCGCCATCACTTGCCCCTCGATGATCGGACTGACCCGGCGGACCCGCTCGACGCCGCGCACGGCGGCGGCGACCACGTCGTAGTCGGTGAAGGGCTGGCCGACCTCTTGCACCAGTAGGTGGCCGTTGATGCCGAGGACGCGGTCCAAAAGCTCGGCACGAAAACCGTTCATCACCGAGAGCACGATGATCAGCGTGGCCACGCCGAGGGCGATGCCGAGCAGCGAGAAGCCGGCGATGACCGAGATAAAGCCCTCTTTGCGCCGCACCCGCAGATAGCGCGCTGCCACCATCCACTCGAAGGACAGAACCATTGGGCTTAGGGGTCGGGGGCCGCTGGCGCTGCGGTCAGACGCCAAGCCGAGAAAGTGCGGTCTCGACCGGCACGACCTCGCGCGCGCCGCTCGCGCGGGACTTGAGCTCGACGGTACCGTCCGCGACGCCCTTGGGCCCGACGATGAGCTGCCAGGGCAGGCCAATCAGGTCCACGGTGGCGAACTTGGCGCCTGCGCGCCCCTCGGTATCGTCGTACAGCACCTCGATCCCCCGGTCGCCCAACGCCCGATAGGCCTGCTCACAGATTTCGCCACAACCACCGTCACCGGGCTTGAGGTTGATAAGCCCGACATGAAACGGGGCGATGCTTTCGGGCCAGATGATGCCGCCGTCATCATGACTAGCCTCGATGATAGCGCCCACCAACCGCGAGACGCCGATGCCGTACGAGCCCATCTCGACCGGCACCTCTTCGCCGCTCGGCCCGGTGACCGTCGCGCCCATGGGCGCCGAATACTTGGCGCCAAAATAGAACACGTGGCCGACCTCGATGCCGCGCGCGCTGACGCGCTTGTCGTCGGCGACCTCGGCCTCGAAGCGTGCCGCGTCGTGCTTGTCATCGGTGGCGGCGTACGGACCGGTCCAGCGATCGACCAAGGGCTGCAGATCGGCCTCGTAGTCGAGGTCGTCGGCCACGGGATCAAACTCGGTGAGGTCGCGATGGCAGAACACCGCCGATTCCCCGGTCTCGGCGAGGATCAGGAACTCGTGGCTCAGATTGCCGCCGATTGGCCCGGTTTCCGCTTCCATCGGAATCGCGGTCAGGCCTAGCCGCGCGAAGGTGCGCAGGTACGAGACGAACATCTTGTTGTAGGCGCGACGTCCGGCGACGGGGTCGATATCAAAGGAATAGGCGTCCTTCATGTAGAACTCGCGCCCGCGCATGATGCCGAAGCGTGGCCGCACCTCGTCGCGGAATTTCCACTGGATGTGATAGAGATTCTTGGGCAGGTCACGGTAGCTCCGGATGGTGTGGCGGAAGATGTCGGTAATCAGCTCCTCGTTGGTCGGCCCGTACAGCATCTCGCGCTGGTGGCGGTCGGTGATACGCAGCATCTCCTTGCCGTATTCGTCGTAGCGACCGCTCTCGCGCCAGATATCGGCGGGCTGAATGGTCGGCATCAATATTTCCTGAGCGCCACTCGCATTCTGTTCTTCGCGCACCACCTGCTCGATCCGCTTCATGACCTTGAGGCCGAGCGGCAGCCACGAGTAGATGCCCGCCGACGACTGACGAATCATTCCGGCGCGCAGCATCAGCCGATGCGAGGCGATCTGTGCCTCTGCCGGGTTTCCAGCGCCGGCTCCTTCATGGTCGGCATGAAGAATTTGCTCAAACGCATGGTATCACTTGTTTTTTTGGCACGGTGCGACGCCTACTTGGCGGCGTGCGGGGGCACGGCGCGGGCTCCGGCGACTCTAGGCAAACGCCCCCACCATGGCAAATGAGGGGGCCAGGACAGCGGTTGGTTGGCCGTCACTGGAAGCCGCACTCGCGACAAGCCTGAGCGATTGCGTTCTGGTAGGTGTCGCCGAGCGGCTTGTCATTGTAGGTGATCAGCCCGCTCTTGTTCACGACGATCTTGCCAAGCGCGATTTTGGTGTCGCCGAGGCCAAGCGGCGGCTCGCGCTGAAGCAACTCGAACACCAATGCCGTCAGGTCGATGCTGAGGTCGTCGGGCACGTCCATGCGGTTGCTGTCGAGATCGGCGGATACGACGGCGCCGCCACGGGCATCGACGCCCGGCTCATACGCGGCGCCTGCCGGATCATGGCGCGTGATGTGGCCCCACTCCTCGGCCGATAGCACGAGCGTCTCGGCGGCGACCGATGGACGAGTCGCGCCGGCCCCGAGCGCGGCCGCGCAGCACACCGGTGGCGCACGGGACGCCCTAGCCAAAACCCGTGCCGCGCAGAGAAATCACGTCGTACTCGATGGCGGCGAAGACCAGAGCCCAGACCGCGCCGGCGACCAACGTGGTTATCCCCACCTTGAGCCACATGCGCGGCTTTTCCGGAGCGCTCGGCGCCATGCCGATCTCGGGCTCGGCCGGCGGTCGCGCGCCCCAGGGCAGTACCGTGAACAGAACCAACCACCAGATCACGACGTACGTGGCCGCACCCGTGAACCAGGTCATATCAGGCCTGCTCCAGTTCGATAAGGGCGCCGCCGAAGTCCTTGGGGTGGAGGAACAGAACAGGCTTGCCATGGGCGCCAATGCTCGGCTCTCCGTCGCCGAGAATGCGTGACCCCGCGGCCCGGAGGCGATCGCGGGCGGCCCGGATGTCATCCACCTCGTAGCAGACGTGATGGAGGCCACCCGCCGGGTTGCGCTCGATAAACTTCGCTATCGGCGAGTCCTCGCCGAGCGGCTGCAGAAGCTCCAGCTTGGTATTGGCCAGTGATACGAACACCACGCGGACGCCGTGCGCGGGCAATTCCTCCGGCCCCGATACGCTGGCGCCCAGAGTTTTTCGGTAAATATCGGCAGCCGCGTCAACATCCGGCACCGCGATCGCGATGTGATTGAGCCGGCCGATCATCGCACGCCCGCAGCTGTCAAACGCGTGAGATGAATCTGAATGGGCGGGCGCTTGCGGGTGACCGGCTTGAGAACGCGGCGCACGGCGGCGCGCGCGGCCTCCTCGACCGCGTGGTCGAGAACCCGCCGCGCTGCGCGCAACGCCGCGAGCCCGTTTTCCAGCGCCTCGACGCAACCAGCAGCGAGCGTGCCCGTCGGGTCCGCGACTCCGATCAGCGCCACGCGAGGCGCGGCCACCAGGTTGCCGTCGAAATCGATCACCAGACTCGCCGTGATGAGGCCATTGTGGGTGAGCTTGCGCCGCGCGCCGAGGGAATCGTCGTCAACGTCGATGATGCTTGCGCCATCGACGACGAGACGGCCGACCGCCACGTGGTCGATGACGCCGGCCGGGTCAGGCGCGAGCCGAACGACGGCGCCGTTCTCGACCACGATCGCCTCCGGGACCTGGAGCGCACGCGCGTAGCGGGCGTGCTCCCTGATGTGCCGCGCCTCGCCATGCACCGGTACGCTAATACGCGGGCGCACCCACCCGTACATGCGTTTTAGCTCGTCGCGCGCCGGATGGCCGGACACGTGCACCGGATGATCCTTTTCGGTGATGACCTCGATACCCTGGGTCACCAACACGTTGTGTAGTCGCCCGACCGAGCGTTCGTTGCCCGGGATGATGCGCGACGAAAAAATGACTGTATCGCCCTCGTCGAGACCGACGTGGGCATGGCCGCCGGTCGCGATTCGGGTCATCGCGCCACGCGGCTCCCCCTGACACCCGGTGCACAGGTAGAGCGCGTTGCGCGGCGGCAGGAAGCCGCCCTCGGCTTCGGTCACGGGCGCCGATAGGTGGGTGAGGTAGCCGGTCTCGCGCGCGGCTTGAATGTTGCGCCACATCGACCGGCCGACGGGCACCAGGTGGCGACCGCAGGCCGCCGCGACATGGGCCGCGGTGTCGATGCGGGCGACGTTGGAGGCGAAGCTGGTGATTGCCACACGGCCGGTCTTCCCGCGCACGATGTCGAGCAGATGCGCGCGCACCGAGGCTTCCGACCCCGATTCGCCCGACCGGAATACGTTGGTCGAATCGCACACCATGGCGAGCACGCCACGATCGCCAATCGCTGTAATGGCGGCGACATCGGTCGGCCGCCCGACCAACGGTTCGTCGTCGAGCTTCCAGTCTCCGGTGTGGAAGATCAGCCCGGCGGGCGTGCGAATTTCCAGCGCGTTGCCCTCGGGAATCGAATGCGTGACGGACACGTAGCGGACATGGAACGGGGCCAGTTCGAGCCGCGCGCCGAGCGGGACGACTTCGAGCACGACTTCGTCCAGGAGGCCGGCCTCGGCCAACTTGTTGCGCACGAGAGCGGCAGTGAACGGCGTCGCGTAGATCGGGCAGCGCAGGCGCGACCAAAGATAGGGCACCGCGCCGATGTGATCCTCATGGGCGTGGGTCAGCACCAAGGCCACGAGGTCTTGCGCGCGCTCCGCGACGAAAGCCGGGTCGGGCAGAACCAAATCGATGCCCGGCAAGGTGTCGTCGGCGAACGTCATGCCGCAATCGACCATCAGCCATTTACCGCCGAACCCATACAGGTTGAGATTCATGCCGATCTCGTTGGCGCCGCCCAGCGGCACGAACAAGAGCTCGCCGTTGGCCGCGTCGCTCACGCCGGGCCGGGGCCGTTGCGACGGTAAATCTCGCGCAGACCGCGCATGGTTAGGTCGGGATCAAGGTGTTCGATGGCATCGGTGGCGCGGGCGAACAATGGCGCATAGCCACCCGTGCAGATCACCGCCATCGGCGCTCCGTACTCCTCGCGGATGCGCGCCACCAATCCTTCCACCAGCGACACATAGCCCCAGTAGATACCCGACTGCATCGCCCCGACGGTGCCGCCGCCGATCACCCGAGCGGGTCGCTCGACCGCGATGCGTGGCAGCTTCGCCGCCGCCCGATGGAGCGCATCGAGGCTCAGGTTGATACCCGGCGCGATCACCCCACCGACGTAGTTGCCGTCCTCATCGATGATGTCGAGGGTCGTCGCGGTGCCGAAATCGATGATGATCAGCGGCCGCTGGTAGGTCTGGTGGGCGGCCACGGCGTTGACCAGCCGGTCGGCCCCGACATCGCTCGGTCGCTCCACCCGCACCTCGATGCCAAGGTCGAGCTCGGTAGTCACGACCAACGGCTCGCAATCGAAGTAGCGCCGGCAAAAGAGGCGCAGGTTGAACACGCCTTGGGGCACGACGCTGGCGATGATGACGCCGTCGATGTCTTTAAGGGTGAAGGACTCGAGCGCGAGCAGTTGGCCGAGCCAGGCGGCGTATTCGTCGGCGGTGCGGTTGGCATCTGTCGAGGTGCGCCACTGGCTGCGCAGATCGCCGCCCTCGTACAGCCCGAACACGGTGTTAGTGTTGCCGGAATCGATCGCGAGCAGCATCGGCTATCGAGCCAGGCTCGCCCCGAAGTAGACGGCGCCGGCGACAACCTTCCGCCGCTCGCCATCCGCGTCCAGCATGACCAGCGCGCCGTCGCCGTCGAGGTCGGCGAAGGTACCGCGGAGCGTTTCACTGGGAAGCCGCACTTCGATCGCCCGCCCGAGGCCACCCGCCCGCTCGAGCCAGGCCTGACGCACTGGCACGAACCCGTGCTTGCGCCAACGTCCCCGCCAGGTCGAGAACGCAGCCGCGAACGCGGTCAGCACGCCCGCCGCATCGACATCCGGCACGCCCCCGGCCAGCAGGCTGGTCGCCGGCCAGTCGACCTCGGAATCGGCAGGATGCGAGGCTACGTTCACGCCCACGCCGATCACCAGCCACTCGATGGCGCCGTCTGGCTCAGGTTGCGACTCCAGCAGAATACCCGCGATCTTACGGTCGGCCCACAGCACATCATTGGGCCACTTATAGCGCATCACGTCTCCGCTAGGGGCGATGGCGGACAAGGCTTCACCAACCGCGAGGGCAGTCACGAACGAGAGCTGCGCGGCCGTTGCCGCCGCGCACGACGGCCGTAGCACGAGCGAGCAATAGAGATTGCCGGTCGGCGAATGCCAGCGATTGCCACGACGCCCGCGGCCGCCGGTTTGGCGATCCGCCCAAACGAGCGTGCCCTCGGGCGCCCCAGCGGCAGCCAATGTCTTGGCCTCGTCGTTGGTGCTACCGACCTCGCCGAGGTGGATGAGGTTGTAGAAACGCGCCAGTCGCGGCGCGCGCGAAGTGTCGGCCGCCCCCGTCACGGAAGGAGCGCCGTCACGGAAAGAGAGATTGCGCCGCGGCCTGGGCGCCAGCCAGCAGGGGCGCCGGATATATGAAGAACAGCAGCGTGAAGATGCCGGTGCCCGCCATGACCATTACCATTTCGCCGCGGATCGGTCGCTCGAACGGTTCAGCTGGATCGTCGAAATACATGATCTTGACGATGCGAACATAGTAATAGGCGCCGACCACGCTGGCCACCACGCCGATGACCGCCAGCGTATAGAGGCCGTTGTTGATGGCCGCCATGAATATGTAGAACTTGGCGAAGAAGCCCGCGAGCGGCGGCACGCCGGCCAGCGAGAACATGAAGATGCCCATCGCCAACGCCATCAAGGGGTTGGTCCGTGACAGCCCGGCGAGGTCTTCGATGCGCTCGACCATCTCGCCATCGCGCCGCATGCTCAAGATGACGGCGAAGGCGCCGACGTTCATCGCCAGATAGATCGAGAGATAGACCAGGACGCCCCGCACCCCGTCGGCGGTGCCGGTGGCGAGCCCGATCAAGCCGTAACCCATGTGGCCGATCGAGCTGTAGGCCATCAGCCGCTTGATGTTCTGCTGCCAGATTGCTGCGAACGCGCCGAGCAGCATCGAGCCGACCGAGATGACGAAGATCACCTGTTGCCAGTCCGCGGTGAGTTCAAGGAACGGCCCGGCCATGACGCGGACAAACAGAGCCATGGCCGCGATCTTCGGCGCGACCGCGAAAAACGCGGTGATCGGTGTGGGTGCACCTTCGTAAACATCGGGCGTCCACATGTGGAATGGCACCGCCGAGATCTTGAAGGCGAGCCCCGCGATCAGGAACACCAGCCCGACGATGAGGCCGATGCTGCTGCCCTCCCCGCCCGCGAGACCGGCCTGGATGGTCGCGAAACTAGTGCTGCCGGTGAAGCCGTAGATGAGCGAGCAGCCGTACAGCAACATGCCCGACGACAAGGCGCCGAGGACGAAGTACTTGAGCCCGGCCTCGGTCGAGCGCAGCGAATCGCGGCGGAAGGCCGCGACCACGTAAAGCGCGAGGGCTTGCAACTCGAGGCCAAGGTAGAGCGCGATGAGATCGTTGGCCGAGATCATCATCAACATGCCGAGGGTGGCCAACACCAACAGCACGGGATACTCGAAGCGCTCCATCTTCTCGCTACGCAGGTAGCCGAGCGACATGATGAGCGCCAGTGCCGAGGCGATCAGCACCAGCGATTTGGTGAAGACGGCGAAGCGATCGACCAGGAACATGCCGGAGAAGGTCACCGCGGTATCCGGCGGGCCGACCAACACCAGGACGAAGGCGATAGCGAGCGTCAGCACCGAAAGCCAAATCAGGAACCGAGTCGATTGGTTACCCGAAAAGACTCCGACCATCAGGAGTGCCATCGCGGCAAAGGCGAGCCACATTTCCGGCAGCGCGGGCATCAGTTCGGGAGCAGCGTGCGGGTCCATCGTCACATCCTAGCTGACAACCACCGCCCGGCTAGTCGCCGGCCACCGACAGGGCTTTCGCCGCGCCGAGGGCGAGTTTGTGCTGTTCGATCAGGTTGGCGACCGAGGCGTGCATCACGTCGAGCAGCGGCGCCGGATAGATGCCGAACAAGATGACGGTGGCGATGAGCGGCGCGAACACCAGCACCTCGCGGCGGTTCATGTCGAGGATCTCGCGCAAGTCGTTACGGGTGATCTCGCCGAACATGATGCGCCGGTAAAGCCACAGCGCGTAGGCGGCGCTGAGGACGATGCCGGTGGTGGCCAGCGCCGCGACCCAAGTGTTGACTTGGAAGGCGCCGATGAGCACCAGAATCTCGCCGATGAAGCCGCTGGTGCCGGGCAGCCCGACATTGGCCAGCGTAAATACCATGAACGTGAAGGCGTAGATCGGCATGCGATTCACCAGCCCGCCGTAGCGCACGATCTGGCGGGTGTGGATACGGTCGTAGATGACGCCAACGCACAGAAACAGCGCCGCCGAGACCAGGCCGTGGCTGATCATCTGCATGATCCCGCCCTCGATACCCTGGCGGGTGAGGGTGAAGATGCCGATGGTGACGAAGCCCATATGCGCGACTGAAGAGTAGGCAATCAGTTTCTTCATATCCTCTTGCATCAGCGCGACGAGCGACGCGTAGATGACGGCGATGACGCTGAGCGTGAATATGAGCGGGGTGAAATACTCGGTCGCGTCGGGCAACATCGGGATCGAGAATCGCAAGAACCCGTAGCCGCCCATCTTCAGCAGGATGGCGGCGAGGATCACCGAGCCGGCCGTCGGCGCCTCGACATGGGCATCGGGCAGCCAGGTGTGGACCGGCCACATCGGCATCTTGACCGCGAACGAGGCGAGAAAGGCGAGCCACAGCCAACGCTGGAGTTCGGGGTCAAAGCCGTGGGCCATCAGGGTCGGGATATCGGTGGTGCCGACCTCGATATACATCGCGAGCACGGCGAGCAGGAGCAGCACCGAGCCCAACAGCGTATAGAGGAAGAACTTGAAGGTGGCATACACGCGGCGCTCGCCGCCCCAAATACCAATGATCAGGAACATTGGAATGAGGCCGCCCTCGAAGAACAAATAGAAGAGGACGAAGTCCAGAGAGCAGAAGACGCCCATCATCAGCGTCTCCATGATCAAGAACGCGATCATGTACTCCTTGACGCGATCCTGAATCGATTCCCAGCTTGCGAGGATGCAGATCGGCGTCAGCAATCCGGTCAGCACCACGAACAGCATCGAGATGCCGTCGACGCCGAGGTGATAGCTGATCGACGCGTCGAGCCACGGCGTCTTCTCGACGAACTGGAACGCGGCCGTCGTGTTGTCGAAGCCGGCCCACAGCAACAAGGTCAGGACAAACACGATCAGGGCCGTCCACAGTGCGACGTTGCGTGCATTGCGGGCGATGACATCTGGCTCGCCGCGAATCAAGAAGATGAACGCGGCGCCCACCAACGGCAGGAAGATAATCAGCGAGAGAAGCGGCCAGTCGCCCACCGCCCTAGACCCCGAACCTGTAGAAGAACCAGGTCGCGAACACGACGATGCCAATCAGCATCGCGAACGCGTAGTGGTAGAGGTAGCCCGATTGCAGCGCGCTGGCCCGGCGCGCCAGGCGAATGACGCCAGCCGCGACGCCGTCAGGTCCCAAGCCATCGATAATGCGACCATCGCCCGCTCGCCACAGCGTGTAGCCGATCAACTTGGCCGGGCGCACGAAAACCACCTCGTAGAGCTCGTCGAAGTACCACTTGTTGAGAAGGAAGCGGTGGAGCTCGGGATGGGCCGCGGCTAGGCGCCCGGGCGTCTGGGGGCTGGCGATGTACATGTACCAGGCGATGGCGATGCCGACGACCGCCACCACGGTCGGCGCCGCCGCGACCCAGAACGGGACGTGATGCGCCGCCTCGATCACCTCGTGGGCGGGCAACACCATGATCGCCGCGCCCCAGAAGTCCGTGTGGGCTCCGACCAAGGGCTCATAGGCGAAATAGCCAGCGAAGATCGCGCCAAGCGCGAGAATGAGCAGCGGCACCATCATGGAGAGCGGCGCCTCATGGACATGGGACATGACCTCGGCGCTGGCCCGGGGCCGACCATGGAAGGTCATGAACAGCAGCCGCCAGGAGTAGAAGGCGGTCATCAGCGCCGCGATGATGCCGACCCAGAACGCGAACGAGCCGGCCGCCGTGCCGGCCGCATAGGCCGCCTCGAGAATAATATCCTTGGAATAGAAACCCGCGAAAAACGGGATCCCCGCCAGCGCCAACGAGCCGATCCACATCATGGTGTAGGTGATCGGCAGGCGCCGATAGAGGCCGCCCATCTTGCGCATGTCCTGCTCGTCGGAGAGCGCATGAATGACCGCGCCAGAGCCTAGGAACAACAGCGCCTTGAAGAAGGCATGGGTGAACAGATGGAAGATCGCCGCCGAATAGGCCGAGACGCCGATGGCGAAGAACATGTAGCCGAGCTGGCTGCAGGTGGAGTAGGCGATGACCCGCTTGATGTCGTTCTGCACCAGGCCGATCGACGCGGTGACAATCGCCGTCGTGGCGCCGACGACGGCAACGAAGGCGAGCGTGCCGGGCGCGTATTCGAACAACGGCGAGAACCGCACCACCATGAAGACGCCCGCCGTCACCATGGTCGCGGCGTGAATCAGCGCCGAGACTGGGGTCGGTCCCTCCATCGCGTCGGGCAACCAGGTATGCAGCCCGAGCTGGGCGGACTTGCCCATGGCGCCGAGGAACAACAGCACCGTGAGCGTGGTGATGATATCGACCTCGGCGCCGAGGAAGTTGAAGGTCTGTCCAGCGACGCCGCCGGCGAGGTCGAAAATGGTGTCGAAATCGATCGCGCCGAACACCAGAAAAATACCCATGATGCCAAGCGCAAAGCCGAAATCACCGACCCGGTTGACGACGAAGGCCTTGATCGCGGCGGCATTCGCCGAGGGTCGGTGATACCAGAAACCGATCAGCAGATACGAACAGAGGCCGACCCCTTCCCAGCCGAAGAATAGTTGCAAGAGGTTGTCCGCCGTCACCAGCGTCAGCATCGCGAAGGTGAACAGCGAGAGGTAGGCCATGAACCGCGGCTTGTGCGGGTCGTGCGACATGTAGCCGACGGAATAGACGTGGACCAGCGCCGAGACGCCGCTGACCGTCACCAGCATCACCGAGGTCAGCGCATCGACCCGGATCCGCCAGGCGGCCTCGAAGGCGCCCGACTGTACCCAAGTGAAGAGCGTGAGCTTGATGACCTCGCCCTCGCCCCCGGACACGGTCTCGATGAAGCCGACGATCGAGAGCACCGCGGCGGCGATGACCGCCACGCACGTGACCCAGTTGGCGCCGCGGTCGCCGATCCAGCGCCCGAAGAAGCCGGCGACGATCGCTGCTCCCAACGGCAACAAAACGATTAAGGCATAGAGCATGCGCCGCTCAACCCTTCATCAGGTTGACGTCCTCGACCGCGATGGTGCCGCGGTTGCGGAAGTAGACGACCAGGATCGCCAACCCGATCGCGGCCTCCGCCGCGGCGACAGTCAGCACGAACATCGCGAATACCTGGCCGACGAGATCGCCCAGGTGAGTCGAGAACGCGACGAAGTTGATGTTGACGGCGAGCAGCATCAGCTCGATCGACATGAGGATAATGATGACATTCTTGCGATTGAGGAAGATGCCGAACACCCCGATGGTAAACAGCACCGCGCCGAGCGTGACGTAGTGACCCAGACCGACCATTACCGGCTGACCATCAGACGCCGTCCCGCGGGGCGACCTTTTTTAGCTCGACGGCGTCCTCGCGGCGTCGCCCGATTTGCGCCGCGACGCGCTGTTTCCGGACCCCTGTCCGTTCCCGCAGCGTTAGCACAATCGCCCCGATCATGGCGCTGAACAGGATCATGCCGGCGGTCTGGAAGCCGTAGATGTAGCGGGTATACAGAACTTCGCCGAGCGCGCGCGTGTTGCTCGTTTCCTCCACCGGCGGAATCGGTGCGGCCGCACCCGCCCATTCGGGCGCCACGGCTTGCGAGCCCAACAGCATGATCAACTCGATCATGAGGATCAGGCCGATCACCCCACCAATCGGGAGATATTGCAAAAAGCCCTGGCGCAACTCGACGAAGTTGATGTCGAGCATCATCACCACGAACAGAAACAACACGGCGACCGCGCCGACGTAGACGATGACCAAGATCATCGCCAGGAACTCGGCCCCCAACAAAACGAACAGGCCCGCCGAGCTGAAGAAGGCGAGAATCAAGAACAACACCGAGTGGACCGGATTGCGGACAGCGACCACCATCACCCCGGCCGCGACCGTGGTGGTCGCGAACACATAGAAGACTATCGTCTGGACGATCATCTGCCCCCAGCGGTCCCCGTCCCGATCCGTGCGGCGGTGCCGGAGCGCCTTAGCGGTAGGGCGCGTCGGCGGCGAGATTGGCGGCGATCTGCTGTTCCCAGCGGTCGCCATTGGCGAGAAGCTTCTCCTTGTTGTACAGCAACTCCTCGCGAGTCTCGGCCGCGAACTCGAAATTGGGCCCCTCGACGATCGCATCGACCGGACACGCCTCCTCGCAAAGGCCACAGTAGATGCACTTCGTCATGTCGATGTCGTAGCGGGTGGTGCGCCGGCTGCCGTCCTCGCGCGGTTCCGCTTCGATGGTGATGGCCTGGGCCGGACAGATAGCCTCGCACAATTTGCACGCGATACAACGCTCCTCGCCGTTGGGATAGCGCCGCAGCGCGTGCTCACCCCGGAAACGTGGGCTGAGCGGTCCTTTTTCGTACGGATAGTTGATGGTGACACGGCGTTTCGTGAACATGTAACGCAGCGTTACGCTCATGCCCACGACCAGCTCGGCGAGCAACAGGGAGCGCGCGCTTCGATCAAGAAATCCCATCGCTCCCCCCTGTTTCGTTCGCTTTCTGGCACCAAAGCGCCACCATAGCCCGGCCCGCCGTCATGGCAAGGGGGCTCAGGCGGCGACCGGGCTCAGGCGCCCGGCAGCCAGCCGAAGACGATCAACGCCCCGGCGGTGAGGACGACCCACAGCAGCGAGAACGGCAGGAACACCTTCCAGCCGAGCCGCATGAGCTGATCGTAGCGGTAGCGCGGGAGGGTCGCCCGCACCCACACGAAAACGAACAACAAAAAACCCATCTTCAGGAAGAACCAGACGAAGCCGGGTATCCAGGTGAAGGGCTCAACCTCAAAGGGCGCCAACCACCCGCCGAGGAACAGAACGGTGGTGAACGCGCTCATCAGGAACATGTTCGCGTATTCGCCGATGAAGAAGAGGCCAAACGCCATGGCCGAGTACTCGACCTGATAGCCCGCGACCAGCTCGGCTTCCGCCTCTGGCAGGTCGAAGGGATGACGATTGGTCTCCGCTAGGGTCGAGACGAAAAAGATGATGAACATCGGAAACAACGGGATGCAGAACCAGATGGTGCGCTGTGCCTCGACGATGTCCGAAAGGTTGAGCGAACCGACGGCCAACAAGACGGTGATGATGACGAAGCCCATCGAGACCTCGTAGGAGACCATTTGCGCCGCCGAGCGCAGCGCGCCGAGGAACGGATAGCGCGAGTTCGACGCCCACCCGGCCATGATGATTCCGTACACACCGAGCGAGGACACCGCGAACAGGAACAGCACGCCGACATTGATGTCGGCGAGCACCAAGCCGACATCAAAGGGAATGACGGCCCAGCCCACCATCGCCAGGGCGAAGGTAATCAGCGGCGCTGCGAGGAACACCACCTTGTTCGCCCCGGTCGGAAGGATTGTCTCCTTGAGCATCATCTTGAGACCGTCGGCGAAGGCCTGCCACAGCCCCATCGGACCCACCACGTTGGGGCCAACCCGGAGCTGCATCGCCGCAATGATCTTGCGCTCCGCCAAACTGAAATAGGCGACCGCGATCAACAGCGGCAGGACGATGGCGAGGACCTTGAGGCCAATCAGCACCGTCGGCCACGCGTACCCGCCCCAAAAGCCGAGGCCGCCGACGTCAACCATCGGTGCCCGTTCCCCGCGCCGCGCCGGAGGCGCTCAAGGCGCTACAGCTCGCCATGGTCGCCGAGGCGCGGCAGATGGGGTTGGTGAGATAGAAATCGCTGACGGCGACGGCGAACGGCGCGCTATCCATCCGACCCTCCTCGCCAAAGCCGCCCCACTCGGCACGCGACACCGTGTCGAGCGCGCCGAGCCACGGAGCGATCGAGGCCATGCGTTGGCGCAGCGCGCCAAGCTCATCGTAGGGCGGCGCGTGGCCCAGCACTTCGGAGAGCGCGCGCAGGATCGCCCAGTCCTCGCGCGCTTCACCCGGTGGGGAGACGGCGCGACGGGCGCGTTGCGGCCGCCCTTCGGTGTTGACGTAGGTCGCGTCTTTCTCGGTGTAAGCGGCGCCCGGCAGGATCACGTCTGCCCGGTGGGCGCCCGCATCGCCGTGGTGACCATGATAGACCACGAAGGCCTCGCCGAGGCGGTCCATGGCGATCTCGTCGGCGCCAAGGAGGTAGACCATCCCGATATCGCCTGCACGCGCGCCCTCGAGAATCGCCGCGACATCGCGCCCGCCCGCGCCGGGGACGACGCCGAGGTCGAGACCGCCCACGCGCCCAGCGGCGGTATGTAGAACATTGAAGCCGTTCCACCCCTCGCCCACCATGCCGGTCGCCTCGGCGAGTTGTCGCGCCGCCCCCAGCACCGCCGCGCCGTCGGCGCGGGCAAGCGCGGCGGTGCCGAGAATGAGCATCGGGCGATCGGCGGCGTCCAGCACCGCGCGGAACGGGTTTCCGCCCTCGACCAGCGCGCGCAGCGTGTCGGGCCCGGCGCCGAGATTCTCGACGCGATAGGTGAGATCCGTGACGAGGCTGATAGCGGCGACCGCAAAGCCGCCCATGAGGTAGCGCTTACGCAGGCGCGCATTGACCAGCGTCGCCTCCCAGCGCGGATTGGCCCCGATCAAGAGGCAGGCGTCGGCCTCCTCGATCCCGGCGATGGTGGTGTTGAACACGTAGCCGGCGCGCGCGCCACCGCCGACCTTGGCGCCATCCTGGCGGCAATCGATGTGCGGCGAGCCGAGGGCGGTGAACAAATCCTTGAGCACGAGCATCGACTCGGCATCGACAAGGTCACCAGCGATCGCGGCGATGCGGTCGCCGGCCATGCCCTTGAGTCGCGCCGCGATGGCGGCGAACGCCTCGCCCCAGGTTGCCGGTTCAAGCTTGCCGCCGCGCCGCACATAGGGCGTGTCGAGGCGCTGGCGATGCAAGCCGTCATAGGCGAAGCGGCTCTTGTCGGATATCCACTCCTCGTTCACATCCTCGTTGAGCCGGGGCAGGATGCGCATCACCTCGCGGCCGCGCGCATCGACGCGGATGTTGGAGCCGACCGCATCGTGAACGTCGATGCTCTCGTGCTTGCGCAGCTCCCACGACCGGGCGTTGAACGCGTAGGGCTTGGAGGTCAGCGCGCCAACCGGGCAGAGGTCGATCATGTTGCCCGAGAGTTCAGACATCACGGCCGCCTCGACGTAGGTGCCGATCGCCATATGCTCGCCGCGCCCGGTCGCGCCGAACTCCTCCACGCCGGCGACCTCGGTCGCGAACCGGATGCAACGGGTGCAGTGGATGCAGCGGGTCATGATGGTCTTGATCAGCGGACCGATGTCCTTGTCCTCGACCGCACGCTTGTGGTCAAGGAAGCGACCCAGGCCGGCGCCGTAGGCCATCGCCTGATCCTGGAGATCGCACTCGCCGCCCTGGTCGCAAATCGGGCAGTCGAGCGGATGGTTGATGAGCAGGAATTCCATCACGCCCTCGCGGGCGTTCTTGACGAGCGGCGTGTCGGTGTGGACCACCATTCCATCGGCCGCATCCATCGCGCACGACGCGATCGGCTTGGGCGAGCGCTCGAGTTCGACCAGACACATCCGGCAGTTGCCGGCGATCGAGAGTCGCTCGTGATAGCAAAAGCGCGGAATTTCCGCCCCCGCGGCCTCGCACGCTTGCAAGACCGTGGAGCCGGGCGCGACCTCGACCTCTGCGCCATTAACGGTGAGCGTGGGCACGGTTCCGACCCGCCTATGCCGCTGCGGCCGCGCGGGCTTGCCGCGGCGCTGTCTTGCGGGCGAGAATCCGGGCTTCCATCTCGGGCCGGAAGTGACGGACGAGTCCTTGAATCGGCCATGCCGAGGCATCGCCGTGGGCGCAAATGGTGTGGCCCTCGATCCGCGAGCCGACCGCGAGCAGCAGATCGATCTCCTCGACCTCGGCTTCGCCCCGGACCAAGCGCTCCATTATCCGCCACATCCACCCCGTGCCCTCCCGGCACGGCGTGCACTGCCCGCAGCTCTCATGCATGTAGAAGCGCGAGAGCCGAGCGATGGCGGCGACGACATCGGTCGATTTGTCCATGACGATCACCGCCGCCGTGCCGAGGCCGGACTTGACCTCGGACAGCGCGTCAAAATCCATCAGCACGGTGTCGCATATCGATTTCGGAAGCAGGGGCACCGACGAGCCGCCAGGGATGATGGCCAAGAGATTGTCCCAACCGCCGCGCACGCCGCTCGCGTGCTTCTCGATCAGCTCCTTCAGGGGGATGCTCATCGCCTCCTCGACGTTGCACGGCTCCTCGACGTGTCCGGAGATGCAAAAGAGCTTGGTGCCCGCGTTCTTCGGCCGACCGATGGCCGCGAACCAGGCCGCGCCACGGCGCAATATCTCAGGGATGACGGCGATGGTTTCGACATTGCTGACGGTAGTCGGGCAGCCCCAAGCGCCGACGGCGGCCGGGAACGGGGGTTTCAGGCGCGGCATCCCCTTCTTGCCCTCAAGGCTCTCCAGCAGGCCCGTCTCCTCGCCGCAGATGTAAGCGCCGGCGCCACGGTGGACGTGAATGTCAAAGGCGTGGCCCGAGCCGCAGGCGTCGGCGCCGATCAATCCCGCCTCCCGCGCCTCTTGCACGGCCGTCTCCAAGACTTCCGCCTCGCGAAAAAATTCACCACGAATGTAAATGTAGGCGGCGACCGCGCCCATGCCGACCCCGGCTACGACGCAACCTTCAAGTAATCTGTGAGGATCGTGGCGCATGATGTCGCGATCCTTACAGGTTCCGGGCTCCGACTCGTCGGCGTTGACGACGAGGTACGCGGGCCGTCCGTCTGACTCCTTGGGCATGAACGACATCTTGAGACCGGTCGGGAAGCCAGCCCCGCCGCGCCCGCGCAGGCCCGATTCCTTGACCTGATCGACGATCCACTCGCGCCCTTGGTCCAGCTGCGCCTTGGTGCCGTTCCAAACGCCGCGCTTGCGCGCTGCGGCGAGCCGCCAATCGTGATGGCCGTAGAGATTGGTGAAGATGCGGTCCTTATCGGCGAGCATCGGCGGTTAGTCCGCGACGTCGAGAAGGGTCTTGGCGCCCGAAATCGGGGCCGAGGCGTGGCGGTCAACCTGGGGGCCGGGCGTCGGCCGTTCGCCGCGACGGAGGGCGTCGATGATCTCGACGGCTTTGTCGGCATCGACGTCTTCGTAGTAGTCGTCGTCGATCCACACCACGGGGGCGTTGACGCAGGCGCCGAGACACTCGAACTCGCCCAGCGTGATCTGGCCATCGGCGCTGGTCTCGCCGAGCCCGATATCGAGGTGACCCTCAAGCCGGGCCAGGACCTCCATCGCGCCACGCAACTGGCATGGCGTGGTGGTGCAGACCCGGACGTGATGCTGGCCGATCGGGCTCAGGTTGAACATCTCGTAAAACGTCGCGACCTCGTATACGCGGATGTGGGCCATGCCGAGAAGATCGGCGACTGCGTCCATCGCAGCGCGCGGCAGCCAGTTGTCGTGCTGGCGCTGGGCCAACTCCAGGGCCGGCAGCACGGCACTCGCTTGGCGACCCTCGGGATAGCGGCCGACGAAGGCCTTAACGCGGGCCAGGTTATCGTCGGTGAACGCGAACGAGGTCGGCTGCACGGCGTCCGGCGCGGGCTCGCGGCTCAACGGTCGATCTCCCCGAACACGATATCCTGGGTCCCAATCACGGCCACGGCGTCGGCGATCATGTGCCCGCGCGTCATCATGTCGAGCGATTGGAGATGCGCGAAGCCGGGCGCCCGGATCTTGCACCGATAGGGTTGGTTGGTGCCGTCGGATACGAGGTAGACGCCGAACTCGCCCTTGGGCGCTTCGACCGTGGTGTAGGTCTCGCCGGCCGGCACGTGGAAGCCTTCCGTATAGAGCTTGAAATGGTGAATCAAGGCTTCCATCGAGCGCTTCATCTCAGTGCGCTGGGGTGGCCGAATCTTGCGATCATCGGTCATCACCGGTCCGGCGGGCATTTCCTCGACGCATTGGCGCATGATCCTGAGGCTCTGATGCATTTCCTCTATCCGCAAGAGGTAACGATCGTAGCAATCGCCGTTCTTGCCGATCGGGATGTCAAAGTCCATGCGCTCGTATACATCGTAAGGCTGGGATTTGCGCAGATCCCAAGCGATTCCAGAGCCGCGCAGCATTGGCCCGGAAAAGCCCCAGGCCATCGCCTGCTCCGCTGTTACGATGCCGATATCGACGTTGCGCTGCTTGAAGATACGGTTCTCTGTCAGCAAGTTCTCGATGTCCGCGAGGATCGGCGGAAAGCCATCGCAAAACGCCATGATGTCGTCGAGCAGGCCGGACGGCAGGTCCTGGTGGACACCGCCGGGGCGGAAGTAGTTGGCGTGGAGTCGGGCGCCGGTCGCCCGCTCGTAAAAGCCCATCAACTTCTCGCGCTCCTCGAAGCCCCACAGCACCGGCGTCATGGCGCCGACGTCCATGCCCTGGGTGGTCACGTTGAGGAGATGGTTGAGGATGCGCGTGATCTCCGAAAACAGCACGCGAATGTACTGGGCGCGCTCTGGCACCTCGATACTGGCCAGCTTTTCGACCGCGAGCACGAAAGCGTGCTCCTGGCACAACGGCGAAACGTAGTCGAGGCGGTCGAAATAGGGCACGGCTTGGAGGTAGGTTTTGTGCTCGATCAGCTTTTCAGTGCCGCGGTGTAGCAAGCCGATATGCGGATCAGCGCGCTCCACGACCTCGCCATCCAACTCCAGCACCAGACGCAACACACCGTGGGTCGCTGGGTGCTGGGGGCCGAAGTTGACGGTGTAGCTCTTGATCTGGGCTTCAGCCATCAGGCCTGCTCCTCGGCCTTTTCATCGCCCGGCAGCTTGTAGTCCGTGCCCTCCCAGGGACTGAGGAAGTCGAAGCGGCGAAACTCCTGGGTCAGCGAGACCGGCTCGTAGACCACCCTCTTCTGCTCGTCGTCATAGCGCAGCTCGACATGGCCGGTGAGCGGGAAGTCCTTGCGGAGCGGATGACCCTCGAAGCCGTAGTCGGTCAGAATCCGGCGCAGGTCGGGATGATCGGCGAAGAAGATGCCATAGAGGTCCCACGCCTCGCGCTCGAACCAACCCGCCGCCGGATACACCCCCGTCGCCGACGGCACTGGCGTCTCCTCGTCGGCCTCCAACTTGAGGCGGACGCGCTGGTTATGGTGGAGGCTGAGCAGGTGATAGACGACCTCGAAGCGGTGCTCGCGCTCGGGATAATCGACCCCGCAGATATCCATCAACAGCTTGAAACGGCACTCCGAGTCATCGCGGAGAAAGCTCAGCGCCTTGACGATGCCCTCGCGCCGAACAGCTATCGACAGCTCGCCCAGCGTGATCCCCCACGACACCACCTCCTCGCGGAGTGCAGCGGCGATGTGTTCACCGAGCTCCGTCAGCACCTCGTCCATACGCAGGGCCTGAAAAGAAAGGGCTAGCGGGCGATCGTGCCGGTGCGGCGGATCTTGCGCTGCAGCTGGAGAATGCCATAGACCAATGCCTCGGCAGTCGGCGGGCATCCCGGCACGTAAATGTCCACTGGAACGATGCGGTCGCAACCGCGCACCACCGAGTACGAGTAGTGGTAGTAGCCGCCGCCGTTGGCGCAACTGCCCATCGAGATGACCCAGCGCGGCTCCGCCATCTGGTCGTAGACCTTGCGCAGCGCTGGCGCCATCTTGTTGCACAGCGTGCCGGCGACGATCATCACGTCAGACTGGCGCGGACTCGCGCGCGGAACGACGCCGAAGCGGTCGAGGTCGTAGCGCGGCATCGAGGCATGCATCATCTCGACAGCGCAGCAGGCAAGCCCGAACGTCATCCACCACAGCGAGCCGGTGCGCGCCCAGTTGACCAACTTGTCGGCCTGGGTGATCAGATAGCCCTTGTCGGAAAGCTCCGCCTGGGTGTCGGGGAAGAATGTACCGGCCGGGAGTTCGCCGTGGGCTATTCCCGAAGGCTTGGTCGCGGCCACTGCTGCCATTCCCACTACTCCCATTCCAGCGCTCCCTTGCGCCACTCGTAGATGAAGCCGACCGTGAGAATGCCCAGGAACAACGTCATCGACCAAAACCCGAACACGCCCGTCTCACTTAGGGAGATAGCCCACGGAAAGAGAAATGCAACCTCGAGGTCGAAGATGATGAACAGGAGCGCCACGAGGTAGAAGCGGACATCGAACTGACGGCGCGCGTCCTCGAACGGCTCAAAACCGCACTCGTAGGGGGACAGCTTCTCGCGATCCGGTTTCTGGCGCGACACGACATAGGACCCGGCGAGAATGGCCACGCCCAAGCCGATCGCGATCAGCAGGAAGATTAGGATCGGCAGGTATTCGAGAAGCAGTGCTTCCATCCACGGCACCTGAAAGGGCTGCGCGTGGGCGCTCCCCAATTTCGACGGGTGGGACGTATTATAGGATTGGCCCGGCGCGAGCGAAACCCTGGATTAGTGGTCTAGGAGGCGCGGGCGGGCGGGCCGACGACGACGAGTTGGCGATAGGCGATCGACAGCACGCTGACGCCAATGGCGATGCCAACGAAGCCCATGGCCTGATCGATCAACATGCCGAGAAAATTCGCGCTCAGGGTGCTGGCGCGGTCGGTGGCGCCGACGATGCCATTGATGACGTATGAGATCACGGCGCTGGCGGTCCAAATCGGGATCGAGGCGAGCACGATAATCAACACCAGACGCCAGCCGTTACCCTGTGTCAGCTCCCAGCAGCGGCGAAACCGCAGATGGTGGTCAAGGGCGGTGGCCGGAAGAAGCAGCGATAGTCGAGCGTAGACGAGCAAGGCGCCGACAACCGCCGGAGCCAGAAGAAACAAAACCGCGGGGCCGGGAGCGCCGCCGCTCGCGCTAGCCACCAACAAGAGCGGACCGATCGCCCCGGTGAAGACGACCGCCGTCACGATCACGCCGAGCCCCACCACCAGCCACAGAAACCGGGTCTGGCGGGGCGACCACATGAGCGCGGCGGCCACCGTAGAGGCCTCATGCGCCACCAGGTATTCGCGATGCCAGGCGACGGAGAACATGACCACGAAGGCGAGGCTCAAAAGCCCCAGCACCAAACCAACAATCGCAAGCGCTACGGGATAGACGCCCTCTGTTGGCGCCTCATCGGGCCGCGCCAACCATACCAGCGCCGCGCCGACCAAGCTGAGGACGGCCACCAACGGAAACGCCAATGATACGAAATCGCGACGCTCGCGCCAGACGAAACGATACGCCTCGATGAGGGTGGGTATGATGAGAAGACGCTGCACCGCGGCAGACTATCAGAGTCGCGCGGGAAGCCCCCCAGGGAATTGGCGGGAGCCCCCTGGGATTGGCGTGAGTACGAGAGATAATGGTGGGAGTGACGGGACTCGAACCCGCGACCTCCGGCGTGATAGGCACTCAAATGCTGTTCACGACAGGCGTCAAAGAGCGCGAAGTGCGCAGGAATCCGCCATTCCATCAGGCACCGCACTCACTGGCGCGCGCCCTCGCCTGTATGCCAAGTGTATGCCAAGTGTATGCCAAGTGTATGCCAGCCCGCCTACCCCTTGGGAGCACTCGTCCCACTCCCACTGATCATCAGCGGGTCGGCCAGGTCGGGAAGGGCATTCCCATCGCCGCTCGCGTTCGTCATCCACGTCAGGATGCCGAAGACCACTCTTCAATGAATTTAGGTCGCTGATTCGCGGCTCAGCCTCTCCCGTTCCAGCAGGTCGTACTGCGCTTCTGCTAGACCCTGCTTGGCAGCCTTCTTGAACCAGGCAAACGCCTGACCCTCATCCTGCTCGACGCCCTTACCCTGATCGTAAGAGAGACCCAGGTTGAACTGCGCTTTTGCATCGCCCTGCTCGGCAGCCTTCTCGCACCAGGCAAACGCCTGAACATCATCCTGCTCGACGCCCGTACCCTGACGGTAACAGACGGCAAGGTTGAACTGCGCTTTTGCATCGCCCTGCTCGGCGGCCTTCTCGTGCCAGGCAAACCCCTGAGCCTCATCTTGCTCGACACCCTTACCCTCCGCGTAACACACACCCAGGTTGAACTGCGCAGCTGCTAGACCCTGCTCGGCAGCCTTCTCGAACCAGGCAAACGCCTGACCCTCATCCTGCCCGACGCCCTTACCCTGATCGTAATAGACGGCAAGGTCGTACTGCGCTTCTGCTAGACCCTGCTTGGCAGCCTTCTCGCACCAGGCAAACGCCTGAACGCCATCATCCTGCTCGACGCCCTCACCCTGACGGTAAGAGAGACCAAGGCGGAACTGCGCTTTTGCATGGCTCTGCTCGGCGGCCTCCATAAGGGAGATGTCCCGGTCGATGTTGAAAAGTTGAGGTAGGTGTCGCTCTCCTGGAGCCGTTAGGCTCCGGGTGCTGCAAACCCAAGAGGGAGAACGACACCATGGGAAAGAATATCCGTAGTTCCAGTAGCCCGAAAGCCCTTGCCACCTCGTTTCCTATGCCGCCGCTGGCAGACGCGATGGACGCAGTCCGTCTCAGCGTGGATCGGTTCTGTCTCCTGGCCGGGGTCGAGGCCTTGGCCGAGATGATGGAGGAGGACGCCACGACCGTGTGCGGGGCCCGACATCGTCGCCATGGGAACCGTCGGGGTTATCGCTGGGGCCATACGCAGAGCGAGATCGGCGACCACGGCGGCCGCGTGAAAGTGCAGCGGCCACGGGTTCGCGACCATGCTGGCAAGGAGGTGGGTTTGGAGAGCTGGCAGGTGCTGCGCGACGGCAACCTGTTGCTCGAGTGGGCGCTCAACCTGATGGTGCTGAACGTGTCGACCCGCAAGTACCACCGCGCGGTCCGTCTGCCCGAGGGCGACCTGGCGAAAGCGCGTGGCGACGGCACCTCGAAGTCGGCCGTTTCCCGGCGCTTTGTGGCGCTGTCGCGCAAGAAGATGAAGGCCTGGCTTGCCTCGGACCTCTCGGAGCTCGACCTGCTGGTCATCCAGATCGACGGTCTGCATGTCGGCGACCATGTCTTGGTGGCGGCGATCGGCGTCGATGGCAACGGCGACAAGCATGTCCTGGCCGTGGTCGAGGGGGCGACGGAGAACACTGTCGTCGTCCAGGCCTTGCTCGACAATCTCCTCGCCAGGGGGCTCGATCCGACGCTGCCCCGGCTGTTCATCGTCGATGGCGCGAAGGCGCTCAGCAAAGCGATCCGCAACACCTTCGGTGTGGCCGCCGCCATCCAGCGCTGCCAGGTCCACAAGGGCCGTAACATCATCGAGCGCCTGCCCCTGCATTTGCATGCGAGCGTCAAGAAGGCGCTCCGTCAGGCCTGGGACCAGGACGACGCAGACAAGGCCGAACGGCTGCTGCGCAACCTGGCCCGGCGTCTGGAGCATGAGGAACCGGGCGTCTCGGGCAGCATCCTGGAGGGGCTGGACGAGATACTCACCGTCATCCGCCTCGGCCTGCCGCACGAACTCCGGCGCTCGCTCGCCTGCACCAACATCGTCGAGAACGCGCTCGGCACGGTGCGCCAGGTCACCCGCAACGTCAAACGCTGGAGACACGCCGAGATGGCGCTCAGATGGACCGCCGCCGGCCTGCTGGAGGCCCAGAAAACCTTCCGTCGCCTCAAGGCCTATCGTCAGCTGCCCATCCTCCGAAATGCTCTCCAGGAACACTTGAGAAAGGCTCAGGCCGACAGTGCCATTGAAACCATCATGAAGGCAGCATAGCATCATCAACCAGCGACGCCTGCCCCACGAATTTCAACAGAGATAGGGACATCGCCTCCATAAGCGAGGCAAACGTTTGGGAGCGGTCCTGCTCGTTCAATTTAATTCCCAAAATTAAACTGCTTAGCCTCAAAGTCCCCTACGACCACAGGCGTGGCGCACAACATCAGGCAAGTGAGGGCTGTGAAGAGTGTACGCATAGCCGATACGCTAACGCCGATTAATTAGTCTGTGAAGTATCGGGGAAGGCTGGTTGGGAAATGGTTTTCAACAAACCCAGCCAGGCGGAATGTCCATACCACACTGCACACCCGCGGCCCTTGACCCACCACGCACCTAAATGCTGTTCACGACAGGCATCAAGGAGCGCTAAGTGCGCGGCAATCCGCCATTCCATCGAGCACTGCACTCACTGGCGCGCACCGTCTCGTGTACACCATCCGTCCACCAGCCCTCCCTACCCCTTGGGGGCACCAGTCCCACTGATCATCAGCGGATCGGCTAGATCGGGCAGGGCATTCCCATCGCCGCTCGCATTCGTCATCCAGGTCAACGTGACTGACCCCTCGCCCCCGTGAGCTACCTGCGCGATACCCTTCTCGCCAAACTACCGGGGGCACAGCTTCGATGACAGCCACCTGGAGCTATAACCGAATCTTGTGTACGGCGTTGAAATGAAGGCGGCGTATCCTGGTGATTGTTGATGTCACCACTTGAGCTAAGCCAAGGAAGGATAGGCCATGAAAGAGAATACCGTTGTTGCTTTTCAAAACCCATCTGATTTTCAGAAAGATCCGTTGACGGAAGTCCTACAAGCTGGAGCTCGCGAGTTGTTGGCCCAAGCCGTTGAGGCCGAGGTCTCCGTGTTTTTGGGTAGCCATGCGGCGCTTGTTGACGCCGCCGGCCGCCGCCGGGTTGTCCGCAATGGATATCTGCCGGAACGCTTCATCCAGACCGGGATCGGCCCGGTGAGCGTGCGCCAACCCCGTGTGCGGGACCGGGGGGACGGCGCCATCCCCTCTCTGCCAACATCACTGAGACACCAGCAACCTTTGGAATTTCTGTAGGGCGGCGGAGGTGAAAACCGATGACCGCAGAGAGAGACTCGATGACATTGAATGAGGTTTTCGTTCCGGCCCTGGAGGTCGAGGAGCGTAGCGACGAGGCCCCCAGGGCCGGCCGCGCCAGACCGACCCCGGACCCGGAGGTTGTGGCCAAGCCGAAGCGGCGCCAGTTCACCGCAGAGTATCGGCTGCGGATTCTGGAGGAGGCGGATCGCTGCACGCAGCCCGGCGAGGTGGGCCGCCTGCTTCGCCGCGAGGGGTTGTACAGCTCGCATCTGACGGCTTGGCGCAAGGCGCGGCGCAAGGGCTCGCTGCGGGAGTTGGCCGCGAAGAAGCGCGGCGCGAAACCGGCCGAACGCAACCCGCTGGATGCGAAGGTGCGCGCGCTCGAGGCGCAAGTGGCTCGCCTGGAGCACGAGTTGCACACCGCGCACACGATCCTGGACGTGCAGGGAAAAGTTGCCGGGCTGCTGGGATTGAACCTCGAACACGGAACGCGCTCTTGATCGCGGTCCAACCGCTTGCGGCGCAGGTCGGCGTGGCGCCGGCCTGCCAAGCACTGGGCGTGTCACGGGCGAGCTTCTACCGTCGTCAGAGGTCAACTCCCGGGCACCAGCAGCCCCGTCCAACGCCCGCCCGGGCGCTGTGTGAAGCCGAGCGCGAGCAGATCCTCGATGTGCTCGCCGGCCCGCGCTTCGTCGACCGTGCGCCGGCGGAGGTCGTGGCGACGCTGCTCGACGAAGGCCATTACCTGTGCTCGGAGCGGACGATGTATCGGATCCTGGCCGCCGATCAGCCGGTCCGAGAGCGGCGCAATCAGCGCGAGCATCCCCAGTACACCAAGCCCGAGCTGGTGGCCACGGCGCCGAACCAGACCTGGTCCTGGGACATCACCAAGCTGTTGGGGCCGACCAAGTGGACGTACTTCTACCTCTACGTCGTGCTCGACATCTTCAGCCGCTACGCGGTCGGCTGGATGGTCGCAGACCGGGAGAACTCGGCGCTGGCCGGTCGTCTCATCGAAGAGACCTGCCACAAACAGGGCGTCCAGCCCCAGGTGCTCACCCTGCACTCCGACCGCGGCGCGCCGATGACGAGCAAGTGCACCGCACAACTGCTCGCCGACCTCGGCGTGACCCGTTCACTGAGCCGCCTGTGGAACGGCGTGCAAAGTTGACCCCTGTTGAGGGGTGATCGGCGTCCAAATTTGACCCCCTGAGCCTGGCTAGTCCAAGTCACCTCGTTTTTGGGCGGACGAGGTGGTGGGGGATGTTGGTCGTGGAGACGATAGCGCGGATCCGGCGGGAGTATTTCGTCAAGGGGAAGCCGATCAAGGAGATCGTGCGGGACGTGAAGGTCTCGCGCAACACGGTGCGCAAGGTGATCCGTTCGCAGGCGACGGCGTTCACCTACGACCGGCGGGTCCAGCCGATGCCGAAGCTGGGGCCGTGGACGGCCGAGCTGGAGCGGATGCTGGAGGCCAACGAGACCAAGTCGAAGCGGGAGCGGCTGACGCTGCTACGGATCTCCGAAGCCCTCGAGGGTCTGGGCTATGGCGGCGGCTACGACGCGGTGCGGCGCTACGCCAAGGCGTGGCGGTGGCGCCGTTCGGCATCGACGGCGCAGACCTATGTGCCGTTGGTGTTCTCGCCGGGCGAGGCCTATCAGTTCGACTGGAGCCACGAGTACGTGGTGCTGGCGGGGGTGACGACCAAGGTCAAGGTCGCGCACGTCCGGCTGTGCCACAGCCGAATGTTCTTCGTCCGCGCTTATCCGCGCGAGAGCCAGGAGATGGTGTTCGACGCCCACGACCGGGCATTCCGGCTGTTCCAGGGTGCCTGCCGGCGAGGCATCTACGACAACATGAAGACGGCGGTGCAGACCGTCCTCATCGGCAAGGAGCGCGCGTTCAACCGGCGCTTCGTGCAGATGTGTGGCCACTACCTGGTCGAACCGACAGCATGCACGCCGGGAGCGGGATGGGAGAAGGGGCAGGTCGAGAACCAGGTCGGGATCATCCGCGGTCGGTTCTTCACCCCGCGGCTGCGCTTCAAGACCTACGACGAGCTCAACGCCTGGCTCTTGGACCAGTGCGTCGCCTACGCCCGGCGTCATCCCCACCCGGTGTTCAAGGACAGGACTGTCTGGCAGGTGTTCGAGGACGAGCGTCCGTCCCTGGTCGGCTATCGCGGGCCGTTCGACGGCTTCCACGCGGTCCCGGCGTCGGTGTCGAAGACCTGCCTGGTGCGCTTCGACAGCAACAAGTACAGCGTGGCGGCGCGCGCCGTCGGCCGTCCGGTCGAGGTCCATGCCTACGCCGATCGCATCGTCATCCGCCAGGACGGCGAGATCGTCGCCGAGCATGCCCGGCGCTTCGGCCGCGACCAGACCGTCTATGACCCGTGGCACTAGGTGCCCGTGCTGGCGAGGAAGCCCGGTGCGCTTCGTAACGGCGCGCCGTTCAAGGACTGGGCGCTGCCCGGCGCCCTGGGTCGCGTGCGCGTCCGGCTCGCCGGCCACGACGACGGCGACAGGCAGATGGTCGAGATCCTCACCGCCGTGCTGGCGGATGGGCTGGCGGCGGTGGAGGCCGCCTGTGCCGAGGCGCTCGCTGGCGGCGTGTGCAGCGCCGACGTCGTGCTCAACATCCTCAATCGTCGGCGCCAGCCGTCCGAGACGGCGCCGATCCCGACGCCCGCGAACCTGCGTCTTCGCTTTGAGCCGGTGGCCGATTGCACCCGCTACGACCGCTTGAGGGGGGTCGGCCATGGAGCGCCATGAGGTCCTGGAGATGATGGCCGCACTCAAGCTCGCCGGCATGCGCGACGCGTTCGACGAGGTGCTCGCCGACGGCCTCAAGCGCCAGCATCCGATGCAGCGAATCATCGGCGAGCTGTTGAAGGCCGAGATCGCCGACAAGCAGGCGCGATCCATCAAGTACCAGATGAGTGGCGCCAAGCTGCCGCTGGCCAAGGAGCTGGCCGACTTCGACTTCACCGACACCCCGGTCAACGAGCCGCTGGTCCGCGAGTTGGCGGTCGGCGGCTTCCTGGCCAACCAGCGCAACGCCGTGCTGATCGGCGGCACCGGCACCGGCAAGAGCCATCTCGCCGTCGCCATCGCGCGGGCCTGCATCCGCGATGGCGCCCGGGGCCGCTTCTTCAACGTCGTCGACCTGGTCAACCGGCTCGAGGCCGAAGCCCGCGCCGGCCGCCAGGGCCGGCTCGCCGATCAGCTGGCCCGGCGCGACCTCGTCATCCTCGACGAGCTCGGCTACCTGCCCTTCGCCCAAACCGGAGGCCAGCTGCTGTTCCACCTCGTCAGCCGGCTCTACGAGCGCACCTCGATCATCGTCACCACCAACCTGACCTTCGGCGAATGGCCGTCCGTCTTCGGCGACGCCAAGATGACCACCGCGCTCCTCGATCGTCTGACGCACCACTGCGAGATCATCGAGACCGGAAACGACTCCTGGCGCTTCAAGAATCGGTCCTAAAGGCAACCGATCCACCTGCGGCCCGGTCGCCCAGGTGGGCCCACAGGAACCTCCCACACGCGGTCCGCCGCCAGCCGCGTGGTGGGCGCGTCGGCCCGCGCGCGGGCCCCTCCTATGGACTACCTGTACGACCTCCGCCGTGCATCCCCAAAGGGGTCAACATTGCACGCCGATAGGGGGTCAATGTTCAACGCCGATTGACAATCTGGATGGCCGAAACCAGGAAGGATGCCGAGAGCGCCTTCGACTTCTTCCTGGAAGCCTACGGGCCGAAGTACGACAAGGCCGCGGCCTGCCTGGCCAGGGACCGCGACGTCCTGCTGACGTTCTACGACTTCCCCGCCGAGCACTGGAAGCATGTACGCACGACCAACCCCATCGAGAGCACGTTCGCCACGGTTCGTCTGCGCACCTACCGGACCAAGGGCTGCCTGTCGCGCAAGACGGCGATGGCCATGGTCTTCAAACTATGCCAGCGCGCTCAGAGAAAATGGAGAAAACTCGATGGATCGAACCATCTCGCCGAGATCATTCGCGGCGTCAAATTCGTAGATGGAGAACGCCAGGATCGCGCCGCCGCATGATCAGCCCATACACAACTTTTGACAATAGCTCAGCCACCTGACGTGTGCAACGTCTTCTCGAATTTCATCAACCCTGACACGCCGAGGTTAAACGCCATGCCCATAATGACGCGCTGCCTTGTGTCGCCAAGATCGCCGATCTAGCAGCCTGTCGGACTGAGGTCCGCGAGAATGGGTGTGGACGGATCGCGATGTGGAGAGGTTGGGTGTGGACGGATCGCGATGTGGAGAGGTCATGGGATCGAGCGCCTTTCGTGAGGACACGGAGTGCGGTCGCTTGGCCGCGCGTACCGCAGGGTGAGTATACTCTTATGCCCTCTCGTGAGGGCACGAAGTACGTTCGCTTGCTCGCGCGTGCCGCAAGGCGAGCATACTCTTATTCCTTTTCGCGAGGTACGGAGTCCGGCCGCCTGCTCAAGCGTATTGCAAGGTGAACATTCTCTTTATGTTCCAGGCCAGGGTCACCAGGTTCCATTCGCCCGTGACCTTGTCCAGGCCGCGTAGCGAGAACTGGCGGAAGCCCATGGCCGATTTGATGATGCCGAACACCGGTTCCGGCGTTTGCTTGCGCAGGGCGTAGAGTTGCCGGCCCTCGGGCGTCGCCAGTCGATGTGTCATCGCTTCCAGCGGCGTCGGGTTCTCCGGGGGCGGCGGCGCGCCGGCGAAGCGGTCCTTCCAGGAGAGATGATGGCGTTCCCGGCCGGGCGTGATCAACGGCGCGATCTCGGCCTCGGCGCAGGCGTTCACGTTGGCCTCGCTGAAGTAGCCGCTGTCCGCCAGCAGGGTCTCGGGCGCGCCCAGCGCCTCGGGAAGGCGGGCGAGCGCTTCCAGCGCCGGCTCGATTTGCCGCTTGTCGTTGGGGGCCTGGACCACGTCGTTGGTGACCACCAGCAGGCTGTCGGCCGCCACCAGGGCTTGGGCGTTGTAGGCCTGTTCGAAGCCGCCGCCGGCCACCGGCATGATGCGCGAGTCCGCGTCGGTCAGATTGACCTGGTCCTTCGGCCCGGGCCCGGCCACCGGCGGCTCGGGTGGACGGCCGCCCGGCTTGCGGCCCGTCTTCTCGGCCTTCTCCGCGCGCGCCTCGAGCTTCGCCTCGTACTCGGCCCGTTCCCGCTCAAGGCGTTCGCGCGCCCGCGCCTCGATCACCGCCTTAGCCTCGGCGATGCGGGCCAGACGATCCTCGCGCCGGGCCAGTTCCTCGGGCACCGACATCCCGTCGGGCACATCCGCCCCATCGGCCGCCTCCGCCAACGCCATCAACTCCGCCACCTCGGCCTTCAACCGGGCTTCGAGCTCGCAGGCGTGTTTCCACGACAGCGCGCTGTGCCGGCTCGCGTTGGCGTGCACCTTGGTGCCGTCCAGCGCCACCGTGCCGAGCTTCAGCACCCCGGCTTCCCGGGCCAGCAGCAGCACCTCGACGAACAGCCCTTCGATCCGGTCGAGAAAACGCCGCCGGAACGCGGCGATGGTATCGTGGTCGGGATGATCGTTGGCCGCGATGAAGCGGAAAGCGACAGAATCATAGGTCGCGCGCTCCAACTTGCGGCTCGAAAACACCCCCGTGGCGTAGCCGTAGACCAGAAGCCCCAGCAGCATGCTCGGGTGATAGGACGCCGAGCCCGAGCCGCGATAGGCCTTCACGAACGCCGAGAGGTCCAACTGCTCGATCACCTCGACCACGAAGCGCGCCAGATGCCGCTCGGGAAGCCATTCCTCCACCGACGGCGGCAGCAGAAACCCCGTCTCCCGGTCGACCGGTCGGAAATTGCTCATGACGGTAACTACCCAGGTACCCCGCTCCTGACCGCGAGAGGATGATGTAGGTGGTCGCCGGGGCCGGGTTTCCGCCGCCGCGTCGTTGATCGTCTCTTGACTCCATAGAATCGGGCGTCTATGGGTTGCGCTCTCGTGTGACGGGAGCGGCGCGTGGGATATTTCGGGTCGAAGGCGACGAGCGGTCTGTGCCAGGCGCTGATTGCGCTGATGCCGCCGCACAGCGTTTACATCGAGAGCCACCTGGGGGGCGGTGCGCTGATGAAGCGCAAGCCAACGGGCGTGCGCTCGATCGGCATCGACCGCGATGCGCAGGCGCTCGAGGCCTTTGCCTGTGACTACCCGGTCGAGTTGGTGCATGGCTGTGCCCATGCCTTTTTGGCCTCGTTCCCGTTTCTGGGCCCGGAGCTGGTCTACAGCGATCCCCCCTATCTGCACGCGACCCGCCGTTCGGCACGGCGCTATCGCTTCGACTACGAGGAGGTCGACCATGTCGCGCTCCTGGACCTGCTCAAGGATCTGCCCTGCCAGGTGATGGTCTCGGGCCATCCCTCGGCGCTCTATGACGAGATGCTGGCGGGCTGGCGCAGTCTGGCGCTGCAGGTGACGACCCAGGCCCAGGTGCGGACCGAGGTCGTGTGGTTCAACTTCGCGCCCGACCGGGTGCATTGGGCGAGCTACGCAGGCCGGAACTTCACCGACCGCCAGCGCATCAAGCGTAAGGCGGCCAACTGGGGCCGGCGTTACAAGGCCTTGCCGGCGGGCGAACGCCTCGCGGTGCTGGCCGCCATGATGGCCGTCGATGCCGAGGACCCGTGACGCTGTCGCGCTGGCACGAGGACCTCGCCGCCCATGACGAGGCCTTCGCGTGCCTGCAAGATCTTCTTGACCCCTCATCCTTCGCAACCACAGTCGTCAAGGCCTTCCGGGAATGGGGCCAGGGGCTGTTGCGCCTGGCCACGGCGCTCGTCCGGGAGAATGCCGCGCTCGAGCGGGAGAACGCGACCCTGCGGGACCGCATCGCCGAGCTCGAGCGGAGCGCGGCGCTTGACAGCACCACCAGCAGCAAGCCGCCCGCCAGCGACGGCCTGCGCAAGAAGAGCGGAACCCAGAGGCGCACCCGAAGCCAGCGCGGCAAGTCCGGCAGGCCAAGCGGCGGCCAGCCGGGCCACAAGGGAACGACGCTGGCGCGGACCGAGAGCCCGGACCATGTTGTGGATCATGACCCCTCCGCCTGTTCGGGCTGCGGCGCACCGCTGTCGGACGCCGACCGTCACCGCGCGCCCGTCTGTCGACAGGTCTTCGATGTGCCCGAGCCACGCCCCCTGGAGGTCACCGAACACCGCGCCCATCGCTGCCTCTGCGGCGCCTGCGCCACCGTGACAGGAGCCGTCTTCCCGGACGGCGTGACCGCCCCGGTCCAGTACGGGCCACGCATCACCGCCTGGGTGAGCTACCTGCTGTACGCCCAGTTCGTTCCCGAGAAGCGCTTGGCCGAACTCATGAGCGACCTCTTCGCAGTGTCCATCTCCACAGCCACGATCACCGCCATGGGCCGGCGAACCGCCAGGCGCTTCGAGCCCTTCCTCGCCCATGTCGCAGACGTGATCCGCACAGCGGTCCCGGTCAAGCACCTCGACGAAACCGGCCTGCGGATCGCCGCCCGTACCCGCTGGCTCCACGTGCTGTGCACCCCATTCCTGACCGTCCTGCGCATCGGCGCGGGACGCGGCGATGTCGAAAAGGACCTCGAAGGCATCCTCATCCATGACGATTACGCCGCCTACTTCACCCTCAAGGGCGTGCGCCACGGCGCCTGCAACGCCCATCACCTGCGCGAACTCCAGGCCCTGATCGACATCGAGAAGGAAGACTGGGCAAAGAGCATGCACCGCCTCCTTGAGCGCGCACACAGGGCTACCCGCTTCTCCCGTGAGAACGGCCGCGACGTGCCCGCCTCCCTGGTGGCCCGGATCTCGCGGGCCTGGGCCCGCATCCTCGACCACGCCATCGCCTTCCACGAGGCGCAGCCGCCGCTCCGGACCGGCAAGCGCGGACGAAAGAAACACCGCATCGGTCATAACCTCGCGCTCCGCCTCCGCAAGCACAAGGAGGGATGCCTGCGATTCCTCACCGACCCGCGCACGCCGTTTACGAACAATGAGGCCGAACGTGACCTCCGAATGGCCAAGCTGCGCCAGAAAATCTCCGGTGGCTTCCGCTCCGAGAGGGGTGCCTACAACTTCGCCAGAATGCGTGCCGTCATCGCCACCGCCCGAAAGCAAGGCTGGAACGTCCTCCAGACCCTGGTGCATCCCGATCCGATGCAACTAATCCCCCAACTGCGCCTCTGAGAACACCGGCACCGCTACCAGCCCGGACCCCCACGATCCCTCACATACAAACGCTCGGGCCAATCAGACCTGGGTAGTTACCATGACGGCGCTCCATCACGCGCGGGCAAATCAACTGATACCATCGAATCCTATTTCGACTCCCGGCTCAAGTCCGACAGGCTGCTAGGGGAGCGCCTTGTCCAACTCGGTTCGGCCGGCTTCCATCTTGATGGAGCCAGCCTTGGTGAGGTAGTCAATTCTCGGACTCGGCCTCGGCGTCACCCGCTTCGGAGGCCTTCTGGTTCTTATAGAGTTGCTGCCGCCGCCATGTGTACTCGGCAATCATGTACCAGTCCGCGGAGCGTTGATTTTGCTGGGCGACCACCAGTTGATCCACGCCTTGCTGTAGTGAGTTGGCCTTTGACGCCGCTGTTTGATTGCCAAGATGCTCTCCAATGGGCAAAGCGGGCCATTGGTTACACATCGTAGTCCAATGAATTTATAGAGGGACGATAAGTTCGATGTGGATATACGGTGTGGGGCGTCTGTGGACAAGTTAGGCGAGTTGGGTTCCCACGATCACGTCCACGGATTTGATGACGGCAAGGCCTATGTAGTCTTCGCCGTCCGGTCGCGCTTCTGCGATTACGATACGGCGTCCAGGCCGATCGATCTGCACAACCCTGTGGATTTCTGCGACGAGATTTTCGCCCTTAATGAGCGTTACGACGCACCACTGATTGGGTGTGGGCGCACGATCGGGGTCTACGATGAGGATATCGCCAACGTCATATCGGGGCGCGGCGCGATTATCGAACACGCGCAGGGCGTATGCGCCTTGGGCCTGGGCCACGACGCTAGGGCGTTCAATAAAACTGCCCGTTTCGACCATTTCAACGTCGGACATCAGCAGCTGAGAACGACCGTAGATAGGTAGATCGCTCGCTCCGGTCCTTACCAGTTCTGCCGACTCACCCCCCTCTTGTAGCCCCCCAGCCGCCTCAATTTCTGATGCATCGATCAGATCAGAGATCGGCACGCCCAGAACCTTGGCAATCTTGACTGCCAACGCGAACTTCAGCTCTCGATGCCCGTTTTCGACCGACCGATACGAGTTCGGTGACATCTCGAGCTTGCGGGCAAGGCCCGCAGCAAAGAGACCTGAACGCTTTCTCGCTTGACGAAGTTTAATGCGGACTTCAGCCACGGGATACCTTACTTTCTTCCTGGTTGCCTCACCGAGATCGAGCTTCTTGCTCTCATATACCTTCCGGCGGGTATTTTTGATGGTTGTATCGATGGAGGGATCGGACAGCTCTGCATCCTCGCGCAATTTTTCGATGTACCGTTTGAGCGTTTTGCGCGGAATCCACCACACCGTTTTCCCGTCAGGTCCCAACTTGACGGCGCCCAGCGCCCCGGATCGGATCAGGCGTCGGACTCTGGTGCGTTCGCCTGACTGAGAAGCCCCGAACAGAATCCGAGCGACATCGCGAACGCGCAGAAGTTCCTGGCCTCTAAGCTCGGTGGGCATAGCCTCTAAGCTCGGTGGGCATATCGAGGTCCATCACTCGCTCGAGGCCGCCAACCCGGATGAGCTCCGCCTCCAAAATCTTCAGAAAATCTGTCGCCGCCTTCTTCGTGGCGAAGACATTGCCGTCGTAATCCTTGCGGAAATATCGCTGGGCGACAAAACGCAGCGATCTCTTCGTCGGTGACGATCCTACGATGCAGCAGCTCGGTCATGCCTGAACTCCCCTCTCGAGTAGTACTTGTCCCACTTATATGGGGGTTCCTGGCCATTTGTCAAAGATACAATGCCCGAAGGCGGCTATAAATAGCCTAAGTCATTGAAAGTATTGTCGTTCCCTTAAGGTCCTGTTTTGGGGTGATTTGGGGTGATATGTCACAGATACATGTCCGCCATCCGTCCGCCAACGCAAAAAAGAGCCGCCCGAAGGCGGCTCAAAATCGTCTAAGTCATTGAAAAGGTTGGCGGGAGTGACGAGACTTGAACTCGCGACCTCCGGCGTGACAGGCCGGCGCTCTAACCAGACTGAGCTACACCCCCGGTGTGTCCCCTATGTAATCGGCCGTCGCGGGTCAGGCAAGACCATCAGCGCTTGAACTGCTTGGAAAGCGAGAGGCCCTGGCGTTGGTACGAAGAGCCGATGGCCACACCGTAGAGCTTGTCGGGCATCCCGGTGAGGCGTTCATAGTGCAGCCGACCGACGATCTGGCCGTCCTCGATCACGAATGGCACCTCGTGGGAGCGCACCTCTAGCACGGCGCGGGTGCCGTGGCCGCCCATCTCGTCATGGCCGAACCCTGGATCGAAGAACCCCGCATAGTGGACGCGGAACTCCCCGACCAAGGTGTCGTAGGCGATCATCTCCGCCGCGTGGTCAAGTGGGACGGTGACCGCTTCTTTGGAGGCCAGGATATGGAAGTCGTTGGGATCGAGGATGATATCGCGTTGGCGCCGCGCGTGAAGCGGCTCCCAAAAATCAAGCGGCTCGTACTCATCGACGCGGTCGAGGTCGATCAGTCCGGCGTGCATCTTGGCGCGATAGCCGATGATCCCGGAACCGCCCATCCCCACCGCGTCGACCGTGAGCGCCAGCAAGCCCTCCTTGATGTCGGCGGGACCGGCCGCGTCGTCGACCAGGCCGACGCTTTGGTGCAGGCGGCGCAGGCCGATATCGGTACGGCGCGGCGTGCCCCGCTTGAGGCGCAACTGCATCAGGCGCGATCCGGCGCGGACCAGGATGCTGAATGAGCGCGGCGCGATCTCCACCCACAGGGGACCGGCGTAACCCTGCCTCACCTGGTCGAATTCATCGCCGTAGTCGGTGATGAGGCGGGCGAAGACATCGAGGCGGCCGGTCGAACTCTTGGGGTTGGCGATCGCCGCGGTGGTGGCGGGGAGTTTCAGCCCTTCGAGCAGGGGCGCAACGTAGACGCAGTCCTTTTCGAGCACGGCGCCGGCGCTGAGGTCGATGCGGTGCATGGCCAGTTCCTCGACCTTCTGACGCACCGAAGCGCGGCGGCCGGGCAGGAAACTCGCGCGCACCCGGTAGGCGATCTCGCCGAGGCGGAGGTCGAGGCTGGCCGGCTGAATTTGCGGCTCGGCGATCGCCGGGTCGGCGGTGATCTCACCGCGCGCGATGGCCTCCCGCAGCGCCTGCGAGGGAAGCACGCCGGTGCTGAACGCTTCGGCCGGCGTCGCCGGCAGATCGAGGTCAGGGAGGTCGCGTTGTGCCTTCATCGCCACACCACCTTAGCGCCACCACACGGGCGGGCAAGCGACGCGGCCTGGCGCCCGACGAGGCGCGGTAGCTCTCCACATTAAGGCCCTAAGGCATGGCCCGTCGAAAGCTCGATTTTTCGTGTTACCCCCGCTTCACACAGTCGCGTTCTTTTCTGGGGAGAACCGCCCCCGCTGCCTCGCGCGGCCGGTTGTGGGCGACGGGGGCGGTTGCCTATTGTTGCGTCTCGCTTAGTCTTTCACGCGAGGTCTATGATGATTATCGAAGAACGCTGTTACGTTTGCTACCCCGGCCGGACGGGCGAGTTCCTAGAAATCTACGAGCAGGGGTGCCTGGAGACTCAGGCACGCATCCTGGGCGGCTTCATCGGCATGTGGCAGACCGATATCGGCGGCGAGCTCAGCCAGATCGTCCACATGTGGGGGTACAAGGACATGCAGGACCGTTCCCGCCGCCGGGAACGGCTGTTCAAGAACAAGGCCTTCCTAAAGAACGCTGCACCGCTCCTCGACTGCATCATGACCATGGAGAACCGGATTCTCCTGCCGGCCCCATTCTCTCCGCTCGGCGGCGACCAACCCTACCGGGGCGACGGAGCCATCAGAGTTAGAGCTTAGCGCCGCGATCAGCTGGGGCCACCGCCCCATTCCGCGATCCGCCCTTCGCTGTTCCACAGTCCCTCGACGCACGGCGCGCCTGCCGCGATGCCCGAGATCGGTACGACGAAGGCGCGCTTAACGAAGGCCTGGGCGCGAAAACCGAAGATCACGGTATCGCCAGGCCGAATCGTCGTCCCCGACGGCGCCTCGAGCTTGCCATAATAGTCGATCGCGGCCGGCGCTAGCATGATCGCGGGCGTGCGACCGGCCAACACCGCATCGGGGTCGGGTCCGGCCATCGCGCTCACGCCACACCGGATCGATGTAGAGCCCGCCGCCAAAGCAGAAGGCCTCGCCCGCGTGGAGATGCGAGACCTCGCTCAGGTACAGGCTCGGGCAGCTCCTTGACCGCGTGCAGCGGCGCGGTGCCGGTCAAGCCATGACGGGGCTCGATCTGGGTCGCGCCCGCGACGAGATTGAGCACGGTCGAGGAGGTCGTTCCCGGCGCGTTGATGACGATGTTGCTCATCCCCGCCTTGGCGAGCGCGGCGGCGGCCGTCTCAAGGTGGCCGTGTTGGGCGTGCAGAAGACCTCCCCCTTGGCCTCGTCGAAAAGCATGGTCGGAAAGCTCGTGATGCCGGCGAAGCGGGCGCCGTCGAGCTCTTCCAGCGCCTCGGCCACCGCCATCACCTCGGCGGCGTCGAAGCCCCCTTCGTGGCCCGGTTGTCTCCGTCGTCACCGCCAGTCCAGAACCCGCGCCGCGGCCGCACAACAAGACGCCCAGCGATGTCTACGGCAATCTCGCGAAGATCGGCAACATGCTGGTGAACCTGGGCGCACCGGGCCAGCAGCCTAGCAGCCTGTCGGACTTGAGCCGGGAGTCGAAATAGGATTCGATGGTATCAGTTGATTTGCCCGCGCGTGATGGAGGCCGTCATGAGCAATTTCCGACCGGTCGACCGGGAGACGGGGTTTCTGCTGCCGCCGTCGGTGGAGGAATGGCTTCCCGAGCGGCATCTGGCGCGCTTCGTGGTCGAGGTGATCGAGCAGTTGGACCTCTCGGCGTTCGTGAAGGCCTATCGCGGCTCGGGCTCGGCGTCCTATCACCCGAGCATGCTGCTGGGGCTTCTGGTCTACGGCTACGCCACGGGGGTGTTTTCGAGCCGCAAGTTGGAGCGCGCGACCTATGATTCTGTCGCTTTCCGCTTCATCGCGGCCAACGATCATCCCGACCACGATACCATCGCCGCGTTCCGGCGGCGTTTTCTCGACCGGATCGAAGGGCTGTTCGTCGAGGTGCTGCTGCTGGCCCGGGAAGCCGGGGTGCTGAAGCTCGGCACGGTGGCGCTGGACGGCACCAAGGTGCACGCCAACGCGAGCCGGCACAGCGCGCTGTCGTGGAAACACGCCTGCGAGCTCGAAGCCCGGTTGAAGGCCGAGGTGGCGGAGTTGATGGCGTTGGCGGAGGCGGCCGATGGGGCGGATGTGCCCGACGGGATGTCGGTGCCCGAGGAACTGGCCCGGCGCGAGGATCGTCTGGCCCGCATCGCCGAGGCTAAGGCGGTGATCGAGGCGCGGGCGCGCGAACGCCTTGAGCGGGAACGGGCCGAGTACGAGGCGAAGCTCGAGGCGCGCGCGGAGAAGGCCGAGAAGACGGGCCGCAAGCCGGGCGGCCGTCCACCCGAGCCGCCGGTGGCCGGGCCCGGGCCGAAGGACCAGGTCAATCTGACCGACGCGGACTCGCGCATCATGCCGGTGGCCGGCGGCGGCTTCGAACAGGCCTACAACGCCCAAGCCCTGGTGGCGGCCGACAGCCTGCTGGTGGTCACCAACGACGTGGTCCAGGCCCCCAACGACAAGCGGCAAATCGAGCCGGCGCTGGAAGCGCTCGCCCGCCTTCCCGAGGCGCTGGGCGCGCCCGAGACCCTGCTGGCGGACAGCGGCTACTTCAGCGAGGCCAACGTGAACGCCTGCGCCGAGGCCGAGATCGCGCCGTTGATCACGCCCGGCCGGGAACGCCATCATCTCTCCTGGAAGGACCGCTTCGCCGGCGCGCCGCCGCCCCCGGAGAACCCGACGCCGCTGGAAGCGATGACACATCGACTGGCGACGCCCGAGGGCCGGCAACTCTACGCCCTGCGCAAGCAAACGCCGGAACCGGTGTTCGGCATCATCAAATCGGCCATGGGCTTCCGCCAGTTCTCGCTACGCGGCCTGGACAAGGTCACGGGCGAATGGAACCTGGTGACCCTGGCCTGGAACATAAAGAGAATGTTCACCTTGCAATACGCTTGAGCAGGCGGCCGGACTCCGTACCTCGCGAAAAGGAATAAGAGTATGCTCGCCTTGCGGCACGCGCGAGCAAGCGAACGTACTTCGTGCCCTCACGAGAGGGCATAAGAGTATACTCACCCTGCGGTACGCGCGGCCAAGCGACCGCACTCCGTGTCCTCACGAAAGGCGCTCGATCCCATGACCTCTCCACATCGCGATCCGTCCACACCCATTCTCGCGGACCTCAGTCCGACAGGCTGCTAGGAATATCTATCGCATCGCCCTCACGATCATCGACGAGATCGAGCTCGTTCATGAGGCTTTAGGCCTGCACTGCGACGGCAGCATCCCTGCAAGCGAACCGGGCAAACGGCCCGAGGATGTGTACGAGCTGACCTACCGGGTGCTCACGTGGATCGGCGCGACCGCCGCCGCCATGAACCTCGATCCCTACATAGGCTTCAGGTTGCCGCGCAAGACCGACGGTCCGATGGCACCCGCTGACGTGGTGGATCTGATGAACATTCTGCTCGCCGACATCGGCAAGCTAGGCGCGGCCCTCGCGATCACGAGACCGATCATCGTCGCCGAGCCGCAACCACGCAAGGATTCGGCGGGCGTGTTCGCGGCCATCCGCTACGCCGACCAACTGGTGAGCTGTCTGGATCAACGATAACGTGCGCTGCGCTAGCCTCCCGGCGCCGCCTCTGCCACGGCCCGACGGCGCGACCCTCGCGCCACCAGGAAAGCCGCGGCCGCGAGGACGCTGCCAGCCACCATCACCACCACCATCGGTGTCGCACTGTCGACGATCAGGGCGCCGACCAGGAACGAGGTCGCCGCACCCATCGCCATTTGCAGAAACCCGATGAGGCCGGACGCGGCGCCGATGCGCCGCGCATCCAGACTGACCCCCGCCGATATGCCGTTGGGAATGCTCATGCCATTGCCCAGCGCGACTACGGCCATCGCACCAAACATAGTCTCCGCCGTGACGTGCCCCGCCACCGTCGCGACCGCGAGTGATCCCGCGCCGACGATCGCCGCGACCGAACCCATGGCGATCATGCGGTCGGGCCCCATCCGAACCGAAAACCGCCCGGCGGCCAGGTTGCCAGCCATGTAAAACACCGAAACAGCGATGAAGTAGAGCCCGAACTCGCTCGCAGGACGCCCCAGGAGCTCGACCATCACGAACGGCGACCCGCCCAGAAAGGCAAAGAACACCGAGGACGTGAAGCCGACGTGGAACGCGTAGCCACAGAAGGCGGGCATTCGCAGCAAGTGGCCGAGGCTGCCCATATAGGCGCCCGAAGCGGCCGCAGCGGGCGCCGGTCGATGAGTCTCGGAGACCGAGAGGGCCGCCGCCATCAGGGTCAGCGCACCGCATGCGAAGACAAACCAGAATCCCGCGCGCCAGCCCAACCACACATCGAGAAACCCGCCGATGGTCGGCCCCAGCATCGGCGCCACAACCGTCGCCATCGTGACGTAGGCCAGCACGCTGGCGGATCGCTCGGGCCCATAATAGTCGCGGACGATCGCGCGCCCCATCACCACTCCCGCGCAGCCGCCAACTGCTTGCAAAACTCGCGCCCCGATCAATACCTCGATGCTGGGGGCCACGGCGCTCAGGGCGCTGCCAGCCAGGAACAGCACCAGCCCCACCAGCAGCGCCGGGCGCCGGCCAAAACGATCCGAGGCGGGTCCGTAGAGCAGCTGGGCGACCCCGAAGCCGAGGAGATAGAGGCTGAGCGCGAGCTGTACCGTGCCGTAGTCGTGCCCGAAGGTGTGCTGCAAACCCGGTATCGACGGGAGCAGCAAGTTCAGCGCCAGCGGCCCAAGGCCGGTGGCGGCGATCACGACGGTCAGCGGAGGACGGCGCGGCGCGGCGGACACGATCAAGCCTCACGGACCAAAGCGGGGGCCCGCGACCCGGGCACTAAGGCCCGCAGTCTAGCTCGCCAGCGAGGTCATGGCATCATCGAACCCAAGACCTGACGGAGCCCGACGACGTAGCAACGGTAGGGGCATCGCAAAGTGCGGCGCGGACCGCCAGAACACCAAGGTCCGGGCGGCGGCGGACCAGGTTACCATGGTGGGCGGTGACGGGCTCGAACCGCCGACATCCACGGTGTAAACGTGGCGCTCTACCAGACTGAGCTAACCGCCCCTGAGCTTCATACCCCGAACTGCACAGACCTGGGGCCCATAATTTCGAGCCTACGCAGGTGCGGCCGCCAACGTACCAGCCACCCTGCGGGATCGTGCGGGGGGGGGGGGGGGGGGGGGGCCGCACAGCGGCCCTCCAACATTGCTAGTGTCCTGATCGATAAATGGATATGATTATGTCTCTATTTGTTTTTAGGAGGCGCGATTGATGGCGAGAGTGGCGGTGACGATCTCTTTGAGCGATGACGAGCGCGCCGAATTGGAGGCGCTGTCTCGTCGTCGCAAGACGTCGCAGGGGCTTGCGCGGCGGGCTCGGATCGTCTTGGCGGCGGCGGAAGGGTTGGAGAACAAGGAGATCGCCGTTCGTCTCGAGGCGAGCGCGGACACCGTGGGCAAGTGGCGTCGCCGCTATGCGGCGGAGGGCCTCGACGGTCTGTACGACGAACCCCGCCCCGGCGCGCCGCGTCAAATCGGCGATGACGCCATCGCGGAAGCGGTCCGGCTGACGCTGGAAGAGACGCCGCCGGACGCGACCCATTGGAGCCTTCGCTCGATGGCGCGGGCGAGCGGCCACGCGCCCTCGACCATTCATCGCATCTGGCGGGCCTTCGGCTTGCAGCCGCATCGCTCGGAGACCTTCAAGCTGTCGAGCAATCCCTTCTTCGTGGAGAAGGTCCGCGACATCGTCGGTCTGTATTTGGCGCCGCCGGATCGTGCCCTGGTTCTCTGTGTCGACGAAAAGAGCCAGATCCAGGCCCTGGACCGTTCCCAGCCCCTCTTGCCGATGCGCCCCGGGCAGGCGGAGCGGCGCAGCCACGACTACAAGCGCCACGGCACGACCTCTCTCTTCGCGGCCCTCGACATCGCCACGGGAGAGATCATCGGCAAATGTTTCCCGCGCCATCGGGCCCGAGAGTTCCGCAAATTCCTCGACCTCGTCGAGGCGAACGTCCCTGGTGATCTCGACATCCACATCGTCATGGACAACTACGGGACCCACAAGACCAAGGCGATCCGCGACTGGTTCGCCAAACGGCCGCGCTGGCAGGCCCATTTCACACCCACCAGCGCCTCCTGGCTGAACCAGGTCGAGCGCTGGTTCGGGCTGCTGACCGACAAGCAGATCAGGCGCGGCGTCCATCGCTCCACCAAGGAGTTGGAGCGCACCATCCTCGACTACATCGACACGACAAACCAGAACCCCAAACCCTTCAAATGGACCAAATCCGCCGATGACATCCTCGCCGCCATCCAGCGGTTCTGCCTCCGAACAATCGAAACCGCTGAACAGCAGGCGAAAATCATGCGAACTTCGGAATCGGGACACTAGTTGACGGCGTCCTTTAGGGCCTTGCCGGCCTTGAACTTGGGTTGCTTGGAGGCCGGTATTTGAATGGCCTCGCCAGTGCGCGGGTTGCGCCCTTGCGACGCCTTGCGCTGGGCGACGCTGAAAGTGCCAAAGCCAACGAGCCGAACGTCCGTCCCGCCGCCTAGGCTTCCGGTGATCGTGTTGAACACGCTGTCAACCGCCTTGGCCGCGTCCGCCCTTGACAGGCCTGCGTTGTCCGCTACTTCGGCAATCAAATCGTTCTTATTCACGTCTCGGCCCCCTCGGTGGTCATTGTTGAAGATCATATTGAAGCGTTCGTATTCGCTGATCGGCGCGGAAAAAAGTGTAAACAGCGCCCCCTCGCCCCGTCAAAGGGAAAAACAGAGATATCCCAACATTTTCGTAACTACCCAGGTACCCCGCTCCTGACCGCGAGAGGATGATGTAGGTGGTCGCCGGGGCCGGGTTTCCGCCGCCGCGTCGTTGATCGTCTCTTGACTCCATAGAATCGGGCGTCTATGGGTTGCGCTCTCGTGTGACGGGAGCGGCGCGTGGGATATTTCGGGTCGAAGGCGACGAGCGGTCTGTGCCAGGCGCTGATTGCGCTGATGCCGCCGCACAGCGTTTACATCGAGAGCCACCTGGGGGGCGGTGCGCTGATGAAGCGCAAGCCAACGGGCGTGCGCTCGATCGGCATCGACCGCGATGCGCAGGCGCTCGAGGCCTTTGCCTGTGACTACCCGGTCGAGTTGGTGCATGGCTGTGCCCATGCCTTTTTGGCCTCGTTCCCGTTTCTGGGCCCGGAGCTGGTCTACAGCGATCCCCCCTATCTGCACGCGACCCGCCGTTCGGCACGGCGCTATCGCTTCGACTACGAGGAGGTCGACCATGTCGCGCTCCTGGACCTGCTCAAGGATCTGCCCTGCCAGGTGATGGTCTCGGGCCATCCCTCGGCGCTCTATGACGAGATGCTGGCGGGCTGGCGCAGTCTGGCGCTGCAGGTGACGACCCAGGCCCAGGTGCGGACCGAGGTCGTGTGGTTCAACTTCGCGCCCGACCGGGTGCATTGGGCGAGCTACGCAGGCCGGAACTTCACCGACCGCCAGCGCATCAAGCGTAAGGCGGCCAACTGGGGCCGGCGTTACAAGGCCTTGCCGGCGGGCGAACGCCTCGCGGTGCTGGCCGCCATGATGGCCGTCGATGCCGAGGACCCGTGACGCTGTCGCGCTGGCACGAGGACCTCGCCGCCCATGACGAGGCCTTCGCGTGCCTGCAAGATCTTCTTGACCCCTCATCCTTCGCAACCACAGTCGTCAAGGCCTTCCGGGAATGGGGCCAGGGGCTGTTGCGCCTGGCCACGGCGCTCGTCCGGGAGAATGCCGCGCTCGAGCGGGAGAACGCGACCCTGCGGGACCGCATCGCCGAGCTCGAGCGGAGCGCGGCGCTTGACAGCACCACCAGCAGCAAGCCGCCCGCCAGCGACGGCCTGCGCAAGAAGAGCGGAACCCAGAGGCGCACCCGAAGCCAGCGCGGCAAGTCCGGCAGGCCAAGCGGCGGCCAGCCGGGCCACAAGGGAACGACGCTGGCGCGGACCGAGAGCCCGGACCATGTTGTGGATCATGACCCCTCCGCCTGTTCGGGCTGCGGCGCACCGCTGTCGGACGCCGACCGTCACCGCGCGCCCGTCTGTCGACAGGTCTTCGATGTGCCCGAGCCACGCCCCCTGGAGGTCACCGAACACCGCGCCCATCGCTGCCTCTGCGGCGCCTGCGCCACCGTGACAGGAGCCGTCTTCCCGGACGGCGTGACCGCCCCGGTCCAGTACGGGCCACGCATCACCGCCTGGGTGAGCTACCTGCTGTACGCCCAGTTCGTTCCCGAGAAGCGCTTGGCCGAACTCATGAGCGACCTCTTCGCAGTGTCCATCTCCACAGCCACGATCACCGCCATGGGCCGGCGAACCGCCAGGCGCTTCGAGCCCTTCCTCGCCCATGTCGCAGACGTGATCCGCACAGCGGTCCCGGTCAAGCACCTCGACGAAACCGGCCTGCGGATCGCCGCCCGTACCCGCTGGCTCCACGTGCTGTGCACCCCATTCCTGACCGTCCTGCGCATCGGCGCGGGACGCGGCGATGTCGAAAAGGACCTCGAAGGCATCCTCATCCATGACGATTACGCCGCCTACTTCACCCTCAAGGGCGTGCGCCACGGCGCCTGCAACGCCCATCACCTGCGCGAACTCCAGGCCCTGATCGACATCGAGAAGGAAGACTGGGCAAAGAGCATGCACCGCCTCCTTGAGCGCGCACACAGGGCTACCCGCTTCTCCCGTGAGAACGGCCGCGACGTGCCCGCCTCCCTGGTGGCCCGGATCTCGCGGGCCTGGGCCCGCATCCTCGACCACGCCATCGCCTTCCACGAGGCGCAGCCGCCGCTCCGGACCGGCAAGCGCGGACGAAAGAAACACCGCATCGGTCATAACCTCGCGCTCCGCCTCCGCAAGCACAAGGAGGGATGCCTGCGATTCCTCACCGACCCGCGCACGCCGTTTACGAACAATGAGGCCGAACGTGACCTCCGAATGGCCAAGCTGCGCCAGAAAATCTCCGGTGGCTTCCGCTCCGAGAGGGGTGCCTACAACTTCGCCAGAATGCGTGCCGTCATCGCCACCGCCCGAAAGCAAGGCTGGAACGTCCTCCAGACCCTGGTGCATCCCGATCCGATGCAACTAATCCCCCAACTGCGCCTCTGAGAACACCGGCACCGCTACCAGCCCGGACCCCCACGATCCCTCACATACAAACGCTCGGGCCAATCAGACCTGGGTAGTTACACATTTTCACGCTTTTTCTCGAATCTCGGGTTGCCCCCGGCGCCGTTTTCGTGGCGGCCGCGTGACTCCAGAGGCGAGAGCGACACTCGCGCGGCAGTGAGCGGTCAGTGCGCGACGACGCCGTCGCGGCCGTCCTCCGTCGCTGTGGCCGCCACCGGCTCGACCGCCGCATCGTCGGACCACTCGATCGGCACGAGCGGCTCGACCAGTGCTAGGGCCAAGACCTCGCTCGCGTCTTGCACGGCGATAATGTTGAGCCCGCGCTTCACGTTATCCGCGATCTCGGCCAGATCCTTCTCGTTCTCCTTGGGAATGATGACCGTCTTGATCCCCCCCCGGAGCGCCGCCAACAGCTTCTCCTTCAGCCCGCCGATCGGCAATACACGTCCCCGCAGAGTGATCTCACCGGTCATGGCGACATCCTTGCGGACCGGGTTCTGCGTGAGGACGGAGACGATCGACGTAATCATCGCCACGCCCGCCGACGGCCCATCCTTGGGTGTCGCGCCCTCCGGAACATGAATATGAATATCGATCTTCTGGAACCGCGTCGCCGCGACGCCGAACCTCACGGCGTTCGCCCGCACGTAGCTGGCCGCCGCCTGCACGGATTCCTGCATAACCTCGCCGAGCTTGCCGGTGATCATCATCTTGCCCTTGCCCGGCAAGGTGACGGATTCCACCGTCAACAATTCGCCGCCAACCTCGGTCCAAGCCAACCCCGTGGTGACACCGATCAAATCCTCGGCCTCGACCTCGCCATAGCGGTAGCGCCGCACGCCCGCGAATTTCTTCAAGTTGCGCCGAGTAACATTGACCGTCGTCGCATTGCCCTTGACGATCTCGCGCGTCGCCTTGCGGGTGAGATTGGCGATCTCCCGCTCCAGGTTGCGAACGCCGGCCTCGCGCGTGTAGTAGCGAATGAGGTCGCGCAGCGACTTGTCGGAGATCGACCACTCGTTGGGCCGCAACGCATGCGCCTTGATCTGCTTGTCGATGAGATGGCGTTTGGCGATCTCGACCTTCTCGTCCTCGGTGTAGCCGGCGAGACGGATGATCTCCATCCGATCAAGCAGCGGCGGCGGGATTCGCAGTGTATTCGCCGTGGTAATGAACATGACCTCGGAAAGATCGTAGTCGACCTCAAGGTAATGGTCGTTGAAGGCGATATTCTGCTCGGGATCGAGAACCTCCAGCAGCGCCGAAGCCGGATCGCCCCGAAAATCCGCGCCCAACTTATCGACTTCGTCGAGAAGGAAGAGCGGGTTCACGGTCTTCGCCTTCTTCATCGACTGAATGATCTTGCCGGGCAACGAGCCGATGTAGGTGCGACGATGGCCGCGAATCTCCGCCTCGTCGCGGACGCCGCCGAGCGACATCCTGATGAAAGTGCGGCCGGTCGCCCGCGCGATCGATTTGCCGAGCGACGTCTTACCGACGCCGGGCGCGCCGACGAGGCACAGAATCGGGCCTTTTGCCTTCTTCGTGCGCTGCTGCACCGCCAGATACTCGATGATCCGCTCCTTGACCTTCTCGAGGCCATAGTGGTCTTCATCGAGAATCCGTTCGGCTTGGCCGATGTCCTTCTTGATCCGACCGCGCTTGCCCCACGGGATGCCTAACAGCCAATCGAGGTAGTTGCGGACCACCGTGGCCTCGGCCGACATCGGGCTCATGTTGCGCAGTTTCTTGAGCTCGTTGGTCGCCTTTTCCCGCGCTTCCTTGGAAAGCTTGGTTTTCTTGATGGTCTCCTCGAGCTCGGCGAGCTCGTCGCGACCGTCCTCGCCCTCGCCCAATTCCTTCTGGATTGCCTTGAGCTGCTCGTTGAGGTAGTACTCGCGCTGCGTCTTCTCCATCTGGCGCTTGACGCGACCGCGGATCTTCTTCTCCACCTGAAGCACGCCGATTTCCGATGCCATGAGCGCGTAGATCCGCTCAAGGCGTTCGCTGGTGCTCTCGACCTCCAGCAGCTCCTGCTTATCGGCCACCTTAAGCGTGAGGTGGGAGGCGATCGTGTCAGCCAGCTTGCTCGGGTCTTCGATCTGGCTCAGCGAGACCTGCACTTCGGGCGGAATCTTCTTGTTGAGTCTGACGTACTCCTCGAATTGGCCGACGACGGCGCGCGCCAGCCCCTCCAGCTCGTTTTCCTCGTCGCTCTTCGACTCCGGCACCGCCTCGACCATTAGGTCGGCGCGCGCCTCGAAAAAGTTGCCGTTGTCGTTCAACGCCTCGATCCGCGCGCGCGACACGCCCTCGACCAGTACCTTGACGGTGCCGTCGGGTAGTTTCAGAAGCTGGAGAACGGCCGCCACCGTGCCGACCCTATAGATGTCGTCGGCGCTGGGGTCGTCATCGCCCGCATTCTTCTGGGCGATCAGGAGAATCTGCTTGTCCTCCCGCATCACATCTTCGAGCGCCTTTATCGACTTCTCGCGCCCGACGAACAGCGGCACGATCATGTGCGGAAACACGACGATGTCGCGCAGGGGTAGAACGGGCAGGACGGCGGGCCGGGCTACATCTGACATAGCTGCTCCACTACGGGGTGCTCCAGGGGTTGCTCCATTGGGCCGACGGCCGGCGCGATGCGACCTATCCGCGCGGAGATAGTCGAAAGCCTACCAACAACGTAGCGACGGCCCCACGTCGCTTCAAGGGCCGGGCGGGCGGTCAGGCGCTGCTCCCCACGTCGCTGCGGCGATCAGCATAGATGCGCAGTGGTTGGGCGCGTCCCTCGACAACCTCGCTGTTGATGACCACTTCCTCGACGCCCTCGAAGGTGGGCAATTCAAACATCAGGTCGAGGAGAATACTCTCCATGATCGAACGTAAGCCACGAGCGCCCGTTTTACGCGCAGTAGCTTTTCTCGCTATCGCCCGGAGGGCGTCCTCGGAGAATGCCAGCTTGACATCCTCCATGGCGAACAGGCGCTCATATTGCTTGACCAGTGCGTTTTTTGGCTTGGAGAGGATTTCGATGAGGGCCGCATGGTCGAGGTCGGTCAGCGTGGCCACGACCGGCAAGCGTCCGACAAATTCCGGGATCAGCCCGAATTTGAGGAGATCCTCGGGCTCTACCTCTTGGAGGACGTCGCCCGTCTTGCGGTCATCGGGTGCGCGGACATCGGCGTTGAACCCCACCGCCTGACCCTTGCCGCGGCTGGAAATTATCTTCTCAAGCCCGGAAAAGGCGCCACCACAAACAAACAGAATGTTGGTCGTGTCGACCTGCAGGAACTCCTGCTGTGGATGCTTGCGTCCACCCTGGGGCGGCACCGATGCGACCGTGCCCTCCATGATCTTCAGCAGCGCCTGCTGAACGCCCTCGCCCGAGACATCGCGGGTGATCGACGGGTTGTCCGATTTGCGGCTAATCTTGTCCACTTCATCGATGTAGACGATGCCGCGCTGGGCCCGCTCGACATTGTAATCGGCCGACTGCAACAGTTTGAGGATGATGTTCTCTACATCCTCGCCGACATAGCCCGCCTCGGTCAGCGTCGTCGCGTCGGCCATCGTGAACGGCACGTCGAGGATCCGCGCGAGGGTCTGCGCGAGCAGCGTCTTGCCGCAGCCGGTCGGCCCAACGAGAAGAATGTTCGACTTGGCGAGTTCGACATCGTTGTTCTTCGCGCCGTGATTGAGGCGCTTGTAATGATTGTGGACCGCCACCGACAGCACGCGCTTCGCGTGGCCCTGGCCGATCACGTAATCATCGAGAACATTGCAAATGTCGAGCGGTGTCGGCACGCCGTCGCGCGACTTGACGAGAGCTCCTTTGTGCTCCTCGCGGATGATGTCCATGCACAGTTCGACGCATTCATCGCAAATGAACACGGTCGGCCCGGCAATGAGCTTGCGAACCTCATGCTGGCTCTTGCCGCAAAACGAGCAATAAAGAGTGTTCTTGGAATCGCCGCCGCTAGTCTTGCCCATAAGCTCTTCCCGTTGGCTATTGGCGCGAATCTTACCCGTTCGGCTTCTGGCGACACAACCAAATATCCGGTGACCGCCTCCGCCGAGCAGCGTGCGGCCAACAAGGTGACGCACCATCACAGAGCACCGCGCTCTGGGATGCGACGACCACTACAAATATGGGCAACGTGGACACTATCGGCAACCTGCCCCCGGCGCGGACCCATGGCCGAACCATCGCGCCACCCTGGCAGGTCGCGCTCGAAAAAGCGTTAACACGGCGATCGGGGCGTCAACACGATGGGGGCGTTAGGGCGGCGGAATCCGGGACCTATTTCTTCTTGTCCTCGGCCCCGTCATCGCTCTCGGCCGGCGGGCGCTTGGCCACCACCTCGTCGATCAGACCGAAGGTCTTCGCGTCGTCGGGGCCCATGTACCTGTCGCGGTCGAGCGCGTCCTCGATAACTTTGATTTTCTGCCCCGTATGGTTGACATAGAGCTGATTAAGGCGGTGGCGTTGATCAACGATCTCGCGAGCATGAATCTCGATATCGGCCGCCTGGCCCTGAAAACCGCCCGACGGTTGGTGGACCATGATCCTGGCGTTGGGCAGGGCGAACCGCATCCCCTTCTCCCCCGCCGCCAGCAAGAGCGAGCCCATCGAGGCGGCGAGCCCGGTGCATAGCGTCGAGACCTTGGGCCGGATGTATTGCATGGTGTCGTAGATCGCCATACCCGAGGAGACGATGCCCCCGGGCGAGTTGATATAGAGCGCGATATCCTTGTTGGGGTTCTCCGCCTCCAGGAACAAAAGCTGCGCGGTCATTAATGTCGACACTTGGTCATTGATGGGGCCGGTCAGAAAGATGATCCGCTCCTTCAGCAGGCGGGAATAGATGTCATAGGCACGCTCGCCCCGGTTGGTCTGCTCGACGACCATGGGTACGAGCGTGTTCATGTAGGTGTGGAACGGGTCGCGCATAGGCTCATCCATTTGGGTGGTTGCGATCAGGCGGAATTGGAACTCGCGGAAGCGTCTTGAGCCTCGCCCTCATCCGCTGGCGGGTCCGCCTCTTCGCTCTTTTTGGTCTTGCGCGGCGCCCGGGCTGTCTTGGTTGCGGCCTTTTTGGCCGCCGGCTTCTTGGCTGCCGGCTTTTTGCTGGCGGCCTTCTTCATGCCGGCCCCGGGGGTAGCGGTCTCCCCCTCGTCGTCCCCATCGGCTCCGGCAGCGGCGTCATCGGGGTCGTTGAGCAATTCATCGAGAGGGACCGAGCGGTCGCTGATCGTGGCCATCTCGAATATGAAATCGACGACCTTGTCCTCGAAGATCGGCGCCTGAAGCTGGGCGGCCGCCGACGGATTGCTGCGAAAATATTCGAAGGCCCGCTGCTGCTGCTCGCCCGGCAGCTGGCGGGCGCGCTCGGCGATCGCCCGATTCAACTCGTCCTGCTGAACCTCGATGTTGTTGCGCTGTCCGATCTCCGCCAACAGAAGCCCGAGGCGCACGCGACGCTCGGCGATAGAGCGAAACTCGGTCTTCAAGTCGTCGTCGGTGCGCCCTTCCAGATCGGGATCGGGGTGCCCATGCTCGCGATCGTGCTCGACCTGTTGCCAGATCGTCTCGAACTCCTGCTCGACCAGACCGGGCGGCAGCTCGAAGTCGTAGCGCTCGGCGAGCGCATCGAGCAAACGTCGCTTCAAACGCGCCCGCGCCAGCCCGGCATATTCTTTCTCCAGCTGCTCGCGAATCGCTCCGCGCAGATCATCGAGTGATTCGAGGCCAAGCTGGGTCGCCAGTTCATCATCGACGGTCACCGTCTCAGGGCGACGAATCTCGCGGACATCGACCTCGAAGACCGCATCCTTGCTGGCCAGCGCCTCCTGATATTTCTCTGGGAACGTGACCTCGACCCGAACATGGTCGCCGGCCTTCACACCGACCAGCTGCTCGGCGAAGCCCGGCACCAGATCGCTGTCGCCCAGCACCACCGTCATGTCTTCACCGGTGCCGCCGTCGAACGCTACGCCGTCGACCGTGCCCGCGAAATCGACACGGAGTGCGTCGCCAGTCTCGCTCTCGTGGCCATCCCCGGTGGCGGTGAACCGCCTCTGCTGCTCGGCCAGGCGGCCCAGCTGCTCTTCAAGCGCGTCGCCGCCTACCTCGGCGTTGAGGCGCTCCAACTCAAGTGTCGAGAGGTCGCCCGGTTCGATCACCGGCAACACCTCGAGAGCGATGGTGTATTCGAGGTCGGCCCCTTCGTCGAAGCTGGTGAGCTCAACCTTGGGCTGCATCGCGGGTCGGAGATCACCGTCCTTGATGGCCTCCGACGCGCCGCTATTTAGCGCCTCCTGCACGACCTCGCCCAAGACAGACTTGCCGAAGCGCTGACGCAGCAGGGTGACCGGCACCTTGCCGGGCCGAAATCCCGGAAGCTGGACGGTCTGCTGCATGCCAGCGAGGCGCTCCATTAACTTGCCCTCGATCTCGGCCGCGTCCATCACGACCTTGAACTCTCGCTTGAGGCCTTCGGCGCTGGTTTGGGTCACTTGCATGCGTGTGGCTGCTCCAGTTGCGGCGGCACCGAGGGCAACCAGCGGGTGCTGGTGCGGGCGGAGGGATTCGAACCCCCATGACTTGCGTCACCAGATCCTAAATCTGGCGTGTCTACCAGTTCCACCACGCCCGCGCGGGCCAATTGAGCACCGCCCTTCGCGGGTGCCACTCTATAGCACACCAACTCCGAGCCGGCGCAAGCGCCGATGCCGGGCGGGAGATCGGCGGCCTCAGTCGCTCCCGAGGCAGGCGGCCGCGCAGGCATCGAGGATAGCGTCGGTGTCGATGCCGTAGATCCGGTAGAGATCGGGAATGTCACCCGATTGTCCGAACCGGTCGACGCCGAGCGGGTGGACGCGATGGCGCGCGACCGCACCGAGCCACGACAACGCCGCCGGATGCGCATCCTGCACCGTGATGAGCGCGGCGCCCGGCGCAAGTCGCGATAGCAGCCGTTCAATCGCCGAGGGCGCGACCGACTCGCCGCGCGCTCGCGCGCCGAGGGCCGCGAGCCAACCCCTGTGTAAGCGTTCGAGCGACGGCACCGCCAGCAGCCCGGCCCCGGGGATATCCTCAAGGATGGCGCGGTGCGCGGCCTCGACCTCCGGCGCGACGGCGCCGCAATAGGCGAAAGCCACTTCAGCGTCAGCCGCTGGCGGGACTTGCCAGTAGCCGCCGTCCAGGATGCCCGTGCGCAAATCGTCATCGAGCTCGCGCTCGGGCTGATTGAGAGTGCGCGTCGAGAGACGGAGATACACCGACCCGCCCTCGTCGGCCTGCATGTGTTGAAAGCCCCAGCGCATGATCACGCCAAGCTCATCCACATATGCCGGCTCGAAAGCGGCGAGCTGGTCTTGGCCGAGGCCGATCAGTGGGGTGATTAGGGACTGGTGCGCGCCGCCCTCCGGCGCCAACGACACGCCCGACGGCGTCGCCACCACCATGAAGCGCGCGTCCTGATAGCAAGCATAGTTGAGGGCATCGAGGCCGCGCATGATGAAAGGATCATAGAGCGTGCCGATCGGCAGCACGCGCGCGCCGAACAGCGGCCCGGCGAGGCCAAAGGCCGAGAGCAGCAAGAACAGGTTGTTCTCGGCGATGCCGAGCTCAATGTGCTGGCCTTGCTGCGACATCGCCCAGAGCTGAGCCGACACGACCTTTTCCTGGCGAAAGGTGTCCTCGCGGTCGTGGCGATCGAAGATGCCGCGCCGATTGACCCAGGCGCCAAGGTTGGTCGAGACCGTGACGTCGGGCGAAGCCGTGACGATACGATCGGCGAGCTCGCTGTCGCCCCGCGCCAGCTCGCTGAGAATCCGCCCGAAGGCCTCCTGGGTCGCCATTGCGGGCGCCTTGGGAACCGGCAACTTGGTCGGCACCGGCACGACGGGCGCCGCGAATTTCCGCGCGCCACCTTGGGCAAACGGCGCCGCCGCGATAAATCGGCGCACGTCGTCTGTTCGCGCGCCAAGACCAGCCAAGGGCTCCCACTCCTCGCCCTTGGCGATGCCCTCCGCCTGTTGGTAGGTGGCCATCTGCTCGGGGCTCATAAGGCCGGCATGGTTGTCCTTGTGGCCCTCGAACGGCAGGCCCCGGCCC
>CBDDBU010000026.1:0-312500 GCA_965226045.1 Alphaproteobacteria bacterium
TTCTATGCCGGCCTGATGGGTTCGAGCCTGCACCAGTACAACGCTGATACCCACATCATCGACTGGCTCGAGGCGATGGGCCATGACTATGACGTCATCACCGACCAGGACCTTCACTATGAAGGATTAGATCTCCTCGCCAACTACAGCGCGGTCATCACTGGCACCCACCCCGAGTACCACTCGAAGGAAATGCTGGACGCGCTGCAGGGCTTCACCGACCGTGGCGGCCGCTTCATCTACATGGGCGCGAACGGCTTCTACTGGCGCATCGCCTACCATCCAGAGCTGCCTGGCGCCATCGAGGTGCGCCGCGCGGAGGGCGGCATCCGCACCTGGATCGCCGAGCCCGGCGAGTACTATCACAGCTTCACGGGCGAGTACGGCGGCCTGTGGCAGCGCCAAGGCCGTGCGCCACAGACCGTGGCCGGTGTTGGCTTCACCTCCCAGGGCTTCGACTATTCTGCGGCCTATCAGCGATTGCCGGACAGCCACGACACGCGTGCCGCCTTCATCTTCCAAGGCATTGGCGAAGACGCATTGATTGGCGATACCGGCCTCATGGGCGGGGCCGCCGCCGGCTTCGAGATCGATCGCGCCGACCGTCTCCTCGGCACCCCGCCCCACGCGTTGGTATTGGCCACGACCATGGGCCGCCACACCGACACCTACCTTGCCGTAATAGAGGATCTGCACACCACTGCGATCAATGTTACCGGCACGACGAGCCCTCTGGTGCGGGCCGACATCGTGTTCTACGAGACGCCCAACGGCGGCGCGGTGTTCTCGACCGGCTCGATCGCCTTCGCCGGTTCGCTCTCGCCCAATAACTACGAGAACAACGTCTCGCGCATGGTCGACAACGTCGTCCGCCGCTTTCTCGACGAAACACCGTTCGCGACCTGATCTCACACGTCGCGCGCAGCAACAGCGAGGAACTCAAGATGGCCACGAAGGATATCGATCTCTGCTACATCAGCGCGATCGATGCGCTGGCCGCCTTCAAGGCGCGCGAGCTCTCGCCGGTCGAGCTGATGCGCGCCGTCATCGCGCGCTGCGAGGCGCTCAACCCCAAGCTCAACGTGATTACCCACAGCTACTTCGAGCGCGCGCTCGGCCAGGCCAAGGCGGCCGAGGCGCGCTACATGAAGACCGATGGGCGCGTGCGTGCGCTGGAAGGGCTGCCGTTCGCGAGCAAGGACTATCACGCGCTCAAGGGTGAGATCACGACGATCGGCTCCAAGATCCACGAACACGATCGCCCCAACCACACCTATCCGGTCACCGAGCGCATGCTGCGCGCGGGCGCCATTTTGCATATCCGCACCACGACGCCAGAGTACGGCCACGCCGGCACGGCCCACAGCCCGCTGTGGGGCGTGAGCCGCAATCCGTGGAACCTCGACTACACGCCCGGCGGCTCCTCGGGCGGCAGCGGCGCTGCGGTCGCCGCCGGCATGACGACCATCGCCGATGGTGGTGACGGTGGCGGGTCGATCCGCATCCCAGCCTCGGTCAACGGTATCTTCGGCTACAAGCCGCCCTTCGGGCGCAACCCGCTGGACACGACCACTCCCCACGCGTTCCTGGTCCAGATCGGCGCGCTGACCCGGACGGTGGCGGAGTCCGCGCTGGTGCAAAACGTCGTCTCGGGCCTCCACCTCGCCGACATCAACTCGCTGCGCGGGCGCGTGCGCCTGCCTCTGGCCTACCCGGAGATCGCCGGCTGGAAAATCGCCTATTCGCCGGACCTCGGCTACTTTGAGATCGACAAGGAGGTGGAGAAGAACACGCGCAAGGCCGTGCAGGTGTTTCGCGATCTCGGCTGCGAGGTCGAGGAGGTCGATCTCGGCTGGACCTCTGGCGTCCTCAGCCAATTTCTGCGTCTGTTCGAGGTCGGCGTGGCCACGGGGGTTCTCGACTACTTGCCGGAATGGCGCTACGAGATGGACCCCAAGGTGGTGGATCTCGCGGAGAAGGGCGCCCGGGTTAGCGCCGTCGAGTATGCCCGGGTTTCAACCACGCGCGGCTGGATGTACGAAAAGCTCGGGCCGATCCTGCGCGACTACGACGTCTTGATCTGTCCGACGCTAGCGGTGCCAGCGGTCAAGGCCGACCACACCAACATGGACCCCGACTTCGCGATCAACGGCAAGCGGGTCGAGCCCCATCTCGGCTGGCTGCTGACCTACCCCTTCAACATGATGAACCAATGCCCGGTCGCCAGCGTGCCGACCGGCTTTGCCGCCAACGGTGTGCCGACGGGCTTACAGATCGTCGGACGCACATACGACGACACGCGCGTTTTCCGCGCCTCCGCCGCGTTCGAGGCCGCAACGCAATGGTCACGCCACCGACCTGAGCTCACGTCCGGCTGACACTGAAACACGGGAGACTTCGACATGCCCATGATGGATGGGGCCACTTTCCTCGCCGAGACTCTGCACGGCTACGGCGTCACCCATTTTTTCTTCATGCCGGTAGCCATGCACGACGCGATGCCCCACTTCGATCGTCTGGGCATCGTCCCGGTCATGGCTCACACCGAGAAGGGCGCCGCCTACATGGCCGACGGCTATGCTCGCATCAGCCACCGGATCGGCGTCTGTGGGGCTCAATCGGTAGGGTCGAGCAACCTCGCCGCCGGGCTACAGGATGGCTATCTCGCCTGCTCGCCCATGCTCGCGCTGACCGGCCGGCTGCGCCAGAGCCACCAGCATCGCAACGCCTACCAGGAGGTTGATCACGTCGCGCCCTTCGCGGCGGTGACCAAATTCAACGCGGAAGTCGGTTCGATGGCGGAGCTCCCGCTGTTCCTGCGCCAGGCCATCCGTGAAGCGACCTCCGGAACGCCGGGACCGACCCACCTCGACCTGTGGGGCATCTGGGGTAACGAGATCATGACGGCCAAAGCCGACCTCGAGGTCGTGGTCGAGGAGACGTTCGCCCAAGTACCCCCGTTTCGACCCGAGCCCGATCTCGGCAGCGTCCAGGCCGCCCTCGCGGCACTGGCCGAGGCGAAGCAGCCCGTCATCGTTGCCGGGGGTGGCGTCACCGCCTCGGGCGCTAGCGCCGAGTTGATCGCGCTCGCCGAACGACTGCACGTGCCGGTGATTACCGCGTTGAACGCCAAGGAGACCTTCCCTTTCGACCACCCGCTCGCGGTCGGCCCCTCGGGCCTCTACGCACGTACGTGCGCGAACCGCACGCTGGCCGAGGCCGATTGTGTGTTCTTCGTCGGCAGCCACACCGGCGGGCAGGTCACCAACGAGTGGCGCATCCCCCGCCCCGGCACGCGTGTCGTCCAGCTCGACATCAACCCGGCCGAGCTTGGTCGCTCTTTCCCCATCAGCGTTGGTATGCAGGGCGATGCGCGCGCCTCGCTCCGCAAGATGATCGACAACGCCGATGGTGCGCTCGCGCCCGAGCCAAGCACTGAGCGCGCTGCCTGGGTCGGCCGCGTGCAGCGGTTCGTGAGCGAATGGCGGGCCGAAATTGCGCCCGTGGTCGACGCCGAGACGCTGCCGATGCGTCCCGAGCGGTTGTGCAAGGAGCTGACAGCGCTTCTGCCTGACGACGCGGTGCTTGTCTCCGACACCGGCCACTCTGGCATCTGGACGGGCGCCATGATGGACCTCACCTCCGCCGATCAGCGCTACATCCGCTGCGCCGGATCGCTCGGCTGGGGGTTGCCGGCGGCGATCGGCGCCAAGTGCGCGGCGCCCGATCGACCGGTGGTCTGCTTCACCGGAGACGCCGGCATGTGGTACCACCTCAGCGAGCTCGACACCGCGCTCGTTCGCGGCATCAACACCGTCACCGTCGTCAACAATAACGCCGCGCTCAACCAGGAACAGGCGCTCAACGAAGAGATCTACGGGGCGCGGACTCCCGCCTCCGACTACCTGTGGGTCCTGACGGACTCCGACTGGGCGGCCATCGCCGAGTCGATGGGCTGTTTCGGGGTTACGGTCAACACGCCGAGCGAACTGAGCGGTGCCCTCGAACAAGCACTAAGCGCGGGCAAACCGGCCGTGATCGACGTGAAAACCGACATCGAAGGCATCGCCCCGGCCCCCTGGAACGGCTAGAGGCCGGACGAGACAGTCATTGGAAGGCACCCGCCACTCAAGGGGTTGATACCGATCGCATTGCCAGCAAGATCTTCGCGTTAGCGACCGGCACCCATCGGCGGCGCGTCCCGATCAGGCTCCGCCGAGTTCCCCGGCGACGACATCACACCCGATCCGGCCGAGCTATTGTCAAAAGTTGTGTATGGGCTGATCATGCGGCGGCGCGATCCTGGCGTTCTCCATCTACGAATTTGACGCCGCGAATGATCTCGGCGAGATGGTTCGATCCATCGAGTTTTCTCCATTTTCTCTGAGCGCGCTGGCATAGTTTGAAGACCATGGCCATCGCCGTCTTGCGCGACAGGCAGCCCTTGGTCCGGTAGGTGCGCAGACGAACCGTGGCGAACGTGCTCTCGATGGGGTTGGTCGTGCGTACATGCTTCCAGTGCTCGGCGGGGAAGTCGTAGAACGTCAGCAGGACGTCGCGGTCCCTGGCCAGGCAGGCCGCGGCCTTGTCGTACTTCGGCCCGTAGGCTTCCAGGAAGAAGTCGAAGGCGCTCTCGGCATCCTTCCTGGTTTCGGCCATCCAGATGTCTTGCAGGCGCCCCTTGGCTTTCTTTTGCAGACCCTTGGGCAGCTTGTTCAAGACGTTGCCCGTCTTGTGAACCCAGCAGCGTTGCTCGCGGGCGCCTGGGTAGACTTGGCGGAGCGCCTTCCAGAAGCCGAGCGCGCCGTCGCCGAGCGCCAGTTGCGGACCCATTTCAAGGCCGCGCCGCTTGAGATCGAGCAGAACTTCGAGCCAGGACTGCTCACTTTCGCGATAGCCGTCGGCGATGGCGATCAGTTCCTTCTGTCCCTTGTCCGTGGCCCCGACGATCACCAGGATGCACTGCTTCTCTTCCTCCATGCGGGCGCTGAAATAGATGCCGTCCACCCAGAAATAGACGTAGCGCTTGGCCGTGAGGTCGCGCCGTTGCCAGCGCTCCGCCTCAACCCCCCAGACCTCTTTCAGCCGGGTGATCGTGGAGGCCGAAAGCCCCGGCGCGGAGCTCCCCAGGAGCGCCGCCAAGGCTTCCCCGAAGTCGCCGGTGGAAATGCCCTTCAGATACAGCCATGGCAAAAGGTCTTCCAGGCTCTTGGCGCGGCGCAGATAGCGCGGCAGGATCGCCGACGTGAAGCGGATGGCGCCGTCCCCCCGGTCCCGCACACGGGGTTGGCGCACGCTCACCGGGCCGATCCCGGTCTGGATGAAGCGTTCCGGCAGATATCCATTGCGGACAACCCGGCGGCGGCCGGCGGCGTCAACAAGCGCCGCATGGCTACCCAAAAACACGGAGACCTCGGCCTCAACGGCTTGGGCCAACAACTCGCGAGCTCCAGCTTGTAGGACTTCCGTCAACGGATCTTTCTGAAAATCAGATGGGTTTTGAAAAGCAACAACGGTATTCTCTTTCATGGCCTATCCTTCCTTGGCTTAGCTCAAGTGGTGACATCAACAATCACCAGGATACGCCGCCTTCATTTCAACGCCGTACACAAGATTCGGTTATAGCTCCTTCCTTGGGTCGTGGGATACACCGACGAAGACGTCACCCTGCCGCGGTTCAAGGACGCTGGCGTCAACTTCGCTTCCCTCACCGTCAACGACTTTCCAGGCTCGCTGGGGGGCACCGTGCGCCAGATCGCGGCTGTCACGCGACACGTCGAAGAGCCCGCCGAGACCATGGTGCTCGTGAAGTCGGTCGATGAGATTCGCCAGGCGAAGAAAGATGGCAAACTCGCGTTCGCGTTCAACCTCCAGGAGACCAATCCGCTCGAGGGCGAGGTCGATTTCGTTCAGACCTACTACGACCTCGGGGTCCGTCACATGTTGATGGCCTACAACCAGAAGAACCGGGTCGGCGACGGCTGCGCCGAGCGCACGGATGCGGGCCTGAGCCGGTTCGGCGTGCGTGTCGTTCAGGAAATGAACCGCGTCGGCATGTTGGTCGACGGCACCCATACCGGCTATCGCACGACGATGGACGCGATGGAAGCCTCGTCGGCGCCCTTCATCTTCTCGCACTGCCTCGCCCACGCCGTCCATCCGCACTACCGCAACCTCCGCGACGATCAGATCAAGGCCTGTGCCAAAACCGGTGGCGTCATCGGCGTCAACGGCGTCGGCTTCTTCCTCGAGGACGAGGAGGCCTCGAGTGAGGCCGTCGTCCGCCACATTGATCATATGGCGGGCCTGGTCGGGCCAGAGCACATCGGCATCGGGCTCGACTACTGCAGGGATACCAAGCGCATCGCCGCCTGGACGCTGACGAATACCGACATGTGGCCGCCCAATGACGGCAAGCCGTTTGGCGAGACCGCGTTCGTCCAGCCCGAGCAGCTGCTCGAAATCGCCGACATCCTGCTATCGCGCCAATACTCGGAAACCGATGTGCGCGGTATCCTTGGCGAGAACTTTGCTCGTGTCGCGAGCCAGGTGTGGAAGTGACACGCCTGTCGTAGAATAGCGTGCGGCGTGAGGACCGGGGCATCCACGCATGGCGGATGTCGATCACGATCGCGTCCACGACGAGGCCATCGTGATTGATGCGGTCTGTCCGCTCATGTTGCGCCGCCAATACATCGATTGGTGGATCGAGGGCGGGGCCACCGCAGCCGGGCCAACTGTCGGGGCGTTCGAGCGAGCCGGCCCGACACTCAAGGTGCTGGGCGGCATTGTCAGAGTAAGCGAGGTTGGCCTGCGAAGGCCGCCGTTCTGACGTATTGAGGCCACCAGGTGTCGCCACTCGGCCAGCGCTGCGGAGCGGTTTTGCTTGAAGGTGTCACGGCGGTACAGGTGACGGTCTTGACTGAAGTGATTGTGGATCGAGGCGTGGACGGCGGCGAACTTCTGCAGCGTCGTCGGACTTCGGAACCGCGCCATGGCCCGTTCACGTCGTCGGAACGGCTGGTGTGAGTTCTCTGCCCGGTTGTTAAGCCATCGGCCACACTCCTGGCGATCCGAAACGCCAACGATCTTCATCGCAGCCCGGTACGAGCGGAGACGATCCGTGACGATCGACCGTGGGCGGCCGTAGCGCTTCATCGCGCGCGTCAGAAACTTCAGCGCAGCCCCACGGTCCCGGCGCTTCGTGGCGAGGACCTTGAGCACTTCTCCTTCGTGATCAACCGCACGCCAGAGATAATGAATCTCTCCGTTGATTCTGACGAACACTTCGTCCAGGTGCCACCGCCAGCGAGAATACGACCGACGATGGACGCGTCGGCGTCTGATCTCCGCGGCGAACATCGGACCAAACCGGTTCCACCAGAACCGCACCGTCTCGTGGCAGATATCGATGCCGCGCTCGGACAGAAGGTCCTCGACTTGGCGCAGCGACAGCGGGTAGCGGGTATACATCATCACCGCCAGGCCCTCTCTGCCAACCTCACTGAGACACCGGCCCCCCTTGGAATTACTGTAGGGCGGTGGAGGTGAATACCAATGACCGCAGAGAGAGAATCGATGACATTGCAAGAGATGGACGCTCCGGCCCTGGGGGTCGAGGAGCGTCGCGACGAGGCCCCCGGGGCCGGAGCCAGCCACGCGCGGCCAACGCCGGACCCGGAGGTCGTGGCCAAGCCGAAGAGGCGCAAGTTCACCGCGCAGTATCGACTGCGGATTCTGGAGGAGGCAGAGAGCTGCACGCAGCCCGGCGAGGTGGGCCGGCTGCTTCGCCGCGAGGGTCTGTACAGCTCCCATCTGACGGAATGGCGCAGGGCGCGGCGTGAGGGGTCGCTTCAAGGCCTGACCCCGAGCAAACGCGGTCGGAAGCCCGCCGAGCGCAACCCCCTCAGCGCGAAGGTGCACGAGCTCGAGGCGAAAGTGGCTCGGCTGGAGAAGGAGCTGCACACCGCCCATACGATCCTGGACGTCCAGGGAAAAGTTGCCGGGCTGCTGGGATTCAGCCTCGAACACGGGAAGGACTGCTGATGGCCGTCCCGCCGCTCGCATCGCAGGTCGGCGTGGCGCCGGCGTGCCGAGCGCTGGGGGTGCCACGGGCTTCCTTCTACCGTCGTCAGAGGCCCGCTCCCGGGCATCAGCAGCCCCGTCCTACGCCCGCCCGGGCCCTGTGTGCGTCCGAACGCGCGCACGTCCTCGACGTGCTCGCCAGCCCGCGCTTCGTCGACCGGTCACCGGCCGAGGTCGTCGCGACGCTGCTCGATGAAGGCCAGTATCTGTGCGCCGAGCGCACGATGTACCGGATCCTGGCCGCGAACCAGCCGGTGCGAGAGCGGCGCAATCAGCGCAGTCATCCCTGCTACACCAAGCCCGAGCTGGTGGCCACGGGGCCCAACCAGACCTGGTCCTGGGACATCACCCGGCTCCGGGGGCCCAAACGCTGGACGTCCTTCTACCTCTATGTCTTGCTCGACATCTTCAGCCGCTGCGTCGTGGGCTGGATGGTTGCCGATCGGGAGAACGCCGCGCTCGCCGCGACGCTGATCGAGGAAACCTGTCTCAAGCAAGGCATCGAGCCCCAGGTGCTCACCCTGCATTCGGACCGCGGCGCGCCGATGACCAGCAAGTGTACCGCCCAACTCCTCGCCGACCTCGGGGTCACCCGCTCTCTGAGCCGCCCCCAGGTCAGCGATGACAACCCGTTCTCCGAAGCGCAGTTCAAGACCCTGAAGTATCACCCCGGCTTCCCTGGGCGCTTCGAAGACATTACCGCCGCCATCGCCTTCTGCCGGTCGTTCTTCCCCTGGTACAATACCGAGCACCGCCATGCCGGGATCGCGATGCTCACCCCCGATGATGTCCATCATCACCGGGCACCGGATGTGCTGGCTCAGCGCGGACGTACCCTGCAAGCCGCCTGGGCCCTTCACCCCGAACGCTTCGTCCACGGCACCCCGAAACCCGCCCCGCTTCCCGAAGCCGTCTGGATCAACCCACCCGCCACTTCCACAACAGGAGAAACGAGTCAGTAAATAGAAACCGTCGGTGTCTCAAAGTCGTTGACAGGTTCCGAGGCGGATCACCTCGGGCGAGCTGTTGAAGTAGCGGAAGGGATCGCGCATTGCCGAAACCTAAGGAACCTCGCCAGGGGCCTCAAGCCGATTTACTCTGACAATGCCCCGCCCGGACCTTGAAGAACGAGTTGGCCGTCCTAGAACGCCGCCAGGACGAGCTGAACGATCTCTTGACCCACCACACGGAGCCCCACACGTACATCCACCCCAACCTTGCCGAGGTCTATCGCCAGAAGGTCGCTGATCTGCACCTGGCACTGCAGGACGACAGCATCAAGGATGACGCCATTGGAGCTATAACCGAATCTTGTGTACGGCGTTGAAATGAAGGCGGCGTATCCTGGTGATTGTTGATGTCACCACTTGAGCTAAGCCAAGGAAGGATAGGCCATGAAAGAGAATACCGTTGTTGCTTTTCAAAACCCATCTGATTTTCAGAAAGATCCGTTGACGGAAGTCCTACAAGCTGGAGCTCGCGAGTTGTTGGCCCAAGCCGTTGAGGCCGAGGTCTCCGTGTTTTTGGGTAGCCATGCGGCGCTTGTTGACGCCGCCGGCCGCCGCCGGGTTGTCCGCAATGGATATCTGCCGGAACGCTTCATCCAGACCGGGATCGGCCCGGTGAGCGTGCGCCAACCCCGTGTGCGGGACCGGGGGGACGGCGCCATCCGCTTCACGTCGGCGATCCTGCCGCGCTATCTGCGCCGCGCCAAGAGCCTGGAAGACCTTTTGCCATGGCTGTATCTGAAGGGCATTTCCACCGGCGACTTCGGGGAAGCCTTGGCGGCGCTCCTGGGGAGCTCCGCGCCGGGGCTTTCGGCCTCCACGATCACCCGGCTGAAAGAGGTCTGGGGGGTTGAGGCGGAGCGCTGGCAACGGCGCGACCTCACGGCCAAGCGCTACGTCTATTTCTGGGTGGACGGCATCTATTTCAGCGCCCGCATGGAGGAAGAGAAGCAGTGCATCCTGGTGATCGTCGGGGCCACGGACAAGGGACAGAAGGAACTGATCGCCATCGCCGACGGCTATCGCGAAAGTGAGCAGTCCTGGCTCGAAGTTCTGCTCGATCTCAAGCGGCGCGGCCTTGAAATGGGTCCGCAACTGGCGCTCGGCGACGGCGCGCTCGGCTTCTGGAAGGCGCTCCGCCAAGTCTACCCAGGCGCCCGCGAGCAACGCTGCTGGGTTCACAAGACGGGCAACGTCTTGAACAAGCTGCCCAAGGGTCTGCAAAAGAAAGCCAAGGGGCGCCTGCAAGACATCTGGATGGCCGAAACCAGGAAGGATGCCGAGAGCGCCTTCGACTTCTTCCTGGAAGCCTACGGGCCGAAGTACGACAAGGCCGCGGCCTGCCTGGCCAGGGACCGCGACGTCCTGCTGACGTTCTACGACTTCCCCGCCGAGCACTGGAAGCATGTACGCACGACCAACCCCATCGAGAGCACGTTCGCCACGGTTCGTCTGCGCACCTACCGGACCAAGGGCTGCCTGTCGCGCAAGACGGCGATGGCCATGGTCTTCAAACTATGCCAGCGCGCTCAGAGAAAATGGAGAAAACTCGATGGATCGAACCATCTCGCCGAGATCATTCGCGGCGTCAAATTCGTAGATGGAGAACGCCAGGATCGCGCCGCCGCATGATCAGCCCATACACAACTTTTGACAATAGCTCGCACGCAACCGCCTTTACTTGCTCCTGTTCGCCCGGGCGTTGCCGCTCGTCCGTTGAGGACCAAATCTCGGGCCCGATACCCGCTTTACCGAAACCGTCGCCAACTATCCTTCCGGAAGCCAACGCGAGCCGATGGGTAGGCATTGTCAGACTAAAATTCTAGCCATTTTTCAATCGCCTAATAGTTGTGGAAAATCACAAGTATTCTGCGCAATTCAAGGGCGGCCAAAATCACTATTTCAACCTGATTGGCGTTAGTCTGACAAAGCCCCTCGAGCTAGTGTCCCGATTCCGAAGTTCGCATGATTTTCGCCTGCTGTTCAGCGGTTTCGATTGTTCGGAGGCAGAACCGCTGGATGGCGGCGAGGATGTCATCGGCGGATTTGGTCCATTTGAAGGGTTTGGGGTTCTGGTTTGTCGTGTCGATGTAGTCGAGGATGGTGCGCTCCAACTCCTTGGTGGAGCGATGGACGCCGCGCCTGATCTGCTTGTCGGTCAGCAGCCCGAACCAGCGCTCGACCTGGTTCAGCCAGGAGGCGCTGGTGGGTGTGAAATGGGCCTGCCAGCGCGGCCGTTTGGCGAACCAGTCGCGGATCGCCTTGGTCTTGTGGGTCCCGTAGTTGTCCATGACGATGTGGATGTCGAGATCACCAGGGACGTTCGCCTCGACGAGGTCGAGGAATTTGCGGAACTCTCGGGCCCGATGGCGCGGGAAACATTTGCCGATGATCTCTCCCGTGGCGATGTCGAGGGCCGCGAAGAGAGAGGTCGTGCCGTGGCGCTTGTAGTCGTGGCTGCGCCGCTCCGCCTGCCCGGGGCGCATCGGCAAGAGGGGCTGGGAACGGTCCAGGGCCTGGATCTGGCTCTTTTCGTCGACACAGAGAACCAGGGCACGATCCGGCGGCGCCAAATACAGACCGACGATGTCGCGGACCTTCTCCACGAAGAAGGGATTGCTCGACAGCTTGAAGGTCTCCGAGCGATGCGGCTGCAAGCCGAAGGCCCGCCAGATGCGATGAATGGTCGAGGGCGCGTGGCCGCTCGCCCGCGCCATCGAGCGAAGGCTCCAATGGGTCGCGTCCGGCGGCGTCTCTTCCAGCGTCAGCCGGACCGCTTCCGCGATGGCGTCATCGCCGATTTGACGCGGCGCGCCGGGGCGGGGTTCGTCGTACAGACCGTCGAGGCCCTCCGCCGCATAGCGGCGACGCCACTTGCCCACGGTGTCCGCGCTCGCCTCGAGACGAACGGCGATCTCCTTGTTCTCCAACCCTTCCGCCGCCGCCAAGACGATCCGAGCCCGCCGCGCAAGCCCCTGCGACGTCTTGCGACGACGAGACAGCGCCTCCAATTCGGCGCGCTCGTCATCGCTCAAAGAGATCGTCACCGCCACTCTCGCCATCAATCGCGCCTCCTAAAAACAAATAGAGACATAATCATACCCATTTATCGATCAGGACACTAGACCGATTGCGCGTAATAGAAACTCGGCGCGCGCGACACTCCGCGCTTAAGCCACGCCTCGTCGTTGGCCTTGCTTCCGAAGCGCTCCGGGGCATAGAAGGACGCGTCGAACCGGGGCTCGATGCCGGCCAGCATGTCGGCGACGATGTGGCCCGCGGCGGCCGACAATGTCACGCCCTGGGAATTCATGGCCGTGCACACGTAAAGGCCTCCGATGTCGGACACGGGTCCGATCAGGGGATAGGTGTCCGGCGTGAACGTCTCCGGACCGTTCAAGAACTTGCGAACGGGCGCATGTTCGAGGGCGGGGAACATCTCGACCGCCGTTTCGAAATAAGGCGAGAACTTATCCCAATCTTCGTTGAGCAACGTGAAGGCGAAGGGATTTGGGGTGATGTCCCTATCTCTGTTGAAATTCGTGGGGCAGGCGTCGCTGGTTGATGATGCTATGCTGCCTTCATGATGGTTTCAATGGCACTGTCGGCCTGAGCCTTTCTCAAGTGTTCCTGGAGAGCATTTCGGAGGATGGGCAGCTGACGATAGGCCTTGAGGCGACGGAAGGTTTTCTGGGCCTCCAGCAGGCCGGCGGCGGTCCATCTGAGCGCCATCTCGGCGTGTCTCCAGCGTTTGACGTTGCGGGTGACCTGGCGCACCGTGCCGAGCGCGTTCTCGACGATGTTGGTGCAGGCGAGCGAGCGCCGGAGTTCGTGCGGCAGGCCGAGGCGGATGACGGTGAGTATCTCGTCCAGCCCCTCCAGGATGCTGCCCGAGACGCCCGGTTCCTCATGCTCCAGACGCCGGGCCAGGTTGCGCAGCAGCCGTTCGGCCTTGTCTGCGTCGTCCTGGTCCCAGGCCTGACGGAGCGCCTTCTTGACGCTCGCATGCAAATGCAGGGGCAGGCGCTCGATGATGTTACGGCCCTTGTGGACCTGGCAGCGCTGGATGGCGGCGGCCACACCGAAGGTGTTGCGGATCGCTTTGCTGAGCGCCTTCGCGCCATCGACGATGAACAGCCGGGGCAGCGTCGGATCGAGCCCCCTGGCGAGGAGATTGTCGAGCAAGGCCTGGACGACGACAGTGTTCTCCGTCGCCCCCTCGACCACGGCCAGGGCATGCTTGTCGCCGTTGCCATCGACGCCGATCGCCGCCACCAAGACATGGTCGCCGACATGCAGACCGTCGATCTGGATGACCAGCAGGTCGAGCTCCGAGAGGTCCGAGGCAAGCCAGGCCTTCATCTTCTTGCGCGACAGCGCCACAAAGCGCCGGGAAACGGCCGACTTCGAGGTGCCGTCGCCACGCGCTTTCGCCAGGTCGCCCTCGGGCAGACGGACCGCGCGGTGGTACTTGCGGGTCGGCACGTTCAGCACCATCAGGTTGAGCGCCCACTCGAGCAACAGGTTGCCGTCGCGCAGCACCTGCCAGCTCTCCAAACCCACCTCCTTGCCAGCATGGTCGCGAACCCGTGGCCGCTGCACTTTCACGCGGCCGCCGTGGTAGCCGATCTCGCTCTGCGTATGGCCCCAGCGATAACCCCGACGGTTCCCATGGCGACGATGTCGGGCCCCGCACACGGTCGTGGCGTCCTCCTCCATCATCTCGGCCAAGGCCTCGACCCCGGCCAGGAGACAGAACCGATCCACGCTGAGACGGACTGCGTCCATCGCGTCTGCCAGCGGCGGCATAGGAAACGAGGTGGCAAGGGCTTTCGGGCTACTGGAACTACGGATATTCTTTCCCATGGTGTCGTTCTCCCTCTTGGGTTTGCAGCACCCGGAGCCTAACGGCTCCAGGAGAGCGACACCTACCTCAACTTTTCAACATCGACCGGGACATCTCCGGATTTGGCAGCTCTTTCGCATCGACCGTCCTCGCGTCCTCGTCGAAGCAACTCAGGAGAAATCCGCCCACCTCCTCTCTCCCATAGACCAGGTCGCCGGGCGCGATGAACGAGGGCGTTTCGCGCGCCAATCGCGGCTCGAGCTCACAGATGATGTAGAAGTGCTCGCACCCCCACTGAGCAAGAACGACGCCCAGCGGCTCCAGCAGGGCGCGCGACCACAGGCCCGTGCACAAGATCACATCGTCGACCTCAACCGGCCCGTCGGCCGTTTCGAGGCGCCGCACACGACCGTTGGCGACGGTGACGCCACTGACCTCGCATTGCTCCTTGATTCGTACACCTCTTTGCCGGCCGGCCTTGGCGTAGGCCGCCACGAGATCGGCGGGATTGAGCCGGCCCGAGAGGGGATTGTGCCACGCGCCTACGAGCGTCGAGGGATCGAGGAGAGGATGCAGGGCCGCCGCCTCTTTCGGCTCAAGCAGCCGGGAATCGCGTCCGCGCGCGATCGCCGCCGCCACCTGGCTCGCGATCCCTTCCATGACGGCAGGATCGCGGGCGAGGACCAGGCGGCCGGTCTGCAACCACCCAGTGGCCAGCCCGGTTTCGCGTTCGAGCCGCTCGATCGTATCGAGCATATAGAGCACCGGCGCATCGTTATCGCCGACGGGTCGCCAGGTGATGTTGCCGGCCGAGTGCCAGGTCGAGCCCGAGCCCAGTCTGTCGCGGTCCACGAGCACCACATCTCCGAGCTCTCGGTCCGCCAGGTGCCACGCGACCGCGCTCCCCACCACCCCACCGCCAACCACCGCCATCCGCCTCATGGAGAAACGTTATGCGAGGTCGCTGGCCCGGTCCAGGCATACCCGCGGGCCGCCAACTTGGCGGCCGGGACCCGCACTACAGCAAACGCATGGCGCGGAAGGGCATTGCCAGAGCAGATCGAGTTGAGGCTCCTGGCGAGGTTCCTTAGCTTCCGGCGATGCGCGATCCCTTGCGCTGGCTTTGTCAGACTAAAATTCTAGCCATTTTTCAATCGCCCAATAGTTGTGGACTGGCGGTGCGGCACTGTCAGAGTAAATCGGCTTGAGCCGGGCGGGGGCGATCCGTAGCGTCGGCCGATGAAGAATCCGTCAACAGCTCGCCCGAGGTGTTGAAGTATCGGACGGGATCGCGCATTGCCGGAAGCTAAGGAGCCTCGCCAGGGACCTCAAGCCGATTTACTCTGACAATGCCCTCCAGAGCCGACTGGTCGCGATACCCGCGCCCTCCTTAAGCGCGCGCATCTTCGCCCAGCACACATCCTCGGCGACGATGGATGAGCCGGCGAAGGTCGAGAAGCCACAGTCCGTCCCGGCGATGACCAGGCTCCTATCGCCGACTGCTTCGACCACTTGGCAGATGCGGTCCGCCACCACCTCGCGATGCTCGAGGTAGTTCGTGGTGACGTCGATGACACCGGCGATCAGAAGCATGGACTCTGGCAGCGGGTAATGCGTGAACGCCCGGTACTCGTGCTGATGACGCGGGTTGGCCAGCGCGATGCACAGAGCGCCAACCCGCGCTTCGTAAAGGAGCGGCAGGATCTCTTCGAGCGGCACATCGCCGGAGTGCGGTCCCTCGTAGTTGCCCCAGCAGACATGCAGCCGTACCCGCTCGGGCGGGATGTCGGCGACCGCCTGATTGATGGCGGCGACGTGGCGCGCGACACCTTCGATGAAGTCCGCGTGCGTTCGATTCTGGAAATAGAGCTGGCGCTCGAGGGCGAGATCGGGCGCGTCGATCTGCAGAACAAACCCGCGCGCGTGGATGAAGTCGTACTCCTTCTTAAGCTCACGCGCCGCGGCCGTGAGGTAGTCCTGTTCGCTCGGGTAGTGGGCGTTCAACAGCGTGCAGGTCATGTTGCCGGGGGAGACCGCGGTCATGAAGGTCTCCGCGAACTTCGCCTGCTGCCGCGCGAGCGCCGCGGCGAAGGCATCGCATTCGGCCGTTACCTCTCTCATGTCGTCGTCGTAGTGCAGATCGGCGACCGCCTGGGGCGCGTTCCACTTCTTGGCGTTCTTCGTCGTAGTCGCGTGATAACGATGGAGATAGAGCGCGCGGTATTGCGGGAAGCGGAGGAAGTCGATGATGTCGTTGCGGTGCGATTCGCCGCCGAAGCCCGACATCCGGTCCTCGACATAGGTCGAGAAGCCGATCCGCGGCACCTCGCCGTCGTTGCCTATATCCACGCCGCTTTCGAGCTGCCGCGCGATCAGGCGATCCATATCGGCGGCGATGGCGGTATCGAGCGCCTCTCCATCGACGGCACGCCCCTGTTCCCGGTCGATCAGCAGCTCGGCAAGTGCCGGATCGCGGATCAGGCTGCCGGCATGGGTGGTCAGAATGCGCTCGGTGCTGCGCTGCATGGTGACTCCTCCCGTCGGCCACGTTTAGTATTCGCACCCTAGCAGCCCGTTGAAAAAGGCGTCATTGACCGGGTTTCACGCCACGGCGAAGCATATCGCGGCGAAGGCATGTTTCGCCATCCTCCGAGACGATGAGGACGATCTGAACGACCAGGACGGCTCCAGCGGGCGTAACAAGCACGAACAGGGCGCCAATTCCGCCCGCCACGGCCTCCTTCGGGGTGCCGGCGCCGATGAGTTGGCGCATCAGCAACGATAGGTTGTTGAAGCAGGTATCGCTTGTGCACGTTCTCGCGGCCCCGAAGCCAGGTCCGGCGCATACCGCCGCGATCGAGGTTGTGGGCAAAGGAGCGCTCGACGATCTCGGCGCGCAGCTTGAAGGCATCTGGCCACCCCCGATAACAGCCGGGTCCGGTTGTTGGTGACCGCCCGGCGAGCCGCATCATCTCCGTGCCAGCGCGCAAAACCCTTCTGCTTGGGCTCGGAGATCCGGCTCTTCCAGGGGCCGTCGTCGAGCGCCTTCAAGACCAACCGTGAGTGGTAGCCCTTATCGGTCACACATTCGGCCGGATCTTCGGCCGTCGGCGCCACATCCACCGCCTCGAGGTTTGCCTCGGCCGCCGCCAGGGTCTTGGGAAGCGTTGTCGTATCGCCCTCGTCGGCCGTGCAGCTCCGCCGCCACCACCGCGCCGGTGTCCAGATCCACCGCGTGCTCGGGCTTGTAGGCCAGGTGCGTGGTGCCGTCCTTCATCTTGGCGATCTTGGCCTCGGGGTCGCTCCTGGAAACCCAGTCCTGGTTCGAGAGCTTCTTGCCCTTGCGCTTGCGGTCCAGACGCGCCAGGTCCTCAGCCGTGGGTGTCTCGATACCGCTCTCCTGGGCCAAGCGCTCCAGCATCCCCCGGTAATGTCCCTCCGCACGATGTTGCGAGCGCCGCGTTGGCCTCCATGGTCGAGGCATCCACCCCGATGCGCTCGCCCTTCACCAGACCCGCCTCGGCGATCAGCGCCAGGACCCAGTCAAACACCGCCGTGTGGACTTCATGGGGCAGGCGCGCGCGGGTCCGTGACAGCCAGGAATGGTCCGGCACCCGTTCCCGCATCTCCAACAGCAGGACTCCCGTAGCGACAGGGAATCCGAGCAGGCCACTCCAGCCCACGCTCAGAGTCGATACCCTCGAAGTAGCCCACCAGGTGCATACGGAAGTAGCGCCCGGGTGGCACCGAAGGCGCCCCCATCCTGGCCGGTAATGCTGGCAGACCGCCTCGGCGAAGCCGTCAGCCGCCCTCGGTACCAACTGCAGGCGGTCGTAAAATACATGACCTGGCGAGCGCGGCATCTCCACCAGCTCACCATCAAGTCCCCCTGACGATCCTTCTGCTGTCCCATCGCCATCAGCGAACCCCCCTTCAGGCCAGGACACCAGAGGACCATGCCGACTTCGTCCAGGGAAGACTTCGTCAACGGGCTGCTAGGCCATCGTAGCAACTTCCCGCAGGATTGGCCGCGCCTGGCCCCTGACGCGATCGGCCACTAGACTTCCCGTTGCGGTGGCGAAAGGGAGGGCACCATGACCACCTACGACGATTCCGACGCCGACCTCGCGACGGTGACCTTTGAGCATGATGACGACACGGTTGTCGTCGTCATCGGTTCGGGACCCGGCGGCGCCACCGTCGCCAACGAGCTGTGCCAAAAGGGCATCAACGTCGTGATGTTCGAGGCCGGCAAGCGCTACAAACTCTCGGACTTCGAGAACGATCCCCTCTACATGGAAGATCTCTGGTGCTGGAAAGACCGGCGCACCACCTCGGGCAACCATCCGCTCGTCAGCGACTGGCCCGACTCCCCGGGCGTTCAGGTCAAGGCGGTCGGCGGCTGCTCTGTCCACTGGGTGGGCAACGCACCCCGCATTCACCCCCACGAGTTCAAGGCGCTCTCGACCTACGGGGCCATCGCCGGCGCCAACCTCATCGATTGGCCGATCGACTATGACGAGATGGAGTCGTTCTACGTCCGGGCGGAAGACCGGCTTGGGGTCTCGGGCAGCGCCGGCATCCCCGAGATGCGCCCGACCAACAGCACCAAGGTGCTGTTGGCGGCGGCCAAACGCTTCGGCTACACGCGCTACAACAACGGGCGGGTCGCGGTGAACCAGTTTCCGCGCGATGGGCGTAACGGCTGCGATGAGATCGGCTTTTGCATGTCGGGCTGCAAGTCCGGAGCTAAGTGGTCGACGCTGTATACCGAGGTCCCCCGCGCCGAGGCGACCGGGCGACTTGAGCTTCGCACCGAAGCGATGGTGCTCAAAGTCGAGCACGACGATGTCGGTCGGGTGAGCGGCGTTGTCTTTGCCGACAAGGACGGCACGCATCACCGGCAGAAGGCGCGCCTTGTGTGCATCGCCGGCAACTCGATCGAGACACCCCGCCTTCTCCTCAATTCCGAATCAGCCCGCTTCCCCGACGGTCTCGCCAACTCCTCGGGTGCTGTCGGCAAGCATCACATGATGCATGTGAACGCCCAGGTATTAGGCATCTTCGAACAGCCGGTGAACTTCCACCGCGGCCGCGTCGGCGCCGGCTCGATCGAGGACGAGACGGTGTTTGATCCGAGCCGTGGCTTCGCCGGCGGATACTATTTTCATGCCATGGGCGGCATTGCGCTCCCGGGTCTTGCCGCCATTTTCGCGCCCGGTGGGTGGGGGCGCGGGGTGGCCGCGCTGGTCGAGGACTACACCCACATGGGCGGCATGTTCGTCCTCGGCGAAGACCTGCCCCAGGAGAATAACCGCATCACCCTGCACCCCACCGAGAAAGACCGCTACGGGCTGCCGATCCCGCACATCAATATAGATGAGCACGCCAACGACATTGCCATGAAGAACCACGCCTACAAGCAGGGGCGCGCGCTTCTCTCGACGCTCGGCGCCAAGACCATCCTCGATGCGCCGATGCTCCCCTCATCCCACAACATGGGAACCAGCCGCATGGCTGATAACCCGCGCGATGGCGTCGTCAACCGCTGGGGTCAGAGCCATGACCTCGCCAATCTGTTCATCTCGGACGGCAGCCAGTTCACGACGAGCGGCGCCGCCAACCCGACGCTGACCATCGTGGCGCTGGCGATCCGCCAGGCCGAGTACATCGCCGACGCGATGCGTGGCAACGAGCTCTAGCCCGCGAGCGACCTGGCGCCGCTACTCTGCGGTCGCCTTCGTCGACCAGCCTTTGGTGTCGGTGGCGACGCCGAGCGCCGCGAAGGCCGCCGAGATGAACTGGACGTTTTCCTGCCAGCTCTGCGAGCCGCTGACGCCGATGCCGCCGATCAGCTCGCCGTCGACCACGATCGGATAGCCGCCGCCGAGGATGGTGAATCCCTCGACCACCGGGATGCTGTGTAGCGACTGCGGATCGTCGTGGATATTCGAGTAAAGCTCGTGGGTGGGCGTCTCCAGGCCAACCGCGCTCCGGGCCTTGGTGATGGCCAGGGTGGCACCTGTCAGGAACGAGTGATCGGGCCGCCGATAGGACTTCAGGTTGCCGCCCTCATCGACCACGCAGACCACCGGCCGACGGTCGAGCTGGGCCGCCTCCGTGGCGACATTGGCGATCAGCTGCTCGGCGAATTCGATAGAGATCGAGCTCTTTCTGAAGGTCTTGGTAACGGTCGTTTCAGCCATTAAGTTCTCCCCTTTGCTTGGTCGCTTTACTTGAGCGCCCCGGGGCGCTTGCTTGACTCTCCTCAATACCCAAACTAGCGTCGTCGGGAGTTGGTGCCCAATGCTTTGACATATGTCAGGTGTGTACGTCAGGGAGGAAATCATGACGGATAAGTCGCATGAGGTATACGACAACACGATGGCGCTCGCACGCCATCATCGTAGTCCAGAGGTAACTCGACGGCGCTTGTTGCAAGTCTCGGCCGGGGCCGCCGCGTTGGCCGCAACCTGGGATCCGGGCGAGGTACGTGCGGACATGCAGGGCGCGATCGTGGTGTACCAGCCGTCCGGACAGCGTCTGGATGGCGTGGCGCGAGCGATCCTGCCGTTCTACGAGAAAAAATTTCCTAACATCGACGTTTCGTTCGCCTCGATCCCGTTGGGGGATTACGTCAACAAGCAGATTTCGTTGCTGGGCTCGAAGGTCGACCGGTTCGATGCGATGTGCGGCGATCACTCGCAGTTTCCAGCCTACGGGAAGATGCAGGCTCTGGCGGATCTGCAGCCCTACCTCGATCAGGATCCGGATTGGTACACGGCGTACAAGGCCGACATCTCCGAGAAGTACCGCTACATGTACTACACCCAGAAACCGGGCGTGGAATACGACGGGTTCGAATACCGTGAACCGGCGACGGCAGGCCAAGTCTCGGCGATTCCGTCGGACGGCAACGTCAATCTGACGTACTACCGCAAGGACCTCTTCGAGCAAAAGGGCATGAAGCTGCCGGAACACTGGGATCAAGTGATCGATGTGGTGAAGGAGCTTCACGATCCGGATCGTGGTGTCTATGGCTACGCCGCCTCGATGAAGCGCGATTTCTGGGCCGGCTTCCAGTTCTACGCGGCGCTGACGGCGCACGGTGGCGATTGGTTCGATAAGGCAGGGTCAGGGGGCTGGAATCCCGCGTTCGATACCGATGCGGGTCATCTCGCGTTGGAACACATCGTGGCGCTCCAACCCTACGCGCACCCGGTCACCGCTAATGCCGGCGAGGACGAGCTCAACGTCGCTTACGCCAACGGCAGCGCGGTCTACGGTCCGACCACCTGGGGTGCGGCGACCCTGAACGATCCCAACTTCACCGAGTTCTATGACCGCTGGTACATGGACCTGGCGCCGCGCGGCAACAACCCGGAAGGCGGGAACCACCCGCTCACCGGCGGCTGGGGCTACTTCATGCCAACCCACGCCAAGTACAAGGATCTCGGCTGGACCTGGATCCGTTTCGTCAACACTGGCGATGACGAGGATTCCAGTATCCCCGACGCCCGGGTGCTCGCCGGCGGTCAGCCCGCGCGCATCTCGACGCTCGAGAGGTATCGGGCCGAGAAGCCGTTCTTCAATGGCCTCCTGAATTGCTACCCACATGCCATCCCGTTGTCGCCGCCGATACCTGAGGCGCACACCTGCCTCAAGATCACTGGCGAAGAGGCGGCGGATGCGTTCAATGGGGTCCAGTCGGTCGACGATGCCCTGAAAGCTATGGACAAGCGCGTGCAAAGGCTGATGGAGGACGGCGGCTACTACGGCTGATCGTCTGACTTAGGGTTGGGGGAGACCCCAAGCCGAATGACTGGGACGTGAGTACCACAACCAGTCGGACCGGGCGCCCCGCGCGAGTCCGGTCAGTACGCCGACAGAAGAGGCGGGTAGCGTATTGGCTCCTGCTGCCCGCCCTTCTCATCCTGTTCGGGCTGGCGATCTTCCCGCTGTTCTACGCGGGCTGGATCTCCTTCCGCTTCGAGCCGCTGTATGACCCCACCATCGCCCGCTTCGTGGGCTGGCGGAACTACTCCGACCTCACCGAGAATGTCCGCTTCTGGGAAAGCATTCGGCTCACCGTGCTGTGGACAATCGTCGTCGTCAGCATCCAAATGGTGCTCGGATTTATACTCGCGGTTCTGCTCGATCGTCACCTGCGCGACGCTGGGCTCATACGCTCGCTCCTGATCATCCCGGTCTTCATCTCGCCGGTCGCGATGGGCTTGACCTGGCGCTTCATCTTCGAGCCCGTCCACGGGCTTGCCAACTGGATCCTCGATTCGGGGTTAGGCCTTGGCAAAGCGACCTGGCTGTCGAGCCAGGATACGGCGCTCAGCACGCTGATGATCGTCGATTGCTGGCAGTGGACCCCTTTCGTTGCGCTCATCCTGCTGGCGGGAATCCAGAGCATATCGCCCGAGGTGGTCGAGGCGGCGCGGCTCGACCGCGTCCGCGGCCTCGCCTACCAGTTCCGCATCGTAATCCCGCTCATCCGGCCGGTCATTCTGGTCGTTCTGCTGCTACGGCTTGTCGATTCGATCCGCATTTTCGACATCGCTTATCTCATGACCAAAGGCGGTCCCGGCACCTCGACGCTGTTGGCCAGCGTCTATTCCTATTTCATTTTCGAGCAGCTGCTGACCGGCCTGATGGCGGCTTACGGATTCTTGATCCTCATTCTGGTCAACATCGTCGTTGTCATCTTTCTCAATACCCTATACCGCCAGGAGAAGGCGACGCGCGAGGCGGACTCAGCCTGATGCGGCGGTCATACGCACACCCACTCACCTGGCTCGTCCTCATCGTGGTGGCGCTGTGGCTCGTGCCAGTGGTGTGGGTCGTTGTCAACTCCATCAAACCGACCAACGTCATCAACGCACCGGTCCCCACTTTCTTCAATTTCAAGCCCACGCTCGAGCACTACAACGAGCTCTTCGACCGTTTTGAGTTCCACAAGGCGATGCTGAACAGCATCATCATTGTCGGCGTCTCTACGTTCATCGTCATGGCGTTGGCGCTGCCCGCCGCCTACGCATTGGCGCGTATGAACCTGAGGAGCGGCGACATGTGGGCGTTGGTGATTCTATCGTTACGCTTCATGCCGCCGGTCGTGGTGGTGTTGCCGTACTACATCATGGGCACCGCCTTCGACCTGATCGATACCCACATCGGCATGATCATCGTCTACACAGCCTTCGGCCTACCGTTCGCGATATGGGTGTTGCGCGGCTTCCTGCTGGACGTGGCCAAGGACCTTGAGGAGGCGGCGCGTCTCGACGGGTTGAGCTGGCTGCAGATTATCTGGCGGATCATTCTGCCAGTGGCGCGGCCGGGTGTTGCGGTAACCGCGATCTTCACCTTTGTGTTCAGCTGGAACGAGTACCTGTTCGCTCTGTTCCTGACCGATTTCAATGCCCAGACAATGCCGATCGCACTGGCGAAGACGATCGATCAGTACTTCGTGCTGTGGGGATCGCTGAGCGCGGGAGCGGTGATCCAGCTCTTGCCAATGATCGTGGTGGTGTTCGTCTTGCAGCGTCACATCGCCCGCGGTCTCGCCCTCGGCGCGGTGAAATAGCCTGGGCACGCAACCGCCTTTACTTGCTCTTATTCGCCCGGGCGTTACCGCTCGTCCGTTGAGGACCAAATCTCGGGCACATAACCAACTTTATTTACTCGTTTTCGCACCCGAGCTTCCGATCGTCACAGGTTAGTTCCGTGGACGAGAAGACGACCGTTTAGTACGCCTGTATTTTATCCCGATAGGAACATCGCTGACTTCCCATAGACCTACCGTCTCGCGCCTTCACCGACGACGACGAAGGGGGCCCAGTATTTGGGATGGGCGTAGTTGTCGTTGGCGGCCAGCGCGAACATCGAACGGCGTAAGGCCTCGGAACGCCCGATGTCGGGGTTGGCTTTCAGCTCCTCGAACAGGCCCTGGGTCAGCGCCGTGGCAGAGTGACTCTCCACCGGCCAGTGCGAGACCAGAAGTGCCCGCGCCCCGGCATAGAAGAAGGCCTTGGCAAGGCCGGATAGGCCCTGGGCCCCAGAGGCCGTGTTACACGCACTCAGGATCACCCACTCCGCATCAAGCTTCAGTTGCGCAACCTCACTCGCCGTCAGCAGCCCATCATCGTGTTCTGTGCCCTGTTGGGGTGGGGTCAGGACCAGGGCAGGTTCAACAAGGTCCAACTCACCCGAGACCAATCCATGGGTGGCGAAAGCCACCACCCGGCTGTCCTTGAGCGGCAGCGACTTCACCATCGTCTCAGTGGCACGGGGCGATGTCCCTATCTCTGTTGAAATTCGTGGGGCAGGCGTCGCTGGTTGATGATGCTATGCTGCCTTCATGATGGTTTCAATGGCACTGTCGGCCTGAGCCTTTCTCAAGTGTTCCTGGAGAGCATTTCGGAGGATGGGCAGCTGACGATAGGCCTTGAGGCGACGGAAGGTTTTCTGGGCCTCCAGCAGGCCGGCGGCGGTCCATCTGAGCGCCATCTCGGCGTGTCTCCAGCGTTTGACGTTGCGGGTGACCTGGCGCACCGTGCCGAGCGCGTTCTCGACGATGTTGGTGCAGGCGAGCGAGCGCCGGAGTTCGTGCGGCAGGCCGAGGCGGATGACGGTGAGTATCTCGTCCAGCCCCTCCAGGATGCTGCCCGAGACGCCCGGTTCCTCATGCTCCAGACGCCGGGCCAGGTTGCGCAGCAGCCGTTCGGCCTTGTCTGCGTCGTCCTGGTCCCAGGCCTGACGGAGCGCCTTCTTGACGCTCGCATGCAAATGCAGGGGCAGGCGCTCGATGATGTTACGGCCCTTGTGGACCTGGCAGCGCTGGATGGCGGCGGCCACACCGAAGGTGTTGCGGATCGCTTTGCTGAGCGCCTTCGCGCCATCGACGATGAACAGCCGGGGCAGCGTCGGATCGAGCCCCCTGGCGAGGAGATTGTCGAGCAAGGCCTGGACGACGACAGTGTTCTCCGTCGCCCCCTCGACCACGGCCAGGGCATGCTTGTCGCCGTTGCCATCGACGCCGATCGCCGCCACCAAGACATGGTCGCCGACATGCAGACCGTCGATCTGGATGACCAGCAGGTCGAGCTCCGAGAGGTCCGAGGCAAGCCAGGCCTTCATCTTCTTGCGCGACAGCGCCACAAAGCGCCGGGAAACGGCCGACTTCGAGGTGCCGTCGCCACGCGCTTTCGCCAGGTCGCCCTCGGGCAGACGGACCGCGCGGTGGTACTTGCGGGTCGACACGTTCAGCACCATCAGGTTGAGCGCCCACTCGAGCAACAGGTTGCCGTCGCGCAGCACCTGCCAGCTCTCCAAACCCACCTCCTTGCCAGCATGGTCGCGAACCCGTGGCCGCTGCACTTTCACGCGGCCGCCGTGGTCGCCGATCTCGCTCTGCGTATGGCCCCAGCGATAACCCCGACGGTTCCCATGGCGACGATGTCGGGCCCCGCACACGGTCGTGGCGTCCTCCTCCATCATCTCGGCCAAGGCCTCGACCCCGGCCAGGAGACAGAACCGATCCACGATCACCTGAGACGGACTGCGTCCATCGCGTCTGCCAGCGGCGGCATAGGAAACGAGGTGGCAAGGGCTTTCGGGCTACTGGAACTACGGATATTCTTTCCCATGGTGTCGTTCTCCCTCTTGGGTTTGCAGCACCCGGAGCCTAACGGCTCCAGGAGAGCGACACCTACCTCAACTTTTCAACATCGACCGGGACATCTCCTGGCACGGGCCTGAAGGTAGATGGATCCCTCATCAGCCCCGAGGTAGGCAGCCATGGCCCTGAGTTCATCTGCGGTGTCGGGCAGACGGGTGAGGTTCCTGACCTCTTCAACATCGGCAATCGCACCCCGGAACAGCGAGGCGATCTCTACTCCCTACCCCCGCCAGCTTCTCCTTCCAGTAACGGGTCACCAACACCAATGAAGGGCTGGGTCGATTTGGTAGCTGAGGCAAAGGCCCGCAGGGCCCGTATCGAGGCCACCGAGGGCAGCGTGGTCATCGCGTACTTCTTAATAAGCCAGGCCACATCCTGGAAGGGGGCATCTGCTCCCGGTCTCTCGGTGACCAGTATTCCCAGCGGGATACGCTCTAGCGACCCACTGGGTACCACAAACAGGTGTTTGACCCCCTTGAGGTGTCAATCGGCGTTGAACATTGACCCCCTATCGGCGTGCAATGTTGACCCCTTTGGGGATGCACGGCGGAGGTCGTACAGGTAGTCCATAGGAGGGGCCCGCGCGCGGGCCGACGCGCCCACCACGCGGCTGGCGGCGGACCGCGTGTGGGAGGTTCCTGTGGGCCCACCTGGGCGACCGGGCCGCAGGTGGATCGGTTGCCTTTAGGACCGATTCTTGAAGCGCCAGGAGTCGTTTCCGGTCTCGATGATCTCGCAGTGGTGCGTCAGACGATCGAGGAGCGCGGTGGTCATCTTGGCGTCGCCGAAGACGGACGGCCATTCGCCGAAGGTCAGGTTGGTGGTGACGATGATCGAGGTGCGCTCGTAGAGCCGGCTGACGAGGTGGAACAGCAGCTGGCCTCCGGTTTGGGCGAAGGGCAGGTAGCCGAGCTCGTCGAGGATGACGAGGTCGCGCCGGGCCAGCTGATCGGCGAGCCGGCCCTGGCGGCCGGCGCGGGCTTCGGCCTCGAGCCGGTTGACCAGGTCGACGACGTTGAAGAAGCGGCCCCGGGCGCCATCGCGGATGCAGGCCCGCGCGATGGCGACGGCGAGATGGCTCTTGCCGGTGCCGGTGCCGCCGATCAGCACGGCGTTGCGCTGGTTGGCCAGGAAGCCGCCGACCGCCAACTCGCGGACCAGCGGCTCGTTGACCGGGGTGTCGGTGAAGTCGAAGTCGGCCAGCTCCTTGGCCAGCGGCAGCTTGGCGCCACTCATCTGGTACTTGATGGATCGCGCCTGCTTGTCGGCGATCTCGGCCTTCAACAGCTCGCCGATGATTCGCTGCATCGGATGCTGGCGCTTGAGGCCGTCGGCGAGCACCTCGTCGAACGCGTCGCGCATGCCGGCGAGCTTGAGTGCGGCCATCATCTCCAGGACCTCATGGCGCTCCATGGCCGACCCCCCTCAAGCGGTCGTAGCGGGTGCAATCGGCCACCGGCTCAAAGCGAAGACGCAGGTTCGCGGGCGTCGGGATCGGCGCCGTCTCGGACGGCTGGCGCCGACGATTGAGGATGTTGAGCACGACGTCGGCGCTGCACACGCCGCCAGCGAGCGCCTCGGCACAGGCGGCCTCCACCGCCGCCAGCCCATCCGCCAGCACGGCGGTGAGGATCTCGACCATCTGCCTGTCGCCGTCGTCGTGGCCGGCGAGCCGGACGCGCACGCGACCCAGGGCGCCGGGCAGCGCCCAGTCCTTGAACGGCGCGCCGTTACGAAGCGCACCGGGCTTCCTCGCCAGCACGGGCACCTAGTGCCACGGGTCATAGACGGTCTGGTCGCGGCCGAAGCGCCGGGCATGCTCGGCGACGATCTCGCCGTCCTGGCGGATGACGATGCGATCGGCGTAGGCATGGACCTCGACCGGACGGCCGACGGCGCGCGCCGCCACGCTGTACTTGTTGCTGTCGAAGCGCACCAGGCAGGTCTTCGACACCGACGCCGGGACCGCGTGGAAGCCGTCGAACGGCCCGCGATAGCCGACCAGGGACGGACGCTCGTCCTCGAACACCTGCCAGACAGTCCTGTCCTTGAACACCGGGTGGGGATGACGCCGGGCGTAGGCGACGCACTGGTCCAAGAGCCAGGCGTTGAGCTCGTCGTAGGTCTTGAAGCGCAGCCGCGGGGTGAAGAACCGACCGCGGATGATCCCGACCTGGTTCTCGACCTGCCCCTTCTCCCATCCCGCTCCCGGCGTGCATGCTGTCGGTTCGACCAGGTAGTGGCCACACATCTGCACGAAGCGCCGGTTGAACGCGCGCTCCTTGCCGATGAGGACGGTCTGCACCGCCGTCTTCATGTTGTCGTAGATGCCTCGCCGGCAGGCACCCTGGAACAGCCGGAATGCCCGGTCGTGGGCGTCGAACACCATCTCCTGGCTCTCGCGCGGATAAGCGCGGACGAAGAACATTCGGCTGTGGCACAGCCGGACGTGCGCGACCTTGACCTTGGTCGTCACCCCCGCCAGCACCACGTACTCGTGGCTCCAGTCGAACTGATAGGCCTCGCCCGGCGAGAACACCAACGGCACATAGGTCTGCGCCGTCGATGCCCAACGGCGCCACCGCCACGCCTTGGCGTAGCGCCGCACCGCGTCGTAGCCGCCGCCATAGCCCAGACCCTCGAGGGCTTCGGAGATCCGTAGCAGCGTCAGCCGCTCCCGCTTCGACTTGGTCTCGTTGGCCTCCAGCATCCGCTCCAGCTCGGCCGTCCACGGCCCCAGCTTCGGCATCGGCTGGACCCGCCGGTCGTAGGTGAACGCCGTCGCCTGCGAACGGATCACCTTGCGCACCGTGTTGCGCGAGACCTTCACGTCCCGCACGATCTCCTTGATCGGCTTCCCCTTGACGAAATACTCCCGCCGGATCCGCGCTATCGTCTCCACGACCAACATCCCCCACCACCTCGTCCGCCCAAAAACGAGGTGACTTGGACTAGCCAGGCTCAGGGGGTCAAATTTGGACGCCGATCACCCCTCAACAGGGGTCAACTTTGCACGCCGTTCCACAGACAGGCTCTTACATCTGTCGATGGAAAACGTTCGGGATGGGTAAATTCCTGCGTAAGATCGCTCTTTCCGGTCCCGCGCCAGGCGGGAAGACACAGAGGAACAATCGAATGAGAACGCCGCACGCTGAAGACGCGTCTCACTCGGCTGGAGAAGCAATCAGTGGCACCGAAGGTGGAGGTGTTGTGGGTGGATGTTGGCGAATGCGAACAACCGCTCATCGCGAAGCATGATCCGATAGGGCTGCTTCACACCGTCTTCGGCCTTCCGTTCGTAAAAGCTATCCGCCGAAACCAGGCACCGTCGTCGCCCCAAGGCCTCCTTAAAGGCCGCCTTCTGGGTTGCGCTCTCGCTCCGAGCGTTGATCATTTTGAAAGCGCCTCGGTGGTCCTTCGACCAGTGGGGGATCAACCCCCAGCGCAACATTCCGAGCTTGGGCCGATCGTCAACGGTGAGCCGCACGACGGGTGCTAGCTGCGTCGGAGCGATGTTGTAGCGAGGCCTCCAGGTTCGGCCGATCCTCGATCCTGAACAGGTCTCGGAGGGCCTGGGGCGGGGTTGTCAGGCTGTAGCGGCCGCACATCGAGGCAGTATCCCACATGGCGGCGTCGCGAACGGATATGGCTTGACGTCGCCGCCCTGCCTCAGCCAGCATGAGAACGATAAAAGAACATCAGATGGGAGGTCTCGACGTGCCGCTGTGGATATCGAGGAGGCGGCTCAGCATTTGGGTATTACACCAGATGAGCTCCGGGCGCTCCGAGGCAGCAATGGCCCGCCATTTCCGACGCCACGGAAAGCGGATCAAGTACGACTCAGAGGAGGTGAGCCGATGGCATCAGGGGTGCCGGCCCCGGCTTCAGCCGCTGCACGGGACCCCGTTCATAGCGAGCCGCTGCACGCCGGACCCCGGCGGGCGGGCGGGGCCTTGACAGTCGACTGCCCAACGCCGATCGTGTCCCGGCAGGTGGTGTAAGAGCGTTGCGCTCTACGCGGCTCCCGGCGGGTAGGGCCGGGACGTTCAGGCTGCCACGGTGGGCAGCGTGATGGGGACACCATCGCCCAGCGGAGCGATTGATTCCAGCGTCATGTATCTCCTTGAGACGGCCCACTCGTCGTTCTGCTCGAGAAGGATGGCGCCGACGAGCCGTGTGATGGCGTCTTCGTTGGGAAAGATGCCGACGACGTTGGTGCGGCGCTTGACCTCGGCATGGAGCCGTTCGATCGGGTTGGTCGAATGCAACTTCTGGCGGTGCTCCTTGGGGAAGCTCATGTAGGCGAGGACGTCGTGCTCGGCTTCGTCCATGAGAACTGCCAGCTTGGGGACCTTGGGCCTGAGCTGGTCGGCGACCTGACGCCACTGGACCTTCGCGCTGTCGGCGTCCTCCTGGGCGAAGGCGGTGGCGACGAAGGCGGAGACGACGCGCCGACCCTGGCGGCCGGCATGGGCCAGCAGGTTGCGGGCGAAGTGCACGCGGCATCTTTGCCAGGTGGCGCCGAGGATCCGGGTCGCGGCGGCCTTCAGGCCCTTGTGGTCGTCGGAGATCACCAGCTTCACGCCGCGCAGCCCGCGCCGGGCCAGCGAGCGCAGGAACTCGGTCCAGAAGGTCTCGGCCTCCGACGCGCCGATCGCCATGCCCAGGATCTCACGCCGGCCTTGGTCGTTGACGGCCACAGCCACGGTCACCGCGACCGAGACGATGCGTCCGGTCTGGCGCACCTTCACATAAGTCGCATCCAGCCACAGATAGGGCCAGTCGCCCTCCAGCGGTCGATCGAGGAAGCCGTTGACCTTATCGTCGATCTCGCCGCACAGCCTGGAGACCTGGCTCTTGGAGACGCCCGACATCCCCATCGCCTGAACCAGATCGTCGACCGAGCGGGTCGACACGCCCTGGATGTAGGCCTCCTGGATCACCGCAGCCAGCGCCTTCTCGGCCATCCGCCGCGGCTCCAGGAAGCCGGGGAAGTAGCTCCCCTTCCTCAGCTTCGGGATCTTCAACTCGACCGTGCCGGCCCGGGTCTCCCAGGACCGGTCGCGGTAGCCGTTGCGGTGGGTGATACGATCCGCCGAGCGCTCGCCGTGAGCGGCGCCGGTCAGGCCCTCGACCTCCAGTGCCATCAGCCGCTCGGCCGTGAAGCCGATCATCTCGCGAAGCAGATCGGCATCGGAGCTCTTCTCCAAAAGCGCGCGTAGGGTCATCATGTCCTGGGTCATCGTGGTTCTCCTTCGGGTCAGGTTGGTTCGCACTAGCCCAACCCTAAACCGGAACCGCGATGGCCTCCGCTGTGGATAGCCGGCTTGCCTACGCCAGACTCTCGGCGGTCGCTACGGCAAGCCGCCTACCCACAGCTAACAGAGGCTCCAACAACTCCTACACCACGTCCTGGGACACGACCCCAACGCCAGCATACAATTGTCGGAAATCGCGACGCCGCTGCCTCGGGCAGCCGCCGCTCGATGCGAAAGTCCGTTGAGGAGTCATCTGAGGAGTGTCGGCGAATCCATCAACTGGTGCAAAGAATGGGGACAGGGCGAGGAGACAACGAGTGAACACGGAACATTGTGACGTTTTGATCATTGGCGGCGGTCCCGGAGGGATTAGCGCAGCCAGCAAAGTCGTGCTGCAGGGGAAAAGGGCCATCATCATCAATGATGGACCCTTAATGGGCTACGGTATCGAGGGGGCGTTCAAATCGAAGGCGGGCTATGAAATTGCCCGTGAGTACCTGCACATAAAATACCGCGACGATGTATTTGGTCAGATACCCGTGATGGATTTTTCCAAGCTGCAAATGGGCATCGACCGGTCCGCCGCCAGCTTGACCTCGATGCTGGAGACCCGGCTACAACGCCTCAACGTCAGAGTGGTGCGGGGCAAGGCCACCTTTGTGGACGCTCACAGAGTTGCCGTTGGCGGCAAGGAATTTTCAGGAGACCACATCGTCATCGCCACGGGAACCCGACCGAGAATTCTGCCCAATATGTCCGTCGACAGGAGAAGAGTGATCACCAGCGATGAGGTTATCAACTTGTCGACTTCCCCAGCAAGCGTGCTGATTTTGGGCGCCGGGGTTATCGGCTGCGAATTCGCAAGCATGTTCAACGCCGTGGGCACCGAGGTCCACCTGGTCGACACTAGAGCCAACATTATGTCCAACGAAGATAGGGACATCAGTGAATTCATAACAAACGCCTTCGACGCCAGAGGCATCCATATCATCCCCTCCAGCCGCTATCAAAGCCATGAGCTGCAGGACGACAGCGTCCGAACAACGTTGACCACTGGGGACATCGAAACCGAGATAGTATTGCTGGCGGTTGGACGAACACCTTGCACGGACAACATCAATTTGGAGGCCACAGGCGTTGCCCTGGACGAGCGCCATTATATTAGAATCGATGCGAATACCCAAACAAATGTGCCTCATATTTACGCGGTCGGTGATATCGGCACTCGTAATGTACCGAGCGATTTGTCGCTTGTTCATGTCGCCGAAGCCGAAGGTAGATGTGCCGCCGCGCACATTCTGGGTACAGAGTATCCGCAAGGTCTCGATCATATTCCCTATATCGTTTTCACCGTTCCTATGTTGGCTGGTGCTGGAGTCACCGAATCGGACGTTCGCGAACATTACGGTGACGTGCGTGTCGGCAAGTATCCGTATGCGCGAAATCACCGGGCCCATGCCATTCAGCCGCCGATCGGATTCGTGAAGCTTATTGTCGGCCCTCCGGGTGACGATCGAATTCTCGGCGTTCGCGCGGTGGGCCCGAACGCGGATGCGATTGTTGGCGCTGCGGCGATCATGATCGAACGAAACCTCCCTTATAACTACATATTAGAGTCGATCTTCCCCCACCCGTCCTTGCTGGAATGCCTTAAGGGTTCTGCACATATCATCGCAGGAGATGCTCTTCAGTATGAAGAAGGAGAAGAACTAACCATTGGGCAGGCGCTCGGCGGCATAACTTCGTGATGTTGCCCCGGCTTCACAAAGTTGAACAGCGAGCAGGACAAAGCCACTTTTGCTGGCGCTGGACGTTCGGCGCACGTTTAGCCTAATCTGCCCGTGGCTGCTGGTTCTTCGGGCACGCTGCGTCGATCCGTTGAACGCGAAGCGGGCCTGCGGCTAGCACGGGGCTTCCAGTTGGGAAGCTCTCCTAAGACACTCTCCCGGCGAACTGATGGTTAGTTACGAGAACTACACCAAAACGTCTGGCAACTACGATGCGACTCGTGCGGCGGTTGGAACCGAAATAATTTTGGGATGTTTGATGCGTGCTTCGGTCCGACTCGAGCAATCGGCACTCCTCGATGCCGGATGCGGTACGGGTAACTACTCGCGAGATCTGCTTCGATTCGTACGTCACATCTCAGCAGTCGATATCAGCGCTGCGATGATAAAACAGGCGAGGAGAAAGTTGAAATCTTAGGAGGCGGCAGGTCGTGTCGCATTTTGCCAGGCATCTATCGAAGCTTTACCATACGACGGGAGTACGTTCGACGGTGTCGTCGTAAACCAGGTCCTACACCACCTGGACGATGAATCGCAAGCTGGTTATTCTGCGCACAGTAGAGCAATACGGGAGTTCGCGCGTGTGCTTAAGCTGTGGAACGGCGTGCAAAGTTGACCCCTGTTGAGGGGTGATCGGCGTCCAAATTTGCCCCCCTGAGCCTGGCTAGTCCAAGTCACCTCGTTTTTGGGCGGACGAGGTGGTGGGGGATGTTGGTCGTGGAGACGATAGCGCGGATCCGGCGGGAGTATTTCGTCAAGGGGAAGCCGATCAAGGAGATCGTGCGGGACGTGAAGGTCTCGCGCAACACGGTGCGCAAGGTGATCCGTTCGCAGGCGACGGCGTTCACCTACGACCGGCGGGTCCAGCCGATGCCGAAGCTGGGGCCGTGGACGGCCGAGCTGGAGCGGATGCTGGAGGCCAACGAGACCAAGTCGAAGCGGGAGCGGCTGACGCTGCTACGGATCTCCGAAGCCCTCGAGGGTCTGGGCTATGGCGGCGGCTACGACGCGGTGCGGCGCTACGCCAAGGCGTGGCGGTGGCGCCGTTCGGCATCGACGGCGCAGACCTATGTGCCGTTGGTGTTCTCGCCGGGCGAGGCCTATCAGTTCGACTGGAGCCACGAGTACGTGGTGCTGGCGGGGGTGACGACCAAGGTCAAGGTCGCGCACGTCCGGCTGTGCCACAGCCGAATGTTCTTCGTCCGCGCTTATCCGCGCGAGAGCCAGGAGATGGTGTTCGACGCCCACGACCGGGCATTCCGGCTGTTCCAGGGTGCCTGCCGGCGAGGCATCTACGACAACATGAAGACGGCGGTGCAGACCGTCCTCATCGGCAAGGAGCGCGCGTTCAACCGGCGCTTCGTGCAGATGTGTGGCCACTACCTGGTCGAACCGACAGCATGCACGCCGGGAGCGGGATGGGAGAAGGGGCAGGTCGAGAACCAGGTCGGGATCATCCGCGGTCGGTTCTTCACCCCGCGGCTGCGCTTCAAGACCTACGACGAGCTCAACGCCTGGCTCTTGGACCAGTGCGTCGCCTACGCCCGGCGTCATCCCCACCCGGTGTTCAAGGACAGGACTGTCTGGCAGGTGTTCGAGGACGAGCGTCCGTCCCTGGTCGGCTATCGCGGGCCGTTCGACGGCTTCCACGCGGTCCCGGCGTCGGTGTCGAAGACCTGCCTGGTGCGCTTCGACAGCAACAAGTACAGCGTGGCGGCGCGCGCCGTCGGCCGTCCGGTCGAGGTCCATGCCTACGCCGATCGCATCGTCATCCGCCAGGACGGCGAGATCGTCGCCGAGCATGCCCGGCGCTTCGGCCGCGACCAGACCGTCTATGACCCGTGGCACTAGGTGCCCGTGCTGGCGAGGAAGCCCGGTGCGCTTCGTAACGGCGCGCCGTTCAAGGACTGGGCGCTGCCCGGCGCCCTGGGTCGCGTGCGCGTCCGGCTCGCCGGCCACGACGACGGCGACAGGCAGATGGTCGAGATCCTCACCGCCGTGCTGGCGGATGGGCTGGCGGCGGTGGAGGCCGCCTGTGCCGAGGCGCTCGCTGGCGGCGTGTGCAGCGCCGACGTCGTGCTCAACATCCTCAATCGTCGGCGCCAGCCGTCCGAGACGGCGCCGATCCCGACGCCCGCGAACCTGCGTCTTCGCTTTGAGCCGGTGGCCGATTGCACCCGCTACGACCGCTTGAGGGGGGTCGGCCATGGAGCGCCATGAGGTCCTGGAGATGATGGCCGCACTCAAGCTCGCCGGCATGCGCGACGCGTTCGACGAGGTGCTCGCCGACGGCCTCAAGCGCCAGCATCCGATGCAGCGAATCATCGGCGAGCTGTTGAAGGCCGAGATCGCCGACAAGCAGGCGCGATCCATCAAGTACCAGATGAGTGGCGCCAAGCTGCCGCTGGCCAAGGAGCTGGCCGACTTCGACTTCACCGACACCCCGGTCAACGAGCCGCTGGTCCGCGAGTTGGCGGTCGGCGGCTTCCTGGCCAACCAGCGCAACGCCGTGCTGATCGGCGGCACCGGCACCGGCAAGAGCCATCTCGCCGTCGCCATCGCGCGGGCCTGCATCCGCGATGGCGCCCGGGGCCGCTTCTTCAACGTCGTCGACCTGGTCAACCGGCTCGAGGCCGAAGCCCGCGCCGGCCGCCAGGGCCGGCTCGCCGATCAGCTGGCCCGGCGCGACCTCGTCATCCTCGACGAGCTCGGCTACCTGCCCTTCGCCCAAACCGGAGGCCAGCTGCTGTTCCACCTCGTCAGCCGGCTCTACGAGCGCACCTCGATCATCGTCACCACCAACCTGACCTTCGGCGAATGGCCGTCCGTCTTCGGCGACGCCAAGATGACCACCGCGCTCCTCGATCGTCTGACGCACCACTGCGAGATCATCGAGACCGGAAACGACTCCTGGCGCTTCAAGAATCGGTCCTAAAGGCAACCGATCCACCTGCGGCCCGGTCGCCCAGGTGGGCCCACAGGAACCTCCCACACGCGGTCCGCCGCCAGCCGCGTGGTGGGCGCGTCGGCCCGCGCGCGGGCCCCTCCTATGGACTACCTGTACGACCTCCGCCGTGCATCCCCAAAGGGGTCAACATTGCACGCCGATAGGGGGTCAATGTTCAACGCCGATTGACACCTGGACGACCGAAGCGATCCTCGAACAGATAATGGGATTGCAGCTCCGAGAAGGTCCTGGTCCGTTGTCGCATGCCGTCACCGAGGATCCGCGCCACGGCGAGCTTGGTATTATCGTACAGGATCGAGAGCAAAACTTTGCCGAAGAAGGCGTTCTGCGGCGACATGGCCGCCGCAGAACGCCTCGGATGTCTCAGCCGGGTAGGCCTTCACGAAGAGCGCATCGCTGTGCGGCAGGTCGAAAGCGAAGAAGTGTGCCTTGCGCTCAGTGCCGCCGATCACCGCCAGCGCCTCGCCAAAGTCCACTTGGGCATGCCCCGGCGGATGAGCCAGTGGCACGAACATCTCCCGTGACCGGACACGCCGCTCGCGCACGTAGTCCTTCATGATCGTGTAGCTGCCCGTGAACCCATGCTCGTCGCGCAGCCGCTCGAGGATCCGCTTCGCCGTATGACGCTGCTTGCGCGGCGTCGTCCGGGCCTCCTCCAGGATCCGGTCGATGATCCCGGCGAACCCATCCAGCTTCGGACGACTTGGCGGACCGCTTCGCTGGTAGCCCGGAGGCACCGAGAACATCAACATCTTCGCGACCGTCTTCCGGTCGATCCCGAAACGCCGCGCCGCTTCCCTCCGGCTCAGCCCTTCATGATGGCATGCAAGCCGCACTCGACGATCAAGGTCCACCCCGTACATCCCCCTGCCCTCAATCCAGTCGCTCCAGATCAAAGGCTAAACGCGGCCCACTTTCGCGCCGCCGCAGCCGGCCCAAACCAGCCGCTTCAATGGGGGATTATTCCGCCGCCGTTCTCAGTTCGCACGTCCCATCCAACCTGCAACATCTTAGTAAACGCTAGCCCGCTACGGCTTAGCAATACGCTGGCCCGCTACGGCGAGATGCGTCGCGCCGATTTGCCACACCGATCACGCATGCGACCCGATGCACGGTCCGGCCACAGCACCTGACTGGCATAAAGGCAAACGTAAAAGCATGACGAATAGTCAACTGGCGAAACCTCCGTGCGCGCAGAGAGGCGGCTCAACTTCCTCGATCGTCAAAACTTCCTGCTGGTCTTCATATCAAGCCGCTGGATAGGTGGCTGCGGACCGCACTCCTCGCCTTCCTGTTTGGTGGCCATAGCCACGGAAACAAAGTTTTAAACAGTACGTCGGGGGTTCGACTCCCTCATCCGGCACCACGTTTGCTGCGCTGTTCAACACAATCGCGCTCTTCTTATCGCCCAACCCTGCTATTTTCCGATCTTAAAATCATCGAAATTCGGCTCGCGGGTGAATTGCCAGTAGTCGACCAATCGCCACGGCATGACCGAGAAAATACGTCCCGCCTTGTTGCGGTACCAGCTGTTCATACCTGGATGGGTCCAAATAAGATTCGAGTGCTCTTCATCCACCCTCTTGTTGTATTCGTCATGGGCGTCCTGCCGACATTCGATCTCTCTTATCTTCTCTTCCAGCATGCGCTTGACGACCGCCAGAACGTAACGAACCTGGCATTCAGCCACGAAGATAATGCTCCCGCCGTGTCCGAGGTTTGTATTGGGTCCATACAAGAAGAACAAATTTGGGAACCCCGGTACCGTCATCCCCAAATACGCTTTGGGGTTATCATCCCCCCACACATCGTTCAAAGACCGCCCACCCTTGACTCCGACTTCTACTGCTCCCAGGGCCTGAGCGGCCTGAAATCCCGTCGCGAATACGATAACGTCGGCCGGGTATTCAGCACCCGTTCTCGTCACGACGGAATCAATTGTAATTCGTGATATTGAGTCCGTAATTATCTCAACATTGTCCCGTTTTAAAGTCCTGAACCAACCGTTGTCCACGAGAATTCTCTTGCCGTATGGAGGGTACTTGGGCAAAGCCTTGTCAAGCAGGTCCGTCCGTTCGCTCAATTCCTCCTGAATATAGTCGGTAAGAATCTGACGATGTCGATCGTTGCGCGCGTTGAGTGAACGCTGAGGGTGAGGCCACGCCGGGTCGCGCCTTACCGAAGCCAACAAACGATCGCTGTAGCGCCATATTAAGCTAAATCGATACCAGCCCCCATAGAACGGTACGTGATTCAGGAGCCACTTTTTCTCCTCACTCACGATTCGATGGTAGTCGCGTGTCGGAATGGTCCATTGCGCGCTACGTTGAAAAATCGTTATTCGCTCGGCCTGGTTGGCGACGGTGGGGGCCAACTGCATCGCACTAGCCCCCGTCCCCACCACGACCACACGCTTGCCCCGGAGCGAAAGGTTTTCGGGCCAGCGCGCGGTGTGGAAACAAAGTCCAGCGAAACTTCTTAGGCCCTCGATGTCTGGATATTTCGGACGGTTAAGCTGACCGGCCGCGAACACTACGATATTGGCGAATTCGGTGATAATATCGCCGTTGTCGCCTCGAAGTGTTACGCGCCACAGAGAAGTATCCCGATCGAACTCGGCCTTAATGGCCTCCGTCCTAAACTGAATTCGGTCCAAGATATCGTACTCTCGGGAACAAGTTTGGAAATACTCTTCTATCTCCTCCCCGCTCGAGAAGTATTCCGTCCAGTCCATATTGGGCCGAAATGAATACGAATAAAAATGATTAGGAACGTCGCAACCCACACCCGGATATCGGTTTTCGTACCAAGTGCCGCCCACGCGGGGGTTTTTCTCCACGACGGTGAACGGGATATTGGCCTTTCGCAACTTGATGGCGGCGCACAAACCCGACATTCCTGCCCCAATAACAAGTACCTTGAAACCTTCGACCGCCGCTGAACTGGGCTTGTGGCTCCATGGGGGGTCGCGATCCCGAAATCCCATTTCCTCCAGCACCATGGTTAAGTATTCGGGCGGAAAAGGCTCGCCAACGCATACGCTCATCATCCGCGCGAAGACTTGGTCCGAGGGCTCCGGCGATACGTCAAGCGCACCGTCATAGTAGGCAACCAGCGCCTCGCACGCGGCGGAGCGGATCTCGCCTTGAATGCTGTCGGACAGCCCGCCCGATTCGTCAGGAAAGAACGCGAGATCGCGTGCGGGCAAATACGGCGCTTCGATCCACCGTTTGTCTCCGGTCAGATGAACAAGAACCATCAGCAACACAGGGATATCGGCCGCCTTCAGTAGAACAACTAGCTCCTCCCTCGATACACGCGGACGCTCGGAAAGTTTCAATCTAGTTTCCTCAAAACTCATATTTCCTCGCGACTGGGATAGGTTTAACTATCCGCGAGAATCCCCCCCCCGCCGGCTATGAGCCGCTCGCGGCGCCAACGGCCGGTACCCCTTTATCAGGCCCGGTGCCAAGCTGGTGTTTGAGGATTTTTCCGTTCGCGCTGTGCGGTAATTCTTTCACAAACACTGCGGACTTTGGTACCTTGTAGCTCGCAAGTTGAGTGCTGCAGTAGGCGATAATATCGGCTTCGCTAAGCTCGACACCATTCTTAAGAACTATGAACGCACGGCCCGTCTCGCCCCACTTTTCGTGAGGTACTCCTACTACGGCTGCTTCATTCACCTCCGGAATCTGATATATTACTTCCTCCACTTCGGCGGGGTAAACGTTCTCGCCACCGGAGATGTACATATCCTTCCAGCGCCCGACGATAGTCACATACCCTTCGGAATCTATTTTCCCCGCATCACCCGTCTTGAACCAACCCCCAGCTAAAAAATGCTCGTCATTCTTGTCACCCAACCCCCAGTAGCCACGCATTACCATAGGTCCTCGCGCGACGATTTCTCCGACCGTATCCGGTGTTTTCACATGGCTATCGTGCGCATCGATGATACCAATATCGATGTTCATCAACGGTGGGCCGCAGGAGCCCGCCTTTTCTAGCGCCTGTTCCGCGGGCAAAGAGGTCGACATGCCGCACAACTCCGTCATGCCCCAGAGCTGCGGTATCTTGGCCCCTCGCTCCGCAAACGTCTCTATTAACGTTGCTGGCACCGGAGACCCACCGGCCGCGATGACCAAACCGCCAAACCGCGCTTCTTCGAACTCTGGCAAGTTGCGGATCATAAGAAGATTGGTGGGAATGGCGAGCGTGTGTGTAACGCCAACGCTGGCGTCTGTCATCAATTTCAAACAAATGGCGGCGTCAAACTGGCGCATTAGATAGATGGTGCCGCCGAACAGGAGGCTGGAGTGCGCGAACAAGAAGAGTCCGCTGACATGAAAGGTCGGGGTGTACGTCAGGCCCACGGAAGCGTGGGTCACACCATATTCGGCAGCAACGCCCACGGCCTGGAGATAACCCTGCCCGTGGCTCAGCATAGCGCCCTTGGGATGTCCCGTTGTGCCGGACGTGTAGAGAATATGCGAGATATCGGAGAGGGTGGGTTCGCTCAACCCCTCCACCCTCTCGTCACCGCCCAACAGCGCTTGGAAGTCGGTTCCAGGTCCCATCGCCGCCACCGCGCAACCGTTCCGATTGGCGCAGATCATTTCGGCGGTATTCAGGAATCGCTGGTCGGAAAACAACGATCTGGGCGTCGCATCCGAGAGGATGTAGTCGAGTTCCGGCGGCGCAAGGCGCCAATTCAATGGCAAGAAGATCGCTCTGAGTCGCGCACAAGCCGCTTGCAGGACGAAAACTTCGGGACAATTTTGAGCCAGCAAGGAAACGCGGTCTCCGGCCTGTATGTTGTGCTCACGCACGAGGAAAGAAACGCAGTTATCTACCTGTCGATCCATCACCCCATAGGTCAACTCGGAGCCGGTTTCATAGTCCACGATTGCACATTTCTGCGGCCGACGACGCGCATGGTGCCGTATCCAATCATGTGCTCTCATGTCGCTCATGGTCTCGTCTCCTAGCTGACGGCCTCTGGGCGGTGATACTGGCTTTGGGCGGTGCGATGTCGACGTACGGTGCGACGCCGGCCGATCTGCCGGAATTCTAACAGCTACCACCGGCAGCCACGAGGCGGCCGGCAAACGTGCGTGGCATCAATGTCCTTACTATCATCGGAGGGCCGGCGATGCTAGTAAGGACCACGGCGTATATGGTGGTGCAGGGAGAAAGACCATGGCGTCCACGCCGCTCCACTATCAAAGCCTAACGGAAGTCGCTGGCCGTATTCACGCTGGCGAGATTTCCTCGAGCGAGGTCACGCGGGCCATCCTCGATCGCATCGAAGCGGTCAATGTCAAGCTCCACGCGTACGCCACGGTCATGGCATCCGCCGCCCTGGCGCAAGCCAAGGCGGCGGATGCCGAGATCGGCGCGGGGCGGATTCGTGGCCCGCTGCACGGCGTGCCGATCGCGGTCAAGGATCTCTGCTACACCAAGGGCACGCGGACCCGAGCTGGCATGCCCATCCACGACGATTTCGTGCCAACCTTCGATGCCACGGTGGTGACCCGCTTCAATGCGGCCGGCGCGGTCATCCTGGGCAAGCTGGAGCTGACCGAAAGCGCCTTTGCATTTCACCATCCCGATATCACGCCGCCGGACAATCCCTGGCGCTCTGGTTATTGGACCGGGGTGTCGTCGAGCGGGTCGGGCGCCGCGACCGCGGCCGGCCTCTGCTATGCTTCGCTCGGCTCCGATACCGGGGGCTCCATCCGCTTTCCCAGCTTGGGCTGCGGCGTGACCGGCCTGAAGCCGACCTGGGGCCGGGTCAGCACGTACGGCGTCTTCCCACTCTCCAATTCGCTGGACCACATCGGCCCGATGACGCGTACGGCGGCCGATGCGGCGGCGGTGCTCGGCATCATCGCCGGCGCCGACGACAACGACCCCACCGCCATTCTCGACCCCGTGCCGGACTATCTGGCCGCGCTCGACCAGGCTCCCACGGCGCTTCGCGTCGGCTATGACGAGGCCTACTGTACGGAAGGCGTCGACCCCGTCGTCGCCAAGGGGGTCAAGGACGCGGTCGCGGCGCTTGCCGGCGTCGGCGCTGAGATCGTGCCCATCGCGATGCCGGAGCACGACGAGCTCATCAATCTGTGGGGGCCGTTCTGCGCTGCCGAGTGCGCGTTGCACCATGAACGAACCTATCCCGCGCGCGCCGACGAGTACGGGCCGTCGCTCAAGGGCCTCATCGACGCCGGAATCGCCGCGACCGGGATCGACCTGGCGCGCGGCAATGTCGCGCGCAGCGCCTTCAAGGGACAGCTGGCGCGGATGTTCCAGAACGTCGACATGATCGCGGCGCCGTCGCTGTTCATACCAACGCCGCTCGATTCCGCGATCGAGGAATTAGCGGCGGGCGAGGGCGGCCTTTACAAGCTGGTCCGCTTCACGGCGCCCTACGATTTCTCAGGCAGCCCGACCATCTCCCTGCCCTGCGGCTTCTCCGCCGAAGGTCTGCCGCTCGGCTTTCAGCTGATCGGGCCGCACCTCGGCGAGGGCCTGTTGTTGCGGTCAGGCCACGCTTACCAGCAGGCAACCGACTGGAGCACGCGGCATCCCGAGATTTGAGCCGCGTCACCGCCGGGCTTTGCGGCTCGACCTTGGTGCGCCGCCAAGGCCGCACGCAGCCTCGACGAGGCCATTGACAAGCTTGGATCGGGCCGCGACAACGGCGGCAATAGATTCTCAACCTCAAAGACCTATGCTCCCATCGCCCCATGCCGCAGCCCCACCGCGCCGTATCCCCCGCGCTGGATTGCCTGGCGGCCTGGGGAAAGATCCCTGCTGATGAACGGCGCCCTTTCATTTCAAGTCATCGACGACGACCCGGATTTCGTCGAGATCGTCTCGCACTTCGTCCGGCAGGGGGTCATAAGCGTTCATGCCAGTGCGTCTAGCGGACACGCACTGGAAGATGCCGCGCGACGGAAACCAGATTGCATTCTTCTCGACATCATGATGCCCGGAATCGACGGAATAACGATCCTCCGGCGACTCTCGGAGATGGAAGAGCTGTCGGCGACGACGATCGTCATGGTGAGCGCCAAACCCTATGACTTCGACCAAAGACACGCTCTGGGGCTCGGCGCGGCCGGCTACATCACCAAACCAATCGACCCGGCGGTGTTCTTGAATGATTTGATGGCGTTGATCCGAGACGAGGTCGTTCTCCAATTCTGGGGCGTGCGCGGCCCCTGCCGGTTCCCGGGGAGAGCTCTCTCAAATACGGTGGCAATACATCTTGCGTCACGCTGTCGTTTGCGGACGGTCGCTTCTTCGTGTTCGATGCGGGGTCGGGCATCAAGCGGCTATCGGACAGCTTGTTGGCGGAGGGGCGCACGCGACTCGACGCGAAGATATTCATCTCACACCCGCACTGGGACCACATCAACGCGCTGCCGTTTTTTGTCCCCCTCTATCTGCACGGTTGCGAATTTGAGATTTGCGGACCGTCCCACGGCGATCTGACGATGCGCGAGCTGACCTCCGCGCAGATGGACAACGTATATTTCCCGATAACAACGCGCGAATTCGCAGCCAATGTCTACTTCCGCAATCTTCAAGAAGGCTCCCACACGATCGGCGGGATCGAAGTCCAATCGATGCTGCTCAGCCACCCGGGCTCGTGCCTCGGCTATCGGGTCAACCATGGCGGTCGCTCATGGTGTTACATCACCGATAACGAACTATTTCTTCCGACCGACGCGCGCGGCGATGTCCCTATCTCTGTTGAAATTCGTGGGGCAGGCGTCGCTGGTTGATGATGCTATGCTGCCTTCATGATGGTTTCAATGGCACTGTCGGCCTGAGCCTTTCTCAAGTGTTCCTGGAGAGCATTTCGGAGGATGGGCAGCTGACGATAGGCCTTGAGGCGACGGAAGGTTTTCTGGGCCTCCAGCAGGCCGGCGGCGGTCCATCTGAGCGCCATCTCGGCGTGTCTCCAGCGTTTGACGTTGCGGGTGACCTGGCGCACCGTGCCGAGCGCGTTCTCGACGATGTTGGTGCAGGCGAGCGAGCGCCGGAGTTCGTGCGGCAGGCCGAGGCGGATGACGGTGAGTATCTCGTCCAGCCCCTCCAGGATGCTGCCCGAGACGCCCGGTTCCTCATGCTCCAGACGCCGGGCCAGGTTGCGCAGCAGCCGTTCGGCCTTGTCTGCGTCGTCCTGGTCCCAGGCCTGACGGAGCGCCTTCTTGACGCTCGCATGCAAATGCAGGGGCAGGCGCTCGATGATGTTACGGCCCTTGTGGACCTGGCAGCGCTGGATGGCGGCGGCCACACCGAAGGTGTTGCGGATCGCTTTGCTGAGCGCCTTCGCGCCATCGACGATGAACAGCCGGGGCAGCGTCGGATCGAGCCCCCTGGCGAGGAGATTGTCGAGCAAGGCCTGGACGACGACAGTGTTCTCCGTCGCCCCCTCGACCACGGCCAGGACATGCTTGTCGCCGTTGCCATCGACGCCGATCGCCGCCACCAAGACATGGTCGCCGACATGCAGACCGTCGATCTGGATGACCAGCAGGTCGAGCTCCGAGAGGTCCGAGGCAAGCCAGGCCTTCATCTTCTTGCGCGACAGCGCCACAAAGCGCCGGGAAACGGCCGACTTCGAGGTGCCGTCGCCACGCGCTTTCGCCAGGTCGCCCTCGGGCAGACGGACCGCGCGGTGGTACTTGCGGGTCGACACGTTCAGCACCATCAGGTTGAGCGCCCACTCGAGCAACAGGTTGCCGTCGCGCAGCACCTGCCAGCTCTCCAAACCCACCTCCTTGCCAGCATGGTCGCGAACCCGTGGCCGCTGCACTTTCACGCGGCCGCCGTGGTAGCCGATCTCGCTCTGCGTATGGCCCCAGCGATAACCCCGACGGTTCCCATGGCGACGATGTCGGGCCCCGCACACGGTCGTGGCGTCCTCCTCCATCATCTCGGCCAAGGCCTCGACCCCGGCCAGGAGACAGAACCGATCCACGCTGAGACGGACTGCGTCCATCGCGTCTGCCAGCGGCGGCATAGGAAACGAGGTGGCAAGGGCTTTCGGGCTACTGGAACTACGGATATTCTTTCCCATGGTGTCGTTCTCCCTCTTGGGTTTGCAGCACCCGGAGCCTAACGGCTCCAGGAGAGCGACACCTACCTCAACTTTTCAACATCGACCGGGACATCTCCTCCTTCTCTGCCATGAATCAGAGCGAGGCGCGGTGCGCGTCAGCGTGGCGGCCACGGAACGTGCGCGATGGCGGCTAAGGGCGAGCGCCAGGGGGCGGGCCGACGATCGATGCTTGTGCCCACCGCCCTGCTGACCACCAGCGGGGTTGTGTACGGCGGAATTTTGACCGCCAACAAGATCGCCATCGGCGCCGGGTTCCCGTTCGCCGCCTACACCTTTTGGCAGACGTTTCTCGCCGGCGCCGTGCTGCTGGTCTTCTCGCTGGCGCGGGGCCGGCCGCCGGGTCTCGGGTTTGCCCACGTGCGCCACTATGTGCTGACCAGCTCGCTTGGTGTCGTCATGCCGCTGCTGGTGTTGACCTACGTCGCCGATCGGCTGCCGGCCGGCGTGCTGACCCTGATCTTCGCGCTGGCGGCGCCGCTCGCCTACATCTTCGCGTTCGCGCTCGGACGCGAGCGCTTTCAGTGGTTGAGCGTCGCCGGCGTCGCCTTCGGCTTCGCCGGCATTCTGATGATCGTCGTGCCCGAGGGGACCCTGCCGGCGGTCGGGGCCGCGGTGTGGATGGTCTTCGCTCTGGCGGTGCCCGTAATGCTCGCCACTAACAACATGGTGATGGCCTACCTGCGCCCGCCCGCGGCATCGACCCTCGCGCTGGTGAGTGGGCTGCAACTCGCCGCGGCCGCGATCACCTTCCCGGTCATGATCGCGGCCGGCGGGTTCTACCCGTTCTGGACCGCGCCCGACCCCGCGTTGTGGGCGCTGGCCTGGGCCGCCGCCGCCCAGGCCATCACCTTTCTGGCCGTGCTCGAGGTCGTGCGTCGGGCCGGCCCGGTCTACACGTCACAGATCAACTATGTGATCGTGGTCGCTGGTTTCTTATGGGCGCTGGCGTTGTTCGACGAGGGCTTGAGCGGCTGGGTCTGGGGGGCGCTCGGCGTCATGCTGGCCGGGCTCGCCCTCGCCCATGCCGGCGCGGCGCGGCGGCCAACGGTTTAGGGGCTTGGCGCGGCTAGCACCAAGCCCCTCGATCCGCAGGTTTCCCCGGACGATCGGATACGGTTAAGCGAGGCGAGGCCGCACGCTAACGCGACGACGTGCCACGAGGCCCATGCCGGCGAGCGAGAGCAGTCCCATGGCGAACATCACGTAGGTCCGAGGCTCCGGAATCTGGCCCGTGAAGGCGATGTCGATGGCCACCGGGTCAGCGGCGTATTTGACGGTACCGTCGCTATACAGTTTGCCGCCGAATGCGGCGAAGATGAGGGGGTTAGAGCCAAAAGGTCGGCGTGCCGTGGCTGGAGCCCCAGAGAAAGATCGCGATCGCGCCGGTGCTGTCAGATCCGTACTTGTTGAACACACCCATATCCAGCGTGCCGAAGTCGAAGTGGCTGCTGAACGTCTCGATCACGGTACCCACGCCGTTGAGAGCCGAGAGCGTGAAATTGAGCTCGCCGCTGATGCGAGCCTTGAGGTCCACCGCGCCATCCGGAACCGGCCCCTCTTCGCTGCTTGGGGTCGTGTCGTCGGCGCCCACGGTCACGAGATTAGTGCACCGCCGGCTGCGGTGAAGAGAGTCAGGGTCATCGCCTGCGTTGCAACAAATGCGCTGCCGTCAAGCTCGAAGGTGCTTGGGCCACACAGCGGACAGCCGCTGACACCGGTGCCGAAGCTCGCCTTCACTGTAGGCTCCCACTGGTAGTTCACCGCGACGCCATCCTCGACCTCATAGCGGAGCCTACCGCTGCCGCCTGGACCATCGTGAACGTACGAGTAGCTAGAGAAGCCAATCACGTCCATGAACGATTCGCCGGTGAAGTTCACGGGAACCCCGAGGCGGATATCGCGAATCCGAGTGCTACGAGAAAAGCAGAGCCGGCGAGGAAACGTTTCATGCACTTGAAGCCCTTGACGATCCACCCGCGACGGAACGGGTAGCATTTGGCAGCAGCGCGAGGCGCGTGCCTAGTGACAAAAGCGCAAAGCCCGTGCCAAGTAAAAAAACGTAGCGTATTCCTACACTTGGTCGAGTCGGCCCGCACGCGCAACGGCGAAAGTGTACAGAATCCGGACACCGGGGAGCCAGGGCTTACCCTGACTCGGCGCGCTGACCTTACAGAACTCGATTATTTTTCAACGACTTAGCTGCAGCGTCCCGGCGCTGGCGGGTGTAAATAAACCCGACACCTAGTTTACAACCGATGCGCCTCGCGGGCCGAGCGACACTTGCGCCTATGCCGCCCGAGAAGGGGCCGCCGCCCCTACTGCGCGGCCGCGGAGGAGGTCCCGATCGCCGCCCGCAGCTTTGGCATCACCTCGTTGGCGAGCAAAGCCATCGAGGTGCGGGTGCGGGCGCGATCGTCGTATTCGAGCGCGGCGGCGATGAGGACGCCGAAGTGGCCGACCTGCTCGCGGAACGCCAACAGTTTCTCGACCACGGTGTCGGGACTGCCATAGATCAGGTTGTCGTCGCAGTAGTCCTGGCGCGAGAAACTGGTCGGATCCATCTTGGGATCGGGCGTGACGATACCGAGGATGCCGCCGTCACTCAGCAACCCGTGCATGTGCGCGTAGTAGTACTGGAACAGGTTCCTCTCGGCGTTGACGTAAGCCTCGGCCTCCTGATCGCTCTCGGCGACGAAAATGGTCCGGCCGACGCGCCAAATCTCGGGGTCGGCCGTTCGCCCCTCCGCCTCGCAGCCCTCGACGTACTTCCGCCACTGGCTGGCGACGCTGTAGGTCGGGATGATATTGGATGAAATTGGAATCCAGCCGCGCTGCCCCGCCATCTTCATGGTGCCCGAAAACGGGCTCATGGCCGGCACCGCGATCGGCGGATGCGGCGTTTGATACGGCTTGACGGTGACGCCGACGCCGAACTCCTCCAGCACCATGTCGGTCAGCTTAAAGTTCCAGTACTTGCCCTCGAACTGAAACGGCGCGTCCTTGGTCCACAACTCCAGAATCACGTCGATCGATTCCATCATCATTTCGCCGCGGGCCTTGGGGTCGGTCTCGCCGAACATCTCGAGGTCGCTGCCCAGGCCGCCGGGGCCAATGCCAAACATCAGCCGCCCTTCGGAGATGTGGTCGAGATAGGCGATGTGCGCCGCTACCTGGGCCGGGTGCGTCTGAGGCAAATTGACGACGCCGGTGCCGAGCTTCATGCGTTTGGTCCGGCCGAGCAGGTTGGCGAGGAAGATCATCGGCGCGGGCACCGGCTCCGATGACGCGGTGTAGTGCTCGCCAATCCAGAACTCGTCGTAGCCGAGCTCGTCGCAATAGGTCGCGATCTCGACGTCCTCCATCAGGACCTCGTGGTTGTCCCGCGCCGGATCGTGCAGGGACATCATGAACATGCCTAGTCGCATCGGTTCCTCCTTACTCGGCGGCTGCGGCGAATGTGCTCGAAAACTTGGGCGCGACGTCGCGCGCGAAGCGCTCCAGCGAGCGGTGTCGGCTGGCCTTGGAACGATCCGGCTGGGCCGTGTTGATGGCGACCTGGGTGATCCCGATATCGCGATAGCGCTGCACCTGCGCCGCCACCTGGTCGGGCGTCCCGATCAACTGGTTCTCGATGAACGGCGGCAGATTGGCGGGGTCGGCCATGGCCTGCATCCGCTCCATCTGCGCGACATTGTGCTCGTAGGTCGGCACGTCTTTCCACGGATTGATTTGGGTCTCGTAGTGAGTGATCACGGCGCGCATGAACGCCGTGAGATAGGTCACCGCCTCCTCCTTCGCCTCATCCTCGCTATCGGCGATGAAGCAGTGGATCCACAGCGGGATATTGGCGTCAGTCCGCCCCCCTTTGGCGGCCGTAATGTCCTTCCACGCCTTGATCGCATCGGCGTTCTGCTGCACCGGCGAGGCGGAGGTGCACATCGGGACAAGCCCCATGTTGGCCATGCGCTCGGCGGTGCCCGGATTGTTGCAGCCGCCGTATAAGTGAATGCGCTCTCGGTTGGGGCGCGGCCGCAACGTCACCTCGCGGGGGATCGCGAAGTGCTTGCCGCTGTACTGAAATGGTTCCCCGCTCAGAAGGCCGTCCGCGACCTCGTAGGCCTCCTGGAACAATTCGCGCGAGTGGGCCATGTCGATGTTGCGCGCGTCATACTCGATCTTGGCGACGCCACGTCCCAAGCCAAGATGCAGATCCGCCCCGCTCATCAGGCTGATCATGGCCACGTCCTCGGCGAACCGGATCGGCTCGTACCACGGCAGGACGATGACGCACGACCCAAGACCGAGTCCGGGGCAGGCCCCGGCGACATGGCTCAGAAAGGTGAGCGGGCTAGGCGAAGGATAATAGTCGGTGAAGTGGTGCTCAAGCGCCCACACGGTGCCGAAACCGAGCGATTGCCCGTAACGGCAGTCCTCGAGGACTTCGCCATAGCGCTGCGCGTCCCCGGCCGCCCCATCGTGATCGGCAGGCATCACCGGTCCCACCGTGAAACCAAACTCGATATCGCTCGGTTGCGCCATTCTTACAAGTCCTCGTACGAACGGATCTATATGGTCGCACTGTGTACCACTCGCCCGAGCCAGGTCCAAGCCGGCCGCTCGCCGGCCGGCGCCCCGGCTCCCGACGAGCTTGGGGGCCCGGTTTGACGTCCGCGCGGTAGGGACGCCAGACTGCGGCCGCGCCGTCGGCTCAGGACGACGCATCTTGGGGGTGATGGGGAGGAATCCGACATGGCTATGAACGCGAAGACGATGGCGCGCGGCAAGAAGATGCGCTCGGACATCATCAGCAAAGAAATCATGGACCCGATCTACGCTAAACTCGGGCCAGCGACGCGCGACCAACAAGACTACGTGACCGAGTTCGCTTGGGGCGAGGTATTCGCGCGCCCCGGCCTACCGCAGAAAACCCGCATCCTGCTCAATATTGCCATGTTGACCATGCTCGGCGAGTGGCAAGTGCTCGGCTTCCACGTTGGCGGCGCGCTCAGGCTTGGTTGCTCGCGCACCGAAATCCGCGAGGCACTGATTCAAACCAACACCTTCGCCGGATTCATCAGATCGACGCTCGCCTGCGGCGTCGCGCAAGAAGTCTTCAACGCGGTGGATCGCGAGAAACGCGCGGCCACCAGCGCCAAGCGCGCCGCGAAGACCAAGAAAGGCCGCTGAGGCGCGGCTGCGGCGCACCGCCCTCAGGAGGTCTCGTCGTTGAGCCGCAAGAGGTCCGCGACGATGGCGTAGCCGGTGGCAATGGGGCCGGCGCCAGGCCCCACCACTGTCACCTCACCAAGCAAGTCGGTGGCTAGGGTGAGAGCGTTGGCGACCCCGCCGATAGCCGCCAGGGGATCGTCGAGCGGTAAGCGCTCAAGCCCCACTCGCGCGTCGATGCGCCCACCCTCCCTACGGGCGCTACCGACAAGCTTGTAGCGCCGACCTTCGCGCCCCGCCTGTTGGACGTCATCGGCGCGAAGAGCGGCGATGCCCTCGCAGGGAACGTCGGCCGGGATGAAGTCGCCGCCCATCATGGTGTTGGCGAGGATAACGACCTTGGCCAGTGCGTCGTGGCCGTCGACATCAGCCTCCGGGTCGGCCTCGGCGTAGCCGGCCGCCTGCGCCTGGGCCAGCGCCCTCGCGTAGTTGGTGCCGGCCTCCATCTCGCCCAGGATGTAGTTGGTGGTGCCGTTGAGGATGCCGCGAAACTCCCGAATCTCGTTCCCGGCCAGACAGTGCTTCCAGAGATTGAAGACCGGCGTACCGCTCATCACCGTGCCCTCGTACAGGAACTGCGCGCCGTTGGCGGCGGCGAGCGCCGTCAGGTCGCGGTGGGCAAGGGCCGGTGGTCCCTTGTTGCTGGTGACCACGCTCATACCGGCCGCCAAAGCGGCGCGGCAGTGCGAGATGGCCGGCTCGCCGGTCTCAAGGTTGGTGTAGGCGAGCTCCGCCACGGCATCGGCGCCGCACTCGCGGATCATGGCAAGTGCATCCCAGTTCTTGGCGTGGTTGGTGAAGCGGCCATGCTCGCGCACGTCATCGAGCAATCGCGCGAGGTCAAGACCGTCCGGGTCGTGGACCGTCCCCCAGCGCAGATCGCTCACCGCGACGACACTGCACGAAAAGCCGTGCTCGCTCGCCAGCGTCTCCGATTTCTTGAGCAGGACATCGCACACGGCCTGGCCGACGACGCCAAAGCCGACCAGCGCGATGCGTTGTTTCATGACGGGGTACAAGGGCAAGGATCGGGGCTCGCGACCGATGGTATGTCGAGACGGCGCGGACGCCAATACCGCGCGCTTGGGACCTCGACGCCAAGGCCTGGCGCAACCGGCCGGTTTGTGCGAATGACTAGCCGAGCGTCCCCTCAGGCGCGACGCACGCCCCCGCAAGTTCATGAACATCGCGACCCTCTATATCGCCATCGTCTTCTTCTGGGGCACGCTCTACTACGCCATCAGCTTTCAGGTCGGCGCGGTGGCGCCGGAGGTGGCGGTCGCCTATCGCTTCGCGCTGTCAGGGATTTTGGTCCTTGGCTGGTGCGTCTGGCGGCGGCGGAGACTGAGCTTCACGTGGCGCCAGCACCTGGTCCTGATGGGTCAGGGTGCCATGATGTTCTCGCTCACCGACATGCTGCTCTACAACGCCATTCAGTACGTGACGAGCGGCGTAGCCGCACTGATCCTAAGCACCCTGCCGATCATGAATATCCTCTTCGCCGCCCTCTTCCTGGGGATGAGGGTTCGCCGTGTGGTGCTGCTCGGCGCGCTCATCGGCCTGGTCGGGATGGGCATGGTGTTCTGGCCCGAGCTCGCGGTTTTCGACCCTGCCAGTGCGAGCTTGGTCGGCTTCGGCCTCTGTCTCGTGGCGACCGTATCGGCGTCGCTGGCGCAGATCGTCTCCGCGCGCAACCAGCGGGCCGGTTTGCCCGCGGTGGAGACCGCCGGCATCTGCATGCTGTATGGGGCCGGCTTCTCGACGCTCGTTTGCTTGGCGCTGGGCCGGTCCTTCACCTGGGATTGGTCGGGCGAGTTCGTGCTGTCGTTCGCCTACATCGTTGTCATCTGCACGCTGTTCTCGTGGGTCTTCTATCTCATCCTGATCGGCCGGGTTGGGCCCGATCGCTCGAGCTACGTGAGCATCCTCGCACCGATCGTCGCCTTGATCGTATCGACGTTGCTCGAGGACTTTCGCTGGACCCCGCTGTCGCTCGCCGGCGCTGCCGCCGTCCTCGGCGGCAGCCTGCTCGTCCTGGCGAGCTTCCGACGGCGAGCCGCGTCCCCGTCCTGGCGAGCTTCCGACGGCGAGCCGCGCCCGCCTAGAAGCTTAGGCGTTGAGGTCGATGACCGTGCGGCCGCGCACGCGGCCCTGGAGAATATCGGCGGCCAGAGCAGGGAGAGCGGTGAACGTCGCCACGGTCGTCATCGCCTCAAGCTTGTCCTTGGGAAGTTCGCGCGCCAGCCGCGTCCATGCCTCGCGCCGCGCCGGGATCGAGGCAGCCGGCGAGTTAATGCCCAACAGACCAATGCCGCGCAGGATGAACGGCAGCACGCTCGTCGGCAGCTCGATACCGCTGGCGTTGCCACAGGCGGCGACACCCCCGTCCTCGGCCGTCTGGCGGAGCACCGACGCCAGCGTTTCCCCACCGACCGAGTCGATGGCGCCGGCGAAACGAACCTTGTCGAGGGGCCGGCCAGAGGGCGTCGCCAGTTCATCTCGTCCGAGCAGCTCGGTAGCGCCAAGGCCACGCAGGTAGTCGTGGGTCTCGGGCCGGCCCGTGGTCGCGGCGACCGGATGGCCTAGCGCCGAGAGCAACACCACGGCCATGCCACCAACGCCGCCCGCCGCGCCCGTCACGACCACCGGCAGTTCGCCCGGCCGCAGCCCGTGGCGCTCCAGCGCCATGACGCTCAATATCGCGGTCAGTCCGGCGGTGCCAATCGCCATCGCTTGGCGCAGGTCCAGACCATCGGGCAGGGGCGTCAGCCACTCGGCGCGGACGCGAGCCCTCTGCGCGTAGCCGCCCCAATGCCGTTCGCCCAGCCCCCAGCCGGTCGCCAGCACCGCGTCGCCAGCTTGGAAATCGGGCGAGCTCGACTCTTCCACCGTGCCGGCAAGATCGATTCCGGGCACCATCGGCAGGCTCCGCATGATGCGGCCCTTGTTGCCGTTGAGCGCCAGCCCGTCCTTATAGTTGAGGCTCGAGTAGGCGACGGCGACCGTGACCTCGCCGTCAGGCAAATCGTCGACGACGAGGTCCTTGAAGGAGATCTTGAACTCGCCCTCGTCCTCGGCGACGAGCGCCCTGAAGGCCGTGCCCACGCCGGCGTCCTAGCGCAAGGCTTGAAGGATCGAGGCGTAGTTCGCCACCATCGCGCCGCCCATGTTGAAGACGGCCGCGAGCTCGGCGCCCGGGACCTGGATGGGACCGGCCGTGCCCGTCACTTGTTGGGCCGCCAGCACATGCATGCTGACACCTGTCGCGCCGACCGGATGGCCCTTGGACTTGAGGCCGCCGGAGGGATTGACAGGTAGCTTGCCATCCTTCTCGGTCCACCCCTCCGCGATCGCCCGCGCGCCCTCGCCCTCGGCGGTGAGGCCCATCGCCTCGTACACCAGCAGCTCGGCGACGGTGAAGCAATCGTGCACCTCGGCGAGACTAAGGTCGTCGAGCGTGACGCCGGCCTGATCAACCGCCCGCTGCCACGCCAGCCGAGGCGCCTCCATCGCCAGCACGTCGCGCCTCGACATCGGCAGGATGTCGTTGACATGCTGGGCGGCACGGAAAATCACCGCCTTCTTCATGCCGAGCGCGGTATCGACGTCGGTGAGGACCGCCGCCGCCGCCCCGTCGGCCACCGTCGAACAATCTGTGCGTTTGAGCGGCGCCGCCACAATCGGGTTCTTGTCCGAGACCTGACGGCAGAAATCGAAACCCAGGTCCTTCTGGAGATGGGCCAGCGGATTGACCGACCCGTTGCGGTGGTTCTTGGCGGCGATCCGCGCGAGCGCGTCGGACTGATCGCCATACTGCTGAAAATAGCGCTGGGCAAGCTGGCCGAACATGCCCGGGAAGGTCAGGCCGGCGCCAGCCTCCTCCTTGTGATAGCTCGCCTTGGCCAGCGATTCGGTGACCTTGTCGAGACCCGCCGAGGTCATTTTCTCGACGCCCACGACCAGGGCGAAGCGGGTGCGTCGGGCGCGAATCGCGTCGATGGCCCCATACAAGGCGGCCGACCCCGAGGCGCACGCGTTCTCGAACCGCGTCGCTGGCGTGAAGCGCATCGCGTCATCGACCTGAAGCACGAGCGAGGCGGCAAAATCCTGATTCTCCATGCCGGCGTTGAAGGTGCCGAGGAAAATCTCGTCGATATCGGCTGGCGCGAGACCGGCGTCAGCGATCGCATCGGCCGCGGCGGTCGTGACCAGGGCCTCCAGGTCATGATCGTCGAGTTTGCCGAAACGGGTGTGACTCCACCCCACCAAGCACACGCTCATGCTCACCTCCTTGTCCTGATCCGATTCACCTAATACCAGATGTGATGTTGGGTCCCAACCGCCGCCGGCAAGGACCGACAACGGCGACGCCTGCTTTGCTTGACTTCCGCCCGCAACGGGCCGAACAGTGCGGCCCGTGAACGAGGCCACCGCCACGCGACATCCCGATGCCATGATCCACGAGAGTGCGTGGATCGACGAACCGGCCGAGATCGGCGCCGGCACCCGCATCTGGCACTTCTGTCACGTTTTGGCGGGCTCGCGCATCGGGCGCGCGTGCATCCTCGGTCAGAACGTCATGATCGGGCCGGATGTCACCATCGGCGATCGCTGCAAGGTGCAGAACAACGTCAGCATCTATCCTGGCGTGACGCTCGAGGACGGCGTTTTCTGCGGCCCCAGTTGCGTGTTCACCAACGTCGTCAATCCGCGTGCCGAGATCGAGAAGAAAGACGAGTTCCGCCCGACCCTGGTCAAGCATGGCGCGACCATCGGCGCCAATGCCACTATCGTCTGTGGCGCCACGCTCGGCGCCTGGTGTTTGATCGGCGCCGGCGCCGTCATCGTGCGGGATGTGCCGGACTTCGCCCTGATGGCGGGCGTACCGGCGCGGCGCATCGGCTGGGTCTCGCATGCGGGCGAAACGTTGGGCGGCGATCTGGTCTGTCCACGGACCGCGCGGCGCTATGGCTTGGCGGCGGCGGACACCTTGGTCGAGATCGAAGGCGTATCGGTTTGAGCGACATCGAAGCACCCACCCGCCACGACGCGAAACCACTGGCGTTCGTCGACCTGGCGGCCCAGCGCCGCCGCCTCGGCGCCCGCATCGACAGCGCCATGGCCGCCGTGCTCGAGCACGGCAAGTTCATCATGGGACCGGAGGTCGGGCTGCTTGAGGACCGCTTGGCCGATTTTTGCGGCGCCAAGTTCGCCGTGACCTGCGCCAACGGTACCGACGCGCTGCGGCTGGCCCTGATGGCCAGGGGAATCGGCGCGGGGGATGCCGTTTTCGTGCCCGCCTTCACCTTCGCCGCGACGGCCGGTGCGGTGGCGCTGAGTGGGGCCACGCCGGTTTTCGTCGACATCGACGAGACCAGTTTCAACATGGCGCCCACCAGCCTGGACGCGGCGATCGCCGGCGCCGACACGCAAGCGAGTCGCCCAGCCGCGGTCATCGCCGTGGACCTGTTCGGTCAGCCCGCCGATTACGCCGCCATCAACGCGATCGCCACCGATGCCGGCTTATTGGTGATCGCCGACGCTGCCCAGAGCTTCGGCGCCACCTCGGGGGGGCGGCCCGTGGGGACGCTGGCGGCGATCACCACGACGAGTTTCTTCCCGGCAAAACCGCTCGGCTGCTACGGCGATGGCGGCGCGATCTTCACCGACGATCCGGCGACGGCCGAGGTGCTGCGCTCGCTGCGCCTGCACGGACGCGGCAGCGCGAAGCATGACATCGCGCGGGTCGGCACCAACAGCCGTCTCGATACCTTGCAGGCGGCCATCCTGCTCGCCAAGCTTGAGGGCTTCGCCGGCGAGATCGAGGCGCGCGATAGTGCGGCGCGGCGCTACACCGAGGGGCTTGCCGACACGGTCGCGGTGCCCAGCCTGGACGCCGGCAACAGCTCGGTGTGGGCACAGTACACGATCCTGGTCGACCAGCGCGACGACGTGGCGGCCAGCCTCGCGGCATCGGGAGTCCCGACCGCCGTGTACTACCCGCTGCCAGTCAACCGTTGTGCGGCGTACGCGGAGTACCCCACCGCGCCCGGCGGCACGCCTGTGGCCGAGCGGCTGGCGCGACGGGTGCTAAGTCTGCCGATGCACCCCGATCTCGACGCGGCGACCCAAGCGCGCATCATCGCGGCCGTCCGACGGGCCGCGCCGCACTGAGCGGGCGGATGGCGGAGGTCACCGAGCGCCAGGGGACGATCGACCAGGAGAATCGGGACTTCTGGGACGAGGCCTGCGGCACGGTGCTCGCGCGCGAACTTGGCGTCACCGACCACGATGCCGAGTCCTTGCGCCGCTACGACGACGCCTATTTCGCGATCTACCCCTACCTTCTTCGCCACGTCGCGCTCGCGGATATGCGGGGCAAGCGGGTGCTGGAGATTGGGTTGGGCCATGGCAACCTGGCCCAGAAGATCGCCGCGGCGGGCGCTGCCTACAGCGGCCTCGATATCGCGCGCGGGCCGGTCGGCATGGTGCGCCACAGGTTCGCCGTGGCGGGTCTGCCCGGCCGGGTTTTGCAGGGCAGCATCCTGCAGTGCCCGTTCGACGATGAGAGCTTCGATCACGTCGTCTCGATCGGCGTCTTGCACCACACCGGGAACTTCGCGGCCGCCCTCCGCGAGGTCCACAGGGTGCTCAAACCGGGTGGCCGCGCTACCATCATGGTCTACAACGCCTACTCATACCGGCGCTGGCTGCGCTTCACGGGTCCGACTCTCCGCCACTGGTTGTGGAACTATTTCGGCCTCGGCGACCGGCCCACGGCGGGCGCCGCGGAGCGTCGCGCCTACGACCACGACTCGCTCGGTGGCGAGCCCCCGGCGACCGAGTTTCTATCGCGGCGGGAACTGCGCACGCTGTGCCGATCTTTTCAAAGTGTCCGGGCCGCGCTCGAGCAGATCGGCGGTCGCCGCATGTTGGGCTTGCGCGGCCGGCTGATCCTGTGCGCTACGTTGGGGCGGCTTTGGGGCCTCGATATTTACGCCACGCTCACCAAATGATGCGCGACACGGGCGGCCGACCCGGCGGCCTGGCCCAGGGTTGGTGCGTCACGTCCTTTGGGCTATGACTGTCCCCGCCCCATGAAACGACCACCGACGATCGACTGTGCGACAGCCGAGCCTTGCCACAGCTGCCGCCGCACACTTGGCGTGGATATCTGAGCATGTGTGGGATCGCCGGCATCCACAGCCTGAGCGGCGACCACATCCCCGCCCTACCCCGGGCGCTCGCGGTCATGGGCGAGCTCCTCGCGCACCGCGGCCCCGATGATGCCGGCACGTGGCGGCGCGAGGGTGACAGTGCCGGCTTCGCCCATCGGCGCCTCAGCGTCCTCGACCTCACACCCAGCGGAAGCCAGCCGATGGTCGGGCCCGACGGCAGCGTCATTGTCCACAACGGTGAGGTCTACAATCACGTCGAGCTGCGCGAAGCGCTGGCGGGACGGTGGGATTTTGTCAGCGGATCGGACACCGAAGCCGTCCTCGCCGCCTATCAACGCCATGGGACCGAGTGCCTTCAGCATCTGCGCGGAATGTTTGCCTTCGCCATCGACGACGGCGAACGCTTGTTCTGCGCGCGTGACCGATTCGGCATCAAGCCGCTTTATTATGCGACGGTCGGCGATTGGTTCCTGTTCGCCTCGGAAGTCAAGGCGATCGTGCCGTTTCTCCCGGCGATCGAGACCAACCCCAAGGCCTTCGCCGAGTACATGACTCTGCAATACGGGCTGGGCGAACAGACGCTTTTTCAGGGCGTCCGCCAGCTCCTCCCGGGTCATGCGCTGACGGTCGAGAACGGCAGGCTAAGGGTGTGGCGCTACTGGGACGTGGACTACGTCGTCGACTACGACCACGCCCCGGACTACTTTCACCGCCACCTCGCCGAGCTCATGGACGAGTCCCTCAAGCTTCATCTGAGGAGCGATGTGCCGGTCGGCGCCTACTTGAGCGGTGGCGTCGACTCCAGCCTGATCGCGATTCTCGCGGCGCGCATGAGCGGCGAGGGCGGCCCCGCCTTCCACGGCAAGTTCAGCGCCCCGCCCGGCTACGACGAGAGCGCCCACGCCAGCGCGGCGGCCGACGCCGCGGGTGTCGCGTTGCACCAAGTCGACATGGGGCCCGGCGACTTCATCGACAACATCGAGGACGTCATCTACCACCTCGACTACCCGGTGGCGGGACCGGGCGCCTTTCCCCAGTTCATGGTCGCGCGGCTCGCGGCCGAGCACGTCAAGGTGGTGCTCGGCGGCCAGGGCGGCGACGAGATATTCGGCGGCTACGCTCGTTACCTCCTAGCCTACTTCGAGCAATGCATTAAGGCCGCGATCGAGGGCACATACAGTGGTGGGCGTTTCGTGGTCACGGCTGAATCGATTATTCCGAACCTTGGCGTACTGCGCGAGTACACCCCGCTGATTCAGCAGTTTTGGCGCGACGGGTTGTTCGAATCGCTGGATCGGCGCTACTTCAGGCTGATCGACCGCTCCGCCGACATGGCCGACGAGGTCGAGTGGGGCGCGCTCGACCGCGACGGGGTCATCGACGCGTTCTCGGCGATCTTCAACAGCCGTAAGAACGTGCGGCATGAGGCTTATTTCGACAGCATGACGCATTTCGATTTCAAATGCCTGTTGCCAGCCCTCTTGCACGTCGAAGACCGGATGAGCATGGCGCACGGTCTGGAATCGCGCGTGCCGTTCCTCGATCATCCGCTGATCGAGTTCATGGCGACCGTGCCGGCCGACCTCAAGTTCAAGGACGGTCGGATGAAGTTCCTGATCAAGGAGACCTTCGCCGACATGGTCCCTCAGTCGATTCTCAACCGGCGCGACAAGATGGGCTTTCCGGTCCCGCTATCGGATTGGTTGGGCGGCCCGCTGAAGGAATACGTAAACGACCTGTTTCGATCGGAGGCGGCACGGGGGCGCCCGTACATCAACGCCCGGTCGGTCGCCCGCAACCTGGAGGGGACGGCGCGGTTTAGCCGCAAGCTGTGGGGACTCTTGAGCTTGGAGCTATGGTATCGCGCCTTTCACGATCGCCACGCCGAATTCCGTCAGCTGCTCACCCGAGAACGGTCTTCGCTCCCCACATGTGTATCCACCTCGGCATAGGAAAGCGCCCTGAATGAGAATATTGATTACCGGCGGCGGCGGCTTCATCGGCTCCCACCTCGCCGATCGGCTGATTGATCGCGGCGACTCAGTCCTCGCGATCGACAACTTCACCACCGGGCGACGCGACAACCTCGCGCCGCGAGACCAGCTGACGCTGATCGAGGGGAGCATCGCGGATCGCGATGTCGTCGATGCGGCGTTCGGCGATTTTCGCCCCGAACTCGTGATCCACGCCGCCGCCGCCTACAAGGACCCCGAGGATTGGACCAACGACGCGCTCACCAATGTGGTGGGCACGGCGACCGTCGTGCGGGCCGCCAAGGAGGTAGGGGTCAAGCGCATCATCTATTTCCAGACCGCGCTCTGCTATGGGGTCAAGCCGCTGGAGCAGCCGATCACCCTCGATCACCCGCTCCGGCCCACGGACTCGAGCTACGCCATATCGAAAACCGCCGCCGAGCACTACGTGCGCCTGTCCGGTCTCGACCACGTGAGTTTCCGGCTCGCCAATGCCTATGGCCCGCGCAACTTGAGCGGTCCGCTGCCGACCTTCTTCATGCGCTTGACCGGCGGCAAGGACTGCTTCGTCGCCGACACCCGCCGCGACTTCGTCTTCGTCGATGATATCGTCGATTGCGTAATGGGCGCGGTCGAAGGCCGGGGCCACGGCGTCTATCACGTCGCCTCGGGCGGGGATTTCGCTATTCGCGAGCTCTACGACGGCGTGGTGCGCGCGCTCCGCTTGAACCTCGACCGCGACGTCGAGGTGCGCGCGCGCGCCGAGAACGACGCCTACACCATCCTGCTCGACCCCAGCCGCACCACCGAGGATTTCGGGTGGACGCCGCGCACGCCGCTGGACCAGGGCATCCGCCGCGCCGTCGAGTACTACAAGGCGGCCGGCGTCGAGGAGACCTTTACCCACCTCACGGCGCCCAACGACTAGGGCCCGGCTCCGGTCGATCGCATGAGCATCGGGGGGCTGGCCCGAGACTCGTTCATCTATGCGCTCGGCAATGGGCTACGCGGCCTGGCGCAACTGGTCGCGCTGCCAATCTTCACCTTCCATTTGGCGCCAGCCGAGTTCGGCGTTATCGCGTTGTTGACGGTGTTCGGCATCGTTTGTCGGGCCCTGTTTGGGCTCGGCTTCTCGGTCTCGACGGCGGTCGTCTATTTTCGGCGCGAGGACGAGAGCCACCGTGCCGACACGGTGTGGACCGCCTTGACGACGAGCGCGGTGGCGGCGGTGGCCTTGATTGGGTTGTCCGCGGCATTCGCCGGCCCGATCAGTCGGATCCTCACCGGTGATGCAAACCACGGCCCGCTCGTGTTGCTGTTCGCCATCAGCATCGCCCTTCAACAAGTCGCCTACCCCCTGATTTGGCGGCTTCAGTTCCGCGTCCGGCCGCTCCGCTACATCGCCGCCTTCAGCGGCGCAACGGTGGTCGGCATCGCCGTCGCGCTGGTGCTGGTGGCGCTGGCGGAGCGCGGTATCGCCGGCTGGATCGAAGGGATGCTGATCGGTTCGGTCATCATGGTGGTGCTCGCCGTTGGCTTCAACCGAGACATCGTGCGGGCCCGGTTCCAGATGGCGAACCTGGGTGAGCAGTTGCGGCTGGGGCTTCCCATCGTCCCCTCGCTCCTGTTCGTTTTCGTGCTGCAAAGTGCCGGCACCTATCTCATGCGCTACGCCGAAGGCGGCACAGAGGCGGTCGGGATCTACGGCATCGGCTACAGCTTCGGATTGGCGATGAGCTTGGCCGTCACCGGGTTCATCACCGCCTGGACACCATTCTTCCAGGCGTTCGCCGTGCGCCAGAATAATGCGCCGCCCGCCTTCGCCCGCGCCCATCTCCTGTACACCTGGGGGTTCGGTGCGGTCACATTGCTGTTCTTCGTGGGCGCCCGGCCGGCGGTGCTGATATTGACCGAGCCGGCCTACCACGATGCCTACCGGGTCATCGGCATACTGGCGGCGGCGCAGTTCCTGATCGGGACGTGGAGCCTGCTGGTGCCCGGGCTCTATTTTGCCGGACGCACCTACGTCCAAACGGCGATCCAGGGGTTCGCGGCCGCCGTGACGGTCGGCCTGACCGCCCTCCTGATTCCACGCGCCGGCATCGACGGCGCCGCGTTGGCGATGGTCCTGGGCACGCTTGTGATGTGCGCGTTGCTGGCTGTGCACAACAGCACGAGCCGCTATGCCGCCATGGACTATCGTCTCCGCCCAGTCGTGGCGGCGCTCTTCGTGCTGGGCCTGGCGGGCGGGTGTCAGCGGGTTCTCGACGAGACCCTGAGCCCCGAGGCAGCGGCCCTCGGGTCGGTCGCGATCGTCGTCGCCTATGTTGGCTGCGCGATGGCTCTGCTGCCGCCAGGCGATCGCGCCCGCCTTCGCGTCAGTCGGCTCCTCGGAGGAGATCGTAGAACTTGATCGGGTAGGGCTTGAACTCCATCAGCTCCATGCCCTCGGTAATGAGGTGGGTGAATCCCAGCTCGAAGCTCGGGAACAGGCGCGCCACCATCGCGTCGTCGACCGAGCGCAGGTGGACATATTTGTACCTGCCGTATTTCAGCTTGTAGGCGGGCAGCTGATAGACGCTGAGATCCTGTAGATATGGCGCCGCCAGCAACAGACGACCGCCCGGCCGCAAGATGCGCTTGATCTCGGCGGCCAACGGCTCGGCCTCGCGGACATGCTCGAGCAGATCGGTGCAAACCACCGTATCGGCGCTGCCTGAGCGAAGTGGCGTGCGCTCGGCCCAGCCGTGGATGCGCAGGATGTCGGGCGGCAGGCGCAGCAGATACTCGCGGGCGATGTCGAGTGCGATCCGACGATCGGCCGCGATCCGCCGCAGCACGTAGCCGTCACCACAGCCAAGGTCGCACACCGTGCCGTGCGCGCGCTCGACGGCTAGCCGCGTGAATATCTCCTTGACCACCCCCGGCGTCTTCGGCTCCTTCAGGTCGTCGGTGCAGATTTGCTCATAGTTCTCGACGTAGTCGTCGACCTCCTCGAGAAAGCCGGCGATGCCGTCGGCGGTCGAAGCCGGCGCCGCACAACCCTCGCATACCAGGCGTTCACCAACCCGCGCCAATTCGCCGCGGCAGTGGGGGCACTCGAGAAGCGAAAGTTCGATCATGAGACGGCCGTCGAAAAGGAGCCGGCGCCTCCCTAGCACGGCGGCGCCCCTCGGCGAAACCAGGGGCCGCCTGGACCTCGGCTCGGCCGCGGGCTAAATCTCGGCGATGTCACGTCCCACATTCGCCCGCGCCACGAAGCGACCGTGAGCCTCAAGCTCGTCAGCATCGTCGGCGCGCGGCCGCAGTTCGTGAAAGCGGCGATGGTTTCCCGCGCGCTTCGGGCCCACGGCGCGGAAGAGGTGCTGGTGCACACCGGCCAGCACTATGACGATGATATGTCGGCGATCTTCTTTTCCGAGCTACGGATTCCGGCCCCGAAACACCAACTCGGCATTGGCGGCGGGCCGCACGGCGCCATGACGGGGCGGATGTTGGCGGGCATCGAGGAAGTCCTGGAGGCGGAGCGACCCGATCGCGTGGTGGTGTTCGGCGATACCAACTCGACGCTGGCGGGCGCCCTGGCGGCGGTCAAGCTGCACCTGCCAGTGGCCCACGTCGAAGCGGGCTTGCGCTCCTTCAACCGGCACATGCCCGAGGAAATCAACCGCGTCCTGACCGACCACATCGCCGATCTCCTGTTCGCGCCCACCGAGCTGGCGGTCGAGAACTTGCGCCACGAGGGTCGACCGGCCGAGGCCATCCACATGGTCGGCGACGTCATGTTTGACGCCTGCCTCCACTACGGCGCCCACGCGCGCCCGGCAATCATCGAGCGGCTCGGCTTGCGCCCCCGGCACTACGTCCTAGCGACGGTGCATCGGGCGGAGAACACCGACGATGTCGGGCGGCTGCGGGCGATCGTCGCGGGGCTGGCGATGGTGGCCGCCGAATGCCCGGTGGTGTGGCCGCTCCATCCCCGGACGCGGACGGCGCTAGCGCGGGCAAATCTCATGCCGACGGCGCCGGGGCTGACGTTGACCGACCCGGTCGGGTTCCTCGACATGATCGCCCTGGAGAAGGACGCGGTCCTCATCGCGACCGATTCCGGTGGGGTTCAAAAAGAAGCGTTCTTCCACCGCGTGCCGTGCCTCACCCTACGCGACGAGACCGAATGGTCGGAACTCGTGCGCGTGGGCTGGAACCGGCTGGTGCCGCCGCGTGACGCCGAGGCGGTGCGCGCGGCCGTCATGGGCGCGCTGGCCAGGCCCCCGCCAGACGACGCGCCCAACCTCTACGGCGAAGGCCACGCCGCCGCGGCGATCGCAGCCGCCATCGTGACCACCGCGCGATGAGCGCCATCGATGGGCTGGTTCTACACGCCCATTACGCGACGCGTCTTTCGTACTATGACGACTGGCTCGATGCGTTCGCGCGGTCGCGCGATTTTCGGGTGACCGCGCACAACATTTGCGAGGGGGCGGCGCTGCCCGAGATTCGCCGCGCGATCGGCGCGCACGACCTGGTGGTGTTGCTGCACTCGACCAACGCCGACACCATGATGTACCTCAAGCCTGTGCGCGAGGCACTGAAGGATCGGCGCGGCAAGTTGCTGGTTTTCGTCGGCAACGAGCTCAACCTGCCCGGCTCGCCGATGGCCGAGAAGATCGCCTTTCTGCGCGACGTCGCGCCCGACTTCATCGCCACGCAGCTGCTCGCGGAGGCGGGCCAGTGGCTGTACGCCAGTTGCCCGAACTCGAGGATTCTGTCGGTGCCACATGCCCTCAACGCGGCGGCGTTCCGGCCCGGGCCGCCGCGCGACCAACGTCCGGTCGATATCGGCACCCGCTCGGCGCGCTACATCCCCTATCTCGGCGATGACGAGCGCAACCGGCTGTTCGACCTGTTCGCCGCGCACGCGTTCGATCCCGCCCTCAAAGTGGATATCGAGACTGACTCGCGCCTCGCCCGCGAGGGCTGGGCGGGCTTTCTCAGCCGCTGCAAGGGCACCGTCTCGAACGAGGCCGGAAGCTGGTATCTCGAACCTGACGACCGCACCATGGAGGAGATTCGCGCCTGGGTGCGAAGTCAGGCCGGCGGCATCGTGATCGCCAATGACTCGCCGCTGCGCCGCCTTGGCCACCGGCTGCCGTGGTTCGTCAAGGCCGCGCTGCGGGCGCTCTTGAGACGCGGGCCGGTGCGTCACGAGATGCTGGTGAACGAGGCGCTCGACTTCGCCGAGATCCATGAGCGGTTCTTCAAGGAACGAGCTCGCGCCCCGGTCTACACCAAGGTGGTGTCATCGCGGCACTTCGATGCGATCGGGACCAAGACCTGCCAGATCCTGATCCGCGGGCGATACAACGACACCCTGGTCGCCGACGAGCATTACCTCGCGCTCGATGCCGACTTCGCCAACCTCGACGCGGTGCTGGCGGCCTTCGCCGACGCTGACCGGAATCGGGAAATCGTCGATCGCGCCTACGAGCACGCGCTGGCTGGGCATACCTTGGATCATCGTATCTCGGGGCTTGCCGCGGCCGTCTCGGCGAGTTGATCGGAGAAGGTCGCCGACGGCTTGAGTTTCGGCGAGCGGGTGCGCAAAATGTGGCCCGCCCGCCACGACAACCCCCCACCCGACGACGAGGCCCCAATGTCCGCGACAGCGAGCACGCAACACACCAATCCCAAGTCCGACATCGAAATCGCCCAGGCGGCGACGCCCGAGCCGATCGCCGAGATTGCCGCGGATCGACTGGGGATCCCGGCCGAGCGACTCGAGCCCTATGGCCATTTCAAGGCCAAGGTCTCGCTTGGATACATGGATGAACTCGTCGATCGCGCCGACGCGAAACTGATTCTGGTGACCGCCATCACCCCGACCCCGGCCGGTGAGGGCAAGACCACCACCACGGTCGGGCTCGGCGACGCCCTCAACCACATTGGCAAGAAGGCGATGATTTGCTTGCGCGAGCCCTCGCTCGGACCGTGCTTTGGCATGAAGGGTGGGGCGGCCGGCGGTGGCTACGCGCAAGTGGTGCCGATGGAGGACATCAACCTCCATTTCACCGGCGATTTCCATGCCATCGGCGTCGCCAACAATCTGCTCGCGGCAATGGTCGACAACCATATCTACTGGGGCAACAAAGAGGGGATCGATCACCGCCGCGTGTCGTGGCGCCGGGTTGTCGACATGAACGACCGGGCGCTGCGCGAGATCGTGAACAGCCTCGGCGGCGTCGCCAACGGCTATCCGCGCGCCGACGGTTTCGACATCACGGTCGCATCCGAAGTGATGGCGATCTTTTGCCTGGCGCGGAACCTCGAGGACTTGCGCGAGCGGCTCGGCAACATCGTGGTCGGCTTCACCCGCGAGCGCCAGCCGGTGCGCGCCGAGGCGCTGGAAGCATCGGGCGCGATGACCGCTCTCTTGAAGGACGCGCTGGCCCCCAATCTGGTTCAGACCTTGGAGCACAACCCCGCCTTCATCCACGGCGGGCCTTTCGCCAACATCGCCCATGGCTGCAACACCGTGATCGCGACACGCATGGCGATGAAGCTGGTCGACTACGTCGTCACGGAAGCAGGCTTCGGCGCCGACCTCGGGGCCGAGAAGTTCTTCGACATCAAATGCCGCAAAGCCGGCCTCGCGCCTGATCTCGCGGTGATCGTGGCGACTATCCGCGCCTTGAAGATGCACGGGGGCGTGGCGCGGGAAGATCTCAAAACCGAGAATACGGCGGCGGTGCAGGCGGGTATCGCCAACCTCGAGCGCCACATCGAGAACGTGCGCGGCTTTGGCTTGCCGGTGGTCGTCTCAATCAACCGGTTCAGCGCCGATACCGAGGCCGAAGTCGCGCTGGTGACCGCGGCGTGCGAGAAATTGGGTGTCAAGGCCGTCATGGCCGATCACTGGGCCCACGGCGGCGAGGGCGCGATCGAGCTGGCCCAGACCGTCGTCGAGACGATCGACAGCGAGGCGTCGAACTTCGCACCGCTCTATCCCGACGACATGCCGCTGTGGGACAAGGTCCGCACCGTCGCTCAGAAAATATACCGGGCCGCCGACATCACCGCCGATCAGCGCGTCCTCAACCAGTTCAAGGACTTCCAGGACGGCGGATTCGGCCACTTCCCGGTGTGTATCGCCAAAACCCAGTACAGCTTCACCACCGATCCCAGCGTCAAAGGGGTGGCCGACGGCCACATTGTGCCGGTTCGCGAACTCCGCCTTGCCGGCGGCGCCGAATTCGTGGTCGCGGTCTGTGGCGACATCATGACCATGCCGGGGCTGCCGCGGGTCCCGGCCGCCAACAATATCTCGGTCAACGAGCAGGGGCTGATTACCGGCTTGTTCTGATCGACCATGGCGGCTGACGGCCGGCGCCCATGGGGGGCGCTTGCCAACACCGCAAGCAATGTAGAGACTTAGTGGTCCCGTGAACGACGCTGTACAAGCATCTGATACATAAGGTGTTTGTCGCGTCCGTAAGCAACGGGGATCACTGAGGCACAGGTGGTTTCGCTCGTGACATTCGTGGCCACGGCGAGCGCCAGGCGCGCCCTCCCCGCTCACCGGCGTCTCCGCTCCGGCACATCGGTACTGGCGGAGGTATGCGAGGGGAGGTCGCGGGCCATGGCCAAGGAAATCACCTTCGCGATTTACATCCAGCAGGGTGGTCGCTGGCTCCTCGAGGCGCGCTACAACAAGAACCAGAAAGATCAGGCAATCGAGGAAGCGCGCCAAATCGAGAAGCAGACCAAGCTCGAATCGATCAAGGTCGTTCGCGAGATCTATGACGAAACCGACAATCTCATCAAAGAGCAGATCGTCTATCAGGGGAAGGGCAAGGAGAATGCCGCGGTCGGAGGCCCGAGCGGAGGCGGAGGCGGCGGGGGCCGTGGAAGTGGTGGCGGCGGACCGTCCTCGCCATCGCGGCCGTCAGCCGGGCCCTCCCGCGGGGCGGGTCCGAACCCGAGCGCCGGTCCAAACTCGACTGCCGCCCATGCCCGCCCCGCCCGGGCGCCGGCCTCAGCGGGCGGGAGGCGATGGTCCTCTATAAGTTGCTCATGATCGGGGTGGTCAGCTTCGGCTTCGCGACCCTGGTCACCTTCATCTATGGCGCCTATTTGTGAGCGCCGCGCGATCGTCGGTGCTGCCATGGGTGGACTGCGGCAAATGCGAAATACCGGGGCCGGCGCGCGCTTCTTGGCGCGCAAGGCCATGACGTTGGCGCGCGGCGAGCCCGGCGAGGCGCGCCACGGCCTCCGACTCTAGGCGCGTCATGGAATCGAGCGCCGATACTTGGTTCGTTTTCGTGGTCGCGTTCGTCGCCAGCGCGACCACGCTCGCCAGATTGTTCATTTCGGGTGAGGAGTTCCGCGCCCTAACCCAGCCTGGGGCCGAACGCGCCAAACGCGAGGACGCAGAGGCCAAGAAAAAGCGGACGAGAAGGCGGCCAAGAGGACGGCGCTGCGCTGGGCGATCGCCGACGCCACCGCCGCTGGGCCCTACACGATCGGCGGAATCGGCTACAAGAAGGTCCCGAGGGGCGTACCCGCCGATCATCCCAATGCTGAACTGTTGCGCCACAACGGCTTGTACATCGGGTGGGAGGGACCGATCCCGAAGGCGTGGACGACCGCCACCCTCCCCCGCTTTTGCCTGGGCCACTTCATCGCCGTCGCGCCCGTCTTCCGCTGGCTCATGGAGATGACGGCGCCGGCGTGAAGTTCGCCTCTACGCGGTCTAGGCCCAGAGGCGCTCGCTGGCCAGCCGCGCGCCCTCGGCCATCGAGGCGTACTTGGCCCAGCCGATATCCGGGTCGACCTTGGGAAAGCCGGCCGAGGTCGACATGCCGCAATCGGTGCCCGCGATCACCCGCTCTCGGCCGACGATTGCGGCGTAGCGCTCAAGGCGATCGGCCACCAGCTCAGGGTGCTCGATGTAGTTGCTGGTCGAGTTGATGACGCCGGGAACCAGCACCTTGTCGTCGGGCACGCCCGCGTCCCGCCACACCTTCCACTCGTGCTCGTGGCGCGGATTGGCGCCTTCGAATACGATCGCCTGGGGCCGCGCCTTGAAGACGAGGTCGATCACCTCTGTGAGCGGCACGTCGTGATGATGGGGCCCATCGTAGTTGCCCCAGCACAGATGCAGGCGCATCAACTCGGGCGGGCAGTCGCGGGTAGCGTGATTCAGAGCTTCGACGTGAATCTCCGCCGCCCTGCGGAAGGTCGCTAAATCGTCGTCGCCGAACTGGATGTGACGGCCCATGGCGAGGTCGGGCGCGTCAAGCTGGAGCACGATGCCGGCTTCGGTGATCAGGTCGTATTCGATCTTCATCGCCTCGGCGAGCGCCCAGATGTAGGCCTCGTGATCCTTGTAGTGCGTGTTGCCGAGGAACAAGGCGATGACGCCGGGAGACGCTGCGTTAATGAAACAATCGGCCGCCGCTCGACCTTCAAGCCCAGCCTTGAGGTTGTCGATGTCAACTTCAACCGCCGCTTCGCCCTGGTAGCCGACCGGGCCAGTACACACGGGCCTTTTCATGACGCCGATCCCGCCGGTCTCGAACAGGCGCTCAAGATAGCCCGGAAAGGCGGCCAGATCGGAGCCGTGAACGCGGGCCTCGTCCTCGCCTTCGAAACCGCTCACGCGCTCCTTCACATAGGTCGCGTAGTTGATCTTACTCATCTCGCCATCGTTGACGATGTCCACGCCGCACCCGAGCTGTTTGGCGACGATATCGGCGACCGCCGATTCGAGACATGCGTCCAGCGCCGCCGCGTCATAGTCCTGGTGGCGATCCTTGGCGAACGAGAGATCGAGTAGGTCGGCCGGCCGCGGCAAACTGCCGACGTGGGTGGTTAGGATACGATCGTCGCTGAGCTTCATCGCGCCCTCCCCTAGCCGTTCCACAAGCGCCGGCTGGCCAGTCGCGCGCCTTCGGCCATCGCTTCGAACTTCGCCCACACAATCTCGGGATCGACCAGCGGCGCCCCGGCGATCGTCGAGAAGCCGCAATCGGTCGAGGCAATCACGCGCTCCCGTCCCACGATGTTGGCGAAATCGCAGATGCGGTCGGCGACCAGTTCCGGGTGCTCGATGTAGTTGGTGGTGGTGTCGAGCACGCCTGGGAACAGCACCTTGTGCTCGGGCACGTCGACCTCGGCGAACACCTTGTACTCGTGGGCATGGCGGGGGTTGGCCGCCTCGAACGACAGGCCGGCTGGCCGCGCCTGGAGAACCGTCTCGATGATCTCGGCGAGCGGCACGTCGTGATGGTGCGGGCCCTCGTAGTTGCCCCAGCACAGATGCAGGCGCATGTCCTCGGCCGGGATGTCACGGGTGGCGTGGTTGAGCGCCCGGACCTGGAGCTCCTGCATCTTCGCATAGGTCTCGTGGTCGAACTGGTTGAAGTGAATATGCCGCGACATGGCGAGATCGGGGCAATCGAGCTGAAGCACGAATCCGGCTTGGTGGATGGCGTCATATTCCGCCTTCATGATGTCGGCAAGGGCCATCAGATACGCCTCGTGGCTCGGGTAGTAGTCGTTCTTCAGGAACGCCGAGATCACCCCCGGCGAGGCCGCCGACATGAAGATATCGACCGCGCCGGCCCCGTGCGTCGCGGCTCGCAGGTTCTCGATGTCGGCGGCGACCGCCGATGAGTCGAGCGGATCTAGCGGACTTGAGCAGACCGGACGGGTGATCTCCGGCCAGCCGATCCGCTGGGCGTAGTTCGGAAAATCCTGCAGGTCCTTTGGCACGGGACGGTCTTTCTCGCCCTTGAAACCGCTCAACCTCTCCTTCACGTAGGTGGCGTAGACGAACTTCCCCATCTCGCCGTCATTGACGATATCCACGCCGGCGGCGACTTGTTTTGCGACAATCTCATGGGTTGCCGAGGTGACGCGGCTGGCGAGGGCCGCGGCGTCGTAATCGTCGCCACGATCACGCGCGGCCAGCATCGCGACGAGATTGTCGGGGCGCGGCAGGCTGCCGACGTGGCTGGTGAGGATGCGCTCGGAGCTGAGTTTCATGGCATTAGATCTCGTTGCCGCGCATCTTCTCGGCGAGGTACTCCGCCTGCCGGATGGCGAGGGTCACGATCGTGAGAGTCGGGTTGCCGGTGAAGGCGGAGGTGAACTGGCTGCCGTCCGAGACGAACAGGTTGGGCACGTCGTGAGCTTGGCCGAACGCGTTGACCACGCCGTGGTCGGGGTTTTCGCTCATCCGGCAGGTACCGAGGTTGTGCGAGCCCGGGACCAAAGCCGATTCCACCGTGCGCACGGCACCAGCCGCATCGAACACCTGGGTCGCCCGCAGGTGGCTGTAGTTGCGCATGGCGACATCGTTGGGATGTTCGGTGATGCTGACCACAGGTACGGCAAGGCCGTACTGGTCCTTCTCGCTCCCGTGCAGGGTGATGCCGTTCTTCTCCATCGGCATGTCCTCGCCGCAGGTCCAGATGCCGGCCATGTTGGCGAACTGTTCCAGCAATAGCGTGTAGTCGCGGCCCCAGCCGCCTGGGCGCATGAAGCCCGACACATTGGGCAGGCCAAGCCCACAACTCGTCATCCAGAGCCCGGCCGCGAAGCCGCGCTCAGGTCTATGCCATGACTCGTCGCGGATGATGCCTTGGCCGGCCGCGCCACGATGCATGTTCACCGGCTTGTCGAAGATGCCGTACACGAAGCTGGTCATGTTGCGGACGTAATTCTTGCCCACCTGCCCCGACCCGTTGGCGAGCCCGTCGGGGAACATCGAGGATTCAGAGTTCAGCAACAGGCGCGGCGTTTCGATCGAGTTGCCGGCGATGCACACCACCCGCGCCTTTTGGAGCTGGTGGTCGCCGGCGGGGTCGGCATAGAGGACGCCAGTCGCGCGACCGGCATCGTTGTGCTCGATCTTGAGCGCCATCGACGCGTGACGCACCTCGCACCGCCCGGTCGCCTCGGCCCTCGGAATCTCCGTATACAGCGTCGACCACTTGGCTTCGGACTTGCACCCCTGCATGCAAAAGCCGATCTGATCGCAAGCGTTGCGCCCGCCGTACGGCACCGAGTTGATCGCCATATGGCTGGCGTCGTAATCGCTGTAGCCCATGCGTTTGGCGCCGAGCGCCATGACCTTGTAGTTGTTATTGGTGGGCAGCACGGGTCGCCCACCACGGCCGCTCACGCCCAGCTTGTCCTCGGCGCGCTCGTAGTAGGGCAGCATCTCGTCGAGCGAGATCGGCCAATCGATGAGGTTGGCGCCATCGATGGCCCCGTAGGTGGTGCGCGGCTTGAACTCGTGCTCGCGAAACCGCAGCGACTGGCCGGCCCAATGGGTAGTCGAGCCGCCGGTCGTCTTGCAAATCCAGGTCGGCAGATTCGGCCAGTCACGCGCCATGGTCGAGCCGCCGGCCGTGATGCGCCGGTCCATCCAGCTCAGGCGCTCGAACATCACCGCCTCGTCGTTCTCGAAGTCGGCCGCCTTGAGGCGCGGCCCAGCTTCCATCAAAACGACATCGATGCCCTTCTGGCAAAGCTCGTTGGCGAGCGTACCGCCGCCGGCGCCCGAACCCACCACCACGACCACCGAGTCGTCATCATGATCGAAGGTGACGGCCGCCACCGCCTCGTCGAAATCTTCAGTCGATGTCATAGTGACTCGCCCCGTCCGACGCCGCGCCCCGCCTGCGAAGACTAGCACCTTCAGGAAGTGCCGGGGTAGCTCCGAGGGGCTGCCCAAACCATCACGGCAGTTGTCAGCCTCGCCCGCCGGCGATGGGTCAACAGCTCACAAACCTCGGGACGCGCAACCCTGCCCCTTCGACGCTTCACGATCCGCCTACACCACGGCCCGGACATCACGGGCGTGATGTAGGACGCGGAAGATCACGATGCCAGGGGCCATCGAACGCTAGAAGATAACATGCCGTTTACACACGTAACTCCGCAAACCCGAGCGGACGTCATCCCGCGCCCGGCCGAGTTCAGGGTTCGCGGCCACGCGACGAAAGGCCCGCTCAAGAAGTCGGATGTGGGAGTTGCCGGTCGAAGCACCCCCCTGCTCGTCCGTGTAGAGAGCGATCTCGCGGAGGTCGGCGCGGGCCTCGCGCGCGAGGAGATAAACTACGCGGCGCCCTCTTCAACCGCCTTCTCGCGGTCAAGCTCGGCCAGGAAGCGCTCGACGTCAAATGGTTCGAACTCGCCGCGGTCGGCCTGTCGCCACGCGGTGTCGATGTCGCGGCGTAGCGCCTCGAGTTTGGCCCGCTCGCCCGCGTCGAAACGCATCTTGAAGCGCAGCGCCTCAAGCATCACCTCGCTGGCGTTGTTGTAAAGGCCCGAGGCGACCTGCTTCTTGCCGTACTCGTCGAGCACGTCGGTGAGAGAAACATGCATCGCTCCAAGCCTCCGTTGCCGGCTAGAGTCACACAATCTTTGCCACTGTTTGTACACGCCGATCCGAGAGTGGCGTGCTCTCTCAGATGCCTTCTAGGGTCACGGCCATCGCCTCTACTCTACGGCCGCTCGGAGTGGCGGCAGGCTCTGCTCGATGGTGTTCCAGATCGCTTGGTCATCCACCACGTCGTAGCCGTGACGAATGATGTTGCCGATACCCGCCGCGCTTCGCCATGACACCTCGGGATGCTCGGCCTTCAAATCCTCGGGAAGGTGACGGCTGGCCTCCGAGATGATCTCGATGCCGCGCTCCACGGCATCTCGCAACATCGGATCGCGACGGTATTCGTTGATGGTTTCCTCGCGTGTAGCGCTCGATCCTTTCGATTCTGTCGATGAAGTCCTAGAGGCGTTGCAGAGGCGTACGAGCGATCAAAACACCCGCAACTCCTCGGCGAGGATGCTTTCGCGCAGGAAAGGCTTGATGTTGGAGCGAATGGCCAGATCGACAGGTGCGTGGAGCAGCCCGCTCAGATAGTTTTCGAGCGCGACCAGATCGATCAGGGTCAGATCGTGGTGCTCGCCGAGATCGATCAGGATATCCGCGTCGCTGCTGGGCGTCGCCTCCTGGCGCACCGTAGAGCCGAACAACGAAAGCGACCGGACGCCGCGCGCGCGAATCTCGTCGGCGTTCGTACGGAGGCACGCCAGCACCCGATCACGCTCGGGGCTTGGGGCGGTCCCCGGCGGCGGCCCGGTCAGTTCTTTCTGAGTCGCCATGAACCGAAGTGTCGCGTTAGACCTTTGCTCTTCTTGCCACACTCAAATCTCGTTGCCGCGCATTTTTTCGGCGATGGCGTCGGCTTGGCGGATAGCCAGGGTGACGATGGTGAGGGTCGGGTTGCCGGTGTTGATGTGGGTGAACTGGCTGCCGTCGGAGACGAACAGGTTGGGGATGTCGTGGGCCTGGCCCCACTTGTTGACCACGCCCTCGGCCGGTTTCTCACTCATGCGGCAGGTGCCGATGTTGTGCGCTGAGCCGGGCTGAGCTTCGGAAATCGTGCGCCGGGCGCCGCCGGCCCGCATCATCTCCTCGCAGGTGCGCAGGCCGAAGTTCTCCATCCGCCGCTCGTTCTCATGCATCTCCAAATGGACGTGGGCGACCGGCAAGCCGAACTGGTCCTTCACCTCGGTGTTCAGCCGCACGTGGTTGCGCTCCTGCGGCAGATCGTCGCCGCAGAACCACACGCCGGCCGTGCGCTCGTAGCCCTCCAGCCCCTCGGTCTTCTCGCGGCCCCAGCCCTTAGGGTCGAGCATGTTGGCGAAATAGGGCATGCCGACCGAGACCAGCCCGATCCAGATGCCGCCGACGAAGCCGCGGCTGTCGGGCTCGTTACCGCCGAGGTCCTCGATCAGGCCGGCGCCGACCGGGCCGCGGTACATGTTGACCGGCTTGTCGAACTCGCCGAACACCATGCCGTGGCAGTTGCGCATGTAATTCTTGCCAAGCTGGCCGGATGAATTGGCCAAGCCATCGGAGAATCGCGAGGTCGCCGAGTTGAACAGAATCCGCGGCGTCTCGAGCGAGTTGCCGGCGACACAGACGGCGCGCGCCTTTTGCAGGTGCTGGTTGCCGGCCTTGTCGGCATAGAGCACGCCGGAGATGCGGCCGGCATCGTTATGCTCAATCCGCAGCGCCATCGATTCGGCCCGCACCTCGCACCGGCCGGTCGCCTCGGCCTTCGGTATCTCGGTGTAGAGCGTCGACCACTTGGCGCCGGAGCGGCAGCCCTGCATGCAAAAACCGATCTGATCGCACGCGTTGCGGCCATCGCGAGGCTCGGAGTTGATCGCCAGATAGCTGGTCGAAACCTTCTCGAAGCCCATCCGTTTGGCAGCCCGGAAGAAGACCTTGGCGTTGTTGCTCTTCGGCAGATGGGGGATGCCGTGGCGGCCAGTCACCCCCATCTTGTCCTCGGCCTTGTCATAGTACGGGAGCATTTCATCGAGCGTGATCGGCCAATCGATCAGGTTGGCGCCGGGAATCTCGCCGTAGGTCGTGCGTGGCGCGAACTCTCGTTCCTGCAGGCGAATCGAGTTGCCGACCCAGTGAACCGAGGAGCCCCCCACCGTCTTGCAAATCCAGGTCGGGAATTCGGGTGCGTTTTTGACGAAGCCCGCATCGCCCGAGCTGGTGCGCTTGTCCAGCCACGTCATCTGTTCGAACGCGCCGAACTCGTCGTTGACGAAATCGGTCAGCTTGAGGCGGCCCCCCGCCTCCAGCAGCACGACATCGATGCCCTTCTGGGCGAGCTCATTGGCGAGCGTGCCACCGCCCGCACCGGAGCCGATGATGACAACAACCGAGTCATCGTCATGGTCGTAGGTGACGGACGCAACGACATCATCTTCGTGCATATCGGTCATTGGTAGTTCCTTCCCGGCGCTTCGGCCACCGCCATTAGAACGCCGTTCACGGGGGACCTCAAGCGGACCCAACTCTCCTCACGCTCGGCGTTCCGGGTGGGGCCGTGTGGGAAGTCTCTTATTCCGGCTTGGTAGCGCTAATCACCCACGACGAACTGTCCATGACAATCCCGTCGGCTTCCTTGCGCTGCCGGTTGATCGCGTCCGCCAACGCCGCCTCAATCTCAGCGCGCTTTTCTTCGGCCTCGGCGCCCGCTTCTCGGAACACTTCGCCGGCCGGCCCAATCGCCAGTTGGAAGGCAATCGCATCCCGCACACGGTGGCCCACCAGGACCGGCGAATCGACCCGGCGGAACGCTACGTTCTCGTAGCCGGCCGACTTCATCATCATGGCGACCAAGGTTTCGTCGGACATCGAGAACGGGCCCGGACCGCCGGTCTGAGCATCCTCACCCGGCGCCGGGTGAAACCGCTTCACGACATCCATGGCCATCGAGAGCCACGGGTTGTCGGTGCGGTTGCGCCATACGATGTGGACCATCCGACCGCCCGGCTTGAGCGCTTTTTGCATGTTGCGTAGGCCGGCGACGGGGTTGACGAAGAACATCGTCCTGAACCGGGCGAAGACAAAGTCGAACTACCCGTCGGGCAGCGCAACTTCCGCATCGCCCCGCAAGAACGTGACGTTGGATAGTCCCGCGGCGTCTGTATCCCGGCGTGCATATTCGAGAAAGGCATCGCAGCATTCGACGCCAACCACCTCGCCGCGCGGACCGACCATCGGGCCAGCTTGATCGCGGTGTCGCCAAAGCCACAACCCACGTAAAGCACGCGGTCGCCCTCGCAAACCGGGAGCGTCGGAAATATTGCTTCGCTATGGTGGGTCAGGCCATCGACAAGGATGTGCTTGAAGGCGATGAACTTGGGCACGAGCACGTCGTTCCAGAATTCAACGAATTCGGAATCCTGCCGCGGTGAGCTCTCGTCGATTTCGAGCGTGGCCATGGGTGTTGGTCCTCTGCTGCGAGCGGGCACCTCCGACCTCAGAACTCGTTCGTGCGCATCTGCTCGGCGATGTACTCGGCTTGGCGGATCGCGAGCGCGACGATGGTAAGCGTCGGGTTGCCGGTGTTGTTGGAGGTGAACTGGCTGCCATCGGACACGAACAGGTTGTCGATGTCGTGGCTCTGGCCCCATTTATTGACGACGCCCTCGGCCGGGTTAGCGCTCATGCGGCAGGTTCCGAGGTTGTGACCGCAGGCGATCGGGGGTTCCTCCAGGACCTTGGTGGCGCCCGCCGCCTCGAACAGCTCGGCCGATTTGACGAAACCCCAATTCTCCATCGCGATTTCGTTCTGGTGGAGGTCGATGTGGATGTGGGTGGCGGGCAGGCCGTTCTCGTCCTTGACGTCCTTGTTGACGCTGATGGCGCAGCGCTCCTGGGGCAGGTCGTCGCCACAGAACCAGAGGCTCGCCATGTGATCGTAGGCCTCGAGGTCATGGGCATACTCAGCCCCCCACGCCTTGGGCTTGAGAATGGCCGCAAGATACGGCAGCCCGAGCGCGCAGAGCCCGAGCCAGATGCCGCCGGCGAACCCCCGGTTGTCGGGATCGTGGCCGGAGAGGTCTTCGATCAGGCCGCCGCCGACCGCCCCCCGATACATGTGCACCGGCTTGTCGAAGACGCCGTAGACGAGGCCCATGACGCTGCGCACGAAATTCGCGCCGAGCTGGCCCGATGAGTTGGCGAGCCCGTCGGGGTACCTCGAGGACTCGGAGTTGAGCAGGATCCGCGTCGTCTCAGGCGCATTGCCGGCGACGCAGACCACGCGCGCCTTCTGGACGTGCTGGTCGCCGAGCCGGTCGACATAGAGCACGCCTGTGATCTTGCCCGCGTCGTCGTGCTGAATCTCCAGCGCCATGCACTCCGCGCGCACCTCGCAGCGCCCGGTCGCCTCGGCCCGCGGGATTTCCGTGTACAGCGTCGACCATTTGGCGCCGGACTTGCACCCCTGCATGCAAAAACCGATCTCGTCGCAGGCGTTGCGGCCGTCATAGGGTTGCGAGTTGATGGCGAGGTGGCTGGTGGTGATGCGCTGGTAGCCGAGCCGTTTGGCGCCGAGTTCGAAGACCTTGAAGTTGTTGCTGGGTGGCAGGAACGGGATGTCGCCGCGCCCGGTCACCCCCATCTTGGCCTCGGCCCGCTCGTAGTAGGGCAGCATGTCGTCGAGGCTGATCGGCCAGTCGATCAGGTTGGCGCCGGCGATCTCGCCGTAGGTCGAGCGCGGGCGGAACTCGCGCTCCATGAAGCGAAACGAGTTGCCGACCCAGTGCACCGTCGAGCCGCCGACCGTCTTGCAGATCCAGGTCGGCGCCTCGGGGAAGTCCTTGGTGAAGGGCGCGGTGCCCGAGCAGGTGCGCTTGTCCTTCCAGGTGAGCATGTCCCAGGCGGCGTATTCGTCGTTAGCGAATTCGGCCAACTGGCGGCGCTGGCCGGCTTCGAGGATCACGACATCGATGCCCTTTTGCGCGAGTTCGTTGCCAAGCGTCCCACCGCCAGCGCCAGAGCCGATGATGACAACGACGCTCCCGTCGTCGTGACCGAAGGTGACGGAAGCAATCGCGTCGTCGGCGTCGACACCGGTCATGGCTGCGATCTCCCCAACGGTGGCGTTAGAACTCATTCTTGCGCATCTGCTCGGCGATGTACTCCGCTTGGCGAATGGCCAGCGTCACGATCGTCAACGTCGGGTTGCCGGCATTGTTGGAACTGAACTGGCTGCCATCCGAAATGAACAGGTTGGCGATGTCGTGGGTCTGGCCCCAGCCGTTGCACACGCCATCCGCAGGCTTCACGCTCATGCGGCAGGACCCGAGGTTGTGGGTCGACGGCATCGGCGGGCACTCGATGATAGTGCGGGCGCCGGCCGCCTCGAGGATCCGCGTCGCGCATTTGTGGCCGTAGTTGCGGAGCACGAACTCGGTCGGGTGGGAGTCCATGTTAAGGACCGGGACCGGCAACCCGTGCTGATCCTTGTCGGTGGGGTGCAAGGTGACGTCGTTGGACGCCATCGGCATGTCCTCGCCGAGCACGGCGACGCCGCAGGTGTACTGGTAGCCCTCGATCAACTCGCTGAATGCGCGGCCCCACGCGCCCGGATCGAGGAACGCGGCGTGGTACGGAAGGCCGAGCCCAAGCCCGGTGATGTAGAGCCCACCGGGAAAGCCGCGCGAGGGGTCGTGGCCGGCTTCATCGCGCACGATGCCGGGCGCGATGAAGCCCCGGTGCATGTTCACCGGTTTGTCGAAGATGCCGTACAGGAACGCGAACATGTTGCGCATGTAGTTGCGCCCGACGTGGCCCGAACCGTTGGCCAGCCCGTCGGGAAACTTCGACGTGGCCGACTGCAACAGGATCCGCGGGGTCTCGACGGAGTTGCCCGCCACGCACACGACCCGCGCCTTTTGAACCTGCTGGGCGCCCGCGCTGTCGACATACAGCACGCCAATGACCTTGCCGCCCTCGTCGTGTTGAATCTCGAGTGCCATGCACTCGGGCCGCACCTCGCAGCGGCCGGTCTCCTCGGCCTTGGGAATCTCGGTATAGAGCGTCGACCACTTGGCGCCCGACTTGCAGCCCTGCATGCAAAAGCCGATCTGATCGCACGCGTTGCGGCCATCGCGCGGCACCATGTTCACCGCCACGTTGACCTGCGAGACCTGCTTGAAGCCGGCTCGACGCGCGCCGTGCATGAAGACCTTGGCGATGTTGCTCTCGGGCATGTGCGGCATGTCGTGGGTGCCCGAGACCCCCATCTTGTCCTCGGCGCGATCGTAGTAGGGCAGCATCTCGTCGAGCGAGACCGGCCAGTCGATCAGCGTCGCGCCCGGCACCTCGCCATAGGTCGACCGCGCCCGGAACTCGTGCTCTTGGAAACGCACCGCCTGACCCGCCCAGTGTTGGGTCGTGCCGCCCACGCCCTTGGCGACCCAGGTCGGCGCCTCGGGGAATTTGGCCACCACCGGCGAGTTGCCCGTGCAGGTGCGGCGGTCATGCCACGTCAGCATGTCGTACGCGGCATGTTCGTCGTTGACGAAGTCGGCGATCTTGCGGCGCGGACCGGCCTCGATCACGACCACGTTCACGCCTTTCTGGGCCAGCTCGTTGGCCAGCGTGCCGCCGCCAGCGCCCGAGCCGATGATCACGACCACACTGTCATCGCCTTGGTCGAACGTGACGGACGCGACATCGTCGCTATGGGTGTCGGTCATTGGTCATGCCTCCCCAATGGTCATGCGTGCCTGCCTTTGATTGATTAGACCGCGCGCACGGGTTGGTCACAAGGGGCGCGCGCCGGCGGGCCATGAGCCGCGCGCAAGAAAACGCCGGGGACCATGCCCCGGCGCCTCCAGACGAATATCGCGCTGACGCTCAGATCGTGTTGGTTCGCATCTGTTCGGCGATGTATTCGGCCTCGCGGATGGCCAGCGACACGATGGTGAGCGTCGGGTTGCAGCCCCCCGCGCTCGCGAAGACGCTGCCGTCGGCCACGAACAGGTTGGGAATGTCGTGGCTTTGGCCCCACTTGCTGACCACCCCATCGCGCGGGTTGTCGCTCATCCGGTTGGTGCCCATGTTGTGCGAGCCCGGCATCGGCGGACATTCGATCACGCGGCTTGCCCCGGCCGCCATCATCAGTTCGGTGCACCGCTTCATCGAGTGATTGCGCATCGCGATGTCGTTGGGGTGATCGTCGATATTGATGTTGGGGACCGGCAGTCCGTGCTGATCGCGCTCGGTATCGTGCAGGGTTACGGCATTGGTCTCGATCGGCATGTCCTCGCCATTGACGAAAATGCCGGCGACATGGTTGTAGGCCTCGATGTCGCGGGTGTGCGCCCGGCCCCAGGCGCCCGGCTTCACGAAGGTCGAGAAATAGGGAAGGCCGAGCGAGATGGTGCCGAAGACATAGCCGCCAGCGAAGCCGCGCTCACCGTCGTGGCGCCACTCGTCCTGCACCAACCCCGACGCGTTGGTGCCGCGATGGTAGTTGATCGGCTTGTCGAACACGCCGTAGGCGTAGCCGGTCATGTGCCGGGTCCAGTTCTTGCCAACCATACCCGACGAGTTGGCGAGGCCGTCTGGATACACATTCGACGCTGAATTCAAGAGAATCCGCGAACTTTCGACCGCGTTGCACGCCACCACCACCAGCCGCGCCTTTTGCAGCTGTTGATTGCCATCGCGGTCGACGTAGTTGACGCCGGTCACCTTGCCGGCCGGTTCGTGCTGGATTCGCAACGCCATGCAGTTGGCGCGCAGCTCGAGGTTGCCGGTCGCCTCGGCCTTCGGGATCTCCGAGTACAGCGTCGACCATTTCGCGCCCGAGCGGCAACCGGACATGCAAAAGCCAATCTGATCGCAGGCGTTGCGGCCGTCACGCGGCTCGGAGTTGATCGCCATGTACGAGGTGCTCACCTTCTCGTAGCCGAGGCGACGCGCGCCCAGGTCGAGAATCTTGTAGTTGTTGGTCTCGGGCAGATGCGGAATGCCGTTGGTGCCGGTCACGCCCATCTTGTCTTCGGCCCTAGCGTAGTACGGTTCGAGTTCCGATAGGCTGACCGGCCAGTCGATGAGATTGGCGCCCGCGATATCGCCGTAGACCGAGCGGCCGCGAAACTCTTCCTCGTTCCAGCGCAGCGCCAGCCCGGCCCAGTGCACCGTCGAACCGCCGACCAATTTGCACACCCAGCTGGGCGAGTCGGCCCAGTTCCTGGCGATATCACCGCTGCCGCTGACGGTGCGTTTGTCCACCCACGTGAACATGTCATAGGAGTCGTATTCGTCGTTGACGAAGTCGGCCAGCTTGAGGCGCGGCCCCGCCTCGATCACCACCACGCCGATGCCCTTTTCGCACAGCTCGTGCGCGACCGTACCGCCGCCCGCGCCGGAACCAATGATGACGACGACCGAGTCATCGTCATGGTCGAAGTTCACGGCCGCTACATCGTCATCGAACACATCATCGTCGTAGGTAGTCATTTCCTGCCTCCTCGACCTCGCGGGTTGGTCCTGTCGGTGCCCCGGGATTGTGCGCGGGAAGCCATCCCAGCGCAAGTTTCGGCCGCTGAACGGCGCGACAGCGACGCCGAATGCGGCTAACAATGCCACGGTCCCAATTCAACCCAATGCCCCGCAGAGAAGATCGTGCCCCAGAGAGACGATAGAGGGACGATGACGAAACGTACGCCGCTGAGCGGACCGCGACATTCTCCAGCCGGGGGCGGCCCAGCCCGGCAGCTGGTTGTGCTGCTGCATGGCCTTGGCGCCGACGGCAACGACTTGATCGGGCTCGCGCCGCACTGGGCGGCCCGCTTGCCCGACGCCGCGTTTGTCGCGCCCAACGCACCGGAGCCCTGCGACATGGCGCCCGCCGGTTTTCAGTGGTTCAGCTTGCGAACCCTGTCGCCGCCCGAGGTTGACGCGGGCGTCGCGCGGGCCGCTCCGCTTCTCGACGCGTTCATCGATGAGGAACTCGCGAGCCTCGGGCTGAGCGAGGACCGCCTGGCGCTCGTCGGCTTCTCCCAAGGGACGATGATGGCCCTCCACGTGGCGCTACGGCGCGCCCGGCCGTGCGCCGGCATCGTCGGGTTTTCGGGCCGGCTCGCGAATGCCGCGAAGTTGGAGGCGGAGGTCCGGGCCAAACCTCCCATCCTGCTGGTGCACGGCGGCGTCGACGACCTCATTCCCATCACCTCGATGTTCGAGGCGGTCTCGGGCTTGGGCGCCGCGGGGCTCAACGTCGAGTGGCACGTTTCCGAAGGCGTCGGCCACGGCATCGCCGAGGATGGCCTGCGACTGGCGGGCGATTTCCTCGCGCGCGTGTTGAGGTAGCGGACGGCGACGCCAGCGGCTTTTGAAACAACGGCCAAATCGCTATAACTTGTGGCCTTGGCGAGCCCTGCGGGCGGGTTTGGTCCCACCGCTGACGCCGTTGAAGAGGGGGAGCCTGTGGCGCCGCCGCTTGAAAGCTGCCATGCGCTGGTGCTGAACGCCGACTTCCGGCCGATCAGCTATTTTCCGCTGTCTCTCTGGCATTGGCACGACTCCGTGCGGGCGGTGTTCGGCGAGCGGGTCAACGTTCTGTCCGAATACGATCGCGCCGTGCGCTCGCCGCGCTTCGAGATGCGACTGCCGAGCGTGATCGCGCTCAAGCGCTACATCCAGCCGGCGCGCCGACCGGCGTTCACGCGCTTCAACCTGTTCCTGCGCGACTCGTTTAGCTGCCAGTATTGCGGCAGCCGCGATGAATTAACCTTCGACCACCTGGTGCCACGCGCCCAGGGCGGACGCACCACCTGGGCCAACGTGACCTCCGCCTGTGCCGGCTGCAACCTGCGCAAGGGCGGCCGCACGCCCGACCAGTGCGGCATGCGGCCGCGCCGCTTCCCCCGGGTTCCGAGCGTCCATGAACTCCACGCCCTCGGCCGCGCCTTCCCGCCCAACTATCTGCACGACAGCTGGCGCGACTATCTCTACTGGGACACCGAACTCGAGACCTGATCTTCGGTCGCGAGCCGCCAAAGGCTACGCCTCGCGGCTGGCCAGCCGCTCCCTCAATCTCCGCCATTGTTCGTGAAAACATAGTCCAAACAATCACTTAAGCGTGATCCACCGTGTCGTGAGCCGTGTTTGCTACACAAATTGCTACACGACGATGGGCGTAATGTAGAAGTTGTCGACGTAGCCCCGGGACGTCTGGAGTTCGAGGCAGGCGGGAACCGCCGGCTGAAACGCGGGCTCGATCTCCGAGATCGGCAACAATTCCGGATGGGCGTGGATCAAGCGCTGGAGCCAGGCTTCGCTGTAGCTTTCCGCCGCATCGCCCGCCAATTTGAGTGAAATCCGCTCCGGCCGCGACACCGGCCCCTCCGCGCCTGGGCCCGCCACGAGCAACGGGGATGCGTGCTGGTATATCGGGGTCGCCATTGTCGATCTCCTGCGCGCCCGCCGCCTACAGCCGCTGCGAGAGCCAGATGGCCAGGCGGGTGCCGCCCTTGATGCCGGTGCTCAGCAGTTCGTAACCCGGCGCGTCGCGGGCGCCATGGTCGAGCGCGGCGTCGCGGTGGGCGACCTCATCGGCGCGCGCCTCCTCGATGCTGGCGCGCAGGGCGCTTTCGTCATCACCGAGCGCGGCCGCCTGGGCGGCGTAGTGCTCGTCGATCACCTCCTCGACTGCGGCCGTGCACGCCATCGCCGCCTTTTCACCCGCCAGCGCCGATGCCGCCCCCAGCATGTGACCTGCCACGTGCCAGAGTGGTGACAACGCCGTCGGACGCACCCGGCGCTCAGTCATCAGCCGGTTGAACATTTCGAGGTGGCGGGCCTCCTGCGCCGCCATCTCGCGAATCGCCTCGACCGTGGGACCGCCACGCCGGCCCAGCACGGCGAGCTGGCCGGCGTAGATGCGCACGGCGCCGTACTCGCCGGCCTGGTCGACCCGGATCATGCGCTCGATCACGCGATCGCGCGGTAGATCGCCGGGCAGGCGATCTTCAGCGGTGATTTTGGGCCGCTTATGCCGCTTCATCGGATGCGGGTCGGCTAATTTGGCGCCAGGCGGCGGCCGCAGCGATGACAGCGAGGACGAGCGACACGAGCAGATTGTAGCCGGCCAGCGAGACACCGAACAGCGACCACGGCACCTCATCGCAGCGGGCAAGAGGCGCCGCCTCCAACCGTGCCTTCAGGTCCTCGATCGTCTCGACCTCCCCTAGGGTTCCGGTGCAGGCGGCGGAGGCTTGAAACCATCCCTCCTCCACCCCGACATGATAGAAGGCGATCCCCGCGCCGACCGCGAACACGAGCCCGCACAGTCCCAGCAGGCCCGGCGCCAACAGCCCGCCGAGTGCGCGGGTGTGGCCGGCGACACCGAATACGACGGCGCTAAGGCCGATCGTGGCGGCATAGGGATATCGCTGGTAGATACATAGTAGGCACGGATCGAGCCCGCCAACCGCCTGGAACAGGAAGACAGCGACGAGGATAGCGACGCTCGCGACCAAGATCATCATCGCCGTGGCGCGCGGCGACTCGAGGGTGGCTCCAACCCACGCGATCATCGAGCCAAGGTAATGCGCCGGGCCCAGCGGCGCTACGGGGGCGGCGCTTATATGAGGAAGCGGATGGCGGCAAACCCAGCGATCAGCAACACCGCGAACACCGTCGTCACCAGGCCCAGCCGACGCTCGATGAACTGGCGGATCGGCTCGCCCACGTAATACAAGAGCGCGGCCTCGAGGTAGAAGCGAACGCCGCGCGAGAGCACCGAGGCGATCAAGAAGGTTGTGAAGTCGAGCTTGGCGACCCCGCTCGCGATGGTGATGACCTTGTAGGGAAAGAAGGTGACGCCGAAAAACGCGACGATCAGTGCCCCGTGCTCGTTGTACCCCTCACGGAACTCAGCGAAGGCGTGTCCATAGCCGTAGAACTCGCTGATCGGCTCGGCCAAGGCTTCGAAGAGAAAGAAGCCGATCACATAGCCGAGCACCCCACCGCAGACCGACGAGACGGTGCAACCGGTGGCGATCAACCACGCCCGCGCGCGCTTGGCCAGGATCATCGGCACCAGCATCACGTCGGGCGGGATCGGGAAGAACGCGCTCTCGATGAAGGCGATCAACCCGAGCGCCGGTATGGCATGCCGGTGCGCGGCAAGTCGCATGACCCAGTCGTAGAGCGCGCGCAACATCAGCAATACCCCACCCGGCGCGCTCGGGGGCGCGACCCGCCGGCCTAATAGCAGCCCACCGCGGCCCTAACAACGCCGACGCCCGGTGTGACGTACGATGTTCTATCCGACCGAGCGCAAGGCCAGGGGCATCAATCTTTTCAACGGTTTAGCTGCGCACGGGACGAGCGCGGCCGGCCGCCACGGCGTCGCGGGGGTGCCGTGCATAGGCTCAGCCGCCCCGTCGCGGTACGTGGCGCTCGAGAAACGCTCGCAACTCGCTCAGGAGCTTCTCGTGAGACGCGGCGCGGGATGTGCGTTCCGGGTCGGCACAGATTTCCGGAGCGACTCTTCGCAGGAGGTCGGCGCAGAGTGAGAGGAAACCGAAATGGCCGACCGACGACATTCGCCGTTCGGACGCGTTTGGCAGCCCGCTCAGATAGAACGCGCTATTGGTCGGCTCGTTCAAGATTTCGTCCTGGCCGGCCCAAAACACCATGATCAGAATATCGACGGCGGCCAGCCCGGCGTCGTCGAAAAAGGGACCGATGGCCGGCGCGAAGACGGCTGCGGCCTTGATGCGGGTGTCCTTGAGGCTCACGCGTCCCTGGATGTAGGCGAAGTGCTCGGGCGTTTCCTCGGGGCGCGCGCCGCCGGCCTCGGGGCAGGTCAGCAGGTCCTCGGCGTGGGTACGGCAATAGGCGAGGAGGTTGGCAAGCTTCGGACGCGCGCCGGCGACGACGACGGCGGTGAAGCCCCCGGCCGAATGGCCGAGCGCGCCGATCCGGTCGGCATCGATAAAAAAAGCGACGGCAGGATCGGCCAGCAGGGCATCGAGCACGACGCTAAGATCTCGCGGGCGGTTGAATAGGTTCTTGGCGGTGCCGAAGTCGCCACGGTCGAAGGTGCGGTCGCCGGGATGCTCAACCGCAGCCACCACATAGCCCTGCCGCGCCAGGAACTCGCCCAAGAAATACTGGTTGAACCGGTTGCCGCCGGTGCCGTGGGAGAGCAGGAGCAGAGGGGTGCCTTCCGGGCGCGAGCGCGGCGTCCGGGGCGGCCCGGCTATAGCAGCCCAGCCCGACCCTGACAACGCTGCCCGCCGGCGTGACGTACGATGTTTAATCCGACCCAGCGCTCGGCTATGATCCCCCATCGCGCCCGAGCCCCTGTGGCGGAATTGGTAGACGCGGCAGACTCAAAATCTGTTGTCCGCGAGGACGTGCCTGTTCGAGTCAGGCCAGGGGCACCAAGCTTTTCAAGGAGTTAGCGCCGCTATGACCGGCTATCAACACGTCGCTTGCGGATCTCCGCAGCGAACATCGGACCGAACCGGCTCCACCAGAAACCGGACCGTCTCGTGGCAGATATCGATGCCGCGCTCGGACAGGAGGTCCTCGACCTGGCGCAGCGACAGCGGATAGCGGATATACATCATCACCGCAAGGCGGATCACCTCGGGCGAACTGTTGAAGTAGCGGAAGGGATTCTTCATCGGCCGACGCTACGAATCGCCCCCGCCCGGCTGACGCTACGGATCGCCCCCGCCCAGCTCAAGGCTAATTGCTGACAGTGCCACGAAAGCTAAGGAACCTCGCCAGCAGCCTCAACCCGATTTACTCTGACAATGCCTCGGCCGGTCACTTCAGATATCGCGTCCCAGCCCACACTCAACTAACATTCCAAGCTGTCCAGTCGATGGGGCGGGTCAAAGGGCGGCTCAATCTCACGCCCAAGCGTGCGCAATCTCTAGAGACATCTCGGGTACCAAACGGAAATGAGCACAAATTCCCTGGCAAATCTGACAAGTTCCCGGATTGCCTGAGGCGGTAGCGCACCCTGGAGAGCGGCGTATGCTTCGCATCGCTGTCGATGTCGGCGGGACCTTCACGGACGTCGTCGTGGCCGATGCGGACGGCCGCCTCATCCTCGGCAAGGCGCTGACCACGCCGAGGCGATCGTTCGACGGGCTGTACGCGGCGCTCGCCAATGCCGCGGCCGAACTGCGCCGCAATCCCGACGACCTCCTGCGTGAGGCCGGTCTTCTGATCTACGCGACGACGCGGGCGGCCAATGCCATCGTCGAGGGCAAAGTGGCCAAGACCGCCTTTCTCACGACGGAAGGCTTTCCCAACATCCTGCTGTACCGGCAGGGCGGCAAGCACTACCCATTTCGCGTCGACGTGGAGAATCCGCCACCCTACGTGCCAAGGCGGCTCACCTTCGAGGTGCCGGAGCGCATCAACGCCGAGGGCGGGATCGAGCGCGCACTCGACGAGGAACCGGTGCGCGCCATCTTGCGCGGCTTGCCAGCGATGGGGATCGAGGCGATCGCCGTCTGTTTGCTGTGGTCGATCGCGAACGACACGCACGAGCGGCGCGTCGGCGCGCTGATCGAGGCGCTCCTACCGGACATCCCCTACACGCTTTCGTCCGCGCTCAACCCCGTGGTCCGGGAGTATCCGCGCGCGTCCTCGACCGCGATCGATGCCTCGCTGAAGCCGCTGATGCAGGCGCACCTGCGCGCGCTGGACGACGATCTCGCTGCGGCCGGTTTCTCGGGTGAGATGATGGTGAGCGTGTCGTCCGGCGGCCTGCTGCACGCGGCCGATGCAATCGCCCGGCCGGTCTATACGGTGAAGTCGGGGCCGGCGATGGCGCCGGTCGCTGGCAAGGCCTATGCCGAAGCCGAGGGGGTCGGCGGCGACATCATCGTCATCGACACGGGCGGCACAACCTTCGACGTGAGCCTGGTGCGCGCCGGCCTCGTCAAGTACACACGCGAGAGTTGGCTGCTCGGGGAATGGGTCGGGCACAATCTCGGCATGGCAACCGTAGACGTGAGGAGCGTCGGCTCGGGCGGCGGCTCGATCGCCTGGCTCGATTCAGGCGGCATGCTGCGGGTCGGGCCGCAATCGGCGGGAGCGGTGCCGGGGCCCGCAGCCTTTGGCCGCGGCGGCGAGGCGCCGACGGTGACTGACGCTGCTCTGATGCTAGGCTATATCGATGCGGCGCGTTTCCTCGGCGGGCGCATGCCGCTCGACACCGCGGCGGCGCGCCGGGCAATCGGTTCGCTCGCCGACGCCATGGGCAAGACGATCGTAGAGACGGCGTCCGGCATTCTGCTGCTCGCGGGCGAGCTGATGATCGAAGCGATCGAGGCAATTACGGTCAACGACGGCGTGGACCCGCGCGAAAGCCTCTTGGTCGCGGGCGGTGGCGCAGCAGGGCTCACCATCGTACCCATCGCCCGCGCGCTCGGATGCGCGCGTGTATTGCTGCCGCGCACCGCGGGTGGCTTGAGCGCGTGCGGCGCGCAATATTCCGACATCGTCACCGAGTACAGCGCGAGCCATTACGCCCATTCGGCTGATTTCGACTATGCAGCCGTGACCGCCGTCCTGCAGCGGCTTCGCGCTCAGGCCGAGGCCTTTGGGGTGGGGCTTGGCGCGCGCGGCGTGCCCGACCAGCGCACCGACTACTTCGTCGAGGCGCGCTACCTCAATCAGCAATGGGAGATCGAGGTGCCCCTGCCCGGCACGACCGTCGAGACGGCGGATGATCTCGCCGCGCTGGTCGAGGCCTTCCACCGGACTCACGAACGGCTCTACGCGGTGCGCGAGGTTGGCGGGTTCATCGAATGCATCAATTGGCGGGTGCGGTTGACGGGACTGCGCGACAAGCCAAGCCTGGCGCGGGAGACCTCGCACCGCGGCACCCTTCCGCGCTCTGACCGTCTCGCCCCAGCCTATTTTGAACCGGACGGTGAGGTCGAGACGCCGATCTACCTCGGCGCCGACCTTGGCGCCGGAATGGCCGTGGCCGGGCCCGCGATCATCGAGGAGCCCACCACGACCATCGTCGTGTATCCCGGCGCCCGCGCGGCGCGGACCGCGCTTGGCAACTATCTCATCGAGACCGGCGCATGAGCGGAACCGGCTACGATCCCATCCAGCTGGCGGTCATGGCGAACCGGATGGAGGCGATCGTCCGCGAGATGACGGACACGATCGTGCGCACTGCGCGCTCCTCGGTGATCGGCATGGCGCGCGACATGTCGTGCTCTATCGTGACGCGCGAGGGCGAGCTCGTTGCGGCCGCCGAGGGCGTGCCGATCCATATCTACGCGGCGACGCTTCAGGCCCGCGCGCTAATGCGCCTCCAGCCGAACCCGAAGGAGGGCGATGCCTTCCTTCACAACGATCCGTACGACGGCGGCACCCACCCGGCCGACCACGCCGTGCTCGTGCCGGTGTTTCACGACGGCGCGCATGTCTTCAGCGTGATCGCGACCTGCCATCAGGCCGACATCGGCAACAGTGTGCCGACCACCTACTTCGCGCCGGCCAAGGACGTTTACGAAGAGGGCGCGCTGATCTTCCCCTGCGTCCAGGTGCAACGCGACTATCGCGAGATCGACGACATCATCCGCATGTGCCGACGCCGCATCCGCGTGCCCGAACAATGGTATGGCGATCATCTCGCCGCAATCAGCGCGGCGCGCATCGGAGAGCAGCGGCTCAAGGCGTTCATGGCCGCGCACGGGATCGAGACGGTGCAGCAGTTCGTCGATGCTTGGTTTGAATACACCGAGCGTCGCACGGTAGCGGCCATCAAGAAGCTGGTGAGCGGCCGAGTCGTCGTCGAGGGGGGACATGATCCGGTCGAGCCTTTCCTGCCCGACGGCATCCCGATCACTGTGGCTCTGGATGTCGACGCCGAGGCCGGCAATATCACTGTCGATCTGCGCAACAATATCGACTGCGTCGACGCTGGCATGAACCTGACCGAGGCCACCGCGACCATGGCGGCGGCCCAGGGCGTGTTCAACTGCCTCGACGACGTGCCGTACAACTCCGGCACTTTCCGCCACGTCCAGGTCCTGCTGCGGGAGAACAGCGTCGCTGGCATCCCACGCTTTCCCCATAGCTGCTCATGCGCCACGGCGCCGATGATCGACATCCTGATCAACCTGGTGCATCTCGCCTTCGCGGAGCTGGGCGAGGGCCTCGGCATCGCGCAGGGCAATTGGGTCAACTCGGCCGGCGCGGGCGTGATCTCGGGCCGGGATTCCCGGCGCGGCGGCGCGCCCTTTGTCAGCCAAGTCTATCTCATGGGCGGCGGCGGCCCAGCCACCGCGACCACCGATGGGATGGTCTCGATGATCCTGATGCCAGTCATGGGCCTTCTCTATCGCGACAGCGTTGAGATCGACGAGCAGCGCTTTCCGATCCTAGTCAAATCGCTCGGTGTGATCGAGAATTCTGCGGGCGCCGGGCGCTTTCGGGGCGGCCCAGCGACCGAGGTGGTGTTCGGCCCGCGCGCTGATCCCCTGCGGGTGATCAACATCACCAATGGGCTCTCCGGGCGACGTCCGCTCGGCGTGCATGGTGGGCGGAGCGCCGATCTCGGCGCCAATCTCCTTCTGCGCGCGGATGGCCGCGCGGAGCCGCAACCCGCCTATATGGACACCACGCTGCCGGCGGGCGAGTGGATCCGAGCAGTCGATCAAGGCGGTGGCGGCTTCGGCGATCCGATGAGCCGCGACCCGGCCCGGGTCAGGCGCGACATCGAGGAGCGGATAGTCTCGCTCGAAGAGGCGCGCGAGGTTTACGGCGTGGTCGTCACCGGCGAGGTCGCGACCGATAGCCTCGAGGTCGATGAGGCAGGCACCACTGAGCGCCGGCGCCGCTCGCTACCGCGCGCTTGATGGAGCGAGTCATGTCCGAAGCCGAGATCAGCAACCGTAATTTCGCTCGCGAGGGCCGCTCGCGTTCGCAGATAGAGGAGGCGCTCGTGGCGGGGCGCCAAGGCGATCTCGATTGGCGCGACCCGAAGAACTTGCAGGCCTCCTATTTCGCGGGCGATGACGTCGTGAGCATCGCGGCTGACGCCTATGACCTCTACATGGGCGACAACGTGATCTATGGGCCCACTCTCTACCCCAGTCTGCCCCGCCTAGAGGCGGAGGTCGTGGCGATGGTGAAGGAGATGTTGAACGCGCCGGCGACGGCGGGCGGCAGCGTCACGACCGGGGGTACCGAAAGCATCATGATGGCGGTCAAGACGGCGCGGGATTGGGCGAGAGAGCACAAACCTAGCGCCACCGCGCCCGAAATACTCACCTCTGAATCAGCACACCCTGCTTTCGGCAAGGCGGCGCATTACCTCGGACTCGAGGTCGCTCGTGTCCCCCTCGGCCTCGACTACGCAGCGGACGCCGCCGCGATGGCGGCGGCCGTGAACGCGAACACGGTGATGATCACGGGCTCCGCGCCGCCCTACCCGATGGGGGTGGTGGATCCCATCGAGTCGATCGGCGCGATCGCCGCCGAGCACGACTTGTGGATGCACGTCGATGCGTGCGGTGGGGGGTTCTTTCTCCCGTTCGCTGAGGCGCTGGGCGAGCCGGTCCCGTGTTTCGATTTCAGAGTAGACGCCGTCAGCTCGATATCGGTCGATCTGCACAAATACGGTTACGCCAATCGCGGGTCGTCGACATTGCTGTTGCGGGATGCGGCGCTTGAACGGTACCAGCGATTCGCCCACGATGCATGGTCAGGCGGCGCGTACTCCACGCTCAATTTCGTGGGTTCCCGCGCGGGTGGGCCGGTGGCCTCGGCCTGGGCCGTCATGCGCTACCTGGGGTTTGATGGCTATACGGAGCGTGTCAGGGCGATCCTGCATGCCAAACGCCGGTTCGTCGAAGGCATCGGTGGGATCGAAGGGGTTTGCGTGCTCGGGGCGCCGCAGGGCGGCCACTTCTCGATCGGTTCCACCGGGGAGGTGGACATAGACGCGGTTGCGGAAGGTTTGCTCGCCAAAGGCTGGCGCATGGGCCGAATGCAGCGACCGCCCGCGTTGCTGCTGCTCCTGAATCATGCGCACGGGGCGGTCGCTGCTGAGTTCCTCAACGATCTCCGGGTCACGGTGGACGGGGTAATGGCCGGGCACATCCAGTCCTCAGGAGAAACAACAGTGTACACCTCGTAGCGCGCCCGCCTCGTGGAGTTCGCATCCCTAGCGTCTCTATTCGCGTAACAGAAAGGATCAGCCATGGCACGGGCGTTGATCATCGTCCCGTACGCTTTCGGCGAGAATGGTTTAGCACACCGCCGGGCACAGCAGGCACATGTGAAGATTCCCACCGATATCGAGTTCGAGTATCGAAGCATCAAGGCAGGACCGCGTTATTTTCTGGGTCGACACGACGAGTTCTTGATCGAAGTCGGCATTTTTGAGGCCGGTATCGACGCCCAGAACGAGGGCTTCGACGCCGTGAGCGTCGATACCATGAGCGATTCCGGTGTGGCCGAATTGCGAGCGGTTTTGGATATTCCAGTGGTCGCGCCGGGCCGGACCATGTTCAGCTACGCACTAATGTTGGGCGGAAAGTTCGCGATTCTGGCCCAGGACGACCCGCAATACCCGCAATACCACTCCGCCGGGCTCACCTTCTACCGCAACCTTTTGAAGAAGACGGAATTTACCCAATTCTGCAGCGGAATCGAATTCTTCGAGGCGCCGTCCGACGCTGAGAATCTCTACGATGGCCATGAAGCAGAGGTCTTCCCCCGCATGGCAGAGGCGGGCCGTCGAGCCATCGACGCGGGTGCGGAAGTCCTCTGCCTCGGCTCGACAACGATGCATCAGGCGGGGCCGTATCTCTCAGAGCATCTACCGGTGCCGGCACTCAATCCGGGGCCCGTCAGCTACAAGATAATTCAGGCGATGTTGGGCCTGGGACATAGCCATAGCCGTGCCGGGCATCCGTCACCCATTGCCCGCGAGGGCGCCATGGTGCACGCCATGCTCGACGCCGCGCGTGCGCTGAAGGAGGAAAATTGAACCCCGGCTCGTGTGGAAACGTTGTGGACCTCATGCGACGGCTTTGTCAGGCTAACTGGCGTGAGCCGGCTGATCAGAGACGTTCGCAACTCTCACGCGGCGAGATGACGCCACTCAGCGTGTGAGTCGGCATGGCCTCTGATCCCGGATCGGCGTCCAAGGCTGACCCCACCCCAGGCAGGCTAGGGCCCTCCGCCTGCCGGACCATTCGTCGTCCCCGGGGGAGCTATGGCCGAAAGTTGGTGACGGGCTGTTCAGGCGGCGTGTTGAACTTGCTTGATTCCGTCCTTGAAGATCACTCCCTGGATGAGCTCGGCGAGGGGCATTGTCAGACAAAAGTGACAGTCTGCGGGAAACGGGTCGGCGGCCATGATCAGGCAGCGAGGCTGCGCCATTCAGCTAGAGCGGCTGAACGCTCTTCCTTGTAGACCTTGCGGCTCGTGAGATGGCGCTCGTGGTTCAAATGATTGTGGACGGAGGCGTGAGCGGAGGCGAACTTCTGCAGCGTCGTCGGTCTTCGGAACCGCGCCATGGCCCGTTCACGTCGTCGGAAAGGCTGATGCAAGTTCTCCGCCCGGCTGTTGAGCCATCGGCCACACTCCTGGCGATCCGATACATCCAGGTCAGGTGGCGGCGCGGTGCGCGACGCGCCCGCAGCACTCAAGCGCTGGCGGCATGGTTCGCCACCATGGCCGCCGTCTCGTCGAGCGCCCGGCCGAACCGGTCGAACATGTCGTCGATCTGGCTCTCCGTGATGATCAACGGTGGGCAAAACGGAAAGGTGTCGCCGAGCGGACGAACGATGAGTCCAAGCTCGAGGTTGCGCGCGGTGCCATAGGCGCCAACGCCCAACACCGGGTCGAAGGGGCGCTTCGTCTTCTTGTCGGCGACGAGTTCGACGGCGCCGAGCAATCCAACCCCGCGCACGTCTCCCACCAAAGGGTGTCCACGGAATGCCTCCAGGCGCTCACGAAAGCGCGGCACGACCGACCGCACGTGGCCGATGATGTCGCGCTCCTCCATCAGTTCGAGAGTGCGGATAGCCACCGCCGCGGGAACGGGATGGCCGGAATAGGTGAAGCCGTGGGCGAACGTGCCATGGCGATGGCTCGCCTCCCGCAAGGCTTCCCAGATCGGCCGGCTCAGCATCGCCGCGGAGATCGGCTGGTAGGCCGAAGATAATGCCTTGGCGACGGTCATGACGTCGGGTCGCAGATCGTAGGTCTCGCAGGCGAACTGGTTGCCGGTGCGGCCGAAACCGCAGATCACCTCGTCGACGACGAACAGAATGTCGTGGCGGCGCAGCACCGCCTGGACCTGCTCGAAGTAGGTTGCTGGCGGCACGATGACGCCACCGGTGCACATCACCGGATCGGCGACGAAGGCGGCGACCGTCTCCGGCCCCTCCTCCTGAAGCAGGGCCTCGAGATCGGCGGCACAGCGGCCGGCGAACGCTTCCTCGCTCTCGCCAGGCAGCCCTTCACGATAGTAATCGGGACAGGTCGTATGGACGAAACGGTCGATCGGCAGATCGAAATCAGCGTGGGCGATCGGCAGGCCGGTCAGGCTCGATGTGGCGATCGTGCTGCCGTGATAGCTGCGCCGCCGCGAGACTATTTTCTTCTTCTCGGGTCGGCCGACAACATTGTTGTACTGCCAGATGAGCTTGATGACCGAGTCGTTGATCTCCGAGCCGGAATTGGCGAAAAAGATTCGTGGCTCGGGCACCGGTGAGATCCGCGTCAGGCGCTCGGCGAGATCGATGACGGGTGGCGTCGATTTGCCGTGGAAGGTGTGGTAGTAGGGCAGCCGCTTGAGTTGCTCGTAGGCGGCCTCCGCTAGCGCCGGCTCGCTGAACCCGAGCGACGCGCACCACAGCCCGGAAATGCTGTCGATGTACTGCCTGTCGGCGGTATCGTAGATGTAAATGCCGTCACCGCGGGTGATCACCAGCGGCCCTTCATCCTCGTGCCGGGCGAGATCGCAGTACGGGTGTATGAGACTGGCGATGTCCCGTGCCTCGAGGGAGTTAGCGGCTGTGCTCATGGGGTCGTCCCCTTCCCGGGCAGCGCATCGCGAGGGCCGCAGGGTAGGGCATGCGCACGACCCGGACAATCGGGAGGCGTTGGTCGCGGAGCTGACTGGCCATTACTGAGATGTTGCTGGAACAGGCGCGCGTGGTTGTAATCGGCGGTGGGATCACTGGCTACAGCATCGCCTATCATCTGGCCAAGCTGGGGTGGACCGATGTCGTGCTCCTGGAGCGCGACCGGCTCACCTCCGGCACCTCGTGGCACGCCGTCGGTAACTGACGCCCAGCTGTGGGCGGCGGCATGGCGGAGCGGCTACGCGCGCGGGCGCCTATTCGCGATTGGCGGCAGCGAGGTCGTCGAGGGACAGCAGTGGGGGCGGGTCATCGTCCTCGCGCCCCGTCGTCGCGCCATCGGAAGCGCGCTCGCGCGACAGCCCGAGTACGGCTTGTCCCTCGGGCCGGGCGTCGGCGACCTGAACGTCTTCGATAGCCTCGCCACGTTTGACGACCTTGTCGGCCGAGATGAGGATCTCGCGAACGTCCTCGTTGGCGCGGGCAAAGTGTGCCTCGAGGTTACTGGTGCGCTTGCGCAAGCGGCCGACATCGCGAAGCAGGAGCTGGACCTCGCGCTGGATGACATGGGCTTGTTCCTGCATCCGCGCGTCCTTGAGGACGGCGCGAACGGTGTGCAGCGTCGCCATCAGCGTGGTCGGCGAGACGATCCAGACCTTGGCGCGGTACGATTGCTCGAGAACGTCGAAGAAGTTGGTGTGGATTTCGGCATAGACCGCTTCGGAGGGCAGAAACATGAGCGCCGAGTCGGCGGTCTCGCCGGGCACGATGTAGCGATCGGCGATATCGCCGACGTGTTTGAGGAGGTCGGTGGCGAAGGCGCGCCGGGCCGCTTTTCGCGCGGGCTCGTCGATGGCGGCGCGCAGCGCTTGATAGCCTTCGAGCGGGAACTTCGCGTCGACGCCGATTGGCCCCGGCGGATTCGGTAGCAGGATCAGGCAGTCCACGCGTCTGCGGTTCGACAAAGTGAACTCGAACGCGTAGGCCGCCGGTGGCAGCGCGGCGATGACGAGGTCGTTCAGCTGGATTTGTCCGAACGCGCCCCGTGCCTGCTTGTTGGAGAGAATATCCTGCAGACTGACAACCTGGCTCGACAGCTCGGTGATGTTCTTTTGGGCTTGATCGATAACCGCGAGCCGAGTCTGCAGCGCGCCCATGCCTTCGGCCGTCTTGGCCGCCGATGCCTGGAGGCTCTGCCCCATACGGTTGGAGACAGCGTCGAGCCGTTCCTCGACAGTCTTGTTGAGTGCGGCCTGGCTCACCACCATGTTCTCGGAGAGGGCTTGGAGCCGCCCGCTGATCTCGCCCTGGGAGCGCGCGAGCGCCTCGGTGGCCTGAGCAAGCTGAGTCGTTTGCGCGGTCGCGGCGGCATCGGCGCGCCGTCCACGTCGCGCGATGAGCACGATGACCGCAAGCAGCACCGCGCCCAGCGCGGCGACGGCAATCGTGATGGTGAGAACTTGGCTGTCCACGGACGCTCAGGGAACGGGCTTCACGGTGAGCACCCCGCAGCCCGCCTTGACGGCGATGATCGCCATGACTACCTGTCTCCGGTATCGGCACGACCCACCGCCGTTCGCGGCGCGCGCGATGGTACTAGGCTCAACGAATGGCGATACGTTCCATTATTACGGCCCCCGACTCCCGACTCAAGGTCAAGTCGGCGGCGGTCGCGGAAATCGACGACCGGGTGCGCCAACTGATCGACGATATGTTCGAGACGATGTACGCGGCGCCCGGCATCGGTCTCTCGGCGATTCAGATCGGCGTGCCCGAACGCGTGGTCGTGATCGACGTCGCGCGCGAGGACGATCCCGTGGGCCCGCTCGCTCTCGTCAACCCCGAGATCCTGTGGTCGGCCGAGGAAACGATGAGCTATGAGGAAGGCTGTCTGTCGCTACCCGATCAGTTCGCCGAGATCGATCGAGCAACCACCATCGAAGTCCGCTACCGCGACCGCCAGGGCGAGATACGGACCCAGAAGGTCGACGGCGTTCACGCCGCCTGCCTACAGCACGAGATCGACCATCTGTCGGGGAAGCTGTTCGTTGATCACCTGTCGTCGGTCAAGCGGAACATCATCCTGCGCAAGCTAGCCAAGGTGCGGAGGCTGGCCGAAGCGCCCGCCTGACGCGGCATGTCTGGTTTGCCGCTTGCCTTCATGGGTTCGCCCGACTTCGCGGTGCCGACGTTGTCGGCGCTGCTCGAGAACGGGCACACGATTGTTCGCGTCTACACCCAGCCGCCTCGGCCAGCCGGCCGGGGCCAGCGCGCGCGCCGATCGGCGGTCCATGAGGCAGCGCTCGCGCGCGCCTTGCCGGTGGCGACGCCAGAACGTTTCGATGCCGCCGCGGTGCGCGAGTTCCGCGCACTCGAGATCGAGGCGGCGATCGTGGTGGCGTACGGGCTCATCTTGCCCGAGGCCGCACTCGCGGCGCCGACCCATGGCTGTATCAATCTCCATGCGTCGCTCCTGCCGCGCTGGCGCGGCGCGGCGCCGATCCAGCGCGCGATCCTGGCCGGCGACGAGGTCACAGGCGTGACGACGATGCAAATGGACGCGAGCCTGGATACCGGTCCCACGTTCGGCCACCGAACGATACCCATTACGCCCGAAACCACATTCGGGAGTCTGCACGACCAACTGGCTCAACTCGCGAGCGAGCTGGCGGTGGAGACGCTGGCCCGGCTCGTCGGGGCGAGGTTGACCGGGGATGGATTGCGGCCGACGCCCCAGGATGAGTACGGAATGACCTACGCGGCGCGCATTGCGCCGGCCGACCGCCAGATCGATTGGACCTGGTCGGCCGGCGCCATCGAGCGCCAGGTTCGGGCATTCCATCCCTCGCCTGGCGCTTGGTTCTCGTTCGCGGGCGAGCGGATCAAGCTCTTGCGGGCTGACGTGCTTGATCACCCCTCCGGTCAGCCGGGAACGGTGCTCGACGACCAGCTGACCGTTGCTTGCGGCGTTGGCGCGATTCGCATGCGATGCCTGCAGCGGCCCGGCAAGCGCGCCCTCTCGTCGGAGGCGTTCCAGCGCGGTTTCGCGATGCCGGCCGCCGCGCGCCTCACGGTCTAATGTCGCGCTACAGGTTGACCATCGAGTATGACGGCACGGCCTTCGTCGGCTGGCAGCGTCAAGCCAACGGACCCTCGATTCAGGACGCGATCGAAGACGCGATCGTGCGCCTGAGCGGCGAGCCGGCAACGCTCGCGGGCGCGGGCCGTACCGACGCCGGGGTTCATGCCCTGGGACAGGTCGCCCACCTCGACCTGAGGCGCAACCTGGAACCGGAGAAACTCATGCGCGGCATCAACTTTCACCTCCGTCCCCAGCCCATCGTGGTGCTGTCGGCCGAGTTGGCGGCGGCCGATTTCCACGCTCGTTTCTCGGCTACCGCCCGGCGCTACCTCTATCGCATTGTCAATCGCCCCGCGCCGCCGACTCTGGATCGCGGCCGCGCCTGGCACATGCCCACGCGCTTGAACGCACGAGCCATGCACCGAGCGGCGCAGGCCCTGATCGGACGGCACGACTTCACCACCTTCCGGGCCAAGGCCTGTCAGGCCGAATCGCCAGTCAAGACGCTCGACGAGCTGCGGGTCACCCGGCATGGCGATGAAATTCACATCGAGACGAGCGCGCGTTCCTTCCTCCATCGCCAGGTTCGTAACATGGTAGGCACCCTCAAGCTGGTCGGCGAGGGCAAATGGACGCAGGATGACGTCGCGTCCGCCCTCGCCGCCCGCGACCGCGCCGCTGGCGGCCCGACAGCCCCGCCCGACGGCCTCTATCTCGTCGAGGTGCGGTACTGACCGTGGCGGCCGCCCCCTGCGCCGCTGATGTCGACGAATTGGTCTGGGGCCGCCGCCTGGTCTTGACCCTCGTACAATATGTACGATATCGGGGGCGCGGCCCAGATCGGCGGCGCTGAGGCGACATGGGTGAGTGCCGGGCATCTCGCGGTTCTCGGTGCGGGCGATGCGGTCGGCTTGAGCGCGGCTGGCGACGCCGCCCGATTGCTCGTCATCGCCGGGCGGCCGCTGAACGAGCCGGTCGAGCGCTATGGCCCCTTCGTCATGAACAACCGCGAGGAAATCGTCCAGGCAATTCACGACTATCAGAACAGCGCGTTCACGTAAGCGTCGGCGAGGCTCAAGCCACCGCCCGGGCCGCGACGTTGATGATCAGCCCGAGAAGGACGTCGATGGCGACGATCCCGGCGGCCACGTAGGCGCTGGTCATCAGCGCCGTGCGGGCGATGAACCACTGATAGAACAGAACCGCCGCCAGGGCCGCCAAATTCAACACCACGCCCAAACCGGTCTCGGCGCCCAGCGCCACCGCGATCGTGGCGGCCACCCCGAACAACGCCCACTGCACCACATTGGCCCAGTTGTAGGCGACGATGAAGCTCACGTACTGGCCGCTCACGTTGAGCAAACGGGCCAGCAGTATCATCAGCACCGGAAAGGCGACCCAGCCCACGACGTAGGCGCCGATATCGACCACCACCAGGCCCGGCCCGGGATCGGCCGGTGGCGCCCCCTCGACGACCGGCGCGGTTGGCCGGATCAGGCGGATGTAGATGTAGATCGGCGCGACGATGACGGCCGCGAAGAAAGACCGCCAGAACCCCTCGATGGTGAGCGAAAAAAAGCGCATGCCCGAGGGGTAGAGCCGCGCCAGGCGCCAAGCGCCATAGATCGAACTGTAGATCTCGGCGCGATCGGGGATCATGGCGCGAGAAACCTCTCGATCACCGCCGCGTAGATGTCGGTTAGGGTCGCGAGGTCGGCGAGGGCAACGTGTTCATCGACCTTGTGCATGGTCTGTCCGACCAGCCCAAACTCGACCACCGGGCAATAATCCTTGATGAACCGGGCATCCGATGTGCCGCCGGTAGTGCTGAGCGCGGGTCGCCGCCCCGTCGCCGCGGCGACGGCTTCGGCCACCGTCTCGCTGAACGTCCCAGGCGGGGTGATGAACGCTTCACCCGATACCGAGAGCGCGAGTTCGTAGTCCCCGCCCACGGTATCGCAGCGTTCGCGCAGCCATGCGCTCAAGTCGCGCGCGGTATGGCGATCGTTGAAGCGGATATTGAATGCCGCGCTGGCCTCGGCCGGAATCACGTTGGTGGCCCGATTGCCAACGTCGATCGTCGTCACCTCGAGGTGGGAGGGTTGAAAATGCTCGCTGCCGTCGTCGAGCGGGCGGCCGGTCAGCTCGGCCAACATCGCGAGCAACCGGCTGATCGGATTGTCGGCCAGCTGAGGATAGGCGACGTGACCCTGGGTGCCCCTGACCGTCAGGCGGCCATTGAGGCTACCGCGCCGGCCTATCTTGATCATGTCGCCGAGGCGTAGCGGGTTGGTGGGCTCGCCGACAAGGCATGCATCGATGACCTCACCCCGCTCGGCCATCCAGCCCAACACTTTCGCCGTGCCGTTGACGGCCGGTCCCTCCTCATCGCCTGTTATCAACAGACTGACGGAGCCGCGCGCAAGGCCGCCATGGGCGCCCAGGTGACGCTCCAGCGCCGCGACGAAACAAGCGATGGCCCCTTTCATATCCGCGGCGCCCCTGCCCCAGATCATGCCCTCGACGACCTGGAGATGTCCCGGTCGATGTTGAAAAGTTGAGGTAGGTGTCGCTCTCCTGGAGCCGTTAGGCTCCGGGTGCTGCAAACCCAAGAGGGAGAACGACACCATGGGAAAGAATATCCGTAGTTCCAGTAGCCCGAAAGCCCTTGCCACCTCGTTTCCTATGCCGCCGCTGGCAGACGCGATGGACGCAGTCCGTCTCAGCGTGGATCGGTTCTGTCTCCTGGCCGGGGTCGAGGCCTTGGCCGAGATGATGGAGGAGGACGCCACGACCGTGTGCGGGGCCCGACATCGTCGCCATGGGAACCGTCGGGGTTATCGCTGGGGCCATACGCAGAGCGAGATCGGCTACCACGGCGGCCGCGTGAAAGTGCAGCGGCCACGGGTTCGCGACCATGCTGGCAAGGAGGTGGGTTTGGAGAGCTGGCAGGTGCTGCGCGACGGCAACCTGTTGCTCGAGTGGGCGCTCAACCTGATGGTGCTGAACGTGTCGACCCGCAAGTACCACCGCGCGGTCCGTCTGCCCGAGGGCGACCTGGCGAAAGCGCGTGGCGACGGCACCTCGAAGTCGGCCGTTTCCCGGCGCTTTGTGGCGCTGTCGCGCAAGAAGATGAAGGCCTGGCTTGCCTCGGACCTCTCGGAGCTCGACCTGCTGGTCATCCAGATCGACGGTCTGCATGTCGGCGACCATGTCTTGGTGGCGGCGATCGGCGTCGATGGCAACGGCGACAAGCATGTCCTGGCCGTGGTCGAGGGGGCGACGGAGAACACGGAGAACACTGTCGTCGTCCAGGCCTTGCTCGACAATCTCCTCGCCAGGGGGCTCGATCCGACGCTGCCCCGGCTGTTCATCGTCGATGGCGCGAAGGCGCTCAGCAAAGCGATCCGCAACACCTTCGGTGTGGCCGCCGCCATCCAGCGCTGCCAGGTCCACAAGGGCCGTAACATCATCGAGCGCCTGCCCCTGCATTTGCATGCGAGCGTCAAGAAGGCGCTCCGTCAGGCCTGGGACCAGGACGACGCAGACAAGGCCGAACGGCTGCTGCGCAACCTGGCCCGGCGTCTGGAGCATGAGGAACCGGGCGTCTCGGGCAGCATCCTGGAGGGGCTGGACGAGATACTCACCGTCATCCGCCTCGGCCTGCCGCACGAACTCCGGCGCTCGCTCGCCTGCACCAACATCGTCGAGAACGCGCTCGGCACGGTGCGCCAGGTCACCCGCAACGTCAAACGCTGGAGACACGCCGAGATGGCGCTCAGATGGACCGCCGCCGGCCTGCTGGAGGCCCAGAAAACCTTCCGTCGCCTCAAGGCCTATCGTCAGCTGCCCATCCTCCGAAATGCTCTCCAGGAACACTTGAGAAAGGCTCAGGCCGACAGTGCCATTGAAACCATCATGAAGGCAGCATAGCATCATCAACCAGCGACGCCTGCCCCACGAATTTCAACAGAGATAGGGACATCGCCGATCGCTTGGCACCGGCCAGGCAAGGCCGGCAAGTTGCATAAGCCCGCCGGGATCGGCGGCGATTATCTCCATCGACCCCGCGAACTTCGGCGCGGCGGCGAAGCCACTGGCGCTGCCGACCAGATTGAGCGCGGCGCCGGCCACATCCCCGATCCGAGCGTCAGTGATCGTGAGCACCCCGCCCACAAGGCTCAAATCGAGGCTCAGACCCTTAACCGGGATGCGGTTGTATGTCAGTTTGCCCACTCGCAACGTGACGTTGGTGTCGATCGTTTCGAGCATGGCCAGCGACGACTCGGCGGGTGTCTGCGCTACGCCGGGTTCCGGTGTGTCACCGCCTTCGCCCACCAGCGATTCGGCGGGGAGATAGGCGTCGAGATTGAGGCGGTCGATGTCGAGGTCGACGCTGAAGGCGGTCCGCTGGCGAACGGCGTAGGCGATGCCGCCCGTTATTCGCGACGCGTCGAGCCGCAGATCGACTCGATAGGCCTGCATCAGGTCGAGCGTAAGCCGCATGTTCGTGGTCAACCCGAACTTCCGCAGTCGGTCGGCCGGCACGGCATCGGGTTCCAGCTCTAGCCATGCGAGCAAGACGCGCAGATTATCCGACGCCGCCTCGAGTTGACCTTCGAAGCGGGGTTGCCCCTCGACGGTCGCCAGTGTCCCGCTCATGGTCACGTCGGAGCCCCCTGGCAGCAGCGCCGCAATGCGCCCAAACTCCACGGTGCCGTCGATGATGGCGCCGGAGATCGTCGCTTGCCGAACCAGGGCGTCGTTGTAGGTCAGGGCCTCGACCTCGACATTAAAACTACCCGATAGGTCGCTCGGCAGCGCCAACGCCTCTGCCCCTCCCAAGGCGTCCGCCGGCTCGGACGGAGCGCTGGTCTCCGCCGCCTCGAGCGGCGGCCCGGCCGTATCTGACAGTGCCAGCCACTGATCCAAGTTGATCCGTTTGATGAGCAGCGCGAGATCGACTTGAACGCCCTCTGCGAATGCGGCGCTCACCGCCCCGGTCGCTCTGGATTCCCCCAGTGTCAGCGCGATTTCGTTGAGGGCGCCCTCCTCAGCGGTCACCTCGATCTTGGCATCTAGCGCGAGCGGCTGATCGAGCATGGCCGGCACCGCTGCGGGCGCGCCCAGGGCTTGCGCGATCCCTTCCGCGAGCTTGGCCATGCTCGGGGCGATGACCTGGAGCTTGCCAGACGCCGCAGGAGCGCCTGGGCCCACCCGAACCGCCGTGCCGCCAAAGCTCACGCGGCCCAAACTCTCGCCAACTCCCAGTCCCAGTTCGGCTTTGATCGGGATCGCGGACTGGGTAAGCGCACCCGCTGAGATATCGAAGCTTACTTGAACACCCTCCGCACTAAATGTCCCCACCACCGCCAACAGCCCGTCGAGGGATTCGGCGGTGAGCTGAGCGTCAAGACTCTCTATGCTACGCGTCACGCCGCTTGCGTCGAGCAGTGTGACGGCACCGCCCTCGATCTCGAGCCGATCGAGGCGAAAGGGCGAGGCCTCGTCGACATCGCCCGTCCCCTCTCGCTCTCCAGCGGGCGCGGTCGAGTCACTAGAATCCAGCAGCCAATTCCCACGTCCATTAGGCATAATCTCGAGCGCCACAGTGGGCCCAATGAGGCGGACGAGATCAACCTCGATCTCGCCACCGAGGAGGGGCCAGAAGGCGATCTCGACCTCCAATGCCTCGATCCTCACCATGTCGGGGACGCGCGCGCCCTCGGCATTGCTGAGCCGCAAGCCGGCGACCGAAAGTGCTGGGCTTGGCAGTATCGTAAGGTCGAGGTCACCCTCGATCGCCAGCCGCCGACCGGTTTGAGCCTCGACCTCGGCCGTGATGTCGGACTTGTACTTATTCCAATCGATCAGGCTGGGAACCACCAGCACCGCGACCACGAGCAAAACAACCAACGCGGCCAGAACAATCAGGATACGCCGCATTTCCTACACTAATCTTCATGGCGACGCCGCGACTGGCATCGCCGCCGATCCAGACATTTCATACGCGGCCCGTTTCGGCTAACCTAGCTCACCCTCCTGTTGGCAGAAAGGCGTTCTCGGCTACAACTGGCGCCCATGGGCAAAGTCGTTAATCTCAACAAATATCGCGAGAAGAAGGAGCGCGATGGGCGCGCCACCGAGGCTCGCGCCAAGTCCGGCCGCACCAAGAAGGAACGAGCGGCGAGCAAGGCCGAGGCATTGCGCCACGATCAGACCCTCGACGGCAAACGGATCGAGGAGCCGGAGGGCCCGCCCGAGGAGGGCTAACCGCACCACCACGCCAGCCGGCGGCGATGCGCGGCAGCCGTTCTTCTACTTTCCTGAGTCCCGTCAAGTCCCTATCATCGCGCCACCGCAACCGGGTAATCTGCGTCATGAAAGCTTCCGATCTGTTCGTCCGTTGTCTAGAGGCCGAGGGTGTCACTCACATCTTCGGTATTCCCGGCGAGGAAAACGCCGATGTCATGATCTCGCTGATCGACAGCCCAATCGAGTTCGTCCTGTGTCGCCACGAGCAGGCGGCTGCTTTCATGGCCGACACCTATGGCCGGTTGACGGGAAAGACCGGCGTCTGCCTCGCTACATTGGGTCCCGGCGCGACAAATCTGGTCACCGGCGTCGCCGACGCCAATATGGATCGCGCGCCGGTTGTGGCCATCATTGGGCAGGCGGGCACCGACCGGTTGCACAAGGAGAGTCACCAGAACATGGATTCGATCGCCATGTTCCGGCCGATCTCGAAATGGGCCGAACGGGTGAGCAACGCACGCAACATTCCGGAGATGGTGCGCAAAGCGTTCAAGATCGCCGAGTCGGAAAAACCGGGTGCCTGCGTGATCGAGTTGCCGGAGGATCTCGCCAAGCAAAAGACCAACGCTACGCCCATGCCTGTCTACACGACCCGCCGCGCGGCGGCCGACTACAAGGCGGTGGCGCAGGCCATTGACGTCATCGCCGCCGCCAAAAAGCCGATCATCCTCTCGGGCAACGGCGCGGTGCGTAAGCGCGCCGCCAAGCAACTCCAGCGATTCGCTCAGAAGGCCGGCATTCCGGTGGTGAATACCTTCATGGGCAAAGGCGCGATCCCGCGCACCGGTCGCTACAGCCTTCTCACCATCGGCCTGCAGGGCAAGGACCACATCGTCCCCGCCATTAACAGCTGCGATGTCGTCATCGCGGTCGGCTACGACCTGGTCGAATACAGCCCCGAGCATTGGAACAAGGCGGAAGGCAAGAAGATCGTCCACATCGACTTCCTGCCGGCCGAGGTCGACGAGAGTTACCCGGTCGCGGTCGATGTCGTCGCCGATGTCGCCGATGCGCTGTGGCAGATGAACGAGGAGCTCAACCGTCGCTACGACCACGACAACAAGCTTCCTCTGTTCAAGATCGAGGACTGGGCCCCGTTGCGCCAGACGATTCTGGACGATTTCGCGATGGAGAAGGACGACAAGGGCTTCCCCATGAAACCCCAGAAGATTCTCTGGGATGTTCGCGAGTTCATGGGTCCGGCCGACATCGTGCTGTCGGACGTCGGCGCGCACAAGATGTGGATATCGCGCTACTACCAGTGCGACGAGCCCAACACCTGCCTCATCTCCAACGGTTTCTGCTCGATGGGATTCGCGTTCCCCGGCTCGATCGGCGCGAAGATTGCCCATCCCGATCGGCACGTACTGTCGATCAACGGCGATGCCGGCTTCATGATGAACATGCAGGACATCGAGACGGCCGTTCGCAAGAAGCTGAACGTGGTCGCCATGATTTGGCTGGACGGCGAGTACGGCCTAATCAAGTGGAAACAACAGAATCAGTTCGACGGCAAGCACTCCGATCTGGCTTTCACCAATCCGGACTTCGCGATGTTGGCGAAGAGCTTCGGCGCTTGGGGCCGTACGCTAACCTCGGCGCAAGAACTCCCCGGCGCCCTGGCCGAGGCGTTCCAGCAAGAAGGCCCGGCGATCATCGCCGTGCCGGTCGACTATAGCGAGAACCGCAAACTCACCAAGCGGCTGGGCGAGATCGAACTGACGCTGTAGCGCCTGTCATCGCGCCACGCGCCGGCACGGTGGCGCACCAACGCCCGCGCGGCCGGGCGTCTAACCGAGCCCGCGCGGCGTTGGCTAGACGCGCAAGATCTTGCCAGGATTCATAATATTCTGGGGGTCGATGGCGGTTTTTAGCGCCCGCATGACGCTGATGCCCTCGCCGTGCTCGGCGGCGAGGGCATCGATCTTGCCATAGCCCACCCCGTGCTCGCCGGTGCAGGTGCCATCCATTGCCAGCGCCCGGGTGACCAGCCGCTCGTTGATGCGGTTGGCCTCGGCGATCTCGTCGGGCTGATCGATGTCGACCAGGAACGTGAGGTGAAAATTGCCGTCACCGACGTGGCCGACGATCGGCGCGAGCAGGTAGGAGGCATCGATGTCCGCCTTGGTCTCGGCGATGCACTCGGCTAGCCGCGAGATCGGCACGCATACGTCGGTCGGCCACATATGGCAACCCGGGCGCAACGCCTTGGCAGCATAGGCGGCGTCATGGCGAGCCTGCCACAGCTTGTTGCGATCTTCGGGCCGATGGGCCCAACGGAAATCGTCGCCGCCGTGATCGCGGGCGATCGCCTGGACCATTTCCGCCTGCTCGTTCGCGCCCGCCTCGGTCCCGTGGAATTCGAGAAATAGGGTTGGCGCCACGGCAAAGTTGAAATTCGAGAATCGGTTGGTGGCATCCATCATCACGTCGTCGAGCAGCTCGATGCGGGCAATCGGAACGCCCGACTGAATGGTCAGAATCACAGTATCGACCGCCGCGTCCAGGGTCGCGAACGAGCACACGGCGGCGGTGATCGCCTCAGGAATCCCGTAAACTCGCAGCGTCGCCTCCGTGATGACCCCGAGCGTCCCCTCCGAGCCCACGAACAGGCGCGTCAGGTCGTAGCCGGCCGACGACTTGCGGGCCCGACGCGCCGTGCGAATGGTCCGCCCGTCGGGCAATACTACGGTCAATCCGAGCACGTTATCGCGCATCGTGCCGTAGCGCACCGCGTTGGTGCCTGAGGCCCGCGTCGCCGCCATGCCGCCGAGCGAGGCGTCGGCCCCCGGATCGATTGGGAAGAACAATCCGGTGTCACGCAGATATTGGTTGAGCTGCTTGCGCGTCACGCCCGCCTGAACGATGACATCGAGATCCTCCGCGTTGACGGCAAGGATCTCGTTCATGCCGCTGACGTCGAGGCACACCCCGCCCTCTAGCGCCGCGACGTGGCCCTCGAGCGAAGTGCCGGTGCCAAAGGGAATCACCGGCGTCCCGTGCCGCGCGCAAGTCTTGACGATCTCTACCACCTCCGCCGTCGACCTCGCGAAGGCGACGGCGTCGGGATCATGGGGCGCGTGAAACGACTCGTCTCTGCCGTGTTGTGCCCGCACCGCCGCCACGGTCGACAGACGCTCGCCCAGGAGCGCTCGAAGCTCGGTCGTCACTGCATCGATAGCGATGGCTGCGTCACTCATCACGCGCCTCGGTTTCGGCTAGCGCCGGTAGGAAAGCCGGTGCGGACATCGTATACAAGGGCACCGACGATACGTAAGGAATCTCGGTCTATGCATCTTCAGGGGTCCTGCCATTGCGGGGCCGTCCGATTCTCGGTCCTATCCCGCACCCCATACCCCTTCATGCTCTGCTACTGCTCGATCTGTCGCAAGACCGCAGGTGGCGGTGGCTACGCCGTCAATCTCATGGGTGACAACGAGACGTTGACGGTGCGAGGCCGGCGCCATGCGCGCGTCTACCAGGCAACCATCGACGGGGAACTGAGCGAAGCTCAGCGCCACTTTTGCGGCCGCTGCGGCAGCGCGCTTTGGCTGTGGGACCCGCGCTGGCCCGAACTTATCCATCCCTTCGCGTCGGCCATCGATTCCGAGCTGCCGCCGGCACCGGAGAGCGCGCACATCATGCTAGATTCCGCGGCGGGGTGGGTTCCGCGCCCGCGACCCGGCCGCAAGAACAAGACCTTCGCTGGCTACGGCGCCGACAGCATCGAGGGCTGGCACCGCGCCCATGGGCTCTACGAGGACGAGGCGTGAGCGCACCGGGCGACTTCGCGGCGCCGCTCGATCTCGGCGACGATCATGTCCGCACGGAGTGGATCGACTACAACGGCCACATGAACGTCGCCTATTATGTGCTGGCGTTCGACTACGCGACCGACAGGCTGTATGACCGCATCGGGCTCGGCCAGGCATACATGGCCGCCCACCGATGCTCCACCTTCACACTGGAGAGCCACATCAACTACCTACAGGAAGTGCAGCGCAGCGACCCTCTCCGGTTCGCCGGTCAGTTGCTGGATTTCGACACCAAGCGCATCCACTGGTACTGCGACATGTTCCACCGCGAGGAGGGTTACCACGCCGCGGCGTTGGAGTTCCTTACCATCCACGTCGATATGGAGAGTCGCCGCTCGGCCCCGTTCCCCGCCGACGTTCTCGCCACGCTGGGCGCGTTGAAGGCGGCGCATAGCGCGCTGCCGACTCCGAAACTTGCCGGTCGCACCATCGGTATTCGCCGTGCCACGGACTGATCGGTGATGCCTCGCGCCCTGCTCGCGGGTTTGCTCGTGCTGACCTCGGTCCTGGGGCTCGGGGTCGCCGGCGCCGAAGCCGCCTGCACGGACCCCGCCCGACCGGGCGTCGACTGGTCGCGATGCTATTTCGAGGAAACAAACCTCGCCGGTGCTGATGTCTCGAATGGCCGGCTGCGTGACGCGCGATTCAACCGCACCGACCTCTCCGGCAGCAATTTCACCGAGATCGACGGCCGCCGCGCCAAATTCATCACCGCCAACCTTGCCGGCGCGCGCTTCGACAGGGCCCAGCTGAACGAGGCCGACTTCACCAAGGCCAACCTGGCGGGGGCTTCGTTCCGGGGCGCGGACCTGCGTCGCGCCCTCCTGTTCCGCGCCATCCTGCGTGGCGCCGATCTGACCGAGGCGCGAATGACCGGTGCGGATCTGCTCAATGCCGACCTATCCGGCGCGACCTGGACCGACGGCCAGACGGTGTGCGCCGAGGGCTCGATCGGGCGGTGCAACTGAAGCGCGGCTTGATAGGCGCCGCCAGACCCGCCAGCTAACGCGTCACGGGCTTCTCCCCTCCTCGCGTCCTCCGCGAGGTCGCGCACCGCCTCACCGGCAACGAGCATCTCGTCCTGTGGGGGCTGGCTGTGGTCGTCCGCATCGTCGTCGGTGGCGCGGCCATCGGCTTTCGTGAACTCCTCGGCTTGATCCAACTGACCGCGTTCGGCTCGCCCTTGGCGCAAGTGCAAACCCTGGCCGGCGGGTTTGCGTGGTGGCACTTGCTGCTGGTCCCGCAGGGGGCGGTCTACTCACCGGTCTGTTCATACACTTCGTGTTTCCAGGGCGGGCGCCACTTGGGGTCGCACAGGTGATTGAGGCCGGCGCGGTCAAGGACGGGCACATGCCCTTTGTCCAAAGCATCAGCGCGACGGCCATCAGCGCCGCCTCCCTCGGTGTCGGGGCCTCGGCCGGGCGCGAAGGGCCGATGATCCACCTGGGCGCCACCCTCGCCGCCCAGGCCGCGTGCCTGTTGCGGCTCAACCCGTCGCTGTCGCTGACCCTTCTAGGCTGCGGGGTGGCGGCCGGCGTGGCTGCCTCGTTCAACGCGCCGCTCGCCGGCATGTTCTTCGCGATCGAGGTCGTGATCGGCCGCTACGCTCCGCAGGCGTTCGCGCCGGTCGTCATTGCTTCGGTCGCCGGCACCATCGTCTCGCGGAGCTACTACGGCGGTTATCCGGCCTTCGTCATACCTGATTACGCCCTGGTCTCGATTCTTAAGTTCCCCGCCTTCATTGTCCTCGGGGTTCTGTGCGCGGCCGTGGCGTTGGCGATGATGCGCGGGATCATGCTGGTCGATGATGGCGTCACGCGCTTGCGTGTGCCGGTTTGGGCTCGACCGATGTGCGGCGGTCTGATCATCGGAGCGATCGCTCTCGAGTTCCCCGAGGTGCTCGGCGTTGGCTACCAGGCAACCGACTCAGCCCTGCAGGGCGACCTCTCGTTGTGGCTTCTGCTCGCGCTGGTCGCCGCCAAGCTCGCAGCGACGGCGGTCACGCTCGGTTGTCGCTTCGGTGGTGGGGTGTTCAGCCCGGCGCTCTTCGTCGGCGCCATGACCGGCGGGGCATTTGGCGTCGTCGCGGTCGGCGTGTTCACCGATGTGGGCCTCAGTCCCACCCTCTACGCCTTGGTCGGAATGGCCGCGGTCGCCGCGCCCGTGCTCGAGGCGCCGATCTCGACGGCGCTGATCATCTTCGAATTAACCGGTGACTATGCCGTCACGGTCGCGGCTATGGCGGCAGTCGCTCCCGCCAGCCTGATCGTCCACCAAGCGGTGGGCGTGTCGTTCTCCGGCTGGCAATTGTGCCGGGCCGGGCTCGATTTGCGCGACGGGCGGGCCACCAACCTGTTGCGCCACGCGTCGGTGCGCCAGCACATGAACGAGGATTTTCGCGTCATTCCCGAAACGATGCCGCTGGTCGACATTCGCAAACTGCTGGGGAAAACCAGCGAAGACCTGTTCGTCGTGTGCGACCTGCGAGGATGCTTGGTCGGCACCCTGTCGCTCTCCGATCTCAGGGCTACCGTCTTCGATGACCACACCGACGATGAGACGCCAGCGGGCGAAATCGCAAGCGACGTACCGGTCGTGACGCTCGGCGACAATCTCGAAACCGCCCTCGATCGTCTGAACGCGAGCATGGTGGAATGCCTACCCGTGGTGCGCGACGAAGAGTCGCGCCGCGTCGCGGGTCTGCTCCGACACAAGGATGTCCTCCTTGCCTACAACCGCGCGTTGATGGTGCGGCAAGCGGCCCCCCACGATGAGCGCTAAGCCGCGGCCGTGGCGGCACGTGTTATGATGGGATCGTGACCGCGTCCGACCCCTTCGACATTGCCGACTACGCGCCGTCCACGTCCGGTTCGCCGGGTCATGGCGAAGCGCCAGCGCCGCCCTACCTCGAGCACCTGAACGAGGTGCAACGCGAGGCCGTGGAGGCGACCGAAGGACCGCTCCTGGTGCTGGCCGGCGCGGGGACAGGCAAGACTCGGGTCTTGACGACGCGGATCGCCCACATCCTCCACCGCCAGCTGGCATGGCCGAGCCAGATCCTCGCCGTCACCTTTACCAACAAAGCCTCACGCCAAATGCAAGACCGGGTCGCCGCATTGGTCGGGGGCCGTATCGAAGGCATGTGGCTCGGCACCTTCCACGCCAATGGCGTGCGCATTCTCCGCCGCCACGCCGAGCTGGTTGGCCTCAAGTCCAGCTTCACGATCCTTGGCACCGACGATCAACTGCGGCTTCTCAAGCAACTTCTGCAGGCGGCCAACATCGACGAGAAGCGCTGGCCGTCGCGCGCTCTGGCCGGCATCATCGACCGGTGGAAGGACAAGGGGCTGCGGCCCGAGCAGGTCAAACCCGGCGATGCGGGTGAGTTCGCGATGGGCAAATCCCTGGAGCTGTACGAGGCCTATCAGGCACGGTTGCGGGCGCTCAACGCGGTCGACTTCGGCGACCTGCTCCTCCACTGCCTGACGCTATTCACCGCCACTCCCGACCTGCTCGCCGAGTATCAGCGGCGCTTCATGTACATCCTGGTTGATGAGTACCAAGATACCAACGTCGCCCAGTACCTGTGGCTTCGGCTCCTCGCGCAGGAACGCCGAAACCTCTGCTGTGTCGGCGATGACGACCAGTCGATCTACGGCTGGCGTGGCGCCGAGGTCGGCAACATCCTGCGCTTCGAGCACGACTTTCCCGGCGCCCGCGTCATTCGGCTCGAGCGCAACTACCGCTCGACGCCACACATTCTAGCCTGCGCGTCCGACCTGATCGCGCACAACGAGGGGCGGCTCGGCAAGACCCTTTGGACCGACGGCGACGAGGGCGAGAAGATATCCGTGCGCGGCCTTTGGGATGCCGATGAAGAGGCGCGTGTTGTCGGCGAGGAGATCGAGGCCTTGCAGCGTCGCGGCCAGGCTCTCAACGAGATCGCCATCTTGGTCCGTGCCAGCTTCCAGACCCGCGAGTTCGAGGATCGTTTTCTCACCTTCGACATTCCCTACCGCATCATTGGCGGTGTGGGCTTTTACGAGCGGCAGGAGATCCGCGACGCCATTGCCTACCTGCGGGTCGTTCATCAGCCCGACGATGATCTCGCCTTTGAGCGTATCGCCAATGTGCCAAAGCGCGGCATCGGCGACGCGACGATGCAGTTACTCCATCGACTCGGGCGCGCCGAAGGGCGCTCGCTCTACGATGCGGCATGGTCGCTCACCGAAACCGATGAGATTCGCCCTCAAGCGCGCCGAGCGCTGCGCGGCCTTCTCGACTCGTTCGCCCGTTGGCGCGGCATGGCAGGCAACACCGCGCTTCCGCGCCTGGTCGAAATCGTGCTCGATGAATCGGGCTACACCGAGAAATGGCAGAGAGCCGGAACGGTCGACGCGCCGGGCAGGCTCGACAACCTCAAGGAGCTGGTCGCGGCGACCGAGGAATTCGAGACCCTGACCGCCTTTCACGACCACGTCAGTCTGGTCATGGATAACGAAGCCAACGCCAGCGGGGATGCCGTGAATCTGGTCACGCTCCATGGCGCCAAGGGGCTTGAGTTCGACGCCGTCTTCCTGCCGGGATGGGAGGAAGGGCTTTTCCCGCACCAACGCGCGCTCGATCAGAGCGGCACGGCCGGGCTGGAGGAAGAGCGCCGCCTTGCGCACGTCGGCCTCACCCGCGCGCGCAAACGGCTTTATGTGTCTTACGCCGCGAGCCGGCGAATCTACAACTCTTGGCAATCGAGCGTCCCCTCGCGCTTTGTCGACGAGCTGCCGGCGGAGCATATCAACCACGTCTCCGAGCTTGGTCTCTACGGTCGAAGCGCGCGCGGACCTGAGGAGCAAACGGTCGAGCGTCCGGCGATGGGTCGCCGTGCCAGCCGCTATCGCCCTGTCACATCGGCCGGACTCGTGCTTGAGGATCGTCACCGCGGGCAGGAGTTCACGGACGAGCCCTCCGGCGAGTTCAAAGCGGGCATGCGAGTCTTCCACCAAAAATTCGGCTACGGACATATCGCCGCCGTCGACGGCAACCGCTTACAGATCGACTTCGAAAAGGCCGGGTCCAAGCGGGTGATCGACTCTTTCGTTGAACTCACCTGACCGGCCCCACGCCGCCAAGATCGGCGCCGGCGTTTGGCGCATCGAGTTTACGGTTCTCGAAGCGGCGGTGCCGGAGTTCGAAGCAGCGATCGAGGCTCAATCTCTGGCGCTATCGGTCTTCCCCGTGGGTCCGGCGGCGCACGGTCGGCACCTCGTCAGCGCGATCATGGCTGAGCGGCCGAACCCTGCCAACCTACGAGCCCTGCTCGGCGTCGCGGCCGTTCGCGTCGGCATCGGGTCGCCCCAAGCGGACATCGCCTGGCTACCGGCCGAGGGATGGGTCGAACGTTCTCTTGACCTTCTTCCGCCTATTCGCGTTGGTCGATTTTGGATCCGGGGCTCGCATCACCCGCCCATCGGCGGCCCCTCATCACTGTGCATCGACGCGGGCGCCGCCTTCGGTACGGGTGGTCACGAAAGCACACGCGGCTGCCTCATGGCGATCGAGCGACTCGCACACTCTCGAGCCTACCGCCGCCCCCTCGACATCGGCACCGGCACCGGCGTGCTGGCGATGGCTATGGCACGGCTCTTTCGGGCGCACGTCATCGCCGGCGACAACGATCCGCTGGCGGTCGATGTCGCGCGGCGCAATGTCGCCCGCAATGAGCTGGGAGGATGGGTTCGAATACGGGAAGTCGACGGCTTTGGCGCATCTGCCGTCTCGCGCGGCGGGCCCTACGACCTGATCGTCATGAACCTGTTGTTGGGGCCGATCATCGTCATGGCGCCAGCGGTCGCTCGCCACTTGACCGGCGATGGCCGAGTAATCCTCTCGGGCCTATTGCGTCGGCAGGCGCGAACCGTGATCGCGCGCTACGTTGCTCTTGGCCTTCGACTGGAGAGCCGCATCACCGCCGGAGAGTGGGAGACGCTAGTCCTCCGCTCAAGCGGCCGAGCAAAACGGCACTTGGTCGCCAACGGGGACGGCGCGCGCCGGCGAATGCCCGTTGGCGACGGCGAGCGCGGCGCCGCGGGTCAGTTCGATATCTGAAAGAATATAGCGTTGCAACGACTCAAGCTCGCGTCGTGCCAGCGCCCGATGCCGCAAGTGGCTCCATAGGCGCACCGGCACTACCGCAAAGCACATCACCTGCTCAATCCAACCCGGACGATCATCCTCGATGCTAGCGGCGTAGGTTGACATCATTACCTCTTCTGATCTCGATCTTCCCCAACTTCGTACTTATCGATGTTGGTTCGCCGGACCGGTTGTGCAATACGTTCACGAACCATTTATTGACCATCAGCGGCGGTCGCGATGGCAGCGCCCCGCGCCTTGATCCCTTTGGCGGGATGAACTCATGACAAAGAACAACGACGCTGGGGGCCGGAGCGGCAAAACCTTAGCCACAAGATTGGCGGCAGCCGGGCTGACCCGCTCGCTGCAGGAGGTCACGGATATCGCTGCTGGCCTTGCCGCCGCCGCGCTGCCCGCCGACGTCGAGGACGTTCGCTGGCTCGACCTGCTTGCGCCCAACGCCGATGCCGAGCTGGCGGGTAAGTTGCGGACGTTGATCGACGGGCAGGCGGCGCGCATCGCGACTTCAAGACCGGAGCCAGCCCTCACCGCCACCCGAGCCGCCGCCTTGCGCACCGAACTGGCGCGGCGCGACCTCGCCGGTTTCATCGTGCCGAGGGGTGACGAGCACCAAGGCGAGTACGTTGCCGCGCGATCCCAGCGGCTGGCCTGGCTCACGGGATTCACCGGCTCGGCTGGGCTTGCGGTCATACTATCTGAGCAGGCCGCCATCTTCGTCGATGGCCGCTATACGCTGCAGGTCCGAGATCAGGTCGACACCGACGCGCTGACGCCCCACCACGTCACGGAGTCGCCGCCGCAGGATTGGATCGCCGCCCATCTGAGGGCAGGAGAGCGCCTCGGCTACGATCCTTGGCTCCACACCGAAGGCGAGGTCCAGCGCTACCGCGCCGCCTGCGATAAGGCGGGCGGCAACCTCGTCGCCTGCGAGGACAACCCGATCGACACCGTGTGGTCAGACCAGCCGCCCCCGCCACTCGGGCCCGTCGTCGCGCATGACCAGTCGTTTGCCGGCGAGAGCGCCACCGACAAACGCACCCGCATGGCCGCCGAACTGACAGCGAACAATGCCGACGCCACCGTTCTGACGATGCCGGATTCGATTGCCTGGCTCCTTAACATTCGCGGCGCCGACGTCCCCAACACACCGCTGCCGCTGTCGTTCGCGATTCTGCTGGCCGACGGCACGGTCGACCTGTTCATCGATCAGCGCAAGCTGGTACCCGACCTCGCCAGCCATCTCGGCAACGAGGTGGCGGTGCATGCGCCTGCCGAACTTGCCGTGGCGCTGAATCGGCTCGGCGCCGCTGGCAAGCGCGTCCAGATCGATGCCGCGACCGCCGCGAGCTGGACCATCGACCGCCTCTCGGCGTCAGGCGCGAACATCGTCCGCGCGGCCGATCCGTGCGCGATCGCGAAGGCCCGCAAGAATACCGTCGAGCTCGAAGGCATCCGCAACGCCCACATTCGCGACGGCGCGGCGCTCACCCGCTTCCTCGCCTGGCTGGCGCGCGAAGCTCCCGGCGGCGGCCTCGATGAACTATCCGCTGCGGCCAAACTCGCGGGCCTCCGCGCCGAGAATGACCACTTTCGTGGCTTCAGCTTCGACACCATCTCTGGCGCCGGCGCCAACGGCGCCATCGTGCACTACATGGCCACCCCAGCCACCAACCGACAACTCATGCCGGGCAACCTGTTCCTTGTCGACTCCGGGGGCCAGTACCTCGACGGCACCACCGACGTAACCCGCACCGTGGCCATCGGGTCGCCAAGCGCCGAACAGCGCGACCACTTCACCCGCGTTCTCAAAGGCCATATAGCGCTCGGCACATGTCAATTCCCCGAGGGTACGACAGGCTCGCAGCTCGACACCCTCGCGCGTATGCACCTGTGGCAGGTCGGCCTCGACTACGATCATGGCACCGGGCACGGCGTCGGCAGCTACTTGAGCGTGCATGAAGGGCCGCAGCGCATCTCGAAGATTCCCAACCGGGTGGCGCTCAAGCCCGGCATGATTGTTTCCAACGAGCCCGGCTACTACAAGACCGGCGCGTACGGTATCCGTATCGAGAACCTGGTGGCCGTGACCACGGCGCTGCCGATCGAAGGCGCCGAGAAGACGTTCCTCGCCTTCGAAACGTTGACCAAGGCACCGATCGATCTGGCGCTAGTCGAACCCTCGCTCCTCACGGACGACGAAATCGCCTGGCTCAACGATTATCATGCGGACGTACGCAACACGCTGAGCCCGCTACTCGACGCGGAAACTGCGGCCTGGCTCGCCGACGCGACCGGGGCCATCACCCGCCAATAAGGTCCCGTTGGTTCCCGATCAACTCGAGCCACTCGGGCTCGCTCAGTACGGTTAGTCCGAGTTCCTGGGCCTTGCGCGCCTTGCTGCCCGCGTCCGCGCCGGCCACGACATAGTCGGTTTTGGCTGACACCGAGCCGGCGACCTTGGCGCCCAATCCCTCGGCCCGGGCCTTGGCTTCGCCGCGAGTCATCGCCGCCATCGTGCCGGTGAAAACCACCGTCTTGTTCGCGATCGGCGACGCGATCGTCGGCGCGTTGTAGTCGGTGACCTGGAGCGGGACGCCGCGAAGTTCGGCGATGACTTCGTCGTTGTGTGGCTCCGCGAAGAACTCGACGAGGGCGCGGGCGACCACCTCGCCGATTCCGTCTATCGCCAAAAGTTCGGCGTAGGCCGCACTATCCGCGTCACGCGCCTCGTTCATCGCGCGGAGGAATGTTTCAAGCGAGCCATAGTTGCGCGCCAGCAACTTCGCGGTGGTTTGCCCGACGTGACGGATACCCAGCGCATAGAGAAACCGGTCGAAGGAGACGGACCGGCGCGCGGCGATCCCCGCGAACAGACTGGCGACCGATGTCTCGCCCCAACCCTCGCGCTCGGACAGGCGCGGTTCGCCATCGTTCTGCTGCAGCCGAAACAAGTCGCCCGGCCGCATGATGAGACCGTCGCGCCAGAACGCGAGGATCTGCTTCTCGCCGAGCCCCGCGATATCGAAAGCATCGCGCGAGACGAAGTGACGCAATCGCTCGACGGCCTGGGCAGGGCAAATCAGACCGCCGGTACAGCGGCGCGCCGCCTCGAGTTTGCCGCTCTTGGGGTCGATCTCGCGCACGGCGTGGCTACCGCACTCGGGACACGTGCGGGGAAATACGAACGGCTTCGCCGTCGCCGGCCGCTTCTCAGCGATGGCGGAGACAATCTGCGGAATCACGTCGCCCGCTCGTTGGACGACAACGGTATCGCCCTCGCGAACGTCCTTCCGCGCCAGCTCGTCTTCATTGTGGAGGGTCGCGCGCTGAACGACCACGCCGCCCACGGTCACCGGCGCGAGCTCCGCCACCGGCGTCAACGTCCCGGTGCGCCCGACCTGAATGGTGATCCGTTGCAGCACGGTGCGCGCTCGTTCAGCGGGAAACTTGTGCGCGATCGCCCAGCGTGGCGAGCGGCTCACCGTACCGAGCCGATCCTGCCAGTCCAATCGGTTAACCTTGTAAACGACGCCGTCAACGTCGTAGGGCAAGCTGGCACGCTCAGCCTCGATCTCGTCAAAGACGGCGAGGGCGTCGTCCAGGGTAACGCACAGCCGCGCCAGCGGGTTGGTGACGAATCCCCAGCCGCGCAGCGCCGCGAGCATCCCCCAATGGGAATCCGCCAGCAGGGCGCTCGCCTCATCCCAGCCATAGGCGAGGAAATTCAGCCGCCGGCCGGCGGTGATGGTCGAATCGAGCTGTCGCAGGCTGCCGGCGGCGGCATTGCGCGGGTTGGCATAGGGTGCGCGGCCCGCCTCCTCTTGGGCGCGGTTGAGGGCCCGGAAATCCTCGTGGCGAACATAGACCTCACCCCGCGCTTCCAGCACCGCGGGCAGGTTCTCCCCGTCCAGTCTGAGCGGAACACCGCGAACGGTACGCAAGTTCACTGTCACATCCTCGCCCGCGAAGCCGTCGCCCCGTGTCGCACCGAGGGTGAATACGCCGCGCTCGTAACGCAGTGCGGCCGACAGGCCGTCGATCTTGGGCTCCGCGACCAGGTCGATCGGCGTCTCCGGGTCGAGCCCGAGAAAACGCCCGACCCGAGCGACGAAATCGCGTGCATCGTCAGGTCCGAAGGCGTTGTCGAGCGATAGCATGGGCTGACGGTGAGCCACCCTGGCGAAACCCTCGGCCGGGGGCGCTCCCACCCTCGCGGAGGGGCTGTCGACGCGCACGAGTTGGGGGAAGCGCGCCTCTATCTCGGTGTTGCGGCGGCGCAGGGCGTCGTATTTCGCATCGTCGATACCGGGGTCGTTGTCGACATAGTAAAGCCGATCGTGATGAGCGATCTCGGCGGCGAGTCTGGCCAGCTCCGCCGCCGCGTCTGTTCGCGTCAGCTCCGCCGCCGGCGCGTCCGCGCTCACGAACCGTGCCCGCCGATCAAACTATCGGCAGCCGCCCGCGCGGCTGGTGTGATGCGCGCGCCGGCCAACATGCGCGCGATCTCCTCGCGCCGGCCCGCGGCGTCGAGCAGCTCTATCGTGGTCTCCGCAGCCTCGGCACCACTCTCATCGACCCCGAGTCGTTTGGTCACCCGCCAGTGGTGGTTCGCCCGCGCCGCTACCTGCGCCGAATGCGTTATAGCGATGACCTGGCCTTGCGTCGCCAGTGCCGCCAGGTGTTGCCCGACAGATTCGGCGGTGGCGCCCCCGACGTCCCGGTCGACCTCATCAAAAATCAGCGTCGAAATCGCGGCTCCGCGCGACAGCACAACCTTGAGCGCCAGCGTCAATCGCGACAGCTCACCGCCAGAGGCGGTCCGACCCAATGGTCCCGGCGGCGCACCGGGGATTGTGGTGACGTTGAAAGCAATCCGATCCATGCCCTCGCGGGTCCACTGCGTCTCGGCCAACGCCTCGAGACGGGTCTCGAACGTGGCGTGGCCGAGTTTGAGCGGCTCAAGTTCGTCCGTCACGGCCGCATCGAGGCGTCTGGCGGTAGCCTGTCGCGCCACACTCAAAGACCGCGCCGCGTCTCGGTATTCTTCGCGCGCGGCGACCGCCGCCTGGGCCCGTGCCTCGACCGAGTCGGTCCCGGCGTCCAACGCCGCCAGTTGTTGGGCCAAATTCCGCCGTAGCTCCGGCAAACCGTCGACCTCGAGGCGATGCTTGCGGGCCAGAGCTCGCAACGCGAACAGTCGCTCTTCGACCTGTTCCAGCCGCTCGGGATCGGGCCGCAGATCGGCGGCCGCGACAACCACCGCGGTGGCCGCCTCCTCCGTCTCAATCGAGGCCCGTGAGAGCGCCGCCATAGCCCCGTCCAGGCGCCCGGCGGCGGCGCTTGCCACGCTGCTCAGGGCGCGTTCGGCCGCCACCAGACGGGCCCCTGGGCCCCCGTCCTCCGCCAGTACCGCCAGCGCACTATCCAACGCCTCGAGGAGACGATCGCTCTCCATCAAGACCCTTCGCGTGGCCGCCAGCTCCTGTTCCTCGCCGATCGTGGGGGCGAGTTGCTCGAGTTCGCCCAGGGCGTGTCGCAGGTATTCCTCGTCCGCCTGGGCGCTCGCGAGACCTTCCTCGGCTTGGGTCAGTTCATGTTCCGCCCGGCGCGCGGCATCAAAGAACTCCCCGACCCTAGACACCTCAGCGGCCAACCCGCCGAACGAATCCAGCATGGCCCGCTGGTTGGCCGGATCGGTCAGGTTGGAATGATCGGCCTGTCCGTGGATCTCGACCAGCATCTTGCCCAGTTGGCGTAACAACCCGACGCTGACCGGCTGGTCGTTAACGAAAGCACGGCTTCGCCCATCGGCCGCCCCGGTGCGCCGCAGCACGAGGCTCGCCTCTGATCGCAAGCCTTGCGCCTCCAGAAACGCCAGAACCGGATGGTTGTCGCCGAGCGCGAACGAAGCGGCGACCCAACCACGTTCGACTCCAGGGCGGATAAGGCCGCTGTCCGCCCGCTCACCCAACGCCAGCCCAAGCGCGTCAAGCAAGATGGACTTGCCCGCACCGGTCTCGCCGGTGATCACGCAAAGACCATTGCTCAACTCTAGATCGAGACGATCCACCAGGACAATTTGGCGGATCGACAGACCGACAAGCACGGCTGCCCCGACCCTAGAAGACAGCACCGAACGTCCGGCTGATCCACGAGCCCTCGTTCCGCGCCGGTTCAAGGCCGGTGTCGGTGAGGAGCGCATAGCTGTCGGCATACCACCGACTGCCAGGAAAGTTGTGGCCCAGCACTGCAGCCGCCGCCTGGGCCTCGGTGGTGACGCCAAGCGATAGATAGGCTTCGGTTAGCCGGTGTAGCGCTTCGGGCACGTGTGTTGTCGTCTGATAAGCCTCGATGACCCGGCGGAAGCGGTTTATCGCCGCGCCATAGTGGCCGCGCGTCAGGTAGTAGCGGCCGATATGCATTTCCTTGCCGCCTAGGTGATCGAGCGCGAGGTCGATCTTGAGGCGGGCGTCGCGCGCGTACTCGGTTTGCGGGAATCGCAGGCTCACATCCCGCAGCGACGCGAGGGCGCCTTGCGTAACGGCTTGGTCGCGACCGACGTCCGCTATGCGCTCATAGTCGCAGATCGCCCGAATGTAGTATGCGTACGCAATGTCGCGGTGGCCGGGGTGCAGTTGTATGAACCTGGTCGCCGCGAGAATGGAGTCATCGTATTTGTTAGCAACGTAGTAGCTGTAGGCAGCCATCAGTTGCGCCTTGGTGGCCCACGGCGAATAAGGGTGCTGGCGCTCAACCTCCTCAAAGCCGCGATAGGCATCGCTGTGGCGCCCGTCGGTCAGTGCGTCCAGCGCCTCGTCGTACAGAGTCTCGACCGGTTTCTCTACGTAGAGCGCCTCGTCGCCGGCGCATGCGGCAAGCCAGCCCGCGACAACCACGAGCACGGCCGCCGCGCGCATCGCACCGAATATCTCGAAGGCATTTCGTCGCAGCATAGTGAACATGAGATGACACAGTCGAGGTCCGCAGCCGCCGACACGGGCCGGGCCGGACGCGGCCGCCACTATATCATGAGCATAGCCGCGACACGCAGCTAGGTCCTAGACAGTCGCCCAGAGCGGCCCAGAGGGGTCCACCCAGGGCCTAGGCCGTCAGGCGTTGGCGGCAGCGGGCTCGGACTCCCACTCGTCGGCATCGGCCTCGCACACCACGATGCGCCAGGCGGCGCGATCCGCCATCAACCGCCGCAGCAGCCGATTGTTCAGGCCGTGCCCCGAGCAGAAGCCCGTGAAATGACCCTCGATGGGCATCCCGGCAAGATACAGATCACCGATCAGATCGAGGACCTTGTGACGAACGAATTCGTCGTCGTAACGCAGACCGCCGTCGTTCAGCACCCGATCGCCGCTAATCACCACCGCGTTGTCGAGCGATCCGCCGCGGGCCAAGCCTAGAGCTCGCAACTGCTCGACCTCTTGCTCGAAGCCGAACGTGCGCGAGCGGCTTAGCTCACTCTTGAACGCGCCGTTGCCGGCGACGAATGAACACCTCTGTCGGGCGACCAGCGCGTTGTCGAACGCGATCTCGAGATCGACCGAGAATCCTTCGCCGGGCTCCAGACGGGCATAACGGTCGCCATCACGCACTTCGACTTCCCGAAGCACCCGGAGCGCGCGACGCGGTGAGGCCTGAGCGACGACGCCCGCGCATTCGATCAGGAACACAAACGGGGCGGCGCTGCCGTCCATCGCAGGCACCTCTGGACCATCGATTTCGACCACGACATTGTCGATGCCGCAGCCCATTAATGCCGCCGACAGGTGCTCGATCGTAGCCACCTTGACGCCAGCGTCGTTGCTGACCGTCGTGCACATGGTGGTATCGCTGACGTTGTCCCATTGCGCGCCGATGCGCTCGATGTTTGGGCCGTCCATCCGGTGGAAAACAATGCCGGTATCCGGCGGCGCCGGACGCATCGTCACATCGACCTTGGCCCCGCTGTGGAGGCCGATGCCCGTGCAGCGGATATGATTCTTCAAGGTCTGCTGATGCTGGATGTTCAACGCGCGTTCCCCCGGCCTTCCTCTTGCCACCACTCCCCCACGCCGCGCCCCTGAGGCCACCTGAAACGGTGTTTCTTCTTTGGAAACCAAATAGTTGGGTTGGTCCCGAGGGTTTTCTAGCAATGTCCCCCGGAACCAACAAATCACTTTTCGTTACAGAGTGTTACCGCCACGGGTCAATTCGCCTGCCGGCGCAAGAAGGCCGGTATCTCGAGCAGATCCTCGTCCGGTTGGGCTGGCATAGCGCGAGTTGCCAAATCGGTCTTTGGGGCGAGAGGCGGCGGCTCCCGCCGTGAGGCCGCCGCGGCGAGCGGCGCCTTGGGCGCGGCGATAGGCTCCGACGATGTTGCCGCCGACGCACCGTCGATCGCGGCGGCCCGTTCGGCACGTTTGCGACTCCGGCCCGACCCCGTCATGCGCTCCAGCAAGCTCATGCTGCGCTCGCGGCGACGCTCCGCGCCACCCGCGTTGGCAACCGCGGCTTCGGCGAACGGCTCTGGCCGGCCGAGCAACTGGCGACCCGCACCCGCCTCGGCGGCTGCCGGGGGGATGAAATGATCGTCACCGACCGGGCGAGGTGGTGCGACCGGACGTGGCGGCGCCGCGGCCGGCGGCACCGCTGCGGGCTGTAGCGGCGCCCCGTCCTTGGCGGCCTCCCCGGCTACCGGCCCGAGCGGTTCAGCGGCTGGCCGGGCCATCGGTTGGGGCATTGGTTGCGATAGAGGCGCGAGCGCCGGTGCGGCCACGGCCACCGCGCACGCCCCGCCATCGACCGCGACCGCATGGGGAGCCGGCTCGGCCGCCGCGACCGCCAAGTTGCCCGCCTCGACGATGGCCACGTCGACGGCCCCTTGCTTGGCGACGGCAGCCGGCGTGCCGCTGGACATCGACAAGGCCTGACCCTCGGCCTCGGCCGGACGATGGAAAGGAACCACCTCCGGTACTGGCGCGCCGTGGCCGCCGACGGTCTCCTCCGCCGCGCCCAAGTTGCGAGCGGCCATTGCCTCGGTCGCGCGCATCAGGATTTCGGGCCGCCGCGCGACGCCCTCCGCTTCGATACCCGTCGCCACGACCGACACGCGCATTGCACCCTCGAGCGCTTCGTCGAATGTCGAGCCGAAGATGATGTTGGCGTTGGGATCAACCTCGTCGCGAATGCGGTTGGCGGCCTCGTCGACCTCGAACAACGTCATGTCCGGACCGCCGGTGATGTTGATGAGCACGCCGCGCGCGCCCTTCATCGAGACGTCGTCCAGTAGCGGGTTGGAGATCGCCGCCTCGGCCGATTCGACCGCACGCTTGTCGCCACTGGCCTCGCCTGTCCCCATCATCGCCTTGCCCATCTCCATCATCACCGACCGGATGTCGGCGAAATCGAGATTGATGAGGCCCGGCATCACCATCAAGTCGGTGACGCCCCGCACGCCCGAGTAAAGAACGTCGTCGGCCATCTTAAAGGCATCGGCGAACGTTGTCTTTTCGTTGGCCACGCGGAAGAGGTTCTGGTTGGGGATCATGATCAGTGTGTCGACGTAAGTCTGCAGCTCCTCGATCCCCTGTTCGGCGATCGCCATTCGATGAGCGCCCTCGAAATGAAACGGCTTGGTCACCACGGCGACCGTCAGGATGCCCGAATCCCGCGCCAGCTGGGCGATAACTGGCGCCGCGCCGGTGCCCGTACCGCCGCCCATGCCAGCGGTGATGAAGACCATATGGCTCCCCTGCAAATGGTCGACGATGAGGTCCTTGGCCTCGTCCGCCGCCAAACGTCCGACATCCGGGCGCGACCCGGCGCCTAAGCCCTGGGTCAGGTTCACCCCGAGCTGGATCTGGCGATCCGCTAGCGACTGGGAGAGCGACTGGGCGTCAGTGTTGGTCGCCACGAACTCGACGCCTTCGAGCTCCGCGCTGATCATATTGTTGACGGCATTGCCGCCGGCGCCGCCGATGCCGAAGACGACGATGCGTGGTTTCAGCTCGGAGATCGTCGCCGGCATGGTGAGGTTTATGGTCATTTCAGTCTCCAAAGTTGGATGTGATTCCCGCCCGTGAGCCATGCGACGCTGGCCCCTAGAGATACGACTGCAACCATTCGCCCATCCTGGTGAGGCGCCTACGCGGCGCTTTTTCTTCCCATTGTTTTGTGGTGGCGACGTCAGCTTCGCCCGACGCCGCGTAGTGCAAGAGTCCGGAGCAGGCCGCGAACGCGGGCCCAGCGGTCGAATCGGCGAGGCCACGGAGCCGCAGCGGTCGACCGATCCGCACCTGTTTGTCCAGCATCCGAGCGGCGAGCTCGCGAACGCCTTGCAACTGGCAGGCCCCGCCGGTCAGCACGATGCGCCGACCGGCGAGCTTGACCATGCCCGAGGCCTCGAGCCGTTCGCGCACAAATTCAAACGTCTCCTCAAGGCGGGGCTGGATGATACGAACCAGGGCCGATCGCGGGACCGCCTCGCTGGCCTCGCTCTCAGCTTCGCCGACCAAGGGCACCCGGATCATTTCGCGCTCGTCGGCCGGGCTCGGCAGTGAGCTGCCATACAGCGTCTTCATGCGCTCCGCGTGCTCGGTCGGGGTCGACAGGCCGCGCGCGACATCGTTCGTGACGTGGACACCGCCAATCGGAACCGCATCGGCGAAGACAAGGTTGCCGTCATAGAAAATAGCCATCGACGTAGTGCCGCCGCCCATGTCGATCAACGTCACGCCGAGGTCTTTCTCGTCCTCGACCAACACCCCGAGGCCGGCCGCGTATGCCGACGCCACCATGGCGGTGACGTTCAGATGGCAGCGTTCCACACAGACCACGAGATTCCGGGCCGGGGCGGCGCCCACGGTAACGACGTGGATAACCACGCCAAGACGGGTCGCGAACATGCCGCGCGGGTCGCGAATGCCCCGTGCGCCGTCGATCGAGTAACCGATCGGGACGGCATGCAACACTTCGCGCGCACCGGGTTCGGCCTGGGCGCGACCCTGCTCAAGCACCCGCCGCACATCGTCGTCGCCCACTTCTCGCCCGGCCACCGCGATGTCGACGCCCACCGTTTGCGAGGATGGCCGTCCGGCCGACAGATTCACGAGGACATTGCTCACGATCTCACCGGCCATGCGTTCGGCCGCGTCGACGGTGGCGCGAATCGCCCACTCCAGTGCGTCCATGTCCACCACGGCGCCCGAGCGCATGCCGACCGACACCTGATGGCCGATCCCCACCACGCGGAGAAGGCCGTTCTCGTCCGCCCGCGCGACGAACGCGGAGACTTTTGTCGTGCCAACGTCGAGCGCGACGAGCACACCATTTCGACCTATCGCCATGGGCCTGCCCAATTTCTGCCTGGTCGCCGCGACGACGACTTCACGTGCTCTCTCCCGGATCGCGACGCACGGCGGCAGCGGCCTTCGACAACCGCACCACCAATCGATCGGGGACCCGTAGATCGACCAGTTCGATGTCTCTTTCAAGAATGGCGTACTCGCGATCGAGGTCGCCAAGACGGCGCCAGGCGGCGCCCATGCCGACGTCGGGCAGCAGAATCGTGATGCCGTTGTCGAGACGAACATTCCATCGTCGGCCCGCCACCAAGACCGCCGCTTGCACGCGCGCCATCAGGGGCGCATTGGTCGCCAACAGGCCGAGAATCTTGGCCGCCTGCGTGGCCGCGCCAGCCCCGACCACCAGCGGCATGGCCGCGAATCGCTCAAGGTTCGAACGCGCTAAGACGACGCCGTCGTGGTCGATGAGCGCGAGCCGGCCGTCCTCCTGCCAGAGCGCCAGCGCACGGCGTTCGACGATATCGATACGGATGGTGTTGGGCAGTATCCGCGCGATCCGTGCGTCTTCTACCCAATCGAGCGCGAGGAGCCGCTCGCGCGCGGCCGCAGGATGAAAATCGATGATCGGGTCACCGCCGGCAACGCCAAGGGTCGCCATGAGTTCAGCCGCATCGACTTGTTTGCGACCTCGCACCGTCACCTCTTCGACCGTGAGACCGACGGCGGTTGAGGCGCGCACGACGACCCCGGCAAGCCCATCCAAGATCACCGTTTGCCCACCCGTCGCGAGCCAGGCGGCGCCTGCGAGCAGGAGTCCGGCCGCCCCCGCCGCGACGACCAACAGGATTGAGCGTCGTTTGGGCCACCAGCCCTTGCGGGGCGATCCTGGCGCCGGATTTCGCTTAGCCGAGGTCCGCCCACGCTCTTGCATGGACAACGCCCTAGGGCGAACCGTTCCGGCGGTGCTCAGCGGTCGCAACTGGCATCCTCCACCAGCCACCGGACCAACTCGACAAAACTGATCCCGGCTGCGGCGGCGATCTCCGGCACCAACGACGTTGGCGTCATACCTGGCTGGGTGTTCACCTCCAGCATGTAGAACGCCGCCGCCCCGCTGGTATCGTCATAGCGCAGGTCGGCGCGACTGACCCCCCGGCATCCCAGGCAGCGATGCGCGGCAAGGGCGAGCGAGCGCGCCTCCTCGTAGTCGTCGGCCGGCAGCGACGCGGGCACTAGGTGCTCCGAACCGCCGGCCACATACTTGGCGTCATAGGAGTAGAAGTGCTCGCGTGACTTGATCTCCAGAACGCCGAGCGCCCGGTCGCCCATGACTGCGACGGTGATCTCACGCCCGGGGATATAGCGCTCGATCAAGATGCGATCGCCGTAAGGCCACGCGCCATTCAGCTTCGCCGGCGCGTTGTCCCCGACCCTCACGATCGAGACGCCGAGACTCGACCCCTCGCCCAGCGGCTTGATCACATAGGGCGGGTCCATGAGGTCGCCCGCCGAGGCCGCTTCGCGGGTTGTGACGTGGCCCTCGGGCGAGGGGATGTCGGCGGCCGCGAACAGGCGTTTCGCCGCTGGCTTGTTCATCGCCAACGCCGAGGCCAGCACGCCCGAGTGGGTGTAAGGGATGCCGAGCGTCTCGAGCAGTCCTTGGACCCGCCCGTCCTCGCCGAAGCGTCCGTGCAACGCGTTGAAGGCAACATCGGGGCGCAATCCGGCCAGCACCTCGCCGATGTTGGGCGCGACGTCGATCGGCGTCACGCGAAGGCCGATCGCCCGAAGAGCGTCGCTGACGGCGCGACCGCTCACCAAGGAAACCTCGCGCTCGCCGGACCAGCCGCCCATCAGAACCGCGACGTGCGTGTTCATGGCCCCGGTTCCCCGCTGCGCCCGAGTTCCCCGCTATGCCCGAGTTCCCCGCTGCCGGGCGCTTCGGCCTCGCCCAGGCGCTGGATCTCCCAACGCAAGTCGATACCGGTCGTCGCCACGACACGACGCCGCACCTCCTCGCCCAGCCGCTCGATTTCAGCGGCGGTCGCGTCGCCGGTGTTGATCAGGAAATTGCAATGCTTTTCCGATACCGCCGCGCCACCGATCCGCAGACCTCGGCAACCCGCGCGCTCGATCAGCCGCCAAGCTTTCTCGCCGTCCCCCGGGCCAGCGGGATTGGCGAACGTGCTGCCGCCGGTACGCGTGCGGATCGGCTGACTCGCCTCTCGCGCCGCGCGAATGGCGGCCATCCGTTCAGCGATCGTCGTGGCGTCGCTCGTGCGACCCTGCAGCACCGCTTCGACGAAGATCCAATCAGCCGGCACGCCGCTGCGCCGGTAGCCGAGATCCAGTTGCGCCGGCGACAATTCGTGGACAGCGCCACGGCCGTCCACGGCGGTAGCCGTCACCACGACATCGACGATCTCGCGGCCGTAGGCGCCCGCGTTCATGCGCAGCGCCCCGCCCAAGGTACCCGGCACGCCGCACAGGAATTCCAGCCCCTCGATCCCCGCCGCCGCGCAGGTCTCGGCGATGTTCACGTCGAGCGCGCCCGCGCCCGCCCGCGCCCGGTCGCCAGATATGTCGATACCGACGAAACCACGGCCGAGCCGAACAACGACACCGCGTATTCCGCCATCGCGAATCAGGACATTGGAACCAACGCCGAGCACGGTGATCGGCACATCGCGTGGCTTCTTGGCAAGAAAGTCGGCCAGGTCGGCGGGATCGGCGGGCCTAAACATCACGTCCGCGCGCCCCCCCACTCGGAACCAGGTAATGTTCGCCAGTGAGACGTCCTTGGAATAGCGTCCGCGCACCGTCGGCAAGTGGTCCAGTGGTCGCGAGCGTTCACGCGTCATCACGGTCACCGGCCCTGTGCCTCTCTCATCGCGCCTTCGCCCACGAGTGCCGCGAGCTCACCGGGAAGCGCATCCGCCCATGTTGTGATCGAGCCGGCGCCGAGGCACAGAACGACGTCGCCCGGACTGACGATCGCCGCCACCTCCGTCGCCAACGCGCTTGGATCATCGAGCGCCACGACGTGGCGATGCCCGTGGCGGCGCAGGCCCTCGATCAACGCATCGCGATCGATGCCCGCGATGGACTTCTCGCCGGCCGCATGTACGTCGGCCACGATCACCGCGTCAGCGTCGTTGAAGCAGGTAGCGAACTCTTCAAACAGGTGCTGCAAGCGGGTGTAGCGGTGCGGCTGCATGACCGCGACGATTCGCCCCTCGTACGCTTGGCGCGCGGCCGCGAGCACGGCGGTGATCTCGACCGGGTGATGGGCATAGTCATCGATGACGCTGACGCCGCCGGCCTCGCCGGTCTTGGTGAAACGTCGCCGTACGCCACTAAACCCAGCCAATGCCTCCCGGATAACGTCGTTCGAAACGCCGAGCTCGCGGGCGACCGCGATCGCCGCCAGCGAGTTCTGAACGTTGTGCGCCCCGACCATCGGCAGCCACAGATCGTTTAGGCGTCCGACCTCGCTCGAAAGCCGGTCGGTAGTCTCGACGGCGTAGCGGGCTCCGGCCGGTGAGAGCTCCAGATCGACGGCCCGAACGTCCGCGAGCGGGCTCATGCCGTAGGTCACGATCTTACGGTCGGAGACCCGACCGATCATCGCCTGCACCTCCGGATGGTCGATGCACAGCGCCGCGAAACCATAGAAAGGAACGTTTTCGATGAAGGCCTGAAACGCGCCGCGCTCGGCCTCGAAGTTCTCGTAGAAGTCCAAATGTTCGGGATCGATATTCGTTACCACCGCGATGGTCGCTGGCAATTTCACGAACGTGCCGTCGGACTCGTCGGCCTCCACCACCATCCATTCGCCCGCGCCGAGGCGCGCGTTGGTGCCGTAGGCGTTGATGATGCCGCCATTGATGACGGTCGGGTCGTGGCCGGCGACATCGAGGACGGTGGCGATCATCGACGTGGTCGTCGTCTTGCCGTGCGTGCCGCCGACCGCGATCGACCATTTGAGCCGCATCAGCTCGGCCAACATCTCGGCGCGACGCACCACCGGCACCAGCCGTGCTCGAGCGGCAGCGACCTCCGGATTGTCGGGCACCACGGCCGACGAGACGACCACCACCGCCGCGTCGCCCAAATTCGCTGCGTCATGGTGGGGAGCAACGCTCACACCAAGCGCACGCAGGCGCAGGACATTGGCGTTCTCGGCCAGGTCGCTGCCCTGGACGCGATAGCCGAGATTGTGCATGACCTCGGCGATTCCGCTCATGCCGATCCCGCCGATGCCGACGAAATGAATGGCGCCGATGTCGAGCGGCAGCGCCCTCATCGGAGCCCCCCGTCGGCGGCGATTCCTTCGACCAGATCGGCCAGCTTGGCCGCCGCGTCGCGCCGCGCACCTGTGGCGGCGGACCTAGCGGCCGCGCTCAAGGCTGCGTCGTCGGTTAGCAATTGATCGAGCTGGGCCGCCAGATCGGCCGCCGTAAGGTCGGCGTCAGCGATCACCCAAGCGCCGCCAGCGTCGCTCAGCACGTGCGCGTTGGCGGTTTGATGGTCATCGGTCGCGAATCGGTAAGGCACCAGTATGGCGGGCCGACCGGCGGCCGCGAGTTCGGCGATGGTCGACGCGCCGGCCCGCGCGATCACCAGGTGAGCCGCGCCGAGGCGCGCCGGCAGATCGGCGAAAAAGGGTGCAAGCTCCGCGTCGACGTCGGCCTCGGCATAGGCTGATCGTGCCGCCTCGATATCCTCGGTTCGGCATTGCTGGCTCACCCATAGGCGGCCGCGTAGTTCGGCGTTCAACCGCGCCAGCGCACCCGGCACGGCGAGCGAAAGAATCGCGGCGCCCTGGCTGCCGCCGAACACGAGCAACACGATCGGCCCGCCGCCCGACGGCGCTCGATAGGGCTGTAGCCCGATGGCGGCGATCTCGGGCCGAACTGGGTTTCCCGTCACCTCAGCCTTGTCGCGCGCACGACGCGGCACGCGTCGGGTGGCGGTGACCGACAGGGCGAGTGCCGTCGTCCACGGCGCGAGTAGTCGGTTGACGCGGCCGAGCACGGCGTTTTGCTCGTGGAGAAGTGTTGGAATCCCTGCCCGGCATGCGGCCAGCATTGTCGGCAAGGATGGGTATCCGCCAAAGCCGACCACGGCGGCCGGTCGCAGCCGAGCCAGAATACGCGTCGCCTGTAGCGTGCCGGCGAGGATCATGGCCAGCGCCCGCAAACGGCCGGCAAGGCCGCGTCCGCTCGGTGACGCCGCGCGAACGACAGCTGTCTCGATATGATCTAGAGAGCCGCCATAGCCGCGCCCGCGCCGATCCGTGACGAGCGCCAGCGCGCGACCGCGCGCCATGAACTCGCCGGCGAGCGCCTGGGCCGGGATCATGTGCCCACCGGTACCACCGGCGGCAAGAACGATAGGCCCGCTCATCGCGCCCCGACCCCGTAGGCCTGGGGTTGCGACCAGCCGCCGCCGTGGCGCTGGCCGGCCCTCTCGCGGGTCAGCGCGAGCAGCATTCCAGTGCCAGCGGCCAGCGCCAACATCGACGAACCACCGTAGCTGATGAAAGGCAACGTCATCCCTTTGGTCGGGAGAAGGTGAAGGTTGACGCCGATATTAATCACCGCCTGGGCGCCGAGTTGGGTTAGCAGCCCAGTCGCCGCGAGCAGCACAAACAGGTCGGTTTCGCCCATCAGTCGCCACAGACCGCGAACGACCACGAAGGCAAACAGCGAAATGATGCAGAGTCCGGCAAGCGCCCCGAATTCCTCGCCCGCGACCGCGAAGATAAAGTCCGAGTGCGCGTCCGGCAGCACCGATTTGACCTGTCCTTCGCCGGGGCCACGCCCGAGCAATCCGCCGACGCGGAGCGCCTCGATCGCGGTATCGACTTGGTAGCTGTCGCCACTGGCCGGGTCGATGAAGCGATCGATGCGACCGGCAACGTGCGGCAGCTGGTGATAGGCGACAAACGCGACAACGCAGCCGCACCCCGCCAACGCCAGCACCCAGTAAAGTGAGATTCCAGCCAAGAACAGCTGCACGAACCAGACCCCGGCGACGACCGTAGCCATGCCGAAGTCGGGTTGAAGCAGCAAGAGTCCGACCACCACCGTCATCGGCGCCACCGCGATCAGGTGGACCCACCGAACTCCGCTCACCAGGGCGGCGGCCAGCACGGCGGCGGTGGTGACCGCGAGCGTAGGTTTGACCAGCTCCGAGGGCTGCAACAAGACCCCGCCGATCGAGAGCCACCGGCGCGCGCCCTTGATCTCCGCGCCGCCGAGCACGGTCCACAGCAGAAACAGCAGCGAGACCACGAAGGCGATCACCGCGATTCGCCGCACCGCTTGGGGGGAGAGCAGCGACGTGGCGACCAGCACTGCCATTGCGGGCCCGGCAATCAACAGCTGCCGGTAGACGAAGTGATGAGGATCGAGGCCGAGCCGTATGGCCACCGGCGGGCTCGCCGCCATCACGAGAACGGTGCCGATCACGATCAGCAGGACGACCGCGCCGAGCGACCAGCGGTCGACCGTCCACCACCATCGCCCTACCAGGCTCACATCGGTGCGGCCGAGCATGGTGCCGTCGGTGTCATGCGTGCTCATGCCGACGCCTCTGCGGCCGGCTCGGCCAGTTCGGCGACATATGCTTGAAAGGCCTCGCCCCGGGCTTCGAAGTCGGGCCACTGGTCGAACGACGCGCAAGCCGGCGAAAGCAACACGACGGCGGTGGTGACGGCCTCGGTTTGGGCCTTCTCAAAGGCCGCCACCACCGCGCGGCGCAGGTCCCCCGCCACTGTATGAGGTACTTGACCAGCCAACGTCTCGGCAAGAGTCCCAGCCGCCTCGCCGATCAGGAACGCGTGACGAATTCGTCCAAGGTGTGGTGCCAACGCGTCGATGCCGCCCTCTTTCGCGCGGCCACCGGCGATCCAATAGATATCATCGAAGCAGGCCAGCGCTTGGGCGGTGGCAGCGCCATTGGTTGCCTTGCTGTCGTTGACGAAACGCACGCCACCGACGCGGCCAAGATCTTGGAGACGATGGACAAGCCCGGGGAAGCTCCGCAACCCATCGGCGGCGACCGCCGGCGCCACGCCGAGCGCCCGGGCGGCCGCGAAGGCCGCCGCTGCGTTCTGCATATTGTGAACACCAGGCAGATGGGTAGCGGCGCCGAGATTGGCCTCAAAACTCGCCCCGCCGGTGCGCTCGTACAACGTCCGTTCAAGAACGAAGACGCCGTCGCACGCACGCTCACCGCTGATTGGCGCCACGGCGGCGTCGCCCCGTGCTCGCAGGTCCTCGAAAACAGCCCGTGACAGCTCGTCGTCGATGCCGACGATGGCGGTTTGCAACGGCTGGCGTTGCGCGAAAACCCGTCGCTTGGCCGCGACGTAGCCGCTCATGCTGCCGTGCCGATCGAGGTGATCTGGGCTCAGATTGAGCAGCACCGCTACTTCGCAGCGGAGCGACTCAGTCAATTCGAGCTGGAAGGACGAGAGTTCGAGAACGTACACGCCGTCCGCGCCCAGGGGCTGGAAGTCGAGCACCGGGTCCCCGAGGTTGGCGCCGATCGTCACCGACCGACCCGCCTCCTTGAGGATGTGGCCCAGCAGCGCGGTGGTCGTCGACTTCCCGTTGGTGCCGGTAATTCCCACCATGGCGGCGACTTGACCCGAACGAGCGAACAGTTCGATGTCACCCACAATCGGCACCCCGGCATCGCGGGCGCGCGCGACCAGAGCATGGGCGCGCGGGTGTTGCAGCGGAACGCCTGGGCTCGCCACCAGCGCGGCCATGCCCGGCCAGTTCAGCTGCGCCGGATCGCACGTGGGGATCCCGGCATTCCGCGCGGCCGCTCGAGCGCTGTCATCGTCGTCCCAGCCGTGGACATCGGCGCGGCCGGCGGCCAACGCGCGGGCGGCCGTCAGACCGCTGCGGCCAAGGCCGAGCACCGTCACGGTCTGGCCTGCGAATTCATCCACCACGATCACCGCATCACCGAAGCTTCAGCGATGCGAGCCCGATCAGCGCCAACACCAGAGCGATGATCCAGAAGCGAATGACGATGGTCGGCTCCGCCCACCCCTTCTGTTCAAAATGATGGTGCAATGGCGCCATGCGGAAGACGCGACGGCCAGTAAGCTGGAATGAGGCGACCTGCACGATCACCGAGGCGGTCTCGAGGACGAAAAGGCCGCCGACGATAGCCAGCACGAGTTCGTGCTTGGTGATAACCGCGACCACGCCGAGCGCCCCGCCGAGCGCCAAGCTCCCGGTGTCGCCCATGAACACCATGGCCGGCGGCGCGTTGTACCACAGGAAACCAAGGCTCGCGCCCACCAGTGCGCCGCAAAAGACCGCGAGTTCGCCAGCCCCGGCCACGTTATGGATTTGCAAGTAGCTGGAGAAAACAGCGTTGCCCACGAAGTATGAGATCAGCGCGAAGGCCGAGGCCGCGATCATTACCGGAACGATGGCCAGGCCATCCAACCCATCGGTCAAATTCACCGAGTTCGAGGCGCCAACGATGACGAACACCGCCATCGGCAGGAACAACCAGCCGAGATTGAGCAGCACGTCCTTGACGAAGGGCAGCGCAAGCCCGTTGGCCAGCGGTTCGCGAGAGAGCGACATGATCCACACGGTCGCGATCACCGCAACGCCGATCTCGAGCAGTAACTTGATCCAACCGGGCAGGCCTCGGTGATGGGCCCGCGTGACCTTGAGATAGTCGTCGGTGAAGCCGATGGCGCCGAATCCCATGGTCACCAGCAGCGTCACCCACACGTAGTGATTGCTGAGGTCCGCCCATAGTAGAGTGCCGATTCCCAGGCCCAGCAGGATCAGGAAGCCGCCCATCGTCGGCGTACCCTGCTTCTTGAGCACATGTTGTGCCGGCCCGTCGTCGCGAATCGGTTGGCCGTTGCTCTGTTGCGAACGCAGCCAGCGGATCAGCACCGGCCCGAAGATGAAACAGACCGCCAGCGCCGTGACGACGGCGGCGCCGGTGCGGAAGGTGATGTAGCGGAACAGGTTGAGGGGCCCAAAATCCCCGGCCAGCGGCGCCAGCAGGTTGTACAGCATGCGCCCGCCCTCCCGGCCTCAGTTCCCGTTCACGGCGCGGGCGGGTTCGTGAAGGTCTAGAAGCGCTTCGACGATGGTCGCCATCCCCGTCGTCAGCGAGCCCTTGATCACCACCACGTCACCTGGCCGCACCGCCTCCACTACGGCCGGCACCAGCGTGGCGGCGGTGTCGGCGTGGTGCCCGCGCAGGTTGGCCGGCAACGCGTGGTGCAACGCCGCCATGTGAGTGCCAGCGCTGAACACCAGATCGACCTTGGCCGCCACCAGCGCCGGCACAAGGTCGCGATGCAGACGATCGGACTCCGGGCCGAGCTCCCGCATGTCGCCAAGGACCGCGAGACGCAACCCACCGGCGCCGGGGCTCGCCGCGCCGAGCACCTCGAACGCCGCGCGCATCGAAGCGGGGTTGGCGTTATAGCTGTCATCGATGACCTCGAAAGCGCCTTCGGGCGTCTGGACGAGGTGATGTTGGCCACGCCCCTTCTGCGCTTTGAGATCGACCAACGCGCGCGTCGCGGCGCCGAGGTCCGCGTCGAGAACTCCGACCGCGGCGAGCACGGCGAGGCTGTTGTGAACCCAATGGCGACCCGCTACGCCGATGCGGTAGGAAACCACCACGCCCCCGACCGATGCGGACACACAACTGCAATCGGCGTGAAGCGCGAACCCCACTAGCCGCACCCAGGCCGAGGAATTCTCGCCAAAGCCGACCACGCGGCCGATGCCGTGGGCGCGAGCCGCGCTAGCAAGCCGCGCATAGTGGAGGTTGTCGCGATTGAGTATGGCGACGCCGTCGGGCTCCACGCCCTCGAAGATCTCCGCCTTGGCGTTGGCGATCGCCTCGACGCTGTCGAAGAACTCAAGGTGCGCGGCTTCGACGTTGGTAATGATCGCGATGTGTGGCCGCACCAGGCGGGCCAGCGGCGCGATCTCGCCCGCATGGTTCATGCCAATCTCAAAGATCGCGTGGCGCGCGTCGCGCGGCATGCGCGCCAGGCTAAGCGGCACGCCCCACTGATTGTTGTAACTGGCCGCGCTCGCATGGGCCTCGTTCCGCACCGACAGCACCAACTTCAGTGCGTCCTTAGTGCCGGTCTTGCCGACGCTGCCGGTGACGGCGATGACGCGGGCCCGCGAGCGTGCCCGTGCCGCCACGCCCAGCGCTTCCAGTCCCCGCAACGTATCCTTAACGATCACAAGCGGGGTATCCGTCGCCGCGTTGCCCGGCTCGTGATCGACCAGCAGCGCGGCAGCGCCGCGTTTCACCGCCTCGGCGATATGGTCGTGCCCGTCGCGATGGGGACCACGCAGCGCTACGAACACATCACCGGGTTCGATCGTGCGGCTGTCGATGGAGACGCCGGTCGCCGCGAACGGGGCACTGGCATGGCCGCCGGTCGCGGCGGCGGCTTCGCGCTCGGTCCACAGCGCGGCCCGCCTCACGGCGCCCCTCCCAACGCCCCGCCGAGCGCCGCTCGGATAACGGCGCCGTCATCGAACGGCCGCACTTCGTCGCCGATCGTTTGGCCCTCTTCATGGCCCTTGCCGGCGACAACCAGGACATCCCCCGCGCAAAGGCCCTCGATGGCCGCCGCGATCGCCTCCTCGCGCGGCCCGATTTCGCTGGCGGCCGGACAAGCCGCTAGTACGGCCCGTCGGATCGCCGCCGCGTCCTCGCCGCGCGGATTGTCGTCGGTCACGATGATACGATCGGCATGGCGCGCCGCGACGGCACCCATCTCTGGACGCTTGCCCTGGTCGCGATCGCCACCGCAGCCGAACACAACCCACAACCGCCCACCGACATGTGGCCGGACGGCGGCAAGCACGCTCGCGAGCGCATCGGGGGTGTGGGCGTAGTCGACATAGATGGGCGCGCCCGACCCGTGCCGGGCGACCAGCTCGAGCCGCCCCCGCGCACCTTTCAGACCCTCGATCGCTGCGGTCGCCTCGGTAGCGCTGGCGCCTCCCGCCAACACCAACCCGAGCGCACACAGTGCATTGCTCACCTGGAACGCCCCGATCAGTGGCAGCCGCACCCGTTGTCGCCGTCCCAGCACATCGATATCGAGGTCCTGTCCCAGTCCCGCGACGTGGACGTCGACCAGGCGAATGCCAGTGCCCGCGCGGCCGTAGCCGATCAGCCGGTGACCGCACGCCCGCGTGGTGGTGGCGAGTTCGGCGAAGCAGTCGTCATCAGCGTTCAGTACGGCCACGCCCCGCCGCATGACCTCGGAGAACAAGCGCTCCTTGGCGTGGTAGTAGGCGTCGCCATCGACATGGTAGTCGAGGTGGTCGCGACTCAGATTGGTGAACGCCGCCGCACCGATATCCACGCCGTCCAGCCGGCATTGATCGAGGCCGTGGCTTGATGCCTCGATGGCGAGATGGTCGATACCGCGCTCCGTGATCTCCGCGAGCAGGCGGTGGAGTTCGATCGGCTCGGGCGTCGTGTGCGGCACGGGCAGGGAAAAGTTGTCGGCCTCGATGCCCAAGGTGCCAAGACTGGCGGCGGCATGGCCGAGCGCCGACCATATTTGGCGCGTGAATGAGACCACCGATGTCTTGCCGTTCGTGCCGGTGACGGCAACGACGGTCGGTGGCTGGCGACCATGGAACCGCGCCGCCATACGGGCCAGCCGTCGGTGCGGATTGTCATCGAGAACCAGGCGCACCGCGGAGCGCGCCATCCGCGTCCCGGGACGCGCTAGCACGGCGACCGCGCCGTGCTCGATAGCATCGTCGATGAACGCCACGCCATCGGCCTGACTGCCCGCGAGCGCGGCGAACAGATATCCCGGCCGCACCTCGCGACTGTCGGCGGACAATCCGACCACCTCGATTTCGGCGGCGGCGCCGTTGCCCTCGATCAGCTCAGAAAGTCGCAAGATTTGCCTCCGCTCCGGCGACCTCCACCAGCGGGCCCGGCTCCGCGTCGCCCGCGTTCACCGGCACGACGCCGAGCATGGGGCCAATCCGCGCAATGACGCGGCCCACGACCGGCGCCGCCGTCCAACCGCCGCTCGCGAAACCATGAGTCGATTTGTTGCCCTTAGGCTCGTCAAGCAGCGCCACCACCAAGTAGCGCGGCTCGTTGATAGGAAAGACACCGACAAAAGAGGAAATGAGCGCGCTGCGCCGATAGCCGCTAGCGCTAGCCTTTTCGGCGGTGCCAGTCTTGCCGCCGACCTGGTAGCCGGGGCTCTCAGCCTGGCGACCGGTACCGTCAGTGACCACCAGTCGCAGCAGCGCTCGCATCAGGTCCGACGTCGTGCGCTCCACGACCTGCTCGCCCGACACGACGCTCGCCGCCTCGCTCCGCATCAGCGTAGCCGGCACCGCGTAGCCGCCATTGACCAGCGTGGCCACCGCGCTTGCGAGCTGCAGCGGGCTAACCGCGATACCGTAACCGAAGGCGATGGTCATGGTGCTGATGTCGCGCCACGGCCGCGGCCACATGGGTGTGCCCGATTCAGGAATCTCCACAGGCGAAGGCGACAGGAGCCCCAACCGCTTGAGGAACGCCTTTTGGCGCTCGCCACCGAGATCCAGCGCCATCTTGGCGGCGCCTATGTTGGAGGAGTAGATGAAGATCTCGGGCACGCTCAGCCAGCGCTTCTTGGGGTGGTCATCGTGGATGGTGAAGCGCGCGACACGAATCGGATTGGTCGCGTCGTAGCCGCCGGTGAGATCCACGGTCCCGGCGTCGAGCGCCGCCGCCACGGTGAAAGTCTTGAATGTCGAGCCCATCTCGTAGACACCGAGGCTCGCTCGGTTGAAACGGGCGTCGGCGCTGGCGGTGGCGACTCGGTTGGGATCGAAGTCGGGCAGCGAGACCATGGCCAGAAATTCGCCCGTCCTGACGTCCAGAACCACGCCCGCCGCGCCGACGGCGCGAAAGTCCTCCACCGCTACCGACAGTTCCTGGCGCAGCACACTCTGCACCCTCACGTCGAGGGAGAGCACGAGGGGATGATCGACCTGATCGGGGGCGCTTAGCATATCATCGAATCGCCGTTCGATCCCGGCGAGCCCCCCGTTGTCGATGTCGCTGAAGCCGACCACATGGGAGGTGAGCGCAGCTTGTGGATATATACGCCGGCGCTCGTCCAGGAACCCCAGCCCTGGTATGCCAAGACGGTTGACCGCGTACTGCTGGCGCGGAGTCAGGCCACGCTTCAGCCACACGAACGACCGTTCCGAGGCCAGTTTGCGGGCCAGCGCGGCGCGGTCGAGTTCGGGCAGAACCTGGGCCAGCCGGGTCGCCGCCTCTTCTACGTCAAGCATCACCGGGGGATTCGCGTACAGCGATGGTGCCCGCAAGGTCGTCGCCAAGAGAACACCGTTGCGATCGACGATGTCGGCGCGACCGGTCGCCCTGGGCGTATCGCCGCCAGCGCGGATTACGCTCGGCTCACCCCCAGCGCGCAACAGGCTCAAGTCGACCAGACGGGCCGACAGGATCATGAAGCAGAAGACGAACAGCCCGAGCACGGTCAACAGACGCCGCCGCCCGACCTGAATGGGTGACTTGTCATCGCCGCCCGGCCGTGCAGCGCTCGCAGGGCGCCGACGCGTCACGACTCATCTCCGCTGGCGAGGACCACGGCCGCCGCCGCGCCCAACAGTTCAGGCAATTCGTGGACGCGGCCGATCTGACTCGCGGTGATGGGAACGAGTTCCAGGTGCGCCGCCGCCAGCCTGGTCAGCCGTTCCGGTCGGTTAAGGTAGCTCCACTCGGCTTGCAACACGCGGAGCGCCTCGTACTCTTCGACGAGTACACGATCTAGGGCAACCAGCTTCGCCTCAAGCTGCTGCACTTCATACTTGAGCTGGAACAGACCCGCCGCCGCCGCGATCACGAGGACGAGCCCGATCACGTTGAGCGGGCGAGTCAAGCGGCCTCCGGGATCGGCCAGGCCGGCGCCTCGGTCCGGATCGCCGCGCGCAGACTGGCCGAGCGCGCGCGCGGGTTGCCGGCGATCTCTTCGCGGCGTGGTCGACGGGGCCTTACGAACGGCAGCATGAACGAAGGCGCCGGCGCGGTGTCTGGCGCTGGCGGGCGATGACGCGAGCCCGCGTCCCCCTTTCGCGCGCGCCGCACCATGAACTGCTTGATCTCGCGGTCCTCAAGCGAGTGGAACGATAGAACGGCGAGCCGACCGCCCGGTTTGAGTAAACGCTCGGCAGCCCCCAGGCCACGTTCGAGTTCGCCGCCCGGGCCGAGTTCGTCGTTGACGGCGATGCGTAGCGCCTGAAACGTGCGGGTCGCTGGATGGTGGCCGCGACGCCCGCCACCGACCGCCGAGCGGATCAGATCGGCAAGCTGTAATGTGGTCCGGATCGGGTCGTCTCGGCGCCGAGCGATGATGGCGCGGGCGATCCGGCGGGCCCTTGGCTCCTCACCGAACCGGCGGAGCACGTCGACAAGCTCACCCTCGTCGTAGTCGTTGACCAGATCGGCGGCCGTGTATCCAGCCGAATCCTCGTCAGCGCCGGCCATCCGCATGTCCAATGGTCCGTCATCTTGGAACGAGAAGCCACGCGCGGCGACGCCGAGTTGAAACGACGAAACGCCGAGGTCGAAGGCGATGCCGTCGGCGGACCGGACACCTTGGTGAGCCAGTACGGCCTCCATCTCGCCGAAGCATCCGTGCAGGACGACGAGTCGCCCCGAGAAGCTCTCAGCGAGCGCCTGTCCACGCGTGACGGCGTCGGGATCACGGTCAATCGCCCAGATTTTGCAGGGCGCCGCCGCCAAAAGCGCCTTGGCATGGCCGCCGCCGCCGAACGTCGCATCAATCAGCACCGCGCCGGCCTCGGGCGCTAGCGCCTCGATGACCTCGTCCACCATCACCGGGCGGTGGCCAATCTCCCTGACCTTGCCCGTCATTGGCCGTCCTCGGTCGCCCGACCGGGCGACTCCTGCGATGCCCGCAACCTGAGGGCGTTGCGATCGTTGCGCGCGCGCTCGCGGGCCTCCCGCTCGAAAGCGGCGAAGCGCTCGGGCTCCCACAGCTGAAAGGTCGCGCCCAACCCAACGAAGGCGATTCGGTCGGTCAGCCCTGCGTGGGAGATCAGGGCGTTGGGCAAGCCGATACGTCCTTCGCTATCGAAGGGTAGCTGATGGCTGTTGGAGAGGATCGAGACGGCGAACGCGCCGCGCTCCTCCGAAAAAGGATTGAACTGGTCGATGCTGGCGCTGATGCGCTCCATGCGATCGACGCCACAGCCCTCGATGAAGGGGCCGACAAACGAGGGATATGCGATAATGCCATGGAAGCTTTGGCCGGCGAGGCCGGCACGATAGGTCGCGGGTACCGAGACACGGGCCTTCTTGTCCAGCTTGTTGATGATGGTGGAAAGAAACAGTGCCACGTTCGTCTCCAGCCCCAGACTGTCGTCTCGGCCCTAGCAGCCTGTCGGACTTGAGCCGGGAGTCGAAATAGGATTCGATGGTATCAGTTGATTTGCCCGCGCGTGATGGAGGCCGTCATGAGCAATTTCCGACCGGTCGACCGGGAGACGGGGTTTCTGCTGCCGCCGTCGGTGGAGGAATGGCTTCCCGAGCGGCATCTGGCGCGCTTCGTGGTCGAGGTGATCGAGCAGTTGGACCTCTCGGCGTTCGTGAAGGCCTATCGCGGCTCGGGCTCGGCGTCCTATCACCCGAGCATGCTGCTGGGGCTTCTGGTCTACGGCTACGCCACGGGGGTGTTTTCGAGCCGCAAGTTGGAGCGCGCGACCTATGATTCTGTCGCTTTCCGCTTCATCGCGGCCAACGATCATCCCGACCACGATACCATCGCCGCGTTCCGGCGGCGTTTTCTCGACCGGATCGAAGGGCTGTTCGTCGAGGTGCTGCTGCTGGCCCGGGAAGCCGGGGTGCTGAAGCTCGGCACGGTGGCGCTGGACGGCACCAAGGTGCACGCCAACGCGAGCCGGCACAGCGCGCTGTCGTGGAAACACGCCTGCGAGCTCGAAGCCCGGTTGAAGGCCGAGGTGGCGGAGTTGATGGCGTTGGCGGAGGCGGCCGATGGGGCGGATGTGCCCGACGGGATGTCGGTGCCCGAGGAACTGGCCCGGCGCGAGGATCGTCTGGCCCGCATCGCCGAGGCTAAGGCGGTGATCGAGGCGCGGGCGCGCGAACGCCTTGAGCGGGAACGGGCCGAGTACGAGGCGAAGCTCGAGGCGCGCGCGGAGAAGGCCGAGAAGACGGGCCGCAAGCCGGGCGGCCGTCCACCCGAGCCGCCGGTGGCCGGGCCCGGGCCGAAGGACCAGGTCAATCTGACCGACGCGGACTCGCGCATCATGCCGGTGGCCGGCGGCGGCTTCGAACAGGCCTACAACGCCCAAGCCCTGGTGGCGGCCGACAGCCTGCTGGTGGTCACCAACGACGTGGTCCAGGCCCCCAACGACAAGCGGCAAATCGAGCCGGCGCTGGAAGCGCTCGCCCGCCTTCCCGAGGCGCTGGGCGCGCCCGAGACCCTGCTGGCGGACAGCGGCTACTTCAGCGAGGCCAACGTGAACGCCTGCGCCGAGGCCGAGATCGCGCCGTTGATCACGCCCGGCCGGGAACGCCATCATCTCTCCTGGAAGGACCGCTTCGCCGGCGCGCCGCCGCCCCCGGAGAACCCGACGCCGCTGGAAGCGATGACACATCGACTGGCGACGCCCGAGGGCCGGCAACTCTACGCCCTGCGCAAGCAAACGCCGGAACCGGTGTTCGGCATCATCAAATCGGCCATGGGCTTCCGCCAGTTCTCGCTACGCGGCCTGGACAAGGTCACGGGCGAATGGAACCTGGTGACCCTGGCCTGGAACATAAAGAGAATGTTCACCTTGCAATACGCTTGAGCAGGCGGCCGGACTCCGTACCTCGCGAAAAGGAATAAGAGTATGCTCGCCTTGCGGCACGCGCGAGCAAGCGAACGTACTTCGTGCCCTCACGAGAGGGCATAAGAGTATACTCACCCTGCGGTACGCGCGGCCAAGCGACCGCACTCCGTGTCCTCACGAAAGGCGCTCGATCCCATGACCTCTCCACATCGCGATCCGTCCACACCCATCCTCGCGGACCTCAGTCCGACAGGCTGCTAGCCACGAGCGCTTTCACGCGGTCCGGTCGTCGCTATGGGACTATATGGGATATCATGGTAATTTATGGGCGTCAATGGGATGCAAGTAGGTGTGCTGGGCACCCAAGTCGATTGCCGACCCCAACTCAGTCGAATGCCACCGATTTGGCGACTTGGCCTCTCTGAGGACAGCGCCTAGCGGCCGTTTGTGCCGGCAAATTGCGGCGGAATTGTGTTCATGGAATGTTCTTATTGTGTCTCACACGACAAGTTCTGCACGAGGACAGTAATCACCGCGATGTCCGGTGACCCGATGGCGAGGTCGGCAGGCAGGGCGTTAGTCGGCAGGCAGGGCGTCAGATGGCCTGTAAGCCGGGTTCTGTCACCGCGGGCGAACCTGCGGCGGATGACCATTCATCTGGGACGCCCGTTACCGGACGCCTCGTGCAGCCTACCCGGACGGCGGCCCGAAAACCTGCCTGCGACGCCCAAGCGCCGCGCGCCGTCCCTATTTGGCCTTGCTCCCGGTGGGGTTTGCCGTGCCGCCGACGTTACCGCCGACGCGGTGCGCTCTTACCGCACCCTTTCACCCTTACCCGCGGCCCAAGGGCACGGGCGGTTTGCTTTCTGTGGCACTTTCCCTGGGGTCACCCCCGCCGGGCGTTACCCGGCACCGTGCTTCCGCGGAGCCCGGACTTTCCTCTACCGGCCCTAACAGGGCCCGCAGCGGCCATCCGGCCATCTGACCCAGCCCACATAGGCCACCCGTCGCGAACGGTCAAGCGATCGACGCGAGCAACGCCTCAAGTCGGGCGAAGGTCCGAGTGTCCACCTCGCCGTCGACACGGGTCCGCACGTAGTGGCGCTGAAAGGCGACAACCACGGCTCGCGTCGCCGCATCGAAAATACCCGGCGCCCCGACCGCGTACCCGAGCGCGCCCAGTCTGTTTTGTAGGCCCTCGATATCGCCGTCCCACCGCGACGGAGGCGTATCCGGCGGCCACAAGCCGACCCCGGCCAGCGCCAAGCGCCGCCAATCGAACAGTTCTCCGGGATCCGCCCGCCGCGTTGGCGCGACATCGGCGTGGCCGAGGACGCGCGCCGCCGGGATGGCGAGCCGGGCCGTGATGTCGACGGCGAGCTCAGTCAGACACGCCATCTGCGGCTCTGGAAACGGGCGATACCCGAACTCGTGACCGGGATTGGCGAGCTCGATGCCGACCGAGCGGTCGTTGATATCGCTCTCGCCGCGCCAGCTCGAGACCCCCGCATGCCACGCCCGCCGCCCCTCGGCGACCAATCGATAACAGGCGCCGCCTTCGTCGATCAGATAGTGAGCGCTAACCCGCGCGGCGGGGTCGCACAACCGCTCCAGCGCCGCCTCGCAAGTGGCCATCCCCGTGTAGTGCAGGACCAACATATCGACAGCGTCGGCCGCGGGGCGCTCGTCGTGGTTGGGAGATGGGCGATCAAGAAGTCTCACCCAGCGCCTCCGCCAGGGCGCTCAGGTCCGCCCTCCGCCGGCGCCTCGGGCGTCTTGTCCGGTCCCCGCTTCGACAACCGGGACACCCGCACAATGATGAAGCCCACGCCCGCCAGGGTCAGCGCTCCACCAATAATTAGCTCAGGCGACAGGGCATCGCCCATGAAGACGACCCCTGCGACGACCCCCAGAACCGGCGTCAACAACCCAACCGGCGCGATCGTGCTGACGGGATAGCGCTGCAATAAATAATACCAGCCGCCGAGCCCCACGAACGACGTCCCAACGACGGCGTAGAACAGCGCCCACAGGCCCACCGGGTTAGGGTTCACGAGAGCTTCCCACTGGCCCTCCTCGAAGATCAGCGACAGGACCAGGAGTTGCGGGGCGCTGAGGACCGCCATCCACGCCTGGATCGACCACGTCGAGAGGCCCGTCGCGCGGTTGATGAGAATGCTTCCGGCCGCGAACATCGCGGCCGAGAGTGCCACCAGGATCAGCGCCGTCATATGCTCGAAGACGACCGGATCGAAGCCAATGACGACAACGCCGGCGAGGGCGATAGAGATCGCCGCCACCCGGCGCCAGCCAATGCGCTCGCCGAGGAACATCACGCCCATGATGGTGGTGAAGGGGACGCTAAGTTGGACCGCGATCGCCACCGAGGCGACGTCGCCGCTCAGGCTGAAACCCGTATACATAAGCGCGTAGTGCAGCGCGCCCATGGTCAGCGAAATACCGATCAGCAGTTTGACCTGCCCGCGAGGCGTACGCAGGAAATAGGCCAGCAGAACCCCAACGACCGCCCAGCGAAGCGCGGTGAAGAAGATGGGCGGGTAGTTCTGGACCCCGAGCTTAGCGGCGACGAAGGCATAGCCCCACGCCATGTTGACGATCAGGGCAAGGCCGAGATGAGCGGGGGTCATGCCGGCAGCGCCGCCTGCGACGGATGACGCCACGGCGGCGTATCAAACGATGTCCCACACGGAGTTGCATCGCGGCGCGGGCCGCCGCGCAAGCGAATCGGAGGAGTCGCCACGGCGCTAGTTGAGGGCCCGTTGCTTGGCGATCCGGTCGTAGGCATCGTTGATGACCGCCAGCTTTTCGTTGGCGACCTCGACGAATTCCGCCGGCATTCCCTCCGCGATCAACCGATCGGGGTGGTGCTCGCGGATCAGCGCGCGGTAGCGCTTCTTCAGCTGGTCGTCGCTGATGTCGTGGGGGGCGCCGATGATGCGATAGGGGTCGGCCTCGTCGGCGCCCATGTTCGAGGCCCGGATGCGGTCGAACTCAGCATCGCTGAAGCCGAAAATTTTCGCGACACCACTCAGGAACGCAATTTCATTGGGATGGATCACGTTGTCCGCCTTGGCGATATGGAATAAGCCGTCCAACAAGTCTTCGAGTACCGCCGGGTTGTCGTGGAACAGCTTGGCGATCTGGCGCGCATAGGGTTCGTAGCCCCCCGCGTCGCGACGCGCGCGATCGAAGACCCGCGCGACGTTGTTCATCTCCTCGGGGGGAATGCGGAAGACTTCCTTGAACGCCGCGATCTCATCGGCGGTCACGCGCCCGTCAGCCTTCGCCATCTTGGCGCCGAGAGCGATGACGCCAATCGTGAAGGCAATCTGCTTGGTGCCGTCGGCCCCGTCAGAGCCTTCCTCGCCGGCCCGCCCGCGCATCTTGTCTAACGCATGGCCCGCGAGCCCGCCGATCAGCGCGCCGAGTGGGCCCCCGAGCGCGAAACCGGCGGCGCCACCGATAAGCTTGCCCCAAATACTCATGCAATAGTGCCTGGCCGGCACCCTAGACTCTCGCCCGCCCCTCGCCAAGGCCACGCGCTCTACCTATCATCCCCGGGGGGGGCGCGGCATGTCTGACGCGGCGGACCGATGGCAGTTCTGGATCGACCGTGGCGGGACCTTCACCGACGTGGTCGCGCGCGGCCCTGACGGCTCGACCCGCACGCTCAAGCTCCTTTCTGAGAATCCGGGCCGCTACGAGGATGCCGCGCTTCAGGGCATTCGCGATGTCTTCGGTCTCGCCCCCGGCGGCGCCATCCCGACCGAGCGGGTGCACTCCCTCAAGATGGGGACCACGGTGGCCACTAACGCGCTCTTGGAGCGCACCGGCGAGCGCACGGTCCTGGTCATCACCAAGGGTTTTCGCGATGCGCTCCGCATCGGCTACCAGAATCGCCCGCACCTTTTCGTGCGCCACATCGTCCTGCCCGAGATGCTCTACGAGCGGGTCGTCGAGATCGACGAGCGGGTGCGGGCCGACGGCACGGTACTACGGCCGGTCGACCTCGAAGCCGCCCGCGACGATCTCAGCGCCGCCTACGCCGACGGATTTCGATCAGCGGCGATCGTTTTGATGCATGGCTATCGCTTTTCCGATCACGAGCGCGCGCTTGCCTTGCTGTGCGGCGGCATCGGCTTCACGCAGATCTCCGTTTCGCACGAGGTGAGCCCGTTGATGAAGCTCGTCAGCCGCGGCGATACCACCGTCGTCGATGCCTATCTCTCGCCCATCCTCCGCCGCTATGTCGATCAGGTCGCGGGCGCGCTCGGCTCTACCCGGCTGATGTTCATGCAGTCGAACGGTGGGCTTGTCGACGCGCGCCTCTTTCAGGGCAAGGACTCGATTCTCTCGGGCCCGGCCGGCGGCGTCGTCGGCGCCGCCCGCGCCAGCGCCATGGCTGGCTTCGACAAGATTATCGGCTTCGACATGGGCGGCACTTCGACCGATGTCTCGCACTATGACGGTGCCTTCGAGCGCGTTTTCGAGACCGAGGTCGCTGGCGTGCGGCTGCGCGCGCCGATGATGCATATCCACACCGTCGCCGCCGGCGGCGGTTCCATCCTCCATTTCGATGGCGCCCGCTATCGCGTCGGACCGGACTCGGCGGGCGCCGATCCGGGTCCCGCCTGCTATCGCAGGGACGGCCCGCTCACGGTCACCGACGCCAATCTGATGCTCGGTCGCATCAATCCCGAGTTCTTCCCCGCCGTGTTCGGACCGAGCGGCGATCAGCCCCTCGATCCAACCGTCGTCGAGAAGCGCTTCGGCGCGCTCGCGGCGGCGATCACCGAGGCGACCGGCGATGCGCGCGGCCCCCGCGAGGTGGCGACGGGTTTCCTCGCCATCGCGGTCGAAAACATGGCCAACGCCATCAAAAAAATCTCGATCCAGCGGGGCTATGACGTGAGCGAGTACACCTTGTGCTGCTTTGGCGGCGCGGGCGGGCAGCACGCCTGCGCGGTCGCCGACGCGCTCGGCATGACGCGGGTGTTTCTGCACCCGCTCGCGGGGGTGCTTTCGGCCTATGGCATGGGGCTCGCCGACACCCGTACCCTGCGCGAGCGCGCCGTCGAGATGCGCCTCGACGAGGCCTTGATCCCCGAGCTTAACCGCCACCTCGATCAGCTCGCCACAACCGGCGTCGCCGAGCTGCGCGACCAAGGGTTGCCCGAGGCGCGCATCCAGGTCGCGCGCTCTGTCCACATCCGTTATCAGGGCACCGACAAGCCGCTGATCGTCGAGTTCGGCGCGTGCGCCGCGATCGTCGAGCGTTTCGAGACGGCGCACCGCCAGCGCTACGGGTTCGCCTCACCGGAAAAACCGTTGATCGTCGAAGCCATCGCGGTCGAGGTGATCGGCGGCGCTGAAACGATCGAGGACGCGATCCGCGCGGCTCCACCGCGCGGCGCGCTACCACCGCACCGTGCCGAGGGCGCCGTGTTCGTGGACGGCGCCGACGCCACCACTCCCGTCTTCGACCGCGCCGACCTTGCGCCCGACGATCGTGTCGAGGGTCCGGCGCTGATCGTCGAGCCCCACGGCACCAATTGGGTGGCGCCGGGCTGGCGAGCCGAGGTCACCGACCGCGACCACCTGATCCTGACCCGGGTGGAGGCGCTGGCGCGCGGCACTGCGGTCGGCACGAAGGTCGATCCGGTCATGCTGGAGATCTTCAACAACCTCTTCATGTCGATCGCCGAGCAGATGGGCGTGCGACTTGAGAATACGGCTTACTCCGTCAACATCAAGGAGCGGCTCGATTTCTCGTGTGCGTTGTTCGATACCGACGGCGAACTCATCGCCAACGCGCCGCACATGCCAGTCCACCTCGGCTCGATGAGCGAGAGCATCCAAACCATCCTTCGACTGCGCCAAGGCACGATGGCGCCAGGCGACGTCTACATGCTGAACGCGCCGTACAACGGCGGCACCCATCTTCCCGACATCACGGTCATCACCCCGGTTTTCGACGACGCTGGCGGCGAGGTTCTGTTCTACGTCGGCTCGCGCGGTCACCACGCCGATGTCGGGGGCATCACGCCGGGTTCGATGCCGCCCGACAGCCACACCGTCGAGGAAGAGGGCGTGCTCATCGACAACGTAAAGGTCGTCGATCAGGGGCGTTTTCTCGAGGCCGAGGTGCTGGCGCTGCTGCGCTCCGGGCCCTACCCCTGCCGCAACCCGGCGCAGAACGTCGCCGACCTCAAGGCGCAGATCGCGGCCTGCGAAAAAGGCGTCCAAGAATTACGCCGCATGGTCGAACACTTCGGCCTCCCGGTCATGCGCGCCTATATGAGCCATGTACAAGATAACGCCGAGGAATCGGTGCGGCGGGTCATCGATGTCCTCACCGACGGTGAGTTCGTCTACCCGCTCGATGACGGCAACCGCATCGCCGTCCGCATCGCGATCGACCACGCCGCACGCTCCGCGACCATCGACTTCACAGGCACCTCGGCCCAGCTCGACAGCAACTTCAACGCGCCGACCGCCGTCTGCCGCGCCGCTGTCCTTTACGTCTTCCGCTCACTGGTCGATGAGGATATTCCGCTCAACGCGGGTTGCCTGAAACCGATCCGCATTGTCCTCCCGGAAGGATCGATGCTCAATCCACGCTACCCGGCGGCCGTGGTCGCCGGCAACGTCGAAACCTCGCAGATCATCACCGATGCGCTGTACGGGGCGCTTGGCGTCCTGGCCGGCGCGCAGGGAACGATGAACAACCTCACCTTCGGCAACGCGCGCCACCAGTACTACGAGACGATCTGCGGCGGTTCCGGCGCCGGCCCTGATTTCGATGGCACCGACGCGGTTCACACCCACATGACCAACTCGCGTCTCACCGACCCCGAGGTGCTGGAGTGGCGCTTCCCCGTGCTGCTTGAGGACTTCAGCATCCGCCGGGGATCGGGCGGCGCCGGCGCCCACCGTGGCGGCGACGGGACGATCCGCCGCCTACGGTTCTACGAGACGATGACCGCCGCGATCCTCTCGAGCCACCGGGTGGTGCCGCCGTTCGCGCTTGAGGGTGGGGAGCCAGGCGAGGTCGGCCGCAATTGGGTCGAGCGAACCGACGGCACCATGATTCCGCTCGCGGGCTGCGACAAGATCACGATGGCCTGCGGCGACGTATTCGTGATTCAAACGCCGGGCGGAGGCGGCTTTGGTCCCGCCCAGATCAAGCGCGCGGCGGCCGCGTAGACCCATTTACCACCGCGCGACCGGCCGTTAGAATCGCCCCAACGCAACCGCCGACGCCGAAAAACGTCGCCCCCCAGGAGAGTACCCATGGCCATGACACCCGTCGACCCTCACAAGGTCCAGTTCACCGGCGAAAACTCATTCCTCCGCCTCAAGGCGACCGAGGACGGGCCGGACACGACCACCTGCTCGCATTGGCGCTCGTTCTTCTCGCCGGGCGGACCGGGCACGGTGTTGTTCGTGCAGTCCGACGCTACCGATGGCCAGGTCAAGATCTACTCCGACAACCCCGCGTTCACGCGCTGGGTCCAGGGGCTGGAGGCCGGCATGCGGGCACAGTTCAGCAACACCAGCGACCCCATCATCGAGGCCACGTTCGCGCGCTCGGGTGACTACCGCTCGACCTACGGCGAGATCGTCGATTCAGCCGATGGCCGCATTCAGCTGAGCTGGGGCGACATCCGCGAGCCGTTCTTCATCCGCTTCGAGCCCGGCAACGACATCACCGGCGACTGGGGTGTCTACAGCAACTTGATTCCGGCGTGGGATTGCAGCCTCGATGTCGCCGGGCGCAAGGCCACGGGCAGCGCGTTCGGCGAGGTTATCGCCGGGCACCCCGCCAGCATCTCGTGCCTCGCGTGGGGCGAGAGTTGGCTTCAGGGACCTCGCTAGCGCCGCCAGCATCGGTGGGGCGGCAAGAGGCGAGCCGCCCCAAGATCGCGCTACTGGGCCACGCGCTTCAGGTAGGCGAGCAAGTTCTCGCGGTCTTCGGCTTTCTTCAGACCGCGGAACGCCATCTTGCCTTTGGGCACGACCGCCTTCGGCTTCGTCAAATAGACGTCGAGGATCTCGTCGTCCCAGACGATACCCGACTCGCGCATTGCTTTCGAGTACTTGAAGCCCTCGATCGAGGCTGCCGCGCGGCCGAATATGCCATGGAGATTGGGACCGACCTTGTTCTTGCCACCCGCCTCGACCGTGTGACAGGCCTTGCACTTCTTGAACACCTTCTCGCCTTTGGCTGGGTCGCCCTCCGCCAGCACCGAGCCGATGCCGAGCATCATCACGAACGCGAACGCCGTCACTACCGTTCTGACCATCACGCCATCCCTCGTCGTCGTTTGCAACGCGCCGCGCCTCAGCTGGCGGCGGCGGGCTTGCCTCGCACGTTCATGAGGTAGAGGCCCGCGACCATCAGCACCAGCGCCGCCCATATCCACGAACTCAGCGAATCGCCGAAAATGATGAGGCCCCACACCACCCCTGCGATCGTCGCGATGTAGTTCGACGTCGAGAAGAACACTGGCCCGGCAAGACGAATGATCTCGAAGAAGCAGAGCCAGAAAACGACATAGAACAAGGCCACGACGATCAGCGCCGCTTCACCCTCGCCAAAGCCCGAAGCGAAGAACCACCAACTATCGGCCACGGCCATCACCGGTAGAAGAAATAGAGCCGCCACCAGCTGGACGCCGGCCGATACGGAAACCGAGCGGGCCTCGGGCGGGCGGAACTTGGCGGCACTGATTCCGCACACCGCGAAGCAGAGCGGCGCGAGCAGCGCGACCGCGACCCACCCCGCCATCTCGGGCTCGGGCAGGCTCGCCTCCGGGACGATGATGAGCAAAACCCCGATCAGCCCGAGCACGATGCCGCCGATTCCGAACCAGTGAAACCGCTCCATCACTAGGGCCAAGGCCAGCAAATAGGTCATCATCGGCACCAAGGTTTGGCCCAGCGCCAGCACCGAAGCGGGAACCTTGGGCGCGACAAAGGCCAGAATCGTGATCGGCAACGCCATGCCGAGGACGCCCACAATGATATAGGTCCGCAGGTGCGGCCAGCCGAGGCTTGGCGGCGTCCGGCGAGCCACGCTCAGGCCCAACAGGACAATGCCCGAGAGCAGGCACGACCAGAACACGTACGGAATGAAGGGAACGCCGTCGACCGTGGCGATGCGGTTCAGAGAGAACATCAGCCCCGTGCCGACCCCGGCGGTGACCAACATCGTGAGCGGCCACAACAGCCCCCGCCTCTCCATCACATCGGTGACCATGATCCCCCCACGCCAGCGCGACCCACCAATAGCACGCCCCTCCGCCGCCACGAAAGCCGTCGGAGTTCGGCTCAGATGTGGATCGGCCGTCCGGCGACGGCCAACGCGGCTTCCTTGACGGCCTCGTTCAGCGTCGGATGTGCGTGGCAGGTCCGGGCCACATCCTCGGCGCTGCCGCCGAACGCCATGGCGAGCACCGCCTCGGCGATCATCGTGCCAGCATCGGCGCCGATGATGTGGACGCCCAATATGGCGTCGGTCTTCTCGTCGGCGAGGATCTTGACGAAGCCGTCGGTTGTGGCGTTGACCCGCCCGCGGGCGTTGGCCGAAAACGGGAACTTGCCGGCCTTGTAGGCCACGCCCGCCTCCTTCAGCTGTTCCTCGGTCCGGCCCACGGCCGCGACCTCGGGCGCGGTATAGACGACGCCCGGCACCTTACCATAGTCCACGTGACCCGCCTGTCCGGCCATGGTTTCGACACAGGCGATGCCGTCCTCCTCGGCCTTGTGGGCCAGCATCGGCCCGGCGATCACATCGCCAATGGCATACATGCCGGCGACCGCGGTCTCGAACCGCTCGTTGACCGGAATACGGCCCTGGTTGTCGGTCTTCAGGCCGACCTCGGCCAGCCCCAACCCATCGGTGTAGGGGCGGCGACCGATCGAGACCAAGACGACGTCGGCCACGAGTTTCTCGGCCTTGCCGCCCTGGGCTGGCTCGATCGAAAGTTCCACACCCGACTTCTTGGTCTTCGCCGCCGTCACCTTGGTGCTGAGTTTGAAGGCCAATCCCTGCTTCTTGAGCACCCGTTGCAGGTGTTTGGCGATCTCGCCATCCATGCCCGGAACCAGGCGATCGAGGAATTCGACCACCGTCACCCGCGCCCCCAGCCGCGCCCACACCGAGCCGAGCTCAAGCCCGATGTAGCCGCCGCCAATCACCACCAGGGTGCCCGGCACGGCCTCAAGATCGAGCGCGCCGGTCGACGACACGATCCGCTTTTCGTCGATCTCTACACCGGGCAGTGTGGTCGGCTCCGAACCCGTCGCAATAATGATTCGCTGGGCCTTCAACGTGCGCTCGCCGCCCTCGTTCAATGCCACCACCACCGCGCCGGCCGCGCCGAGGCGACCGCGCCCCGCGACGTACTCCACCTTGTTCTTGCGCAGCAGGTACTCGATGCCCTTGGTCAAATCCTCGACGACCCCGTCCTTGCGATCCATCATCGCATCCAGGTCGAGACCCACACCCTTGGCCTTGATGCCGTGCGCCTCGAAGCCATGGCGCGCCTCGGCGTAAAGCTCGGACGACTGGAGCAGCGCCTTGGAAGGAATGCAGCCGACATTGAGGCAGGTACCGCCCAGGCTGCCGCGCGGCTCGACGCAGGCCGTGCGCATCCCGAGCTGCGCGGCGCGGATCGCCGCGACGTAGCCGCCAGGGCCGCCGCCGACGACGACCAGATTGTACCCGTCTTCCGCCATGATGGCTCCTAGCAGCCTGTCGGACTTGAGCCGGGAGTCGAAATAGGATTCGATGGTATCAGTTGATTTGCCCGCGCGTGATGGAGGCCGTCATGAGCAATTTCCGACCGGTCGACCGGGAGACGGGGTTTCTGCTGCCGCCGTCGGTGGAGGAATGGCTTCCCGAGCGGCATCTGGCGCGCTTCGTGGTCGAGGTGATCGAGCAGTTGGACCTCTCGGCGTTCGTGAAGGCCTATCGCGGCTCGGGCTCGGCGTCCTATCACCCGAGCATGCTGCTGGGGCTTCTGGTCTACGGCTACGCCACGGGGGTGTTTTCGAGCCGCAAGTTGGAGCGCGCGACCTATGATTCTGTCGCTTTCCGCTTCATCGCGGCCAACGATCATCCCGACCACGATACCATCGCCGCGTTCCGGCGGCGTTTTCTCGACCGGATCGAAGGGCTGTTCGTCGAGGTGCTGCTGCTGGCCCGGGAAGCCGGGGTGCTGAAGCTCGGCACGGTGGCGCTGGACGGCACCAAGGTGCACGCCAACGCGAGCCGGCACAGCGCGCTGTCGTGGAAACACGCCTGCGAGCTCGAAGCCCGGTTGAAGGCCGAGGTGGCGGAGTTGATGGCGTTGGCGGAGGCGGCCGATGGGGCGGATGTGCCCGACGGGATGTCGGTGCCCGAGGAACTGGCCCGGCGCGAGGATCGTCTGGCCCGCATCGCCGAGGCTAAGGCGGTGATCGAGGCGCGGGCGCGCGAACGCCTTGAGCGGGAACGGGCCGAGTACGAGGCGAAGCTCGAGGCGCGCGCGGAGAAGGCCGAGAAGACGGGCCGCAAGCCGGGCGGCCGTCCACCCGAGCCGCCGGTGGCCGGGCCCGGGCCGAAGGACCAGGTCAATCTGACCGACGCGGACTCGCGCATCATGCCGGTGGCCGGCGGCGGCTTCGAACAGGCCTACAACGCCCAAGCCCTGGTGGCGGCCGACAGCCTGCTGGTGGTCACCAACGACGTGGTCCAGGCCCCCAACGACAAGCGGCAAATCGAGCCGGCGCTGGAAGCGCTCGCCCGCCTTCCCGAGGCGCTGGGCGCGCCCGAGACCCTGCTGGCGGACAGCGGCTACTTCAGCGAGGCCAACGTGAACGCCTGCGCCGAGGCCGAGATCGCGCCGTTGATCACGCCCGGCCGGGAACGCCATCATCTCTCCTGGAAGGACCGCTTCGCCGGCGCGCCGCCGCCCCCGGAGAACCCGACGCCGCTGGAAGCGATGACACATCGACTGGCGACGCCCGAGGGCCGGCAACTCTACGCCCTGCGCAAGCAAACGCCGGAACCGGTGTTCGGCATCATCAAATCGGCCATGGGCTTCCGCCAGTTCTCGCTACGCGGCCTGGACAAGGTCACGGGCGAATGGAACCTGGTGACCCTGGCCTGGAACATAAAGAGAATGTTCACCTTGCAATACGCTTGAGCAGGCGGCCGGACTCCGTACCTCGCGAAAAGGAATAAGAGTATGCTCGCCTTGCGGCACGCGCGAGCAAGCGAACGTACTTCGTGCCCTCACGAGAGGGCATAAGAGTATACTCACCCTGCGGTACGCGCGGCCAAGCGACCGCACTCCGTGTCCTCACGAAAGGCGCTCGATCCCATGACCTCTCCACATCGCGATCCGTCCACACCCATTCTCGCGGACCTCAGTCCGACAGGCTGCTAGAGGTCGAGGAGGATGCGCTGCGGATCCTCGATGCCGTCCTTGACCCGGACCAGGAACGAGACCGCCTCGCGGCCATCGATGATCCGGTGGTCATAGCTCAACGCCAGATACATCATCGGCCGGGCCACGATCTCGCCGTCGACCACCACCGGCCGCGCCTGGATCTTGTGCATGCCGAGAATGGCCGATTGCGGCGGATTGAGGATCGGCGTCGACAGCAGCGAGCCGAACACACCGCCGTTGGTGATGGTGAAGGTGCCGCCGGTCATGTCCTCCATCGTCAGCTTACCGTCGAGCGCGGCGCGCCCCAGCGAACCGATCGCGCCCTCGACGGCGGCGAAGCTCAGCGCGTCGGCATCGCGAACCACTGGCACCACCAGGCCATTGGGCGAGCTCACCGCGACCCCGATGTCGTAGTGATTCTTGTAGACGATCTCGTCGCCTTGGATCTCCGCGTTGACCGCCGGCATCTCTTTCAGCGCGACGATGCACGCCTTGATGAAAAACGACATGAAGCCGAGGCGAACGCCGTGCTTCTTCTCGAAGCCCTCGCGATAGGCTTCGCGCGCCGCCAACACCCGGGTCATGTCCACCTCGTTGAAGGTGGTCAGCATCGCCGCCGTGTTCTGGGCCTCCTTCAAGCGCTCGGCGATCCGCCGGCGCAGGCGGGTTATCCGCACCCGCTCTTCGCGATCGGCCGGCGTAGGCGACGACGGGCGCGACGGGGTCGGTGTCCCGCTCTCGATCACCTTCAAGACGTCGCCCTTGGTGATCCGTCCGCCGGGACCGCTGGCCGGGATGGACCGGCTGTCTAGTCCGTACTCGGCGACCAGCTTGCGCACCGCTGGCAACAGTTCGGCCTCGACGGGCGCGGGAGCGGTTTGCGTCGCCGCGGGAGGTGCGGGAACACGCGGCGCGGGCGCGGAGGGTGCGGGAGTCGGTGCCGCCGCTGGGGCCGCTGGCGCAGCTACCGCGCCGCCACCTTCAGCAACTTGGCCGAGAAGCGCGCCGATTTCGACCGTTGCGCCTTCCTCGGCATTGATCGCAGCAAGGGTGCCGGCCGTGCTCGCGAACACCTCGAGCGCCACCTTGTCGGTCTCGAGCTCGCACAAGGGCTCGTCCACCGCCACCGGCTCGCCCACGGCCTTGAACCACTTCGCAACTGTCGCCTCGGTCACCGATTCGCCGAGCGCCGGAACCGTGATGTCGATGGTCATGGTCCTATCCGTATACCTTTTTCTTCGACTTGGACGGCGCGGCGAGCATGGTCAGCGCGTCGTCGATGAGCCTGGCCCGTTGGGACAAATGAGTCTTGAGGGTCCCAGGCGCCGACGACGCCATATCGGGCGGCCCGACGTAGCGGGGACGCGCGCACGTCGCGCCGATCGCGATCAGCACCTCTTCAAGGCGTGGCGCCATGAAGGTCCAGGCGCCTTGATTGCGCGGCTCCTCTTGGCACCAGAGCACCTCGGCCTTCGCGAATCGCTTGAGTTCCTTGGTCAGCGCTCGAGCTGGAAACGGGAACAGTTGCTCCACACGAAGGACCACAACATCCTTGATGCCGCGCTTCTCGCGCTCCTCGAACAAATCGTAGTAGACCTTGCCGCTGCACAGAACGACGCGCTTGACCTTGTCATCCGCCACCAGTTCGCCATCGTCCCACAACACCCGGTGGAAGCTGCTGCCCGGCCCCATGTCCGCAAGAGACGATACGGCGCGCTTGTGGCGCAGCAGCGATTTCGGCGACATCACCACCAGCGGCTTGCGGAAATCGCGATGGAGTTGCCGGCGCAGCAGGTGGAAGAAGTTGGCCGGCGTGCTGCAATTGACGATCTGCCAGTTGTCGTCCGCCGACAACTGCAAGAAGCGCTCGAGCCGGGCCGAGCTGTGTTCCGGTCCCTGCCCCTCGTGGCCGTGCGGCAGCAGCAGCACCAGCCCGCTCATGCGCAGCCACTTCATCTCTCCGGCGGCCACGAACTGGTCGATGATGACCTGGGCGCCATTGGCGAAATCGCCGAATTGGGCCTCCCACAGCACCAGGGCGTTGGGCTCGGCGAGGGTGTAGCCATACTCGAAGCCGAGCACCGCCGCCTCCGACAGCATACTGTCGACGACCTCGAACGTGGCCTGATCGCCGCCCAGATTGGCGAGCGGCGTGTAACGCGCCTCGGTGGTCTGGTCGATCAGAACGGCATGGCGCTGGGAGAACGTGCCGCGGCTCGAATCCTGACCGCTTAGGCGGACGGCGAAGCCCTCGCGCAGCAGCGAGCCGAACGCCAGCGCCTCGCCCACCGCCCAATCGATATTGGCGCCCGCCTCGATGGCCTCGCGCTTGGCCGCGAGTTGACGGCGGATCGTCCGATGTAGGTCAAAATCATCGGGCACGGTCATTAGAGCCCGTCCGATATCCTTGAGGCTAGACAGCTTCACCGCTGTTTTGCCGCGACGCGCCCCATCGCGTGCGGTCGCCAAACCCTGCCAGCGTCCTTCCAACCAATCAGCCTTGTTGGGCTTGTAGCCCTTGGCCGTTTCGAATTCCGAATCGAGGCGCCGATGGTAGGCGTTGGCCATCTCCTCCGCCTCGCCGGGGCCGATGACCCTGCCGACTTCAAGCGCCTCGGCGTAGAGCTCCCGCGTCGTCGGGTGCTGGGCGATCGCGCGGTACATCAGGGGCTGCGTGAACGCGGGCTCGTCGCCCTCGTTGTGGCCGTGGCGGCGATAGCAGAACATGTCGATGACGACATCCACGTGGAATATTTGGCGGAACTCGGTGGCGATCCGCGCGGCGTGGACCACTGCCTCCGGATCGTCGCCGTTGACATGGAAAATCGGCGCTTGCACCGCCTTGGCGATATCGGACGGATAGGGCGACGAGCGCGAGTAGATCGGGCTCGTGGTGAAACCGATCTGGTTGTTGACGATGATGTGGACCGTCCCGCCGGTCCGATAGCCGCGCAGACCCGAGAGGCCAAAACACTCGGCGATCAGGCCCTGTCCGGCGAAAGCGGCGTCGCCGTGCATCAGGATCGGTATCACTTCGACGCGATCGGTATCGCCGCGCTGGCCCTGCTTGGCGCGCGTCTTCCCGATGACGATCGGGTTGACCGCCTCAAGGTGCGAGGGATTGGCGGCCAGCGAGAGATGAACCGAGTGTCCCTCGAAGTCACGATCAGTCGAGGTGCCGAGATGGTACTTTACGTCGCCTGAGCCCTGAACATCCTCGGGATTGGCCGGCACACCCTCGAACTCGGCGAAGATGGCCGAATAGGGCTTGTTCATGATGTTGGCGAGGACGTTCAGCCGACCCCGATGCGGCATGCCCAACGAGACTTCCCTAACGCCAAGCTCGGCGCCACGCCGGATGATGGCCTCCAACGCCGGGATCAGGGATTCGGCCCCCTCGAGGCCGAACCGCTTGGTGCCCACATATTTGCGGTGCAGGAAGCGTTCGATGCCCTCGGCCCGCGTCAGGCGGCGCAGGATATTGCGTCGGCCGTTCTTGGTGAATCGCGGGCGATACTCGTCACCCTCGATCCTCGACTGGATCCACGCTTTTTGCTCAGGATCCTGAATGTGCATGAACTCGTAGCCGATGGTCCCGCAATAGGTCTCCCGCAGCACCGAGACGATGTCATGGGTCGTCGCCCACTCCAGCCCAAGGACGTTGTTGATGAATATCGGGCGGTCAGAGTCGGCCGCATTCAAACCGTACGAGGCCGGGTCGAGTTCGGGGTGGTGACGGGCCGGCTCGAGCTTCAAGGGATCGAGGTTGGCGTCGAGGTGGCCGCGCACGCGGTACGCGCGGATCATCATGAGTGCGGCCAACGAGGCCTGTACCGCCTCCACAGACGCCTCGCCTTCCTTGAACGGCGCCGCCGATCGGTCGCGGCCGTCGATATCGTCGGGTTGGGGTGCCGCCCAGGATGCGCCGCGCGTCGCGGTCTGCACTGCCTCGATGTTATCGCCGAGATCGGCGAAGAAAGCGCGCCAGCTTTCGTCGACCGAGTTCGGGTCGCGCAGGTAGCGCGCGTGCAAACCCTCGATGAAGGCGGAGTTGCCGCCAAACAAGAATGACGTGCTGTTCAGATCGGTTGTCATTTGAGTAATTCGCGTCGGCCGGCGGCTCCGCGAACGGCCGCTAACCGCTCAGCGCCTCCAACACCGTCGCACCGATCGTCGCCGGCGACTCGCAGATCGCGACGCCGGCGCCGCGCATCGCCTCGATCTTTTCTTCGGCGCCGCCCCGGCCGCCCGCGATGATGGCGCCAGCATGGCCCATGCGGCGGCCCGGCGGCGCGGTAAGGCCGGCGATAAAGCCGATGACCGGCTTCTTGCGCTTGTCGGCTCGCAGAAACTCGGCTGCTTCCTCCTCAGCGCTACCGCCGATCTCGCCGATCATGACGATCGCCTCGGTCTCATCGTCGGCAAGAAACAACTCCAGACAATCCACGAAATTCGTACCGTTGACGGGATCGCCGCCGATCCCGATGCACGTCGTTTGCCCGAGTTCGGCGGCCGTGGTCTGCGCCACCGCCTCATAGGTAAGCGTACCCGAGCGCGAAACAATGCCGACCCGGCCGCGCGTATGGATGTGCCCTGGCATGATGCCGATCTTGCACTCGCCCGGCGTGATGATACCCGGGCAGTTAGGGCCGATCAGGCGCGTCGGCGAGCCCGCCAGCACGCGCTTGACCCGCACCATGTCGAGCACCGGGATGCCCTCTGTGATGCAGACGATCAGGGCGATGCGGCCGTCGATCGCCTCGAGAATCGCGTCGGCGGCGAACGGCGGCGGCACGAAGATGACCGACGTGTCGGCGCCGGTCTGAGCCACTGCCTGATCCACGGTGTCGAACACCGGCATGTCGAGGTGCCGGCTCCCGCCTTTGCCGGGCGTCACGCCGCCCACCAGCCGCGTGCCATAGGCCAGCGCCTGCTCCGAGTGAAAGGTGCCCTGTGCCCCCGTGAAACCCTGACACAACAGCCTGGTTTCGCTATTGACCAGAACCGCCATTATGCAGCCGCCTTGGTCGCCGCGACCACCCGCTCCGCCGCATCGCCCAGACTGTCGGCGGAAATGATGGTGAGCCCTGATTCAGCCAAGATGGCCTTCCCACGGACGACGTTGGTGCCCTCGAGCCGCACCACCAACGGCACCTCGAGCCCGAGTTCGCGCGCGGCTGCGACGATCCCCTCGGCGATGACGTCGCAGCGCATGATGCCGCCGAAAATGTTGACCAGGATCGCCTCAACCTTCTCGTCGGCAAGGATGATCTTGAAGGCCTCCGTGACCCGCTCCTTCGTCGCGCCGCCGCCCACATCGAGGAAGTTGGCCGGCGCGCGGCCGTACAACTTGATGATGTCCATAGTCGCCATGGCCAGCCCCGCGCCGTTAACCAAACAGCCGATGCTGCCATCGAGTCGGATGTAGTTGAGCTCGTGCTCAGCGGCCGCGCGCTCGTCCGGATCCTCTTCGCTCTCGTCACGCAGCTCTTCGATGTCCTTGTGACGGTAGAGCGCGTTGTCGTCGAAGTTCATCTTGGCGTCGAGCGCGATCACCCGATCATCGGTGGTCACGACCAAGGGATTGACCTCGAGCAGGCTCGCATCTCTCTCGGTGAACGCGCGATAGAGGCCACCGATGAGCTTGGTGGCGGCGCGCACTTGAGCGCCTTCAAGACCCAGCCCGAAGGCGAGCCTGCGTGCGTGAAAGGGCTGCAGGCCGACGGCCGGGTCAACCGCCACTTTAAGAATCTTCTCCGGCGTCGCCGCCGCCACCGCCTCGATCTCGACCCCACCCTCGGTCGAGGCCATGATCGTCGGCCACCCGGTCGCCCGGTCGATCACAAGGCTGAGGTACAATTCGCGCGCGATCTCGCACCCCTCCTCGATGTAGACCCGGCCCACCTTCTGGCCGGCCGGTCCCGTCTGCTGCGTGACCAGGTTCGTCCCGAGGATGTCGCGCGCCGTCGATGCGGCGTCTTCGGCCGACCTGACGACCTTGACGCCACCGCCCTTGCCGCGACCTCCAGCGTGGATCTGCGCCTTGACCACCCACACCGGACCGTCGGTGGCGGCGACCGCCCGATCGATATCGCCGGCCGAGAGGGCAACGCCGCCTTTGGGGACCTCGACCCCAAACCCGGCCAACAGCTGTTTAGCTTGGTACTCGTGGATATTCATCGGCGTTATCTTCGGCGGCGCGAATGCCGCGCCTTCACAGGTTAGCGAGACTTGCCTAATTCTTCATGATCGGTCGATCATCAGCGTACCCTGCGCCGATCATCCGCATAGGACTCAGCGACCGCCACCCTTTCGACGCTTCTTCGCGAACGAGGGATCGAGACGCTTGACCTCAGCTATCAGGCCGCGCACGGCCTCGGCCGAACTCTCGAAGCTCTTGCGCTCGCGCGCGTTGAGCTGAACCTCGACGATCCGCTCGACGCCGCCGCCGCCGATCACGGCTGGCACCCCGACGTAGAGGTTGCGCATCGCGTACTGTCCGCTCAGATGCGCGGCACACGGCAGGACGCGTTTCTTGTCCTTCAGATACGCTTCGGCCATCTGGATCGCGGCCGCCGCCGGCGCATAGAAGGCCGAGCCCGTCTTCAGCAAACCGACGATCTCGGCGCCGCCCGCGCGCGTGCGCTGGATGATTTGGTCGATCCGCTTCTTGGTTGACCACCCCATCTTGATGAGGTCGGGGACCGGAATGCCGGCCACCGCCGAGTAGCGTGGCAGCGGCACCATGGTATCGCCATGGCCGCCGAGCACGAAGGCGGTCACATCCTCCACCGAGACTCCGAACTCCTCGGCCAGAAAGTAGCGAAAGCGCGCCGAATCGAGTACGCCCGCCATGCCGACGACCATGTTCGGCGGCAGCCCGCTCGCCTCGCGCAGCACCCACACCATGGCATCGAGTGGGTTGGTGATGCAAATGACGAAGGCGTTCGGCGCATTCTTGCGGATGCCGTCGGCGACCAATTTGATAATCCCGGTGTTGGTGGACAACAGGTCGTCGCGGCTCATGCCGGGCTTGCGCGGGATGCCGGCGGTCACGATCACCACGTCCGCCCCACGGATCGCTGCGTAGTTGCCGGCGCCGGAAAGCGCCGCGTCGAAACCGTCGATCGGCGATGATTGGGCGAGGTCTAGCGCCTTGCCTTGCGGGACCCCATCGACGATGTCGAACAGCACGACATCGCCCAGTTCCTTCAACCCGGCCAGATGGGCAAGCGTGCCGCCGATATTACCGGCGCCGATCAGCGCGATCTTGTTGCGCGCCATGATCTCTCCTCGCATGGTTAGCCGGCTCGTCTGGCAGGGTCGCCCGCGCCTAACCGCCTGCCGCTAACTAACCCGATATGCCCCACCCCGCAAGACGGGCCGACCGCCCTCGCTCGCGCGAGACCCCCTTGTATGCGGGCGATACATACCGCATATGCTGCTACGGCAATAGCATACGAGGCGCGTCACCATGACCGAGGAACGGCACGAATTTCAGGCGGAGGTCAGCCGCCTCCTCCATATCGTCGCCAACTCTCTCTACAGCGAGCAGGAGATATTCCTGCGCGAGCTGATCTCGAACGCCTCGGATGCATGCGAGCGCCTTCGTTACGCCGCCATCACCCAACCCGAACTGATCGCCGACGATCCGGAGCTCAACATCGTCATCAGCGTCGATCCGGGCAAGCGCACGCTGACCATCGCCGACAATGGCATCGGCATGAACCGCGACGATTTGATCGAGAGCCTTGGCACCATCGCGCGCTCGGGCACCATGGCCTTTCTCGACCAGCTCCAGGACGGCGCCAACATCAACCAGATCGGCCAGTTCGGCGTCGGCTTCTATTCCGCCTTCATGGTCGCCGACAGCGTCGCGGTCACCTCGCGCAAGGCCGGCGAAGCGGCGGGCTGGCTGTGGGTCTCGGACGGCGGCGGCTCCTACACCATCGCCGAGGCCAAGGCCGCCCGCGGGACCACGGTTGAACTCAGCCTAAAAAAGGAGGCGGCCGAATACCTGAAGGCGGAACGCCTGCGCAAGATCATCAAGACCTACTCCGATCACGTCGCGCTGCCGATCGTGCTGGAGGGCAAGGACGGGGGACCCGTGAACACCGCCTCGGCGCTGTGGACGCGCGCCAAAAAGGACATCACGACCGAGCAGTACACGGAGTTCTACCATCACGTCGGCCACATGTTCGACGAGCCCTGGCTGACCATTCACAACCGCGTCGAGGGCAAGATCGAGTACACGGTGCTGTTGTTCGTGCCCTCGGCGCCGCCCTTCGACCTGTTCGACCCCCAGCGCCAGCATTGCATCAAGCTGTACGTCAAACGGGTCTTCATCACCGACCAGTGCGAAGAGCTGGTGCCGCCCTACCTGCGGTTTCTGCGCGGCATCGTCGACTCCGAGGACCTCTCGCTCAACATCAGCCGCGAAATGCTCCAAAACAGCCCGCTGTTGGCCAAGATCCGCAGGACGATCGTCAAGCGAGTGCTCAAGGAGTTGGCGAAGAAGGCCGACAAGGCGCCCGACGAGTACGCGAGCTTCTGGACCAATTTCGGCGCGGTCCTCAAGGAGGGCCTTTATGAGGACGGCGACCACCGCGCCGATATTCTCAAGCTCGCACGCTTCCGCTCGACCGCCTCGGGCGACGACCTCGTCTCGTTCGCCGAGTATGTCGGCCGCATGAAGGACGGGCAGACGGCGATCTACACCATCAGCGGTGATGATCACGCGACGCTGCGACGCAGCCCCCAGCTTGAGGGCTTCATAGCGCGCGACCTCGAGGTCTTGCTCCTAAGCGACCCGATCGATGACTTCTGGCCAGGGGTGGTGGGGACCTACGAGGACACACCGTTCAAGTCAATCACTCACGGCGCCGCCGATCTCGACGCGATCTCGCCCCAACCGGCCGAGGGCGAGGCCGCCGACGACCAAGACGAGAGCCAGCTCGACACCCTGATCGCATTGCTCAAGCTCAGCCTCGGCGAGGCCGTGAAGGATGTCCGCACGTCCTCGCGCCTGACCGACAGCGCGGTATGTCTGGTCGCCGACGAGGGTCAGGTGGACATGCATCTGGAGCGTATCCTCAAACAACACAAACGGATCGATACCGCCGCCCCGCGCGTCCTCGAGATCAATCCAAGGCATTCGCTGATTCGCGCCCTCGATAAGCGCGCGCGCGAACAGGGTGCGGCGATCGATTTGGAAGACGCGGCGCACCTGCTGCTAGATCAGGCCCGCATCGTCGAGGGTGAGCCACTGGCCGATCCGGCCGCCTTTGCCCGCCGCCTGTCGTCGGTGTTGACCAAGAGCCTCTAAGTTCCTCTAATTCGTGCCCTCCTCAAACGCTGTCATCCCGGGCACGACTTTTCTCCAAATGCTTGATTTGGATAGAAAAGTCAGTGATCCGTATTCCATGGCGGACCAGCGAGCCGGATCGGAGATGGATCCCGGATCATAAGGCTCACAATCCGAAAATCCGCGATTTTAGGACGCGCCTAACGTCCGGGATGACAGCGAGGTGTTGTGAGTCCACGACCTAAACGCGCGGCGGTGCCCACACAAAAAGCCCGGCTTCTGTGGCCGGGCTTAGGTTGGGGGGACCGCATGGCCTTAACGGCCGGTTGTTATCGGAGCGTCAGTCGGTGGTATTCGCCAACATCAGCTGGGCTGCGCCGATGATCGGCCCGTGGAAGCCGGCTTGGACAAGAACCGCGCAGCCGTCGCGCCCACCGGCGCTCAGATCCGCCGTCGCCAGCGGGAATTCCATCTCTTCGCCCTTCCACCACCCAAGGCGCTCGATGTCGCGCACGACGTGGTGATAGGTGAGTGTGCGACCTGAGTTCTCGCCACTCGCGACGGGAACCGCCTGCGCCTCGTCGAAGCGCATCAGCCAGATGGCGGTGCGCTCTGGCGCCGTGCCAGCGCCCATACGGACCCTGATCGCGCCATCCTCGTCGCGCAGGAAAACGACCTCGGGGCCGTCGTCCGCCGCCGCGGCGACGCGCTTGATCGTCCGCTCCACATCGCCGCGACGCTAACCGACCTCGTGGGCCCGGCCGCCGATCACCATCTGCGGCGTACAGACGCTGTGGGCGCCCAGGTAGGTGGCGTACGTGCGCTGGCGTTTCGTGGTCTCGGCCGTGGCGAAGGTGTCTTCCCAGCCGAGATAGTGCCAGTAATTGATATGGAAGCTCAGCGCAATCACATCCTCGCGCTGGGCCAGCTCGCCCAAGAACTCGTCGGCGGGCGGGCACGAGTTGCAGCCCTGGGAGGTGTACAGCTCGACGACGGTCGGGGGCTCGAGCCGGCCAACGTCGGCGCCGCCAGCAGACAGGCCGCCAGCGCGACCACGCCCGTGCGGAGGATATCCATGGCCTTCATCTTAGGAGCGGCCGGCGATGACGCGCGAATCACGTGGGGGTGATGCGCCGTGCCGGGCGCTCGCGCCAACCTGTCGCGCCGGGTTCAAGCGGCGTCCCCGAGGATATTGCGAAGCACGTACTGCAGAACCCCGCCGCTGACGAAGTAGGCGACCTCATCTTCGGTATCGATCCGGCAGGTAAGCTCGATCTCCGTCGTCTTACCGTTGGCCCTCGTGATCCGGCATGGCAGCGTCGTTCCAGGCGCGAGGCCATCCTGGATGCCGGTCAGGTCGAACGTCTCGGTGCCGTCGAGCCGCAGCGTCTTACGATCGACACCGGGTTTGAACATCAACGGCAGGACACCCATACCGACCAGGTTCGAGCGATGGATGCGCTCGAAGCTCTCGACGATCACCGCCCGAACGCCCAGCAGCCGGGTCCCCTTCGCCGCCCAATCCCGCGATGAGCCGGTGCCGTACTCCTTGCCGGCCACGACCACTAGCGGCACGCCCTCCGCGCGATACTTCACCGCCGCTTCGTACATCGACATCTCGGTCCCGTCGGGCATATGGCGGGTGACTCCGCCCTCGGTCCCCGGCGCCAGTTCGTTGCGCAGGCGGATGTTGGCGAAGGTGCCGCGGATCATCACCTCGTGATTGCCGCGGCGCGCGCCGAACGAGTTGAACTCGCCGCGCGGGACGCTGCGGCCGATCAAATGCTCGCCGGCGGGGCCATCGACCTTGATAGCTCCGGCCGGCGATATGTGGTCGGTGGTGATGCTGTCGCCGAGCAAGGCCAACGGCCGGGCGCCGCGAATGTCCTCGATCCGGCCCGGCTCTGGCGTCATCTCGGCGAAGAACGGCGGTTGCTTGACATAGGTCGAGCGCTGATCCCAGGCATAGGTCAGGCCCTTGGGCGACTTCATGCCGCGCCACTGCCGGTCGCCCGTGAAAACCTCGGCGTATTGGGCGCGGAACATCGCCACGCTGACCGACCTACGGACGCAATCGGTGATCTCTTTATTGCTGGGCCATATATCTTTCAGATATATCAGCCTGCCCTGGCGATCCGTCCCGAGTGGGTCCTGGCTGATGTTAACCCGCATCGAGCCGGCAAGTGCATAGGCCACCACCAGCATCGGCGAGGCGAGATAGTTGGCCTTGACCTGAGGGCTGATGCGACCCTCGAAATTGCGGTTGCCCGAGAGCACCGAGCAGACGATCAGATCGTTCGCCTCGACGGCCTCGCTGACCGGCCCGGGCAGCGGCCCCGAGTTGCCGATACATGTCGTGCAGCCATAGCCGACCAGGTTGAACCCGAGCTTGTTGAGATCCTTTTGCAGGCCGGCCTTGACGAGATAATCGGTCACGACCTTGGAACCCGGCGCCAGCGATGTCTTGACCCAAGGCTTGACTTCGAGCCCCCGGGCCGCGGCGTTGCGCGCCATCAGCCCGGCGCCCAGCATGACACTGGGGTTCGACGTGTTGGTGCAGCTCGTGATGGCGGCGATCACCACATCGCCGTGGCCGAGGTCATGGGCGCCGCCCGCGACATCGACGCGCGGCGTACCCAGCTTCTTGCCGAAATCGCCCGTGAGCTCTTTCTCGAACGAGACCGCGGCCCGCGAGAGCGCCACCCGATCTTGCGGCCGCTTGGGCCCGGCCAGACTCGGCTCGACCGAGCCGATGTCGAGCCCCAGCGTCGAAGTGAAGATCGGATCGGGCGTTCGCGCCGTACGCCACATCCCCTGCGCCTTGGCGTAGGCCTCGACCAGCGCGATCCGGCCCGGCTTGCGGGCGGTCGCCTTCAGATAGGCGATCGTTTCCTTGTCGATAGGGAAGAAGCCGCAGGTCGCGCCATACTCGGGCGCCATGTTGGCGATGGTGGCACGATCGGCGAGCGACAGCTGGTCGAGGCCGGGGCCATAGAACTCGACGAATTTGCCGACGACGCCCTTCTTGCGCAGCATCTCGGTGACCGTCAGCACCAGATCCGTCGCGGTCGTGCCCTCGCGCGCCTTGCCCGTGAGCTTAAAGCCCACAACCTCAGGCAGCCGCATCGATATCGGTTGACCGAGCATCGCCGCCTCAGCCTCGATACCGCCCACGCCCCAGCCCAGAACGGCCAGGCCGTTGACCATCGTCGTGTGCGAATCGGTGCCCACCAGGGTGTCGGGATAAGCCACCTGGCGGCGTCCCGCCTTGGCGGTCCACACCACCTGGGCCAGGTATTCGAGATTGACCTGATGGCAGATACCGGTACCGGGGGGCACCACGCGGAAGTGATCGAACGCTTCTTGGCCCCAGCGCAGGAACGCATAGCGCTCGCTGTTGCGATCGTATTCGCGCGCGACGTTGGCGGCGAAGGCTTTCTGGTTGCCAAACTGGTCGACCATTACCGAATGGTCGATAACAAGATCGACCGGCAAGAGCGGGTTGATACGCCGAGCGTCGCCGTTCATCGCCGTCATCGCATCGCGCATGGCCGCCAAATCGGCGACCGCCGGCACCCCCGTGAAATCTTGCATCAAGATGCGGGCGGGCCGGTAGGCGATTTCGCGTGTCGAGCGCCGACGCTTGAACCACGCGGCGACCGCTTTCACGTCGCCGACGGTGACCGACGTTCCGTCCTCGTGGCGTAGCAGGTTCTCCAGCAGCACCTTGAGCGAAAACGGGAGTCGCGAGACGTCGCCAAGGCCCGCCTTCTCGGCCGCCTTGAGGCTGAAATAGTCGTACTTGGTCTTGCCGACACTCAGCGTGCGGCGCGTTTTCAGCGAATCGAGACCGGAGCGTGCCACGGCGATCCTCCCCACGGGCTATCCGTGAAATGCCCGCCGGGTCGCTTCGGGGCGCCCGACGCACCGCGAATCTATCATGGGCTGATTGTTTGTTCGTTAGTTTTGACCACCCCTGGTGCGCTTTGCACCTTTCTGCTACGCCGAAGGCCAAGGTGATCAGGGAACATCGATCATGGGCGTGAGGACCAAAGGCCATCGCGCGGTCGGGTTGACGGCTGGGGCGCCCGCAGCGAGCGCGGGCTCCGCCGGTCGAGGCCCATGAGCTTTGAGGGCCGCGATCTCACTTGCGTGCGGGGCGAACGCCTTGTCTTCGAGGGGCTGAATTTCACGCTGCCGCCGGGCGCGGTCTTGATCGTCCGAGGTCCGAACGGGGCGGGCAAGTCGAGCCTTCTGAGGCTCGTCGCCGGCCTGCTGCGCCCGGCGGCCGGGGCGCTCACCTGGGACGGCGGCGCGGTCGCCGACGACCCCGAGGCCCACGCGCGCCGCCTGCACTTTCTCGGGCATCTCGACGCGGTCAAACCAGCCCTCACGGTCGAAGTCAATCTGCGCTTCTGGGCGCGACTGCACGGCCAGAACGACGGTGGCACTATCACGGGCGCCCTGCAGCGACTGGGGCTCGGGCCGCTCGCGGACGCACCCGCTCGTCTCCTGTCGGCGGGCCAGCGCCGCCGGCTCGCGCTCGCCCGGCTCGCGGCCGCGAGCGCGCCCTTGTGGTGCCTGGACGAGCCCACGGTCGGCCTCGACGAGGCGGCTACCCACACGCTTACGGAGTTGATCGCGAAGCACCGAGCCGCCGGCGGCCGACTCCTTCTCGCCACGCACCAGAACCTCAACCTGGACGGCGCGACCGACCTCCGGCTCGACGGCGCCGCCTGATGCGACGTTTCTGGCTGATCGTCGGCCGCGACCTCTCCCTCAGCGTCGGCCAGGGCAGCCCCAGTGGCCATGCCGTCGTCTTCTTTGTTCTCGTCGTTCTGCTCTTCCCGTTGGGGGTTGGTCCGGAGACGGAGTTGCTCGGCCGCATCGCCGGCGGGGTGATTTGGGTCGCGGCGTTACTGGCGACGCTGCTTTCGCTCGATCGTCTGTTCCAGGCCGATTTCGAGGACGGCAGCCTCGATCTCCTCGCCCTTTCCGGCGAACCCTTGGCGGTGGTGGTCGGCGCCAAAACTCTGGCCCACTGGCTCACCACCGGGGTGCCGCTGATCGTCGCGAGCCCGCTCCTCGCCCTTTTCTTGAACCTGAACATCGATGGCTACGTCGCACTAATCGCGGCGATGGCGCTCGGCACCCCGACGCTGAGCCTGATCGGCGCCATCGGCGCCGCGTTGACGGTGGGGGTGCGACGCGGCGGCGTCATTCTCTCGCTCTTGGTGCTGCCGCTCTACATCCCGGTGCTGATATTTGGCGTCGGCGCGGTGGAGACCGGCGTGCGCGGCCTTGGCGCCGGATCACACCTGATGATCCTGGCGGCGTTTTTGCTTGTCGCGTTGGTGTTGGCGCCGCTGGGCGCGGCGGCGGCGGTGCGCCTCAATCTCGAATGACCAAGGCCCGAATGACGACGGTCTCAGTACATATTGTCGCGGTAGTCTTCCTCGACCAGTTGGTCGACTTCCTCGCCGCTGATGTCGGTGGTGTTGGTCTGTTGCAGGATGGCGCGGCCGATACTGGGAAACGCGCTCTTTTCCTGAAACCGTGAATCGTCCCAGAGTTTGGAGCGCTTCAAGGCCTTGGCGCAGTGCAGGAATGCCTGGTCGATCTTGACCCTGATCGCGAGTTTGGGCGCCTTGCGGTTGACCGCCATGGTCGCCAACAGTTCCGGGTCGCGCACGACCTCGGCGCGGCCGTTGACCCGCAACGTCTCTTCAAGCCCCGGCACGAAGAACAACAGGCCGACATTCGGGTTGCTGACGATGTTGGACAGTGAATCAACGCGGCGGTTGCCGGGACGTTCGGGTATGACGATGGTTTCGTCGTCGATCACCTGGACAAAACCGGGCGGATCGCCGCGTGGCGACACATCGCCGTTGCCGCTCGCGTCCGACGTGCCGAGGCACAGAAACGGCGACATACCGATAAATTTCCGACACAACGGATCGAGTCTGGCGAGCGCCTTGACGACGGCCAAGTCCATCGGCTCGCCGATCAACTCCCGTAGCTCACCTTCGTTCGTCAACCCTTCGGCGGCGGCGTTCGACATCACTTGGTCTCCACGGCGGCGATGCTCCCGAGAAGCCAGCACCATAACAACAGGTTGTGAGCGCGACAACGCGACCTTGCACCCGCCCGAGCGCGCGGAGTAAACCAGCCGCCATGACCGCTCGACGCGCCACCTCTCTGCACCGGTTCGCCAATCCGGCGCGCTTCATGCGGCTGTCGTCGGCGATCCTGCCGTGGTGCGCGGGCCTCACGGCCGTGCTGCTGGTCGCTGGCCTCTATCTCGCGATGTTCGTCGCCCCGCCCGACTACCAGCAGGGCGAGAGCACACGGATCATGTTCGTGCACGTGCCCGCGGCCTGGATGGCCATGTTCGTGTACGCGACGATGGCCGCAGCCAGTGCGACAGCGCTGATCTGGAAGCACCCGCTCGCCGATCTCGTGGCCAAGTCGTGCGCCCCGATCGGCACGGGCTTTACGGCGATGGCGCTGATCACGGGCGCGCTGTGGGGACAGCCGATGTGGGGCACGTGGTGGGTGTGGGATGCCCGCCTGACATCGGTGCTGATCCTATTTTTCCTCTACCTCGGGTACATGGCGCTGTGGCAAGCGTTCGACGATCCGGCCAGGGCGGCGCGCGCGGCCGCGATCCTGGCCATCGTCGGCGCCATCAATCTGCCGATCATCAAGTTCTCGGTCGAATGGTGGAACACGCTGCATCAGCCAGCCAGCGTCTTAAGGCTCTCCGGCTCAACCATCCATGGCTCGATGCTGTGGCCGCTCTTCATCATGGCGATCGGCTTTACGACCTTCTTCGTCACGGTGCTGATCTTGAGGGTTCAGCGCGAAATCATCGCCCGCAAAGTGCGCGTCGCGCGATTGTCGCGCCGGTCGCCCACCCCGCTCCCCTCCGACTGACGCCGGCGCCCAGGTCAGTCGCGAAGGGGCGTTGTGGACGCCTCGCGAAGGCGGCCTATATATTGGACGTGCGTCGTGAACCGTGCATCGGCGCTTTGGGCGGGTGCTTGAACAGGCGGAAGGCACGCCGAGACCTTGGATTCGCTATCCGTTTTCCTGGAGATGGGCGGCTACGCGGCCTATGTGTGGCCGGCCTTTGGTGTGTGCGCGGTGGTCATGACCTGGCTCGCGACGTCAAGCTATCGGGCGCTGGTCCGCGAGAAGCGGACCCTTGAAAGCCTTGAACCGATGCACGCGCGCGCCGAGCAGCGGGTCGAGGCCTCGTCCCCGGGAGAACCAGGTGACGCGTAAGCGCCGCCGCCTGGTTTTTGTTGTGAGCGGGCTCGTCGCGCTGGGGATCGCCACGGCGCTGGTGCTCAATGCGTTCGAGGAAAGCTTGGTCTTTTTCTACACGCCCACCGATATCGTCGAGCGCGAGCCCGCGCCCGAGCAGCGCTTTCGGCTTGGCGGGCTGGTCGAGGAAGCAAGCGTCGAGCGCGCCAGCGACGGACTGACCACGAGGTTTCGCATCACCGACCTGAGCCACGTGGTAGCGGTGAGCTACACCGGCCTTCTGCCCGATCTTTTCCGTGAAGGCCAGGGCGTGGTCGCCGAGGGCCAGCTCACGGCGAACGGCGTCTTTATCGCCTCCGAGGTCCTGGCCAAGCACGACGAGACCTATATGCCACCGGAGGTCGCCGAGGCCCTCAAGAAATCGGGCCAATGGCAGGGGACAGGCCAATGATCGGCGAGATCGGACACTACGCGTTGATCCTCGCCCTGATGCTGGCGCTGGTGCAGGGCACGTTGCCGCTGGTCGGCGCCGCCCGGGGAATCGCGCCGTGGATCGCGGTTGCCCGACCGGCGGCCGTCGGACAGTTCGTTTTCATCGCCCTGGCGTTCACCATGTTGATGGCGGGCTACATCGTCTCCGATTTCTCCATCGAGAACGTGGCACTCAATTCCCATACGGCCAAGCCGCTCCTCTACAAAATCAGCGGCGTGTGGGGGAATCACGAGGGGTCGCTGGTTCTTTGGGTGCTGATTCTCGCCATCTTCGGGGCCGCGGTCGCGCTGTTCGGCGCCAATCTGCCGCCGACTTTACGTGCACGAGTGCTGGCGGTTCAGGGCCTGATCGGGGTCGGATTCCTGTTGTTCACGATCGGCACCTCCAACCCGTTCGCCCGGCTCGACCCGGCGCCGGCGCAAGGCCAGGGTCTCAACCCGTTGCTCCAAGACCCCGGCCTCGCCTTCCATCCGCCGTTTCTCTATCTCGGCTATGTCGGCTTTTCGATGGCCTTCGCCTTCGCCATCGCGGCGCTGATCGAGGGTCGGGTGGACCCGGCCTGGGCGCGCTGGGTGCGGCCATGGACGCTCGCCGCGTGGTGCTCCCTCACCATCGGCGTCGCGCTGGGCAGCTGGTGGGCATACTACGAGCTCGGCTGGGGCGGCTGGTGGTTCTGGGACCCGGTGGAGAACGCCTCGTTCATGCCCTGGCTCGCCGGCACCGCGCTCTTGCATTCGGCCATCGTGGTCGAGAAGCGCGATGCGCTGAAAAGCTGGACCATCCTGCTCGCCATTCTGACCTTCTCGCTGAGTCTCCTGGGCACCTTCCTGGTTCGCTCAGGCGTTCTCACGTCGGTTCATGCGTTCGCGACCGACCCTGAGCGCGGCGTGTTCATCCTGGCCTTCCTCATCGTGGTGATCGGCGGCTCGCTCGTGCTCTACGCTTGGCGCGCGCCATCGCTGAAGGGCGGTGGTTTGTTCGCGCCGATCAGCCGCGAGGGCGGGTTGATTCTCAACAACCTGCTGTTGACCACTGCCTGCGCGACGGTGTTGCTCGGCACCCTCTACCCGCTGTTCCTCGATGTCTTGAGCGGGGGCGAGGCCAAAGTGTCGGTCGGACCGCCCTATTTCAACGGCACCTTCGTCCCTATCATGTTGCCGCTCGTGCTCGCCGCCGCGATCGGTCCGTTGCTGCCGTGGAAACGCGCGGACCTTCTCGGCACGCTGGGGCGGCTCCGGTTCGTGTTCGGCGCCGCTCTGATATGCGGACTCGTCGCGTGGTATATCGCGGAAGACGGACCCGTGCTCGCGTTTTTCGGGCTCGCGCTGGCGGCATGGCTGTTCGTGGGCTCCCTGTTCGAGGTGAGCGAGCGGATCAAGCTGGGGCGGGTGGCGCTGGGCGAGAGTTGGCGGCGCGCCCGAGGTCAGCCACGGGCCACCTACGGCATGACCGTCGCCCACATCGGTCTGGCCTGCACCATCTTCGGCGTGGTGGCGTCGACCAGCTGGGAATCGGAGAAGCTGCAGGTGATGCGCCCGGGCGAAACGATGACGATCGCTGGCTACACGCTCCGCTTCGAGGGGATGCGCGATCTCCGCGGTCCCAACTACGATGCCGTCCGCGGCACCTTCGAGGTGACCCGCGACGGAGCGCCGATCGCCACCCTTTTCCCCGAAGTGCGTACCTTTACCGACCCGCCCATGCAGACCACGGAGGCGGCAATTCGGCCCACCCTCACAGCCGACCTCTATGCGGCGGTGGGTGATCGCGACGGTACCGGCGGTTGGGCGACGCGCATTTATCACAAGCCGTTCGTCCACTGGATCTGGTTTGGCGCTGTCATCATGACGTTCGGCGGCCTGATCTCGCTCACCGACCGGCGGCTGCGCATCGGGGCGCCGGCGCGAAGACGCCGCGCCCGCCCCGCGCTCGAGCGTGCGGCGGCCTAGCGCCGATGGTTCTGCGCTACCTCCTGCCGCTGGGCGTCTTCGCGGCTGTCGCCGTGGCCCTTGGCGTCGGCCTGACGATGGATCCACGGACCATTCCCTCGGCGCTCAAAGGCAAGCCGGTACCGGAGTTCGCGCTGGCCGCGGTGCAGGGCCGCGATTTGGGACTCTCCAGTGATAATTTGCGTGAGAGCGCGGTCACGGTGGTCAATGTGTTCGCCTCTTGGTGCGGGCCGTGCCGGATCGAACACCCATTGATCATGAAACTTCGCGACTCCGGCATCACCGTGCACGGAATTAACTACAAGGACCGGCCTGAGAACGCAGCCGAGTGGCTGGATACGTTTGGTGATCCCTACCTTCGCACCGGCGCCGATCTCGACGGCCGCGTGAGCATCGATTGGGGCGTCTACGGGGTGCCGGAAACCTATGTCATCGACGGCCACGGCCTGATCATCGAAAAGCACGTTGGGCCGCTGATGCCCGATGACATAAACGAGAAAATCCTTCCCGCCATCGCGCGCGCGAAACGATGAGGCTCGTCCTGATCGCCCTCGTTGTACTGGGCACGCTCTCGCTGGCGCCGCCGAGCTTCGCGTTGGCTGTCGATGAGCCGCTCCCCGACCCGGTGCTCGAGGCCCGCGCACGCGCCATTCACAAAATCCTGAGATGCCTGGTGTGCCAGAACCAGTCGATCGAGGACTCGAACGCGGACCTCGCGCGCGACTTGCGCCACATCGTCCGCGAGCGCCTGCTTGAGGGCGACAGCGACGCCGAAGCCACCCAATATGTCGTCGACCGCTATGGCGATTGGGTGCTTCTCCGGCCCCCCTTCAAGGCGACCACCTACGCGCTGTGGATCGGTCCGTTCGCTCTGCTCGCGGTCGCCGCCGCCGGCATTGTCGTCTTTCTCCGCCGGCGTCTCCTCATCGCGGCGCCCGAGCCGCTCGACGAGAAGGAGCATGAACGCCTGCGCCGAGTGATCGAGGAAAGCGAGGCGGGGTGACACTGTGGCTCGTCATCGCGGGGATGACGGCCGCCGCGGTGGTGATGCTTCTCTGGCCGCTCGTGCGCAAGCGTCGACGGGCGACGCCGCGTGGTGAGTACGACCTTGCCGTGTACCGCGCCCAGCTCGGCGAGCTGCGCGTCGATCTTGAGCGCGGCATCCTCTCGCCGGAAGAGGAATCGGGTGCGCGGCTAGAAGTGCAGCGTCGCGTACTTACGATCGACCAGGCGCGAGAGGGGCTCGACGACAATTCCGGCACCGCTCCCACCGCCATGCTCGCGGCGCTCATGCTCATTGCCCTGCCCGCACTCGCGGTGGGTCTATACGTCTGGCGCGGGTCGCCTGACGTGCCGACGCAAACTGCCACCGACCGCGCCGCACTGCGGCAAGCCGCACCGAGCGCGGAGTCGGGCGGCCTGGGCGCAGCCGTGGAAAAGCTCGCCGAACGGCTCGAGCGCGAGCCCGACGATCTCGATGGCTGGCTGCTGCTGGGGCGCTCGTACATGATTCTCGGTCGCTACCCGGATGCCGTAGGGACCTACCAGCACGCCAGCACGCTCGCGCCCGGCGATGCCACGATCTTGGGCGCGCTCGGCGAGGCGATGGTGCTCACCGCCGACGGTCATGTCACCCCGGCGGCGCGCGAGGTGATCGAGGCCGCGTTCGCCATTGATCCGACCGAACCCGCCGGTCGCTTCTACCTGGGCATCGCCAATTCACAGAGCGGCGATGTTCGAGGCGCCTTCGACGCGTGGTTGGGTCTGGCCCGCGACGCGCCGGCCAACGCGCCATGGCTCGTCGATGTCGTCGAGCGGCTGCGCGGCGCGGCGGCCGAGCTCGACATCGACCTCGCCTCCCTCCTATCCGCCGATCGGCTGGCGGCTACCCGGCCAAACCCGGCACCGGCCGGGCCCGACGCCGATGATGTAGCCGCGGCGGCCGACATGACACCCGAGGAGCGGGTGGAGATGATTCGCGGCATGGTCGCCGGATTGGCGGCGCGCTTCGAGGCGAATCCGGACGACCTCGCGGGCTGGCAGCGCCTGGCGCGCTCATACGACGTCCTTGGCGAAGCGGACAAGGCAGCGGACGCGCGGGCGCGGGGCGAAACGCTCCGCCAGAGCGGCACGGCCAATGTCGAACCGACCGATGGCCCCACCGGCCCGGACGCCGAGGATGTCGCGTCAGCCGCCGAGATGACGCCTGAGGAGCGCGAGAGCATGATCCGCGGCATGGTCGAAGGACTGGCCGCCCGGCTCGAGACCAACCCAAACGATGCTGACGGCTGGCTACGCCTCGCCCGTTCCTATGACGTGCTGGGCGAGGGCGAAGCTGCCCGTGGCGCGCTGAGCCATGCCGCCGAGCTGAGGCCCGACGACATCGAGATACAGTCGGGCTACGCCACGGCGTTGCTGCGGAAGGCAGACCCTGACGCGCCATTGCCGCCGGCCGCGATCGAGATCTATCGCCACATTCTCGAACTCAATCCGGGGCACGCCGACGCGCTCTTCTTCACTGGCCTCGCGGCGGCTCGCGACGGCCACACCGCGGCCGCCGTGACGGCCTGGACCAGGCTCCTCGATGCGCTCGAACCGGGCAGCCCGGCCCATGACGAAGTTTCGCGACGGGTTGAAGAATTGGGCGCCGGTCCATGACGACCTCGCCGCGGCATGACGCGTAATCGGGATGCGCCGAGGGCCCCGGGGGACCAATTAACGCCGTGGAAGCCGCTAGCGGGGGGAGATGACCATGGTCATCAACCGGCCTTCCATCTTGGGAAACTGTTCGACCTTGGCGACCTGCACCAAGTCGTCACGAATGCGTTCAAGCACCAGTTGACCCAGATTTTGATGGGCCAGCTCTCGGCCGCGGAAGCGCACCGTGACCTTCACCTTGTCGCCCTCACCCAGGAAACGAACCATCGAGCGCATCTTCACGTCGTAGTCGTGGACATCGATGCTCGGTCGCATCTTGATTTCCTTAACCTCGAAGGTCTTCTGCTTCTTGCGCGCGACGTTAGCCTTTTTCTGGGCCTCGTACTTGAACTTGCCGTAGTCCAAGAGCTTACAGACCGGCGGATCGGCATTGGGCGAGACCTCGACGAGGTCGAGACCGGCCTCCTTCGCACGCTCAAGGCCTTCCTCCACAGTGACGACGCCCACGGCCTCGCCGTCCGCATCGACGAGCCGAACGTCGGCCGCGTCGATCATGCCGTTGACGCGGGGTCCCTTTGAACTCGGCGGCGGCGCCGCAAATGGTCGTCGTGCTATGTAGTCAGCTCCTTGCGGCGCGGCGTCGCAACTTACCCTACGCCCCCAGGCTGCGCCGTCTCATTGTCCCGGCACCTGGGCATCGGACCGGAGTCTAGCCACTGCTTCGGCAAGAGCAAGGCTTTCTTGTCCGCGATCGCCGAGGCGACGCAACGCCACCGTTCCGGCCTCGGCTTCTCGTTTGCCGACGGCAAGAATAATCGGCACCTTGGCCAGCGAATGTTCCCGCACCTTGTAGCCGATCTTTTCATTGCGGAGGTCGAGTTCGACGCGCAGGCCCGCCGCCGAGAGGTTGCTCGCGACGGTGCTGGCGAATTCATCGCCCTCTTGAGTGATCGTGGCGACAACGACTTGGAGCGGCGCGAGCCAGAGCGGGAAGTGGCCCGCGTACTGCTCGATCAGAATGCCGGTAAAGCGCTCGAACGAGCCGAGAATCGTTCGGTGCAGCATGACGGGGCGGTGCCTGGCGCTGTCGGCGCCGACGTAACTCGCATCGAGCCGTTCGGGCAGTACGAAGTCGACTTGCAGGGTTCCACACTGCCAGTGGCGGCCGATTGCGTCGGTCAGCACGAAATCGAGCTTGGGCCCGTAGAAAGCGCCATCGCCCGGATTGAGTTCATAGTCGAGTCCGATCGCCTCCACCGCGCCGCGCAGCGCGCCCTCGGCCCGGTCCCAGATCGCGTCGTCGCCGGCCCGCACGGCTGGCCGATCCGAGAATTTGGCTGACACCTTCTCGAAGCCGAAGTCCTTGTAGACAAGCAAGAGAAGCCGCACGAAGTCCTCGGTCTCCGAGTTGATCTGTTCCTCGGTGCAAAAGATGTGCGCGTCGTCTTGGTTGAAGTTGCGCACTCGCATCAGGCCATGAAGCGCACCCGACGGCTCATAGCGGTGGCAAGACCCGAACTCCGCCATCCGCAATGGCAGCTCGCGATAGCTCTTTAGCCGCTGGCGGAATATCTGCACATGGCCAGGGCAGTTCATCGGTTTCAGGGCGAACGTCCGTTCCTCCGATTCCATGGTGTACATGTTCTCGCGGAACTTCTCCCAGTGGCCCGAGGTCTCCCACAAGCTGCGGTCGATCAGCTGCGGGGTCTTGACCTCGACATAGCCAGCCGCCTCAAGACGCCGGCGCATGTAGTCTTCGAGGGTCCGGTAGAGCTGCCACCCCTTCGGGTGCCAAAACACCATGCCCGCCGCTTCTTCCTGCTGATGGAACAGGTCCATCTCGCGTCCCAAGAGGCGATGGTCGCGGCGCTCGGCCTCGGCGAGCCGATGCAAATATTGATCGAGCTCCTTCGCGTCGCGCCAAGCCGTTCCATACACCCGCTGTAACATCGCGTTGCGCGAATCGCCGCGCCAATAGGCGCCGGCCACCTTCAGCAGCTTGAACGCCTTGCCAAGCTTGCCGGTCGAGGGCAGGTGCGGCCCCCGACATAGATCGACGAACCCGCCCTGGCGATAGAGAGAGATCGGCTCGTCGGTGGGCAGATCGGCGATGATCTCGGCCTTGTAGTGCTCGCCGATCGAGGTGAAGAACCCGACCGCCCGGTCGCGCTCCCACACCTCGCGCGTGATCGTTTCGTCACGATCGACGATCTCTCGCATCCGCGCTTCCATCGCCTCGAGGTCGTCGGGCGTGAACGGCTCGGCGCGCGAGAAATCGTAGTAGAAGCCGTCCTCGATGGCGGGTCCGATGGTCACCTGGATGTCAGGAAATAGCTCCTTCGCCGCCTCGGCCAGCACGTGTGCGGCGTCGTGGCGCAGGAGCTCCAACGCCGCATCATCCTTGCGGGTGACGATAGCGAGCCCGGTGTCCGCCTTGATCACCGTGGCCAGATCCCGGATCTCACCGCTGACATTCAGGGCAAGCGCCGCGCGCGCCAGACCGGGGCCGATGTCCAGGGCGACATCGCCTCCACTCAGCGGGCCGTCGTAGGTGCGGACGCTGCCGTCGGGCAGTGTGATCGCGAGGTTGTGGGCGGCGGTTTCGGACATCACCTAGCCTAGGGTGGGCGGCAATTTAGGGGCTTTGCTTGGCATGCTCAAGCGGCCGCCGCGACGGGACATGTCACGGAGCGGACCGCCAAATCAGCACGTCTCTCAGATAGCCGACATCGGTGCGACAGACTTCTTAACGGTTAGCGCCCGTCCTGCAAGGAACAGAAAGGGAATTCGCGGCGAAGTATTCGTCGTGGGTTGGTTTCTGCCATGGCCATTAACTTCGCCGCTGCGGCGAGCTGGAGAACAGATCATCGAGAGGCCTGTGACCGACTCGCCAGAGTCGGAGCTTCGTAGCGGCGAGGAACCCGCCAGCGTGGTGGAGGAACGGCGGCCCGGCGCGGCCGGCGCGGCCGGCGAACGGCGCTCTCGCACCGAGGATGACCCTGGCGACGAAGAGACAGCGGTCGGCGGCCAGGTGGATATTCTCATCTAGCAGCCTGTCGGACTTGAGCCGGGAGTCGAAATAGGATTCGATGGTATCAGTTGATTTGCCCGCGCGTGATGGAGGCCGTCATGAGCAATTTCCGACCGGTCGACCGGGAGACGGGGTTTCTGCTGCCGCCGTCGGTGGAGGAATGGCTTCCCGAGCGGCATCTGGCGCGCTTCGTGGTCGAGGTGATCGAGCAGTTGGACCTCTCGGCGTTCGTGAAGGCCTATCGCGGCTCGGGCTCGGCGTCCTATCACCCGAGCATGCTGCTGGGGCTTCTGGTCTACGGCTACGCCACGGGGGTGTTTTCGAGCCGCAAGTTGGAGCGCGCGACCTATGATTCTGTCGCTTTCCGCTTCATCGCGGCCAACGATCATCCCGACCACGATACCATCGCCGCGTTCCGGCGGCGTTTTCTCGACCGGATCGAAGGGCTGTTCGTCGAGGTGCTGCTGCTGGCCCGGGAAGCCGGGGTGCTGAAGCTCGGCACGGTGGCGCTGGACGGCACCAAGGTGCACGCCAACGCGAGCCGGCACAGCGCGCTGTCGTGGAAACACGCCTGCGAGCTCGAAGCCCGGTTGAAGGCCGAGGTGGCGGAGTTGATGGCGTTGGCGGAGGCGGCCGATGGGGCGGATGTGCCCGACGGGATGTCGGTGCCCGAGGAACTGGCCCGGCGCGAGGATCGTCTGGCCCGCATCGCCGAGGCTAAGGCGGTGATCGAGGCGCGGGCGCGCGAACGCCTTGAGCGGGAACGGGCCGAGTACGAGGCGAAGCTCGAGGCGCGCGCGGAGAAGGCCGAGAAGACGGGCCGCAAGCCGGGCGGCCGTCCACCCGAGCCGCCGGTGGCCGGGCCCGGGCCGAAGGACCAGGTCAATCTGACCGACGCGGACTCGCGCATCATGCCGGTGGCCGGCGGCGGCTTCGAACAGGCCTACAACGCCCAAGCCCTGGTGGCGGCCGACAGCCTGCTGGTGGTCACCAACGACGTGGTCCAGGCCCCCAACGACAAGCGGCAAATCGAGCCGGCGCTGGAAGCGCTCGCCCGCCTTCCCGAGGCGCTGGGCGCGCCCGAGACCCTGCTGGCGGACAGCGGCTACTTCAGCGAGGCCAACGTGAACGCCTGCGCCGAGGCCGAGATCGCGCCGTTGATCACGCCCGGCCGGGAACGCCATCATCTCTCCTGGAAGGACCGCTTCGCCGGCGCGCCGCCGCCCCCGGAGAACCCGACGCCGCTGGAAGCGATGACACATCGACTGGCGACGCCCGAGGGCCGGCAACTCTACGCCCTGCGCAAGCAAACGCCGGAACCGGTGTTCGGCATCATCAAATCGGCCATGGGCTTCCGCCAGTTCTCGCTACGCGGCCTGGACAAGGTCACGGGCGAATGGAACCTGGTGACCCTGGCCTGGAACATAAAGAGAATGTTCACCTTGCAATACGCTTGAGCAGGCGGCCGGACTCCGTACCTCGCGAAAAGGAATAAGAGTATGCTCGCCTTGCGGCACGCGCGAGCAAGCGAACGTACTTCGTGCCCTCACGAGAGGGCATAAGAGTAAACTCACCCTGCGGTACGCGCGGCCAAGCGACCGCACTCCGTGTCCTCACGAAAGGCGCTCGATCCCATGACCTCTCCACATCGCGATCCGTCCACACCCATTCTCGCGGACCTCAGTCCGACAGGCTGCTAGTATCCACGCTCTTCTAGTATCCACGGAATTGAGGTAGTATCCACGGAATTGAGGCGCGCCCCGCGACGGCGGCCCCCCCCCCCCCCACACAAAACTGATTTCATGATGCGACCGGCCGGCCCCGTGTACGCGCACGTCCCCGAGGGCGACAACCGGGCGCGGATGGTGTGCCGGGACTGCGGCTTCATCAATTATGTTAACCCCAAGATTGTCGTCGGCGCGGTCTGCCTGTGGGGCGATCTCATTCTCATGTGTCGGCGCGCTATCGAGCCCCGCAAGGGCTACTGGACGATTCCGGCAGGTTATCTGGAGGTCCACGAGAGCACCGAGCAGGGCGCGCATCGCGAAGCCTTCGAGGAGGCTGGAGCACGCATCAAGATCGAGGGTCTGCTCGCCGTCTACGCTCTCACTCATCTAAGCCAAGTACAGCTGATCTACAGGGCGCGGCTCGCGGACCCGAATATCAACCCCGGGCCGGAGAGTATGGAGGCATGTCTGCTGCGCTGGGATGAAATACCGTGGGATGATATCGCCTTCGCGAGCGTGCGGTGGGCCCTGGACCGCCACCGCGAAGTCCAGGATCAGGCAACGTTCCTGCCGGCGACCAGCCCACCCGGCGCTCGTGGCGGCGCGACCGCTTGAGGGTTGGTGTTGCGCAGCCGATCTACCCGGCCTGACTCGTTCGGCCACGGCGAACGAGTCAGGGTAATCAAGAACACCGCCAGCGCGGCATGGGACCAAGACGATGTGACGACCGCTTTAGGTTATGTCCTTGATCAGATCGGTCAGGCGCCGTTTGCTCGTGACAGCTGCGGGCCGGGGGGCGCCGCCGCTCTCGTGTGCCGCGGTGCTGCCCCGCGAGCCAACCAGGTCGCGCCGCTCATTCTGGGCGTAGCTCAACCCCGTCGTCGTCTCGGTCAGCTTTGTGGCGCTCCCGTCCGCCGTTCGCTCGAGGACAAACTCGCCTATCCCCATGACGGAAAAGCTCGTCCTCCCCATCGCATCGACGCCGGTCACTGGCAATAGCTGCCGAACGAACTCGGCATCTATGAAATCAACCAGCAGACCCCGCACGTCCAGGCCGATTGGCTCCAAAGCACCCTCACCGTCCGAGGTCTCGCTCTCGCGAGCGAATCTGGGACGAGGGGCGGGGGGGGGGGGGGGGGGGGGGCGAGGAGATCGGCCGGCTCGACTCCATTGCTCTCGACGGCGTGCGCGCCAACAACGATCGTCTGGGACGAGGCGAAAGGAATAGCCCCTGTCGATACGACCAGGGCCAGTCCGCCCGTGGCAAGCGCATCCGCGGGGGCCATCACATCGGCCGGCGCCGCCACGACACCATCGCCGGTTCACGTGGCATCGTCGATCTGATAGCGATTGAGGAGCGGCATCTGGACGATGGCGAACAGAATCGTCAGCGGCATGATCCCGAACACCTTGAAACTGACCCATGTATCGGTGTTAACGCTGCGCCACACGACCTCATTCAGCACGGCGAGGACCAAGAAAAAATAACCCCAGCGCCCGCTCAATTTGCCCCAACCCTCTTCCGTCAGCTGGAAAGCGTGGCCAAACAGGGGCTTGAGCAGTGGTCGGCGGACCACGACCCCGCCCAACAGAATCAGTCCGAACATCGCATTGACGATAGTCGGCTTGATCTTGATGAAGGTCTCATCGTGCAGGTAGAGCGTGAGGCCGCCAAACACCATCACGACCAGCCCGCTCACCAGCGGCATCGGCGGAAGCCGCCGCTCCCAGGCCCATGAGACGGCAAGCGCCACCGACACCGCCACCATGAACGCGGCCGTCGCCGTGAAAATCTCGTACATGCCGTTGGCGACAAAGAAGACGGCGAGGGGACCCGCTTCGATCACCAGCCGAAAGATCGCTTTCATGTCCCCAACATAGGAACGCTATGGCGAATCTTGAAGTCGCCCGGTTCGCGACGGCCCCCTATACGCCGTCGCGAACCCCGGCGTTTCGGCATCGGTCTCGCGCACGGATCCGAGACGACGGGCGGCGGTCCGCCTAAATACACTTCTCGCCGTTGAAGAACGCCTTGCGCCAGCGCGTGACCTTGATGTCGGCGAACAGGCCGCCCTTGGTAAAGGGATCGTTCTGTATGAAAGCCTCGGCTTCCGCGCGATCTTCGGTATCGACGATGATGCAGCCGCCATGGCCGCCCGAGCCATCGTCGCTCAGCAGCGCCCCACCGGCCAACAGCTTGTCCTGATGAGCGATCAAATAATCGAGGTGTATGGGCCTGAGTTCGTTCCGAAGTTCAAGCGAGTCGGGCTCGTCGGTCGTAAGAATGAGGTAGGGCATCTAACTCTCCACTTTGGTGCGGGGCGTGGCCAGTCTTCACGCCGCGACGCGACGGCGAACCAGGGCCTCGTAGTCTTCCATCAACGTCCGGGTCACGGGCCCCACCTGGTAGTTGTGGCCGTCTATCTCGCCGATGGGCGTCACCTCGGCGGCGGTGCCAGTCAAGAAGACCTCATCGGCGTCGCCAAGTTCATCGGGCATGATGCGCCGTTCGACAATCTCATAGCCGCGCCCGCGCGCTAGGCCGATGACGGTTCGCCGGGTAATGCCATCGAGAAAGCAGTCGGGTATCGGCGTATGCATGACCCCGTCCATCACCAGGAAAATGTTAGCGCCGGTCGCTTCCGCGATCCGGCCCTTCCAGTCCAGCATCAGCGCATCGTCGTAGCCCTCGCGCTCGACCGCATGCTTGCTCAGGGTGCAAATCATGTAGAGCCCGGCCGCCTTGGCCATCACCGGCGCGGTTTCAGGCGAGGGCCGCTTCCAGGGGGCCGTCTTGAGGCGAATACCCTTGAGCCGCGCCTCGGGCGTGAAATACGAGGGCCATGCCCAGGCGGCGATCGCCAGGTTGGCTCTGGTTGACTGGGCTGACACGCCCATCATCTCGCTGCCGCGCCAGGCGACCGCGCGAACATATCCGTCCGATATCTTCATGGCCGCAAGCAATTGGCGTTTGGCTGCGTCGATCTCGGCAGTCGTGAACGGCAGCTCGAAATCAAGGTAGCTCGCCGAACCCGCCAGCCGCTCGCTGTGCTCGGTGATCTTGAAAATCTCGCCCTCGTAGGCCCGCTCGCCCTCAAACACGCAACTCGCGTAGTGCAGACCGTGGCTCAAGACGTGACACTTCGCGTCGCGCCAAGGAATGAGCGATCCGTTCCACCAGATCACCCCGTCACGATCATCAAATGGCATGAGAGACATTGGGGACCGTCCCCTCGGCAACGTTATCGGTTCGGTTGCGCCAGCTTACATTGTAGGCCATATATGTCAACATGGCTGACGCAAAATCGAGCGCCGCCAATCCGTTGTTCCTGCGCGACGAGGAGTTGCGTCAGGGCATCGAGCTGTTGTTCTACGCCTATCGCGACTTCACCAGCGATGTCGATGTCATCTTGCGCGAGTATGACTTCGGCCGTGCTCATCATCGGGTCATCCACTTCGTTGGTCGAAACCCGGGTATCACGGTGGCCCAACTCCTCGCTATCCTGCGCATCACCAAACAGAGTCTGTCGCGTGTGCTGGGCCAACTCGTCTCGGGCGAATTCATCCGCCAGGAAAAGGGCCGTGCCGATCGCAGGCAACGTCTTTTGTACCTCACCGGCAATGGCGTGGAGATCGAGCGCCGTCTCTCCCAACCGCAACGCGAACGCGTCGCCCGCGCCTATCGGGAGGCCGGCGCCGAGGCCGTCGCCGGCTACCGCCAGGTCCTTCTCGGCCTGATCGACGAGGTCGATCGCGACGGCGTGCTGCGCGCGACCCTCCGCTCCTAGGCCCGCCATGCCGGCCCCAGACAACGAGGCTGTCGGGAGGGGCGCTGGCCCGGCTCACCTGCTGGTTGTTGACGACGACGAGCGGCTGCGCGAGTTGATCGCCCGCTTCCTCGCCGAGAACGGCTTCCGGGTCACCTCGGCGGCGAACGCGGAGGACGCGCGCGCCAAGATGGCTGGCATCGACTTTGATCTTGTCGTACTCGACGTCATGATGCCCGGCGAAAGTGGATTCGAACTCGCGACCTGGGTGCGGCGCGATAGCCAGGTGCCGATTCTGATGCTGACCGCGATGGACGAGGTCGAGCAGCGTATCGCCGGCCTCGAACACGGCGCCGACGATTACCTCGCCAAACCTTTCGAGCCGCGCGAACTGCTCCTGCGGATACGCGGTATCTTGCGGCGCGGCGGCCGGCCTGAAAGCAAGCCGTCGGGCGTCGCCTTTGGCGAGTTTTATTTTGATATCGAGCGTCGCGAACTTCGTCGCGCTGGCGCGCTCGTTCACCTGACGTCAGCGGAATCAGCGTTGCTCGGCGTGTTTGCCCGTCAGCCGGGGGTGGTTCTCTCGCGCGACCGCCTGCGGGCACAAAGCGGCGGCGGCGCGCGCACCATCGATGTGCAAATCACCCGGCTCAGGCGTAAGATTGAGGCCGACCCGCGCGCCCCTCGCTACCTCTGCACCGCATGGGGAGAAGGCTACTTACTACTGGCCGATTAGAATCCGGTCGGGTCGCGCGCAGCCGGAGATATTGTGTGCTCAAGCGGCTGTTGCCACACACGCTGTTCGGACGGGCGCTGTTGATGATTGTCACGCCGCTCGTTTTGGTCGCGCTGGTGACGGCATACGTTTTCTACGAGCGCCACTGGGAGACGGTAAGCCGCCGGCTCGCCCTGGGCGTCGCTGGCGACATCGCCATGGTCATTCGCTCGCTCCCTCACTACCGGATCGCCGATCAGCGCGTCCGGTATCTCGCGGCCGTGGAGCACAACTACAACCTGTCGGTCGAGGTACTGGCGGCGACCGATCTACCCAACGAGGTCATGTCCGCCGGTCTCGGTGGCCGCCGCCTCTATCGGGTGTTGACCGACGCCCTGCGCGAGCGGCTGACGGCTCCCTTCCACATCGACGCGCGAAGCCGCGCCGACTCGGTTGAGATCCTGGTCGCGTTGGACGGGGCCACGCTGCGCGTGATTACGTCGCGCAAACGGATCACCAGCACCACCACGGCCGTCTTCATACTATGGCTGGTGGGCTCGTCGCTGGTGGTCATAGCGGTCGCGATCCTCTTCCTGCGCAATCAGATGCGGCCGATCCGGCGATTGGCTGAGATCGCGGACGCATTCGGCAAGGGTCGCGAGGCTGGTCCGATCAAGCCGGCAGGGGCCATCGAGATCCGCCAAGCCACCACCGCCTTCGTCGCCATGCGCGAACGTATACGGCGCCAATTGGAACAGCGCACCGAAATGCTCGCCGGGGTCTCACACGACCTCCGCACCCCACTCACGCGCATGAAGTTGCAGATCGCGCTGCTCGGCGACCCGCCCAGGATGGAAGATCTGAACGTCGAGGATATCGAGGCCGATATCGCGGCGATGGAGCGGATGGTGGGAGCTTATCTCGGCTTTGCTCGCGGCGATGGCGGCGAGGTCGCGGTCGTTACCGACCTCTCCGAGTTGCTTGAGCGCATCGTGAGGGATGCCCGACGCGACGGGGGCACCACCATCGATTTGGTCGCGGCGGGTGCGATATCGGTGCCGCTCAAGCCCAACGCGTTTCGCCGTTGCGTGCAGAACCTGATCGACAACGCGCGGCGGGGCGCCCGTCGAATCGCCATCACCGTCAGCCGCACGACCGCCGCCATCGAGATCACCATCGACGACGACGGACCCGGCATTCCGCCCGACCAGCGCGAAGCCGTCTTCAGAGCCTTCCATCGGCTGGACGCCGCGCGCAACCCCGATCAAAGTGGCGTTGGGCTCGGGCTGACCATCGCTCGCGACGTTATGCGCGGCCATGGCGGCGACATCACGCTTACTGACTCGCCGCTCGGCGGCCTACGGGCGCGCCTCCGACTTCCCGTCTAAACGAGATCAGCGCGGGACACGGTAGAGAAAACTGACATCAGTGTGACGGATGACCCGTCCAATTCGGCGCAGGGTCAATTACTATACTCATCATTCGGTCTTTCCATGGCAGTGATGACGCCCGCGTGAAGAACAGCAACACCCAATTGGGCATCGGGATGACTGGCATGATCGTGGCCGCGGTGTGCGTTTTCACCCCAGGTCCCGCGATCGTTCTCGATGTAGCCGGGTACTCCGGCATCCGAGGCTGGCTCGATCCGGCGCTGTTCGCCGCGCTCGTCGGCTTTGTCGGTCTGTTCGTCTATGGCGCCGTCAATCGCGTCCGCGCGCCTGTCCGCGAGCGCGATTGATCGCGTGCATCGACACCTTCCAGAACGCCCGATACTGTAGCCGACCCTGAGTCGATTGGACTCGTGGCGGTCCGGAGGGTGATGTAGTGGCGAAGGTGTTAGCCTATGGCGCGTTGGTGCCAGCGGCGGCCGCAGTCCTCGCGAAGCGGGCCGATATCGACACGGTGACCATAGCAGGCGGGGACATCGAACTCCTTCACCGTGAGGTCGCGAAGGCCGAGGCGGTCATCGCCCGCTACCTCCCGTTCGACCGCGAGACCATTGCACGCGCCGAGCGCCTCAAGGTCGTCGCGCGATACGGCGTCGGCTATGACAACATCGATGTCCAAGCGCTGACCGAGCGCGGCATCCCGCTCGCCACGGTCGGCGAGGCCAACGCCGTGACCGTGTCCGAGCACGCGCTATTCATGATGTTGGCGCTGGCCAAGCAGGGCATTGCCTACGACCGCGCCAGCCGCACCGGCGACTGGGACCGGCGCGAGTCCCTGGCCGCGTTCGAACTGTGGCGAAAGACACTGCTGATTGTCGGCTTTGGCCGTGTCGGCAGCCGGGTCGCTGAGCGTTGCCTGGCATTCGGCATGCGCGTCCTCGTCTACGACCCCTACGTTCCCCAGAGCGACGTAGAGGCGCGCGGCGCGGTGCCTGTCGCGGATCTCGACGCGGCGATACCGGAGGCCGACATCGTCACCCTGCACACGCCGGCGACGCCGGAGACCAAAAACCTCATCGACGGACCACGGCTTCAGCGCTTTAGGTCGAGCGCGCTGCTCATCAACACAGCACGCGGAAGTCTCGTCGATGAGGCGGCGCTGGTCGCCGCGCTCCAGGCCGACAAACTAGGCGGCGCCGGCGTGGACGTGTACGCAGTCGAGCCCCCAGCGACCGACCATCCGCTGTCCACCGCCCCGCGCACCGTGCTCTCGCCACACTCGGCGGGACTCACGGTGGAGTGCGCGGCCCGGATGGGAGATGTCTGCGCCGAGAACGCTCTGGCCGCCATCGACGGCCGCCTCGATCCGGCCTTCGTCGTCAATCCCGAGGTCCTCACGCGGACCTGATCGCCCTTCGACCCCGGCGAGCGCGGCTTATGCCACGGCCCGCCATTCTGGCGATCGATCAGGGCACTACCAGCACCCGCGCGATGCTGTTCGACCCGGGCGGTCGCCCGCTGGCGTCGGCCCAGGCGGCGCACCGCCAGACTTTTCCCCAAAACGGATGGGCATAGCACGATCCGGAGGAAATCTGGGCGAATGTCGTCCGCTTGAGCCGCGACGTCATCGCCCAGCGGCCCGAGGTGGAGGTGGCCGCGATCGGCATCGCCAATCAGCGCGAGACGACGTGTTGTGGGATCGCCAAACCGGCGCCGTGGTCCACAACGCGATCGTCTGGCAGGACCGGCGCGGCGCGGCGCTCTGTGCCTCGTTGCGCGCTGCCGGTCATGAACCGCTGATTGGGGAGCGCACCGGGCTTCTGCTCGATTCCTACTTCTGCAAGAGCAAGCTGCACTGGCTCTTGGGCAACGTTCCCGGAGTCAGCGAGCGGGCACGCGCCGGCAAGATCGCCTTCGGCACCATCGAGAGCTTTCTGTTGTGGCGGCTGACCGGAGGCCGCGCTCATGCAAGCGATGTGACCAACGCGGCCCGCACTTTCCTCTTCGATATCCACCGTCTCGACTGGGACGCGGACCTGCTCGAGCTGTTCGGGGTGCCGCCCGCGATCCTGCCCCAGGTGGTCGACAACGTGGGCGCCTTCGGTGAGACCGAGGCCGCGTTGTTCGCACGCCCCATCCCGATCGGTGGCATGGCTGGCGATCAGCAAGCGGCGAGCCGGGGCCAGGCCTGTCTTCACGAGGGTAGCGTCAAGGCCACCTACGGCACCGGGTGCTTCGTACTGGCGAACACCGGAACGCGCGCGCCAGCGTCACGCGAGCGATTGCTGGAGACCATCGCCTATCGTCTCGCCGGGGTCACCACCTACGCGCTCGAAGGCAGCATTTTCGATGCCGGAACCGCCATCCAGTGGCTGCGCGATCGCCTCGGTCTCCTCGCCGACGCGGCACAGAGCGGGCCCCTCGCCGCGAGTCTGCCCGACAATCGCGGTGTCTACTTCGTGCCAGCCTTCTCCGGCCTTGGCGCCCCCTATTAGGACGCGGAAGCGCGCGGCGCGATTCTTGGTCTGACTCGCGACCACGGCGCGCCCGAGATCGTGCGCGCCGCACCTGAGGCCGTCTGTTATCAGACCCACGACCTTTTGACCGCGATGACGCGGGACGGCGGGACGACGCCACAGCGCCAGCGGTGCTGCGGGTCGACGGCGGCATGGCCGTGAACGACTGGCTGCTTCAATTTCTGGCCGACATCCTCGATGTGGCGGTCGAACGCCCGGCTGTCACCGAGACCACGGCGCTGGGGGTAGCCTATCTCGCGGGCCTCCAGATCGGACTGCTGTGCTCGAGCGCCAATATCGAGGCATGCTGGACTCGCGAACGCCGGTTCGAGCCGGCGATGACGCCCGCGCGACGCGATACGATGATCTCCGGGTGGCACAAGGCGGTCGCTCGGGTGCGCCACGAAGCGGTGTATCCTGCGGGTTAGGAGTTGACCGGACGAGATCGTTGTCGCATCAAGGCGGGTCAACGGGGACCATAATGACCGCACGACAGAGGGATCAGAGATGACCGGCAAGACCGACGCGGAGTACAAAGCCATGCTCACGCCCGAGCAGTATCACGTCGCCCGCGAGAAAGGCACCGAACGGGCGTTCGGCGGCAAGTACTGGGACTGCAAGGACAAGGGGACCTATCGCTGCGTCTGTTGCGGCGAGACGCTGTTTAGCTCCGAGACTAAGTATGACTCGGGCACCGGCTGGCCCAGCTTCCACGCCCCGGTGGCCGACGACAAGGTCGCCACCGAAGTCGATGGCGCCCACGGCATGGTCCGGACCGAGGCCTTGTGTGCGCGTTGCGGCGCCCATCTCGGCCACGTTTTCCCCGACGGTCCCGAACCGACCGGCCTTCGATATTGTATGAACTCGGCCTCCCTTGACCTCGACACCGACGGCGGCGACGAGAGTTAGGCTGAGCTGCTCGGTCGCGTTGTCCCCTGCCGAGGGCCGGACGACGATGGCCACGCACCAGCAACAAGTCAGATGAGTGGAGTGGCGGCATGAAGGTGGTGATAACCGGCGGCGCGGGCTTCCTCGGCAGCCGACTGTGCGAGGAAATCCTCAGGCGCGGCGAACTCACGGGTCGCGCCGGTCGGCCCGAAGCGGTCGACGAGGTCGTGGTCTTCGACGTTCTACCGGCCGCGGAGGTGAGTGATGACCGGATCAAGCCGATCACCGGCGATGTCAGCGATCCGATTCAGGCATTGGCGCTGATCGACGCGGCGACCGATACGGTCTTTCACCTCGGCGCGATGGTGAGCGGCGGCGCGGAGGCTGACTTCGACGTCGGCTACCAAGCCAACCTCGACGGCACCCGCTGCGTTCTGGAAGCCTGCCGCCGCCTGGCGCACAACCCCAGGGTCATCTTCACAAGTTCGGTCGCCGCCTATGGCGGGGAACTGCCCGAGATCGTTGACGACTCGACGCCGACACGGCCCGAGACATCGTATGGCGTGCAGAAAGTCATCGGCGAGCTGCTGATCAACGATTACACGCGCAAGGGCTACCTCGACGGTCGCTCGGCGCGGCTCCCGGCCATCGTCGTGCGGCCCGGGCGCCCCAACACCGCCGCCTCGTCGTGGTGCTCGGGTATCATCCGCGAGCCGCTCTCAGGCGTCGACACGGTTTGTCCGGTAACGCCCGAGACACGCCTGCCGTGTCTGTCACCCCGGCGGGTGATGGAGGCCTTCATCACGCTGCACGAGGCGCCGCCCGAAGCGTTCGGCGCGCACCGCACGGTGCTGCTGCCGGGGCTGACGGTGACCGCCGCCCAAATGGTCGAATCAGCCGAGCGCCATCAAGACGGTCGGGCGTTTGGCGCGGTCAAATGGGAACAGGATTCGTTCATCCAGAACATCGTCGATGGCTGGCCCAAGGGCACCGACGCCGCCCAGGCCCGCAGCCTCGGCATCGCGGCGGATGGCGGCATGGACGAGATCGTCGAAGGCTTCGTGACGGACTACCTCGACTCGCAGATCGCGCTCGCCAAATCAGGCTGACTCGGCGACGACATAACGCACGCTGATGGCGATCTTGTACAAGGGTGCCGGCGTCGGCACCTACTGGCACACGAACGACGCTTGTGCCACCGGCTTCACACCGATGAAGGCTTCAGCGCCCTTCGGCGTGGATAGACTGATGCGCCATGTAGCCAGGGGGGATTTCAACAGTCCCTACGTGTCGCTGACACTTTCGTATGGCGTCGCCTTCTCATATGCGCTTCTTGGGAAAGCACGGCCGACCACGAAGGTGCCCGCCTATGTATACGAGATCGAGGTTGGAGGCCACGTTTCGACGAGAGCCTCGCTTGCGGATCCTGTGAAGGAGGTGGCCGAAGCGCCTCCTGCACCGACGGCGGCGATCAACTACCAACACGATGGAGATCCAGACTTCATTCTAGGCGTGGCCAATCCGAACACGATGTGGCGGCGAGTGCAGCGACCGATCAAGCAGCCGCCAGGATCGGTTCCTACTCCGAAAACACCAACCCTAACCATTGAGCTGGAAACGTTGATCCGAGCGCTGCGCGATGCTGAGATACTGGTCGAGGGAGGGCTACCCGCAAGCTGTATCCGGGCTCGGAATGTGGTGTCGTAGACTATTTGGAGGCAGTCCGTTGGAGTGACCATGAGCAAATTCAGACGCGTCGACCTCAACGGAGAGGTTTTCAGGGACGCGGACGTGCTGCGATTCTTGGCAGCTGACGTCTTGGCAAGCGGGGCGGGACCATTGGCGACCGTGTATTATGCCGACAACGGCAAAAAGCAACGGTATGAGCTGCGCCTGGACATGGTCAAGCGGGTCTTCCTCGACCACTTCGAGGAAGACCCGGAACGCGATCGGGAGCTGACGTGTAGCGCTGAGGCTGTCGCGTCGGTCATTTCCGTGAAGTTGACCGAAACGACTGCTCGATCATAGGGCGGCCAGCACCGCCGCCGTGCGGTGGAGGATCGCGTGGCGGTTCGCCAAGGCGTCGAGGTCATCGGAATAGCCGCCGCCGACCACACCGGCGACCGGAACGCCCGCCGCGCGGCAGCTCTCCAAGACCATGCGCTCGCGCGCGGCGAGCCCGGCATCGCTGAGTGAAAGTCGCCCGATGCGATCATCGACATGGGGATCGACGCCCGCATTGTAGAAAACGATATCAGGTCGCGTCCCGGGCAGTAGCGATCCCAGCTCGGAGCCGAGGGTTTCGAGATAAGCGTCATCGCCGGTGCCGCGCGGCAAGGCGATGTCCCGATCGCTGTGCTGCTTACGCAGCGGGAAGTTGACCGCGCAGTGCATGGAGAAGGTATGGACGCTGGGGTCGTCGGCGAAGATCTCGGCCGTGCCGTCGCCCTGGTGGACATCGAGATCGATGACGAGGGCGGTGTCGATCAGGCCCTCGGCTTGCAGCACCCGGATGGCCACGGCCACGTCGTTGAAGACGCAAAAGCCCGAACCGTGGGTCGAAAACGCGTGATGGCTGCCGCCCGCCGTGTTGCAGGCAAGGCCGTGCTCCAAGGCGAGCCGACCGGTCTGCACGGTGCCCCCGACCGCCGCCTGCGATCGGCGCGCCAGTGCGACGGTCAGCGGAAAGCCAATCCGGCGCGTCGCCTCGGGCCCCAGCCTTTGCTCGAGGATGCCGCTCACATAGTCCGGCGTGTGGACCAGTTCCAGCCACCCTCGGGGCGCCGGCATGGGCTCGACCGCAGTCTCGACAGTGACCACGCCCTCGGCCACCAGCCGTTCGAATAGCCGCCCGAACTTCTCCATCGGGAAGCGATGATCGGACGGCAGCGGCGCGACATAGGAGGGGTGGAAGACGACGGGCAGCGCCACCGTGCCACTCCGCCGCGCTGGGTTCAGGCGGCCGAGTCCAACCGATCGTAATACGCCTGCAGAACGGCCAGCACCTCGGGACGGCTGTACTCCGCCGGCACGGCCTCATGGTTGGCGAACATCTCGCGCAGACGGGTTCCCGAGATGTTGAGCCGCGCGTCGCCGTCGTGCGGACAGGTCCGTGTGCTCGCCATGCCGGCGCACCGATGACAGTAGAACGTGAGATCAAGCTTGAGAGGCTGGAGCAGTAGGCTGCCCGACTCGAGCGAATCGAAGATCTTGTGGGCGTCGAAGGGCCCGTAATAGCTGCCGACGCCGGCATGGTCACGCCCGACTATCAGGTGCGAGCACCCGAAGTTCTGGCGGATCACGCCGTGCAAAAGCGCCTCGCGCGGGCCGGCATAGCGCATCTCGATGGGATAGCCGGCCTGGATACAGGTTCCCGCGACGAAATAGTTCTGGACCAACGCATCGATCGCCTCGGTCCGCACGTCGGCGGGGATGTCGCCGGGCTTCAGCGCGCCGAGCACCTGATGGATGAACACGCCATCGCATATCTCGGCCGCCACCTTGACCAGATGCTCATGGCTGCGGTGCATCGGGTTGCGAGTCTGAAACGCCGCGATGGTCGACCAGCCCAGTTCGGCGAACCGTGCTCGCGACGCGGTCGGCCGGAGATACAGTTCGGGGTACTGGCTCGGATAAACACTCTCGCTGAAGACCTGGACCGGCCCGGCGAGATTGATCGGCCCCTGAGCCCGCACCTTGGCGACGCCGGGATGAGCCTCGTCGGTGGTCAGAAACACCGAGCGGCATTCGAGGTCGGCGTCGATCCGATACTTCTCCTCGACCGTGAGCGAGGCCATCGGCTCGCCCGCCGGGTCGACCAAGGCGACCTCCTCGCCGATCGCGATGGACTCGCCAAGCTCCTCCTCGCACGAGAGCGTGATCGGGATCGGCCAGAACGTACAGTTGGGCAACTTCATGTCGGTGCAGGTCCCACGCCACGCGGCCTCGCCCATGAAACCGGCGAGCGGCGTGTAGGCGCCGATCCCCAGCATGATCAAATCCGAGACCTCACGGCTCGCCATCCGCACCGTGCGCAGGCTCGCTGCCCGTGCCCGCGCCGCCTCGCGCGCCTCTCCTTGCAACAGCGGGGTGCGCAGCTCACCGCCGCCGTGTGGCGCTATCAGTTCCACCATCAATTCATCCTTCCGAACGCGACCCGGCGCTCGCGCCGTGCCGCCACCAACGGACCCAGGTTGCCTCGGTCTCGTCCGCCACAAAATCGAAAACGCCCGACGAAGCACTGCCCAGGGGCGCGTGGCCACCGCATAACGCAGACGCGGCAGCGAAACAACCCCCGTCGCGCACGCCGCATCCAAAACGACACCGAACGTAGCGGCTGTCACAAGAATATCGTGAGCACGCCCGTGTAGGTGTAGAGACGGTCATGGAAAATCTCGCCGTTGCCGAAGAAGCCGACCAGCGGAAGATCGCCGAGTGCCCCCGCTATGATCCTGAGCTCCGCCGAGTCGGGCCCGAACATGTTGGGCCCGCGGCCCAGGCACGACACATAGATGGCGCCGCGCGGCGCGGTCCCCATCCGGCGGCCTAGGTCGACCAGCATACGGTGCAGGTCGGCCTCCGCCGCCTGCGGATCGCGACGGCAGAACATGAGCGGCTGTCCCGCCACCAGCGGCGCCGCGATCGTGACCAACGCCTCCTCGGGGTCTATCGCCACCAGGTTGCGCACGAGGTAGTCCGGGCGGTCGGAGCCCGCGATCGGCAGCGCAGCGAACACCACGCCGCCCAGCTGCCGGAGGTCCTCCGCCAGCTCCGCGCCGATGTCCTCCTTGAGCACGTCGAGGGCGGGCCTGCCACCGAGCAAGACGATGACGTTGTCTCGGCATTCGGTTACTTCGTGGACCGGCCCGATCGGCGTGCAGCCCTGGGTCAGACCGGTCGCGACAGGCACCGCTTCCGAGAACCAGGCGCCGGAAATACCGCCCTGGGTCAAACCTCCGGCGATCTGCCAGAACGGATCGCTGCCCGAGGACAGGCCACCGACCAGGAAGCTCTCGGTCACTTCCGCGAGGCGCGGTATCAACATGGGTATCTGAGAATTGCGCGGATCGGCGTGGACGAGGCCGAAAGGATGCGCATGGCCCTCTAGCCACGCCGGCGCGCGGGCGAAGCCGCCATCGACGCCGGAATCAAAGATCGTGAAGGAACCCGCCGGCACCGCGCCCACCATGGCGGCCATGGCTGGTTGTCCGAAATATTCGTTCCCCGTGGCGCAGATGCCGTGCCCTACCGACCCAACCCAGTCGCTGACCCCCGTCTCCACCTTCAACATCTCGAGTATCGCTTGCAGTCGCGGCGCCAGCGGGTCCGTCACGTACAAGAAGCCGATATTGGCGTCCTCGGGCAGCGGCCCAAGTTCATCGAGGCAAGAGGCGAGCGCTCTTGCTGCCTCGCCGACGCCCTGCCCTAGGTGAAAACGCGTCATCGCTCGCCGACCGCCCTCCGCCTCACCCCAGCCGCGTGCCCTCCTTGAGACCGCTCGCGTCGACGAACTCGCGCGCCGGCATCTTCTTGCCGTCGCCCGCCCGCACCCGCCCGACGAGGATCTCGCCGCCATTCGCCGCGACCACCACTCCCTCGTCTTTGATTTGGGTGACCTCGCCTGGGGCCCCGCCGCCGCCCACCTGCTGGCGCGCCGCGAAGACCTGCAAGGTCTCGCCGTTGAGACGAGTCCAAGCGCCGGGCTGAGGATCGGCGCCCCGGATCAAGTTGTAGACGTCCGCTACGGGCTGCTTCCAATCGATCTCGACATCGGCGGCGCGGCACCAGCCCTCGTAGGTCGCTTGAGACTCATCCTGGGCGATCTTGGGCGCCTTGCGATCGCGCACCAAATCAACCGCCTCGATGGTCGCTTCCACGCCGATCGGAAACAGCTTGTCGAAATAGAGGCTGCCGAGGGTCTCGTCGGGACCTATTTCGACCTCTTTTTGCAACAGATTGGGGCCGGTATCGAGGCCATTGTCGGGCCAGAATATAGAGAGGCCGGTTCGGATCTCACCTTGGATAAGGGGCCAGTTGATCGAACTCGGCCCGCGATGCTTGGGCAAGAGCGAGGGGTGGTACTGGATCGTGCCGTGGGTCGGGATGTCGAGGAACTCCTTGGGCACGATTAGAGTGACGAAGGCCATAACGCAGAGGTCGGGGCGGAGCGCGCAAAATTCGTCCCATACCTCCGCTTTCTTATACGAGGCGGGCTGATGGACGGGCAGGCCACGCTCAAGCGCCGCCGCCTTCAGGGGGTCGGGACGGCTTGCCTTGTCCGGCGCGACGTAGACCGCGACCACCTCCTCGCCGCGATCGAGCAGGGCCTCCAACACCGCCTTACCAAACGCCTGCTGGCCGTGCACCACAATACGCATCTATCGGCTCCCCCCAAGATTGCCGCCATTGTTACCACATTCTCCTTCGCCGCTGACAACGCCCGCCGCAGCCGATATCCTCGACCCCAGCAGCGCCGAGACTTGGATGCGACCCAGGTCCGCGCGAGCTCCCGGGAAGCATATTTGAGAGGAAGTACCTATGGCCGGGGGGCTCCAAGACCGGGTCGCCCTGATCTGCGGCGCGGCGCGCGGCATCGGTGCGGGCATCGCCGAGCTTTTCCTCGAGGAAGGCGCACGGATCGTCATCTCCGATCGCGATCCGGCCGGCCAGACCACGGCGGAGCGGCTGAGCGCCAAGGGCGAGGCCATCTTCGTCCAATGCGATGTCAGGCAGGCGGACCAGGTCACGGCTCTGGTGACCAGAGTGGTCGAGCACTACGGGCGCGTCGACATCTTGCACCAGAACGCCGGCATCTTCCCGCAGACCGACCTCAAGGACATTCCGGTAGCGGAGTGGGACGAGGTGCTGGGTGTCAACCTGCGCAGCTGCTTCCTCACGGCCCAGGCCTGTTTCAAACCGATGCAATAGAGAGGGCTATGGCCGCATCGTCTTCACGTCCTCGATCACCGGGACCCGGGTCTCGGCGCCGGGCCACGCCCACTACGCGGCGAGCAAGGGCGGCATCAACGGGCTCATCCGTTCGGCAGCGCTCGAGTTCGCGCCGTTCGGCATCACCGTCAACGGGATCGAGCCCGGCAACATCATGACCGAGGGCATGCGCGAACACCGTAGCGAGGTGTTCGTGAGCCAAATGGAACGCTCAGTGCCGCTCGGCCGCCTCGGCACTCCGCGCGACGTCGCCGAGGCCAGCGCTTTTCTGGCTTCCGAGGCCGCCGGCTACATCACCGGCACGACGATCATCGTCGACGGCGGCCAGATCCTCTCGGAAAGCAAGGTCTGAGAACTACTCGGCGATCTTGACCAGTTTGCCGTCGACGGTGCGCTCGATGGCGCCATCGACCAGGCGGCGAAAGCTGAGGGCCATGCCGAGCGGCGAGAGCGTGCGGTCATAAATCTGCATGGTGAGGGCGCCATCGGCGGCGATCGTCAGCACGTTGATGCTCAGGGTGTGGCCGCGAATGGCGGCCCAGGCATAGGCCCCCCCGGCCAGCGGATCGCTGCTGTCCGCGCCCCGAAAAACGCTGGGCGCGGCCGTCGGCGCGAAGCGCATGCGGTTCGACTTGCGGGCCACGGTTGGGCTCTCGGGATCGCCCTTTTGGCGTAGGATCGTGGTCCAATCGATCTCGAAGCCGCCGCCCACAGGCCGGATCTTGACGTCGAGGTCGCGCACGGTCAGGCCGAAATGGATGCTGACCGTGCTCTCGGAGATCGCGCTGCCCTGCCACTGACCAGCGAAGGCCTGGATAGCGAGGTCTCTCTCTTGCGCGAACGCCGCGCCCATCGACACCAGCGCCGCCACGACCAACCCACCCACCACGGACCGCATCAATTTCGTCATCGTCATCCCTCGATCGGCTCTAGGGCCAAGTGACCACCGGCGGCAGCGACATCAGAATAGCCTCCGGGTTGCCACCGGTCTGCAATCCGAATTGGGTGCCCCGGTCATAGAGCAGATTGAACTCGACGTAACGTCCGCGCCGGCGCAGTTGGTAGGCGCGCTGTTCCTCGGTCCAGGTTTGGTTCATGTGGCGACGCACGATCGCTGGATATGCCTCCAGGAAGGCCGTCCCGACGTCGCGAGTAAAAGCGAAATCGGCGGCCCAGTCCCCGGTGGCGAGATGGTCATAGAAGATGCCGCCGACCCCGCGCGGTTCGTCACGGTGGGGCAGAAAGAAGTATTCATCGCACCACTTCTTGAAGCGTGGGTAGTAGTCGGGGTCGTGACGATCGCAGGCCGCACGAAAGGCGCCGTGAAATGTCGCCGTGTCCGCATCGTCGGGGTAGGTCGGCGTAAGGTCACCGCCGCCGCCGAACCAGTCGGTGGTGGTGCGGATATAGCGCGTGTTCATGTGGGCGGCGGGCGCCAGGGGCGAGTGCATGTGCGCGACCAGCGAGACCCCGCTGGCCCAGAACTGCGGGTCCTCGGCCGCGCCGGGAATGCGTTCACGGTGCTCGGGGGAGAACTCGCCCGACACGGTGGATACATTGACGCCGACCTTCTCGAACACCCGCCCGTGCATGATCGACATCACGCCATCGCCGCCGCCCGGCCGCTGCCAGCTCCTGCGCTCGAACCGGCCCGGCGGCCGGCCGGCGACACCGGGCCGCGCGCATTCATCCTCGATCGCCTCGAACGCCGTGCACAGCGAATCGCGCAGCTCGGCGAACCACGCCGCCGCTTGCCGCTCGGTACCCGCGCTCATTCCACCTCCGCCAACGGAAATTGTTCGGTCTGGCGCAGCGCCTCGGCGACGGCGATCGCCCCGGCCACGGCGACATTGAGCGCGCGCCGGCCCGGCACCATCGGGATGCGCAGGCGCGCGTCTACCGCCGCGTGAAGCACGTCAGGCACGCCAGCCGTCTCGCGCCCCAGCATGATGGAATCCGGGGCGGCGAAGGAAAATGAATGGTGACTCTGTTGGGCGCGTGTCGTCATCAAGATCAAGCGGCCAGGTCGACCCCGGCGGAAGTCAGCGTAAGCCTCCCAGGAGCTGTGCCGCGCCACCTCGGCCAAGTCAAGGTAGTCGAGGCCGGCACGGCGAAACGAGCGGTCGTTGAAGGAAAATCCGCACGGTTCGATGATATCGACAGGCACGCCCAAACACGCGCCGAGGCGGATCAGGGTGCCGGCATTGGGCGGGATGTCGGGCTGGTCCGGGGGCGGCGGCGCGCCGGCGAGAGCACAAGCCTCATGCCGGATCGCCCGCCGGGGACGGCAGGCCGGAGGCGGTCCGAGCGCTAGCACTGGACATCGCCCGGATTATGAGGAAAATGGCGGCGGCGTTCACGAAATTTTGTCCACTACATCCCTCACAGGGGTCCTTCTATGGCGACTATGGCGGGGGACGGCGGCCACGCGGGTGATGGTTCGCGCCGCGATTTTCTCTACGTGGCGACCGGCACCGCCGCCGCCGTTGGCGCCGCGCTGGCGGTTTGGCCGCTGATCGATCAGATGAACCCGGCGGAGGACGTGCTCGCGTTGGCCTCGACCGAGGTCGACCTGAGCCCGATCGAGGTCGGCCAGTCCATCACCGTGGTCTGGCGCGGCCGGCCGGTGTTCGTCCGCCGCCGCACGGCAGGCGAGATCTCGGCCGCGGCGGAGGCGGTGGTGAGCGACTTGCCCGACCCGCAGGCCGACGGCGACAGGGTCCAACAGGCGGAGTGGCTGGTGCTGGTCGGCGTTTGCACCCACCTCGGTTGCATTCCGCTCGGCCAAAAGAGCACCGACCCGCGCGGCGATTGGGGTGGTTGGTTCTGCCCGTGCCACGGCTCGCACTACGACACCTCAGGCCGCGTCCGCAAGGGCCCGGCGCCGGAAAACCTCGCGGTGCCGCCCTATGAGTTCGTCACCGAGACCACCATTAAGATCGGCTAGGGGCCCTTCCAATGCAGCCAGGTGGCTTTCAGTCCAGCAGCAAGATCGTTCAGTGGATCGAGTACCGCTTACCGATTTTCAGTTTCCTCGACCATTCGGTCGGTACCCAATACCCCTCGCCGAAGAATCTGAGTTACCTGTGGAACTTCGGCTCGCTCGCCGGCATCGCACTGGTCATCCAGATCGTCACCGGCATCGTGCTGGCGATGCACTACGTGCCGCATGGCGATATGGCGTTCGACAGCGTCGAACGGATCATGCGCGAGGTGAACTACGGCTGGCTGATCCGCTACATCCACGCCAACGGCAGCTCGATGTTCTTCGCCGTGGTCTACATCCACATTTTCCGCGGCCTTTACTACGGCTCCTATAAGTTCCCGCGCGAACTGTTGTGGTGGCTCGGGTTGGTCATCTTCATCTTGATGATGATGACCGCGTTCATGGGCTATGTGCTGCCGTGGGGTCAGATGAGCTACTGGGCGGCGACCGTGATCACCAACCTGTTCACGGCGATCCCGTGGGCGGGCGAGGCGATTACCGAGTGGTTGTGGGGTGGATTCGTGGTTGGCACGCCAACGCTGACCCGGTTCTACAGCCTCCACTACCTGATTCCGTTCGTGATCTTCGCCATCGTGTTCGTGCACATCTGGGCGTTGCATGTGCACAAATCGAACAATCCGCTCGGCGTCGAGATGAAGACTCCGAAGGACTCGATCGCCTTCCATCCCTACTACACCGTCAAGGACATGTTCGGCCTGGGGGTGTTCCTCGTCGTCTTCGGCTTCTGGGTGTTCTATTTCCCCAACTATCTCGGCCACCCCGACAACTACATCCCAGCCAATCCCCTGCAGACGCCGCCGCACATCGTGCCGGAGTGGTATCTGTTGCCGTTCTACGCGATTCTGCGAGCGATCCCCTCGAAGCTGGGCGGCGTCATCGCCATGGTAGCCTCGCTCGGGGTCTTGTTCCTGGTGCCGTGGCTCGACACCTCGCGGGTGCGTTCCGCGACTTTCCGGCCGATCTTCAAGCAGTTCTTTTGGCTGTTGGTGGCCGACGTCCTGGTGCTGGGCTATGTCGGCGCGCAGCCGCCGGAGGGCATATTCGTCCACATCGGCCGGATCGCCACGGCCTACTATTTCGTGCATTTCATCCTCGTACTGCCGTTCGTCGGCTGGTTGGAGCGACCCAAACCGGTGCCGGACTCCATCGCCGAGGCCGAGGCCGCCAAGCAGGGGCGCCCAGCCCCACAGGTGGGGGAGTAAGCCGATGAGTCGGGCCAACACGATGGGGACAGGACGCCGGTTGGGCGCGGGATTGGCCGCTGTCGGGTTGGCTGTGTGGATAAGCGCGAGCGGTCCGGCTATCGCGGCGGAGGGGGCCAGCTACGAGAAGCGCGATTGGTCGTTCTACGGCATCTTCGGTACCTATGAGCGGGCGCCGCTGCAGCGCGGATTCCAAGTCTATGTCGAGGTCTGCGCCGCCTGTCATGGCCTCAAGCGGATCGCCTTCCGCAATCTCGTCGACATCGGATTCAGCGATGCGGAGGCCAAGGCCATAGCGGCCGAATACGAGATCGAAGATGGCCCTGATCAAGAAGGCGAGATGTTTACCCGCTCGGGTCGACTCTCGGATTACTTCGTGCCGCCGTTCGCGAACGACAACGCCGCGCGGGCGTCGAATAACGGTGCGTTGCCCCCAGACCTCTCGCTCATCACCAAAGCGCGGGGTGGCGGCCCCGATTACGTCTATGCGCTGCTAGTCGGCTATACCGACCCGCCGGGCGGCGAGGAACTGCCCGACGGCATGAGCCACAACCTCGCTTTCCCCGGTCACCAGATCGCGATGCCGCCGCCGCTCTCGGCTGACGCCGTGGAGTACGCCGACGGCACTTCCGCGACAGTCGCGCAGATGGCGGAGGACCTGAGCCACTTCCTGGCGTGGACAGCGGAGCCCAAACTTGAGGAGCGCAAGCGCCTCGGCCTCAAGGTCATGATCGTTATGATCATTCTCGCCGGGCTTCTTTACGCGGTGAAGCGGCGCGTCTGGGCCGATCTGCACTAGCGGCGAAGAGCATATGGATCAAAAAGCCCCGGCCAGCGCCGGGGCTTTTCCATTTCACCCACCGCCCAACGGGCCGGCCCTAGCTAGTCGGTCTTTGGAATCCACAAGCCGCGTTGCACCGCCGGGCGGGCGTCGACGGCGTCGAACCAGCGTTTGAGGTGGGGGAAGTCATCGAAGCCGATGTCGTGCCGCCCGTGACGGAAGACCCACGGGAAGGTGGCGATGTCGGCGATCGAGTATGCGTCCACGAGATACTCGTGATCAGCGAGACGCGCATCGAGGACGCCGTAGAGGCGCCGCGTCTCGGTCTGGTAGCGGCCATAGGCGTAGGGCTCGGCGTCCTTCTTGTCACAAAAATGATGTAGCTGGCCGAATATCGGCCCGATACCGCCCATCTGAAACATGAGCCACTGCGTCACCTCGTAGCGTCGGCGCGGGGCCGTGGAAAACAGACGGCCGGTCTTGTCGCCGAGATACATCAGCATCGCGCCTGACTCGAAGACGGTGAACGGTCCGCCCTCGGCGTCCTGATCGATCATCGCCGGGATCTTGGCGTTCGGGTTGATCGCTACGAACTCGGGCGCGAACTGCTCACCTTTGCTGATGTTGATGGGATGAACGGTGTAGGGGAGTTCGACCTCCTCCAGCATGATGGTCGCCTTGCGGCCGTTCGAGGTGAGCCAAGTGTAAAGGTCGATCATGGTGGCACTCACAGTTTGTCGGCGAGCTGGGGTCGCCGCTGGGCCCAGGGTCGGGCAGTTTCGAGCTGGTGGCCGAGGCGGAAGAGAGTCGCCTCGTCGCCGTAGCGGGCCACCAACTGAACCGCGACCGGCAATCCGGCCTGCGAAACACCGAGCGGCAGCACCATGGCGGGCTGGCCCGTCTCGTTGAACCACACGGTGAAGGGGCTGAAGGCCGCGACCCGATCCCAGTACTCGTCAACGTCCTCCATCATCATGTCGAGCCATCCCAGCTCCGGCTGATCCATGGCCAGTCCGGGAGTCAGCAGCACGTCGTAGGTGGTGTGGAAGGCCGCCATCTGGCGCGCCAAGTGGTGGGCGCTCATGACCGCCCGCTGATAGTAGGGCGCGGCGGTCTTCTCACCGAGCTCGGCGGTCTTGCGGGTGATGGTCTCGACCTCGCCCGGCGCCGGACGGCGGCCCGAGGGGTGGGTCGAGAGCATGACGGCAAGGTTGGCGGCGATGATGGTGCGAAAGGCGGGCTGGATAGCGTCACCGTCGATCTCGGGGTCGGCCTCTTCCACGTCGTGACCGAGGTCCGCCAGCAGGTTGGCGGTCTCGTCTAGTACGCGCAGCGGGGTAGCGGCGACCGGCGCACCGTTGGGCGCTTTCTTGGTGAAGGCGATGCGGAGCTTGCCGGGCTCGGCGCCGATCTCGTCGAGAAACGGCCGCGTCACGGGCGGCGCCGCATAAGGATCGCCGGCGACCGGGCCCGAAGTGACATCGAGAAGCGCCGCCGAATCACGCACACTCAATGTAACCGCATGCTCCTGCGCGAGCCCGCCCAGGCCCTCGCCGAGGTACGGCGCGAAGCTGTTGCGCCCCCGACTGGGCTTCAGCCCGACCAAGCCACAGCACGCGGCCGGCGCCCGGATCGAGCCGAAACCGTCGCTTGCATGCGCCATCGGCACGATCCGCGCCGCCACTGCGGCCGCCGCGCCACCGCTCGAACCGCCCGAGATCAGCGCGGCGTTCCACGGGTTGCGGGTCGGGCCGTGCAACTGGGGCTCGCACGTCAGGCTCGCGCCAAGCTCACAGGTGTTGCTCTTGCCGCAGATCACCAGGCCCGCGCGTTTCAAGCGCCGCACGATCTCGCTATCCCGAGGCGGCACCTGGTCGGCGAAAAAGCGGCTGCCGCGCGTCGTCGCCACGCCGGCGAGCGAGGCAGACAGTTCCTTCAAGAGATAGGGCACGCCCATCAAAGGGCCTTCGGGCAACCCTTGGGCGATCGCCTTGCGGCCGTGGTCATAGAGTTGGGTCACGACCGCGTTGATCTCGGGATTCCGCGCGTCGATCCGGGCGATCGCGGCGTCCAGGAGATCGAGTGGCGACACCATATCCGCCCGCACGAGCTCGGCGAGGCCAACGCCGTCGTGGTCTTCATACTCGGAGAAACCGGTCACGTGCGCCCTGCGTCGTCATCACCGCCTGCCCGTCGCCAGGTCAGGCGATTGTCCATCGTCGCGCCCGACGCCGTCCGCTGCGCGGCGCTCAAGATCAACTGGTTGCCACGGTGCTCGATGCGCCGGGCCAGGGCGCCGCCGACAAAGTTGGGGTTCAAGGCCTGGTCGACCTCGTGAATCATCTGCCCGTCTTCGAGGCGCCAGCGGCCGGCGTAGGCGAAATAGGTATCGAAGGCGGCGGCGCGCTCGGCCTGGGGCACCGCGCGGACGTTCCCCCCCGAGAGCTTCGCCCTCTCCGCGCGCGTGACCGAGACCGACATCGTGCCCTCGGCGGCGTAGATCAGCAAACCCCGGGCGTCGGCACCGAAGGGATGGGTGCTGAGACGGCCGTCATCGTACTCGATGGTCCAGTCGTCGAGCCGCCAGCCGCCGACCAAATCGCTTGCCTCTACCATGGCCAAATCATAGCAGGTCCATTTGGCGACCGGCGCGCTCCTTGCCAGCTCACCGCCATCGCCTCAAGATGCCGGCGGGGGAGGAACCGTCGAAATGCCGGCATGCGATCCGATCAGCGGGCCCACCATCCAGGCGTTGGCCAAGGCGTGGTATGGCGTTGATCTCGACCCGGCGCGAGCCGCCGTTGTCGCGACCGAGCTGGACGCCGCGACCGAAGCGGTGCGTTCGCTCGCCGGGGGAATCGACTACGACTCCGAGCCCTTTGGCTTCGCCAGCGTGCTCGCCGCGCTCAAGTCCTGAGCGGCCGATGACGGCCGACCTGACGGCGCTATCGTTGGTCGAGGTGGCCGAGGCGGTTCGATCCAAGCGGGCATCGGCGGTTGAGGTCACCGAGGCGTGCCTGGCGGCGGTCGAACACGCGCAGCCGCGGCTCAACTGCTTCGTCAAGCTTGAGGCCGAGCGGGCGCTCGCGGCCGCGCGAACGCTCGACGACGAGTTGGCGCGCGGGCATGTGCGCGGCCCCCTGCACGGCGTGCCGCTCGCCCACAAGGACCTTCTCTATCGCCAGGGCCAACCGATCACCTGCGGGTCCAAGGTGCTCAACGGGTTCATCGCCAACGAGACGGCGAGCGCGCTCGAGCGGCTCGAAGCGGCCGGCGCGATCTATCTCGGCGCGCTCAACATGGCCGAGATCGCGCTCGGACCCTCGGGGCGCAACGAGTATGTCGGGCATTGCCACAACCCATGGAAGCCCGACCACATCACCGGCGGCTCCTCCAGCGGTTCGGGTGCTTCCGTCGCCGCGCGGCTAGCGTACGGCGCCCTCGGCACCGATACGGGCGGCTCGATCCGCATTCCGTCGGCGATCTGCGGGCTCGTCGGCCTCAAGCCGACCCAGGGGCGGGTGACGCGGCACGGCGTCATGCCCCTCAGCAGTTCGCTCGACAATCTGGGACCGATGACGCGGACGATCGCCGACAACGCTCGGTTGCTCGGTGTGCTGGCCGGCCACGACCCGCGTGATCCGCTGTCCAGCACCGAACCGGCGCCGGACTACGAGGCGGGGCTGGCGGCGGCCGACATGACCGGCCTGCGGATCGCCGTCCCGACCGACTACTTCTACGATGTGGCCGACCCGTCGGTGACGGCCGCATTGTTGGCAAGCCTGGATGTCTATCGCGACCTCGGCGCGACCGTGATCGAGACTAGGTTCGGCGACCAGGAGCGGATCCGCCACCTTACCAGCCTGCTGATTCGGGTCGAGGGCGCGAGCGTCCATGCCCGCTGGCTCGAGAACGAGCCGGAACTCTTCTCGACCGAGATTCGCGAGCGTTTGGAGACCGGGCTTTACGTGCCGGCCGTGCGCTATCTGGAGGCGTTGCGTCTGCGCGGGCCCCTGGCGCGGGAATTCTGCGAGAGAATGTTCGCTCTCGCCGACGTCATCCACCTACCAGGTGTCGCCATCGCGACGCCGAGTCTGGCGTCGCTTGAGGACGCGGTGAACACCGATGCGGCGCGCATCAACGATCGGCTGGCGTGGTGTACGCGCGCGGTCAACTACTACGGGCTGCCGGGACTGGGTGTGCCGTGCGGATTCGCTGACGGACTACCTGTGGGTTTCCAGCTGGTGGGGCGCCCGTTCTCCGAAGCCCGCCTCTATCAGATCGGCGAGGCCTACCAACGCGCTACCGATTGGCATCGTCAGGCACCGCCCCTCTGATCGCGCCCCGGCCGATGGCCGACCCGCTGCCTCAGCGACCGGCGGCGGCGGCGGCGCGTTTCTCGAAAAACCGCTGGTGATATTCCTCGGCCACATGAAACGGGCCGGACGGCGTAATCTCGGTCACGATCGTTTGGCCTAATTTGACGGCGTGCCTCTGCTTTGAGGCGCGGGCGGCGGCTTCTTGATCGGGTCCATGGGTGAACGCCGCCGAGCGGTATTGGGTCCCGACATCGGGGCCCTGGCGATTCAGCGTGGTCGGATCATGAAGATCCCAGAATAGCTCCAACAACTGGTCGTACGTGACCCGCGCCGGGTCGAAGTCGATTTGCACGACCTCGGCATGACCGGTGTCACCCCGGCACACGTCCTCGTAGCTCGGATCCTCGGTGGTGCCGCCGATGTAGCCGACCGCTGTGGCGATCACCCCGTCGATCGCGCGGAACGCCGCCTCCACGCCCCAGAAACAGCCGGCCCCGAATGTCGCTTTTGCCATCTCACCCTCGATGCTGGTGGCCCGTTCGCAGAAACCATATCCCATCGCGGACCGCAGGCAAACGCAACGACCGCCAACCGGCTCGGGGATTGCCGCCAAGCGGGCTTGTGGCTACGCTCGCCCTCTTCCGAGCGGGGCAAAAGCGATGGAAAATCTAACGATCGTCGATCACCCGCTGGTGCAGCACAAGCTCAGCCTGATGCGGCGCAAGCAGACGCCGACCGGCCTTTTCCGTCAGCTTCTGCGCGAGATCAGCACACTTCTGGCCTACGAAGTCACCCGCGACTTACCGCCCGCCCTGGAAGCGATCGAGACCCCGGTCGCGGCCATGCGGGCGCCGGTGCTCGCGGGCAAGAAACTGTGCTTCGTGTCCATCCTGCGGGCCGGCAACGGAATTCTCGACGGGATGCTCGACCTGATGCCGTCCGCCCGGGTCGGCCACATCGGTCTTTACCGCGATCCGCAAACGCTGGCCGCCGTCGAGTACTACTACAAGGTGCCAGAGGACGTGGCCGATCGGTTGGTGATTGCCATCGACCCGATGCTGGCCACAGGAAACTCGGCGATCGCCGCGGTGCAACGCCTCAAGGACGGCGGCGGCCAGAGCATCAAGTTCGTCTGCTTGTTGGCGGCGCCCGAGGGTATCGCCGCCTTCAACGCCGCCCACCCGGATGTGGCGCTCTTTGCCGCCCAGTGCGATGAGCGGCTCAACGAACACGGCTATATCGTGCCCGGTATCGGCGATGCCGGCGACCGTCTCTACGGGACCCGCTGAACGTCAGCCACGCCATCAGCCAGGGGACGCGACAATGGCCAAGCAAATCGTCAAAACCACCTGCCCGCGCGATTGTTACGATTCATGCGGCATTGCCGTCGTCAAGCGCGACGGGCGCATCACCAAAATACTGGGCGATCCCGATCATTTCGTCAGCCGAGGCGCGCTGTGTGGCAAGTGCGCGCTGGCCTACAATGGCGTCTATCTCGATCCCAAAGCGCGCCCTACCCAGCCGCTGAAACGCATCGGCGCCAAAGGCGAAGGCCGGTTCGAGCCGGTGCCCTGGGACCAGGCGACGGAGGAGATCGCGGTCCGGCTCAACGACATCATCGCCGACGGCGGACCTGAACGGATCGTTCACGCGCACTACACCGGTACCTGCTCGATCATCGCCAACCTGTTTCCGATGCGTTTCTTCAACCGCCTCGGCGCCCGCGAGGTCGACCCCGATACCGTCTGCAACATGGCCGGCCACGTGGCCTTGAATTACGCGATCGGCGCGAGCGGCATCGGTTTCGACCCGCGAACGGCGCGCGATGCCCATGCGATCGTTGTGTGGGGCGCCAATCCGTCGGCCTCGGCCCCGCACCAGCACAAGCATTGGCTCAAGGAGGCACCCGGAACGGTGATCGTCATCGACCCGGTACGTCATCCGACGGCCGCCGCCGCCGACATTCACTTGCAGCCGTTCCCTGGCACCGACGCAGCACTGGCCTTCGCGATCGTGCACGTGCTGGCGCGCGACGGTCTGATCGACCGCCCCTTCCTCGAGCGCCATTGCATCGGCTGGGACGAGATCGAGCCGGCCGTCGCCAGTTGCACGCCGGCATGGGGAGAGACGCGGACCGGCGTTGCCGCCGCCGACATCGAGAAAGTCGCTCGCATCTACGGTGGCGGCCCCTCGCTCCTGTGGCTGGGTCAGGGCCTGCAACGCCAGCCGATGGGCGGCAATGTGATGCGCGCGTGCGCGCTGTTGCCGGCCGTCACCGGCAATTATGGCAAACCGGGAGCCGGGCTTCTCTATCTCAACGGCGCGGCGCGCAAGGGGGTCGACGCCGACTACCTGGTGGCCGCCCACCTGTCGCGTAGCCCACCACCGTTCAGCCAAATGGAACTCGCCGCCCGGCTTGAGGATCGCGCCGATATCGCGGCGTTCTTCTGTTGGAACATCAACCCGGCTGCCTCGAGCCCCGAGCAGGCGCGGCTGCATCGCGCGCTAGCGCGCGATGCCCTGTTCACCGTGGTCGCCGACGTGTTCGAGACCGATACCACCGATTTCGCCGATTATGTGCTGCCGGCGGCCTCATTCCTGGAGTTCGACGATCTCGTGTCCGGCTATTTCAATCTCTCGTTCTCGGCCCAGGCCAAGGTTACCGAGCCGCTCGGCGAGTCCCTGCCGAATCAGGAGATCTTCCGCCGCCTCGCCGGCGCCATGGGCTTCGACGAGCCGGAGCTGCACGAAAGCGATGACGCGATGATCGCCAACCTGATGGACCAAGTCGGGATAGCCGGCGATTTCGCCGCGCTCGCGGCCAAAGGGACGGCGATGCTCGACGACGCGCCGGTCATTCAGTTTCCCGACCTGCGCTTCCCCACCCCGAGTGGCAAGATCGAGATCGCCTCGGCGTCCGCCGAGCGCGACGGCCATCCACGATTGCCACAACCCACCACCGATCCGCGTCCCGCCGACCAACGCCTGCGGCTCCTGTCCCCCGCTTCGCCGTGGCTGATGAACGATTCCTACGCCAATGACGAGCGTATCGCCGAGCGTCTGGGCGTGGCGACGGTGACCCTCAACCCGACCGACGCCGCGGCGCGCGGGCTTGCTGCCGGCGATAAGGTCCGGCTCGCCAATCAGACCGGCATGCTCGACCTCACTGTCGCCGTGAGCGATGTGGTGCCGCCCGGCGCCTGCTTGAGCCCGAAGGGCCGCTGGCCACGACGCGAGGGCCCAGCCCGCGCCAACGTCAATGTCCTCAACCCTGGCATTAAGAGCGATATGGGCGAGAGCACCTGCGTTCACGGCGTCGAGGTGACGGTCGAGCACCTCGACGCCTGAACGACGCCGCAACCGCTGTGGCGTGTGATAGTATCGCGGTACGCCATGGGTATTCAGAAGCTACAAATCGACGGCTTTCGGTCACTCAAGAGTGTGTCTTGGGAGCCCGGACGACTGAACGTCGTCATCGGGCCGAACGCTTCGGGCAAGTCCAACCTGTTGGGTGCCATTCGCCTGTTGCAGCATCTGGAATCTTCCCACGCCCCGTCCGTTCGGACTTGGAAGGGCATTCAAGCAGCCCAGAGACCATAAACTTTGACCGACCACCGGCCAAGCTAATCGATCAGCTGTATGAGCAGCGAATGCGACGGAACTACAGAAAGGTGAGGGACGGCGCCAACCTGTTCCGAGAGTTGCGTCCGGGTGTAGTCCGGGACAAATGCCCCTATTTCGCTCGACTACTCGATGACGTGCTGAAACTAGCCCAAAGACCGCAGCCGGCGTAGGAGCGCCCGCCTCAACTTGTGACGTTGATGCGGCAGATGACGGCGCCGACCTGGGTCTCCTCGCCCTCGCCGACTAAAATCTCCTCGACGGTGCCGGCGATCTCGGCCGCGAGTTCGATAGTGGTCTTTTCCGATTCGATTTCGGCCAGCACGGTGCCCGGCACGACCGCATCGCCGACGCTGACGTGCCAGGCGATGACATCGACCTCGACGGTCGCCTGACCCATCTTGGGTATCTTCACTCCGATGACCATCGTTCAGCTCCCGCAGATGGCGCGGATGGCGCGAGTCAAGCCCGCCTCCGCTGGTAGCGCTGCCTGCTCGAGCGGCGCGCTGAAGGAAATCGGCACGTCCGCCCGCGTCACCCGTTTGATCGGCGCCTTGAGCTCGTCGAAGACGCGCTCGGCAAGAAGGGCCGAGAGTTCCGCCGCGAAGCCGCAGGTGCGGTTGGTGTCATCGTAGATCACCACCCGCCCGGTGGCGGCCGCCGCCGCGCAGGCGCCGTCCTTGTCGAGCGGCAATAGTGTGCGCGGGTCCCACACCCGCACGCTGATGCCCTCCTCGGCGAGCGTCTCGGCGACCCGGAGCGCCTCGGCCACCATCTGGCCAATGGCGATCACGGTCACGTCGCTACCCTCGCGCTTCACCTCGCCCTGGCCTAGCGGTATCGCATAAGGCTCTTCGGGCACATCGCCGCGCTGGCCCATGCACCCCGCCGGGGCGAAGAAGCCGACCGGGTCGTCCTCGCGAATCGCGCTGATCAGCAGCCCCTTGGCGTCGTAGGCGTTGGCCGGGCAGACCGTCTTGATGCCAGCGTGGAGGAAGAAGGGATAGGGGTTATCGGCATGCTGGCCGGCGAGACCGTTGCGCGCGCCGGTCGCCATGACCGTATATGTGACCGGAACGGCGACCTGGCCGCCCATCATCAGCCGCATCTTGGCGGCCTGGTTCACCAACTGATCGAAGGCGAGGTAGATCAGGGTCGCGATCTGGAACTGGACGATCGGCCGCATGCCAGCCATCGCCGCGCCGGTGCCGAAACCGACGAACGCGGCCTCCGAGATTGGCGTGTCCAGCACCCGTCCCGCGCCGAAGCGTTCGAGCAGTCCGCGCGTCTCGCCACGGAGGTTGCCGCGGATGTCCTCGCCGAGGATGAAGATGTTGGGGTCGCGCTCCATCTCCTGGTGATACGCCTCGTTCATGGCCTCAAGGTAGCGCAGCCGGCGCATCAGTCGCTCCCCCGCGCGGGCAGGCCCGGGTATGACTGGGCGTAAACGTAGTCGAGCGCCGTGTCGGCGGACGGCCACGGCGCCTGGCGCGCGATCGCCACCGCGCCTTCAAGCTCGCGATCGACGGCCGCGTCCATCGCCGCGCGCTCGGCCGGCGACCAAACACCCGCCTCGACCAAGCGCCCACCCCAGCCCTCGATCGCGTCGCGTTGGCGCCATTCCTCGATCTCGGCCTCGGTGCGGTAATTGAGCTTCATATGTCGCTCCGCCGTGTAGTGGCCGACGTAGCGGTATGTACGGCATTCGATAAAGCTCGGTCCCCCGCCGCCCCGCGCGCGCTCGACGGCGCGCACCATGGCCAGGTAGACCGCCTCCACGTCCATCCCGTCCACCGATTCACCGGGCATGCCGTAGGCATCGGCGCGGGTGTGGATCGGCACCTTGATCATCGACTCGATTGGCGTCGTGATCGCGTATTTGTTGTTCTCGCAGATGAAGACAACCGGCAGCTCCCAGATCGCGGCCAGGTTCATCGCCTCATGAAAAAGGCCGTGGTTGACGCCACCGTCGCCGAAGAAACTCACCGCGACGCGGTCCTCGCCACGGGACTTGAAGGCGAAGGCGGCGCCACAGGCCAGTGGCATGCCGGCGGTGACGATGCCGTTCGCGCCATAGATGCCGAGGCTCATGTCGGCGATGTGCATCGACCCGCCGCGGCCCTTGTTGTAGCCCGATTCGCGGCCCATCAGCTCGGCGAACATGTAGGGCGCCGCGCCCCCCTTGGCGATGATGTGGCCATGGCCGCGGTGGGTCGAGGTCATCGCGTCGTCGTCGCGAAGGACTGTGCAAACGCCGACCGGAACGGCCTCTTGGCCGACCGACTCGTGAGTCACGCCGGCGATCTCGTCGGCATCGACCAGCACGGTGACCCATTCCTCGAAACGCCGGATCAACTTCATGCTCCGATACATGTCGGTCGCCATGTCGGGTCGGACCTCGATGGTCATGGATGCTCCTCGATGACCTCGGGCATGGTGGCAGCTAGTATCGCCAGTCGCGGGCGTCCGTCGCCCGGCGCATTCTGCCACAACCACGCGACCGTTCAACGTCATCACGGAGGATCACACGATGGCCCACCCCGGCTTCAAAGACATGGCGCGGAACCCTCGCCCCAAGATCGGCACCGTGGTGCTCGAATTCGATACCCCCGGCATCGGCCAGATCCTCAAGGCCGCCGGCCTCGATTTCATATTCGTGGACATGGAACACTCCGCCTTCAGCTTCTCCGACCTCAAGCGCACATTGCGCTATACCCAGGCTGCCGAGATCCCGGTGCTGGTGCGCGTGCCCTCGGACCGCTACGACCACATCGCCCGCGCCCTCGACGTCGGCGCCGACGCGCTCATGGTGCCGATGGTGGGCACCGCCGAACAAGCGCGACACATCGTTTCCTGCGCCAAATACAGTCCCCAGGGCGAGCGCGGCTTCGCGCCCCAGGTCGCCCACGACCGCTACCTTCCCGGCCCCGTGCTTGCCAAGATGCGCGCCGCCAATCGTCGCACCTCGGTGTGGGCCCAGATCGAGACGGCGGAGGGCGCCGAGAACGCCGATGAAATCGCCGCCGTGCGCGGCATCGATTGCCTGTGGGTCGGCCACATGGACCTGAGCTGCTCGCTCGGCATTCCCGGCCAGTACGATCGGCCCGAGGTCAAACAGGCCTTTGGCAATGTCGTCAACGCCGCCAAGCAGAACAAAAAATGGCTCGGACGGATGGTCCAGGACGTGAAGACCGGCGCGGCCGCCTACGCCGAGGGCTTCGAATTCATCGCCTACCACGTCGACGCCTGGGCCTTGCACGAGTTCATGCAGGCCAACGTGGCGGCCCTGCGGAAACGCTGTCGCAAGCGGGCGGCCTAGCCACCCCGCTCAATCGAGCCAGGCGCGCCAGGCCTGCCAGGCGCCAATGCGCTCGGCCATCATGGCGTAGCCCGTCGTGGTCGGGTGCACCGAGTCGCCCTTTTTGTGCGGCTCTTCCCAGGTCGGGTCGCCGTTGAGGACGGAAAACAGATCGAGGAACGGCACGCCCAACTCGGCGGCGATCTCCTTGAACGCCTCATTGGTCTGGCGAACCCGCTCGTTGGCGAACCAGAACGTAATCCCCATGATGGACTCGAGCGGCTGATTGGTCTCATCGACCGGCACCTGCCCGACCCACAGCACCGGCTTCTCCCACGCCAGCGCCTCCTCGATCATGGCGCGGGCATTGGCGGCGCTCTCGGCGACCGGGAGTGCGATCTGGTCATCGACAACGCGGGTGTCGTTGGTGCCGAAATTGAAGATCAGCCGCCCCGGCAGATGGTCGGGCAGACGATCGGCGCACTCGGCACGCCAGCGCGCCCGGATCTGTGCCGTGGTTTGTGCCCGAACGCCAAGGTTGTAGACCGTTAAGTCGTGACCCCGGCCGCGCTCGGCGGCGGCGATCCGCGCCGGCCAGCCAAGGCAATCGCCGTCGCCGGTCCCAAGAGTGATCGAATCGCCAACGAAACATGTCACGAGAAAGGTCATGGCGGGCCTCCTGATGGGCCGACGCGGCCGCTCGCTCCCTCAACGGAGACGAGGGGGATCATACCGCTACCATCGGGCGTGGCGCGAGTAATCGCCTAGTGTCCCGCGACGACGCCGAGCGAGGGCCAGCGAGCCAGCGCATCAATATTATGCGAACCGCAGCGCGAGCACCTGGTCATCATCCTCACCCGTGGGACCGGAAAGGCCGGCCCGAGCCGCGCCATCAGCGTCTGAATCGATAAGACCGCATGGTGGCTGCAATCCTCGCACCAGGCCCACATGTCCAGATTCTCGGCCTGAAGTTCAGCCAGGGTCGTGGGCGGCGCCTGCGGGCGCGATTTCCTCGGCATCGCCCATTAGAACATACCGAGAACCACTGTCTAGTTGCACATCTCGAGTCGAACTCAATCGAGCAGCTGACGCCAGGCGGCCCAGTCGGCGATGCGTTGCGCCATCATCCCATAGGTGGCCGCCGTCGGATGGATGCCATCACCGGCGGCGAACTCGCGCCGCCAGGTCGCATCCTCCAGCAACGGTGAAAAGAGATCGAAATAGGGCACGCCGATCTCATCGGCCAGTGCCGCATAGGCCCGGTTGTAATCGGCAAGCCGCTCATTTCGGAAGTCGTAAACAACCCCCGTGAACGCGGTTAGCGGCATTTTCGCCTCATCGATCGGCGTCGGGCCAATCCACAGGGTCGGGTGCCACGCCTTGGCCTTGGTCAGAATCACTCGTGCCGACGCCACCGCCTGGGCCATCGACGCGCGAACGCCGACCCCCACCTCCTCGGCGGTGTCGTTGAGCCCGAAGGCGAACAACAGGATGGCCGGCACGCCGGCAGGCAGGCGGGCGGCACATTCGGCGCGCCAGCGCACCGATACATCGGCACCGGTATCGGCGCGAATGCCGAGATTGTAGAGGCCCGGATCATGCCCACGATCGGCCTCGATTCGGGCCAACCGCCCGGGCCATCCCAGCGCCCCGGCATCGCCGCGACCGTAGGTGATGGAATCGCCAACACAGCAGGTAACGAGTGCGGTCATGAGGTTTCCTCTTCGATCAGGGCATCGAGTTTCTCTAGACAGGCGGCACGGTCGGCCAGGTAATCGGTCTCTTCCTCCCACCAGCGCTCGACCGCTTGGATCAGCCGTCCAACGCGCGGGCCCGTTGCAATACCACGTTCCAACGCATCCTCGCCCCGCACCGCGAGAACCGGCGACTCCCACGCCGCTGCCGCGTCAAATAGCGCCTGCCAATCACCGATCGCGCCACCATCGGCCGCCGCCAATAGGGTGAGGTCGACGAAGGACTCGCGCCCAAACCGATAGAGTCCGCGCCGCATCCCGCGTCGATCCATCGTGGTCGTCAACGGGACCGGCGCCGATGCCAGCAATTCGAGGCGGCGCCGCTGTAGTGCGGATAGGCGCAGCCTCGCCGCGACCGCGCCAGCATCGGCGGCGCCAGAGATCAACGCGGCGAGCCGCCGTTCCGGGTCGGTTCTATCCTCAATGGCCACCAATCCCCGCAATCGCTCGATCCCCCTCGCCTCCGGCAAAATCACCGCGACAATGCCAGCGACCATCATCTGTTCCAACACTTCGATCACGTGCGGCGAGGCCAGCAGGCGAAAGACCTCGCCGGCGATGCGCTCACCCGACAGGCGCTGCAAATCGGCCGCCGCCGCACGGCAAGCGTCGAGCCCGGCGGCATCCGGAGCGCCACGGCCGTACCAGGCGTGAAAGCGGAAGAATCGCACGATACGCAGCGCATCCTCCGCGATCCTGATCGCGGCGTCGCCGACGAACCTGACCCGACCCGCGTCCAGATCGACAAGGCCACCCACTGGGTCATAGAGGGTGCCATCGGCGTCGCAATAAAGCGCGTTGATGGTGAGGTCGCGGCGCGCGGCGTCGACCTCCCAGTCGTCGGTGAAAGCGACCTTGGCATGACGGCCGAAGGTCTCGACATCGCGTCTCAGGGTGGTGATCTCCGCGTGCCAGCCGGCGACAACCGCGGTGACCGTGCCGTGCGCGATACCGGTCGGAACCGCCTTGATCCCAGCGGCCCCCAAGAGCTCCATGACGCGCTCTGGAATTGCCGGGGTCGCGATGTCGATGTCCCCGACCGACCGGCCGATCCGGGCGTCGCGAACGCAACCACCGACGAAGCGAGCCGGGCCTGCGGCGGTCAAGGCCGCCATCACGGCGATCGTCTCCGGGGCCGTCATCCATGGCTGAAGGCCGATCGTGCCGGCCGGTATCATCGCCCGACCGTGCGCAGCCGCCCGGCCACGTGACGCGAGATCACTTGGTCTCGGCCGGGATGATCTCACCGTCCTCGCCCAAGCGCGGCGGGGTGTAGGCGCCGCCGGGGTCGAAGCGGCCGAGCTGGCTCATGACGATGAAGGAAAGAATCAGCAAAACCAGCCCCGCCGTCGAGAGCCATGCCAGAGGTGCATCGGCCCATTTAGGGGCTTCGACGGCCCCCGCCGCCTTGGCGCGGCGGCGTCGGTACAACAGCCACACCCCGTAGAGCGCAAATGGCAGGACGAGAAAGAAGCCATGGATGACGATCTTCCTCAGCATGGATCGGCGAGCTTTTCGTGGAGGTTGACGAGCATCCCAGCCGTGGCGCCCCAGATGCGCCGGTCCTCGAACGGCAGCACATAGAACCGCCGTTCGACACCCCGAAACACGGCTGTTTCGCGATGGTGATTGCGCGCATCGAGGATGAAGGCCAGCGGAACCTCGAATGCATCGGCGACCTCGAACGGATCGAGTTCGAGGCGAAAGGCGGGCGCCACCAGACCGACCACCGGCGTAATGCGAAAGCCAGTGCCGGTTTTGTAGGTATCGAGGTGGCCAATGATCTCGACGTGATCACGGGCCAAGCCGATCTCCTCCTGTGACTCCCGCAGCGCCGTCTCGATGGAGTCACCGTCGCCCGGCTCCTGGCGTCCGCCGGGAAAGCTGATCTGGCCGGCGTGATCGCGCAGATGGTCGGTGCGCTGGGTCAGGAGGACGGTCATGCCGGCCGGCCTCTCCACCAGGGGCACGAGCACGGCCGCCGCCGTGAACGGCCCCTCGCCGAACGCGCCCGGGTTGAGATCGCCATCGCCACGCATGCCACCGCGGCCCCGGATACCCGTGCCCGTGAGCCGTGATTTGAGCAGCGCCCGTGTGGTCGCAACCGGGCCGGCCTGAAGAGAATCACGAATTGGCGGCATCAAGGCGTCCTAGAGGAAAGAAAATTCCGGCGCTCCACACGCCATACACGTGATCGTGATTCCCCTCGATTTCGACGCCGAGATCAACCAGGTCATAGTAGACGGAGCGAGCGATCAGGGCCTCCAACCCGCCGCGCACAAGTACATAGGGCGCGGGCTGTCGGGCCGCGCTATCGTGGCTCACGCGGATGGGATGGGTAGAATCGGCGGTCACATGGTCATCGAGGTTGGTACGAAAGTGCAGGAGCTGGGCCGGTCCGTCACCTTCTCGCCACATCTCGACCGCGACGAACGGCGCGTCCTCGACTTCGACGAGGCCCTTTTCGACCGGCGTGACAAGGTAATACGACCCGTCAGGTTCGCGCCGGAGCACGCTTGCGAACAGCTTGACCAACCGTTCGCGAGCAATGGGAGAGCCGCGATAGTACCAAGTTCCGTCCCTGGCGATCCGCATATCGAGGTCGCCGCACACGACGGGCCCCGCCGAGGACGCCGACCGGGTCGCGGCACCGCTGGCGCGAGCGGGGGCCGGCGATGGCGTATCATTGCTGGGCCGGCTCATTGGCGGATCAATACGTGGCGGTGGACAAGGTACATGGCGCATGTACCGACGGGAGGCGCGTGATGAGTATAGCGGACGATGCCGCCCTCGCCAGCGCGGCCACCGATCCCCTGGCGGCACCCGCCGTCCACGAGGTCGAGGCGCTCGGCGAACGCATCGCGGCGGTGCGTGAGCACGTTGGCGGGCTCATCTTCGGTCAGCGGGAGATCATCGATCAAACGCTGATCACGCTCCTCTCGGGCGGCCATGCCCTCATCATCGGGGTTCCCGGTTTGGCCAAAACGCGGCTAGTCGAAACGCTCGGCGTAGTGCTCGGGCTGGTGGCCAAGCGGGTCCAGTTTACCCCCGACCTGATGCCGGCCGACATCCTTGGGTCGGAGGTATTAGAGGAATCGGAGGGAGGTCGACGTTCCTTCCGCTTCATCGAGGGACCGGTCTTTTGCCAGCTTCTGATGGCCGACGAGATCAACCGCGCCAGCCCGCGGACCCAGTCGGCGCTGCTCCAGTCGATGCAGGAACGCGAGGTCTCGGTCGCCGGTCGTCGCCACCCGCTGCCCCAGCCGTTCCACGTGTTGGCGACGCAGAATCCGTTGGAGCAGGAGGGCACCTATCCGCTGCCCGAAGCACAACTCGATCGCTTCTTGATGCAGATCGACATCGGCTACCCTGACCTTGAGGCCGAGCGACGCATGCTCATCGCGACCACGGGCGCCGAGGAAGACACGCCTCGGCCGATGATGGATGCCGACGAGTTGCGCGCCGCACAACGCCTCGTTCGCCGGATCCCCGTGGGCAACAGCGTCGTCGAGGCGATACTCGCCGTGGTCCGCGCCGGTCGGCCGGAGAGTACCGACATGGCGAGTATTGGCGATCAGGTCGCATGGGGCCCCGGGCCGCGCGCCACCCAGGCACTCATGCTCGCGTGCCGGGCGCGCGCCCTGATCGAGGGGCGTCTGTCACCCTCGATCGATGACGTGGTCGCCCTGGCGCCGCCGACCCTGCGACACCGGATGGCGCTGACATTCGCTGCCCGCGCCGAGGGCATTACCATCACCCAGATCATTGAACGCCTTAGCGGGGCGGCCGGTTGACTCGAACCTCGCGAGCCCGGTGAGCGAACCCACGGCCACGCCCAGCGCCCGCCTGCACCAGCGGGCCGAACAGCTGGCAGCACCCCTGCCGCCCCTTTTGGTCGCCGCCGAACGGGTCGCCATGACCGTGGCTCAAGGGGTACACGGTCGACGACGGGTCGGCGCCGGCGAAGCCTTCTGGCAATTTCGCCGCTACTACAGCGGCGACCCCGCGAGCACCATCGACTGGCGCCGATCCGCCAAAACCGAACGCTTGTACGTCCGGCAGACGGAGTGGGAGGCGGTCCAGAGCGTGTGGATGTGGCGCGATGCCTCGCCATCGATGCACTACGGATCGGCGGCTGGCGACGTCGCCAAGATCGATCGCGCCACGCTGCTAGCTCTGGCGTTGGCGGTGCTGCTGACGCGCGCGGGCGAGCACGTCGCGCTGCTGGGTCGCGATCACCAGCCGCGAACCGGACCCGTCGCCCTGAGCCGGATGGCCGCGGCGCTCGCGGGCGACGAGTTAGGACCGAGTCTGCCACACTTCGAGAACTTGCCGCGCGATGCCCGGGCCGTGCTAATCGGCGATTTTCTCTCGCCGATCGACGAGATCGAACGTTGTCTCACCTATTTCGCCGGCATCGGCGTCGCCGGTCACCTATTGGAGATTCGCGACCCGGCCGAGGAGCAACTTCCGTTCGCCGGCCGCGCTCGTTTCGAGGGCCTCGAGGCGGAGGGGCGGATCACTGTGGGGCGCGTCGAGAAATTACGACAGACCTACCTCGACCGAATCGGCGCCCATCGCGCCGCCGTGGTGACGGCGGCCAGTCGTCTGGGCTGGACCGTCGCGACCCACCGCACCGACCGACCGCCGGAAACCGCTTTGCTCGCGTTGTACGCGGGCCTGTCGAAGGGATCGCGGCGGTGAGGTCATGCTGAGCCTCGGCGCCATTTCGTTCGCCGGTCCGTGGCTCTTGCTCGCGCTCGGCGTGCTGCCGTTGCTCTGGTGGTTGCTACGGGCGACGCCGCCGGCGCCGCGGCTGATCGCATTCCCAGCGACACGGTTGCTGCTTGGTCTCGCCCCGACCGAGGAAACGCCAGCGCACACGCCGTGGTGGCTGTTGTTGCTGCGGCTGGTGATCGTCGGCCTGGTGATCGTCGGGTTGGCGCGGCCGATTCTCAACGCCGGGGCCGAGCTTGGCGGCGCCGGACCGCTCTTACTGGTGATCGACGATGGCTGGGCGGCGGCCGCGAACTGGGAGCGGCGCCAAACCACGGTGCTGGCGCTGATCGAGAAAGCCGCCCGCACCGACCGGCCGGTGCGAATCCTGACGACAGCGCCGGCGGCCAGCGGGCAGCCGATATCCGTGTCGGCGATGATGACGGCGGCCGAAGCCCACGATGCGATTCAGTCGCTTGAGCCGAAGCCCTGGCCGACCAACCGAAACGCCGCGCTGGCCGCCGTCGAGGCCAGCGTGCCAAGCGGGCCGGCCCAGGTGATGTGGATCGCCGACGGCCTGGCCGGCGATGGCGGCGCCGCCGCGGCCGGCGAACTCGCGACGATGTTGCAACGGCTCGGGCCGGTCACGATGATCGACGACGAGGCGACGGGGCGGGCGGTGGCGCTGCGACCACCCGAGGCCCAGGGCTCGGCGCTGCACATCACCGCGCTGAGGGCGACCGCGACCGTGGTGGCGACGCGGTGGCTGCGCGCCACGGGCGAGTCTGGCGTGGTGCTTGGCCGCGAGGCGTTGCTTTTCGAGGCCGGCAGCACCCAGGCCGAGGCCGTGCTGGAGTTGCCGCGCGATTTGCGCAACCGAATTACCCGTCTCGAGATCGAGGGCGAGGCCAGCGCCGGCGCTGTCGTTCTACTCGACGAGCGCTGGCGGCGGCGGCCGGTGGGACTCGCCTCGGGGGGCTCGACAGAGAACGCGCAGCCATTACTGTCGGACCTCTTCTACCTCGAACGCGCGCTGGAACCGTTCGGCGATGTCGTAACAGGCACAATCGACACGCTGATCGAGTCCGCGCTCGCGGTCATCATGCTCGCCGATATCGGCCAGATCGTCGGCCCCGACCGATCACACCTCGACCAGTGGGTGCGAGCCGGGGGGGTGGTCGTTCGCTTCGCCGGGCCGCGCCTCGCCGAACGGGTCGATGACCTGGTGCCGGTCGCGCTGCGCAGTGGCGGCCGATTGCTCGGTGGCGCGATGACGTGGGGCCAGGCGGCTCGGCTCGCGCCGTTTGAGGGCGACAGCCCGTTTCACGGCTTGGTCGTGCCCGAGGACGTAGAGGTTCGACGCCAGGTGTTGGCCCAGCCGTCCCTCGATCTGGTCGCGCGGACCTGGGCTCGTTTGGAGGATGGCACGCCGTTGGTCACGGCCGAGCAGCGCGACCAGGGCTGGGTGGTGCTGTTCCACACCACCGCCAACACCGAGTGGTCAAATCTGCCGTTGAGCGGCTTGTTCGTGGCCATGTTGCGGCGCCTGACGGATCTTAGCCAAGGCGTCCTCGGAGATGGCGGCGAGACCCCGCTACCACCGCTCCTTGGTCTCGATGGCTTCGGTCGGCTGGGCGAACCGTCGCCGGCTGCGCGCGCCATCGCCCCATCGAGTTTGCTCAAGTCCGGGATCGGCCCCCACCGGCCGCCCGGCTTCTACGGAAGCGAGCAGGCGCGACGCGCGGTTAATCTGGGTGCGAGTATCCTCGAACTCACGCCCATCGCCGGCCTGCCTCAGGGCCTGCGCCGAACCGGCTTCGACGAGGATCGCGAATCCGACATCGCACCGTGGCTACTGGCTCTGGCCGTTGTCCTGTTGTTGGTCGACCTTGTCGTCAGCCTGGCTTTGCGAGGCTTGTTGGCGCCCCGGCACGGCGTCGTCGCGGGGATGTTGATCGGTGCGCTGTGGATCGGAGCGACACCGACGAGCTTCGCGATCGCCGGCGAATCGGAGGATCGGTTCGCGATCGACGCAACGCGCGAGACCCGGCTTGCCTATGTGCTGACCGGCGATCGCGATATCGATGGGATGAGCGCGGCGGGCCTGCGCGGTCTGACGCGATGGCTTGCCGAGCGCACGGCGGTCGAGGCCGCGGCGCCGATGGGCCTTAACGTCGAGACCGACGCGCTCGTGTTTTTTCCGCTGCTGTATTGGCCGATGACACCCGACCGGCAAGAACTTGGAGACACTGCGCTCGCCAAGCTCGACGCGTACATGAAGAGCGGCGGTACGATCCTGTTTGACACGCGCGACCAAGGCGAGGTCGGTGCGCTGCCGCCGCGATTGCGCGAGCGCCAGGGGGGCCTGGTTGGCATCGGCACGCAGAGCCTCAGGCGACTTCTCTCTCGGCTTGATATCCCACCGCTGATCCCTCTGCCGGCCGACCATGTGCTGACCAAGACGTTCTATCTCCTCGATGTGTTTCCAGGACGCTGGGAAGGCGGCACCCTGTGGATCGAGCGCGACCCCCACAGCATCAATGACGGCGTCTCCTCGGTGATCATTGGAGCCAACGACTGGGCCGCCGCTTGGGCCGAGGACGAGGCGGGACGGCCGCTCGCGGCGCTGGTTCCGGGCGGGCCGCGCCAGCGCGAACTCGCCTTTCGCTTCGGCACCAACCTGGTGATGTACGCGCTGACCGGCAACTACAAGGCCGACCAGGTGCACGTACCGGCGATCCTGGAGCGACTGGGGCAATAGCCGGAGCGCACGCCATGATCTCCGGCGCCGATATTACTTTCGCACCCGCCTTGCCCTGGCCAGCATTGGTGGCCCTCGGTCTGGCCGCGGTGTTGGCGCTCGGGTTCGCGCTGTGGTGCGGCGCCGCCGGCATGTGGTGGCGCGCGCTCGGCGTCACTACGCTGATGCTGGCGCTGGCCAATCCCACCTTGATCTCCGAGGACCGCGAACCGTTGCCCGATGTCGTCGCGGTGATCGTGGATCAATCGGCCAGCCAGCGCATCGGCGAGCGCCCGGCCGCGCGAGCGGCGGCGCTGGAGCAAGTCGAGAGCGCGCTCGCGGGCTTCAATGATCTTGAGGTCCGCGTCGTCAACGCCGGCGATGGCAACCAGGACCAGGGAACACTTTTGTTCGCCGCCCGCGACCGGGTCCTCTCGGACACCCCGCCGCGACGAATCTCCGGCACCATTCTGATCACCGACGGCCAAGTTCACGACCCGCCGACGGGCATCACACCCGATGGCGGTCCGGTGCATGTTCTCCTCACCGGCCGCAGGGATGAGCGCGATCGCCGCCTGATCGTCGAGACCGCGCCCCACTACGGCATGGTCGGCGGCGTCGTGGCGCTCAGCTTGAGTATCGAGGACGACCATCTTGGGGCGGTGGCGCGACTGAGTCTGCGTCTGGACGGCGGTCAGGTTCGCTATCTCAACGTGCGGACCGGTATTGCCGTGGAAGTCCCCCTCCACATCGAGCATGGCGGGCCGACGGTTGTCGAGATCGAGGTGGCCGCGGCGGACGATGAACTCACCCTCACCAATAACCGCGCCGTCGTTATCGTCAACGGTATCCGGGATCGGCTACGCGTCCTGTTGGTCTCCGGTGAACCCCATCCGGGACAGCGCACCTGGCGCGCGCTTCTCAAGGCCGATCCTTCGGTGGATCTCGTCCACTTCACGATCCTGCGGCCGCCCGAGAAGCAGGACGGCACCTCGGTGCGCGATCTTTCGTTGATCGCCTTTCCGGTCCGCGAGTTGTTCGAGGTCAAGCTGAAGGAGTTCGACCTCGTCATCTTCGATCGCTACCGCCGCCGCTGGTTGCTGCCCGGATCTTATCTTCAGAACATCGCTGACTACGTCCTGGAGGGCGGCGCCGTCTTCGCGGCGGCAGGCCCTTCGTTCGCCTCAGCTCTCAGCCTCTATCGGACCGCACTCGGCCAGGTGCTCCCCGGAGCGCCGACCGGTCAGGTGATCGAAGAACCATACCGGCCGACGCTTACCGATGAGGGCGTTCGCCATCCCGTCACCGGCGAACTCGCGGGCGCGGGCGGCGCCGGCGGCGCCTCGGGCCCGACTTGGGGTCGGTGGCTTCGGCTGATCGAGGCCCGCGCCACCACCGGCACCGTCTTGATGACGGGACCGGGGGAGCGCCCGCTCTTGGTGCTGAGCCGGGTCGGTGAGGGGCGGGTCGCGCAGCTTATGTCGGACCACGGCTGGCTGTGGGCGCGCGGCTACGATGGCGGCGGTCCGCAAGCCGAGCTGTTGCGCCGCATCGCCCATTGGCTGATGAAAGAGCCCGATCTCGAGGAAAATGACCTGCGGGCCCGCGCGGTCGGCGGCCGCCTCGAGATCGCCCGCCGCAGCCTCTATCCCGATGATCGACCGGTGCGTGTGACCGCGCCGTCTGGCGCCGTGACCGAGGTCGTGCTCGATCCCGGTCCGACCGGCCGCGACACCGCCACCATCCGTGCCAGTGAGGCGGGCCTCTACCGTATTGACGACGGCGCTCGCCGCGCGGTCGCCGCCGTCGGCGCCCTCAATCCGATCGAAGCGGCCGACGTGCGCGCCAGTTCGGCCCTACTTTCGCCTATCGCCGAGGCGACCGGCGGGGCGGTTCATTGGCTCGAGGACGGCATGCCGACCCTGCGACGAGTGAGTCCAGATCGGAACGCCACCGGAGCTGGGTGGATCGGTCTGCGCGCGAACGATGCCTATGTGGTCGAGCGATTGCGGCAGTTTCCGCTGCTCCCGGCGCTGCTGGTCCTGGTCCTGGCGCTCGGCGGTTCGGTGGCGGCGTGGCATCGTGAGGGCCGGTAGGCGCCGCGTTGGCAGGAGCCGGCCGGCGCGCGTTGCTCTATCCGCCTGCCTCCTCGCTCGGGCCGTCCCAATAGGGCGTTGGTGCAAAGCGGTCGGACAGGAAATCGATAAAGCTGCGCACCTTGGGCGATAGGTGGCGATTGTGCGGATAGACGGCATAGACCGACCGGTTGATCGACTCAAAGCCGGTGAGGATAACGCGCAGACACTCGCTCTGTAGTTCGGCTCCGACGATGAAGCTCGGCAGATGGCCGATACCAAGACCGGCCACGAGCGCGGCGCGCAGCGCCTCTCCATTGTCGGCCTGAAGGTTGCCCCGGACTCGGACCGCCGCCGGACCGTCGGGTCCGCTGAAGCGCCACTCGTCGTGTGTCGACAAGAGTGTGTAGTTCAGGCAGTTGTGGTCGGCGAGGTCCGCCGGCTCCGGCGGTTCGCCAAGGGCGTCGAGGTAAGAGGCGATGTCCCTATCTCTGTTGAAATTCGTGGGGCAGGCGTCGCTGGTTGATGATGCTGTGCTGCCTTCATGATGGTTTCAATGGCACTGTCGGCCTGAGCCTTTCTCAAGTGTTCCTGGAGAGCATTTCGGAGGATGGGCAGCTGACGATAGGCCTTGAGGCGACGGAAGGTTTTCTGGGCCTCCAGCAGGCCGGCGGCGGTCCATCTGAGCGCCATCTCGGCGTGTCTCCAGCGTTTGACGTTGCGGGTGACCTGGCGCACCGTGCCGAGCGCGTTCTCGACGATGTTGGTGCAGGCGAGCGAGCGCCGGAGTTCGTGCGGCAGGCCGAGGCGGATGACGGTGAGTATCTCGTCCAGCCCCTCCAGGATGCTGCCCGAGACGCCCGGTTCCTCATGCTCCAGACGCCGGGCCAGGTTGCGCAGCAGCCGTTCGGCCTTGTCTGCGTCGTCCTGGTCCCAGGCCTGACGGAGCGCCTTCTTGACGCTCGCATGCAAATGCAGGGGCAGGCGCTCGATGATGTTACGGCCCTTGTGGACCTGGCAGCGCTGGATGGCGGCGGCCACACCGAAGGTGTTGCGGATCGCTTTGCTGAGCGCCTTCGCGCCATCGACGATGAACAGCCGGGGCAGCGTCGGATCGAGCCCCCTGGCGAGGAGATTGTCGAGCAAGGCCTGGACGACGACAGTGTTCTCCGTCGCCCCCTCGACCACGGCCAGGACATGCTTGTCGCCGTTGCCATCGACGCCGATCGCCGCCACCAAGACATGGTCGCCGACATGCAGACCGTCGATCTGGATGACCAGCAGGTCGAGCTCCGAGAGGTCCGAGGCAAGCCAGGCCTTCATCTTCTTGCGCGACAGCGCCACAAAGCGCCGGGAAACGGCCGACTTCGAGGTGCCGTCGCCACGCGCTTTCGCCAGGTCGCCCTCGGGCAGACGGACCGCGCGGTGGTACTTGCGGGTCGACACGTTCAGCACCATCAGGTTGAGCGCCCACTCGAGCAACAGGTTGCCGTCGCGCAGCACCTGCCAGCTCTCCAAACCCACCTCCTTGCCAGCATGGTCGCGAACCCGTGGCCGCTGCACTTTCACGCGGCCGCCGTGGTAGCCGATCTCGCTCTGCGTATGGCCCCAGCGATAACCCCGACGGTTCCCATGGCGACGATGTCGGGCCCCGCACACGGTCGTGGCGTCCTCCTCCATCATCTCGGCCAAGGCCTCGACCCCGGCCAGGAGACAGAACCGATCCACGCTGAGACGGACTGCGTCCATCGCGTCTGCCAGCGGCGGCATAGGAAACGAGGTGGCAAGGGCTTTCGGGCTACTGGAACTACGGATATTCTTTCCCATGGTGTCGTTCTCCCTCTTGGGTTTGCAGCACCCGGAGCCTAACGGCTCCAGGAGAGCGACACCTACCTCAACTTTTCAACATCGACCGGGACATCTCCAGGTAAGAAGGCGCGGCGCACGCAATGATGCGGCAGCGCGCGAGCTTGCGCGCGATCAAGCTCGAATCAGCGAGCTGGGCCACCCGAATAGCCACATCGTAGCTTTCGTCGATCACGTCGACGAAGTGGTCCGTCATGCGCATCTCGATGTTGACCTCGGGATAACGGGCGAGGAATGATGGAAATGCCGGCGCGATGTGCATGTGGCCGAAAGACATCGGCACGTTGATCTTAAGCATGCTGCGGGGCGCGGCGTGGAGGCGCGTCACGGCGCGCTCCGCCTGATCGACCTCGGCGAGAGCGCGGGCACAATGTTCGTAGAAAGCGGCGCCGACCTCGGTAAGGCTGAGGCGCCGCGTGGTCCAGTTCATCAACCGGGCGCCAAGGCGATCCTCAAGCCGCTTCACATGTTTGCTGATCGCCGACTTCGACAACCCGAGCCGCCGCGCGGCCACCGACGCGCGGTCAGCCCTTGAGTGCGCCCATGCTGATGCCGCGGACCAGGAACCGTTGCAGGAAGATCACCGCGAAGAAGACCGGAACCGAGCCCAGGATCGACATCGCCCCGACCTTGTTCCAATAGCTCTGCTGCACCGCGAAATAGCCAGTGACCTGGACCGGGTAGGTCACGATATCCTTATTGCTGAGGACCAGCGCGAACACGAACTCGTTCCATGTGAAGATGAACGTGAACACTGCGGTCGCGAAGACGCCGGCGCGCGCCATCGGCAGAATCACTTTGTACAGCACCTGCCAGCGCGTGCAGCCGTCGACCAGCGCGCTCTCCTCGAGCTCGATCGGAATGTCCTCGATATAGCCGCGCATCATCCAAATGACGAAGGGCAGGTTGAAGGCGACATAGACCGCGATGATCGAGGGGAAGGTGTCGAGAATGTCGATAAAGGCGAAGGCGAGAAACAGCGGAAAGACGATCGCGATCGGCGGCAGCATGCGCTGCGACATGATCCAGATCGCGAAGTTGTGCCCGCCGGTCCGGAATCGGGCCATCGAATAGGCGCACATGGTCCCCAGGACCATGGCGATGACCGTCGTCGAGGTGGCGATGATGAGGCTGTTGAGGAGCGTCCTCGCGTCCTCGTTCATGCCCCCGAACAGGAACCGGAAGTTTCCGAAGCCGGGATCGGCCGGGAAATACACCGGCGGCACGGCGTACATCTCCTCGGCCGATTTGAAGGCCATGATGAACAGCCAGTAGATCGGAAACGCGACCACGAACGTGGCCACCAGTACGACCATATAACGGCCGATCTGAATCAGCCTCTTGCGCCGTCCCATCGACGCGAACCCACTCGCCGTGTCGGCCACGCTCATCGCGAAATCTCCACCCGCCTGAGCGCGGTGACGACAATGATCGACAGCAGCACAATGATGAGAAAGACCATGGCGCCGGTGTAGCTGGTCTCGAACTGGTGGAAGCCGGTGATATACATGTAGATCGGCGTGGTCTCGGTGAACGTCCCCGGGCCACCCCTCGTGATCACGAACACGAGGTCGAAGATGCGCACGAGATCCAGCGCCCGGATCAGGATCGCGATGAACATGACCGGCCAGATCGCCGGCAACGAAATGCGGAAGAACGTCGTCCAGAAGCCGGCGCCATCGATGGAGGCCGCATCCGTCAGATCGGTATCAACGTTCGATAGCGCGGCCAGCAGAATCAGGAACATGAACGGGAACCACTGCCAGATCTCGGCGATCAGGATCACCGGATAGACCCAGATCGGATCGACCACCCAGGTGATCTCGATCGTCTCGCCGCTGATCCATGACAGGAAATGCGTGATCGGCCCGTAGCGGGTATCGAACATCAGCCGCCAGACGGCCCCGACCACGATCGGACACACCACCGAAGGTAGCAGCAGTATGGCGATGAAGAGGGGCTTGCCGCGGAGATCACCAAGGAACATGCGCGCGAGCAGGAGCCCGAGGATCAGCTCGACGGGCAGCGCGATGGCGGTGATCAGCCCCGTGTGCCACAGCGACTCCCAAAAACGGTCGTCCTCGAAAAGAAACTCGTACCAACCAAATCCGTACCAGGAATAGTCCTGGTCCATCAGGGTGAGGTTCTGAAGGCTCGCGACGAGCGCGTAGCCCACTGGGAACAACCCCACCAGCAACATCACCAGGACCGCCGGGGCGATCAGCCAATATTTGAAGTTGCGGTCTTGAAGCAGGATGCCCGCCCGGGGGCCACCCGCCGCGACTGCGGTCGCGGTCGTCATCAAACGGCGCTCCGGTCGTTCCGCCAGAAAAACGGTGGAGACGGATGGGGGACCATGCCCCCACCCGCCTCGCGAGTTTTACCGATACGCGTTGGCCTGAGAAGTGAACTGCTTGTAGACATCGCGCTGGCGGTCCACGCCGACCTGCTTGGTCACACGATCAGCCGACTTGCACGCGGTGTTCAGCGCCGAGAGCGCGTCCTCGCCGCCGATAGCCGCCTGGATCGCGATGTCGATCAGGTCATGATACTTCTGCGCCTGGATCACGGTCAGATCCTGAACGCCGTTCTCGCCGCCGGCCTTCAAGGCGTCGAGATATTCGCCGGCATTCGACCACAGGGTGCGGAAGCCGGGATCCGAATAGTGCGAGACCCGGAACGGATCGCGGATCGAGTACCCGAGGGCGGTCTTACCGAGGCTCACCTCTATGGAGTTAGACCATTGCGCGAATAGATACGCGGCTTCCTGGTTGTCGCTCTTGCCCGAGATGGAAATAACCCAGCCCACCGCGAGTTCCGGCGTGCCACCCGGCGGCACCGCATAGCCAACCTTACCCTCGACCTTGGACGGCGGCACCCAGTTCATCGCCTCGATGTCGGTGCCGACGTTCTGCGCCCAACGTCCGACGCCCGGCCACGTGGAGTGCAGCGCGACGTCGCCGTTGAGGAACGCGGCGCCCGCCTCCGTGAAGCCCCACGCATCGGCGCCCGGCGGCATGTAACGGCGCTGATTGACGAAATCCGTCAGCGACTTGACGCCAGCGTCCGAGTTCCACGTGCAGTTCATGGTCTCTTCATCGAAGAAACGGCCGCCGTAGTCGCGGAACATGTCCATCCAGTAGTAGAGAGTCAGACCCTTGGCCCGGGGCTGCGCGGCGCCGAAGGTCTTCGGTCCATACTTGTCGGTGATGAATTGAGCGACGTCGTCCCACTCCTTCCAGGTCTTCGGCGCGGCAAGTTTGTAGCCGTACTTGGCCTTGAACTCGGTCTGGTTATCAGCGTCCTCGTCGATCAGGTCCTTCCGGTAGAGCATGATGTGGACATCGCCGTCATCGGGAAAGCCATAGACTTTTCCCTTGTACTCGCCCCAGCCCTTGTAGGCGTCGGCGATGTCGGCGTAGTCGTCCCAGTAGCCGAACTCATCCATCCAGTCGTTGACGGGAACGATCGCGCCGATCTCAACCAGGTCCGGCAGGTAGGCCGGCGCTACGTCAAGCACGTCAAAGTTGGCGGGTCCGCGAAAATCCTGGACGGTCGTCACGAACATCTCATTGACGGGAGCGGAAGTCTGGTCAACTACGATGCCGGTCAGCTCTTTCCACTGCTTGGCGTTCCATAGCTCCCAGCCCAGCGCTTGCAGGCCGGCCTCGCTGTGAAGCGAAAGCGTCGAGCCCGAATACTTCTGCGCCGCGGCGACAGCGCGATCCCCGGCGGTCTCCGCGTTGGCAAGCTGGCCAGCGCCGAGCGCCACGCCCAGCGCCGCCGCGGCCACGCTGAATCTCCACATCGTCATGAACGTCCTCCCCAATTTAAATCGCGGCGTGTCCCGCCGCCTGACCGCGTTGGCGCGGCGTCCTCACATACAGACGGGCACGATCCGCCTGGCCGCCATGGAGGATCGATTAGGCCGGCTTTTCCCTATACTGTCAAGAAAACGCCCTGAGGCCGAAGGTGACGCACGACGGTTAGGCGCCGCCTACCGCCGTGTGTTCACGCGCTGCGGCGCATCGCGGGTGGCCGCAAAAGCACGCTTTCTACCAGGATGATGTTTCTCAGCCGCGCCGCCAAATGCGTGGCCTGACCAGCGTCCAGTCCACCCACCGCTATGTCGATTTGCAGCCGGCCATCGGCCATGACCCGGCCGTGAAAGCGGCTTGGCACCAGGCCGCGCAGGGCGAACAGCTCCAGCACGCGAGGCATCACTTGCGCCTCGGCCGTGGCGCGGATCGTGAAATCGGTGGTCGTTCGATCAGTTGTCGGCATGGCACACGCTATCCCCATCATAAGCCTCAACGAGCCTCCGGTCCCGCGGCGGGACCGGGCGACTAATTCGCCCGCTGGCTAGGAGATGGAGTCGCGTGTGCATGCGGCGGTTGATATCAGCGCCGCCAGCCGTGGTCAAGCGTCGCTGGACGGCCTCAGCCTAGCGGTCGCACCGCCGTGACAGGCTGGCGATCGAGTCCGCGAGCCGCAGGGGCTGCTCTCACGCCCCTGTCGCGGCCTAGCAGCCTGTCTGACCTGAGCCGGGAGTCGAAATAGGATTCGATGGTATCAGTTGATTTGCCCGCGCGTGATGGAGGCCGTCATGAGCAATTTCCGACCGGTCGACCGGGAGACGGGGTTTCTGCTGCCGCCGTCGGTGGAGGAATGGCTTCCCGAGCGGCATCTGGCGCGCTTCGTGGTCGAGGTGATCGAGCAGTTGGACCTCTCGGCGTTCGTGAAGGCCTATCGCGGCTCGGGCTCGGCGTCCTATCACCCGAGCATGCTGCTGGGGCTTCTGGTCTACGGCTACGCCACGGGGGTGTTTTCGAGCCGCAAGTTGGAGCGCGCGACCTATGATTCTGTCGCTTTCCGCTTCATCGCGGCCAACGATCATCCCGACCACGATACCATCGCCGCGTTCCGGCGGCGTTTTCTCGACCGGATCGAAGGGCTGTTCGTCGAGGTGCTGCTGCTGGCCCGGGAAGCCGGGGTGCTGAAGCTCGGCACGGTGGCGCTGGACGGCACCAAGGTGCACGCCAACGCGAGCCGGCACAGCGCGCTGTCGTGGAAACACGCCTGCGAGCTCGAAGCCCGGTTGAAGGCCGAGGTGGCGGAGTTGATGGCGTTGGCGGAGGCGGCCGATGGGGCGGATGTGCCCGACGGGATGTCGGTGCCCGAGGAACTGGCCCGGCGCGAGGATCGTCTGGCCCGCATCGCCGAGGCTAAGGCGGTGATCGAGGCGCGGGCGCGCGAACGCCTTGAGCGGGAACGGGCCGAGTACGAGGCGAAGCTCGAGGCGCGCGCGGAGAAGGCCGAGAAGACGGGCCGCAAGCCGGGCGGCCGTCCACCCGAGCCGCCGGTGGCCGGGCCCGGGCCGAAGGACCAGGTCAATCTGACCGACGCGGACTCGCGCATCATGCCGGTGGCCGGCGGCGGCTTCGAACAGGCCTACAACGCCCAAGCCCTGGTGGCGGCCGACAGCCTGCTGGTGGTCACCAACGACGTGGTCCAGGCCCCCAACGACAAGCGGCAAATCGAGCCGGCGCTGGAAGCGCTCGCCCGCCTTCCCGAGGCGCTGGGCGCGCCCGAGACCCTGCTGGCGGACAGCGGCTACTTCAGCGAGGCCAACGTGAACGCCTGCGCCGAGGCCGAGATCGCGCCGTTGATCACGCCCGGCCGGGAACGCCATCATCTCTCCTGGAAGGACCGCTTCGCCGGCGCGCCGCCGCCCCCGGAGAACCCGACGCCGCTGGAAGCGATGACACATCGACTGGCGACGCCCGAGGGCCGGCAACTCTACGCCCTGCGCAAGCAAACGCCGGAACCGGTGTTCGGCATCATCAAATCGGCCATGGGCTTCCGCCAGTTCTCGCTACGCGGCCTGGACAAGGTCACGGGCGAATGGAACCTGGTGACCCTGGCCTGGAACATAAAGAGAATGTTCACCTTGCAATACGCTTGAGCAGGCGGCCGGACTCCGTACCTCGCGAAAAGGAATAAGAGTATGCTCGCCTTGCGGCACGCGCGAGCAAGCGAACGTACTTCGTGCCCTCACGAGAGGGCATAAGAGTATACTCACCCTGCGGTACGCGCGGCCAAGCGACCGCACTCCGTGTCCTCACGAAAGGCGCTCGATCCCATGACCTCTCCACATCGCGATCCGTCCACACCCATTCTCGCGGACCTCAGTCCGACAGGCTGCTAGTCGCGGCCCAAGTTCGGATGTCGCTTTGGAATCGCGGGATGCGTCGGAAGCACGCTTGCGGCGGGCGATCGAGCCGCGCCGCAGCTCGGGAATCTCCCAAGGCTCGGCAGTCACCGCGGGCGCGAACGCATCGTCATAAAAGTACGTGCATCATGGATACCCTACTCCGCCGCCGCACGGTGGTAGCATCACCCTACGGGTTCGACCTCGCGCGCGCTGTTACGGCTGTCACATTCTCGGCGCGATCATCGTTCGGCACGGGGCGACAAATAGATACTCGCCAACCGCACGCTATTTACGCGAGTCAGCCGGAAGTGACCGGCGGCAAGTGTCGCGTTCACCCGTCACTGGTTCGACGAACTCGAAGCGCTTTACGCGCGACGCTGTTTGGACTATCTATTTTCCCACCGTAATTCCAAACACTGGAAGGGCTACAAATGGCCAGACGGCCCACGAGCACGGTCAAGGGGAATGACATCGACGAAAGCAGCCTGACAAAGGGTCAGGTGCGGAAGCTCAATGCGCTGCGGAAATCAATTGGCGAAGATATTGGGCTGCGTGCGTTTTCTGAGTGGCTCTCGGAACAGAGTACCGGGGTGGAAGGCACAACGGACAAGAACGCGGAGCGGATTAAGGCGGCGCTCGAACCGTTAATAAAGAGCGGGCGGCTGACCATTCCACGTGGTGGGTATCTGGTCAGGCGCGGTCGCAACCGTGTGATTATTTCGCGCGCGCGCGAAAGTTAGCGATCGTTCTAGGCGCCCGCCACCGGGGCAAGCCAAGGAATACGAGGGGCAAACGGCGTGGGACCACCCACGTCGTTTGCATTCTTACGCTATGGTTGGTGAATGTCTGCTCTCCAGATACTTGTCGCCGTCGCGCTGATGGCCACCCTCGGTGTCCTTGCGGTTGGCCTCTTTTCCATGGCGCGCGGGGGCGACTTCAACCGCCGCCACGGCAACCGACTGATGCGCGCACGTGTGATTACCCAGGGCGCAACGGCCGCGCTACTGCTGATCTATTTTCTGACCGAAGGCTTGTGATCGCGGCCCGGCCGCGTTATCGAATCAATACCCTTGTCGCCGGGCGCGCCGCCATGGCTAAGTCGGCTGGTTTCAAGAGCTCGACAAACCGTCCAAAGATTAGGCCTATCGGCGGCGATACAGGGAGATGTCCCGGTCGATGTTGAAAAGTTGAGGTAGGTGTCGCTCTCCTGGAGCCGTTAGGCTCCGGGTGCTGCAAACCCAAGAGGGAGAACGACACCATGGGAAAGAATATCCGTAGTTCCAGTAGCCCGAAAGCCCTTGCCACCTCGTTTCCTATGCCGCCGCTGGCAGACGCGATGGACGCAGTCCGTCTCAGCGTGGATCGGTTCTGTCTCCTGGCCGGGGTCGAGGCCTTGGCCGAGATGATGGAGGAGGACGCCACGACCGTGTGCGGGGCCCGACATCGTCGCCATGGGAACCGTCGGGGTTATCGCTGGGGCCATACGCAGAGCGAGATCGGCTACCACGGCGGCCGCGTGAAAGTGCAGCGGCCACGGGTTCGCGACCATGCTGGCAAGGAGGTGGGTTTGGAGAGCTGGCAGGTGCTGCGCGACGGCAACCTGTTGCTCGAGTGGGCGCTCAACCTGATGGTGCTGAACGTGTCGACCCGCAAGTACCACCGCGCGGTCCGTCTGCCCGAGGGCGACCTGGCGAAAGCGCGTGGCGACGGCACCTCGAAGTCGGCCGTTTCCCGGCGCTTTGTGGCGCTGTCGCGCAAGAAGATGAAGGCCTGGCTTGCCTCGGACCTCTCGGAGCTCGACCTGCTGGTCATCCAGATCGACGGTCTGCATGTCGGCGACCATGTCTTGGTGGCGGCGATCGGCGTCGATGGCAACGGCGACAAGCATGTCCTGGCCGTGGTCGAGGGGGCGACGGAGAACACTGTCGTCGTCCAGGCCTTGCTCGACAATCTCCTCGCCAGGGGGCTCGATCCGACGCTGCCCCGGCTGTTCATCGTCGATGGCGCGAAGGCGCTCAGCAAAGCGATCCGCAACACCTTCGGTGTGGCCGCCGCCATCCAGCGCTGCCAGGTCCACAAGGGCCGTAACATCATCGAGCGCCTGCCCCTGCATTTGCATGCGAGCGTCAAGAAGGCGCTCCGTCAGGCCTGGGACCAGGACGACGCAGACAAGGCCGAACGGCTGCTGCGCAACCTGGCCCGGCGTCTGGAGCATGAGGAACCGGGCGTCTCGGGCAGCATCCTGGAGGGGCTGGACGAGATACTCACCGTCATCCGCCTCGGCCTGCCGCACGAACTCCGGCGCTCGCTCGCCTGCACCAACATCGTCGAGAACGCGCTCGGCACGGTGCGCCAGGTCACCCGCAACGTCAAACGCTGGAGACACGCCGAGATGGCGCTCAGATGGACCGCCGCCGGCCTGCTGGAGGCCCAGAAAACCTTCCGTCGCCTCAAGGCCTATCGTCAGCTGCCCATCCTCCGAAATGCTCTCCAGGAACACTTGAGAAAGGCTCAGGCCGACAGTGCCATTGAAACCATCATGAAGGCAGCATAGCATCATCAACCAGCGACGCCTGCCCCACGAATTTCAACAGAGATAGGGACATCGCCCGATACAGTGGGGGAGGTGCCGAAGTTCCTCCAGCGCACCTGGAATGCGCCACGATGTCCCCTTGTAGAATTTGGGCGCCGTCATCGCATCATAAATATCGGCGGCGATCAGCTCGGCAACCACGCCGACTTCGCCCTCGGCCCACCAGATTCTTCGAATCGGTAGAGCCCCTCGATCGCCGGCGTGAGCTCGCTGAGCCCGAGCTGGTCGAGTGTCGAAGCGGTGCTGGCCAGCAGGTCGCGCGGCAGCTGGTCGGGCGTCGGGCCATCGAGTGTCAATCGGCGTTGAACATTGACCCCCTATCGGCGTGCAATGTTGACCCCTTTGGGGATGCACGGCGGAGGTCGTACAGGTAGTCCATAGGAGGGGCCCGCGCGCGGGCCGACGCGCCCACCACGCGGCTGGCGGCGGACCGCGTGTGGGAGGTTCCTGTGGGCCCACCTGGGCGACCGGGCCGCAGGTGGATCGGTTGCCTTTAGGACCGATTCTTGAAGCGCCAGGAGTCGTTTCCGGTCTCGATGATCTCGCAGTGGTGCGTCAGACGATCGAGGAGCGCGGTGGTCATCTTGGCGTCGCCGAAGACGGACGGCCATTCGCCGAAGGTCAGGTTGGTGGTGACGATGATCGAGGTGCGCTCGTAGAGCCGGCTGACGAGGTGGAACAGCAGCTGGCCTCCGGTTTGGGCGAAGGGCAGGTAGCCGAGCTCGTCGAGGATGACGAGGTCGCGCCGGGCCAGCTGATCGGCGAGCCGGCCCTGGCGGCCGGCGCGGGCTTCGGCCTCGAGCCGGTTGACCAGGTCGACGACGTTGAAGAAGCGGCCCCGGGCGCCATCGCGGATGCAGGCCCGCGCGATGGCGACGGCGAGATGGCTCTTGCCGGTGCCGGTGCCGCCGATCAGCACGGCGTTGCGCTGGTTGGCCAGGAAGCCGCCGACCGCCAACTCGCGGACCAGCGGCTCGTTGACCGGGGTGTCGGTGAAGTCGAAGTCGGCCAGCTCCTTGGCCAGCGGCAGCTTGGCGCCACTCATCTGGTACTTGATGGATCGCGCCTGCTTGTCGGCGATCTCGGCCTTCAACAGCTCGCCGATGATTCGCTGCATCGGATGCTGGCGCTTGAGGCCGTCGGCGAGCACCTCGTCGAACGCGTCGCGCATGCCGGCGAGCTTGAGTGCGGCCATCATCTCCAGGACCTCATGGCGCTCCATGGCCGACCCCCCTCAAGCGGTCGTAGCGGGTGCAATCGGCCACCGGCTCAAAGCGAAGACGCAGGTTCGCGGGCGTCGGGATCGGCGCCGTCTCGGACGGCTGGCGCCGACGATTGAGGATGTTGAGCACGACGTCGGCGCTGCACACGCCGCCAGCGAGCGCCTCGGCACAGGCGGCCTCCACCGCCGCCAGCCCATCCGCCAGCACGGCGGTGAGGATCTCGACCATCTGCCTGTCGCCGTCGTCGTGGCCGGCGAGCCGGACGCGCACGCGACCCAGGGCGCCGGGCAGCGCCCAGTCCTTGAACGGCGCGCCGTTACGAAGCGCACCGGGCTTCCTCGCCAGCACGGGCACCTAGTGCCACGGGTCATAGACGGTCTGGTCGCGGCCGAAGCGCCGGGCATGCTCGGCGACGATCTCGCCGTCCTGGCGGATGACGATGCGATCGGCGTAGGCATGGACCTCGACCGGACGGCCGACGGCGCGCGCCGCCACGCTGTACTTGTTGCTGTCGAAGCGCACCAGGCAGGTCTTCGACACCGACGCCGGGACCGCGTGGAAGCCGTCGAACGGCCCGCGATAGCCGACCAGGGACGGACGCTCGTCCTCGAACACCTGCCAGACAGTCCTGTCCTTGAACACCGGGTGGGGATGACCCCGGGCGTAGGCGACGCACTGGTCCAAGAGCCAGGCGTTGAGCTCGTCGTAGGTCTTGAAGCGCAGCCGCGGGGTGAAGAACCGACCGCGGATGATCCCGACCTGGTTCTCGACCTGCCCCTTCTCCCATCCCGCTCCCGGCGTGCATGCTGTCGGTTCGACCAGGTAGTGGCCACACATCTGCACGAAGCGCCGGTTGAACGCGCGCTCCTTGCCGATGAGGACGGTCTGCACCGCCGTCTTCATGTTGTCGTAGATGCCTCGCCGGCAGGCACCCTGGAACAGCCGGAATGCCCGGTCGTGGGCGTCGAACACCATCTCCTGGCTCTCGCGCGGATAAGCGCGGACGAAGAACATTCGGCTGTGGCACAGCCGGACGTGCGCGACCTTGACCTTGGTCGTCACCCCCGCCAGCACCACGTACTCGTGGCTCCAGTCGAACTGATAGGCCTCGCCCGGCGAGAACACCAACGGCACATAGGTCTGCGCCGTCGATGCCGAACGGCGCCACCGCCACGCCTTGGCGTAGCGCCGCACCGCGTCGTAGCCGCCGCCATAGCCCAGACCCTCGAGGGCTTCGGAGATCCGTAGCAGCGTCAGCCGCTCCCGCTTCGACTTGGTCTCGTTGGCCTCCAGCATCCGCTCCAGCTCGGCCGTCCACGGCCCCAGCTTCGGCATCGGCTGGACCCGCCGGTCGTAGGTGAACGCCGTCGCCTGCGAACGGATCACCTTGCGCACCGTGTTGCGCGAGACCTTCACGTCCCGCACGATCTCCTTAGATCGGCTGCGCACCGTGTTGCGCGAGACCCGCCGGTCGTAGGTGAACGCCGTCGCCTGCGAACGGATCACCTTGCGCACCGTGTTGCGCGAGACCTTCACGTCCCGCACGATCTCCTTGATCGGCTTCCCCTTGACGAAATACTCCCGCCGGATCCGCGCTATCGTCTCCACGACCAACATCCCCCACCACCTCGTCCGCCCAAAAACGAGGTGACTTGGACTAGCCAGGCTCAGGGGGGTCAAATTTGGACGCCGATCACCCCTCAACAGGGGTCAACTTTGCACGCCGTTCCACACATCGAGCGAGGGGTGGTTCAGTCGCACCGCGTCCAGAGCGTCCTTGCCGACATCGTGCAGGAGCGCCACGCGCAGTACTTGTTCCTCGGTGACCGCGTCGACGCCGAACGCCTCGGCATCCTCTGCCCGCAGCACCCGTAACAGAGCCAGCGCATAGGCGGCCACTACCTCGTTGTGATTAAGCGCCCCATCGCGCGATTGCAGACTGATGAAATCAATCATCGCCAAATGCTGGCGCTTGAACTCGTTGACCTTGTTGATGACCGGCACGCAATCGTTGGCGAACCGGCTGGTCGCATCGATGCGCCGGTCATCTCGAGCCAACGATCTAATACCGCTAACCTGGTAGCACTGGATCGATAGCAGGCCCTTCACCTCGCGCTCGCCCAGCGCCTCGATCTCGAAGTACGGTTTGACCAGTTCGCGAGTATCGCTAGAGATGGTGATAGTACCCGAGGCGGAGATCGTCTCCATGCGGCTCGCGACATTGACGGGATCGCCGAGCACGTCATAAAGGCTCTTGTTGCGCGGCCCCAGCATGCCGGCCGTGATAACGCCGGAATTGATGCCGATACGCATGTTGAGTGGAAAGTGATCGCGAAGCTCGGCCTGCAATTTCATCGCGGCGAGCACCGCGTCGGTAGCATGGCTGCTGCTCTCGGTCGGAACGCCGAACAGCGCCACCAGCCCATCGCCGTTGGTCTTGTTCACATACCCGCGATATAGATTGACGATGCCCCCCGACCAGCTAAAGAGACGATGTCCCCCGATCAGCTAAAGAAGTGGTTAAGTCGGGAGAACACCTCGTCGGGCTCCATCCCGGACGAGAACTCGGTAAAGTTCTCCAGGCCCGCGAACAAGATCGAGGCCCGGATCTTACGCGCGAACAGCTTTCCCTCGCGCATCAGCGGCACCCCTTCGGGCGGCGCCATCCGATTCAGCAGGCCCTCGCTCAATTGCTTCTGCAAGCTGGCGTCGTCGAGAGCGCTCGACAGGTCAGCGGTGCGCTCCGAGACCTTGGCCTCCAGCGTTTCGTTGAGCGCCGATCGCTCGTTCACCGCTTTATCGAGCTGCCGCGAGCGCTCTATTTCCGACCTATGAAGACGCGCGTTGTGGATGGCGCTCGCGATCTGATTGGCGACGATCGAGAGCAGAACCTCGTCGAGTTCGTTGAATGCGTTCGGCCGCGCACTTTCGACGGCGAACACGCCGACCAGCAGGTCCTTGATCACCAGCGGGATGGCAATCTGGCTCTGAACCTCGGGAAGACCGGGCCTCACCGATTGTTCCTCGAAGCTGGTGTCCGCCCCTGTCGACTGTGACCGGACCGAGGCCAAATAGCCCTTTTGCGATCGGATATTCCCCATCCGCATCATTCGGCGACGCTTCGCGACGACGCCAATGACGCCCGTGCCAATCTTCACGGTCGCGCCCACGCCCGACTCCTCGTAGCCGCGGCTGGCGGCCAAAGCGAGCGTCTCCGCGTCGGCTTCTGTCAGCAGGATCATGCCGTGCTCGAAGCCCAGGACGGTGTCCATCGCGCGCAGAATGATTTCCAGAATGGCGTCGAGTTCGAGCGTCGAGTTCAGCTCGGACGAGATTTGCTGGATGATTTGGACTTCGTCCGTCTTGCGCGCCAGACGGGCATTCAGGTCATCGAGAATCGCTTAGTTCTCGACGATGGTCTCACGGACGGTCTTGGGGTCGGGCTGGTCGCCGGATACCGACATGGTCGTTCCTGAGCACGAGGCGCTTAGACCTCGGCGCGCGGGACCTCATGAACTTCCTTCACTTCATATATATCGGCGGCCTTCAGCTTGGCGATGTCCCTATCTCTGTTGAAATTCGTGGGGCAGGCGTCGCTGGTTGATGATGCTATGCTGCCTTCATGATGGTTTCAATGGCACTGTCGGCCTGAGCCTTTCTCAAGTGTTCCTGGAGAGCATTTCGGAGGATGGGCAGCTGACGATAGGCCTTGAGGCGACGGAAGGTTTTCTGGGCCTCCAGCAGGCCGGCGGCGGTCCATCTGAGCGCCATCTCGGCGTGTCTCCAGCGTTTGACGTTGCGGGTGACCTGGCGCACCGTGCCGAGCGCGTTCTCGACGATGTTGGTGCAGGCGAGCGAGCGCCGGAGTTCGTGCGGCAGGCCGAGGCGGATGACGGTGAGTATCTCGTCCAGCCCCTCCAGGATGCTGCCCGAGACGCCCGGTTCCTCATGCTCCAGACGCCGGGCCAGGTTGCGCAGCAGCCGTTCGGCCTTGTCTGCGTCGTCCTGGTCCCAGGCCTGACGGAGCGCCTTCTTGACGCTCGCATGCAAATGCAGGGGCAGGCGCTCGATGATGTTACGGCCCTTGTGGACCTGGCAGCGCTGGATGGCGGCGGCCACACCGAAGGTGTTGCGGATCGCTTTGCTGAGCGCCTTCGCGCCATCGACGATGAACAGCCGGGGCAGCGTCGGATCGAGCCCCCTGGCGAGGAGATTGTCGAGCAAGGCCTGGACGACGACAGTGTTCTCCGTCGCCCCCTCGACCACGGCCAGGACATGCTTGTCGCCGTTGCCATCGACGCCGATCGCCGCCACCAAGACATGGTCGCCGACATGCAGACCGTCGATCTGGATGACCAGCAGGTCGAGCTCCGAGAGGTCCGAGGCAAGCCAGGCCTTCATCTTCTTGCGCGACAGCGCCACAAAGCGCCGGGAAACGGCCGACTTCGAGGTGCCGTCGCCACGCGCTTTCGCCAGGTCGCCCTCGGGCAGACGGACCGCGCGGTGGTACTTGCGGGTCGACACGTTCAGCACCATCAGGTTGAGCGCCCACTCGAGCAACAGGTTGCCGTCGCGCAGCACCTGCCAGCTCTCCAAACCCACCTCCTTGCCAGCATGGTCGCGAACCCGTGGCCGCTGCACTTTCACGCGGCCGCCGTGGTAGCCGATCTCGCTCTGCGTATGGCCCCAGCGATAACCCCGACGGTTCCCATGGCGACGATGTCGGGCCCCGCACACGGTCGTGGCGTCCTCCTCCATCATCTCGGCCAAGGCCTCGACCCCGGCCAGGAGACAGAACCGATCCACGCTGAGACGGACTGCGTCCATCGCGTCTGCCAGCGGCGGCATAGGAAACGAGGTGGCAAGGGCTTTCGGGCTACTGGAACTACGGATATTCTTTCCCATGGTGTCGTTCTCCCTCTTGGGTTTGCAGCACCCGGAGCCTAACGGCTCCAGGAGAGCGACACCTACCTCAACTTTTCAACATCGACCGGGACATCTCCTTCAGCTTGAAGATACCGGTCATACCGGTCATCGAGGCAATGGCCTCGATTTGCATGTCCATCTCGTCGAAGACCGGTCCCTCGGTTTCCGAATGATCAAAGACCAACCGCAGCGCCCAGGTCGCGCACGTCTCGGCTTCCGTCACCACGGCCATCACGTTCGGGTTCTCACGGACATTGCGATGGGTCTTGCTGAAGAACTGATGCGACAGCGCGACATGGGTGTCGTCGACGTAATAAACCTGCGAGATTATGGTCGCGTTCGGCGTTCCGTCGAGCGCCCACGTGACGATGATCGAGGGCAGAACCCCCTGCATCGCCGGTTTGATGTCGTCGGGAAGTGCGGGCCATGCACGAAGTCGACCAACTCACTCGGGATCATGCCGTCTCTCCACGCATCGGGCCTCGGCACCGCCTTTGACGCGTTCGCCAAGTCTCCGCAAGTCCACGGTCTTGGCAAGTCATTGGCCAGCGCCACCCGGCGCTCGTCAACCACACACGAGCCGTCTAAGTTCCGGGCAACATGGTTAAGCTCACGCGCATCTACACCCGTGGCGGCGATGGCGGCATGACATCGCTTGGCGGCGGGGCGCGGGTCGCCAAGCACGACCTACGTGTCGCCGCCTATGGCACCGTCGATGAGGCCAACGCCGCGATCGGCATTGCGCGCCTCGATACCAGCGGCGACCCGGACGCGATGCTAGCGCGCATTCAGGATGATCTCTTCGATCTCGGCGCCGATCTCTGCACGCCGGGCGCCGATGACGACCGACTGCGCATCACTCAACGCCAAGTCGACCGTCTGGAGGCCGAAATCGATGCGATGAACGAACGGCTGCGGCCGCTCGCATCCTTCGTGCTGCCGGGCGGCACAGCGGCGGCGGCGCACTTGCACGTCGGCCGCACCTTCACGCGCCGCGCTGAACGTCTGGTCAGTGAATTGTGTGCCCGCGAAACGGTCAACCCGCTCGCGCTTATGTTTCTCAATCGGCTGTCGGATCATCTGTTCGTGCTCGGCCGTCATCTGAACAACGACGGCGCCGACGATGTCCTGTGGCGGCCCGGCGCGAACCGCTAGCTCTCACGGCACACTATAAGTGGCGGTCGCGCCGCACTCAGGCGCTGACCCGGCACAGCGACCAGGCGTAGGTGCGGAACACAAACCAGCCAATCTGGGTGAGACAACGGCCCGCCGGCCCGCGCGGCTTCAGCCCGGCGGCCTTGAGGGTCATCGCCAACCCCTTGGCCACGTGCTCGTAGCGATAGAGTGGCAACGTCCGCCGCGCGAAAGCGGTCGCGTACCGCCGCCGCCGATAGGGTGTGGTGAGCCCGTTGCCGCAATAGTAGGCATAGGCCAGCTCGTCGTCCCCGCTCTCCGCCAACCGCCCGAGGGCGATCCACAGGCCCGCCCACATGCTCGGTTTCTCGATGGCGCCATAGCGCTTCTTGTTGCTGTAGAAGAGCCTGTAATGGCGGTATTCGTCGCCCGCTATACGGTGACAGATATGGCGCAGCACCGGCTCGTCGGTGGCATCGCGCACGGCGCTGTAGAAGGCGCTGGTGCCCGACTCGACGAAGCAGCGCGCGACCAATTCCTTGGTGCGGGAGCCACGCACCGATTCGGCCGCCTTGGTGGGCAGCTGATGCCCCCCCGCCTTGAAGCGCGCGAAACGCGCCTCGAAATCGAAGCTAGGATCGGCGAGCTCGCACCAGCGCCGCAGGGCCTGGCCGTGTTGAAGCTCTTCGATCCCCCACGCCCGGGCCTCGGCCTGGAAAGCGGGATCGCCATGAAATACCGAGCACAGATAGGCGACGTAGTCGTCGCTGTGGTGCTCGACCATGCAGGCGCCCTTGACCGCCTTCAGATGTCCCGGATCCACGCGGCTCGAATCGAACCGCTCCCAGGGCACATCATCCAGCGTCCAACTCGGGCGCGCCTTTTCCGGCTTGCGCTCTGGTTGCATGGGACCTCGACGCCTCCATCCATCCCAACTGGTGGCGCGAGTGTAGCCAAAAGACCGTCCGCAGCCAAGACAGTGAACTCAGCTCGCCGCGCCAATCATCTCCTCAAACAGTTGAATCGCGATTTCGGCCCGGTGTCGCTCCGCATCAGTCCGCGCGTCCTCAAGGTCCTCGCGCGCGTATGCGAGCCGTTTCTCCAGACTGGCGCGGTCGAGCTCGTCCACCGGCGCTGATTCCTCGGCAAGCACCGTGCAGCGCTCCGCCGTCACCTCGCAAAAGCCCCCCGACAAAAAGATGCGCCGGACGTCGGCACCCTCGTTGTGAATCTCCAACACCCCGGGGCGTACCGACGCCGTGACCGGTGCATGGTCGACGAGAACGCCGAAGTCGCCCTCGGTGCCCGGCACCACCACCATCTCCACCTCCTCCGAGGTGAGAAGGCGTTCGGGCGAGACCAGCTCGAATTGAACCTTGTCGGCCATGGTCCCGCTCTAGGCGGCTTCGGCCGCCATTTCCTTGGCCCGATCGACCGCTTCCTCGATCGTGCCAAGCATGTAAAACGCCGCCTCCGGCAGATCATCGTGCTCGCCGTCGACGATTTGCCGGAATCCCTTGATCGTTTGCTCAAGCGAAACCAGAACGCCCGGTCGGCCGGTGAAGACCTCGGCGACATGGAAGGGCTGTGACAGAAAGCGCTGGATCTTGCGCGCCCGCGCCACCGTCAGCTTGTCCTCCTCGCTCAATTCGTCCATGCCCAGAATGGCGATGATGTCCTGCAAGCCCTTGTAGGTCTGCAACACCTCCTGCACGCGCGTCGCGACCGTGTAGTGCTCATCGCCGACGATCCGCGGATCCAGCATGCGCGAGGTCGAATCGAGCGGGTCGACCGCCGGATAAATGCCGAGCTCGGCGATCTGGCGCGACAGCACCGTCGTCGCGTCAAGGTGAGCGAACGAGGTCGCCGGCGCCGGATCGGTTAGATCGTCGGCCGGCACGTAGATCGCCTGCACCGAGGTGATGGAGCCTTTGTTGGTGGAGGTAATGCGCTCCTGCAGGTTGCCCATGTCGGTGGCCAGCGTCGGCTGATAGCCGACCGCGCTCGGGATGCGGCCGAGCAGCGCGGAGACCTCGGAGCCCGCCTGGGTGAAACGGAAGATATTGTCGACGAACAGGAGAACGTCCTGGCCCTCTTCGTCACGGAAATATTCGGCGACCGTCACGCCAGTCAGGCCAACGCGGGCGCGAGCGCCCGGCGGCTCGTTCATCTGGCCGAAGACCAACGCCGCCTTCGACTCGCCCTCGAGATTGATGACGCCCGATTCGATCATCTCGTGATAGAGGTCGTTGCCCTCGCGCGTCCTCTCGCCGACCCCCGCGAACACCGAGAATCCACCATGGGCCTTGGCGATATTGTTGATGAGTTCCTGGATGATCACCGTCTTGCCCACGCCGGCGCCGCCGAACAAGCCGATCTTGCCGCCGCGCGCGTACGGCGCCAACAAATCGACGACCTTGATGCCGGTGACCAGGATTTCCTGTTCGGTCGACTGCTCCACGAATTCGGGCGCCGCGCGATGGATCGGCATGCGCTGTGCGGTCTTGATCTCGCCCCGCTCGTCAATCGGCTCGCCGATCACATTCATGATGCGTCCCAGTGTCTCGGGTCCCACGGGGATGCGGATCGGCCCACCGGTGTCGGTGACCTCGGTACCGCGCACCAGACCGTCGGTCGAATCCATGGCCACCGTCCGCACCGTCGATTCGCCGAGGTGCTGCGCGACCTCGAGGACCAGCCGCTGGCCGTGGTTGTCGCACTCGAGCGCATTTAGGATTGGCGGCAGCTCCCCGTCGAATTGAACATCGATCACGGCGCCGATGACCTGGGAGATCCTGCCGACGAGGTTGGTGTTCATGTCGTGCTCCGAGTGTGTGGGCCCACTACAGCGCCTCCGCGCCCGAGATGATCTCAATGAGTTCACTGGTGATCACCGCTTGGCGGGTACGATTGTAGCTGAGCGTAAGTCGATTGATCATGTCGCCGGCGTTGCGGGTGGCGCTGTCCATCGCGGTCATGCGCGCGCCTTGCTCGCTCGCCGCGTTCTCCAGTAGGGCGCGATAGATCTGCACCGCCAAGTTGCGAGGCACCAACGCCGCGAGAATTTCGGCCTCGTCGGGCTCGAACTCCGGGATCGCGCCCGTCTCGTCACCAGCCGAGGCGTCCGGATCCAGCGCTATGGCAGCCGGGATCAGCTGGCGCTCGGTCACGACTTGCGTCATCACCGTCACGAAGGTGTCGAAGAAGATCGTGCAAACGTCGAACGCACCTTCATCGTAGAGCGCGATGATGCGTTCCGCGATCGGCACCGCGTCGCCGAACGACAATCGGCGGACACCGCTGAGGTCGACCTCATCAACCATCAGCCCACCGAACTCGCGCCGCAACATGTCGCGACCCTTGCGGCCTACGCACAGCACCTTGACGGTACGGCCCTCCGTCACCAGACCGCGAATGCGCAGCCTTGCCGCGCGCGCGATCGACGAGTTGAAACCACCGCACAGGCCCCGCTCGGCGGTGGCGACCACAATAAGGTGGCTCGCCTCCGCGCCAGTTCCGACCAACAATCGCGGCGCCGCCTCGTTGTCGCCAAGGCTTGCGGCGAGCGAGGCCAGCATGCGCTCCATCCGCTCGGCATACGGGCGGGCGGCCTCGGCCTGCTCCTGGGCGCGACGCAGCTTGGACGCCGCCACCATCTTCATCGCCAGCGTGATTTTCTGGGTCGATCGCACGCTGGCGATGCGATTGCGTAGGTCTTTGAGGCTCGGCATCGGTTCAGTCGATCAGCGGGCGCGTCGACGCCTTACACCGCAGACACCTACGCGAAGCTCTTGGCGAAGCCATCGATGACACTGGTAAGCCTCTTGTCGGTCTCGTCGGAAAGCTCGCCCTCGACACGAATCGTCTCCAGGAGATCGTGGTGTTTGTCCCGTATTTCCGCGATCACGCCCTCTTCGAAGCGACGCACATCGCCGACGTCGATCTTGTCGAGGTAGCCGCGCACGCCGGTGAGGATCGAGATCACCTGCTCTTCGATCACCATCGGCGCATACTGATCTTGCTTGAGTAGCTCGGTCAGTCTGGCGCCGCGTCTGAGCAGCCGTTGAGTCGCCGGATCAAGGTCCGAGCCAAACTGGGCGAAGGCCGCCATCTCGCGATACTGGGCGAGTTCGAGTTTGATGCGGCCGGCGACCTGCCTCATCGCCTTGACCTGCGCGGCCGAGCCAACACGACTGACCGAGAGGCCGACGTTCACGGCCGGGCGAATACCTTGATAGAACAGATCCGACTCGAGAAATATCTGACCGTCGGTGATTGAAATAACATTGGTCGGGATGTAGGCCGAGACGTCGTTGGCCTGGGTCTCGATCACGGGCAGCGCCGTGAGCGACCCCGAGCCCTGCTCTTCGTTCATCTTGGCCGCCCGCTCCAACAGCCGCGAATGCAGATAGAACACGTCGCCCGGGTAGGCTTCGCGGCCCGGCGGCCGGCGCAGCAGCAGCGACATCTGTCGGTAGGCCACCGCGTGCTTGGACAAATCGTCGTAAATGATGACGGCGTGCATGCCGTTGTCGCGGAAGAACTCGCCCATGGCGCAGCCGGCATAGGGCGCAAGGAACTGCAGCGGCGCCGGTTCCGACGCCGTCGCCGCGACCACGATGCAGTAGTCCAGCGCGCCGTAGTCCCCGAGGGTCTTGACCACCTGGGCGACGGTTGACCGCTTCTGCCCAATCGCGACATACACGCAATACAGTTTCTTGGTTTCATCGTCGGTCTGGTTCACCGACTTTTGGTTGACGATGGTATCGATGGCCAATGCCGTCTTGCCGGTTTGCCTGTCGCCAATTATCAATTCGCGCTGGCCGCGACCGATCGGGATCAAGCTATCGAGCGCCTTCAAGCCGGTTTGCATCGGCTCGTGAACCGACCGGCGTGCGATAATCCCGGGTGCCTTGACCTCGACCCGGCGGCGTTCCGTCGTCTCGATTGGTCCCTTGCCATCGATCGGATTGCCAAGGGCGTCGGCGACCCGTCCCAACAACGCTTTCCCGACCGGGACATCCACGATGGCGCTCGTACGTTTGACTATATCGCCTTCCTTGATGTCGCGATCGTCGCCGAGAATGACCACGCCGACGTTGTCGCTCTCAAGGTTCAACGCCATGGCCGTCGTGCCGTTCTCGAACTCGACCATCTCACCGGCCTGCACGTTGTCCAGACCGTGGACGCGGGCAATGCCGTCGCCCACGGACAGAACCTGGCCGACCTCCGACACTTCGGCTTCGGTGTCGAAGTGTTCGATCTGTTTTTTGAGGATCTCCGAGACCTCGGCGGCACGGATGTCCATCATCCAACCCCTCTCATGGCGAGCTTGAGATTGTGCAACTGAGTGCGCAGCGAGGTGTCGAGCATGCGTGAGCCCAGACGCACCACCAGCCCGCCGATCAAACCCTCATCGACATGGCTGGTCAGGTTGACCTCGCGGCCCACGGCCCGCGAAAGATTGGCCTTGAGCGCATCGATTTGGGCCGCGCTAAGCGCCCGAGCCGAGGTGACGTCGGCCCCGACCTCACCGCGATGCTCGGCGAGCCGCGCTCGATAGAGACGGACCACCTGGGTGAGAATGAATAGCCGACGATTGCGCGCCAATAAGCCGACAAATCGCCGCACCAGGTCGATCGGACCCGCCCTTTCGAGCACCGCCGCTACCGCGCGCCCCTGCTCCTCGCGGCTCAGGATAGGGCTGCGGATCAGTCGGGCGAAGTCGGCGCTCTCGTCAATCAGCGTCGCCAACCCGGCGAGGTCGTGGCCGACTTCGTCCAACACTTTTTGATCGCGAGCCAACCCGAACAACGCGTTCGCGTAGCGGCCGGCGAGTCCGGATGTCAAAGATAGGTCGGCCACCACCTGGTTTGGTCCTGGTTGTTGCGATGGGTTCCGCGCGCGACTGGCTTTAACCAATATCCGCGATTGGATTGATCCAACACGATTGGCTTGATCCAACAAGAAAACGACGGCCACAGCCATCCGGCGCGCCGTCGTTCGGGCCGCGATTACGTAGCACAGCACCTGGGGTCGCGCAAGCTGAGCCGGGCCGTCGGCGCGGGCTCAGATCAGCTTGCCGGGATTCATGATGCCGTCGGGGTCGAGCGCCCTCTTGACCCGCCGCATCAGCTCAATTTCCACCGCCGGCTTGTAGCGCCGGATGCTTTTGCGTTTGATCCGACCAAGGCCGTGCTCGGCACTGATACTGCCATCGAGCTCGGCCGCGATGTCGTGGACGATCCGGTTCAATCGCTCCTCGCGCGCGCGAAAGGCCTCTACCGTCAGGTCGGGCGGCTGACCCAGGTTGAAGTGGATATTGCCATCGCCGAGATGACCGAAGGCCACGGGGCGCACCCCCGGCAGCTCGGCGCGCACGGCGGCCTCGGCCCGTGACATGAACTCAACGATGCGCGAGATAGGCACCGCTACGTCGTGCTTGATGCTCGCGCCGTCATGCCGTTCGGCCTCGGGTATACTCTCGCGCAGTCGCCACAAGTCCCGTGCCTGAGCCGTGCTCTCGGCGATCACCGCATCGCGTATACCGCCGGAGTCGTGAGCACGGGCCAGCGTATCCTCGAGCGCCGGCCGCAATGTTTCGCTCTCGGCCGAGGTCGAGAGCGCGGCGAGTACATACCAGGGGTGTTGCCCAGCGAGCGGGTCGATGCAGCCGGGAATATGGCGCAGCACCAACTCCAGCGTGGCCGCCGAGATCAGTTCGAACGCGTCGACCCGACCGCCACTTCGTCGCCGCAAGCTCGCCAGCAGATCGCAGGCGGCGGCAACATCGCCCATGGCGACAAACGCAGTCTGCACATCGCGCGGGCGCGGAAACAGGCGCAGTACGGCGGCTGTGATAACGCCCAGCGTGCCCTCGCCGCCGATGAACAGCTGTTTGAGGTCGTAGCCGGTATTGTCCTTGCGCAGCCCCCGGAGCCCGTCCCACAGGCGACCATCAGGCAGTACTACCTCAAGGCCGAGCACGAGCTCGCGCGCGTTGCCATAGCGCAACACATTGATGCCGCCCGCGTTGGTGGAAATATTGCCGCCGATTTGGCAACTGCCTTCTGCCGCGAGGCTCAAGGGGAACAGGCGGTCGGCCGCAGCCGCCGCCGCTTGCACATCGGCCAGCACGCAGCCGGCCTCGACGGTGAGAGTATCGTTGGCGGGATCGACCGCCCTCACCTGGTTGAGCCGGGCCAGTGACAGCAGCACCTCGGCACCGGCCTCATGGGGAATCGCGCCGCCCATCAGGCCGGTGTTGCCGCCCTGCGGCACGATCGGTATCCCATTCTCCGCGCAAATTGTGACGATCGCGGCCACGTCCTCAGCGCTCTTGGGACGCGCCAGTAACGGTGTTTTGCCGTGGAAGCGACCACGCAGCTCGCAAACATACGGCGCCAGATCGACGGCCTCTTCGAGGTAGCCGCCCGGTCCGACGATCGCCTTGATCCGGTCGAGAATTGCGGCCGGCACGGCGGGCACGCTCATGTTCGGGGTGTAGCCCAGGTCGGACCGCCCGGCAAGGGCCTCAGTCCCCCGAATCGGCGGCCCTCGGGCCAGCGCCTCTTGCGGCTAGCGCCGTTGGGACTTCTTCGGACGCGGCGCAGCCGCCCGGCGCAGCCGATCGTTAAGCGCGCGGCCGAGACCCCGGTCCGGGATCGGCATCACGGCGATCGCCTTGAACTCGCGGCGGTCGAGCTCGCGCAGCATGGCGAACAAGTTGGCGGCGGCCTCTTCGAGATCACCATCGGCGCTCAGGTTGAGCCCATTACAGTAGGTCAGAGGAACTCGTGACCCGAAGGCAAGCAACACCTCGCCCGGCATTAGCTCGGTCGCATTCATCCGCACCGGCCGATCCGGTGCGTAGTGACTTTCCAGCATGCCCGGTCCCAACACCACCGTGTGGTCATCCGGGGGCGGCGCGACCGGCCCGATCTCGACCTCGATCGACTCGCTGGGGATGCCGCCCGGCCGCAACAGCTGCGGAACGTCCCCGGCTAGACTGATGATCGTCGATTCGACGCCGATGTGGCAGGAGCCGCCATCGAGTATCAGATCAGGTCCGTCATTCAAGCTCTGCACGACATGCTCGGCCGCGGTCGGGCTGATCGAGCCCGATCGGTTGGCGCTGGGCGCGACCACGGGGCAGCCGGCGGCCGCGAACATGGCCAGGGCGACGGGGTGATCGGGTACCCGCAGCGCTATGGTCTGGAGACCGGCGCTCGCGAGCCATGACACGTTGGCGTCGTCCAAACGCGGCAGGACCATCGTCAGTGGTCCAGGCCAGAACTTTGCCGCCAGGGCCTGGGCGCGTTCATCAAATCGCGCTACGCGAGCCGCTGCTTTGGCGTCGTGCACATGCACAATCAGGGGGTTGAACTTCGGTCTCTGCTTGACCGAGAAGAGGGCGGCGACCGCCCGGTCGTTGGTCGCATCCGCACCCAAGCCGTAGACGGTCTCGGTGGGGAAGGCGACCAACCCGCCGGCGCGGATAACGCGCCCGGCTTCGGCGATGGCTTGGGCGTCAGCCGTATCTATGTTTATCACAGGCAAAAAACGAACCGTTCGATCCGCGACAACAGTGGCGGCAGTAAAACACATCCCGCCGCGTTTGGCTGTGACAGTGCTACATCTAATGGGGTTCGTTCAAGCGGCCTGAGAAGGAGCGGCCGGAGCTATTGTCAAAAGTTGTGTATGGGCTGATCATGCGGCGGCGCGATCCTGGCGTTCTCCATCTACGAATTTGACGCCGCGAATGATCTCGGCGAGATGGTTCGATCCATCGAGTTTTCTCCATTTTCTCTGAGCGCACTGGCATAGTTTGAAGACCATGGCCATCGCCGTCTTGCGCGACAGGCAGCCCTTGGTCCGGTAGGTGCGCAGACGAACCGTGGCGAACGTGCTCTCGATGGGGTTGGTCGTGCGTACATGCTTCCAGTGCTCGGCGGGGAAGTCGTAGAACGTCAGCAGGACGTCGCGGTCCCTGGCCAGGCAGGCCGCGGCCTTGTCGTACTTCGGCCCGTAGGCTTCCAGGAAGAAGTCGAAGGCGCTCTCGGCATCCTTCCTGGTTTCGGCCATCCAGATGTCTTGCAGGCGCCCCTTGGCTTTCTTTTGCAGACCCTTGGGCAGCTTGTTCAAGACGTTGCCCGTCTTGTGAACCCAGCAGCGTTGCTCGCGGGCGCCTGGGTAGACTTGGCGGAGCGCCTTCCAGAAGCCGAGCGCGCCGTCGCCGAGCGCCAGTTGCGGACCCATTTCAAGGCCGCGCCGCTTGAGATCGAGCAGAACTTCGAGCCAGGACTGCTCACTTTCGCGATAGCCGTCGGCGATGGCGATCAGTTCCTTCTGTCCCTTGTCCGTGGCCCCGACGATCACCAGGATGCACTGCTTCTCTTCCTCCATGCGGGCGCTGAAATAGATGCCGTCCACCCAGAAATAGACGTAGCGCTTGGCCGTGAGGTCGCGCCGTTGCCAGCGCTCCGCCTCAACCCCCCAGACCTCTTTCAGCCGGGTGATCGTGGAGGCCGAAAGCCCCGGCGCGGAGCTCCCCAGGAGCGCCGCCAAGGCTTCCCCGAAGTCGCCGGTGGAAATGCCCTTCAGATACAGCCATGGCAAAAGGTCTTCCAGGCTCTTGGCGCGGCGCAGATAGCGCGGCAGGATCGCCGACGTGAAGCGGATGGCGCCGTCCCCCCGGTCCCGCACACGGGGTTGGCGCACGCTCACCGGGCCGATCCCGGTCTGGATGAAGCGTTCCGGCAGATATCCATTGCGGACAACCCGGCGGCGGCCGGCGGCGTCAACAAGCGCCGCATGGCTACCCAAAAACACGGAGACCTCGGCCTCAACGGCTTGGGCCAACAACTCGCGAGCTCCAGCTTGTAGGACTTCCGTCAACGGATCTTTCTGAAAATCAGATGGGTTTTGAAAAGCAACAACGGTATTCTCTTTCATGGCCTATCCTTCCTTGGCTTAGCTCAAGTGGTGACATCAACAATCACCAGGATACGCCGCCTTCATTTCAACGCCGTACACAAGATTCGGTTATAGCTCGAGCGGCCGGCGGCCGGAGCGCTACGCCTTTTCGGTCTCGAACAGCGCCTTGAGATAGTGGTGCTGAAGGTCGGTCATATGGCGGGTAATATCGGCGAGATCCTGGCCGATGGGTTCTGCCATCTCCAGCGAATCGTCGATGTATTGGTCGGTGGGCGCGGCCCAACGCTGGGTCAGATCGATGAGAACGCGGTGAGCGGCTCGCTCATGCGCCCTCGTCCCACGGCCGAGTAGATCGACCCGCGATAGTATGAATTGTAGGCTTTGCTCCGCCGTCAGCATTCTCGTCACCCTCAATCTGACGTTGCGCGATGCTACGCCGGCCTGTTTTAACAAATGCTGAACAGTGACCTAAGCCCATGACCCACACCGTCGAGGCGATCTACACCCACACCGAGGGCGAGCCGACCTGCATCGTCCACGCCGGCATCCCGTGGCCGCGCGGCGACATCTTGGCCAAGCGGCGCTTCATCGAAGTCGAATACGATTGGCTGCGCCGGGCGTTGATGCAGGAACCGCGCGGGCACAAGGATATGTTCGGCGTCTTCGTGGCGCCGCCCCACGATCCGGCGGCTGATGCCGGCATGATCTGGATGGACGGGCGCGGCTACATGCACATGTGCGGGCACGGCACGATCGGCTTGACCGCGGCGATGGTCGCCGAGCGGTGGGTAAAGTCCGAGAGCGATAGGGCGACGATCCTGCTCGAGAGCACGGCGGGAACGATCTCGGCCGAGGTGGGGATCGATGGTGGCCGGGCCGCCTGGTGCCGCTTCGAGAACGTGCCGGCGTTCGTAGCCGAACAGGATGTCGCGGTCGAACTCCCTGGATACGGGACGGTCCACGCCGATATCGCGTTCGGCGGCAACTTCTTCGCACTGATACCCTGGGACCCGAGGCGCCTGCCGATCAGCCCGGAAAATGGGCAACACTTCCGGCGGCTCGGCACGCTCGCGCGCGACCTACTGGCCGCCAAGCTCAAACTGCGCCACCCGACGCAGAGCCACATTGGCGAGCTCTATGTCGTCACCTTTTGGCACGAATCGACGCGTTCCGAGGCACGCTATCGCTGCGTTCACGTGTTCGCCGACGGTCAGCTCGATCGCTCGCCAGGGGGGACCGGAACCAGCGCGATGATGGCGATGTTGGAGGCCCGCGGCGAACTGCGAATTGGCGAGAGCCTGCGGGCCGAGGGGCTGCTCGGCAGCGGCACCTTCTCGGGTCGTCTGACCGGCGAGACGCACCTTGGCGGCGTGCGCGCCGTCATTCCCACCATAACAGGCACCGCCCATATCCTTGGCCGCGCGACTTGGACGATCGATCGCGATGAGGCGGTCGGGCTCGGCTTCGAGATCGGCTGAGCCGATTGCGTGGGGCAAAGCCGCGTAATAGCCTCTCGGAGTCGCGCGGGCGGGGCGGAGCGAGGTTATCATGAGCAACTACCGGGCGCCGCTGAACGACATGCGGTTCATGCTGACCAAGGTCCTCGACCTTGAAGCGACCGCGCGATTGCCCGGGTTTGATACCGTTAGCGTCGAGCTGATCGACGCCGTCCTGGGCGAGGCCGCCAAGCTCGCGACCGACGTGATCGCGCCTCTCAACCGTATCGGCGATAGCGAGCACAGCCGGCTCGAGGACGGCGCCGTGCGCACGCCGTCCGGCTTCGCCGACGCCTATCGGCAATTCGTCGCTGGGGGGTGGAACGCCGCGCCGTTCGATCCCGAGATCGGAGGTCAAGGACTTCCGTGGTCCCTCGCGATGGCGCTGTTTGAGATGTGGGAGAGCGCGAGCCTGGCCTTCAGCCTCTGTCCCACGCTGACCCAGGCGGCGGTGGAATGCCTCAGCCGACACGGTAGCGCACAACTCAAGGCGCTCTATCTCGGCAAGCTGGTCTCCGGCGCGTGGTCTGGCACCATGAACTTGACCGAACCGCAGTCGGGTTCCGATCTCGGCGGTATCCGCACCCGCGCCGAACGCGATGGCCAGCACTACCGATTGCGCGGCACCAAGGTCTTCATCACGTACGGTGACCATGATCTCGCCGATAACATCGTTCACATCGTGCTCGCACGCTCGCCGGACGGGGCCCCCGGCATCAAGGGACTGAGCTGCTTCCTGGTTCCCAAATACATCGTCGAGCCGAATGGATCACTGGGCGCTCGCAACGACGTGAAGCCGCTGTCGATCGAGCGCAAGATGGGCATTCATGGGTCTCCGACCATGACAATGGCCTACGGAGAGAGTGAAGGCGCGGTCGGCTATCTGCTCGGTACCGAGAATGGCGGCATCGACGTTATGTTCACGATGATGAACAACGCCCGGCTGCTGGTCGGACTGGAGGGCGTGAGCCTGGCCGAGCGCGCCTATCAGATGGCCCTGGGCTATGCCCGCGACCGGGTCCAGGGGCTCGCCTCCGGCGCACGGTCCTCGGAGTCGGTGGCGATCATCGAGCATCCCGATGTGCGCCGCATGCTGATGCTGATGAAGGCCAAGACCGAGGCCGCGCGCGCCCTCGCCTATCTGGCCGCCGAGTGCCTCGATCACGCCCAGCGGAACCCCGACGCGAACACGCGGGCCGCCAATCAGCGTCGCCTCGATCTGCTGACACCGGTGGTCAAGGCGTGGTGCTCGGAGATCGGCGTCGAGGTGACCTCGCTCGGCCTGCAAGTCCACGGCGGCATGGGCTACATCGAGGAGACGGGCGCGGCCCAACTGGTGCGCGATGCCCGCATCGTGCCGATCTACGAGGGCACCAATGGCATACAGGCGGTCGACCTGGTCGCGCGCAAGGTCCTACGCGACGATGGGGAAGCCGTTTTTGCTTTCCTCGACGAGGTTCGCGGGTTCGGCGAGGAACTCGCGGCAGCAACCTCGCTCGACTCCACATGCGCCCACGACCTCGGGGTGACGCGCCGCGCGCTCGCCGACTCGCGGGCCGCACTCGAAGCCGCGACCCATTGGCTTATCGGCAGTGGCGGCGAGTTCGGCGCGGCAGCCGCTGGCGCTACCGCCTATCTCCAGCTCTTTGGCGCCGTCGCCGCTGGTCACGGCTTAGCTCGCGGCGCGCTAAAGGCCGCCGGGCACCTGGACGCGGGCGGCAACGACCCGTTCGATCGGGCCAAGATAGCCACCGCTCGCTTCTATGCCGAGCAGGTCCTGCCACCGGCGGCGGCGCTGCTCGGTCCGATCACCCGCGGCACCAATGCGCTATTCGCTATCCCTGCCGAGCACATGGGTTAGCCGTGCGATCCCCCACCGCCGTACTAGGTGCTGGAGCTACCCGAGCCTAGAATGGCCGCCCTCGCACCACCGCCTCGAAAGGACCCACGATGAACCGGATCCTGGTGGCGATCGCCTGCCTTGGTTTCTTCGCCTCTTCCGCCCTCGCAGCCACCACCGACGAGAAGTACGTCATCAAAGGCGCGGGCAACGGGACGTGCGAGCGTTTCGTCACCGAAAGGGAGGCGCAATCGCAGGCCTACGCGTTGTTCAGCGGCTGGCTCGCCGGCTATATCACCGCTTACAACCAGCTGACCGACAAAACCTTCGACATTGCGCCGTGGCAGAATCTCGACCTCCTCGCCGCGTTTCTCGACAATTTCTGTCGCCATAACCCGGATTTGGCGTTCGTATCGGCGGTCGGCGCGATGATTAGTGCCTTGCAGCCGACCCGGCTGCGCACCGCCTCCGAGAAGATCGAGGCGGCGGCCGGTGACGATAGGGTCACCCTGTTTCGCAATGTCCTGCGCGACGTTCAGATCCGGCTGACCGATCTCGGCCACTACCAGCGCGGGGCGGACGGGCTCTATGGCGAGGGCACACGCCGTGCGCTCAAGGAGTACCAGCAATCCAAGGCCCTGCCGCCGACTGGTGTACCGGACCAGCGCACGCTGTTCGAGCTCTACCGCTAGCAGCCTGTCGGACTTGAGCCGGGAGTCGAAATAGGATTCGATGGTATCAGTTGAATCGCTTATGCACGACGTTCCGGCGGCACGAGATGTTGCGTTGGGCGTGGTTGTAGGATAGTTTGTTCCTGGTTTGTCCAATTGCCAGGAGCCGCCCCATGGATCGCTTCCCCGACAGTCTGATCGCCTTCCAACGCATGTTCCCGCACGACGACGCCTGCGCGGCGTGGCTCGCCTCGGTGCGCTGGCCCGAGGGCTTCGAATGCCCGCGCTGCGGTCATGATCACGGCTGGGCGCTACGCGGCAAGGCCCACACGTTCGAGTGCGCGCGCTGCCATCGCCAGACCTCGGTGACGGCGGGGACCATCCTGCACGGCAGCAAGCTCGCGCTCACCGTCTGGTTCTGGGCCGCCTACCTGATGGCGACGCATTCGAACGGGATCGCGGCGCTGCAGCTCCAGAACCAGCTCGGGATCGGTTCTTATCGCAGCGTCTGGCTGCTCGCCGCCAAGCTGCGCAAAGCCATGGTCGATCCCGAGCGCGACCCGTTGTCGGGCCTCATCGAGGTCGACGAGACCGCGCTGGCGTTCCGCACCAAGAATGATCCCGTGGCCGGCGGCGCCGGGCGCAGCCACGACGGCAAGCTGCTCGTCGTCGGCGCCGTCGAGGTCGGCGACGGCAACGCGCCGGGCCGCCTGCGCCTGGCCGAGATCGCGTCCTACGGCGCCGAAAGCCTCAACCGCTTCATCGGCCACAACATCGCCGCCGCCAGCACCGCCAAGACCGACGGCTGGGCCGGCTACGCCGCGGCCCCCGTCGAGACCCACGATCCCCACGTCATCGGTTCCATGGCCGCCCACCTCGTGCTGCCCTGGATCCATCAGGTGTTCTCCAATCTCAAGGGCTGGGCGCGCGGCGTCTATCACGGGCTGCGCGCCAAGCACCTGCAAAGCTATCTCGACGAGTTCGTGTTCCGCTTCAACCGGCGCCGGACACGCCACGCCGCCTTCCGCTCGCTGTTCGGCATCGCCGTGTGCACCAAGCCCTTCACCTACAACATGTTGGTCCGGCCGGAAGCTGGTGCATAAGCGATTCAGTTGATTTGCCCGCGCGTGATGGAGGCCGTCATGAGCAATTTCCGACCGGTCGACCGGGAGACGGGGTTTCTGCTGCCGCCGTCGGTGGAGGAATGGCTTCCCGAGCGGCATCTGGCGCGCTTCGTGGTCGAGGTGATCGAGCAGTTGGACCTCTCGGCGTTCGTGAAGGCCTATCGCGGCTCGGGCTCGGCGTCCTATCACCCGAGCATGCTGCTGGGGCTTCTGGTCTACGGCTACGCCACGGGGGTGTTTTCGAGCCGCAAGTTGGAGCGCGCGACCTATGATTCTGTCGCTTTCCGCTTCATCGCGGCCAACGATCATCCCGACCACGATACCATCGCCGCGTTCCGGCGGCGTTTTCTCGACCGGATCGAAGGGCTGTTCGTCGAGGTGCTGCTGCTGGCCCGGGAAGCCGGGGTGCTGAAGCTCGGCACGGTGGCGCTGGACGGCACCAAGGTGCACGCCAACGCGAGCCGGCACAGCGCGCTGTCGTGGAAACACGCCTGCGAGCTCGAAGCCCGGTTGAAGGCCGAGGTGGCGGAGTTGATGGCGTTGGCGGAGGCGGCCGATGGGGCGGATGTGCCCGACGGGATGTCGGTGCCCGAGGAACTGGCCCGGCGCGAGGATCGTCTGGCCCGCATCGCCGAGGCTAAGGCGGTGATCGAGGCGCGGGCGCGCGAACGCCTTGAGCGGGAACGGGCCGAGTACGAGGCGAAGCTCGAGGCGCGCGCGGAGAAGGCCGAGAAGACGGGCCGCAAGCCGGGCGGCCGTCCACCCGAGCCGCCGGTGGCCGGGCCCGGGCCGAAGGACCAGGTCAATCTGACCGACGCGGACTCGCGCATCATGCCGGTGGCCGGCGGCGGCTTCGAACAGGCCTACAACGCCCAAGCCCTGGTGGCGGCCGACAGCCTGCTGGTGGTCACCAACGACGTGGTCCAGGCCCCCAACGACAAGCGGCAAATCGAGCCGGCGCTGGAAGCGCTCGCCCGCCTTCCCGAGGCGCTGGGCGCGCCCGAGACCCTGCTGGCGGACAGCGGCTACTTCAGCGAGGCCAACGTGAACGCCTGCGCCGAGGCCGAGATCGCGCCGTTGATCACGCCCGGCCGGGAACGCCATCATCTCTCCTGGAAGGACCGCTTCGCCGGCGCGCCGCCGCCCCCGGAGAACCCGACGCCGCTGGAAGCGATGACACATCGACTGGCGACGCCCGAGGGCCGGCAACTCTACGCCCTGCGCAAGCAAACGCCGGAACCGGTGTTCGGCATCATCAAATCGGCCATGGGCTTCCGCCAGTTCTCGCTACGCGGCCTGGACAAGGTCACGGGCGAATGGAACCTGGTGACCCTGGCCTGGAACATAAAGAGAATGTTCACCTTGCAATACGCTTGAGCAGGCGGCCGGACTCCGTACCTCGCGAAAAGGAATAAGAGTATGCTCGCCTTGCGGCACGCGCGAGCAAGCGAACGTACTTCGTGCCCTCACGAGAGGGCATAAGAGTATACTCACCCTGCGGTACGCGCGGCCAAGCGACCGCACTCCGTGTCCTCACGAAAGGCGCTCGATCCCATGACCTCTCCACATCGCGATCCGTCCACACCCATTCTCGCGGACCTCAGTCCGACAGGCTGCTAGGACCGAAATCGCGCGCCCGGCCCGCTGGGCACGTGCGGTTGACGTTGACGTAAACGTAAAGTAAGACCGCTCGGTGGACCCCGAGCTCGAGTATCCGTTCCCGGTGGCGCCCGACCATGGCACGACGGTCGAGATCGCTGCCGGCGTGCGCTGGCTGCGTATGCCGCTGCCGTATTCGCTCGACCACATCAACCTGTGGGCATTGCGTGATGGATCGGCGTGGACCCTCGTCGATACCGGCGTCCGGAGCCGCAAGGTCCAGGCCTTGTGGGAGCAGATATTCACGGACGGGCTTGATGGACTCGCAGTTCGTCGACTGATCGTCACCCATTTTCACCCCGACCACGCCGGCCTGGCCGGGTGGTTGTGCGAGCGGCTGGGCATTGAGTTGTGGATGCCGCGAACGGAATGGCTGTTCGCCCGCATGCTGACCATGGACGCACCAGACGACGTGCCCGAGGACGTGCTCGCCTTTTATCAGCGCGCGGGCTTCAACGCGACGATGCTGGAAATGATGCGAGCCGTCGGCTACGGCCACTACCGGAAACGGGTATTGCCACTCCCGGCCAGCTACCGGCGCATCCAGGATGGCGATCGGTTGCAGATCGATTGCCGTGCCTGGCAGGTCATCGTCGGTACTGGCCACAGCCCCGAGCACGCCTGTTTGTACTGCCCCGAGCTGGAGCTGATGATTGGCGGCGATCAGGTGCTGGCCAAGATATCGCCGCACATCGGCGTGTACCCAAGCGAGCCGGAAGCCGATCCCCTCGGCGACTACCCCGACTCGCTGCCGCGCTTTTGCGAATTACCGGCCGATACCTTGGTGTTACCGTCACACATCCTGCCCTATCGCGGCCTTCACCGCCGACTAGACTCGCTCAGCAGGCACCATGACGAACGGCTGGCCCGACTGCGGCGCGCCTGCGCCGAGCCGCGCACGGCCGCGGAACTGGTGCCGATGCTGTTCGATCGCGAACTAAATCCGATGGATTTCTATATGGCGACGGCTGAAACGCTGAGCCACCTCAATCATTCCCGCGCCACCGGAGAGATCGAGCGCATTCGTGAGCCCGGGCGAAGCGACGTCTACCGCCTCGTCCCGGCGGCCTGAACGTTCACCACCTGAGGGATCACATATGTCCAACCTCGGCGGCAAGACCCTGTTGATCACCGGCGCGTCGCGCGGGATCGGCAAGGCCATCGCCCTGCGCGCCGCCGCCGACGGCGCCAACGTGGCGATCCTCGCCAAGACCACCGAGCCCCATGCGACGTTGCCCGGCACCATCCACACCGCAGCCAAGGAGGTCGAGGACGCGGGCGGCAAAGCGCTGCCACTCTCCGTCGATATCCGCTTCGAAGACCAGATCGCGGCCGCCGTCGAGCGCACGGTGGCGACCTTCGGTGGGCTTGATATCCTGGTCAACAACGCGAGCGCCATCAGCCTCACCGGCACCGAGCAGACGCCGCTCAAACGCTTCGATTTGATGTTCGGGGTCAATGTGCGCGGCACGTTCGCCTGTTCCCAAGCCTGCATTCCCCACCTTCGGACCGCGGCCAACCCTCACATCCTCAATATCTCGCCACCGCCCAATCTCGATGCGAAGTGGTTCCGCAACCACGTCGCCTACACCATGGCCAAGTACGGCATGAGCCTTTGCGTACTGGGCATGGCCGAGGAGTTCCGGGCCAAGGGTATCGCCGTCAACGCCTTGTGGCCGCGCACCGTGATTCTGACGGCGGCGCTGGCGATGATCGGCGCGCCAATCAAGGCGGAGACCCGACGGCGGCGCTGGCTCGGCGCGCCGAACTCCCGAGATCATGGCCGACGCCGCCCACTACATCATGGGTCGCGATGCCAGAACGACGACCGGCAACTTCTTCGTCGATGACGAGGTGCTCGCCGAAGCTGGCGTCACCGATTTGGAGCCCTACCGCGCCGCACCCGGCGGCACGCTTTTCGCTGACTTTTTCCTTGACTAGACCGCCGCCCGCCACCGGGAGTACCGCCAAGTGGCGGGTCACCCCCGTTTGCCTCTAACATAGCGTCTCCGAAACGAACCATGCGGAGGGCGGCCATGAGCACCGAACCCTGGCTGAACAAGTACCCGCCTGGCGTCGACTGGAACGCCGAGATCCTGGCACAGCCGCTCTACGCCCTGATCGACGATGCCGTCCACCGCTACCCCAACAATCCCTGCATCGACTTCCTCGGCCGCAAGTTCACCTACGCCAACATCGGCCGCCAGATCGATCATGCGGCGGCCGGGTTCCAGAAGCTCGGCGTCGGCAAAGGCATAAAGGTCGGGCTGTTCCTGCCCAACTGCCCGCAATTCGTCATTGGCTACTACGGCGTCCTCAAGGCGGGCGGCACGGTCGTCAACTACAGCCCGCTGTATTCGGAGCCCGAGATTCTGCACCAGGTCGAAGATTCGCAGACCGACATCATGGTCACGCTCAACCTCAAGGTGCTGTACCCAAAGATGGCGGCGATGCTACGTCAGAGCCGGGTCCGCCACCTCGTCGTCGGCACCCTGCCCGACGTCCTGCCGTTTCCCAAGAACCTGCTGTACCCGCTGGCCAAATCCAAGGACGTGGCCAAGGTCCCCAACGACCGGAACCACAGCTCGTTTCGCGAGCTCTTGAACAACGATGGCGCCTACCAGCCCGCAGCCGTCGACCTCGAACGCGATGTCGCCGTTCTCCAATACACCGGCGGCACGACCGGGGTCTCGAAGGGCGCGATGCTCACCCACGCCAATCTCTACATCAACGCCGTTCAGGCGGCGATGTGGTTCACCATCGTCGAGCCCGGCCAGGAGCGCATTCTTGGCGTTCTGCCGTTTTTCCATGTCTTCGCAATGACAGTGGTCCTCAATCAAGCCATTCATATCGGCGCCGAGATCATCATGCATCCGCGCTTCGAGCTGGCCGCCACGCTCAAGGATATCGACGGCAAGAAGCCGTCCCTGATGCCGGGCGTGCCGACGATGTTCGCGGCCATCAACAACTATCCCCAACTCGCCGACTTCGACCTCTCCTCGCTCAAGGCATGCATCTCGGGCGGCGCGCCGCTGCCGCTTGAGGTCAAGCAGCGCTTCGAGGAGCGCTCGGGCTGCAAGGTGTTCGAGGGCTATGGCCTGACCGAGACCTCCCCGGTGGCGACGGCCAATCCAATGGAGGGCGAGAACAAGGAGAACTCGATCGGCCTGCCGATGCCGCGCACGCGCATCGTCATCACCGACCGCGAGGATCCGCACAGGGTGCTCGCCCTCGGCGAGACCGGCGAGATTTGCATCGAAGGGCCCCAGGTTATGGCCGGCTATTGGCGCAACGAGGAGGCGACCGCCGCGACGATCGTCGATAGCCGACTGCACACGGGCGACGTCGGCTACATGGACGAAGATGGCTATACCTTCATTATCGATCGCTTGAAGGACTTGATTCTGACCGGCGGATTCAACGTATATCCGCGCAACGTCGAGGAGGCGATCTACCAGCACCCGGCGGTCGCTGAGTGCACGGTCATCGGCGTTCCCGACGACTACTACGGGCAGTCGGTCAAGGCGTTCATAAAGCTGGGCGATGGGGATTCGCTGACCGCCGACCAACTCCTCGACTTCCTGAGGGACAAGCTCGGCAAGCACGAGTTGCCCAAGCACGTGGAGTTCCGCGAGGAGCTTCCCAAGACGATGATTGGCAAGCTATCGAAAAAGGAACTCGTCGCCGAGGAGATGGAGAAATACCAGCTAGCCAAGGCTGCGGAGTAGCGGGGCCGTAGAGCAAGAAACGCCCTCCGCTCGTCGCGCTCCTCGCGGTCCAGAGCCGGAATCGCGATCGAGCCACTGAAGACTGTGAACTATGTCGAGAACTATGGGCTGGTCCGGCACGCCGACCACCACGCCGCGCCGGCCAGTCCCGACGAGAGCCCCGAGCTAGCCACCGGCTATGGCGCGATGGCCCCCCGGGTCGAGGCGTGGCGCCGTCGGCAGTTTGATGCATAGAGCGTTCAGGCACGCTCAACGTCGTTCCGCGATGCTATAATAGGGTTCCTCCAGCCACAGGGGCGCGATCATGACCACAGCGGAAATTATTGACCTCGACGACGATCCCTCCTCCGAGCGCGCGCTCAGGGTGGAGCTCGCGGCCGCCTATCGGTTGGTCGACTACTTTGGCTGGACCGAGCTCATCTATGGTCATCTGACCGCGCGCGTGCCAGGCCCCGAGCTCCACTTCCTCATCAACCCCTATGGGCTCAACTATGATGAGGTGACGGCCTCGAATCTGGTCAAGATCGACTGCGACGGCAATATCATCGGTGATAGCGACTACCCGGTGAACGCGGCCGGTTTCGTGATTCATTCCGCCATCCACATGGCCGCCACCAAAAACAAATGCGTCATGCATACCCACAGCCGCGCGGGCATGGCGATCGCGGCCCTGAAAGACGGGTTGCGGCCGATAAGCATGAACGCCATTACGTTCCATGGGCGGGTCGGCTATCACGACTTCGAGGGCCCGAGCCTACATCTCGACGAGCGCGAACGGCTGCTTGCCGACCTCGGCGACAACAAGGCGATGATCTTGCGCAACCATGGCCTGATGACGGTCGGAGAGACGGTGGCGCAGACTTTCTCGCGGCTTTATCGCTTGGAGCGCGCGAGCCAGGTACAGATCGACGCCACCGCCGCGGGACCGCTGAACGTGGTGTCCGCCGAGGTCTCACGCAAGGCGTGCGACGACGCCCAGACCTTCGTCGAGCACGAGGGCTTGGCGCCCGGCGCGCTCGAATTCGCGGCGCTCACGCGCAAGATTGACAAGATCGACGCCTCTTATCGCCATTAGCTAGCGGCGCGGCCCCCAGTAGCGGCGCGGCGCGTGGCTATAAGCTGGTGTCGGGGCTGTCCAGGGCGTGGGCGGCCAACTCGCCGGTGATGAACTCGTAGGCCGCGTCGATCGAGTTGGTGCGAAAGAACAGATCAAGGTCTTGGGCATCGATGGTGCCGTGGCGCACCAGAGCGTCGAAATTCACCACCCCGTCCCAGTAGTCGGTGCCGAACAACACCACGGGCAGCTTCTTCTTGATCTTCAGCGTCTGAATCAGCGTCATTATCTCGAACAGCTCATCCAAGGTGCCAAAACCGCCCGGCATCACCACCACCGCCTTGGCGAGGTAGGCAAACCAAAACTTGCGCATGAAGAAATAGTGGAACTCGAAGGCGAGTTGGCGGGTCACATAGGGGTTGTCGAACTCCTCGAGCGGGAGCGAGATGGTAAGCCCGATATTCAGACCCCTGGCCTCCGAGGCGCCGCGGTTGGCCGCCTCCATGATGCCCGGCCCACCGCCAGTGCAAACCACGAACCGCCGGCCGCCTGATTTGAGGTTCTTCGACCAATCGGTCAGGCGCGCCGCGAGCGCGCGCGTGTCCTCGTAGTAGCGCGACATCTCCAGCCTGCTCCGCGCCTTGTCGAGATCGCCCCGGCCCGCCTCGGCCTCGGCAAACTCGGCTTGCGCGGTCTCACCAGAGGGGATGCGCGCCGAGCCGAAGAAGACGATCGTGTCCTTGATCTCGTAGTGGGCGAAGCGCGATTCGGGCTCGAGGTACTCGGCCAGAAGGCGGAGCGGCCACCCGCTTCGGCTGTCGACAAAGGCCCGGTCGTGATAGGCCTTGATGTGGCTGTCCCTCGGCTCGGTCATGGCGTGGCCAATCTACTTACTCCGCCGGCGCGGCGACCATCTCGCCGTGCTCTGCCTCCAAAGCTCCGAGGCGACGGGCGATGTGGCCGGTAGGCTTGGTGAAGCGTGCGAGGACGAAGTAGAGCACGGGGACGATGAACAAGCTCAGAAACGTCGCGAAGCTGACGCCCCCGATGATGACGATGCCGAGCGACTCACGAGCCTCGGCGCCAGCGCCCGAGGCGAACGCGAGCGGCATGGCGCCGAACGCGGTGGCGATCGTGGTCATCAGGATCGGCCGCAACCTCGTGACCGACGCCTCAAGTACCGCTGCGCGCATGTCGTGCCCCTGATCGCGCAGCTGATTGGCGAATTCGACAATGAGGATCGAGTTTTTGGCGGTTAGGCCGATCAACATGATGATGCCAATTTGGGTATAGACGTTGAGCGACAGGTCACTCAGCAGCATCGCGCCAAACGCGCCCGTGACGGCGAGCGGCACCGCCAGCATGATGATGAGTGGGTGGATGAAGCTTTCAAACTGCGCCGCGAGAACCAGGAATACGACCAGCACGGCGAGCCCGAATGTGATGTACAGCGACGCTGTCGATCGCTTGAACTCCCGCGATTCGCCGCTGTAGGTGACACGCGCCTCCTGCGGCACGACCTCCGCCGCCACCCTGTCGAGATAGGCGACCGCCTCGCCGATCGGATAGCCCGGCGCGAGCGAGGCGGAGACGGTGACGGCGCGCAGGCGATCGACACGTTGCAGCTCGCGGGCGCCAGCCACCTCCTTGAAGGTGACCAAGTTCGATAGCGCGATTAGTTGCCCCGTCGTTCGCGAGCGCACAAAGAAGCTATCGAGGTCTTTGGGATTGGTCCGGTCCTCGGCACGCGCCTGGACGACGACGTTGTATTCCTTCCCCCCCCGCACGAAGGTGGTCACAAATCGGGCACCCAACAACGCCTCCAGCGTACGCCCAATTTCTTCGACCGACACGCCAAGGTCACCGGCTCGGTCGCGGTTGATCTCGACCTTCAGCTCCGGGCGCGTCTCCTTGTAGTCGGTATCGACGTTCACGAGCCGCGGGTTATCGGCGCGAACGCGATCAGCGATCCGCTCGCTCCACGCGGACAGCACCTCATAGGTCGGCCCGCCGATCACCATCTGGATCGGTGCGCCAAAAGAGCGCTGGCCCAGGCTTGCCGGGTTGATGGCGAAGGCGCGCACGCCGGGCACCATGGCCAGCTTTCCGAAGATCTCGCCGACGATTTGCTGCTGGCTGATCTCGCGTTCCGACCAGTCTTTAAGTCGAACGAGCGAGAATGCTGAGTTCACCTGGCCGGGGCGACCGAATGACGGGGCGAGAATCGTGAAAATCCGAACCGCGTCGCCGCGGTCGCGCAATGGCTGAAGCGCGTCCTCGATCTCGAGTACGTAGCGCCGCGTGTACTCTAGGCTCGCACCCTCCGGCCCATTGATCGGGATGAAGATCACGCCACGATCCTCGACCGGCGCGAACTCGCGCGGCAGCTCGAGAAAGAGCGTATAGGCCAGGCCCGAGACAGCGACCCCGATCGCGAGGACCACGATCGGCATGTTGAGACAGCGCATCACCAGCCAACGGTAGGTTCGATGCATGAGCGCAAAGCCGGGCTCGGTGAGGCGGTACAGGATCGCCTCCTCGCGCGCTGGTCGCAGCAGTTTGGAACACATCATCGGCGTTAGCGACAACGCGACGATGGACGAGAAAATCACGGCGGCGGCGACCGCTACGCCGAACTCGCGAAACAAGCGCCCGGTGTTGCCTTCCATGAACGAGATCGGCACGAACACCGCGACCAAGACCACGGTGGTGGCGACCACCGCGAAGGCGATTTGGCGCGCGCCCCGGACCGCCGCCAACAACGGTGGCTCGCCAGCCTCGAGGCGGCGGTGGATGTTCTCCAGCACCACGATCGCGTCATCGACGACCAGGCCGATCGCGAGCACGAACGCGAGCAGGGTCAGAACGTTGATCGAGTATCCCAACGCCGCCAACACCATGAACGAGGCGATCACCGAGACCGGGATCGCCATCGCCGGCACCAGCGTTGCCCTCAATGAACGGAGGAAGACGAAGATGACCGCCACCACCAGCGTCAGGGCAATGCCGATGGCGATGAATACCTCCTTGATCGACTGGCGGATGAAGATCGACTGGTCGTACGAAACATCGAGCGTCATCCCCTCCGGCAGCCCCCACCGCAGGCGGTCGACCTCGTCGGCAACGCCGTTGGCGACATCGAGGGTGTTGGCCTTTGACTGTTTGACGATGCCGAGCCCGACAGCATTGTTGCCGTTGGAGCGCAGCTCGCTGCGCACGTCCTCGGGCCCCAGCTCGACGCGCGCGACATCACCAAGGCGCACCAGGTAGCCGGCACCCTGTTTGACCACGATATCGCGGAACTCTTCCGGGGTTTTCAGCGCTGAATCGGTGCGGACCGAGACCTCGCGCTGGATTGATTCGATACGCCCCGAGGGAATCTCGACATTCTGGTCGCGCAACGCCTCCTCGACGTCTTGGGCGGTCAGCTCGCGCGCCGCCATGGCAGCCGCGTCGAGCCAGATGCGCATGGCGTAGCGACGTCCCGCCCCGAGGCGCACGCGCGCCACGCCCGACACGGTCGACAACGGATCGACGAGAAAGCGCTCCGCGTAGTCGGTTAGCTCCAACTGACCCATCCGGTCGCTGGTCATCGCCACCCAGATGATCGCTCGCGCGTCGGAATCGGTCTTGGCGACTTGGGGGCTCTCCGCCTCCTCGGGCAGACGACCGATCGCGCGCGCGACGCGATCGCGAACGTCGCTGGCGGCGCCGTCGATATCCCGATTAATCTTGAACTCGATGCTGACCGATGATGATTCCTCACGGCTCGTCGAGTTGATGGTGTCAATACCTTCAATACCCGAGACCGCATCCTCGATGACCTGGGTCACCTGAGTCTCGATGATCTGTGATGAGGCGCCGCGATAGATGGTGTTCACCGAGACGACCGGCTTGTCGATATCCGGATACTCCCGCACCGTCAGCTGTTTGAAGGCGAACAAGCCGAAGATCACGAGAACCGCGCTCATCACGGTGGCCAGCACCGGTCGGCGTATCGACATGTCCGAGATAATCATGCGCCGTCGCCCCCGCCGTTCCCAGCCGCCGGAGGGATCACCTCGACCGACGTACCGTCTCGGACCTTCTGCACGCCGCCGATGATTACTTCAATGCCTGGCGCTAGACCCGACACGACCTCGACCTTGCCACCGAGATGAATGCCCAAGATAACCGGCGTGAGCACGGCTAAGCCGTCGATAACCGCGAAAACATGCTGGCCGTCGCTGCGGCTGATGATGGCTTCCTCAGGGATCAGAACGGCATCCAGTCGACGCGAGACGACCAGCGTGGCGGTCAAGAACATTCCCGGCCTCAACAACCCGCCGTCATTCGGCAGTAGCGTCCGGACCTCGATCGAGCGGGTCGCCGGATCCACCCGCGAATCAAGGGTCTCGACTCGTCCCTCGAAGCGTTGATCTGGAAACGCGACGCTGCGGGCCTCGACGGTTTGTCCCGTTTTGAGAGCCGCGAGCGCAGTCTCTGGCACGCGGAAGTCGACCTTGATGCGAGCGGTGTCGTCCAGGGTCGTGATTTCGTCGCCGGGCTGAATCAGCGTCCCAACACTGATGCGGCGCAAACCAAGGCGGCCCGAGAACGGGGCTCGAATGAGGTAGTTAGCCAGCATCAGCTCGCGCCCGCGCACCCGCGCGGTGCTGGTCGCCACTTCGGCCTCAAGTTCATCGAGGCGCGATACCGAGACGCTGCCGGTATCGCGTAGCGTCCGAGCCCGCTCGTGGAGGCGCTTGGCGACATCAAGCTCGGCCCGCAACTCGGCGAGCTCGGCGGGCATGGCCCCGGCATCGAGCTCGATCAGCACGACGCCTTTCTCGACCCACTGGCCCTCGTTGAACGCGATACGCGTAACGATGCCTGACACCGACGCCGTCAGATTGACGGCATCGTACGCACGCGCCGTGCCCACGGCTTTTATGGTGGTGGAGACTTCGCCGGTTTCCGCCGCCACCGCCTCGACGAGCACGGCGCTGCTGGGCGCCCCCGGGCCGCGCGCGGCCTCGGCGCCATCACCCTCTACGAACGATAATTGCTCGCGATAGTGCCAGGCGGCGGCAGCACCCGCAGCCAGCACGGCGACCAGGAGAATTTGCGGTATCACTTTCATGGCGAACTGTAGACGCGGGGGTACCGACGCCGAGGGTAGCATTTCTGCGGGAAACGGTAGAATGTGTTGACGCTTCCGCCCTTCACAACTGTGTCAGGCGAGATGACCACGCTTCACTACACTCACCCCGTCTTTCTCGATCATGATCCCGGGCCAGGGCACCCCGAACGGGCGGATCGCTTGCGGGCAGTGGACGCAGCGCTCGCAGACGCCGCGCTTTCCGATCTGGAGCGGCGCGAGCCGCCCCGGGCCGAGATCGCGCAGATCGCGCGGGTGCACCCCGAACCGCATGTGCGGGCGATTCTCGACGCGGTGCCCGAGTCCGGCTACGTCCGGCTCGATCCCGATACTGTAATGTCGCCGGCGTCGGGAGAGGCGGCGCTGCGCGCGGCGGGCGCGCTGGTGGCCGCGGTCGACGCCGTGGCTACGGGTGAGGCCCAGAACGCGTTCTGCGCGGTCCGCCCATGCGGCCACCATGCCGAGCCAACCCGGCCGATGGGTTTTTGCATCTTCAACAATGTCGCGATCGGCGCGCTCCACGCGCGGGCGGTTCACCGGCACCGGCGGGTGGCAGTGGTCGATTTCGACGTCCACCACGGCAACGGTACCCAGGCATCGTTCGCGCACGATAGGGACCTCTTCTTCGCCTCGTCGCACCAGTACCCGTTCTATCCCGGCACTGGCGCACGCTCCGAGACGGGGGTGGGCAACATCGTCAACGAACCGCTGGCGGCCGGGACCGGGTCGGACGAGTTTCGCGCCGCTTGGGCCAATCGCATCCTGCCGGCGCTCGATCGTTTTCGGCCCGAGTTCCTGCTGATCTCCGCCGGCTTCGATGCTCACCGCGCCGACCCGTTGGCGGCGCTCAACCTAGTGGAAGACGACTTCGTTTGGGTGACTCGCGACATCCTCGGCATCGCCGCCGAACATTGCTGCGGCCGCGTGGTCTCGGTGATGGAGGGCGGCTACGACCTCGACGCCCTTGGCCGCAGCTCCGTCGCCCACGTGCGCGAGCTGGTCAGCGCGCGCGACACAAATACGGCCACATCGCCCGGCTAACCCCCTAGCGAAACCACTCGCGCCTCCCATATATGTCGGACCACGCGGCTCGCACAGGAGGCAAGAGGGTGACGGACGACATCAGCCGGCAACATCTGAGCGATGGCGGCACCTGGCGGCGGCTCATTTACATGGTCCTGTTGACGGTGATCTACCGCGTCACCGAAGTGGTTCTGTTCGCGGTGGTGATAATTCAGTTCCTGTTCAAGCTCTTCACTGGTGGCGCCAATCCGCAGCTCCAGGTGGCGGGCCATCATCTTGGCGCTTACATCCGCGAGATGGTCCTGTTTCTCACTTTCGCGACCGAGGACAGGCCCTATCCCTTTGGCCCGTGGCCCGGCGCCGCGCCCAACGCCAAGGGCAAAAGCACAGGCGGCGGCGGACGGCGCAAGGGCCCACCCGCGACCCAGCCAGACTCCGGCCCCAAGGCCGTGAGCGAGCCGACCGACGAGTCGGAGCCCGAAGCCGAAGCCGCCTGAACCGTTCCAGCGGACCGCGACCAGCCCCGGCCGGTGTCGGCCGGGGCAAGTTGCCTCGTACCACATCGCGCCATAGAGTGCGGCCGGGTCAGGGATGGGCGCGGGGTCAGGGATGGGCGCGGGGTCAGGGATGAGCGCGGGGTCAGGAATGGGCGCGGGGTCAGGGATGGGCGGTGACAACGCTCCCCCGACGGCCGGGGAGTTCACTCCCGACATCCAGGCAATGAGTTTCGAGCAAGCCCGCGAGGCGCTTGAGGCGATCGTAGCCCGGCTTGAGGCGGGCAAAGTCAATCTCGACGAGTCGATCGAAATTTACAGTCGTGGCATACAACTTCTTCGTCACTGCGAAGCAAAACTCAAGTCGGCGCAAGAGCGGGTTGAAAAGATCGTGGCCGGACCCGAAGGAAGCGTTGCGACGGAGCCCGCGAATCTCGACTGAACGACGCCGTGGCCTCGTTCGCTGACTCTCTCAGGGCCACGGCTGACTCGGTCAACGAGGTTCTGCGTCGACTTCTCCCGGACCCCGAGGGGCCAGAAGCCCGCTTGCTGGAGGCGATGGCCTACTCGACACTCGCCGGCGGCAAGCGCCTACGCCCGTTCCTGGTCACGGCGAGCGCCGACATGTTCGGCGTCGGCCGCTCGAGTTCACTGCGTGTCGCCAGCGCGGTCGAGATGATCCACACCTACTCGCTCGTTCACGACGACCTGCCATGCATGGACGACGACAATGTTCGTCGCGGCGAACCCGCGCTTCACATCGCGTTCGACGAAGCGACCGCGGTGCTGGCCGGCGATGCCCTGCAGGCCCGAGCCTTCGAGATTCTCGTCGCGAGCGAGACTCACCCCGATCCCACCGTGCGTTGCGAGTTGGTTCGCTCGCTGGCTGCCGCCTGCGGTTGTCGTGGCATGGTCGGGGGGCAGATGATCGACCTGGAGGCCGAGCACGAGAACATACAGGCGAACGACATTATCCGGCTGCAACAGCTCAAGACCGGCGCCCTGATCGCGTTCTCGTGCGAGGCCGGCGCAATCCTTGGCAAGGTAGCCAAGCCCCTCCGCCAGGCGTTGCACCAGTACGCCCACGATCTTGGCCTCGCGTTCCAGATCATCGACGACCTGTTGGACGCCGGAGGAGACGGATCGACTCTCGGCAAGCCCGTACGCAAGGATAGCCGGCGCGGCAAGGCGACGCTGGTCTCGGCGCTCGGACCCGAGCGGGCGCGCACCCAGGCCCGGATGCTGGCCCAGCAGGCCAGCGCTCACCTTGATCCATTTGGGGAAAAGGCCGACATTATGCGCGCCGCCGCCGAGTTCGTGATCAGCCGCGATCGCTGAAGCGCCCGCGTCTCCCGATGGAGAATTCGTTGAGTATCAGCAACACAACGCCACTCCTCGACACCGTCAACGACCCTCGCGCTCTTCGGGCGCTTTCCCCCGATCAGTTGCGCCAACTCGCGGATGAGTTGCGGGCGGAAACGATAGATGCGGTATCCATCACCGGCGGCCACCTCGGCGCCGGGCTTGGAGTCGTCGAATTGACCGTGGCGCTGCACTACGTGTTCGACACGCCGCGCGACCGGCTGATCTGGGACGTCGGCCATCAGGCCTATCCCCACAAGATTCTCACTGGGCGGCGCGACCGCATCCGCACCCTGCGCCAGGGTGGTGGTCTCTCCGGATTCACCAAGCGGGCGGAGAGCGAGTACGACCATTTTGGGGCGGCGCATGCCGCGACTTCGATCTCGGCCGGGCTTGGCATGGCCGTCGCCCGCGATCTCGCGGGTGACGACAACGCCGTCATTTGCGTCATCGGCGATGGCGCGATGACCGCCGGTATGGCCTTCGAGGCGATGAACAACGCCGGTTCGATGCACAGTCGGCTGATCGTCATCCTCAACGACAACGATATGTCGATTGCCCCCCCGGTGGGTGCGATGAGCGCCTATCTGTCGCGACTGATCTCGTCGCGCTCCTATCAGGGTCTGCGCCAGATCGCCAAACAGGTGGCAAAGCGGCTGCCCCAGCCGATTGAGCGTACCGCGCGCCGCGCCGAGGAATACGCGCGCGGCATCGCTACTGGCGGCACGTTGTTCGAGGAGCTTGGCTTCTACTATGTGGGTCCGGTGGACGGCCACGACTTCGACCACCTTCTCCCGGTCCTGCGCAATGTTCGCGACTCGCGTGAGGCCGGGCCGGTCCTGGTTCACGCGGTGACCCATAAGGGTCACGGCTACCCACCGGCCGAAGCCTCTGCCGACAAGTATCACGGTGTCGGCAAGTTCGATGTGGTGACCGGCGCCCAGGCCAAGCCTAGGTCGGCGGCGCCGAGTTACACGACCGTATTCGCCCAAACTCTTGTCGCCGAGGCCGAGGCCGACGACAAGATTGTCGCCATCACTGCGGCAATGCCGTCGGGCACCGGGCTGAACCTGTTCGCTGAGCGGTTTCCTGATCGTTGCTTCGATGTCGGCATCGCCGAACAGCACGCGGTCACGTTCGCCGCTGGCTTGTGCACGGAAGGATTCAAGCCGTTCGCCGCGATCTATTCGACGTTCCTGCAGCGTGCCTACGACCAGGTCGTGCACGACGTCGCCATCCAACGTCTGCCTGTTCGTTTCGCGATCGACCGCGCGGGGCTGGTGGGCGCGGACGGACCGACCCACGCTGGCGCCTATGACATCGCCTATCTCGGCGCGCTGCCGGGATTCGTGGTCATGGCGGCGGCCGATGAGGTCGAACTCGTACATATGGTGGCCACGGCAGCGGCGATTGACGACCGCCCCTCGGCGGTGCGCTATCCGCGCGGCGAGGGGCTCGGCCTCTCCTTGCCGGAGCGCGGAACGCCGCTGGAAATCGGCAAGGGTCGAATCCTCCGCGAAGGCACCACGGTCGCCCTCTTGAGCCTCGGCACACGCCTGGCGGAGTGCATGCGCGCCGCCGACGAACTCAGCCAACGCGGGCTTTCCACGACCGTCGCGGACGCGCGCTTCGCCAAGCCGCTTGATGAGGACTTAGTGCGCCAGCTGGCGATCGAGCACGAAGTTCTGATCACCGTCGAGGAAGGCGCGGTCGGCGGTTTCGCAAGCTATGTCCTCGAATATTTAGCTCGCCACGATCTCTTGGACGGTGGGCTCAAGGTCCGCACCATGATGTTGCCGGACATTTTCCTCGATCACGACGCGCCGACCCGGATGTACGACGCGGCGGCGATGAACGCGCCCGACATCGTGACGACGGCGCTGGCCGCGCTCGACAAGTCGACCGAGCGCGCGCGCGCCTGATCGATGCCGGTGGCGCCCGCGCCCCGAGCCGAGCGCGACCAGAAACCTCGGCTCGATCAGCTCCTGGTGACGCGCGGCTTGGCTGAGAGCGGCGAACGTGCCCGTGCCTTGGTCATGGCCGGCGTCGTCTTCACGGGAACCCGACGCCTCGACAAACCCGGCCTGCGTCTCGCGCCCGACGCGCCGCTCGAGGTTCGGGGCCGCGATCATCGCTGGGTTAGCCGTGGCGGTCTCAAGCTCGACCACGCCCTTCAGCACTTCGAGATCGAACCACTCGGCGCGGTCGCCCTCGATATCGGCGCCTCGACCGGTGGCTTCACCGATGTCCTGCTCGCGCGGGGCGCGCGCCGCGTCTACGCCGTCGATGTTGGCCACGGTCAGCTCGCCTGGAAGCTTCGCAACGATCCTCGCGTCGTGGTGCGGGAGCGAACCAACGCTCGCTACATCGGCCGCGAGGAGGTGCCCGATGGGGCCGACCTCATCGTCTGCGACGCTAGCTTCATCGGCCTTCGCACGGTGCTGCCGGCGCCACTGGCGCTGGCCGCGGCATCCGCTCATCTTGTGGCGCTCATCAAGCCCCAGTTCGAGGTCGGACCCGCGGCGGTGGGCCGTGGCGGTGTGGTGCGCGACGCCGCCGCCCATCAACAAGTCTGCGACGACATCGACGAGTGGCTCGACACTCGGCCCGGTTGGCGCGTGATCGGCGTTACCGAAAGCCCAATAACCGGGCCCAAGGGCAACCGCGAATTCCTTATCGCGGCCGCCCGGGGCGCTGCCCCGACTTAATCCGCGGACGACGCAAAACGGTCGATCCGGGCGACCGTGGGCCCCTCCTCCGCACGGCCGGTGAGGCCGTCGGCGAATGGCTTGAAGTGCGGCTGCCCCCGGAATCGTTGGTTCGCCGCCTCGTCGGCGATCCAGGTATAGTGAACGAACGAGACACCGTCTTGCTTGCGAGAGACCGTGTAGCGATAGCCTGGATCGGCCTGGGCCTTGACGGCCGCGACGAACTCGCGAATTGCCACCTCCTGTTCGGCGACTTTGTCGGCGCCGACGCGATACTGGATCAGAAAGTCCATCAGTTTCTCCTTCTCGGGGTTGGTTGGGTGGTTTAGTCGCGCCGCTCGGCTTCCCAAGCGGCGAGTTCCTGGAACAGCAGGTCATGCAGCCGGAGCGCCGTGCCGCCCTCGAGGTCGGCAGCGCGCACGAGGGCGGCGCGTTTCGCGAATTGGGCGCGGGCATCGGCGTCCGTAGGCGCGATGGCGGTGAGCTCGGGACCATGCCGTTCGGCATGGCGCACGATCGCGAAAACTCTTGCACTGGTAACACACTCCGGTCTTGCCGATCAGCGTGCACATGCCCTCGAAAGTCTCTTGCATGGCCCCGCGGCCGGCACTGAGATGGCGGCGCAATACCGACTCGGTTACGTCCAGCACGGCGGCAGCCTCGCGGGCGCTGAGCTCGAACACCTCGCGCAGCAACACCGCCGCCTGCTGCTCAGGCGGCAGCGATCGGCCGACGCAGCTGAAGCAGAACGCGACGTGCTGGGTAATCTCGTAGCGGTACTCGGGATTACGCTCGACCGTGGTCAAGTCGGCGAGGTGGTCGGATGAGTCGCGGCCGATGCGCGAGCCGTTGAGCTGGGCGTCGGCCCGCCAGCGGCCGCGGTGGCGCAGCACGTCCAAACAAATGTTGAGCACGATGCGGAACAGCCACGTGCGCGGGCTGGCCTCGGCGCGAAAGCCGCCGATCTCCGTCAGGGCGCGCAGCGGCCTTCTTGCACCGCGTCGCCGGCGTCCTCGCGGCTGGTGAGCATACGGTAGGGCAGCGAGCGCAGCATCGCGAGATGCGGCTGGACCAACGCGCCAAAGGCGTCGCGATCGCCGGCCTGAGCCGCCGCGAGCGTGGCCGCCTCATCAGTCAATTCGCTGGACCGCATCCTCTGATTCCTTACTACTTTGACGACCGGCCCACCGGAATCCGCCAAGTCGTTGATTTTTATCGGTAATATCTGACGACGCTAGCGATGCGACCGGGCCGGGTTTCAGGCCCCGGCGCACACCGGCCGGACGGACACCGCGTTAGCCGCATTGGGCGCGATGGCGCAGCAGGTGGTCGGCGAGGACGCAGGCCATCATGGCCTCGCCGACTGGAACCGCACGAATGCCGACACACGGATCGTGGCGGCCGGTCGTTGTGATCTCCACGTCGTAGCCACCCGCATCCACGGTGCGCAGCGGCTTGGGGATCGATGACGTTGGCTTGACAGCGAAGCGCACCACGATGTCCTGGCCGGTCGAAATACCGCCAAGCACGCCGCCGGCATTGTTCGAGAGAAAGTGAACGGCATCCCCGTCCATCCGCATCTCGTCGGCGTTCTGTTCCGCGTTCAGAGCGGCGGCCGCGAAACCGGCGCCAATCTCGACCGCCTTGACCGCGTTGATTCCCATCATCGCTGCGGCAAGCTCGGCGTCGAGCTTACCGTAGATGGGCGCGCCGAGCCCGACCGGCAAACCGCTCGCCACAACTTCGATCACCGCGCCGGCCGAGGAGCCAGCCTTGCGCAGACGGTCGAGCAACGTCGTCCAGTCCGCCACCATTTCCGGATCGGGGCACCAGAAATCGTTCTGATCGACCGCCTCCCAATCCCACCGTTCGCGATCGATCCGATGGGACCCAATCTGTACCAGGGCGCCCCGCACGCTCACCCCCGCCCCCAGCACCAGGCGCGCGACCGCACCAGCGGCAACCCGCGTCGCGGTCTCTCGGGCCGACGCCCGTCCACCGCCACGGTAGTCGCGGGCGCCGTACTTTTGGGTGTAGGTGTAGTCGGCGTGACTCGGACGGTATTTATCCTTGATCGACTCGTAGTCGCGCGTGCGCGAATCGACGTTGTCGATCTGCAACGCGACCGGCGTCCCCGTCGTCGCCCCCTCGAAAACGCCAGAAAGGATGCGCACCGCATCGGGTTCGCGGCGCTGACTCGTGAAGCGGGAACGTCCGGGCCGGCGGCGGTCCAGCCAGGTCTGGATATCGTCCTCGGCAAGCGCGATACCGGGCGGCGTGCCATCGACGACGCAGCCGATCGCCGGACCGTGGCTTTCGCCCCACGTGGTCACCCGAAACAGATGGCCGAAGCTGTTGTGCGACATCTTCGCTATCGTCCCCGCGCTTGGCCGAGGATCGCTAGACGGTCGCGATATCCGGCGCGTCCGCCGCCTTCATGCCGACGACGTGATAGCCCGCGTCAACGTGATGGATCTCGCCGGTAACGCTGCGCCCCAGATCGCTCAGCAGATACAGCGCGCTGCCGCCCACTTCCTCGATCGTTATCGTTCGTTTAAGAGGCGAGTTGTACTCGTTCCACTTCAGGATGTGGCGAAAATCGCCGATGCCCGAAGCCGCCAGGGTCTTGATCGGACCCGCCGAGATCGCGTTGACGCGAATGTTATCACGGCCCAAGTCGACCGCCATGTATCGAACTGTGGCCTCTAGCGCCGCCTTGGCGACGCCCATCATGTTGTAGTGCGGCATGACCTTCTCCGCGCCGTAGTAGGTCATGGTCAAAAGGCTACCGCCGCTCTTCATGAGCCGCTCGGCGCGCTGGCAAACAGCAATCAACGAGTAGCACGAGATTTGCAGGGTGAGCGCAAAATTATCCAGCGAGACATCGACAAACCGGCCTTTGAGTTGCTCGCGCTCCGAATAGGCAATGGCGTGGACGACGAAATCGAGCTCGCCCCACTCCGCGTCGATATCGGCGAATACCTGGTCGAGGCTAGCCGTATCCGTGACATCGCACGGCATGACCAGGTTCGATCCCACTGCCTCCGCGAGCGGCTTGACCCGCTTGCCAAGCGCCTCCCCCTGGTAGGTAAAGGCAAGCTCGGCGCCATGATCGGCCAGCACCCGTGCGATACCCCAGGCGATGGACCGATCGTTGGCGACGCCCAGGATGAGGCCGCGTTTGCCAGCCATCAGCGGGGTGCCCTCGGTCATCTGCGCCTCGCTTGGGTGAATGGACGGCAAGAGGGCGCTTGTCGCGCGTCTCAAGCGCGGGAGCCGGCGCTATCCTACACCAAAACGAGCCGCCGCTACCCTGGGCATAGGGGCAAGAAATATTGCCGCATATGGGCCTTGCCCCTGTGCCATGGCGGAACAGGGAGCGCCGACATGCCGGCTCAGTCTTTCGCCGGACCGCTCGCCTGCAGCGCGGCCTGCGCGGCGGCCAGGCGTGCGATTGGCACGCGATAGGGCGAGCACGAGACATAGTCGAGCCCGATGTCGTGACAAAACCGCACCGAATCCGGATCGCCACCGTGCTCGCCGCAGATGCCAAGCTTGATATCGGGCCGCGCCCTGCGGCCCCGCTCAACGCCGATCCTCACCAGCTCGCCGACGCCCTCGATGTCGATCGACACGAAGGGATCGGTTTTGAAGATGCCTTGGCGAATGTAGTTATCGAGGTAGCGGCCCGAGTCGTCACGGCTAATGCCAAATGTCGTCTGTGTCAGGTCGTTGGTGCCGAAGCTGAAGAACTCCGCCGCCATCGCGATCTCTTCGGCGCGCAGACAAGCGCGCGGCAACTCGATCATCGTGCCGACAAGGTAGCTGAGCTTGCCACCGCACTCCGCCTCCACATCGCGCGCCACGGCATCGATCCTGGCTTTGAGGAGGTCGAACTCCCGCACGGTCGCGATCAGCGGCACCATGATTTCGGGCTCGACTGTCTCGCCGACTTCCCGACTGACTTCCCATGCGGCCTCAAAAATGGCACGTGCCTGCATCTCGCAAATCTCGGGAAATGAAAGCGCCAGCCGACAGCCACGATGACCGAGCATCGGATTGGATTCCTCGAGTTCGCGGGCACGGTGGCGAAGGGCCGTGGCATCGAGACCAGAGGCCTCAGCGACGCGCGCGACCTCGTCATCGCCATGGGGAACGAACTCATGGAGTGGCGGATCGAGCAGACGGATCGTGACCGGCTTGCCCTTCATGATCCGGAACAGCTCGACGAAGTCGGCGCGCTGCATGGGCAACAGCTTGTCGAGCGCCGCCCGACGTCCGTCCGCATCGTCGGCCAAAATCATCTCGCGCACCGCCGCAATCCGCGACGCATCGAAGAACATGTGCTCTGTACGGGAAAGACCGATGCCCTCGGCGCCGAAGCGGAGCGCGGTCTGGGCATCGAGCGGCGTTTCCGCGTTGGTTCTGACACCAAGCGTCCGCACCCGGTCGGCCCAGGCCATGAACGTCGCGAAGTCGTCGGTCAGCTCAGGCTGCACCGTCGGCACCTGGCCCAACATGATCTCACCGGTCGAGCCATCGATCGTGATGATTTCGCCCCGCCGGACCACCTTCGCACCGATGTAAAAGGCGTTCTCACCGTAATCCACCCTGATGGTGCCAGCGCCCGCGACGCAGGGTCGGCCCATGCCACGCGCGACCACCGCCGCGTGGCTCGTCATGCCGCCACGGCTGGTGAGGATGCCCTGCGCCGCATGCATACCGTGGATGTCCTCGGGACTCGTCTCCACGCGAACCAGAATGACAGCCTCACCCTTGGCCGCCATCGCCTCGGCCTCGTCAGCATGGAACACCGCACGCCCGGAAGCGGCCCCCGGCGAGGCCGGCAGACCCCGCGCCAACACCTCGCGCGCGGCCTCGGGGTCTAGGGTGGGGTGAAGCAGCTGATCGAGCGAGGCGGGATCGATCCGTAACAGCGCCTCTTCCTCGCTGATCACGCCTTCCCTGACCAGGTCGACGGCTATTTTTAGGGCCGCGGCCGCAGTGCGCTTCCCGGTGCGGGTCTGCAGCATCCACAGCTTGCCCTTTTGCACCGTGAACTCGACATCCTGCATATCGCGGTAGTGAGCCTCGAGGACTCTGTACACCTGCGTCAACTCGCCGAAGACCTCGGGCATACACTCTTCCATCGACGGCGTGGATTGGCCGTTCGCCATCCGGGCCGCCTTGGTCAGATGCTGAGGAGTGCGAATGCCGGCGACCACGTCCTCGCCCTGGGCATTGACGAGGTACTCACCAAAGAACTCGGGCTCGCCGGTCGAGGGATTGCGGGTGAAGGCGACGCCGGTGGCCGAGTCGTCGCCCATGTTGCCAAATACCATCGCCTGCACATTGACGGCAGTGCCCCAATCGTCGGGAATGCCGTGGATGCGACGATAGGTGATCGCCCGCCGATTCATCCACGAGCCGAATACCGCGTCTATGGCGCCCCAGAGCTGCTGGTTCACGTCCTGGGGAAAAGGCTTTCCGCACTCGCGCTCGACCATGGCGCGGTAGCTGGCGATGACCTCGCGCCAGTCGTCGGCCTCGAATTCGGTATCGAGCTTGAACCCGCGCTTGTCCTTGGCTGTCTCGAGGATGTCCTCGAAGTTGTGGTGATCGACGCCGAGCACGACGTCCGAATACATCTGGATGAAGCGGCGATAGCTGTCATAGGCGAACCGAGCATCGCCAGCCTGCGCGGCCAGCCCCTCGACCGTGTCGTCGTTCAGACCGAGGTTTAGAACCGTGTCCATCATCCCCGGCATCGAGGCACGGCCACCAGAGCGCACCGAGACCAACAGCGGCCGGCTGGTATCTCCGAAGCGCGCGCCCATCGAGTTCTCGATCTCGGCCATCGCGGCGCTAACCTCCACTTCGAGATCGGCGCGATAGGGCCGGTCTTTCGCGTAAAACGACGTGCATATCTTGGTGGTGATAGTAAAACCCGGCGGCACCGGCAGCCCGAGGTTCGCCATCTCGGCAAGGTTGGCGCCCTTGCCGCCCAGGAGGTCCTTCATGTCGGCGCGCCCCTCCGCCCCCTTGGCGCCGAATCCGTACACTCCCTTGGTCATCGTTCTCCCACCTTCAGAGTCAGGCAAGCGGCGCGAGCGACAGCCCCGGCGATCCAGGCCATGATCAAAACCCCGACCCGCCCTCGGCGTAAAGTGAGCCTGTTACAACGCGGCGGCTATCCCTCAATCAGTGAAAAGTCGGCGAGCAGCAAAAACCGGGTGCGGATCACGTCGAGAAGCCGCAGGCGGTTTTCCCGCGATGCCGCATCGTCGGTGTTGACCGTGACCTGATCGAAAAAGGCGTCGATCGGAACGCGCAACTTGGCGAAGGCGTGACAGGCGCCAGTGAAGTCCTCTTTCTTGATCGCCGGGCCTACATCCGCCTCGGCCCTGGCCAGTGCCTCTTGGAGGCGCATTTCCTCGCTCGCGGCAAGCAAGCTCTCGGCGAGATCGCCGCCGCCGTAGGTCTTGCCGTCCTTGCGCTGCTCGATCTCGACGATGTTGTTGGCGCGCTTGAAGGCGGTGAGCAGGTTAGCGCCGTCGTCGCTTTCGAGGAAGGCGCCCAGCGCCTCGACCCGAGCCAACAGACGCACCAGATCGTCCTCGCCGGTCAGCGCGAACACGGCGCTGATGAGGTCATGGCGCACGCCGCGCTCGCGCAGGTGCACCTTCAGCCGATCGGCGAAGAAGGTCAGCAGCCCGAAGGAATCTGCGTCGCCCTCCTCGATCTCTTCGCCCGGATAGAGGCTGAAAGCGGCAACGAACACGTCGTTGAGGGGAATCCGCAAGCCGTTCTCGACGATAAGCCGAATGACGCCGAGGGCGGCGCGACGCAGGGCGAAGGGATCGCGCGAGCCGGTCGGCTTCTCGTCGATGGCGAAAAATCCGACCAGGGTGTCGATCTTGTCGGCGAGCGCCACCGCCACGCTCACCGGCGCCGACGGACACGTGTCGGATGGCCCCAGCGGCGCGTAGTGCTCGGCGATCGCGTCGGCGACCGCCGTGTCCTCGCCCTCGGCCAGCGCGTAGTGACGGCCCATGGTTCCCTGTAGCTCGGGGAACTCGCCGACCATCTCGGTCAACAGATCAGCCTTGCAAAGCCGCGCCGCCATGCGTACTCGGTCGTGGGTGGTGGCCGGGATATGCTGAGCAAGGTGCATCGCCAGGGCCTCGATGCGATCGACCTTTTGATCGAGCGTGCCGAGCTTGGCGTGAAAGATCACCTCCGCGAGCCTTGGCACCCGGTCGGAGAGCGATATCTCGCGGTCCTGGTCCCAGAAGAAGCGGGCATCGGCGAGGCGGGCGCGCAGCACCCGCTCGTTGCCAGCGACGATAGCGCTCCCACCGTCATCGGCCTCGATGTTGGCGACGACGATGAAGCGCGGCGCGAGCTTCCCGTCCGGCGTCTCGGTCGCCAGATAGCGCTGGTGATTGCGCATCGCGGCGATCAGCACCTCCTCGGGCAACGACATATAGTCGGCGTCGATGGCGCCCATCAGCACCACCGGCCACTCGACCAGGCCGGCGAGTTCGCTCAGTAATCCTTCGTCCTGGCGCAGTCGCGAGCCGTCTTCTGTCGCCAACCGCCCGGCGTCTTTCAAGATCATCGTCCGCCGTTGAGCAGGATCGACCAGCACGCAGGCGTCGTGCAATTTACGCTCGTAGTCGGCGAAGTCGGTGACGGCGAATGGCGCGGGCGCGTGTACACGATGGCCGACGGTTGTGTTGCCCGCCATGGTATCGGCGAACGTGAACGGCAGGACGTGGCCATCGAACAGGCAGAGAAGTCCGTGCACGGGCCGCACCCAACGTAGGCTTCGCGTGCCCCAGCGCATCGACTTCGGCCACGGCAGCGCGGTCATCGCTGACGGCAACACTTCCGCCAGCACCGCCGCCGTGGGCCGGCCCTTTGCTTCGATCACCGCGAAATAGAAGCGGCCCTTGTCAGCCTCTCGCTCCTCCAACTGATCGCGCGTCAGCCCCAGCGATTGGCAGAACCCCGCGACCGCCTTCTCCGGCGCGCCAACCCGAGGACCACGCTTTTCGCTATGCACATCGGGTTGTTTCTCGGGCAGGCCATCCACGACAAGGCCGAGGCGGCGCGGGGTGACGAACGTATCTATGCTTTCGAACGACAGCCCGGCCTCCTTGAGGCCCTTGGCGATCAGGCGATCGAGGTTCTCGGCTGCGGCCTTCTGGACCCCCGCCGGCATCTCCTCGGAGAGCAGCTCGAGCAGCAGTTCGGCCATCGGCTACGTGCGCGCTCCCTCGAGCCACTCTTCGCAGCAAGCCTTGCTCAGCTCGCGCACCCGGCCGATGTAGGCGGCCCGCTCGGTGACGCTGATGACGCCGCGGGCGTCGAGCAGATTGAACAGATGGCTCGCCTTCATACACTGATCGTAGGCAGGCAGCGCCAAGCCGGCGCCGACCAGGCTCCGGCACTCGACCTCGGCGTCGGCGAAGTGCCGGAGCAGCATCTCGGTCCCGGCATGCTCAAAATTGTGGGCCGAGAATTCACGCTCGGCGCGCAGGAATACATCGCCGTAGGAGACGCCGGCCCCATTCCAGTCAAGATCGTAGACGTTCTCGACCCCCTGGATGTACATGGCCAAGCGCTCCAGCCCGTAGGTCAGCTCGCCCGAGATCACCTCGCACTCGATCCCGCCGACCTGTTGGAAATAAGTGAACTGGGTGATCTCCATGCCATCGCACCAGACCTCCCAGCCGAGGCCCCACGCCCCCAGCGTCGGGCTTTCCCAGTCGTCCTCGACAAAACGGATGTCGTGGCGGCGCAAATCGATCCCGAGCGTCGCCAGGCTGTTCAGATAGAGCTCCTGCAAGTCATCCGGCGAAGGTTTGAGAATCGCCTGGAACTGGTAGTAGTGCTGGAGCCGGTTCGGGTTCTCGCCATAGCGGCCATCGGCCGGGCGCCGCGAGGGTTGGACATAGGCGGCGCGCCACGGCTCGGGCCCGAGCGCCCGTAGCGTCGTTGCCGGGTGGAACGTACCGGCGCCGACCTCCATGTCGTAGGGCTGAAGGATCACGCAACCCTGCGCGGCCCAATACGCCTGCAGGGCAAGAATGATGTCCTGAAACGAGGTCGCCGGAGACTGCCCCACGGGGTTTAGGTCGCGTAGGGACAATCGGCGCGGTCGCAGGCCGGGGGCTGCGCCGAAGCGGAATAGGCCTGGCAGACCGGGCACTGGCGCATGTTCTCGACGCTATCCGCCGCGGCGCTCTCGGTCTGTTTCGGATCTTGGCTGCCGCGCCGCTCCAACGCGGCGGTGCGGCGTTGGAGCAGCTTGATGCCATACCACACCGCCGCCACGACGATACCGAGGAGGATGAACTTGCCGAGGCCGCCGAACATGGCTGAGGTTTAGTGGCGCTGACCCGCCGCGGTCAAGCCGCGCAATCCGTTTTTAGAGCCCGAAGCGATGCCAGTGCCCCCGCGTCTCGATCGCCTCGATCAGCTGCTCGGCCCAACCCACCGACGACATGCCGAGCGGCAGCCGCAGCCGCCTCTCGAGCCAGCCGCGCCGCCCGGCGACAACCCGGAACCGGACTTTATCGCCGTAGCGCGCGCGCATCACCGTGCGAAGGTCGCCAAGGCCATCGATCAGACCGAGGCCGAGTGCCCGCTTTCCCGTCCACACTTCGCCTGAAAACAGCTTCCGCTGGGCACCCTTGAGGCGCTCGCCCCGACGTTCGCGCACGTAGGCCTTGAAGCTATCGTGCACATCTTTCTGCAGCGCCATGAGGCGAGTGACGTCTTCAGCGTCTTCCGCCGCGAACGGGTCGAGCATCATCTTCTTATCGCCGCGCGTGTGCAGACGGCGCTCGATGCCGATCTTCTCCAACAGTGCTTGAAAGCCGAAACCCGCGTAGATGACCCCGATGGAGCCGATGATCGAGTTTTCGTCGGCATAGATCTCGTCTCCCGCGCAGGCGAGCCAATAGCCACCAGAAGCCGCCACGTCTTCGGCGAAGGCGAACACCGGCACCTTCTTTTCGTCGGCCAGGGCCCGGATGCGCCTGGCGATCAGCGCCGATTGGACCGGCGATCCGCCGGGCGAGTTCACGGCCAGCGCCACCGCCTTAAGGTGGTGCAACTTGAAGGCCCGTTCGATCTGACCGGCCAGCCCAGTCAGATTGAGACCACCGCGCAGGCGCGATTCACCGCCGATCACGCCGCTCAACCGCAGCACGGCGACTACCGGCCGCCGCTCCCGCCACGGCGCCCAAAACCTAGTGAGCCACTTCTCCATCATCGTCGCCCATAGATGGGGTGCATGCCCGGCCCCAACAAGAGCGACGCGCGCTGACACTACAAGACGAGCCCCGCGCCGTCGCGCAGCACAGCGTCCGCCCCGTCGGTATAGGCGCCGTCGGCGGTATGCAGCACGAGCCCCGCGGCCATGGTCAACGGCGCGGCCGAGCCCTTGCGCGCCCGGACGATGAGCAACTTGGCCGCCTTGCCCTCAACTGGCCACAGCGGGAACAGCACGATGGCGCCCATGTCGCCGCGCAGGGGTTCGAGGATGGCGTCGATCTGCGCCGCCCGGGCGATCATGGTGATCGTGCCGCCGGAACGCACTCGATTGACCAGAAAGTTGATCCAGACGGCCAAATCACCGTCCGCGCGGTGGTGGCTCAATGCGCGGGCCGGCACCGGTGAGGGTTGCGAGCGCCCGAGCTCAAAATAGGGCGGATTGGCCATGGCGTGGTCGTAGGTGGTGGTGTCGAAGGGCGCCGGCGGATCACCAATGTCGCCCTCGATGATGCGCACTCGCGCATCCAAGCTGTTGAGCATCGCATTACCCGTCCCCACCGCCGCGAAGTCCGGCTGCAGTTCGATCCCGTCCACGCGGCAGCCGACCCGGCGTGCCAGGCACAGCGCCGCCGCACCCGACCCGGCGCCAGCCTCGGCGACGACCTCGCCAGCATCCGCCGCCACGGCGGCTGCCAGCAGCACGGCATCGACACCGGCACGTGGACATCCCGGCACGTCGGCGAGCCGCACCCGCCCGCCCATGATCGCGTATGCCCCCATGTCTATGTTTCCTGGACCCTGTATGCGCGCGCCGACGATCATCGCGCCGATCAGACCTGGGCGGGATCGGGCAGGTGAATGTCAGCCTCGGCGAGAAGCCGGCGCGCGCGGAGCTCGTCTGCTCGGGCCACGACCAGGCGCCTGGGCAGTGCGCCGATGCTCCCCTCGAGCACGCTGGTGTGGCTGTCAAACACGAAGGCCTCAATGGCGGCCTCGGTCAGGAGCGCGGTCAGCCACGACAAAAGCACGGGGTCGTTGGTGCGGAGGAGTTCGACCATGCCAGCCTTCCCTATCGCCAGCCCTCCCTTGACCGGTCGGACGAGGCGCTTTTATGCTCGCCGCTCGTCTCCGGGAGGTCAAGAAAGGGGTGGTCGTGGGTACCGTCGCTCCGCTCGAAGGAGAGCGGCCGTCGGCGACGCGCTCGCTTGAGCCGCTACAGCGGCTGGTCGCCGAGGATCTGGCCGAGGTCAACGCGCTCATTATCGAGCGGATGCACAGCCGCGTCCCGCTGATCCCCGAGCTTGCTGGCCACATCATCGCCGCCGGTGGCAAGCGCTTGCGTCCCATGCTGACCATCGCCGGCGCCAAGCTCTGCGGTCATGCCGGCCGGCGCCCGGTGATGCTGGCGGCGTGCGTCGAATTCATCCACACCGCGACCCTGCTGCATGACGATGTTGTCGACGAGAGTGGGCTTCGTCGCGGCAACGCGACCGCCAACTCGGTGTGGGGCAATCAGGCCAGCGTGCTGGTCGGCGATTTCCTGTTCACCCGCGCCTTCCAGCTCATGGTCGAGGACGGCTCGCTCCGGGTGCTGGACATCCTCTCCACGGCGTCGGCCGTGATCGCCGAGGGCGAAGTGTTGCAACTCGCCACCACCAACAATCCCGAGACCAGCGAGGATGCCTACCTCGAGGTCATCGGCGCCAAGACTGCGGCGCTGTTCGCCGCCGCCTGCCGGATTGGCGCGGTCATCGCCGATCGCCCTCAGGCCGAGGACGAGGCGCTGGAAAGTCACGGCCGCAACCTCGGCATCGCCTTCCAGCTCGTGGACGATGTGCTCGACTACTCGGCCCGTCAGGCGACGCTCGGCAAGACCGTCGGCGATGACTTCCGCGAGGGAAAGATCACCCTGCCGGTCGTGCTCGCCTTCCGCCGGGGCCGCCCCGAGGAGCGCGATTTCTGGCGTCGCACCCTGGCTGATGGCCGCCAGGAGTACGCCGACCTTGCCCACGCGATCAGCCTCTTGGAGCGCACCGGCGCGCTCACCGACACCATCGCGCGCGCGCGCCACTACGGCGCTATCGCCCGCGACGCCCTCGGCATCTTCCCCGACGGACCGGTCAAGCAAACGATGATGGAGACCGTCGATTTCTGTATCGAGCGCGCCTACTGAGGGCACCTCGCGTTGCGGGTGAGGGTGGTTGGCGCTATAACCTCGCGCCTGATCGGAGTGTAGCTCAGCCTGGTAGAGCACCGTCTTCGGGAGGCGGGGGTCGGAGGTTCAAGTCCTCCCACTCCGACCAAGGGCGATGTCCCTATCTCTGTTGAAATTCGTGGGGCAGGCGTCGCTGGTTGATGATGCTATGCTGCCTTCATGATGGTTTCAATGGCACTGTCGGCCTGAGCCTTTCTCAAGTGTTCCTGGAGAGCATTTCGGAGGATGGGCAGCTGACGATAGGCCTTGAGGCGACGGAAGGTTTTCTGGGCCTCCAGCAGGCCGGCGGCGGTCCATCTGAGCGCCATCTCGGCGTGTCTCCAGCGTTTGACGTTGCGGGTGACCTGGCGCACCGTGCCGAGCGCGTTCTCGACGATGTTGGTGCAGGCGAGCGAGCGCCGGAGTTCGTGCGGCAGGCCGAGGCGGATGACGGTGAGTATCTCGTCCAGCCCCTCCAGGATGCTGCCCGAGACGCCCGGTTCCTCATGCTCCAGACGCCGGGCCAGGTTGCGCAGCAGCCGTTCGGCCTTGTCTGCGTCGTCCTGGTCCCAGGCCTGACGGAGCGCCTTCTTGACGCTCGCATGCAAATGCAGGGGCAGGCGCTCGATGATGTTACGGCCCTTGTGGACCTGGCAGCGCTGGATGGCGGCGGCCACACCGAAGGTGTTGCGGATCGCTTTGCTGAGCGCCTTCGCGCCATCGACGATGAACAGCCGGGGCAGCGTCGGATCGAGCCCCCTGGCGAGGAGATTGTCGAGCAAGGCCTGGACGACGACAGTGTTCTCCGTCGCCCCCTCGACCACGGCCAGGACATGCTTGTCGCCGTTGCCATCGACGCCGATCGCCGCCACCAAGACATGGTCGCCGACATGCAGACCGTCGATCTGGATGACCAGCAGGTCGAGCTCCGAGAGGTCCGAGGCAAGCCAGGCCTTCATCTTCTTGCGCGACAGCGCCACAAAGCGCCGGGAAACGGCCGACTTCGAGGTGCCGTCGCCACGCGCTTTCGCCAGGTCGCCCTCGGGCAGACGGACCGCGCGGTGGTACTTGCGGGTCGGCACGTTCAGCACCATCAGGTTGAGCGCCCACTCGAGCAACAGGTTGCCGTCGCGCAGCACCTGCCAGCTCTCCAAACCCACCTCCTTGCCAGCATGGTCGCGAACCCGTGGCCGCTGCACTTTCACGCGGCCGCCGTGGTAGCCGATCTCGCTCTGCGTATGGCCCCAGCGATAACCCCGACGGTTCCCATGGCGACGATGTCGGGCCCCGCACACGGTCGTGGCGTCCTCCTCCATCATCTCGGCCAAGGCCTCGACCCCGGCCAGGAGACAGAACCGATCCACGCTGAGACGGACTGCGTCCATCGCGTCTGCCAGCGGCGGCATAGGAAACGAGGTGGCAAGGGCTTTCGGGCTACTGGAACTACGGATATTCTTTCCCATGGTGTCGTTCTCCCTCTTGGGTTTGCAGCACCCGGAGCCTAACGGCTCCAGGAGAGCGACACCTACCTCAACTTTTCAACATCGACCGGGACATCTCCCGACCAAGTATTTTAATGACTTAGCGGCGGTTCGGCCCTCGACAACAGCGCGACGTGTGGTCCGATCGGATCACATCGACCCTCATTGTCCTACGACGGGCCGTGTTCGAGGGTCCTACGACGGGCCGTGTTCGAGGGCATTCGCGGCAGCGCGGAGATAGTCGGTGCTGTGCTTAGCGTAGACGCGGGCGGTGGTCGCCTCATCGTCGTGGCCGAGCGCGGTGCCGTCGCGCTCGGCGCGCGTAAGGGCCTCAAGGGCCGTGCGGGCGTCCGCCTCATCCTCGAAAGCCTCCCGACAGCCGGGAAATATGACGCCAGCGGAACCTGTCAACGACTTTGAGACAGTGACGATTACGATTTACTGAGCAGTTTCTCCTGTTGTGGGTGTCACAGGTGGGTTGATCCAGACGGCTTGGGGAAGGGGATCCGGTTGTGGGATCCCTCGAACGAAGCGTTCGGGATGACGGGTCCAGGCGGCTTGAAGGGTCCGCCCGCGCTGCTCCAGCACGCTCTGGGTGCGATTGTGATGCACGTCGTCCGGGGTGAGCATCGCGATCCCGCCATGGCGATGTTCGGTGTTGTACCAAGGGAAGAACGTTCGGCAGAAGGCGGTCGCGGCGGTGATGTCGTGGAAGCGGCCAGGGAAGCCGGGGTGGTACTTCAGGGTCTTGAACTGGGCCTCGGAGAAGGGGTTGTCGTCGGACACCTGAGGGCGGCTCAGTGAACGGGTCACGCCGAGGTCGGCGAGCAGTTGTGCGGTGCACTTGCTCGTCATCGGCGCGCCGCGGTCGGAGTGCAGGGTGAGCACCTGGGGCTGGACGCCCTGTTTGTGGCAGGTCTCTTCGATGAGACGACCGGCCAGCGCCGAGTTCTCCCGGTCTGCGACCATCCAGCCGACCGCGTAGCGGCTGAAGATGTCGAGCACGACGTAGAGGTAGAAGTACGTCCACTTGGTCGGCCCCAACAGCTTGGTGATGTCCCAGGACCAGGTCTGGTTCGGCGCCGTGGCCACCAGCTCGGGCTTGGTGTACTGGGGATGCTCGCGCTGATTGCGCCGCTCTCGGACCGGCTGATCGGCGGCCAGGATCCGATACATCGTCCGCTCCGAGCACAGGTAATGGCCTTCGTCGAGCAGCGTCGCCACGACCTCCGCCGGCGCACGGTCGACGAAGCGCGGGCCGGCGAGCACATCGAGGATCTGCTCGCGCTCGGCTTCACACAGCGCCCGGGCGGGCGTTGGACGGGGCTGCTGGTGCCCGGGAGTTGACCTCTGACGACGGTAGAAGCTCGCCCGTGACACGCCCAGTGCTTGGCAGGCCGGCGCCACGCCGACCTGCGCCGCAAGCGGTTGGACCGCGATCAAGAGCGCGTTCCGTGTTCGAGGTTCAATCCCAGCAGCCCGGCAACTTTTCCCTGCACGTCCAGGATCGTGTGCGCGGTGTGCAACTCGTGCTCCAGGCGAGCCACTTGCGCCTCGAGCGCGCGCACCTTCGCATCCAGCGGGTTGCGTTCGGCCGGTTTCGCGCCGCGCTTCTTCGCGGCCAACTCCCGCAGCGAGCCCTTGCGCCGCGCCTTGCGCCAAGCCGTCAGATGCGAGCTGTACAACCCCTCGCGGCGAAGCAGGCGGCCCACCTCGCCGGGCTGCGTGCAGCGATCCGCCTCCTCCAGAATCCGCAGCCGATACTCTGCGGTGAACTGGCGCCGCTTCGGCTTGGCCACAACCTCCGGGTCCGGGGTCGGTCTGGCGCGGCCGGCCCTGGGGGCCGGAACGGAAACCTCATTCAATGTCATCGAGTCTCTCTCTGCGGTCATCGGTTTTCACCTCCACCGCCCTACAGAAATTCCAAAGGTTGCTGGTGTCTCAGTGATGTTGGCAGAGAGGGCAGCGCGGCGGCCCGCGAGATAGGTTTTATCGAATTGAACGAAGTACATCGGGCGTAATCATAACCGATGGTTCGTGATTATCCCCTCGACGTAAGTGCCTAACGATGCGTCTTGATATAGTATTTGGACACCCAAATATGCATCCGAACATCTCGACTGTTCTGGGCAATCCCATATTCGGAGTCGATAAAGTAAAGTGCCTTTTGAGGCGTTCAGCTGCTTGGTGTTCACTACCTCTCAGCCGGATACGACTTAGGCGCCTGTATCTTCGTCGAGCACCATCGGGCACACGCGGCGCGATCTTTTCGAAATCACCATCAAAGCTTATTAGGATTACGTCGAGTTGTTCGATTGTGATTGTCGCTACTATGGGGTCTTCGACGCCACGCGTGGCATGATCGACAATTAGCTCCACGACGTGCCCATTGGTTTCAAGCACTTCGCGAACCGAAAGCCGAACATTGTCGTCTAGCAGCCTGTCGGACTGAGGTCCGCGAGGATGGGTGTGGACGGATCGCGATGTGGAGAGGTCATGGGATCGAGCGCCTTTCGTGAGGACACGGAGTGCGGTCGCTTGGCCGCGCGTACCGCAGGGTGAGTTTACTCTTATGCCCTCTCGTGAGGGCACGAAGTACGTTCGCTTGCTCGCGCGTGCCGCAAGGCGAGCATACTCTTATTCCTTTTCGCGAGGTACGGAGTCCGGCCGCCTGCTCAAGCGTATTGCAAGGTGAACATTCTCTTTATGTTCCAGGCCAGGGTCACCAGGTTCCATTCGCCCGTGACCTTGTCCAGGCCGCGTAGCGAGAACTGGCGGAAGCCCATGGCCGATTTGATGATGCCGAACACCGGTTCCGGCGTTTGCTTGCGCAGGGCGTAGAGTTGCCGGCCCTCGGGCGTCGCCAGTCGATGTGTCATCGCTTCCAGCGGCGTCGGGTTCTCCGGGGGCGGCGGCGCGCCGGCGAAGCGGTCCTTCCAGGAGAGATGATGGCGTTCCCGGCCGGGCGTGATCAACGGCGCGATCTCGGCCTCGGCGCAGGCGTTCACGTTGGCCTCGCTGAAGTAGCCGCTGTCCGCCAGCAGGGTCTCGGGCGCGCCCAGCGCCTCGGGAAGGCGGGCGAGCGCTTCCAGCGCCGGCTCGATTTGCCGCTTGTCGTTGGGGGCCTGGACCACGTCGTTGGTGACCACCAGCAGGCTGTCGGCCGCCACCAGGGCTTGGGCGTTGTAGGCCTGTTCGAAGCCGCCGCCGGCCACCGGCATGATGCGCGAGTCCGCGTCGGTCAGATTGACCTGGTCCTTCGGCCCGGGCCCGGCCACCGGCGGCTCGGGTGGACGGCCGCCCGGCTTGCGGCCCGTCTTCTCGGCCTTCTCCGCGCGCGCCTCGAGCTTCGCCTCGTACTCGGCCCGTTCCCGCTCAAGGCGTTCGCGCGCCCGCGCCTCGATCACCGCCTTAGCCTCGGCGATGCGGGCCAGACGATCCTCGCGCCGGGCCAGTTCCTCGGGCACCGACATCCCGTCGGGCACATCCGCCCCATCGGCCGCCTCCGCCAACGCCATCAACTCCGCCACCTCGGCCTTCAACCGGGCTTCGAGCTCGCAGGCGTGTTTCCACGACAGCGCGCTGTGCCGGCTCGCGTTGGCGTGCACCTTGGTGCCGTCCAGCGCCACCGTGCCGAGCTTCAGCACCCCGGCTTCCCGGGCCAGCAGCAGCACCTCGACGAACAGCCCTTCGATCCGGTCGAGAAAACGCCGCCGGAACGCGGCGATGGTATCGTGGTCGGGATGATCGTTGGCCGCGATGAAGCGGAAAGCGACAGAATCATAGGTCGCGCGCTCCAACTTGCGGCTCGAAAACACCCCCGTGGCGTAGCCGTAGACCAGAAGCCCCAGCAGCATGCTCGGGTGATAGGACGCCGAGCCCGAGCCGCGATAGGCCTTCACGAACGCCGAGAGGTCCAACTGCTCGATCACCTCGACCACGAAGCGCGCCAGATGCCGCTCGGGAAGCCATTCCTCCACCGACGGCGGCAGCAGAAACCCCGTCTCCCGGTCGACCGGTCGGAAATTGCTCATGACGGCCTCCATCACGCGCGGGCAAATCAACTGAATCGCTTATGCACGACGTTCCGGCGGCACGAGATGTTGCGTTGGGCGTGGTTGTAGGATAGTTGGTTCACTGGCGATGTTCGATTGCCAGCGAGCGGAAGGCCCCATGGATCGCTGTCCGGCGACAGTCTGATCGCCTTCCAACGCACTCGTTCCCGCACGACGACGCTTTGCAGCGTGCGTGGCTCGCAGCTCGGTGCGCTAGGCGCCGAGGGCTTCGAATGCCCTTGCGCTGCGGTCATGATCACGGCTGATGCGCTCCAGCGGCAAGGCCCACACGTTCGAGTGCGCGCGCTGCCATCGCCAGACCTCGGTGACGGCGGGGACCATGGGTCTGCGACGGGGGCAGCAAGCGTCGCCGGCTCAGCCGTCTGGTCTTGGCGGTGCTGGCGGCGCCTACCTGATGTGCGACGCATTCGAACGCGGATCGCGGCGCTTGCAGCTCCGTAGAACGCAGCTCGGGATCGGTTCTTAGGCGCAGGCGGCCCTGCGCTGCCTCGCCGACCAAGACTGCGCCGACGACGAGCAGCATGCCGTCGTGGATGCGCCCGGCGCCGCCGGCCACGGGATCATTCTTGGTGCGGAACGCCAGCGCGGTCTCGTCGACCTCGATGAGGCCCGACAACGGGTCGCGCTCGGGATCGACCATGGCTTTGCGCAGCTTGGCGGCGAGCAGCCAGGCGCTGCGATAAGAACCGATCCCGAGCTGGTTCTGGAGCTGCAGCGCCGCGATCCCGTTCGAATGCGTCGCCATCAGGTAGGCGGCCCAGAACCAGACGGTGAGCGCGAGCTTGCTGCCGTGCAGGATGGTCCCCGCCGTCACCGAGGTTCTGGCGATGGCAGCGCGCGCACTCGAACGTGTGGGCCTTGCCGCGTAGCGCCCAGCCGTGATCATGACCGCAGCGCGGGCATTCGAAGCCCTCGGGCCAGCGCACCGAGGCGAGCCACGCCGCGCAGGCGTCGTCGTGCGGGAACATGCGTTGGAAGGCGATCAGACTGTCGGGGAAGCGATCCATGGGGCGGCTCCTGGTAATCGGCAAACCAGGAACCAACTATCCTACAACCACGCCCAACGCAACATCTCGTGCCGCCGGAACGTCGTGCATAAGCGATTCAACTGATACCATCGAATCCTATTTCGACTCCCGGCTCAAGTCCGACAGGCTGCTAGGGGTAGAGCTCGAACAGCGTGCGCTGGTCCGGTACACCAGTCGGCGGCAGGGCCTTGGATTGCTGGTACTCCTTGAGCGCACGGCGTGTGCCCTCGCCATAGAGCCCGTCCGCCCCGCGCTGGTAGTGGCCGAGATCGGTCAGCCGGATCTGAACGTCGCGCAGGACATTGCGAAACAGGGTGACCCTATCGTCACCGGCCGCCGCCTCGATCTTCTCGGAGGCGGTGCGCAGCCGGGTCCGCTGCAAGGCACTGATCATCGCGCCGACCGCCGATACGAACGCCAAATCCGGGTTATGGCGACAGAAATTGTCGAGAAACGCGGCGAGGAGGTCGAGATTCTGCCACGGCGCAATGTCGAAGGTTTTGTCGGTCAGCTGGTTGTAAGCGGTGATATAGCCGGCGAGCCAGCCGCCGAACAACGCGTAGGCCTGCGATTGCGCCTCCCTTTCGGTGACGAAACGCTCGCACGTCCCGTTGCCCGCGCCTTTGATGACGTACTTCTCGTCGGTGGTGGCTGCGAGGGCGGAAGAGGCGAAGAAACCAAGGCAGGCGATCGCCACCAGGATCCGGTTCATCGTGGGTCCTTTCGAGGCGGTGGTGCGAGGGCGGCCATTCTAGGCTCGGGTAGCTCCAGCACCTAGTACGGCGGTGGGGGATCGCACGGCTAACCCATGTGCTCGGCAGGGATAGCGAATAGCGCATTGGTGCCGCGGGTGATCGGACCGAGCAGCGCCGCCGCCGGTGGCAGGACCTGCTCGGCATAGAAGCGAGCGGTGGCTATCTTGGCCCGATCGAACGGGTCGTTGTCGCCCGCGTCCAGGTGCCCGGCGGCCTTTAGCGCGCCGCGAGCTAAGCCGTGACCAGCGGCGACGGCGCCAAAGAGCTGGAGATAGGCGGTAGCGCCAGCGGCTGCCGCGCCGAACTCGCCGCCACTGCCGATAAGCCAATGGGTCGCGGCTTCGAGTGCGGCCCGCGAGTCGGCGAGCGCGCGGCGCGTCACCCCGAGGTCGTGGGCGCATGTGGAGTCGAGCGAGGTTGCTGCCGCGAATTCCTCGCCGAACCCGCGAACCTCGTCGAGGAAAGCAAAAACGGCTTCCCCATCGTCGCGTAGGACCTTGCGCGCGACCAGGTCGACCGCCTGTATGCCATTGGTGCCCTCGTAGATCGGCACGATGCGGGCATCGCGCACCAGTTGGGCCGCGCCCGTCTCCTCGATGTAGCCCATGCCGCCGTGGACTTGCAGGCCGAGCGAGGTCACCTCGACGCCGATCTCCGAGCACCACGCCTTGACCACCGGTGTCAGCAGATCGAGGCGACGCTGATTGGCGGCCCGCGTGTTCGCGTCGGGGTTCCGCTGGGCGTGATCGAGGCACTCGGCGGCCAGATAGGCGAGGGCGCGCGCGGCCTCGGTCTTGGCCTTCATCAGCATCAGCATGCGGCGCACATCGGGATGCTCGATGATCGCCACCGACTCCGAGGACCGTGCGCCGGAGGCGCGCCCCTGGACCCGGTCGCGGGCATAGCCCAGGGCCATCTGATAGGCGCGCTCGGCCAGGCTCACGCCCTCCAGTCCGACCAGCAGCCGGGCGTTGTTCATCATCGTGAACATAACGTCGATGCCGCCATTCTCGGTACCGAGCAGATAGCCGACCGCGCCTTCACTCTCTCCGTAGGCCATTGTCATGGTCGGAGACCCATGAATGCCCATCTTGCGCTCGATCGACAGCGGCTTCACGTCGTTGCGAGCGCCCAGTGATCCATTCGGCTCGACGATGTATTTGGGAACCAGGAAGCAGCTCAGTCCCTTGATGCCGGGGGCCCCGTCCGGCGAGCGTGCGAGCACGATGTGAACGATGTTATCGGCGAGATCATGGTCACCGTACGTGATGAAGACCTTGGTGCCGCGCAATCGGTAGTGCTGGCCATCGCGTTCGGCGCGGGTGCGGATACCGCCGAGATCGGAACCCGACTGCGGTTCGGTCAAGTTCATGGTGCCAGACCACGCGCCGGAGACCAGCTTGCCGAGATAGAGCGCCTTGAGTTGTGCGCTACCGTGTCGGCTGAGGCATTCCACCGCCGCCTGGGTCAGCGTGGGACAGAGGCTGAAGGCCAGGCTCGCGCTCTCCCACATCTCAAACAGCGCCATCGCGAGGGACCACGGAAGTCCTTGACCTCCGATCTCGGGATCGAACGGCGCGGCGTTCCACCCCCCAGCGACGAATTGCCGATAGGCGTCGGCGAAGCCGGACGGCGTGCGCACGGCGCCGTCCTCGAGCCGGCTGTGCTCGCTATCGCCGATACGGTTGAGAGGCGCGATCACGTCGGTCGCGAGCTTGGCGGCCTCGCCCAGGACGGCGTCGATCAGCTCGACGCTAACGGTATCAAACCCGGGCAATCGCGCGGTCGCTTCAAGGTCGAGGACCTTGGTCAGCATGAACCGCATGTCGTTCAGCGGCGCCCGGTAGTTGCTCATGATAACCTCGCTCCGCCCCGCCCGCGCGACTCCGAGAGGCTATTACGCGGCTTTGCCCCACGCAATCGGCTCAGCCGATCTCGAAGCCGAGCCCGACCGCCTCATCGCGATCGATCGTCCAAGTCGCGCGGCCAAGGATATGGGCGGTGCCTGTTATGGTGGGAATGACGGCGCGCACGCCGCCAAGGTGCGTCTCGCCGGTCAGACGACCCGAGAAGGTGCCGCTGCCGAGCAGCCCCTCGGCCCGCAGGCTCTCGCCAATTCGCAGTTCGCCGCGGGCCTCCAACATCGCCATCATCGCGCTGGTTCCGGTCCCCCCTGGCGAGCGATCGAGCTGACCGTCGGCGAACACGTGAACGCAGCGATAGCGTGCCTCGGAACGCGTCGATTCGTGCCAAAAGGTGACGACATAGAGCTCGCCAATGTGGCTCTGCGTCGGGTGGCGCAGTTTGAGCTTGGCGGCCAGTAGGTCGCGCGCGAGCGTGCCGAGCCGCCGGAAGTGTTGCCCATTTTCCGGGCTGATCGGCAGGCGCCTCGGGTCCCAGGGTATCAGTGCGAAGAAGTTGCCGCCGAACGCGATATCGGCGTGGACCGTCCCGTATCCAGGGAGTTCGACCGCGACATCCTGTTCGGCTACGAACGCCGGCACGTTCTCGAAGCGGCACCAGGCGGCCCGGCCACCATCGATCCCCACCTCGGCCGAGATCGTTCCCGCCGTGCTCTCGAGCAGGATCGTCGCCCTATCGCTCTCGGACTTTACCCACCGCTCGGCGACCATCGCCGCGGTCAAGCCGATCGTGCCGTGCCCGCACATGTGCATGTAGCCGCGCCCGTCCATCCAGATCATGCCGGCATCAGCCGCCGGATCGTGGGGCGGCGCCACGAAGACGCCGAACATATCCTTGTGCCCGCGCGGTTCCTGCATCAACGCCCGGCGCAGCCAATCGTATTCGACTTCGATGAAGCGCCGCTTGGCCAAGATGTCGCCGCGCGGCCACGGGATGCCGGCGTGGACGATGCAGGTCGGCTCGCCCTCGGTGTGGGTGTAGATCGCCTCGACGGTGTGGGTCATGGGCTTAGGTCACTGTTCAGCATTTGTTAAAACAGGCCGGCGTAGCATCGCGCAACGTCAGATTGAGGGTGACGAGAATGCTGACGGCGGAGCAAAGCCTACAATTCATACTATCGCGGGTCGATCTACTCGGCCGTGGGACGAGGGCGCATGAGCGAGCCGCTCACCGCGTTCTCATCGATCTGACCCAGCGTTGGGCCGCGCCCACCGACCAATACATCGACGATTCGCTGGAGATGGCAGAACCCATCGGCCAGGATCTCGCCGATATTACCCGCCATATGACCGACCTTCAGCACCACTATCTCAAGGCGCTGTTCGAGACCGAAAAGGCGTAGCGCTCCGGCCGCCGCCGCTCGAGCTATAACCGAATCTTGTGTACGGCGTTGAAATGAAGGCGGCGTATCCTGGTGATTGTTGATGTCACCACTTGAGCTAAGCCAAGGAAGGATAGGCCATGAAAGAGAATACCGTTGTTGCTTTTCAAAACCCATCTGATTTTCAGAAAGATCCGTTGACGGAAGTCCTACAAGCTGGAGCTCGCGAGTTGTTGGCCCAAGCCGTTGAGGCCGAGGTCTCCGTGTTTTTGGGTAGCCATGCGGCGCTTGTTGACGCCGCCGGCCGCCGCCGGGTTGTCCGCAATGGATATCTGCCGGAACGCTTCATCCAGACCGGGATCGGCCCGGTGAGCGTGCGCCAACCCCGTGTGCGGGACCGGGGGGACGGCGCCATCCGCTTCACGTCGGCGATCCTGCCGCGCTATCTGCGCCGCGCCAAGAGCCTGGAAGACCTTTTGCCATGGCTGTATCTGAAGGGCATTTCCACCGGCGACTTCGGGGAAGCCTTGGCGGCGCTCCTGGGGAGCTCCGCGCCGGGGCTTTCGGCCTCCACGATCACCCGGCTGAAAGAGGTCTGGGGGGTTGAGGCGGAGCGCTGGCAACGGCGCGACCTCACGGCCAAGCGCTACGTCTATTTCTGGGTGGACGGCATCTATTTCAGCGCCCGCATGGAGGAAGAGAAGCAGTGCATCCTGGTGATCGTCGGGGCCACGGACAAGGGACAGAAGGAACTGATCGCCATCGCCGACGGCTATCGCGAAAGTGAGCAGTCCTGGCTCGAAGTTCTGCTCGATCTCAAGCGGCGCGGCCTTGAAATGGGTCCGCAACTGGCGCTCGGCGACGGCGCGCTCGGCTTCTGGAAGGCGCTCCGCCAAGTCTACCCAGGCGCCCGCGAGCAACGCTGCTGGGTTCACAAGACGGGCAACGTCTTGAACAAGCTGCCCAAGGGTCTGCAAAAGAAAGCCAAGGGGCGCCTGCAAGACATCTGGATGGCCGAAACCAGGAAGGATGCCGAGAGCGCCTTCGACTTCTTCCTGGAAGCCTACGGGCCGAAGTACGACAAGGCCGCGGCCTGCCTGGCCAGGGACCGCGACGTCCTGCTGACGTTCTACGACTTCCCCGCCGAGCACTGGAAGCATGTACGCACGACCAACCCCATCGAGAGCACGTTCGCCACGGTTCGTCTGCGCACCTACCGGACCAAGGGCTGCCTGTCGCGCAAGACGGCGATGGCCATGGTCTTCAAACTATGCCAGTGCGCTCAGAGAAAATGGAGAAAACTCGATGGATCGAACCATCTCGCCGAGATCATTCGCGGCGTCAAATTCGTAGATGGAGAACGCCAGGATCGCGCCGCCGCATGATCAGCCCATACACAACTTTTGACAATAGCTCCGGCCGCTCCTTCTCAGGCCGCTTGAACGAACCCCATTAGATGTAGCACTGTCACAGCCAAACGCGGCGGGATGTGTTTTACTGCCGCCACTGTTGTCGCGGATCGAACGGTTCGTTTTTTGCCTGTGATAAACATAGATACGGCTGACGCCCAAGCCATCGCCGAAGCCGGGCGCGTTATCCGCGCCGGCGGGTTGGTCGCCTTCCCCACCGAGACCGTCTACGGCTTGGGTGCGGATGCGACCAACGACCGGGCGGTCGCCGCCCTCTTCTCGGTCAAGCAGAGACCGAAGTTCAACCCCCTGATTGTGCATGTGCACGACGCCAAAGCAGCGGCTCGCGTAGCGCGATTTGATGAACGCGCCCAGGCCCTGGCGGCAAAGTTCTGGCCTGGACCACTGACGATGGTCCTGCCGCGTTTGGACGACGCCAACGTGTCATGGCTCGCGAGCGCCGGTCTCCAGACCATAGCGCTGCGGGTACCCGATCACCCCGTCGCCCTGGCCATGTTCGCGGCCGCCGGCTGCCCCGTGGTCGCGCCCAGCGCCAACCGATCGGGCTCGATCAGCCCGACCGCGGCCGAGCATGTCGTGCAGAGCTTGAATGACGGACCTGATCTGATACTCGATGGCGGCTCCTGCCACATCGGCGTCGAATCGACGATCATCAGTCTAGCCGGGGACGTTCCGCAGCTGTTGCGGCCGGGCGGCATCCCCAGCGAGTCGATCGAGGTCGAGATCGGGCCGGTCGCGCCGCCCCCGGATGACCACACGGTGGTGTTGGGACCGGGCATGCTGGAAAGTCACTACGCACCGGATCGGCCGGTGCGGATGAATGCGACCGAGCTAATGCCGGGCGAGGTGTTGCTTGCCTTCGGGTCACGAGTTCCTCTGACCTACTGTAATGGGCTCAACCTGAGCGCCGATGGTGATCTCGAAGAGGCCGCCGCCAACTTGTTCGCCATGCTGCGCGAGCTCGACCGCCGCGAGTTCAAGGCGATCGCCGTGATGCCGATCCCGGACCGGGGTCTCGGCCGGGCGCTTAACGATCGGCTGCGCCGGGCGGCTGCGCCGCGTCCGAAGAAGTCCCAACGGCGCTAGCCGCAAGAGGCGCTGGCCCGAGGGCCGCCGATTCGGGGGACTGAGGCCCTTGCCGGGCGGTCCGACCTGGGCTACACCCCGAACATGAGCGTGCCCGCCGTGCCGGCCGCAATTCTCGACCGGATCAAGGCGATCGTCGGACCGGGCGGCTACCTCGAAGAGGCCGTCGATCTGGCGCCGTATGTTTGCGAGCTGCGTGGTCGCTTCCACGGCAAAACACCGTTACTGGCGCGTCCCAAAAGCGCTGAGGACGTGGCCGCGATCGTCACAATTTGCGCGGAGAATGGGATACCGATCGTGCCGCAGGGCGGCAACACCGGCCTGATGGGCGGCGCGATTCCCCATGAGGCCGGTGCCGAGGTGCTGCTGTCACTGGCCCGGCTCAACCAGGTGAGGGCGGTCGATCCCGCCAACGATACTCTCACCGTCGAGGCCGGCTGCGTGCTGGCCGATGTGCAAGCGGCGGCGGCTGCGGCCGACCGCCTGTTCCCCTTGAGCCTCGCGGCAGAAGGCAGTTGCCAAATCGGCGGCAATATTTCCACCAACGCGGGCGGCATCAATGTGTTGCGCTATGGCAACGCGCGCGAGCTCGTGCTCGGCCTTGAGGTAGTACTGCCTGATGGTCGCCTGTGGGACGGGCTCCGGGGGCTGCGCAAGGACAATACCGGCTACGACCTCAAACAGCTGTTCATCGGCGGCGAGGGCACGCTGGGCGTTATCACAGCCGCCGTACTGCGCCTGTTTCCGCGCCCGCGCGATGTGCAGACTGCGTTTGTCGCCATGGGCGATGTTGCCGCCGCCTGCGATCTGCTGGCGAGCTTGCGGCGACGAAGTGGCGGTCGGGTCGACGCGTTCGAACTGATCTCGGCGGCCACGCTGGAGTTGGTGCTGCGCCATATTCCCGGCTGCATCGACCCGCTCGCTGGGCAACACCCCTGGTATGTACTCGCCGCGCTCTCGACCTCGGCCGAGAGCGAAACATTGCGGCCGGCGCTCGAGGATACGCTGGCCCGTGCTCACGACTCCGGCGGTATACGCGATGCGGTGATCGCCGAGAGCACGGCTCAGGCACGGGACTTGTGGCGACTGCGCGAGAGTATACCCGAGGCCGAACGGCATGACGGCGCGAGCATCAAGCACGACGTAGCGGTGCCTATCTCGCGCATCGTTGAGTTCATGTCACGGGCCGAGGCCGCCGTGCGCGCCGAGCTGCCGGGGGTGCGCCCCGTGGCCTTCGGTCATCTCGGCGATGGCAATATCCACTTCAACCTGGGTCAGCCGCCCGACCTGACGGTAGAGGCCTTTCGCGCGCGCGAGGAGCGATTGAACCGGATCGTCCACGACATCGCGGCCGAGCTCGATGGCAGTATCAGTGCCGAGCACGGCCTTGGTCGGATCAAACGCAAAAGCATCCGGCGCTACAAGCCGGCGGTGGAAATTGAGCTGATGCGGCGGGTCAAGAGGGCGCTCGACCCCGACGGCATCATGAATCCCGGCAAGCTGATCTGAGCCCGCGCCGACGGCCCGGCTCAGCTTGCGCGACCCCAGGTGCTGTGCTACGTAATCGCGGCCCGAACGACGGCGCGCCGGATGGCTGTGGCCGTCGTTTTCTTGTTGGATCAAGCCAATCGTGTTGGATCAATCCAATCGCGGATATTGGTTAAAGCCAGTCGCGCGCGGAACCCATCGCAACAACCAGGACCAAACCAGGTGGTGGCCGACCTATCTTTGACATCCGGACTCGCCGGCCGCTACGCGAACGCGTTGTTCGGGTTGGCTCGCGATCAAAAAGTGTTGGACGAAGTCGGCCACGACCTCGCCGGGTTGGCGACGCTGATTGACGAGAGCGCCGACTTCGCCCGACTGATCCGCAGCCCTATCCTGAGCCGCGAGGAGCAGGGGCGCGCGGTAGCGGCGGTGCTCGAAAGGGCGGGTGCGATCGACCTGGTGCGGCGATTTGTCGGCTTATTGGCGCGCAATCGTCGGCTATTCATTCTCACCCAGGTGGTCCGTCTCTATCGAGCGCGGCTCGCCGAGCATCGCGGTGAGGTCGGGGCCGACGTCACCTCGGCTCGGGCGCTTAGCGCGGCCCAAATCGATGCGCTCAAGGCCAATCTTTCGCGGGCCGTGGGCCGCGAGGTCAACCTGACCAGCCATGTCGATGAGGGTTTGATCGGCGGGCTGGTGGTGCGTCTGGGCTCACGCATGCTCGACACCTCGCTGCGCACTCAGTTGCACAATCTCAAGCTCGCCATGAAAGGGGTTGGATGATGGACATCCGTGCCGCCGAGGTCTCGGAGATCCTCAAAAAACAGATCGAACACTTCGACACCGAAGCCGAAGTGTCGGAGGTCGGCCAGGTTCTGTCCGTGGGCGACGGCATTGCCCGCGTCCACGGTCTGGACAACGTGCAGGCCGGTGAGATGGTCGAGTTCGAGAACGGCACGACGGCCATGGCGTTGAACCTTGAGAGCGACAACGTCGGCGTGGTCATTCTCGGCGACGATCGCGACATCAAGGAAGGCGATATAGTCAAACGTACGAGCGCCATCGTGGATGTCCCGGTCGGGAAAGCGTTGTTGGGACGGGTCGCCGACGCCCTTGGCAATCCGATCGATGGCAAGGGACCAATCGAGACGACGGAACGCCGCCGGGTCGAGGTCAAGGCACCCGGGATTATCGCACGCCGGTCGGTTCACGAGCCGATGCAAACCGGCTTGAAGGCGCTCGATAGCTTGATCCCGATCGGTCGCGGCCAGCGCGAATTGATAATTGGCGACAGGCAAACCGGCAAGACGGCATTGGCCATCGATACCATCGTCAACCAAAAGTCGGTGAACCAGACCGACGATGAAACCAAGAAACTGTATTGCGTGTATGTCGCGATTGGGCAGAAGCGGTCAACCGTCGCCCAGGTGGTCAAGACCCTCGGGGACTACGGCGCGCTGGACTACTGCATCGTGGTCGCGGCGACGGCGTCGGAACCGGCGCCGCTGCAGTTCCTTGCGCCCTATGCCGGCTGCGCCATGGGCGAGTTCTTCCGCGACAACGGCATGCACGCCGTCATCATTTACGACGATTTGTCCAAGCACGCGGTGGCCTACCGACAGATGTCGCTGCTGCTGCGCCGGCCGCCGGGCCGCGAAGCCTACCCGGGCGACGTGTTCTATCTGCATTCGCGGCTGTTGGAGCGGGCGGCCAAGATGAACGAAGAGCAGGGCTCGGGGTCGCTCACGGCGCTGCCCGTGATCGAGACCCAGGCCAACGACGTCTCGGCCTACATCCCGACCAATGTTATTTCAATCACCGACGGTCAGATATTTCTCGAGTCGGATCTGTTCTATCAAGGTATTCGCCCGGCCGTGAACGTCGGCCTCTCGGTCAGTCGTGTTGGCTCGGCCGCGCAGGTCAAGGCGATGAGGCAGGTCGCCGGCCGCATCAAACTCGAACTCGCCCAGTATCGCGAGATGGCGGCCTTCGCCCAGTTTGGCTCGGACCTTGATCCGGCGACTCAACGGCTGCTCAGACGCGGCGCCAGACTGACCGAGCTACTCAAGCAAGATCAGTATGCGCCGATGGTGATCGAAGAGCAGGTGATCTCGATCCTCACCGGCGTGCGCGGCTACCTCGACAAGATCGACGTCGGCGATGTGCGTCGCTTCGAAGAGGGCGTGATCGCGGAAATACGGGACAAACACCACGATCTCCTGGAGACGATTCGTGTCGAGGGCGAGCTTTCCGACGAGACCGACAAGAGGCTTACCAGTGTCATCGATGGCTTCGCCAAGAGCTTCGCGTAGGTGTCTGCGGTGTAAGGCGTCGACGCGCCCGCTGATCGACTGAACCGATGCCGAGCCTCAAAGACCTACGCAATCGCATCGCCAGCGTGCGATCGACCCAGAAAATCACGCTGGCGATGAAGATGGTGGCGGCGTCCAAGCTGCGTCGCGCCCAGGAGCAGGCCGAGGCCGCCCGCCCGTATGCCGAGCGGATGGAGCGCATGCTGGCCTCGCTCGCCGCAAGCCTTGGCGACAACGAGGCGGCGCCGCGATTGTTGGTCGGAACTGGCGCGGAGGCGAGCCACCTTATTGTGGTCGCCACCGCCGAGCGGGGCCTGTGCGGTGGTTTCAACTCGTCGATCGCGCGCGCGGCAAGGCTGCGCATTCGCGGTCTGGTGACGGAGGGCCGTACCGTCAAGGTGCTGTGCGTAGGCCGCAAGGGTCGCGACATGTTGCGGCGCGAGTTCGGTGGGCTGATGGTTGATGAGGTCGACCTCAGCGGTGTCCGCCGATTGTCGTTCGGCGACGCGGTGCCGATCGCGGAACGCATCATCGCGCTCTACGATGAAGGTGCGTTCGACGTTTGCACGATCTTCTTCGACACCTTCGTGACGGTGATGACGCAAGTCGTGACCGAGCGCCAGCTGATCCCGGCTGCCATAGCGCTGGATCCGGACGCCTCGGCTGGTGACGAGACGGGCGCGATCCCGGAGTTCGAGCCCGACGAGGCCGAAATTCTCGCGGCGTTGGTGCCTCGCAACTTGGCGGTGCAGATCTATCGCGCCCTACTGGAGAACGCGGCGAGCGAGCAAGGCGCGCGCATGACCGCGATGGACAGCGCCACCCGCAACGCCGGCGACATGATCAATCGACTTACGCTCAGCTACAATCGTACCCGCCAAGCGGTGATCACCAGTGAACTCATTGAGATCATCTCGGGCGCGGAGGCGCTGTAGTGGGCCCACACACTCGGAGCACGACATGAACACCAACCTCGTCGGCAGGATCTCCCAGGTCATCGGCGCCGTGATCGATGTTCAATTCGACGGGGAGCTGCCGCCAATCCTAAATGCGCTCGAGTGCGACAACCACGGCCAGCGGCTGGTCCTCGAGGTCGCGCAGCACCTCGGCGAATCGACGGTGCGGACGGTGGCCATGGATTCGACCGACGGTCTGGTGCGCGGTACCGAGGTCACCGACACCGGTGGGCCGATCCGCATCCCCGTGGGACCCGAGACACTGGGACGCATCATGAATGTGATCGGCGAGCCGATTGACGAGCGGGGCGAGATCAAGACCGCACAGCGCATGCCGATCCATCGCGCGGCGCCCGAATTCGTGGAGCAGTCGACCGAACAGGAAATCCTGGTCACCGGCATCAAGGTCGTCGATTTGTTGGCGCCGTACGCGCGCGGCGGCAAGATCGGCTTGTTCGGCGGCGCCGGCGTGGGCAAGACGGTGATCATCCAGGAACTCATCAACAATATCGCCAAGGCCCATGGTGGATTCTCGGTGTTCGCGGGGGTCGGCGAGAGGACGCGCGAGGGCAACGACCTCTATCACGAGATGATCGAATCGGGCGTCATCAATCTCGAGGGCGAGTCGAAGGCGGCGTTGGTCTTCGGCCAGATGAACGAGCCGCCGGGCGCTCGCGCCCGCGTTGGCCTGACTGGCGTGACGGTCGCCGAATATTTCCGTGACGAAGAGGGCCAGGACGTTCTCCTGTTCGTCGACAATATCTTCCGTTTCACCCAGGCGGGCTCCGAGGTCTCCGCGCTGCTCGGCCGCATCCCGAGCGCGGTCGGCTATCAGCCGACGCTGGCCACCGACATGGGCAACCTGCAGGAGCGCATTACCTCCACCAACAAAGGCTCCATCACCTCGGTGCAGGCGATCTACGTGCCGGCCGACGATCTAACCGATCCGGCGCCGGCGACCTCGTTCGCTCACCTTGACGCGACGACGGTGCTGTCGCGCCAGATCGCCGAGCTCGGCATTTATCCGGCGGTCGACCCGCTCGATTCGACCTCGCGCATGCTGGATCCGCGGATCGTCGGCGATGAGCACTACACGGTCGCGACGCGCGTGCAGGAGGTGTTGCAGACCTACAAGGGCTTGCAGGACATCATCGCCATTCTGGGCATGGACGAATTGAGCGAGGAGGACAAGCTGACGGTGGCGCGGGCGCGCAAGATCCAGCGCTTTCTGTCACAGCCCTTCCATGTCGCCGAGGTCTTCACCGGCCGACCGGGCGTTCTGGTTTCGCTTGAGCAAACGATCAAGGGATTCCGGCAAATCGTCGACGGCGAGCACGATGATCTGCCGGAGGCGGCGTTTTACATGCTTGGCACGATCGAGGAAGCGGTCGATCGGGCCAAGGAAATGGCGGCCGAAGCCGCCTAGAGCGGGACCATGGCCGACAAGGTTCAATTCGAGCTGGTCTCGCCCGAACGCCTTCTCGCCTCGGAGGAGGTGGAGATGGTGGTGGTGCCGGGCACCGAGGGCGACTTCGGCGTTCTCGTCGACCATGCACCGGTCACGGCGTCGGTACGCCCCGGGGTGTTGGAGATTCACAACGAGGGTGCCGACGTCCGGCGCATCTTTTTGTCGGGGGGCTTTTGCGAGGTGACGGCGGAGCGCTGCACGGTGCTTGCCGAGGAATCAGCGCCGGTGGACGAGCTCGACCGCGCCAGTCTGGAGAAACGGCTCGCATACGCGCGCGAGGACCTTGAGGACGCGCGGACTGATGCGGAGCGACACCGGGCCGAAATCGCGATTCAACTGTTTGAGGAGATGATTGGCGCGGCGAGCTGAGTTCACTGTCTTGGCTGCGGACGGTCTTTTGGCTACACTCGCGCCACCAGTTGGGATGGATGGAGGCGGCGAGGTCCCATGCAACCAGAGCGCAAGCCGGAAAAGGCGCGCCCGAGTTGGACGCTGGATGATGTGCCCTGGGAGCGGTTCGATTCGAGCCGCGTGGATCCGGGACATCTGAAGGCGGTCAAGGGCGCCTGCATGGTCGAGCACCACAGCGACGACTACGTCGCCTATCTGTGCTCGGTATTTCATGGCGATCCCGCTTTCCAGGCCGAGGCCCGGGCGTGGGGGATCGAAGAGCTTCAACACGGCCAGGCCCTGCGGCGCTGGTGCGAGCTCGCCGATCCTAGCTTCGATTTCGAGGCGCGTTTCGCGCGCTTCAAGGCGGGGGGGCATCAGCTGCCCACCAAGGCGGCCGAATCGGTGCGTGGCTCCCGCACCAAGGAATTGGTCGCGCGCTGCTTCGTCGAGTCGGGCACCAGCGCCTTCTACAGCGCCGTGCGCGATGCCACCGACGAGCCGGTGCTGCGCCATATCTGTCACCGTATAGCGGGCGACGAATACCGCCATTACAGGCTCTTCTACAGCAACAAGAAGCGCTATGGCGCCATCGAGAAACCGAGCATGTGGGCGGGCCTGTGGATCGCCCTCGGGCGGTTGGCGGAGAGCGGGGACGACGAGCTGGCCTATGCCTACTATTGCGGCAACGGGCTCACCACACCCTATCGGCGGCGGCGGTACGCGACCGCTTTCGCGCGGCGGACGTTGCCACTCTATCGCTACGAGCACGTGGCCAAGGGGTTGGCGATGACCCTCAAGGCCGCCGGGCTGAAGCCGCGCGGGCCGGCGGGCCGTTGTCTCACCCAGATTGGCTGGTTTGTGTTCCGCACCTACGCCTGGTCGCTGTGCCGGGTCAGCGCCTGAGTGCGGCGCGACCGCCACTTATAGTGTGCCGTGAGAGCTAGCGGTTCGCGCCGGGCCGCCACAGGACATCGTCGGCGCCGTCGTTGTTCAGATGACGGCCGAGCACGAACAGATGATCCGACAGCCGATTGAGAAACATAAGCGCGAGCGGGTTGACCGTTTCGCGGGCACACAATTCACTGACCAGACGTTCAGCGCGGCGCGTGAAGGTGCGGCCGACGTGCAAGTGCGCCGCCGCCGCTGTGCCGCCCGGCAGCACGAAGGATGCGAGCGGCCGCAGCCGTTCGTTCATCGCATCGATTTCGGCCTCCAGACGGTCGACTTGGCGTTGAGTGATGCGCAGTCGGTCGTCATCGGCGCCCGGCGTGCAGAGATCGGCGCCGAGATCGAAGAGATCATCCTGAATGCGCGCTAGCATCGCGTCCGGGTCGCCGCTGGTATCGAGGCGCGCAATGCCGATCGCGGCGTTGGCCTCATCGACGGTGCCATAGGCGGCGACACGTAGGTCGTGCTTGGCGACCCGCGCCCCGCCGCCAAGCGATGTCATGCCGCCATCGCCGCCACGGGTGTAGATGCGCGTGAGCTTAACCATGTTGCCCGGAACTTAGACGGCTCGTGTGTGGTTGACCGAGCGCCGGGTGGCGCTGGCCAATGACTTGCCAAGACCGTGGACTTGCGGAGACTTGGCGAACGCGTCAAAGGCGGTGCCGAGGCCCGATGCGTGGAGAGACGGCATGATCCCGAGTGAGTTGGTCGACTTCGTGCATGGCCCGCACTTCCCGACGACATCAAACCGGCGATGCAGGGGGTTCTGCCCCTCGATCATCGTCACGTGGGCGCTCGACGGAACGCCGAACGCGACCATAATCTCGCAGGTTTATTACGTCGACGACACCCATGTCGCGCTGTCGCATCAGTTCTTCAGCCAAGACCCATCGCAATGTCCGTGAGAACCCGAACGTGATGGCCGTGGTGACGGAAGCCGAGACGTGCGCGACCTGGGCGCTGCGGTTGGTCTTTGATCATTCGGAAACCGAGGGGACCGGTCTTCGACGAGATGGACATGCAAATCGAGGCCATTGCCTCGACGACCGGTATGACCGGTATCTTCAAGCTGAAGGAGATGTCCCGGTCGATGTTGAAAAGTTGAGGTAGGTGTCGCTCTCCTGGAGCCGTTAGGGCTCCGGGTGCTGCAAACCCAAGAGGGAGAACGACACCATGGGAAAGAATATCCGTAGTTCCAGTAGCCCGAAAGCCCTTGCCACCTCGTTTCCTATGCCGCCGCTGGCAGACGCGATGGACGCAGTCCGTCTCAGCGTGGATCGGTTCTGTCTCCTGGCCGGGGTCGAGGCCTTGGCCGAGATGATGGAGGAGGACGCCACGACCGTGTGCGGGGCCCGACATCGTCGCCATGGGAACCGTCGGGGTTATCGCTGGGGCCATACGCAGAGCGAGATCGGCTACCACGGCGGCCGCGTGAAAGTGCAGCGGCCACGGGTTCGCGACCATGCTGGCAAGGAGGTGGGTTTGGAGAGCTGGCAGGTGCTGCGCGACGGCAACCTGTTGCTCGAGTGGGCGCTCAACCTGATGGTGCTGAACGTGTCGACCCGCAAGTACCACCGCGCGGTCCGTCTGCCCGAGGGCGACCTGGCGAAAGCGCGTGGCGACGGCACCTCGAAGTCGGCCGTTTCCCGGCGCTTTGTGGCGCTGTCGCGCAAGAAGATGAAGGCCTGGCTTGCCTCTGACCTCTCGGAGCTCGACCTGCTGGTCATCCAGATCGACGGTCTGCATGTCGGCGACCATGTCTTGGTGGCGGCGATCGGCGTCGATGGCAACGGCGACAAGCATGTCCTGGCCGTGGTCGAGGGGGCGACGGAGAACACTGTCGTCGTCCAGGCCTTGCTCGACAATCTCCTCGCCAGGGGGCTCGATCCGACGCTGCCCCGGCTGTTCATCGTCGATGGCGCGAAGGCGCTCAGCAAAGCGATCCGCAACACCTTCGGTGTGGCCGCCGCCATCCAGCGCTGCCAGGTCCACAAGGGCCGTAACATCATCGAGCGCCTGCCCCTGCATTTGCATGCGAGCGTCAAGAAGGCGCTCCGTCAGGCCTGGGACCAGGACGACGCAGACAAGGCCGAACGGCTGCTGCGCAACCTGGCCCGGCGTCTGGAGCATGAGGAACCGGGCGTCTCGGGCAGCATCCTGGAGGGGCTGGACGAGATACTCACCGTCATCCGCCTCGGGCCTGCCCGCACGAACTCCGGCGCTCGCTCGCCTGCACCAACATCGTCGAGAACGCGCTCGGCACGGTGCGCCAGGTCACCCGCAACGTCAAACAGCTGGAGACACGCCGAGATGGCGCTCAGATGGACCGCCGCCGGCCTGCTGGAGGCCCAGAAAATCTTCCGTCGCCTCAAGGCCTATCGTCAGCTGCCCATCCTCCGAAATGCTCTCCAGGAACACTTGAGAAAGGCTCAGGCCGACAGTGCCATTGAAACCATCATGAAGGCAGCATAGCATCATCAACCAGCGACGCCTGCCCCACGAATTTCAACAGAGATAGCGACATCGCCGCGCGCGTCGGTCGGAAGAAATAGTTCGTTATCGGTGATGTAACACCATGAGCGACCGCCATGGTTGACCCGATAGCCGAGGCACGAGGCCGGGTGGCTGAGCAGCATCGATTGGACTTCGATCCCGCCGATCGTGTGGGTGCCTTCTTGAAGATTGCGGAAGTAGACATTGGCTGCGAATTCGCGCGTTGTTATCGGGAAATATACGTTGTCCATCTGCGCGGAGGTCAGCTCGCGCATCGTCAGATCGCCGTGGGACGGTCCGCAAATCTCAAATTCGCAACCGTGCAGATAGAGGGGGACAAAAAACGGCAGCGCGTTGATGTGGTCCCAGTGCGGGTGTGAGATGAATATCTTCGCGTCGAGTCGCGTGCGCCCCTCCGCCAACAAGCTGTCCGATACCCGCTTGATGCCCGCCCCGCATCGAACACGAAGAAGCGACCGTCCGCAAACGACAGCGTGACGCAAGATGTATTGCCACCGTATTTGAGAGAGCTCTCCCCGGGAACCGGCAGGGGCCGCGCACGCCCCAGAATTGGAGAACGACCTCGTCTCGGATCAACGCCATCAAATCATTCAAGAACACCGCCGGGTCGATTGGTTTGGTGATGTAGCCGGCCGCGCCGAGCCCCAGAGCGTGTCTTTGGTCGAAGTCATAGGGTTTGGCGCTCACCATGACGATCGTCGTCGCCGACAGCTCTTCCATCTCCGAGAGTCGCCGGAGGATCGTTATTCCGTCGATTCCGGGCATCATGATGTCGAGAAGAATGCAATCTGGTTTCCGTCGCGCGGCATCTTCCAGTGCGTGTCCGCTAGACGCACTGGCATGAACGCTTATGACCCCCTGCCGGACGAAGTGCGAGACGATCTCGACGAAATCCGGGTCGTCGTCGATGACTTGAAATGAAAGGGCGCCGTTCATCAGCAGGGATCTTTCCCCAGGCCACCAGGCAATCCAGCGCGGGGGATACGGCGCGGTGGGGCTGCGGCATGGGGCGATGGGAGCATGGGTCTTTGAGGTTGACAATCTATTGCCGCCGTTGTCGCGGCCCGATCCAAGCTTGTCAATGGCCTCGTCGAGGCTGCGTGCGGCCTTGGCGGCGCACCAAGGTCGAGCCGCAAAGCCCGGCGGTGACGCGGCTCAAATCTCGGGATGCCGCGTGCTCCAGTCGGTTGCCTGCTGGTAAGCGTGGCCTGACCGCAACAACAGGCCCTCGCCGAGGTGCGGCCCGATCAGCTGAAAGCCGAGCGGCAGACCTTCGGCGGAGAAGCCGCAGGGCAGGGAGATGGTCGGGCTGCCTGAGAAATCGTAGGGCGCCGTGAAGCGGACCAGCTTGTAAAGGCCGCCCTCGCCCGCCGCTAATTCCTCGATCGCGGAATCGAGCGGCGTTGGTATGAACAGCGACGGCGCCGCGATCATGTCGACGTTCTGGAACATCCGCGCCAGCTGTCCCTTGAAGGCGCTGCGCGCGACATTGCCGCGCGCCAGGTCGATCCCGGTCGCGGCGATTCCGGCGTCGATGAGGCCCTTGAGCGACGGCCCGTACTCGTCGGCGCGCGCGGGATAGGTTTGTTCATGGTGCAACGCGCACTCGGCAGCGCAGAACGGCCCCCACAGATTGATGAGCTCGTCGTGCTCCGGCATCGCGATGGGCACGATCTCAGCGCCGACGCCGGCAAGCGCCGCGACCGCGTCCTTGACCCCCTTGGCGACGACGGGGTCGACGCCTTCCGTGCAGTAGGCCTCGTCATAGCCGACGCGAAGCGCCGTGGGAGCCTGGTCGAGCGCGGCC